>NZ_NRCJ01000002.1 GCF_003129965.1 Aggregatibacter kilianii | reverse complement strand
GACACCAAACCGAAAGTCGGCCGTCTGTGTGTTTCAAAGGCAATAATCTCCTGATTGGCTAAGTCCATCATCGGCGAAAGATACAGTTTCTCTGCGCCTACCCGAAATTCGGTCACATCGGTCACCCACTCCTCCTTCAATCTCAAAGCGCTAAAATTGCGTTGCAGTAAATTCGGTGCCACATGGCTCGTTTTACCGGCCTTTTTGCGCCGTTTGACTTTCACGCAAGAACGAATCCCCAATGCCCGCATATGCGCCAATACGGTTTTGCCACTCAGGAAAATCCCTTCCCGCTGTAACTTGAGCCGAATCATGCGGTAACCGTCCCGTCCCTGATTTGCCTGATAAAGGGCGAGGATACGCTGTCGAATAGCCTGATGGTCTTTTACCTTCGGAGTGTAATAGAACGTTGAGCGAGTCAGTCCGATAATCTTCAATAACAAACGCGGGTTATACCATTCTTTTAATGCGTTGACGATGTCCTTTTTTCTGCCGGGCTTTTTGCTCGTCCAGCTCCTTGAACTTTTTTAGGATGGCATTCTCCGCTCTTAAATACTCAAGTTCTTTCAATAATGTTTTGATATCCTGAGGATTATCGCAGGATGGCGTTTTCTTGGCTTTTGCCATTTTCGTTTTTCTCGGTTGATAATATTGACGGGAAAGCCCATTGATACCGTATTTTTCAAAGCGTTGCAACCAAGCCACGACGGAAGAATGAGAGGCGATATGAAATCGTTGGGCAACCTCACGAATGCCCCAATGTGATTCTAAAATCAGTTTAATGATGTGATGTTTGAATTCGATTGAATAATGTTTACCCATAAAAATCTGCACCTTAATGAGTTGATTTGGGTGTCCAACTTTTGGGGTGCAGATCAAAGTGCGGTTATTTTTCCGTTAAATCTTCATTACCGCCAGCCAAGCCATCGCGGATTTTGGTTTCAAAAAACGCGTAATCCACCAAGAACGCGTCATGTCCGTAATCGGAACTGAACTCGTAATAATTCAGGTTCACGCCATTTTGTTCAAGTAATTGTTTGCTTTTGCGCAATTCCGGCAATTTGAACAATTGATCATTATCCACCGAGACCAACGTATAGCGTGCTTGAATGCGCGAAAGGGCGGTTTTTAAATCGGCGTAGCCGACGCTCGGATCATATAAATCCAAAGCGCGTAACAAATGCAGGTAGCTGTTGGCATCAAAGCGCGCCAGAAATTTTTGCCCTTGATAGCTTAAATAAGACTCTACCTGAAAATAATCTCTCTGCAAATTGCCTTCCGCCTTTGTAGCGCGCCCGAAGGCTTTGCTTAATTGCACATCGGTGCGATAGGTGAGCATGCCGAGCATGCGGGCGATTGCCAGACCTTTGTCCGGTCGTTCGCCGTCATAATAATCGCCGTTATTGAAATTGGGATCGTTGATCACCGCCTGGCGCATGACGTGGTTAAAGCCGATAGCTTCCGCGCTGAAGGAAAGGGAAGAACACAAATTTACTACGTTGGAGACGTAATCGGGATAATCAATCGCCCATTGGGTCGCCTGCATTCCGCCGAAGGATCCGCCGATGACGGCGTGTAAGTGGGGAATTTCGAGGAAATCCAGCAAAGCTTTTTGTACTTTGATGATGTCTTGCACGATAACGGCGGGAAATTGGCTGCCGTAGGGGCGGTTGGTTTGCGGGTTGATGGAAGAGGGGCCGGTAGTGCCTTTGCAGCCGCCGAGCACGTTGGAGCAAATAAAAAAATAACGTGATGTGTCCAATGCCAAGCCGTCACCCATAAAATTTTGCCACCAGCCTTCCTGGTTCGCACTTTTATCAAAATAGGGTTCGGCATCACCCGTGAGCGCATGACAAATTAGCACTGCATTGCTTTTATCCGCATTCAGCTCACCATAGGTTTGATAAGCCACCTCAATTTGCTGAAGTTGACCGCCTAAAATGAGCTGTAAAGGTTGATGGGTAAAAACAGTGGTTTTTTTTATTGTCATTGCCGGATCCGACGCAATTCTTATTGTTATCGCTAGTGGTGCATAACGTTACATCTTGCCTTATACCTTGTCAAGAAAATTTAGCCGTCTAAACATCTGGAAGTTTTGAAGTCTATAAATAAAGAGATTGGACTTGAATTCTGCGGTTTTTTTCTTTATGTTGAGCACCAGTATTTTTTCATAATAATGCCGATGAAATTGAATTTTAAAGAAAAGTTACAAGCCTATTTAACCGCATCACGCCTCAAACGGATCGCTCGTTATGTTGCTGTGTTTTTTGCGGGTTTTGCTTTGTTGCTGATCATCGTGGATCAAGCGATTGGCTATTATGTGCGCAAAGACATTTATTACGACATCGATAACGTGCCGAATCGTCCGTATGGGTTAGTGCTCGGCACTTCAAAATATTTCACCAATAACACGCTGAATCTGTTCTATTACAATCGCTTGCTTGCCGCACAACGCTTGTTTGAAGCGAAGAAAGTGGATTATTTGCTATTAAGCGGCGATAACCGCACCTTGCAATATAACGAACCGCGCACCATGTTGCGGGATTTGAAAAAAATGGGTGTGCCGCAGGAGTTTATTTATCTGGATTTTGCGGGCTTCCGCACCTTAGATTCGGTCATTCGTGCCGATCAGGTGTTTAAAGCGCATTCGCTTACGATCATTTCACAGAAATTCCATTGTGAACGCGCCTTATTTATTGCCAAATTCCATAATATCGACGCCATTTGTTTCGCGGCGGATTATCCGCAGGTGTATTCTTTCGTGCGTGTGCGGGAGTTTTTTGCCCGTTTGCAGGCGGTGTGGGATTTATTGGTGGAAAGGGAACCGCACTTTTTGGGGGCGCCGGAACCGTTGCCCCCGCCGGTGACGATTCCCGATGTTAACAGTGATATTTAATAATATGACGGGTTAACGGGGTGGCGTTCACACTGCTTTTGTGTTTTTTCGACATCGCATCAAAAGTCAATGTCAACAAGGATTGCGACACTTTTTCATAATCCTGCACGCTACACAACACTTTATTTTCCAACACTTCCAACATTTCAAAATGCCCGAAGGTGGCAATCACCAAATCTTTCGGCACATGTCCCAGTTTTTGCAACAAGACCAGTAACACGCCTTCCAACAACGTAAAAGAAGTGGTGAAAATGGTTGTCGGTAACGGATTGTTTTCCAGCCATTGAGCGAAACACTGCGCCGCTTCATTTTTACGGAACATATCACCGTATAAATAATCAACAGCAATATCACGCCCGTTTAATGCCGCGCGAAATCCCGCTTCCCGTTCCTGACTGGTGGGCAAATTTGCCAATGCGCCGAAAAACAGAATGCGTTGCTGATTTGGAATTTGCAACAATTCTTGTGTTAAGGCGCGGGCATCGCCTTCGTCATCAGTCAAAGCATTGACCACTTTCGGCGACATCACCCGACGATCAAAACCGATAATCGGAATGTTGGTGTTTTGGTAAAAATCCGTATCCGGCGGCAGCGCAGTAGAAACCAATAGCGCGTCAACCTGACGTTGTAATAAATGTTTCACACAATCCTGCTCGTTGTTGACTTTGTCGTTTGAGCAGGCGATGAGCAGTTGATAGCCTTTTTCCCGTAAACGATTTTCCAGATTATTGGCGATTTTCGCATAACTGATATTCTCAAAATCGGGAATGATTAAACCGATGGTTTTGCTTTTCCCCACACGCAGGCTTGCCGCCATCGCGTTCGGTTTAAAATCATACTGTTTAATCAAGGCCTGAACTTTTTCGATGGTGCTATCGCTTACACGATACTGTTTGGCTTTTCCGTTCACAACGTAGCTCACCGTTGTGCAGGAAACGCCCGCAAGCTTGGCAATTTCATCTAATTTCACATTAACTCCTTATAAATGTCAGAAATAGATAGTTGATTGGTTCCGAATTAACTAAATATTTTTTGTTCTTAAAATTGGGCTTAAACCCGCACGGATTATAGCACTTCACCACAATAAAAATTGAATAAATGTCACAAAATTATTAAATAAATGAAAAAAACTTGCATGAGTGCGTTTAAATATGCAATATTAATGCGTAAATAATCATTAACCCGTTGCGGATTTTTACTTGTCAGAAAGGAAACCGTCTTTTAGAATAAGCGCGCTTGTCACAACAGCAAAAAACAAGCAGGGCAGGTTGAAATATGGCAAACGTTAGCCAAAAAGTGCGGTGGTTTTTCCACGTGTTTTTTCAACCTGCGGTTAATGAGCATTCGTAAGTGTTCGACCAAATACAATAGGAGTAATTTATGTCCGAAGCGGCAATTCTTGTCCTTGCCGACGGTAGCGTCTTTCACGGCAAAGCCCTGGGCGCCGTCGGTTATACTATCGGTGAAGTAGTGTTTAACACCTCCATGACCGGCTATCAGGAAATCTTGACTGATCCTTCCTACACCAAACAAATCGTCACCCTCACTTATCCCCATATCGGCAACACCGGCGCCAATGACGAAGACACCGAATCCAACCAGGTTTGCGCCGCCGGTTTAATCATTCGCGATTTGCCGTTGCAGCACAGCAATTTCCGTTCCCAATCTTCCCTCGCCGACTACCTCAAACAAAACAACATCGTCGCCATCAGCGAAATTGACACCCGCCGCTTAACCCGTTTATTGCGCGACAAAGGCACGCAAGCGGGCTGCATTATGTCGGGCGTAATCGACGAAGCCAAAGCATTGGAACTGGCGAAAAGTTTCGGTTCCATGGCGGGCAAAGATCTGGCGCAAGAAGTCACTTGCGAGGAAGCCTACGAATGGAAGCAGGGCGAATGGCAACTGGGCAAAGGTTATTCAAACGTTGAAAATCCCGAATTTCATGTGGTCGCCTACGATTTCGGCGTAAAACACAACATCTTGCGTATGCTGGCGGAACGCGGCTGCAAACTCACTGTCGTGCCGGCAAAAACTTCCGCCGACGCCGTATTGGCGCTCAATCCCGACGGCATTTTCCTGTCTAACGGCCCGGGCGATCCGGAACCTTGCGATTACGCCATCGCCGCCATCCAAACCTTATTACAAAGCAAAAAACCGTTATTCGGCATTTGTCTCGGTCACCAATTGCTCGGTTTAGCCGTGGGTGGCAAAACCAAAAAAATGTCTTTCGGACACCACGGCGCGAATCATCCCGTGCAAGAACTTGACTCACAAAAAGTCCTCATCACCAGCCAAAACCATGGCTTTGAAGTAGACGAACACAGCCTGCCGAAAAACGTGCGCATTACCCACCGCTCTTTATTCGACAACTCCGTCCAAGGCATCGAACTCACCGACCAACCCGCGTTCAGCTTCCAAGGTCACCCTGAAGCCAGTCCCGGCCCGAACGATGTGGCGTATTTGTTCGATAAGTTTATCGACCAAATGCGGGCGGCGAAGTAAAAGGGCGGTCGGTTTTTAAAATGTTTTTGGGTTAAATATCTATTTGTGTAGGGGCGGGTCCTGTGCCCGCCCGTGAATATCAATCCGGATTGATGGCGCGCGTTTCCCAACGCGTGCCGGGTAATGTAACGAAATGAGTTAGAAACACACGCTGGGAAGCGTGCGCTATCGTGGAGTAAATATGATTAAATATTTTAAAGACAATCCATCTCAATCCAGTAGAGCTGTACAGGCTTGGCAAATTTTAATTTCAGTCGCTATGAATAGACAAACTTGTACTTATAAATCACTATCCAATTTAATGTACGGACATGATGCTTCTGGTGTGTTAGGAGGTATTCTAGGGCATATAGCATTTTTCTGTAATAAGAATAACTTACCGCCTTTAACTTGTATTGTTGTAAATGGCAAAACAGGGCTGCCAGGAGATAATATTCCCGTTTCAGAAGACTTAAATAAATTAAGAGAGGATGTATATAGAGAAGATTGGTATGCGATTTATCCTCCAACAGAAAATGATTTAAAAGTTACAAATACGAGTAAGGTAATTAAATAATCAATACACCGCATTGATGACACCGATGGCACAAGCGTGGACGCTTGCGCTATTAGTAATATCAACCAAAAGTGCGGTTAAAATTTAAAACGTTTTTACAGATTATTTATTTAAAGCATGATTGAAATTTTGATTGGAATTCTTCGCGAAATTATCGGTGGAGTTATTCAAGGCGGGATGGAAATCCTGTTTCTTAAATATAAGAAGCTCACATTAGGTTTGATAAGTATTAGCTGGGTTTTAAGCGGTTATCTTCTTGCCAAGATATTTCCCAATGCCGAGTGGTGGAAAATTTTATTGGCTTCCGGCGCAATTGCCGTTTTTACCACCTTTATCATTGAGCTTTTTATTTATTTAATCGGTAAATTAGTCGGGAAGTTTAAATAACAATAATCGGCACCGATGGCGCAAGCGTCCACGCTTGTGCCAAAACAGAATTTACAGCACAAGCGTGGACGCTTACGCTATCAATAATATCAACCAAAAGTGCGGTTATAAAATCCAACGAATTTTTAATCGTTTTACAGTGAGAAAACAAAAATGCCAAAACGTACAGACATAAACACAATATTAATCATTGGTGCAGGTCCGATTGTTATCGGTCAGGCGTGTGAATTTGACTATTCCGGGGCGCAGGCGTGTAAGGCGTTGCGTGAGGAAGGGTATCGCGTGGTGTTGGTGAATTCCAACCCGGCGACCATCATGACCGATCCGAATATGGCGGATGTGACTTACATTGAGCCGATTCAGTGGCAAACCGTGGAAAAAATCATTGAGAAAGAACGTCCGGATGCCATTTTGCCGACCATGGGCGGACAAACGGCGTTGAATTGCGCCTTGGATTTATCCAAAAACGGCGTGCTGAAAAAATACGGCGTGGAGCTTATCGGCGCTACGGAAGATGCCATTGATAAAGCGGAAGATCGCGGTCGTTTCAAAGAAGCCATGGCGAAAATCGGCTTGAATACGCCGAAATCCTTCGTTTGTCATACCTTTGATGAAGCCTGGAAAGCGCAGGAAGAAGTGGGCTTCCCGACCTTAATTCGCCCGTCCTTTACCATGGGCGGCTCGGGTGGCGGCATTGCCTATAACCGCGATGAATTCCAAGCCATTTGCGAGCGCGGATTTGACGCGTCGCCGACCCACGAACTGTTGATCGAACAATCCGTGTTGGGCTGGAAAGAATACGAAATGGAAGTGGTGCGCGACAAAGCGGACAACTGCATTATCGTGTGTTCCATCGAAAACTTTGACCCGATGGGCGTGCACACCGGCGATTCCATCACCGTCGCTCCCGCACAAACCTTAACCGATAAAGAATATCAAATCATGCGTAACGCCAGTCTGGCGGTGTTGCGTGAAATCGGTGTAGATACGGGCGGTTCCAACGTGCAGTTTGCGGTGAACCCGGCAAACGGCGAAATGATCGTGATTGAAATGAACCCGCGTGTGAGCCGTTCTTCCGCGCTGGCTTCCAAAGCCACCGGCTTCCCGATTGCCAAAGTGGCGGCAAAACTTGCCGTGGGCTACACGCTTAACGAACTACGCAACGACATCACCGGCGGTTTAATTCCGGCTTCATTTGAACCTTCCATTGACTATGTGGTCACCAAAGTGCCACGCTTCGCCTTTGAAAAATTCCCGAAAGCGGACGATCGCTTAACCACGCAAATGAAATCCGTGGGCGAGGTGATGGCGATGGGGCGCACTTTCCAAGAATCCTTGCAAAAAGCTTTGCGCGGCTTGGAAACCGGCATTTGCGGCTTTAATCTGCTTTCCGAACAGCCGGAAAAAATCCGTCAGGAATTGGGCAACCCGGGGCCGAATCGGATTTTGTATGTGGCGGATGCGTTCGGCGCGGGATTTAGCCTAGAAGAAGTGCATCATTACAGCAAAATCGATCCTTGGTTCTTGCGCCAGATCGAAGATTTGGTGTTGGAAGAACTTGCCCTTGAGAAGAAAAACATCGCCGATTTAGACCGCACTTTTTTACGTTACCTGAAACGCAAAGGCTTTTCCGACAAACGTATCGCCCAACTGGTTAAGGCAGAGGAAAGTGCGGTGAGAAATTTACGTATTTCTTACGGCTTGCACCCTGTTTACAAACGGGTGGACACCTGCGCGGGCGAATTCAAATCGGACACCGCGTATCTTTATTCCACTTACGAAGAAGAGTGCGAAGCCCATCCGAGCGATCGCAAGAAAGTCATGATTTTAGGCGGAGGACCGAACCGTATCGGGCAAGGCATCGAATTTGATTACTGCTGCGTGCACGCCGCCCTTGCGCTACGCGAAAGCGGTTTTGAAACCATCATGGTGAACTGTAACCCGGAAACGGTTTCTACGGATTTTGATACGTCCGATCGTTTGTATTTCGAGCCGCTCACTTTGGAAGATGTGCTGGAAATCATTCATGTGGAAAAACCTTGGGGCGTGATTGTGCATTATGGCGGACAAACCCCGCTCAAACTTGCTAATGCGTTGCATGAAAACGGCGTGAACATTATCGGCACTTCTGCCGACAGCATTGACGCAGCGGAAGACCGCGAGCGTTTCCAACAAATTCTGCGCGATCTCAACTTAAAACAACCGGAAAACCGCACCGCGCGCAATGCGCAGGAAGCGGTGGCGTTGGCGAACGAAGTGGGTTATCCGCTGGTGGTGCGTCCGTCTTATGTGCTAGGCGGTCGCGCCATGCAAATCGTGTATAACGACGAAGAACTCAATCGTTATATGCGTGAGGCGGTGTCTGTTTCTAATGACAGCCCGATTTTGCTCGATCATTTTCTGAATAACGCCATTGAGGTGGACGTGGATTGTATCGCCGATGGCGAGCAGGTGATTATCGGCGGTATTATGCAACATATTGAACAGGCGGGAATTCACTCCGGCGATTCTGCGTGTTCTTTGCCGCCGTATTCTTTAAGCGAAGCCATTCAAGATGAAATTCGCCGTCAAACCGTCGCCATGGCGCAGGCGTTGAACGTGGTGGGGTTAATGAACGTGCAATTTGCCGTGCAAAATGATGTGGTGTATGTGTTGGAAGTGAATCCGCGCGCCAGTCGCACCGTGCCGTTCGTGAGCAAAGCCACCGGTCGTTCGTTGGCAAAAATCGCTGCGCGCGTGATGGCGGGCATCAGCCTAAAAGAACAGGGCGTGGCAGGCGAGGTGATTCCGGCGTATTACTCGGTGAAAGAAGCGGTATTCCCGTTCATTAAATTCCCGGGCGTGGACGTGGTGCTCGGGCCGGAA
Source organism: Aggregatibacter kilianii (assembly GCF_003129965.1). GTDB lineage: Bacteria > Pseudomonadota > Gammaproteobacteria > Enterobacterales > Pasteurellaceae > Aggregatibacter > Aggregatibacter kilianii_A. Next base: position 248,073 of record NZ_NRCJ01000002.1, on the reverse strand, counting down.
ATGCGTTCCACCGGCGAAGTGATGGGCGTGGGCAAAACTTTCTCCGAAGCCTTCCTGAAAGCGGAACTCGGCGCGGGCGAACACATTCCGAAAACCGGAAAAGTATTCTTGTCCGTGGACGACAATGATAAAGCCCGTTTATTGCCGGTGGTGCGTCGTTTGCAGGAAGAAGGTTACGGCTTGTGCGCCACCATGGGCACGGGAAAATTCCTGCGCGAACACGGCATTGTGACGCAAATCGTCAACAAAGTGCGCGAAGGTCGCCCGCATATTGTGGACGCCATTAAAAACGGCGAAATCGCTATCGTGATTAACACCGTGGGCAGCCAAGCGGAAAGTATCGCCGACAGCCATTCCATTCGTGCCGGTGCGTTACAAAGCAAAGTCTTCATCCAAACCACCCTCGCCGGCGCGGAAGCTTTGGTGGAAGGCGTGAAAAGCCTGGATCATTGTGAAGTGTATGCCTTGCAGGGTTTGCATGAAGGTGTGATGGGCTAAAGTGCGGTGAGAATTTGGGGTGCTTTTGATGACACCCCAAAGGGGCGGGGTTCATGCCCGCCCCTTTCACTTTGGATTTTGGTCGGGCACAGGACCCGACCCTACAGCTTTAAGAACTACAAATAGCCTTTTTCTCCACGCGGTAAGCTGACCAAGCCGGAACGGACGATTTCGATCACGGTGGCATCTTCTTTTAGCGTGTTCACGAAAGCATCCAGTTTGTCTTTGGTGCCGGTGAGTTGGATGATGTAGGATTTCGGCGTCACATCCACAATTTGCGCACGGAAAATATCCGTCAGACGTTTCAGTTCTTCCCGCGCCGCGCCTTGCGCACGCACTTTAATCAACATCACTTCACGCTCAACGTGTTCGCTATCGCTTAAATTAATCACTTTGAACACGTCCACCAATTTGTGCAGTTGCTTTTCAATTTGCTCCAGCACTTGTTCATCACCGTATGTTTCGATGGTCATACGGGATAAGGTCGGGTCGTCCGTCGGGGCGACGGTTAGGCTTTCGATGTTGAAAGCGCGTTGTGAAAATAAGCCGACTACGCGGGATAACGCGCCCGATTCATTTTCTAATAAAACTGATAAAATTCTACGCATTATGCATTCTCCGGTTTAGTCAAAATCATTTCATTCATGGCGCCGCCACGCACTTGCATCGGGTAAACGTGTTCGTTGGCATCCACGTTAATGTCAACAAAGACCAGTTTATTTTTAATGCTGAACGCTTGTTTGAGTTTCTCTTCCAATTCTTCCGGTTTGGCGATTTGAATACCCACATGATCATAGGCTTCCGCCAATTTCACGAAATCAGGCAATGAGTTCATGTAGGTTTGTGAATGGCGACCGGAATAAATCAAATCCTGCCATTGTTTTACCATGCCGAGGAAATGGTTGTTCAAACAAATCACAACCACAGGAATGTCATATTGCTTGGCAGTGGAAAGCTCCTGAATATTCATTTGAATACTGCCGTCGCCGGTAATGCAAACCACGGTGGCTTTCGGATCGGCAAGTTTCACGCCGAGCGCCGCAGGCAAGCCGAAGCCCATAGTACCTAGCCCGCCGGAGTTGATCCAACGACGAGGTTTGTCGAAGGGATAATGTAACGCGGCGAACATTTGGTGTTGTCCTACATCGGATGCTACATAGGCATTGCCTTTGGTGAGGCGATAAACGGTTTCCAGCACTTGCTGCGGTTTGATGACGCCGCTGTTGCGGTCGAAGTCCAGACATTTTTCCGCTTTCCATTGGTCGATGTCTTTCCACCATTCTGTTAAATCCGATTGGGATTTGGCGAGGTTTTCATCTTCCAGCAGCGATAAAAATTCTTCTAATACGCTTTCTGCACTACCTACGATAGGAATCGCTACCGGTACGGTTTTAGAAATGGATGTCGGATCCACATCCACATGAATCACTTTGGCGTGCGGGCAATATTTCGCCAGATTATTGGTCGTGCGGTCGTCAAAACGAACGCCGATCCCTAAAATCAAGTCGCTGTTATGCATGGCGGTGTTGGCTTCATAAGTACCGTGCATACCGAGCATGCCGAGGAATTGTTTATCCGTGCCCGGGAATGCACCTAAGCCCATCAAGGAGGAGGTTACCGGCAGGTTCAACTGTTTGGCAAAACGGGTTAAGGCTTCGTGGCAGTTGGCGGAAATCACGCCTCCGCCGACAAAAAGTACCGGTTTTTTTGCCACTAATAAGGCTTTTAGGGCTTTTTTGATTTGCCCTTTGTGACCTTGCACTGTCGGGTTGTAAGAACGCAAAGTCACTTCTTCCGGATAAGTGTAGGCGAATTTATTTAACGGATTGACTACATCTTTCGGCAAATCAATGACCACAGGGCCGGGACGACCGGTAGAGGCAATATAAAAGGCTTTTTTGATGATGCTTGGAATATCTTGCGGATCTTTCACTAAAAAGCTGTGTTTTACTACCGGGCGGGAAATCCCCACCATGTCGCACTCTTGGAAGGCATCGCTGCCGATTAAGCCGGAAGGCACTTGCCCTGAAAGCACTACTAACGGAATAGAATCCGCATAAGCGGTGGCAATGCCCGTAATGGCGTTAGTCGCGCCCGGGCCTGAGGTGACCAGCACGCAACCCACTTTGCCGGTGGCGCGGGCATAACCGTCCGCCATGTGCACCGCCGCTTGTTCATGGCGCACCAAAATATGTTCAATGCCGCCGAGCGTGTGAATGGCATCGTAAATATCCAATACCGCCCCACCCGGATAACCGAACAAAAATTCCACTCCCTGATCGCGCAAGGATTGCACAACCATTTCTGCTCCCGATAATTTTTTCATTTTTACCTCTTAATATTAGCTTCAAAAAATGTTGAAAAAGCGTTTTTTTTGACCGCACTTTTACTCCGACAAAGTGAACTTGGGGTCATCATGATTCAATGGGGGTTATTTTTAACGGAAAGCGGTTGATTTGTCTATTGAAAAATTGAGTGAAAATCAGAAAAATTATGAATTTTAAGATATAAAATCTTGTAAAAATAAAATATTCAGGATTTTATAAATAAATTTATGCTTTAAATATAAAAAATGCGACTTTATGTCGCATTTTATAAAATTTACAAAATTATATTTTTAATTCGATTTTTGTGCGCTAGATCACAATTTAGCGTTTCTTAAAGATAAGTACCAACAACGCCAATACTCCACCCGTGGTAATAAAACCAAGCAAACCGGAATAAGTGAAACCTACCACGATATAACCTGCAATACTTGCGGTTGCTACGGTGACGGCGTAAGGTAATTGTGACGTAACGTGATCCATGTGATCGCATTTGGCACCGGTGGAAGACAAGATAGTGGTGTCGGATACCGGTGAGCAGTGGTCACCGCACACCGCACCTGCCATTACAGCAGATAAGCAAGGCAACATTAATTCGGTGGAACCGCCGGCATGAGCTGCGATGGCGGCGGCGATCGGAAGCATAATACCGAAAGTTCCCCAGCTGGTGCCTGTCGCAAATGCCATCACGGATGCCAGAATAAAGAGTAATGCCGGCAAGAAGGCGAGAGGTAAGGTATCAGAAACCAAAGAGGCTAAATAAGCACCGGTTTTGATGTCGCTGACCACATTGTTAATTGTCCAGGCAAAGAACAGAATTAAAATGGCGCCAAGCATGGATTTCATACCTAATCCCCAGGCTTTAATATATTCTTGTAGGCTTACCAAGCGATCGATAAAAATGCAAACGGACGCCACAATGACCGCACTTATGCCGCCCGCCACTAAAGAAATGCCTACCGTCGTATTTTCAAACGCGCCAAGCACAGTAAACGGTTTTCCGTCAGCCGCTAAGGCTTGGTTACCGGTGTACATCATGGCGGAAACCGTGACGACGATTAAGGTAAGAATTGGCAATACTAAGTTGCGTACATGGCCGTTTACGCCGGAAAGGGTTTCCTCCGGTGCATTTTCTGCTTGTAATGCCAGCTTTTCGTGTCTTGCCATGGAGCCGATATCAAAAGAGAAGTAGGCAACAAAGAACACCATTAAAATGGAGAAAATGGCATAGTAATTCATCGCGCTCATTGCCATAAATGCGCCGATCGGTGAGTAGCCGGTGATAGAGTAGGTTGCCAGTAAGCCTGCGATGAGCGTGATGATATACGCGCCCCAACTGGATACCGGCATAAGCACGCACATCGGTGCGGCAGTAGAGTCGAGAATATAGGCTAATTTAGCGCGGGAGACTTTGAATTTGTCGGTAATCGGGCGGGCAATTGCACCTACTGCCAAACTGTGAAAATAGTCGTCAATAAAGGTGATGAAAACTAAAGACGCGGCAACCAATTTTGCGCCGCGACGACCTTTAATATGCTTTTGCGCCCATTCGGCAAAGGCGCGGTTGCTGCCGGACATACTTAAAAGTGCGGTCAGAATTCCGAGTAATAATAAGAAGAGAATAATGTTAATGTTGTTCGCGTTCAGACCTTCCTCTTTAATAAAGAGAGAGGATATATTATTTTTCAAATAAACCAGCGTATTCACTAGGTTTACATCCGCCAACATAATGGCGCCAACCAGAATGCCGACGCTTAAAGACAGCAATACACGACGGGTAATAATGGCGAGCAATAACGCAAGTAATGGCGGTAATACCGACCAAACTGAGGATGAGTAATCAATGAGTTCCATTTGTTCTTCCTAAAATTAAGGGAGAACCACTGACTTTAAATATTTAAATTAAAATAGAAATGATTTAAAAAAGGGTAGGCAAAATGGGACCTAACCTAACAGTAGCGCTCCATAGTTGTTTATAGACTATGACAGTGACGGTTCTTTCGAAGACGCCACCAACCAATTAAAATGACTTTTAATTGATTTCGGCAAACGTTCCTTTCCATTTTCTTCACCGTTATCCACTCAGAAAATATACTTATAACGTTTGCACCTCTACACAAGTAGGATGAGTTAAAGATTACAATAAAACATGAGAAAAACCAATCACTAAATGAAAATTAGATAAAATTGACGAACTAGTTTAATAAAAAACGGTATTTACCTATGTGGGTATTTTGTTTATGATAACTCGGCTTTGTATATGTTAGTTTAATTGTATTTATAGGAGAAAATTTAATGTCCGATGTGTTAAAAATATTAACGAACATTCGTAGTTTGCGTGTCATTGCACGTGATTTGGCGTTAGAACAACTTGAAAGCATTTTAGAGAAATTGCAATTAGTCGTCACTGAAAAGAAAGAAGAGATTCAGAAAGCTCAGCAGGAAGAAAATGAACGACAAGAACGTATTGCAAAATATAAAGAATTATTAAAACAGGAAGGTATTACCGCAGACGAATTAGCAGAAATTTTAGGTTCCGATGTGGTGCGTAAGAAAAGAGATACCCATCCTGCAAAATATCAATATGTCGATGAAAACGGCGTAACTAAAACTTGGACAGGTCAAGGCAGAACGCCTAAAGCAATCCAAGTACAATTAGATAAGGGTAAGTCTTTATCCTCTTTTGAAATTTAATCCTATTTCTAGCTTATAGAAGAAAACCCATTTTTATGGGTTTTCTTTTTATTTGAACATTGGCCACTATGATTGAAAATAAAATCTTACTGACAGACTGCCCTGACGACAAAGGGCTTATTTCTAAAATCACCAACATTTGTTATAAGCACCAGCTAAATATTGTCCACAATAACGAGTTTGTTGATTTTGAAACCAAGCATTTTTTTATGCGTACGGAATTACAGGGTATTTTTAATGAAGAAACCTTGTTAGCCGATTTGGAACTGAGTTTACCGCAAGGCACGAATTGCCGTTTAATTAGTACAAAACGTAAGCGAATTGTCATTTTAGTCACCAAAGAAGCTCATTGTTTGGGCGATATTTTGATGAAAAACTATTATGGCGGTTTAGATGTAGAAATTGCGGCAGTGATCGGTAATCATGAAACATTACGCAGTTTGGCAGAGCGCTTTGATATTCCGTTTTTCTGCATTAGCCATCAGAATTTAACCCGTGAAGAACATGATCACTTATTAGCTGAAAAAATAGACGAATTTGCGCCGGATTATATTGTGTTGGCAAAATATATGCGGGTATTAAATCCGAAATTTGTTGCGCGTTATCCGAATCGGGTAATTAATATTCATCATTCATTTTTACCTGCGTTTATTGGTGCAAAACCGTATCAGCAAGCTTATGAACGCGGTGTGAAAATCATCGGTGCAACAGCGCATTTTATTAATAACGAATTGGATCAAGGTCCGATTATTATGCAGAACGTGATTAATATCGATCATACTTATAACGCGGATGCCATGATGAAAGCCGGTCGTGATGTAGAAAAAACGGTATTAAGTCGCGCGTTGGATTTGGCGTTGCATGATCGTATCTTCGTGTATAAGAATAAAACGATCGTTTTATAGACCGCACTTTGGTTGCTATTTTTTCAAACCACCTTCAATCTTTGTGAAGGTGGGTTTTTTATTTCATGATACTAGGCTTGAAAAGCGAAATTTCAGCCTTATATACAACAACATTGCAAAATTAAGATGAATTATGGGCAAGAAAAAACGTTCGGCGAGTTCGACCCGTTGGTTAAACGAGCATTTTAAAGATCCTTTCGTACAGAAGGCTCATAAGCAGAAATTGCGTTCCCGAGCCTATTTCAAACTGGATGAAATCCAGCAAACCGATCGGTTATTTAAACCGGGCATGACTGTGGTTGATCTCGGGGCTGCACCGGGTGGATGGTCGCAGTATGCAGTCAGCCAAATCGGGCGTAACGGGCGGGTTATCGCTTGTGATATTTTGGAAATGGATCCTATTGTCGGCGTAGATTTCCTACAAGGAGATTTCCGCGACGAAAATGTGTTAAACACCTTATTAGAGAGGGTCGGCGAAGATAAAGTGGATGTGGTCATGTCAGATATGGCGCCGAATTTCAGCGGCATGCCGTCAGTAGATATTCCGCGTGCCATGTATTTAGTGGAGCTGGCATTGGATATGTGCAAACAAGTGCTCGCCAATAAAGGAAGTTTTGTAGTAAAAGTTTTTCAGGGTGAAGGTTTTGATGACTACTTAAAAGAGATTCGTTCTCTATTCAGTGTGGTAAAAGTTCGGAAACCTGAAGCCTCCCGAGGACGTTCTCGGGAAGTTTATATCGTTGCAACCGGTTATAAACACTCATCAGATTAGGTTACAAAGAAGTTCGATTGATTTGATAACTTTAATTTTCGAGATAAATATAGTAACCTTGCAACATTTTGTTAACTTATAAATACGAGGTAATGCCTTGAACGACATGGTAAAAAATTTAATTCTTTGGGTGGTTGTGGCCGTTGTAATGATGACTGCCTATCAAAGTTTTAATGCCACTTCTAACGGGGGAATGACGGACTATACGACATTCATTTCTGATCTTGAAAATAATCAGGTGCGTCAGGCTAAATTTGAAGACAATGAAATTTTAGTCACCAAAGCCGATGGGGCTAAATATACGACAATTATTCCGTTGGAAGATAAAAACCTACTGAATGATTTACTTAATAAAAAAGTGAAAGTCGAAGGCACACCGCCGGAAAGACGAGGTTTATTATCTCAAATTCTTATTTCTTGGTTCCCGATGTTGTTATTAATCGGTGTTTGGGTTTTCTTCATGCGACAAATGCAAGGCGGTGGCGGTAAAGCCATGAGTTTTGGGAAAAGCCGTGCACGCATGATGACACAAGAACAAATCAAAACTACCTTTGCCGATGTGGCGGGTTGTGATGAAGCGAAAGAAGAAGTGGGCGAAATCGTTGACTTCTTAAGAGAACCGAAAAAATTCCAAAATTTAGGCGGTAAAATTCCAAAAGGGATTTTGATGGTTGGTCCTCCGGGTACGGGTAAAACCTTGTTGGCGAAAGCCATTGCCGGGGAGGCAAAAGTGCCTTTCTTTACCATTTCAGGTTCTGACTTCGTAGAAATGTTCGTCGGTGTGGGTGCGTCTCGTGTGCGTGATATGTTCGAACAAGCGAAAAAAAATGCGCCTTGCTTAATTTTCATCGACGAAATTGATGCCGTTGGTCGCCAACGTGGCGCAGGTCTCGGTGGCGGTCATGATGAACGTGAACAAACCTTAAACCAAATGTTAGTGGAAATGGATGGTTTTGAAGGTAACGAAGGAGTTATTGTAATTGCCGCGACTAACCGCCCTGATGTGTTGGACCCTGCATTAACCCGCCCCGGACGTTTTGACCGTCAAGTCGTGGTCGGTTTGCCGGATGTAAAAGGTCGTGAACAAATCCTCAAAGTGCATATGCGTAAAGTGCCGATTGCACCGGATGTGGATGCCATGACGCTTGCACGTGGTACGCCGGGTTATTCCGGTGCGGATTTGGCAAATTTGGTGAATGAAGCCGCATTATTTGCAGCACGCACCAATAAGCGCACCGTTACCATGGTTGAGTTTGAGAAAGCCAAAGATAAAATCAACATGGGGCCTGAACGTCGTACCATGATCATGACCGACAAACAAAAAGAATCTACCGCGTATCACGAAGCGGGTCATGCGATCGTTGGCTACTTAGTGCCGGAACATGATCCTGTACACAAAGTGACGATTATTCCGCGCGGACGTGCCTTAGGGGTAACCTTCTTCTTACCGGAAGGCGATCAAGTCAGCATCAGTCAAAAACAACTGGAAAGTAAACTTTCTACCTTGTATGCAGGCCGTTTGGCGGAAGACTTGATTTACGGCGAAGAAAATATCTCCACTGGTGCATCTAACGACATTAAAGTAGCGACCAATATCGCCCGTAACATGGTGACCCAATGGGGCTTCTCCGACAAACTCGGTCCGATTCTTTACACCGAAGATGATGGCGAGGTGTTCTTAGGCCGCTCCATGGCAAAAGCTAAACATATGTCCGATGAAACGGCGCATGTGATTGACGAAGAAGTTCGCGCCATTGTCAGCCGTAATTATGAACGTGCGAGACAAATTCTGACGGATAATATGGATATTTTGCACGCCATGAAAGATGCGCTGGTGAAATACGAAACCATTGAAGAAGAGCAAATCAAGCAATTAATGAATCGCCAACCGGTGACCCCACCTCCGGGCTGGGAAGAACCGAGAAGCACCACCAAAACCGAGTCTCAACAGCCGAAAGCTGAAGCGCCAAAAGCAGCTGATACGCAACAAGCTGAAACACAAGAGACTGAAACAGAAAGTGCGGTGGAAAAAAACGACGATTCTAAATCTTCCGATAACTAAACAAAAAAAGCCTTTTCGGTTCGCCGCAAAGGCTTTATTATTATAAAGACTTATAACACGCGACCTTTCTTCACCCCTTTTCCCCTTCAAACACCCCCACTACCCACTCTATAAACACCGCCAATCTTTTCGGCACGAACGTGCGTTGCGGATAGACCAGCCACAAATCGCGGCTTGGCAAGGTGCAGTCGGTCAGCAGAGGGACGAGTTCGCCGTTTTTGAGATACGGCGCGACGAGCAGGTGCGGCAAGTAGCCGATGCCTAAGCCTGCGAGCAGGCTGTTGAGCAGCAGGTTTGAATCGTTCACCAAAATTGCAGACGGCATTTTTAAGCTGTGCGGTTTGCCTTTTTGGGTGAACTGCCACGGCAGGATTTTGCGGTGTTTGCCGTAGAAATAGTTGATGGCGGAATGCTGCTGCAAATCGCTCAAATCCTTTGGCGTGCCACGTTCGGCAAGATAATTGGGCGCGGCGCATACCACCATTTGCACATCGGCAAGGCGTTTGGCGATGTAGCCTGCGTCGTCCAATTTGCCCAAACGCAAGGCGCAATCCAAGCCGTCGTCAATCAAATCACTGGTGCGGTCGCTGGCGGTCAGCACCAGTTGGATGTCGGGATATTGGCGTTGAAATTCAGGCAATTTACTCACGACAAAAGGCATCACCGCAGGCGACATATCCACACGCAACTTGCCTTGGGCTTGTTGCGCCGAACCGGATAAATCGTTGAAAGTGCTTTCCAATTCCGCCAACAACGACACACTTTTTTCGTAAAACTGTTCGCCTTCCGCAGTCAGGGCGATTTTTCGCGTGGTGCGGTTGAGCAGGCGCGAGCCGAGCTGGTTTTCCAAATATTTCACGGCTTTGGAAATCACCGAAACGTGTACGTCCAACTGCTCCGCCGCCTTGCTGAAACTGCCCGCTTCCACCACGCGGGCGTAAATTTGTAGGGTTTGAATGCTATCCATGGTATTCCTATTGGTTAATTTCTTCATTAATTGCGACTGCCAAATCTCCCCCCTACCCCTCTTTGCTAAAGAGGGGATTTAATCGCAGTAAATTTAGATTTTATCTTTTTACTTCAACATCTAAAAATTCAAATGAGTCAAATAAACTTTATTTCATAAAGAACAATTCCCCTCTTTAGCAAAGAGGGGTAGGGGAGATTTGACAGAATAAAAAACGGAGAAATTAGTTTTTATTTTTACTCAATTCTTGCCAATATAGCAAAAGTCATTTGATTATTCACTTCTTTTTCCTCAAAACTGTCGCTTTATAATAGCCGCCATTCCGCAACAAGCGGTCGAAAATAATCAACGTTTTGCAAGGAGCAAAAGATGAAAGCGAAATACCAACCCCTATTCCAACCCTACACCTTAAACAACGGCGTTGAAATCAAAAACCGCCTCACCGTCGCGCCACTCACCATTTACGATTCGGGCGCAGACGGCGAGATGACCGAAGCAGGCCGCCACTTCTGGCAAAACCGTTTTGAAGGTTTCGGGCTTTACATTATGCCGTTTACCAACGTCCACCCCAGCGGCATCGGCTTTGAATCGCCCAACGCCTTTGACGAACGCCATTTGCCGACCTTGCGCGAATACGCCGAAATCGCCCACGCACAAGGCGCAAAAGCGGTGGTGCAAATCGCCCATTCCGGCTTGCGTGCCGACCCGTCGATGACACAAGGACACGATGTCATCGCCCCGACCGGCGATATGTACGGACGCTTCCGCACCATGACGGAACAGGAAGTGTGGGATATGGTGCAAAGCTACGCTTACGCGGCGGAACTGGTGATGAACGCAGGTTTTGACGGCGTGGAAATCCACGGCGCGAACGGCTGGCAAATCCAACAATTCGTCTCCGCCGCTACCAATTTACGCACCGACTACTGGGGCGGCAGCTTGGAAAAACGCCTGCGTTTCCCGCTTGCCATCATTGATGCCATTGACGAAATGCGCCAAAAACACCACCGCCCCGACTTCATCATCGGCTACCGCTTCTCGCCGGAAGAACCGGGCGCAGACGGCATCACCATGAAAGAAACGCTCACGCTGGTGGACGCACTGCTCGAAAAACCGCTGCAATACCTGCACATCTCGCTGTGGGACTTCTACAAAAAAGTCCGTCGCGGCGCAGACACCAACCTCACGCGTATGCAAGTGGTGCACGAACGCATCAACGGCCGCCTGCCGTTCTTCGGCTCGGGCAATCTCTACACCGCCGACGATATGCTCAAAGCCTATCAAACCGGCTGGGTGGAAAGCGTCTCCATCGGCAAAAGCATTATGCTCAACCCGAATTTGGTGGAACTCATCGAAACCGACCGCGAAGACGAAATCCAAACCACCTTCGACTGGGAACAAGCCGATTTCTACCGCTACACGCCCGCCATGCTCGACGGCACAAGAGCCGGAACGGATTTCTTCCCACCGTCAAAGCAGAGTGGTGTGCGGTATAAGACGGAGCATTTTTAGAGGTCGTCTGAAAAGTGCGGTTGGAATAGGAAACATTTTTTCAGACGACCTTTTTATATTGGATAAAAGTTAGAAATATGAAAAAGTTTCCATTATAGTAGAAACTTTTTCATATCTAACCTATAATTTCCAGTACACATGGAGATTACTATGAAAAAAGATCTGATTTACCGCCAACGCTACCTGAATACCGTCCGCCCATTTATCGGCAAGCAACTGATTAAAGTGTTTACCGGGCAAAGACGGGTAGGCAAAAGTTATTTGCTGTTCCAAATCATGCAGGAAATCCGCGCGGCTGACGAACATGTGCCGATCATTTATATCAACAAAGAAGACTTGGCTTTTTCCTATTTGAAAACAGCGCAAGACTTGGCGGATTTCGTATTATCCGAAAAAAAGAGCGGTCGGAAAAATTATGTTTTTATTGATGAAATTCAGGAAATCCAAGATTTTGAAACCGCGCTGCGCTCATTGCTGCTGGATGACGAACTGGATTTGTATTGCACGGGCAGCAATGCGCACCTGCTTTCCCGCGACATCGCCGGGGCATTGAGTGGACGTGCGGTGGAAATCCACGTCCATTCCCTTTCCTATCCCGAATTTTTGCAATTTATGCGCCTTGAAGACAGTGACAAAGCCATGGCGCAATACCTCAAATACGGCGGTTTGCCCTATTTGAAGGATTTGCCACTGCAAGACAACATCGTCTTTGAATACCTGAGAAACATCTATTCCACCATCGCCATCCGCGACATCGTGAACCGCTATTCATTGCGCAATCCGCAGTTTTTAGAACAGCTCACCCAGTTTCTGGCGGACAATATCGGCAACCTGTTTTCCGCAAAAAAAATCACGGATTTTCTCAAATCACAAAAAATTTCCACCTCGGTTACCCAAGTGCAAAACTACGCGGAATATCTCGCCAACGCCTTTTTAATCCACAAAGTACCGCGCTATGATATTGTCGGCAAACGGATATTTGAAATCGGCGAGAAATACTATTTTGAAGATTTGGGACTACGCAACGCCCTTATCGGCTACCGCGTACAAGATCGCGGCAAGCTATTGGAAAACGCCATTTTCAACCACCTGCAAATTGCGGGTTTTAATGTCAAAATCGGCGGTTTGAACAATCAGGAAATCGACTTCGTCGCCGAAAAAAACGGAGAGCGGATTTATGTACAGGCAACACTGACCATCAACGAAGAAAAAACCTTGGAACGTGAATTCGGCAACCTGCTGAAAATCGGGGACAACTACCCGAAATACGTCGTTACCATGGATGAATTTGACGGAAACAGTTTTGAAGGCGTGAAGTGTTTGAGTTTGAGGGGGTTTATTGGGGAGATATGGGAAGCACCTGTTGGCAATAATCTCCCATAAGATTATTAAAATCCTTAAGATTCATTTAAATAAAAATATTAAACTGCTATTTAGGAAAGATAAGAATGGCTAAAAAAGAAATCCAAACCACCTTCGACTGGGAACAAGCCGATTTCTACCGCTACACGCCCGCCATGCTCGATGGCACAAGAGCGGGACGGATTTCTTCCCGCCGTCAAAGCAGAATGGGGGGGCGGTATAAGACGGAGTATTTTTAGAGGTCGTCTGAAAAATGGAAGTCCGAATAAAATCAGACTTCCGTTGTATTTTGTAAAATTTTGCGAAAAATCAACCGCTCTTACCCCACCGCTTCCGCCATTTTCTCCCGTAACCATTTAAATGCTTCGCTGTGATGAGTGCGCTCGTGCCACGCAAGCAGTTTGGTGAATCCTGCAATGGCTAATGGTGGTTCGCAGACAAATAATTCGGGGCGGTGTTGTAATAATCTGGCGGGGGCGGTGGCGATAAAATCGCTGTGGGCGAGCAATTCAGGAAGAGCAAGAAAGCTACTCACGGAAACCGCAACGTGGCGGCTTCTGCCCAACTTGGTAAGTTCATCATCCACCAAGCCGTGAAATTGCCCGCCGTGATAAGACACCATCGCGTGATCTGCGGTACAAAATTCATCTAAATTTAACCGCACTTTTAAGGGGTGATCTTGTCGCATTGCACAGAGATAATGCTCGTCAAATAAGGCTTTGGTGTGGAAATCGGGTAAGGTTTCGCCTTGGGTAATTAAGGCGAAATCCAGCTCGCCTTTGTTCAACCGTTGCGAAACATCGCCGCCTAAAATCGGCAAAAACGCCAATTTTATTTTCGGTGCAAGCGGTCGAATTTTGCGTAAAAACGGCAAACCCACCGCGTGAAAGCCGTAATCTGTTAAACCGATTTTCACGGTCATTTCCGCCTTGGCAGGATCAAATTCGGGCGGTTGCCAAAGTTGGTTGATGTCGGCAAGCACCTGTTTTAAAGGGGCGTGTAACGCCTTTGCCCGCTCGGTAGGCGACAAGCCGTATTGGGTGCGAATAAAGAGCGGATCGCCAAAGCTGTCGCGAAGTTTGGCTAAAATCGCACTCATCGCCGATTGGCTCAATGCCATTTTTTCTGCCGCTCGGCTGACATTTTGTTCATCCAACAGCACTACAAGGGCTTTTAATAAATTCAAATCTAATTGGCGTAATTCTTGCATCTTTTTCCTCACTTATTTGTTTTATAAATATCTTATATCTAAATCATTGATTAGACAAATATCCAAACCACCAAGATAATGTCGTCATCAAAACAAACATAAGGATACAAAAATGAATGACACACAATCTGCAATTATTTTCCCACAAGGCTACATTCCGGGCGAAAGCGACAATTTCTGTTCTAATGAAGTGATCGTCAAAGGCATTCAGCTTGAAAACGCGTGGGAATTGTTAGTCAATCCGCACAAATGGACAAGCTACTACGCCAACTCTGCCAACATTCAATACGGCAAAACACATTTAGCCTTGGGCGAGCAATTCTATTTTGAAACCTTCGGTTTTCCTGTCTATGCGGAAGTGGTCGAATTGGTTGAACCAAAAGATGGGCAAGCTGGACGTGTGGCGTGGCACGGCTGGGCAGGCGAAGGCGAAACGCGTTTAGATGTACACCACGCTTGGCTTTTGGAAGAATTAGACGGCGGACGCGTTCGCATTCTAACCCAAGAAACCCAAAACGGTGAACCTGCCAAAGAACTCGCTAAGACTAAACCAAACCCGATGATTAACGGACACCAAGAGTGGCTTGATGGAATGGTGAGTGCAGCGAAAGCGATGTAAGAAAAAGAGGAAGCTGAGATGAAAATCAGGCTTCCGTTTTTTGTTTGCAAAATTTATTGAAAATTCGACCGCTCTTTCTCTATTATTGCCACTCTAGCAAAAGTCATTTGCCAATTCCCCTCTTTTTCTTCAAAAGTAGCACCCTATAATAGCCCCATTCCCGCAAACAAGCGGTTCGATTTTCAGAAAAATTTACAGGAGCAATGATGGAGCGTTTAAACATCCCTACCCAAAGCGGCGTGGTGCTGCATGGAGCGAGATTCAGTGGCGGGCCGAGCGATACGGTGGTGATTGCCATCACGGGCGTGCATGGCAATTTTTATTCCAATCCGTTTTATTACCACATCGGTGAGACTTCGAGCCGCGCGGGTGTGGATTTCATCTATGCTCAAACCCGCAACGCGTTCGGGCAGATTGAAATCCAAAATGCGCACACGGGCGAGCGGCAGCTTATCGGTTCGTGGAACGAAAATTTTGCCGATGCGGTGGAAGATGTGCGCGCTTATGTGGATTTTGCCGCGCAGTCGGGCTATCGGCGCATTATTTTGGCGGGGCATTCCTTGGGGGCGAACAAGGTGATTTATTACCTGTCGCAAACCGCCGACCCGCGCGTGGAAAAATTTATCTTGCTCAGCCCCGCCAACATCAAGCATTTGACTAGCTATGTGTCCCCTGCCGAGCGCGCGTTGGTGCAGCAATGGGTTTCAGACGGCATGGGGCAAGAAGTGCTGCCGTTTGAGCTGTTCGGCTGGCTGCCGAGCGTTGCCGACACCGCCCATCAGTGGCTGCACAGCCCGATTTTGGACAATGTCCACGTTGAGGCGGACGGCGATTTTTCGCAAATCGAGCAAATCCGCCACACGGGCGCGCTGCTGATTGGCACTTACGACCGTTTTACCTACGGCGAGCCGGCGGATTTTCTGCACAATATCAACAACCACTTCCCAAGTGCGGCGGAAAACGAAGTTATTTTGATTGAAAAAACGGGGCATACCTATCAGCAAAAAGAGTAGGAACTTGCTGACATCTTGCGAGATTTGGTGCTGAAATGGGGCGAAAATCAGGAGGAATGATGCCGTTTATCTTTCTACAAACCAATGTCAAAATCGACGAAACCCAAGCCGAACGCCTAAAAACAGGCTTGGGCAAGGCGATTGAGCGGGTGCCGGGCAAATCGGAGCAGGTGTTGATGGTGGGGCTGGAAGGCGAAAAATGCCTGTATTTAAAAGGCAAAAACACGCCCGCCGCCCACATTAAAGTCGCCGTATTCGGCAACCGCACGCATCGGGGCTATGCCGAACTCAGCCACGCCATCACCGCCTTGGTTCACGCCGAACTGGGCATTTTGCCGACGCAAATTTATGTGCAATATGAAGATATTCCCGCGTGGAGCGTGGGCGGTTATTTCTTTGAGGAGGGGCGATGAACCGGCTCAAAATTTCCATTTTCACCGACCCGATGATGGGGCTTTCCTACGAAAGCGAACCGTTTTTCCGCAAACTGGAAACCCATTTCGGCGACCAAATCGAGGTGCAGCCGATGATGTCGGGCTTGGTGCGCAACGTGTATGACTTTGTGAACCCAAATGATTTGGCGGTCAGCGAAGATTACGCCATCGAACGCTACCTGCCGCGTTTGGCAGCCATTTACAACGCCGAGCAAGCCATCAGCGGCATGCCAATTGCCATGGAAAAACTGGATTTGTTTTCAACGGAACGCACATCGTCCGTGCCGCTGAATTTAGCCTACAAAGCCGTAGAGCGTATCGCGCCCGAAAAAGCCGAAGCCTTTTTATACCGCCTGCGTTTCGCCACCATCGCCGAAGTCCGCCCAACCACCAAACTGGACGAACTGGCACGCGTTGCCGAGCAGGTGGGCGTAAATCAGACTGATTTTCTGACCGCTTACCACGCGCCCGAAACCGAAGCCGCATTAGCAGAAGATTTCAGACGACGTGAGCAACTGCGCCTATTCAGCCTGCCTGCGTATCTGTTTGAATACAAAGGACAAACTGTGTTGGCAAAAGGCGTATTGAACGACAAGGCATTGTTTGAACTGGTTGAAAAAATCACGAATGGCGAACTCAAATCCACACCGCCCGAAGCCACCAGCGAAAACCTGCGGAAATTGTTTGAACGCCACCCGTTGATAAATCTTATCGAACTGCGTTATGTGTTTGATTTGACGGATGGGAATGCGGTGTTGGAGCTGGTAAAACCATTGCTGGAGAACGGGGAAATCAGGCGGATTGACATGGCGGGTGGGGTGTTTTTTGAGGTGGTTGTATAAAAGTAAAAAACGGAAGTTTTGGCTTCCGTTTTGGTTTTTAATTTAAATGATCCGCTTTATTGATGGCTTCTATGGAAAATTTCCCATCCGTGCCATTGGTTTGCTGATAACGCACGATATTAATAGAAGTATTTAACAATGTTTGGCTTTTGCCTTCGTTGCGGTGTTCCTGCCAGCTTGTGCCGGCGAACAGGGCGAGCAATAAACGCAGCGTATGGCCGTGGGATACAATTAAAATATTACCTTGATCATGCACCTGAATAATGTCCCGTATGGCTTTCATCGCGCGTTCGGCGAGTTGTTCAAAGGTTTCGCCGCCATTGCTTTGCGCTTTGTAACTTGCCGCATCATTACGCATTTGTTTAAATTCTTCCAATTCACGCAACTCATCCACCGGCAAGCCTTCCCAAGTGCCGAAATATTGCTCGTTTAAACCTTGGTGTTGAAACAGGGGAATAGGGCGGTCGCCCAAAATATGCTGTGCCGTGTCGATGGTGCGTTGTAGGCAGCTGGAATAAGCGGCGATAAAGGGGATGTTTTGTAATGCTATGCCTGCCTGTTTGGCGCCTTTGACGCCGTTTTCCGTTAAAGCGGAATTGCCGAAGCCTTGTAATAAGCCTTGTTCATTCCAAACGGTGCGTCCGTGACGAATTAAATAGAAAGTTAGATTTTTGTTCATTATTTATCCTGTTAAAGGTTGTCGAAATAAAAAACACCGCAAAAAAGCACCGCACTTTTTACAACAGCGGGCTGAAGAGGAAAAACAGTTTTTCGATAATACGTTGATAAACGGAGCGATTTGCCCATTTGTCATAATCCAATAATTCGGAATTTTTGATGTAGCCTTCATGCAATAGGGAAATTTCATTGGCGAATGCCGCATCTTCCACCACCATGGTCACTTCAAAATTCAACAAAAAGCTACGCATATCCATGTTTACGGTGCCGACTAAGGCAAGTTTGTTATCGATTAGCATACTTTTGGTGTGTAATAAGCCTTTCTTGAAATTATAAATTTTCACCCCGGCGGCGAGTAAGTCATCGAAGAATGTTCGACTTGCCCAGCGCACCATCATCGAGTCGTTTTCTTTCGGTAGAATGATGGACACCTCCACGCCGCGCAGGGCGGCAATACGCAGAGATTCGGCGATGTTATGACTCGGCACGAAATAAGGCGAGGTAATCACAATGCTTTTACGTGCGGAGAAAATAGCAATGGCGAGGGATTGTGCCATTAAATCGTCGGGAAAACTCGGACCGGTGGCAAGAATTTGCACCGCGTGGGAGTTATTTTGTTCCAGCGGTAGCAGAGGGCAGTCGGGAACATGTAACGGAACGGTTTGCCCTGTTTCGATTTCCCAATCCCAGGCGTGCAAGCCGTTAAGCACCGCCGATACCGGGCCGTTAATGCGCACCATGATGTCAATCCATTCCCCCACATTGCTGTCTTTTTTGAAGAATTTCGGATCCACCATATTCATGCTGCCGGTGTAGGCAATCTGATTATCGATCACAATAATTTTGCGGTGTTGGCGCAGGTCGATACGGCTAAAGAACATACGGAATAAATTCACGTGCAAGGTTTCGACGATTTCAATGCCTTGTGCCTGAATGGCTCGGCAATCAGTGCTTTTTAAAAACGGGCGACTGCCTACGGAATCCAGCAGAATACGTACCGCTACCCCCCGTTTGCGGGCGGCGATAAGCGCTTCCGTGACTTCCGCCACTAAACCTTTGTTCGACCAAATATAAAACACCATATTGATGGATTTTTCTGCGCTTTTGATGTCGTTGATAATGCTACGCATGATGTTTTCCGGCGTGTCCAGAATATGCAACTCATTGCCTAAAATGCAAGGAATGCCGAGACGTTGTTTGGCTAAATCAAAAATCGGGCGATAGAGCAGGTTAGTTTGCGTATTCACCAAATTATCGCATTGCGACAGCTTGTCGAACCATGCCATAAATTTCGGTTTTAGCTGATTGAATAGGGCAGCACGGCGTTTCCCGAGATTGATTTCACCAAAAATTAAATAGGCTACGATGCCGACGAGAGGAAATACATAAATCACGATCAACCAAGACAGCATAGCAGGCACGGATTGTTTTTTAATCACCAAACGAATGGTAATGGCAATGGTGAGAATCCAGATAAACACCGGGATAATGTAAGCGGTAATTTGTTCGATATTCATAAAAACTAAGGTTATAACGGAGCCGAGGTAAAAAACATCAATAAAATCGGAGGTGTAATGTTGGTGATAAAACCAAAACTAAAGGCCAGCGGCAACACCTCTACACCGCCCGCTTTTTGAATGATCGGCAAGGTCACATCAAGTGCCGTTGCGCCGGCAAAACCTACTGCCGTAGAGCGATAGTTTTGCATAAATAATGGGATAATAAATAAACTAATGAGTTCGCGGGATAAATCGTTAAAAAAGGCAATACTGCCCCAAATCGGTCCCCAAGCGTTGCTTAGTGTGACGCTGGAAAGCGAATACCAGCCGAAGCCGGAAGAAACCGCCAAACCTTGCACTAGAGGCTCAGACAGCACTAACGCGCCGATAATTCCGCCGAGTAGCGAAGTCAGCATAAATATCACGCCCATCGCCAAGCCCCGCTTATTGAAAAACACCGCACGCATGGAAATGCCGTTATTACGCAGTTGCACGCCCACGCAGAAAATCATCACGACGAGCACATAAGTGGTGGTGTCGTGGGACAAAGCAAAATGCCCTTTGGCAAGCCAACCCGCCGCAAAACCTATCGCCACCACAGCACATAATTTCAGGGAATCCAACATAATATACCAACGGGAAGGCATTTTTTCTGCGCTATGTTTTAACGGTTGCGGATGAAGTTTGTCGTAAATAAATAGGCCGATGAAATTAAGACCTTGAATAAACAGAATAAACGTCAGCGCATAAACGCCGATTTGCGGAAGTTGTTGTGCCAAATCATCAAGCTGTCCGAGAGAAAAGCCCATGGTGAACAAAATCATGTAAAGCAAAATCATCGTCAAACGACCCAAAATGCGCAAAATCACCTGATTATTCGTTTTCACCGCATAGCCGAGAAACATCGGCACTAAAATAATGAGCAAACCTTCGTACACAATAAACACCTTAGAATAATTGTTGCGTGGCAGTATAGCACTTTTCCGGGGCGCCGCCTAATTCACACCGAACAACATCGGCTTCTGTGCTATAATCCGGCGCATTCTGCTTCCCATTTATTTTCTCCATGGCATTTCAAATTATATTTCAGCATCCTGATTTCATCGTGATCAACAAACCGCACGGTATAAGCGTACACAAAGATGATGCCGATGTGGGATTAACCCAATGGGTAGCACAACAACTTGGCGTGCCGAAAGTCTGGTTGGTTCATCGGTTGGATAAAGTGACTTCAGGATTATTGATGTTAGCCTTAAATGAACAAGCCGCTGTGACGTTGTCTCAAAAGTTTGCCCAACATCAAATTCAGAAAACTTATATCGCACTGGCAATCCATAAGCCAAAGAAAAAACAGGGCAGGATTAGCGGCGATATGCAGAAAGCACGCCGTGGCGCTTGGAAGCTCACGCAAAGCAAAGAAAATCCCGCCGTGACGGATTTCATTTCACACAGCCTTGCGCCGAATTTGCGTTTATTTATTCTGCACCCGAAAACCGGCAAAACCCATCAGTTGCGCGTCGCCATGAAAAGTTTAGGCAGCCCAATTTTAGGCGATGAATTGTATGGTGGAGATCATGCCGATCGCACCTATCTACACGCCTACCGATTATCCTTTGACTATTTCGGACAGACGGTTCAAATTAGAGGAGAACCGATACAAGACGAACAAAAGTGCGGTGATTTTTTTCAGCGTTTTTGGGAAGACATTGAAACATACGCCAACGCTGAAAAAAACACTTAGAAAAACAACCGCACTTTTCAGCGATAAACCCCAAGGAAGCCGTTTATGCAGACTAAAATCAAGACAACTTCATATCAAAAAGCCATTATTTGCATGATCTTTGCTTACATCAGCATTGCCCTGATGGGCGTATTCGTCAAATATGCTTCCGATGAGTTGCCATCCAGTGAAATCCTGTTTTCCCGTTTTCTTATTGGCTTCATTTTTTTGCTGCCGTTTATGATCCGCGACGGCGATTTTAAGGTTGAACTCAGCCAATGGCCGTTTCTTGTCATACGTAATTTGGCGGGCATTGCCAGTATGTTGCTGACTTTCTACGCCATCAAATATTTGCCTATTTCCATCGCTGTATTATTAATGAACACTTCAGCGTTATTCGTGCCATTATTGCTGTTTGTGTTACGCACCAGAACCCCGTTAAAAGTGCTGGCGTGCAGTTTTCTTGGTTTCGCGGGCGTTTCCATCATTATGCTGACGGATTCCTCCAAGCATTTTGAACTGTTACACATCGGCTATGCGCTAGGCGCGGCATTCCTCGCCGCCATGGCGTTCATCAGTTTGCAGGAGTTAAACAAACACAATTCACCGAAGAACATCGTGTTCTATTTCCATTTATTAGGCTCGTTGTTGCTGCCGTTGTTTTTCGCCGCACAATGGACGCTCCCTACTGCTCACGGTTTTCTTCTATTGTTATTGGTCGGCGGTTTTGGCTTGGTATTCCAATTATTGCTGACCCGCGCCTTCAAATACGCCCCGGCGAACGTCATCACGCCGTTTGCTTTCACCGGCGTGATTTTTTCCAGCATCTGCGACTGGCTGTTCTGGCACAATGTGCCGACCCTCAATTTCTGGATCGGCTCGCTGGTGATCATCGTCTCCGTCAGCTTACTGGCAAAAATGCGCCGCTAAAATCTGAGAAATTAATTCCCCGAAACGCGTGGCTTTTCGTTACAATAACGCGTTTTTCACATTTCATTTAACGCGAGGAAACACATGGACTACCCAATTTGCCCCGCCTGTAAAGGCGAAAATACCTATCACGACTCAATTCAATTCGTCTGCCCCGACTGCGGACACGAATGGACCGGCAACGAAACCGAGGAGCACGACGACGATCAACTCATCGTCAAAGACAGCAACGGCAACCTGCTTGCCGACGGCGACGACGTCCTGCTCATCAAAGACCTCAAACTCAAAGGTTCCTCCGAAGTCTTAAAGAAAGGCACAAAATTCAAAAACATCCGCCTTGCCCGCGGCGACCACAACGTCGATTGCGGCAAAATCATGTTGAAGTCGGAGTTTTTGAAGAAAGCGTAGGAGGTCAATAGAATAAAAAAGTGCGGTGGATTTTCACCGCACTTTTTTATTTCCCTCCGCCGAACTCCTTTCCAATATCCCCCTCTAATCAACAGTATATCTTTTAAACAGGAGAGTTTTATGCAAACAAAAACATGGCTGGCTTCGTTGGTGGGGTTGGTGCTTTCCGGGGGGGCGGTGGGGAATCCGCCGCAGGGGCAAGATCCGTTGGCGGAGGTGCCGTATTTCAATAAAACGGATAATGGCTATGATTTAAAATTTACGCCGAAAAACTACCGCACTTTGGAAGTGCAGGTGAACGGGGAGTCGGTGAAATTCCGTGCCTTTGAGAAGATCGTGTATGTGCAAAACCCGATTGAGCCGGATTATCAGACGCTGAACGTTTATGTGCCGGAAGCCTATTTTAACGGCGGCAACATTAACGGGTTTAATGCGAAAAGCGCGCCGATTTTCCTGCCGAATGCGGTGGGCGGTTATATGCCGGCGAAAGCAGCGACCTATGATACGAAAGGGTTTGGCAACAGCGATAAACCGAACGCGATTTTGACCGCACTTTCTAAAGGCTATGTGGTGGCAAGTGTGGGCGCGCGCGGGCGGACATTGGAGAAGGACGGCAAATATACCGGCAAAGCGCCGGCGGCGATTATCGATTTGAAATCGGCGGTGCGTTATTTGCATTTTAACGATGCGGCAATGCCGGGCGATGCCAATAAAATTATTTCTAACGGCACCAGCGCAGGCGGGGCGTTATCCGCCTTGTTAGGGGCGAGCGGCGACAACGCGGATTATGCGCGTTATTTAAAACAGGCGGGCGCGGCGGAGGCGAGTGACGCCATTTTTGCGGTGTCCGCTTATTGCCCGATTACCAATCTGGAGCACGCGGACAGCGCCTATGAATGGGAATTTAACGGCTTGAACGATTATCGTCGTATGGACATGAGCCGTTTGAATGCGCAAAGTTTTAACGATCGCTCCCAAGCGGCGGCGAAAGCCACCATTGAGGGCACGTTGACACCGGCGGAAATTCGTGTGTCCGATCAGCTAAAAGCCGAGTTCCCGTCTTATTTGAACAGCCTGAAGTTGGAAGATGAAAAAGGCAATGCCTTAACGTTAGATGCGCAAGGCAACGGTTCCTTTAAAGATTATGTGAAAGCGGTCATTGTGCGGGCGGCGGACAAAGCCCGTAAAAACGGCACGTCCTTTGAGGGTAAATCTTGGGTGACACTGAGCAAAGAGGGCGTCAGTGACATTGACTGGGATGGCTATATTCATTCGGAAAAACGCATGAAATCGCCGCCGGCGTTTGATGCGCTGAATTTGAGTTCCGGTGAAAATAATTTATTCGGCACGGAAAGCGTGAATAATCGCCACTTCACCCATTATTCTTGGACGCACAGCACGGAGAAAGGGCAAATGGCGGATAAAAACAGTGTGCGTTTAATGAACGCCATGAATTATGTGGAACAGGGGAAAACGCAACATTGGCGCATTCGCGTCGGCACCTCCGATCGCGATACGTCTCATGCCATCGGTGCGATGCTGGCGATAAAATTGCGGATGGCGGGCAAACAGGTGGACTATGAAACCCCGTGGGGCGTACCACATTCGGGCGATTATGATTTGGACGAATTGTTCCAATGGACAGATAGCATTACCAAATAGCGGGTTAAGGAAAGAAAAGTGCGGTCGATTTTCGCGGTGTTTTACACAAAAAACACGTTAGAAAACGACCGCACTTTTTATTGCATAACGAATAAATCAGCGTTTTTTAAATGCCAATAACAGTGCGCTTTGCGGATCCAGTACCGGAATGGTGAGCCCCGCATTTGCCAGCCATTCGCCGCGGATTGTGACCTCTTTTTCTGCAAGACAATCAAGCAACCATTGCGGGAAAACTTTCATTAAATGCCCCGCTTTGCCTTCACGAATGTAATCCGGGATCGACAACACCTTCACCTGATAAACGGCTTGTGGGTCAAAATACGGCACGCGCAGTTTACCCATTTGTTTGTAATCAGGCATATCCAGTTGGCTGATGAGCACCACGCCTTCCGATTTATCTTTCGCCACCACACCGTGAATCAGCGTGCGTTCGTCATGGTGATCCAGTCGGAACACATCACCGCTGTGCAACAATGGACGAAGTTGTTTGTGCAACGCAATGTATTTTGCGAAACCTGCACGTTCTTCTGCGCTTTCTTTCACCGGATCAAGCTCCACGCCCATGTGTCCGAACAAGGCGGTTAAGCCACGGTAATCAATGGAAAAACGACGATAAGTGGTTTGGCAAGGTGAACCGCCAATGTGCGCGCCCATTACTTCCGGTGGATAGAAATAGCTCATACCACGGTGAATTTGTTGGCGGGTGTAAGCATCAATATTATCGGATGACCAGAAACGTTGTGAGCGTTTGAGGATTTCGTAATCCACACGCGCACCGCCTGATGAGCAGCTTTCGATTTCTACGTGCGGATAACGTTTTTGCAATTCATCAAATAAGCGATACATGGCTTTGGTTTGTTCAACCACCGCCGCGCGACCGTTACTGCCCGGCTGTACCAGACGGCGGTTATGATCCCATTTGATGTAATCAATATCATGATTGCCCAGCAACCAATTCATACGCTCAAGCAAATAATTAAAGACTTCCGGATTGGTTAAATCCAACACGTATTGATGGCGTTCTTCCGGTTGATCGTAGCCTTTGAGTTCCAAAAGCCAGTCGGGATGCGCCTGATACAGTTTGGTCGGCTTGTTGATCATTTCCAGCTCCACCCAAATACCAAATTGCATACCGAGTTTTTTCACCGCATCAATCACTTCGTTCAAGCCATTCGGGTATTTTTCTTCATCTAAATACCAATCGCCTAAACCACCGAAATCATCGTTACGCCCGATAAACCAGCCATCATCAATGATGAAACGCTCTACGCCCATTTCCGCCGCTTTTTCTGCCATGGCGATAATGTGCGCCGGTTGATGATCGAACATCACGCCTTCCCAAATATTCAAATGCACCGGGCGTTCTTTATTGGCGAAATGCAGAATGTGTTCACGCACGTGGTTGTGGAATTGTAAGGACATACCGTTCAAGCCACTTTCAGAATGTACCGCATACACCCAAGGCGTGCTGTGGCTTTCGCCTTGTTTAAGTTGAATTTCCCCCGGGAAATAGAGATTTTCCAACTGCGCGAAACGACGACCATCAATTAAGACATCCGCACGAACACGATGGTTGCCCGACCACGCAAGGTGGAAACCCCATACTTTACCTTGTTGCTGGCTAAAGTGTGGCGTACCCAGCACCAAATAAGGTGCATATTCGTGGGAAGTACGACCGTGGCGGTTTTCTTGCGTGAATGCGCCATGTTTGAGCGATACGCGATTTTCGTGCAACTCGCGGCACCAACGTCCGTAAAAGCTCAAGACTTCATCGGCATATTCCGGCACAGGTAGCGTGACAGCCAAGCGATTAACGGTAAATTTGTTTTCGCCAAGATTGGTCAAGGTATTGCGGAATTTAAACACGCCGTTTTCGTCCGTTTCGATTTCCGTTTTAAAGGCAAGTTGCGCGATAGGATCTTCACTTTCAATGACCAAAGTGCGGTCGTTTTTGATGACGTTTTTAGTTACGAACACCGGCGCCCAGTCGTATCCGTCGCGATGACCTTCTACGCCCGCCGAACCGAAAAATCCGCGTCCGTTTTCCGCCGCAAGGGTTATTGGCGTATCCACATCCAAGCTGCCGTTTGCCACACCGCGTTCAAGCGTGAGGACGTCGACTTCGGAAATGTCGTCGAGATTTAAGCGTTTTCCCCAGTAAAGGATTTCGGCAGGTTCGGTGCGTAATATTAAATCCGTGTCTTTGCTTTGTAAGCGAATTAATTGTGAAGTCATAAATGTGCCCTCTTAGATTTTTGAATCAACTTTGCGATATTTGTCTAACAAGGTGATGTTTACTTTTGCGAGCAAGTCACCGTGGAGTTTGTAATAACGGAAGTACACGAATAATTTGATGGCGTAGAAGAAAATCGGTAAGCCGATCATAATCATCTTCATCCAGAATAAGGTGTTTTCACTTTGTGCTTCGTTCGGCACATAGTCGATGGCAGTCAATAACACACCAATTAACAAGGCTGATACCGCAGAACCTGCTTTCACCACCATGGTTTGCACAGAATACGCGATACTTTCAGAACGAATGCCAAGTTTGTATTCGCCGTAGTCTACGGTATCCGCCACCATGATCACTTGCAATGTCCAGAACAATGCACTACCGATTTGCATAAAGATACCCGCAAGGATAATCAAGAAAATGCTGTGGTGATCCGCTAAACCGGTATAAGCCAAAATGGCACAGCTGATAATGGATGCCACAGAAATGGTGATCCACAAGGTACGGCGTGAGAAGAATTTAGCTAAACGTGCGAACAATACAATCACTGCCAAGTTCGCAATACCGGCATAAGACATGTAGTAAGGGAACATATCTTTGTCGCCCACTACATAAGTGAAGTAATAAATTGCGAAACCGGAAATAATGTTACCGGCAATGTTGTAGCATAATGCCATAATCAATAAGCTTGAAAGCTGATCGTTACGCGGTATCATGGACACTAAAGTTTTGAGCGGCACTTTCTTTTGCGGCTCGCCGCTTTCCAGACTGTCGGAAGAATATTTTTCCTTCACGTTAATCAGCGTGATGATCGTTGAAGCCATGAAAAAGGCGATGATGACTAAGGTGAACATACGGAATCCGAAGCCTTTGTCGTCGCCACCTACATAATCCACAAACGGCATGCAGACACCGGCGGTCACAAAGCCGGCAAGACTGGCGAAAAAGCGCGGATACGGCACAAGCTCTTCCCGTTCCCGTTGATCCAGCGTTAAGGTCGGCGTGAGCGACCAAAAAGGAATATCCATGATGGTGTAGGTCATTCCCCAAAGAATGTATGTGACGGCGATATAAACGATTAATGTCGTACCCGAGAAATAATCCGCACAGAATAAGGAAAAGAGTGAAATGGAGTTAAGAACGGTGCCGATGAGAATCCAGGGCTTGAATTTGCCCCAGCGGGAGCGGGTGTTGTTGACTATCCAGCCCATTATTGGGTCGTTTATCGCATCCCACACCCGCGCAATCATAAAGATTGTCCCCACAACCGCACCGGAAACACCTAATACATCCGTGTAGTAATACATTAAGTACATATACACGATACCAATGGCGAAGTCTTTTCCATAAGCACCCAAGCCAAAGCTTATCTTGGTTTTCATTGATAAACTCATAGTTATACCCCTGTTTTTGTTATTGGATAAGGCATAGTGACAAAATAGCAAACGATTGCATATATCGTTTTATCCTGTAAAATTCCTGAAAGTTCAGATTACGCGATCTAACGTTAAGAATATGAGTTTTTGGGAATTAATTTTGAGAAAATGGGATTTTTCTGAATTTATTGTGTTTAATCCAAAATAAAGACCGATAAACATGAAACCGACAACCTACTTTGATTCTGAAAATAGCCTTGGTAGCAAAACCACCAGCCCGCTTTCCTTACCGCTGGAACAACAGGCAATGCGTGTCACGCTATGGCAACCGCCGTGTAATATGCCTGCGTTGCATTGGCACGGGCACATTGAACTGAACATTCCCTTTGATGATGACGTGGAATATGTTTATAACGGCATGCCGATTACCATCAAAGCCAATCACATTGCCATTTTCTGGGCCTCCGTGCCGCACAGCTTAACCAATCGCCATCAATGCAATGCCATGGCGGTGATTGATATTCCGGTGCATCAATTTCTTTCCTGGCAACTGCCGCAAAATCTCGTCAACCACATTACCCACGGTATTGTTATTCAATCCAAAAGCGACAACCTTGCAAGCACCTTTGAAATTCAGCGGTGGCAGCAGGAATTGGCAAAAAACGATATTCATCGTAATAGGTTGGTGTACGATGAAATTCATTTGCTCATTAAACGCATTGAATTAGATGGATGGGATTTATTGCTGAAATATCAACATGATAAAAGTAAATCATTGAAATCTTCACGACATACGCAGCATTATGTCACGCTCATGTTGAATTATATCGCCGAGCATTTCAATGAAGCCATTACGGTGGCGCAAGTGGCGGGCGCAGTGGGGTTAAACGGCAATTACGCCATGGGGATTTTCCAAAGCATAATGAAGCTCACCATCAAGCAATACATCACCACCATGCGCATTAACCACGCCAAAGCATTACTAAGTGACACGGATAAAACCATGCTGGATATTTCCCTCACCGCCGGGTTTAATTCCCTGAGTCGCTTTTACGACAATTTTCAAAAACACACGGGACTATCACCGATGAGTTATCGTAAACAGGTGAGGGGATATATGGCGACAATGAAAAACATTTAAAATCTGAAAAATTTTTTGACCGCACTTTTCCCTCAAAAACAAAAACGGCGCTTATTGAAAGCGCCGTTTTTTTATGCCAGGCACACAAAGTGCGGTTGTTTTTGTCGTTATTTTTTAGCGGGAGTAGTAACCTGCCATGGAACTGTAAACGGCATTCTCTGCCTGAATAACGTTATATTTGGCTTGCAAAATGGAAAGCTGGGAGGCTTTTTCCGTGTTTGCCGCGGTTAACCATTCGCGTAATTCTGACACGCCTGCGTTATAACGGTTACGGTAATATTGGGTAATACGTTGGTTATAAGTGTGGGTTTGTTGCACGTTGGCAAAGTGGCTTTGCGCTTGGGTGAACGAGTAGTAGTTGGTATCCACGTCGTTTAGTGCGGTAGTGATGCTCTTTTCATAATTCAAACGAGCCGTTTCATAATCCGCTTCGGAAATTTTCACATTCCATCTTACGGTGTTCCAGTTTAAGAACGGCAGGCTAATGCCTAATGTGCCTGCGCCGATAGGGGTGTTGAGTGCATTATCCACTTTATTCCCGGTGGAGCTTAAACTGCCTCCCAAGGTGATTTCAGGGAACCAGCTTTTTTCGGTGGCTTTGGCGTTTTTAAAGGCGCTGCTTAAACGGGCTTGGTAGCCTTTGACGTCAGGACGGTTGGCGATTACGGAAACCGGCACATTTAAATTCACGCCCACGGTTTTCACGTTCAGAATATGCGGGAAGGTGATATTTAAGGCTTCATCCGGTTTTAAGTTAAGTAAATTGCGCAATGCCTGTTCTGCGGTTTTACGGTTGGTTTGATAAGTAATCAAATTATTACGCGCCGTTAACACCGCCTGTTGAGCTTGATCTACGCTGGCGCTGTCCGCTACGCCTTGGGCTAAGCGGTTACGCATGATGTTGCTGATGTCGGTGTAATATTTAATGCTTTCTTCGGTGGTGCTGATCGCGTCATTTAAATAGGCAATTTGGTAGTAGGTGGTGACCACGGAATTAATTAAGGAAAGACGGGTGGATTCCATGTCTTCAATGGTGGCTTTATGCGTCCATTCCGCCGCATCTGCGGTATCCGCTAAACGACGCCATAAATCCAAGGTATAAGCCACGTTCAGTGAGCCTGTGTGGGTGATGGTGGAGTTGCCACCGGTTTTGATGTTCTTTTGCGCCGCTGATTGGGTGGCGCCGCTAAAGGCAGGAATTAAGCTCGCACCGGCGAGGTTTGCGCTGTAAAGGGCGCGATTAACGGAAACGGCGGCTTTTGCCAAATCTTTGTTATTTAATAAGGCTTGTTCGACCACACGATTTAACTGAGCATCGTTATACAGCGCCCACCAGTTGTCTTTAATGTTGTATTGTTTGGTGATTTCTTCATATTGCTTGTAATTATCAAGGCTTGCCTGATAAGAATCACCAATATTGGCACAGCCGGCAAGGGTGGTTGCCATCACGACGGCTAGGGTTAATTTTTTCATTGTGAACATGGGGTTTTTCCTTTCTTTTTATAAAAGTGCGGTCAAAAATTGCAGAGAATTCTAACCGCTCTTTTGTGTTTTACAAAATCTATTCTCGCGCCAACGCCGTAATCGGGTTTAATTTTGCCGCTTTCTTCGCCGGCATATAGCCGAACAGCACGCCGATGAGGGTAGAGAAGAGTACGGCGGTAATGATGGAAGCCGTAGAGAAATCCATACTGAAATCCGTCATAAAGCTATTAAATAGCATACCGATGAGAGCGGACAGCAAAATGCCGGTGACGCCGCCGATTAAACAAATTAACACCGCTTCAATTAAAAATTGCTGCAAGATATTAATCTGACGGGCGCCGATTGCCATGCGGACGCCGATTTCTTTGGTGCGTTCCGTCACCGACACCAACATGATGTTCATTACCCCAATACCGCCTACGATGAGGGAAATAAAGGCGATAGAGGAGATGA
Source organism: Aggregatibacter kilianii (assembly GCF_003129965.1). Lineage (GTDB taxonomy): Bacteria > Pseudomonadota > Gammaproteobacteria > Enterobacterales > Pasteurellaceae > Aggregatibacter > Aggregatibacter kilianii_A. The sequence goes on along the minus strand of NZ_NRCJ01000002.1, from coordinate 217,274 downwards.
GTAATTTCATCGTGCCGGTGGTGCTTTCAATGGTTTGTTTGATGGTATCGCTGTTCATCACGAAAAAGTCTTTTTTGCCATGCAGGGATTTCAGCAATTCCGTTAAACTTTTTTCCGCCACGGTGGAATTCACCTCATCGCGGATTTTCACCGTAATGGAGCTGATTCGGCTGCCGCCGGTGATTTTGTTCAGCACGGTGTTATAAGGGGCATACAGATTCAAAGAATTGCTGGAAAATCCGCCCATTTGGCGATCGGATACCACGCCCACCACCCGCAACGGTCGTTTGTTGAAAATCACAATTTTGCCAAGGGGATTTTCATCCACAAAAATGGCTTTTTTGGCGCTTTCGTCCAGCACGACCACTTGATCGCTTTGCGTAATGTCATCTTCCGTTAATAAACGACCTTGTTTTAATTTCAAACCTTCCACATCGAAATATTGCTCGCCGACTCCGTATAAATTGGCGGAGGTAAAGGATTTATTGCCTACGACCAAAACACCACTGGAGGAGGTGTTCGGCGTTACGCTTTGAATATAGCTTTGTTTCGCCAGCGTGTTGGCGTCGCTGATTTTCAGGTTCTGAATATGTCGCGAACGGCGATCGCCGAAACCGTTACCGTTGAAAATCGTCATGGTATTGGTGCCGATGCCGCGAATATTTTCCAAAATCTTTTGTTGCGAACCGTTCCCCAACGCCACCACGGAAACCACCGACGTAATCCCGATGATAATCCCTAACATGGTCAGTAGAGAACGCATTTTATGCGCCACAATGGCACTGACAGACATACGAAAGGCTTCCATCAGTTGATCTTTACTGAAACCGAAACGCCCTTTAAAAACGTTTGAATTTCTGACCGCACTTTTCACCTGATGTTTTCGTGCGTCGCTGATGATTTCGCCGTCTTTGATTTCAATAATCCGATTGGCACTCTCGGCGATATGTTTATCGTGGGTCACCATAATAATGGTGTGTCCTTCCTCGTGTAGCTGACGGAGGATTTCCATCACATTTTCGCCACTGTGAGAATCCAAGGCGCCCGTCGGTTCGTCCGCGAGAATGATTTCACCGCCGTTCATTAACGCACGGGCGATACTCACCCGTTGTTGTTGCCCGCCGGACAGTTGATTGGGTTTATTCTGCCATTTATCACCTAAGCCCAGTTTTTCCAGTAATTGCTTGGCGCGTTCTAGGCGTTGATTATGCGGCATGCCTGCATAAATTGCCGGTAACGCGACATTTTCTGCGGCAGTGAGGCTGCTCAACAAATTGTAACGTTGAAAAATAAAACCGAATTTTTGACTGCGTAAATCGGAAAGTTGATCGGCGGTTAATTCGACGGTTTCTTTTCCGTCGATTTTGTATGACCCGTCGGTTGCCGTATCTAAGCATCCGATAATGTTCATCAGGGTGGATTTTCCCGAACCGGATTGCCCCATGATGGCGACAAAATCCCCTTTTTCGATGGAAAGGGAAATGTTTTTTAAAATATGAACACGGTTGTCGCCTTCGCCGAAATAGCGGTTGAGCTGTTTGATTTCAATAATATTCATTGTCAAAACCCACCGCACTTTAGAACATCATCGGCGCATCAGGGCCTAATGTCTCACCGGCGGCAACTTGCGAAACCACCACTTTTTCGCCTTCCGTTAAACCGGATTTCACTTCCGTTTGAAAATCGTTTTGCACGCCGATTTCAATTTCCCGCTCCTGTGTGGTATTGCCGTTTAGCACGTTGACGACATATTTTCCTTGGCGTTTTTGCACCGCCATATTCGGAATGAATAAGACATTTTGCACGTTAGCGATTTTAATGTTGTTTTCCGTGGTCATGCCGATACGCAAAATATGTTCCGGATTTTCGACGATAATATTGGCGTAATAATAGACGGCGCTGCTGCTTGAACTGGAGGATGAACCGGAGCTTGAGCTTGAACTGCTGGAACTGGAATTATCACTGATTGTCGTGGTTGCCGGATCCACCGATTCAATTTTGGCGTGATAAACGGTTTTGTTGTCGGATAGGATCGTAAAGGTGACATCTTGCCCCGCTTTCACTTTGGTAATATCGCCTTCGGAAATTTCCGGTTTAATACGCATTTTGCTTAAATCCGCCACTTTAATAATGGTCGGCGTGGTTTGATTGGAGTTCACCGTTTGCCCTTCGGAGACCGGCGTGGAAATCACCGTGCCGTCAATAGGAGACGTGATCTTGGTATAGCCAACATTGGTTTCGGCGGTGTTCACTTCAATTTCTGCCTGTTTAATATTTTCCTGCACTACGTTCATTTCCGCTTTGGCGTTATCTAAGGTAGATTTTGCGGTATTTAGCGTATCCAGCGATGTGGCTTTTTGCGCATATAATTTAGATAAGCGATTGTAGTTGGAAAGTGCCACGTCATAAGCTGTTTTGCGTGCAACCAATTGTGCTTGGTAGCTCGCTAAAGCTGCTTTGCGGGTATCTAAGGTATTGATTTGGGTGGTGGAATCGATGTCGGCGATTAAATCGCCTTTTTTCACTTGTTGCCCCAGCTTAACGTAAAGTTTGGTCACTTTCCCCGATACTTGCGCCCCCACATCAACGGTGTTCACGCTTTCAATGGAGCCGGTTGCGACGACGTTTTTTTCAATGTTTCCACGTTTGACTTCTTCTGTCAGGTAAGTTGTTTGTGCGCCTGAATCACGCATAAAGAAATAGCCGCCGACAATCACAGCGGCAGCAATGGCAGTAATAATAAGAGGCTTTTTAGTCATCATTTTTCTCTCATAAGTTAACAAATGCGTCGCCACAATAGACAACAAAACTTAAGAAATCATTAAAATTTGGCAATGAATGAACGTTCATTTAGTGGCGCATTGTAATCATAAATTCACTTTTTTGCACGAAAAATCTTAGCAATTAGACAGGATTTATCGGAAATTGTTTATTGCGTTGAGCATCGGTTAAGGCGTGGGTTCCTTGAGGTAGATAATTCGCTTTTTATTACAAAATGTGTAGAATAGTGCGGTTATTTTTTTATGCGTTTTAATGAGAACACTATGACTACAGAAACACAATTAGACACGACGGAAAATGCCCGTCCGCACAATTTTATTACCCAAATTATCGATGACGATCTTGCCGCCGGGAAACACACCTCCGTTCACACCCGTTTTCCGCCGGAACCAAACGGCTATTTGCATATCGGTCATGCCAAATCCATTTGCTTGAATTTTGGTGTAGCGAAAGATTATCAAGGCTTATGTAACCTGCGTTTTGACGACACCAACCCGGTGAAAGAAGACGTGGAATATGTGGATTCCATCAAAGCCGATGTGGAATGGTTGGGGTTCCACTGGGCGGGTGAAATTCATTATGCCTCCGATTATTTTGACGCCCTTTATGGTTACGCCATCGAGCTTATCCAAAAAGGCTTGGCATACGTGGATGAACTTTCCCCTGAGGAAATGCGCGAATATCGCGGCACATTGACCGAACCGGGTAAAAATAGCCCGTATCGCGACCGCAGCGTGGAAGAAAACTTGGCGTTATTTGAAAAAATGAAAAACGGCGAATTTGCCGAGGGCAAAGCCAGCCTGCGTGCCAAAATCGACATGGCGTCACCGTTCATGGTAATGCGTGACCCGGTGCTTTACCGCATTAAATTTGCCAGCCATCACCAAACGGGCGACAAATGGTGCATTTATCCGATGTACGATTTCACCCACTGTATTTCCGACGCCCTTGAACGCATTACGCATTCCTTGTGCACCTTGGAATTCCAAGATAACCGCCGTTTGTATGATTGGGTGTTGGAAAACATCAGTATTGAACGCCCGTTACCGCATCAATATGAATTTTCCCGTTTAAATTTAGAAGGCACCTTAACCTCTAAACGTAAGTTATTGAAATTAGTGAATGAAGGCATTGTGGACGGCTGGAACGATCCGCGTATGCCGACCATTTCAGGCTTGCGTCGTCGCGGTTACACACCCGCATCCATTCGTGAATTCTGTCGTCGTATCGGCGTGACCAAACAAGATAACGTGGTGGAATACAGCGCCTTGGAATCCTGCATTCGTGATGATCTCAACCAAAACGCACCGCGCGCCATGGCGGTGATTGACCCGGTAAAAGTGGTGATTGAAAACGTTAACGGAGAAGAAATGTTAACCGCGCCGAATCACCCGAACCGTCCGGAACTTGGGGAGCGCCAATTGCCGTTCAACAAAGAAATTTACATTGATCGTGCGGATTTCCGCGAGGAAGCGAATAAACAATATAAACGCTTGGTGTTAGGCAAAGAAGTGCGTTTGCGTAACGCTTATGTGATTAAAGCGGAACGCGTAGAAAAAGATGCCAACGGTGAAATCACCACCATTTTCTGCACTTACGATCCGGACACCTTGGGTAAAAATCCGGCGGACGGACGCAAAGTAAAAGGCGTGATTCACTGGGTTTCCGCCGCGCATAATCACCCGGCGGAATTCCGTTTATACGATCGTTTATTCACAGTGCCGAATCCGGGCGCGGAAGAAGAAATTGAAAGCGTATTAAACCCGACGTCATTAGTGGTAAAACACGGTTTCGTAGAACAAAGCCTTGCTAACGCAGAAGCGGAAAAAGGCTACCAATTCGAACGCGAAGGCTACTTCTGCGCCGACAGCAAAGACAGCCGTCCGGAACATTTGGTGTTTAACCTCACCGTGAGTTTAAAAGAAGGCTTCTAAGCCGACGTCTCATAAAGTGCGGTCGTTTTTCGTGATGAATTTCGACTGCATTTTTTATTTCATTTTTAGCTATGCAACTAGAATCTAATTTCTGGCAACATAAAACCTTGCTCGACATGAACGACGCCGAATGGGAGGCGTTATGCGACGGCTGCGGTAAGTGTTGTTATCGCAAATATATTGACGGCTACGGTAAATATGAACGCCTGTATTACACGCGCATCGCCTGCAATTTGTTAGATTTGGAGACGGGAAAGTGCGGTAATTATTTGCAGCGTTTTGAATTGGAAGAAGATTGCACTAAGCTGACCAAAGAAAATCTGTCCGATTTTGATTGGTTGCCTGCCACCTGTGCTTATCGTTTATTACACGAGGGTAAGCCGTTGCCATCGTGGCATCCGTTAATCAGCGGCGATCCCAATAGTGTGAAAAAAGCCGATATTTTGATTAAATATGGCATTCATGAACGGGATGTCATTGATTGGTTCGATTTTATTCTCGACCTTGATGAAGATCACTAATTTGCACTAAAAGCGTTGTTTTTGTGCTAATCTACATTACAATACTTAAAAATCGTTAATTTTATTGTCGTATGTTGTTGTAGGTTTTATATGCAAATTTCAGACTCTATCAAGCAATCCGCCGAAAAATTAGGGATCGCTTTAGCCCATTATGATATTGACGGGCATTTAATTTACGTCGGTACGCAAACGTTATCGTATTTCACCGAGTTGCTACAACCCCCCGCTAAATCACGGGGTGCCAAAGGGGAGTTTGATGATGTGATTACGGTGTTTGAAAATGACACCATCCATTATGATTTAACCCGCTTATCTCTCTCAGCTTGTTCATTGCATTACCAACTTCTTGATGAGCAAGGCAACAAATGTGTCGAACAATCCCTTTCTGATTCTCAAATTCTTACGTTATCTCCGCTGTCCTTCGGGTACTACCAATTAAAACTTACCGCTGATGAACAACAGTATGTTGTGCGCATTTTGGTTTCGCCGCGCACCTCCTATCAGCCACCGATTTTGCAACAGAAAAAAGTCTGGGGGATTAACGTCCAGTTATATGGTTTACGTTCCCAAGATAACTGGGGAATCGGTGATTTCGGCGATTTGGCGTATTTAATTGAGCAAGGCGCAAAACAGGGCGCAGATTTTATCGGTATTAATCCATTGCATTTGTTGTATCCCGCTGTGCCGGATTGGGCGAGCCCATACAGTTCGTCTTCCCGCCGTTGGCTGAATTTCATTTATTTAAATGTGACGGCTTTGCCGGAATTTAAATTATCCCGTGCTGTGCAAACTTGGTTTAACTCTGCGGAAGTGCAGGAAAAAATCGCCTCGCTACGTGAGCTTGAAACGGTGGCTTATGGTGAAATAACGCAGCTAAAACTGACCGCACTTGAGCAACTCTTTGCTTTCTTTAATCGCAGTAAATCGGCGCAAATTATTGCCCGCCGCAAGGCATTTGATGCCTTTAAAAAAGCACAGGGCGAAGCGTTGTTATGGCAAGGTTTATTCAATGTACTGGATATTATCGAGCATCAAGAGCAACAAGCGGAGGAAAATACCATCGGCTGGCTTGGTTGGCGAAAAGAATGGCAGATGTTGTCGGATCGCAAACGCAAAGCTTTATTGAAAGAGCATGCAGCCCAAGTGGAGTTTTTCGCTTGGTTACAATGGGTGACATCGCAACAATTGGATGAATTGCAGGGTTTATGCCGTCAAGTGGGTATGCAACTGGGGATTTATGGCGATTTAGCGGTAAACAGCTCCCGTGGTAGCGCTGATGTGTGGAGCGATCCGCAGTTGTATTGCGTTAATGCGTCTGTCGGTGCGCCACCTGATCCCCTTGGTCCGGTAGGGCAGAATTGGAACTTGCCGCCATATAATCCAAGTGTGTTGAAAGCGCGCGGATTCCAGCCGGTGATTGATATGTTACGCGCCAATATGCAGCATTTTGGTATTCTGCGCATTGATCATGTGATGGGCTTGTTCCGTTTATGGCTGATTCCGGAAGGCAAAACCGCCGCCGATGGTGTGTATGTGCATTATCCTTTTGATGAACTGATGGCGATTTTAGCCATTGAAAGCCAACGCAACGAATGCTTGCTGATCGGCGAGGATTTGGGCACAGTGCCTGATGAAGTGCGGTGGAAATTAAACGAGTTTCACATTTTCTCTTATTTTGTGTTGTATTTTGCGCAAAAACACGGTGCTTATCCACTCAGCAAAGATTATCCACAAAATGCCTTTGCCACCATCGGTACGCACGATGTGCCGTCACTGCAAAGTTTCTGGCATTGTCGTGATTTGGAGTTATTCGGTCAGTTGGGTATTTTGCAGGGCGATGTGCTGAAAGCAAAATACGAACAGCGCGTTATTGATAAACAAGCGTTATTAAACAGCCTTCATCGTGATCATTATTTGCCTGACGATTATTGGGGTGACGCCTTAAGTATGGCGATGCACGATAATTTAAATCGACAAATTCACCGTTATTTGGCGGAAAGCCAAAGCAAAGTGGTGGGTGTTCAATTAGAAAATTTATTAAGTCAGGAAATTTCTTTTAATTTGCCGGGAACCTCTACGGAATATCCGAATTGGCGTAAGAAATTAAGTAAATCATTAGAACGTATTTTCAATGATGAACACATTGCGTCGTTTTTCTCTTTAATTAATCAAGCACGCAACGCTTAGCGAGGATTTATTATGACTCAATTAGTAGCGCAATCCGTTATCAATCAGTTTTTTGACGGCACTCATGGTGACCCCTTTTCCGTATTAGGTATGCACGAAACCGAAAATGGCATTGAAATTCGTGTGTTATTGCCCGATGCAAGCCGTGTTTTGGTCATTGAAAAAGAAAATCAGGAAACCCTTTGCGAATTAAAGCGCTTGGATGACAGAGGTTTCTTTGCCGGCGTTGTGCCGAAAACACGCAATTTCTTCGCTTATCAACTACAGGTGTATTGGGGCAAAGAATCGCAAATTGTGGAAGACCCGTATCGTTATCATCCGATGATAAATGATTTGGATGAGTGGCTGTTGGCGGAAGGTTCGTTCTTGCGTCCGTATGAAGTGCTGGGTGCGCATTTTATCGAATGTGACGGCGTCTCGGGCGTCAACTTCCGTCTCTGGGCGCCGAACGCCAGACGGGTTTCTGTGGTAGGTGATTTTAACTATTGGGACGGTCGTCGCCATCCGATGCGGCTACATCCGGCAAGCGGCGTATGGGAATTGTTTCTGCCGAAAGTCTCTCTCGGACAACTTTATAAATTTGAATTAATCGATTGCCACGGTAACCTTCGTTTAAAAGCCGACCCTTACGCTTTCAGTTCGCAATTACGTCCTGATACCGCGTCACAAATCAGCCCGTTGCCGAGTGTCGTACCGATGACGGAAGCGCGCCGCAAAGCCAATCAATGGGATCAACCGATTTCCATTTATGAAGTGCATTTAGGGTCTTGGCGTCGCAATCTGGAAAATAATTTTTGGTTGGATTACGACCAAATCGCCGATGAACTCATTCCTTATGTGCAGGAAATGGGCTTTACTCACATTGAATTTTTACCGATTTCCGAATTTCCGTTTGACGGTTCTTGGGGGTATCAACCGCTGGGACTTTATTCGCCGACCAGCCGTTTCGGTACGCCGGAAGGCTTTAAACGTTTAGTTGAACGGGCGCATGATGCCGGCATTAACGTCATTTTAGACTGGGTACCGGGGCATTTCCCGAGCGATACTCACGGTTTGGTGGCGTTCGACGGCACGGCATTATATGAGCATGCCGACCCGCGCGAAGGGTATCATCAAGACTGGAATACACTGATTTATAACTACGGGCGAAACGAAGTTAAAAATTTCTTATCCAGTAATGCCTTGTATTGGCTTGAGCGCTTTGGTATCGACGGCATTCGGGTAGATGCGGTGGCATCCATGATTTATCGTGATTACAGCCGCGCCGAAGGACAATGGATTCCGAATCAATACGGCGGGCGGGAAAATCTGGAAGCTATTGAATTTTTGAAACACACCAACTGGAAAATTCATAGCGAAGTGCCGGGTTCCATTGCCATTGCGGAAGAATCCACGGCATTTACCGGCGTGACCCATCCGAGCGAACAAGGCGGCTTGGGTTTTAATTTCAAATGGAACATGGGGTGGATGAACGACACCTTGTCCTACATGGAAAAAGACCCGGTTTATCGCCAATATCACCACAACCAAATGACTTTCGGTATGATGTACCAATACAGCGAAAACTTTGTGTTGCCGCTTTCCCATGACGAAGTGGTGCATGGCAAATGTTCCCTTATCGGCAAAATGCCGGGCGACGCGTGGCAAAAATTTGCCAATTTACGCGCCTATTACGGCTATATGTGGGGCTATCCGGGCAAAAAACTGTTGTTCATGGGGAACGAGTTCGCTCAAGGGCGCGAATGGAATTACCGTGAAAGTCTCGATTGGTTCCTGCTGGATGAAGGTATCGGCGGGCAATGGCACATCGGTGTGCAACAGCTGGTGAAAGATTTAAATAACATTTACCGCGAAAACGCACCGCTCTTTGAGTTGGATTCCGATCCGCAAGGGTTTGATTGGTTAGTGGCGGACGATGCGCAAAATTCCGTATTTGCCTTTGAACGTCGCAGCCGTGACGGCGAGCGCATTTTGGTGATCAGTAACTTCACTCCGGTACCGCGTCACAATTACCGAATCGGTGTGAATGCCGCCGGCGAATATCGTGAAATTTTAAATACCGACTCCGCCTATTATGCCGGTTCTAACGTGGGTAACTTGGGCGCGGTACACAGCGAGGAGATTGACAGCCACTATCGGGCGAATTCCATTTCCGTGTCCATTCCGCCATTGGCAACCATTTATTTGAAATATCAGGGTAAAGCATGATTGCGGTAAAAAATAACGGAAAACCTTATCCGTTCAGTTATAGCCGGTATGAAGAAAACGGCGAACAGATTACCAATTTCGCCCTGTTTTCCTCTGTGGCGCGTCAGGTAGAACTCTGTCTGTTTACGGACGGACAGGAGTCCCGTTTTTACATGACAAATACGGATAATGTCTGGCATTTGGCGTTAAGCGGCGTGGTGAACGGCACGCAATACGGTTTCAGAATCACCGGAAAAAATGACCGCACTTTGCAGCCGAATCCGCAGAAATTGATGTTGGACCCTTACGCCAAAGCGGTGGTGGGCAAGCCGGATTTAAGCACGCTGGAAGCGCAGGCGTGGTTTTTATTGAATGACGAACGGGATAACGCCCAATATGCGCCGAAAGCAGTGGTGATTGATCGGGCATTTGACTGGCAGGACGACAAAGCACCGAATATACCTTGGACCGAAAGTGTTGTTTATGAAGTGAATGTAAAAGGGTTTACCCAACTTCAAACGGAATTGCCTTCGTCCATACGCGGCACTTATGCCGGTTTTGCGCATCCTCATAGTATTGCGTATTTGAAAAAACTGGGTATTACGGCGGTGGAATTGCTACCGGTAAATTACTCGGTAGATGAATCGCACTTACAGCAAAAAGGGTTACAAAATTATTGGGGTTACAATCCGTTGGCGATGTTTGCCGTAGAACCGAAATATTGTTCGCAAGCCAATATTGAGAACCCGTTGAACGAATTTAAAAGCTTGGTTAAAGCCTTGCACAAAGCGGGCATTGAAGTGATTTTAGATGTGGTGTTCAACCACACGGCGGAATCGGAAAAACAATTCCCGACTTTTAGCCAACGGGGCATTGACGACGAAACCTATTATTGGCAAGACCAACAAGGTCACTACCTCAACTGGACCGGTTGCGGCAATATGCTGAATTTGTCCAATGACGTCACCCGCCGCTGGGTAGTGGATTGCCTGCGTTATTGGGTGGAAGAATGCCATGTGGACGGTTTCCGCTTTGATTTAGCCACCGCATTAGGGCGTGAAACACCGGATTTCAATAGCCACGCAGCGTTATTTAACGACATTGCGCAAACACCGAGTTTGCAACAGGTGAAATTCATCAGTGAACCTTGGGACATCGGGCATTATGGCTATCAATTAGGCAATTTTCCCCATTATTTTGCCGAATGGAACGACCGCTTCCGTGATGACATGAACCGTTTCTGGTTATGGAAAAGCGGTGAAGTCGGGGCGTTTGCCGAACGGTTGGCGGGTTCGGGCGACATTTTCAAACGGGAACAACGTCTGCCGCACACCTCATTGAATTTTATTACCGCCCATGACGGTTTTACCTTGCGCGATTTAACCAGTTACAACCAAAAACATAACGAAGCCAATGGTGAAGAAAATCGTGACGGTCGTAACGAAAATTACAGTTACAACCACGGCATTGAAGGCAGCGAATTGGATTTGTCCGATCCGCAGCAAAGTGCGGTGGAAAAACAACGTGTTTTAACGGCAGGCAGTTTGCTTGTGAGCTTATTGCTTTCCAACGGCACGCCGATGTTGTTGGCGGGGGATGAGTTCGGTAATAGCCAATTCGGTAATAACAACGTGTATTGTCAGGATAATGAAATCGCCTGGTTAAAGTGGAGTGCGTTTAATCAGGACTTATTTAACCTAGTCAGCCAAACGATTGCGTTACGCAAACAAATTGCAAGTTTACTCAGTGACCGTTGGTGGTCACAAGACAATGTGTCTTGGCTTAATGCTCGCGGAGAGCCGATGAGCCTTGATGATTGGCACAATCGAGAAAATAAAACGCTACAAGTGGTATTAGATAAGCAATGGATTTTCTTAATTAATGCCAAAGCGGAAAAACAACATTTTACATTGCCTATGCAAGCGGTAAGTCAATGGAAATATGTATGCGGGACAACACAGTTAACGTTACATGAACATGAGGCGGTAGTTGATGGGTTAGCGTTTTGTGTGTTGCAAAAATATTAATCATGATAACAAAGAATGGAGTTCGCTATGAAAAGTAGTCTTTCCCAATTACCCAGCAAATACGATCTTGTTAAAGATACGCTTGTTCTCATTTTAGCCGGCGGTCGCGGTTCACGCTTGCATGAATTGACAGATAAACGTGCAAAACCGGCGCTTTATTTCGGGGGGAATCGTCGTATCATTGACTTCGCGCTTTCCAACTGTATCAACTCCGGTTTAAACCGTATCGGCGTTGTTACCCAATATGCCGCCCATTCTTTGTTGCGCCATTTGCAAAAAGGCTGGTCGTTCTTACCGCAAGAGCGCGGCGAGTTTATTGATATGTTGCCTGCGCGTCAACAAATTGACGACTCCACTTGGTATCGTGGTACGGCGGATGCGGTGTATCAAAATATGGCGATTATTCGTAATCACTATAAACCGAAATATATCCTGATCTTAGCCGGCGACCATATCTACAAACAAGACTACAGCCAAATGCTGTTAGACCACGTCACCAGCGGGGCGAAATGTACCGTCGGTTGTATTGAAGTGCCACGTTCCGAAGCCAGTGAGTTCGGAGTAATGGCGGTGAACGAAAATCTGAAAGTGAAAGCCTTCGTGGAAAAACCGAAAGATCCACCGGCAATGGCAGGCAGACCGGATACTTCCTTGGCATCCATGGGGATCTATGTGTTTGATGCGGAATACCTCTATCAAATGCTTAATAGAGAAGTGAACACCCCTTGCACCTCCCATGACTTCGGTAAAGACGTATTGCCGAAATGCTTGGAAGAAGGCACGCTATACGCCCATCCGTTCAGCCGCTCCTGCATGGGACGTAATACGGAAGGTGATATTTATTGGCGTGATGTGGGTACACTGGATAGCTTCTGGCAATCCAACATCGACTTGGTGTCCGAAAATCCGCAATTGGATATTTATGACCAAACCTGGCCGATTCGTGGTAATCCGGTGCAGGCGTACCCGTCCAAATTCTTCTACAAGAATTCTAACATTAAGCCGGTGGATAATTCCCTTATCGGCGGCGGTTGCGTGATTACCGATGCGTCAATCAGTTATTCCGTATTGTTTGACCGCATTAAAATCAGCGAAGGCTCCCAAATCGATCACTCCGTGGTGTTGCCGGAAGTAGAAATTGGTAAAAACTGCGTGTTAAAACATTGCATTATCGATCGCCACTGTATTATTCCTGATGGTATGCACATCGGTGTGGACAAAGAATTGGATCGCCAACGTTTCCGTGTTAGTTCCAGTGGTAAAGTGGTACTTGTTACACCTTCAATGTTGAAAAAACTGGAAGGTCATGAAGTCGCCGATGAGGAGCATCTGGACTAAAGTGCGGTCGTTTTTCGCGACGTTTTTAGCTAGACGTTTTTATTTAAATGATGGCGCACGCTTCATCGCGTGTGCCTAAATTAAGAAATGTTTTTGATGGCGAAAGCCTATTGATAGCGCGCGTCTTCCGACGCGTGCTTGAATAAAACACAAGTTATTAAAATATTGATTGAGTAAAGGCGTGCGTCGGGAGGCGAGCGCCATCATGAATAGTTCATTCAGTAGCAGGTTAAAAACACCTTTATTTTTAACCGCACTTTTTAGGGTAGGGCGTATCAATACGCCAAATAAATCAAGGGTCATTAGGAAATTAAATGAAAGTATTACACGTTTGCTCGGAGTTATATCCTTTACTGAAAACCGGCGGGTTAGCCGATGTGATGGGTGCATTGCCGTTTGCACAGAAAGAAATTGGCATTGACGCGCGTATTTTGTTGCCGGCATATCCCGCCATTGCCGCAGGCATTCCGCATACTTCCGTTGTGGCGGAATTTGATAATTTTGCCGGACACATTACTTTGCGTTACGGCGAATACAACGGCGTCAGTGTGTATTTAATTGACGCGCCGCATTTGTATGCGCGTGAGGGCAATCCGTATCATGACGCTTATTACAACGATTACGGCGATAACTATAAACGTTTCGCGTTGTTGGCTTGGGTCGGCGCCGAATTGGCAACCGGTTTGGATAGCTGGTGGCGCGCGGAAGTGGTGCACGCCCATGACTGGCATGCCGGTTTAACCGCTGCTTATTTATTCAATAAAGGACGACCTGCCAAATCGGTCTTTACCATTCATAATCTGGCGTACCAAGGGCCGTTTGATTATCGCCATTTATTTGAAATCGGTTTGCCGGCAGAGATGTTCCATGTGGACGGTTTGGAGCTATTCGGGCAAATTTCTTATTTGAAAGCCGGTTTATATTATTCCGATGTGGTTACGGCGGTTAGCCCGACTTATGCGAAAGAAATCACCACGCCGGAATTTGCTTACGGCTTACAAGGCTTATTGTCCACCCTTGATCAAGAAGGTCGCTTGGTGGGCATTTTAAACGGGGTCGATGAAAAAATTTGGCACCCGAATAACGATCACTACATTCAACACGCGTATAAATTGAAATACATGGGCGGTAAAGGCAAAAATAAAGCGGATCTACAGGCTTATTTCAACTTACCGCAGCAGTCCGATGCGCTGTTGTTTGTGATGGTCACCCGCTTAACGGAACAAAAAGGCGTGGATTTACTGTTGGAAAGCGCCGATGAAATCGTTAAACAAGGCGGGCAACTTGCGATTCTTGGTTCAGGTGCGCCGCACTTGGAAGCAGGCATTCGCAAATTAGCGGAAGATTATCCGCAAAATGTTGCCGTGAAAATCGGCTACGATGAAGCATTATCCCATTTAATGGTTGCCGGGGGTGATGTGATTTTAGTACCAAGCCGCTTTGAACCTTGCGGGTTAACGCAATTATACGGCTTGAAATACGGCACATTGCCGTTAGTTCGGGCAACCGGCGGGTTAGCGGATACGGTCGTTAATGCTTCCGTCGAAAATATTCAAACGAGAACAGCAACAGGTTTTGTCTTTACACACGCAACAGCTGATGACTTACGTCATGCGTTGCAAGCGGCATTTGCTTTATGGAAAAAACAACGCTTATGGGCAAGTGTTCGAGTTATTGCAATGGAACAAGATTTCAGTTGGCAAATCTCTGCAACCCACTACCAACATTTATATCAACGAATTTTATCCAAGTAATTAAACACTTAACCTTCCGTTCAAGTAAAAATACGGCTTGAACGGAAGATTATTGTTGTTTTTTTATCTCGAATGATTAAAATTCCACCCGTTTTTTTTATTATCAACTGAGGACTACTTTCTATGATAATGGATAATTTTGATTCTCCATTCTTGTACGATCATCCTGAAGTCAATGTGGAATCATTGAAGAAGACGATCGTTTATAAATTGATTTTCTTAATCGGTCGTTCGCCGAAAGAGGCGAGTCAACGCGACTGGTTAAATGCAACATTGTATGCCGTGCGTGATTTCGTTACGGAAGGTTGGATCACCACAGCACGTCAAGCCAGAACGGAAGGCACACGTCGAGTATATTATTTATCCATGGAATTTCTTATCGGTCGAACCCTGTCTAACGCAATGATTGCGGAAGGGCTCTATGAAATTGCCCGTGACGCACTTTCCGAACTGAATGTTGATTTGGAAGAAATCATTCAGAAAGAAGTCGATCCCGGCTTAGGGAATGGTGGTTTAGGCCGTTTAGCTGCATGCTTCATGGATTCCATCGCTACGTTAGGTTTGCCGGGCATGGGTTACGGTATTCGTTATGAATACGGGATGTTCCGTCAAAAAATTGAAGACGGTCAACAAATTGAGCGTCCGGATGCGTGGTTAGAAAAAGGCGCACCATGGGAATTTATTCGTCCTTCTAAACGTTTCACCGTTTCTTTCGGTGGTAGTATTCACTTTGAAGGTAAAAAATGTATTTGGGATAAAGGCGAATCCGTTACGGCTTTAGCTTATGACCAAATTATCCCGGGCTATCAAAATGATTCTGCCGCTACCTTGCGTTTATGGGCAGCACATGCCGGCGAATTGTTCAACTTAGAAGATTTCAATCGCGGTCAGCATATTGCCGCCGTAGAAAGTCGCGCATCAATCAAAAATATTTCCCGCGTGTTATATCCGGACGATTCCACTTGGAACGGTCGTGAATTGCGCTTACGTCAGGAATATTTCTTGGTTTCCGCTTCATTGCAGGACATTATTCGTCGCCACAAACGTACGCATGAGACTATTGAAAATCTGGCGGATAAAGTGGCAATCCACTTAAATGACACTCACCCTGCATTGGCGATCCCTGAATTAATGCGCATCTTAATTGATGAAGAAGGCTTTGCATGGCAAAAAGCCTGGGATATGACCCGTCGTATTTTCTCTTATACCTGCCACACTTTAATGTCTGAAGCATTGGAAACCTGGCCGGTAGAAATGATGGCGAAAATCCTGCCGCGTCATTTACAAATGATTTTTGAAATTAACGATCATTTCCTGGAATATGTGAAAACCTACATCACCACCGACATGGACTTTATCCGTCGCGTGTCTTTGGTGGAAGAAGGTGATCAACGCAAAGTACGCATGGGTTGGTTATCTGTGGTGGGTTCCCACAAAGTCAACGGCGTGGCGGCAATCCACTCTGATTTAATGGTAACTTCCACCTTCGCTGACTTTGCCCGCATTTATCCGGAACGCTTCACCAACGTGACTAACGGTATTACCCCGCGTCGTTGGTTGGCAGTAGCCAATCCGAAACTGGCGGCACTGTTTGATAAATATATCGGCAGCGATTGGCGTTGTGATTTAAGTCAAATCGCCTTATTGAAAGAGCATGCCAATGAGCCGGATTTCAAACGCGCCATTACGGACATTAAATTTGATAACAAAGTGCGTCTTGCCAATTATGTGAAGAAAGAGTTGGACATTGAGCTTGACCCGCACGCTTTGTTTGACGTTCAGGTTAAACGTATTCATGAATACAAACGCCAAATTCTAAACGTGTTGCATATCATCGCGCGTTATAACGAGATGTTGGCACACCCTGAAAAAGACTGGCAACCGCGCGTCTTTATCCTAGCAGGTAAAGCGGCTTCCGCTTACTACGCGGCAAAACAAACCATTCATTTGATTAATGACGTTGCCAACGTTATCAACAACGATAAACGTTTAGGCGGTCGCTTGAAAGTGGTGTTCATCCCGAATTACAGCGTAAGTTTGGCGCAGTTAATTATTCCGGCGGCGGATATTTCCGAACAAATTTCTCTTGCCGGTACGGAAGCCTCCGGTACCAGTAACATGAAATTCGCCCTTAACGGTGCATTGACTTTAGGTACGCTCGACGGCGCGAATGTGGAAATTCTGGAAAATGTCGGTGATGATCACATCTTCATTTTCGGTAACACTGTTGAACAGGTCGATCAGTTACGCCGTGACGGCTACCGCCCGTTTGAGTATTACCAAAATGACGCGGAATTAAGAACCGTGGTAGATCAAATTATTAGCGGTAAGTTCTCACCTAATGATCCGAACCGCTATCTGCAATTGTTACAAGGCCTGCAATACCACGACTATTATCAGGCGTTCGCCGATTTCCGTAGTTACGTGGATATGCAAAAAGTGGTGGACGAGAAATATAAAAACCGCGACGCTTGGGTTGAAAGTACCATTCAAAACATCGTCAACATGGGCTATTTCTCCTCCGACCGCACCATTAAAGAATATGCGGAAAATATTTGGAATATCGAGCCGTTAAAATTAGCGAAATAATCCTTCATTAAAAATAAAACCCCGTTCAATTGAGCGGGGTTTTATTTAGGTAAATTCATTTAAAATAAATCTACATACTCTTCATAAATTCGATTTTTTATAAAAATGTTTTTAACTCTATTTATCAAATTCAAAATAGAGATAAAATTTCAACACTTGTAAGCGTACGGGGGAGAAAAGTGTCAGCAGAAGCTCGACTTTATTTAATATCCTCGAATTTACATTAAGGAAAGTATAACAATGGCGAAAATTAAAATTTTTAAACTTATAGGAGTCGGTTTTATCGGTGTTACATTATTTTCATGTAGTCAACCCTCTCAAATTTATTCAACAAAAGAAGAAACAGCGATGGACTCTGCTAAAAATGCATCTGCATATTGGGCGGCGCAGCCATTCTGTAGCGGGCGTTATCAGGTTAACTTACCTGCCGACCGTAAAAGCGGCACGGGTTGGGTTAAATATAATGGTTGGCGGGTAACCGTACGACCGGACTATTGGGATAAAGAAGTGGAATCGGCATTAAGGGTGCAGAAGCAAGGTTATGATGGAAGCGATCGCTTTATAGAAAACCGCACAGTTATTCCCAATAAGGCGATAGCTACGGTGACACAGGCTCCTGCCCTATGGAATGCACCATCGTTACCGAAGGTAAAAGGTATGCTCTATTATGTCGATTACAGCTTCAAGTTGGGCAAGAACGATGCCTATACTGTTAGGGCTTTTGTACGCATTATGCCTGTTAACGGTAAAGCTCCCCCAAATCTTAAGAAAGTGGAAAAAAGTAAGGTTGATGAAGCTATCGGGTATTTGCAGAAGGATTTTTTCAATAAAATGAGGGATCGTAATGAGCGTGAAATTCCTCAGCAACAGGGTGTCTGTCTGACAGAGGGATTTATTGCCGATAAGGGAACCGAGCCATTTTTTGGCAGTGCGAGAATTAAAATCAAAGGCTATAAAGACGTTTATGCCGAGCTGACAACAGGCGGAACCTTGGAGGGTGATGACAAAACCTTATTAAAACGAGATATTTTCCCTCAAGACAGCGTGATGGATAGACTCATGTCATGGGCAAAATACAGTACTATCCGCCAAGGACGCCGAAACATCAACGGCATGGCAGGTAGTGAAAAACTTATTAAGTGGGAGGGAAAAAGATATTTATTTATTTGGGAAAAAGATGATGGAAGCGTTAAATTCAAGATGACTTTCGGTACCAGTGATAACAATGCCGCTGGCTCCCCATTAAGTGAAAAGGAGGCTTTAATGGCTTGGGATGCAATATTGCCAACATTAAAAAAACGAATTTAATTAGCAAGGTAGGATGTGTGGATTTGAAAAATCTACGCACGCGGTAATGAATTTCGTGCGTGAACCTGCGGTTCACACACCAAAGATAGCGCGCGTTTCCTAACGCGTGCTTATCTGACTAAAAATAAACAAACGAAAGTTATTAATGAAAATAGTGAACAATAATCGGGGTTTTGTTTAGCAGTGATACTCAAAAGTGCGGTCAGGATTTGACGTGTTTTTTATGTTGAAAAACACCTTGAAAATTGACCGCACTTTAATGATAAAATCTGCCATAGATTAACCTATTTTTAAAAACCAATTTATTTTAATAACCCAAGGAATTTGCTATGAAACCTCGCTTAACCGGGCTTTTGCTCGCGGCTTCTTTTTTCACACCAATTCTCGCCTATGCTGAAGTGGGGGAGGTCTATAAAATACGCGAATTTTCTTATCGAAACGCTGAGGAAAAGGCGAAGCTGGAAGAGGCTGCATTAAAACTATTGCGCAGCGCCTATGATGGTTTTCCGGATGTGGATAATTGCTATGCGGGAAACGTCACTTCCGAACAGAAACGGCGGGTATTGAAAGAATTAAACGCCATTCGTCGTACGCATGGTTTGGAAGAAGTGGCGTATGATTCGAGCAAAGATCGCGCCACCGCCGCATCGGCATTGATTTCTGCGGCAAATAATCGGCTGGATCATTATCCGAATAAGCGCATGAAATGCTATTCTCAGGCGGGTTATGATGGCAGCAGTCAAAGCAATTTGGCTATCAATAATAGTAGTAGCCCTGTTTTTATTCGAGAGGATGCCGCCGAGCGGGTGGTGGATCAATTGATTATTGATGACAACGTGTATTCTTTAGGGCATCGCTTGTGGTTTTTGGATCCGTTTCTCGGCAGCATTTCTTATGGACGGGCGACCAAAATTGATCGCAATAAGTATGTCGCTGATGCGGCATCCATTTATGTAGGCAATGCACGTCGCAATATTCTCAATACCAAAGCGAATTATGTGGCGTATCCTTATCAAAATTACAAAGCCAATTGGTTCCTCCATGATTGGTTTCACTCTTTTTCGGTGATTGTCGATAAAAATGAAAAATATATTAACCGCACTTCAGTGGACTATTCTCATGCCGAAATTCGGGTAAGCAGTGCCGATGGGCGGACGATGAAGGTCAGCGATATTTCTTATTCCATACCCAATGCCCGCATGGGATATGCCGGATTAGGCAATGCCATTCAGTGGCGGGTGAGCGGTACGCGGAACAATGAGCGTTATTATGTGCGAATTAAAAATGTGCTGGTGAACGGCATTGCGAAGGATTATGAATATTGGTTCAACGTTCAAGGCAAGTAGATGAAGAAAACCCATGCAGTTATTGCATGGGTTTCTTTTTATGCTTAAAAAAACAAGGTGTAAAAACCACCGCACTTTTATTTGGCGGCTTTTGCTTTACGAGCTTTATACCATTTCCAGACTAAGAATATCGCCAGAACTGCAATAAGAACATAAATTACCGATTGACCTTTTTTGATTTGTTCGTGTAACCAATCTAAATTACTGGCGCCAAAATCGCCTAAATAGACCCAAACCGGTACGGAAATAATGGCGGCAAAGAAATCCAATAAAAGGAAACGAATGAAGCTGACGCGGCGGGTAATGCCGGCAACCATGTAAATCGGCGCGCGTAATCCCGGTAGGAAACGGGCAACAAACAACACGCGGTTGCCATATTGATCAAATTTGTTACGCACCAAACGTAGGCGTTCTAACGTTAAGAAACGGCGAATCGGACGGAAACGTAAAATTTTTACGCCGTAAATGCGTCCCAGCCAGTACATGGTACTGTCGCCCAATAATACACCGAATAAGCTGACTACCAACATGATATGCACGTTGGCATAGCCTAAACCTGAAATCACACCGCCGGACACCAAGGTGATATCTTCCGGAATCGGTACGCCAAAACCACAAATAATCAAGACGAATAAAACAGCGAAATAGCCGTAATCGGTAAAAAAGCTAATTAAAAATTCCATTACACACTCTTAAAAAATCAATAAAAAAGAACGCGCTATTTTAGCCTGTTTTTAATTGTAATATCTAGGGAAAATGTGGGATTTTAATTTGCTTTACATTTGCGAATTCATTATAATGCACCACCTCAAAGCACCACCTCAAAGTTCAGGCTTTGAGCAAATTTTGTGAAATCGCTGGGTCGCCTGCGATTTTTTACTTTAAATCTTTACATAAGAGAACATAAAAATGGCATTTAAATTTAACGCTGAAGTTCGTTCTGCGCAAGGTAAGGGTGCGAGCCGCCGCCTGCGTCACAACGGTCAAATTCCTGCTATCGTTTACGGTGGTAGCGAAGCACCGGTTTCTATCATCTTAAACCATGATGATGTAAACAATGCACAAACCCATGATACTTTCTATTCCGATGTAATCACATTAGTGATCGACGGAAAAGAAGTAGCGGTGAAAGTTCAAGCTATGCAACGTCACCCGTTCAAACCAAAATTGGTTCACGTTGACTTCAAACGTGTTTAATGATTGATAAAACTCCGGTTATTGCCGGAGTTTTTCTTTAGGTGAAAATAAAGTTCGGAACAAACAATTTTATTTTCTGTCTAAGCTCTTGTATTTTGTCCGTTACGTCGGGCCAATACTTATCCATAAACTCATAAAGGATTTTAATATGAACAAATTTACTAAAATCAGTGCAACTGCTTTATTTGCCCTTTTCTTAACAGCCTGTGATAAACCGGCAGACAAACCTGCAGACGCAAAACCTGAAGCGGCAGCGCAAACTCAAGCAGCACCTGCAACAGCAGAAGCAGCAAAAACCGATGAAGCGGCTGATTACAAAAAATTGGTTGATTGGAATAAATCCCAAGAACAAACTCAGCTTCAAGCACAACAAAAATTCCAACAGGATTTAGTTGCTGCGGTACAAGCGAAAGATGACAAGAAAGTTCAAGAAGCCATCGACACTTTCAATAAATCCGTACAAGAGACCATCGCAAGCTTAGATGCGTTAAATATCAGCGCAGACTCTGTAAAAGCGGTGAAAGAACAAACCAAAAACGTGCTTGGTTTAGCCAGCAACTTATTGGTTGAGCAAGCTAACGTGAGCTTAGCGAATCCGACTCCGGATCAACAAAAAGCTTACATGGAAAAAGCTGAAAAATTAAGAGATGCGATGTTAGAGTTACAAAAACAAAGCGTCGCTTTAGAGCAAAAATTTAACCCTGCTCCGGCAACAGCACCTGCGGCGCCTGCAGCACCGGCTCAAGAATCTAAATAATTTTAGTCAAAAGAAAATCGCCTTATTGTTATGCAGTAAGGCGATTTTTTATGGCTAAAAGTGCGGTCCGTTTTCCGGCTATTTTTTCGGTGCCAGACCTTGCAAGATTTGCTGAGCGTTTTCTTTGCTCAAATGATAGCCATAGTATTTTTGATAAAATGCCTGTGTTTTTTCTACCATATTGATGTCTTTAAATTTCTCAGGATGAAATAATTGCGCCGCCCACAGAATTTGCAAGGCTTCCTCCGCGCTGTAACGATCCCAAGGGAACGTGCCCGCCGGGTTGGCATAAATACGATTATTTTTTACCGCACTTATGGATTGCCAGCTTGGATCCGCTTTGATTTTCTCAATCGCCCCTAGGGATTTATTGCCGCTGCTGCCGATGATAATCACGTCCGGGTTGGCTTGTACGATGGATTCCATGGTGACGTTCACCATATTCGCTTCATCGGGTAATACGTTTTTGCCGCCCGCCATGCGAATCCAGTCGCCGATCATGGATTTACCGCCGTCAATTTTTAGTAAATCGGCACCGCTGGTAATGTGCAATACCGTCGGTTTTTGCGAATCTTTCACGTCTTTAATGCGGGACTGCACAAATTGAATGTTGTTTTCCAGTTCTTTGATGTAGCTTTCCGCCACTTGCGGGGCGTTATCACCCAACACCTCCGCCGTGATACGCACGGTTTTCTTTAATCCCTCAAAATCTTGAAAACTCACGCGTACGCCTTTTAAGCCCGCCTGATTCACTTCATTTAACATGGATTTTTTGGACAGCAACACCGCATCGGGTTTTTGCGACAATAATTCTTCCACTTGGATGGTTTCGCCGTTGGTTAACACCGGCACCTCTTTAATTCGCGGATAAACGGCGTTATACCAAGGATTTGCGCTGATTGAAGTGGTGGTCGCCACCAGTTTATCCGCACCGCCTAGCAGCAATATGATTTGATTGTTGGCATGCCAAAGGTCGGCGACACGTTCTACTCGATCAGGAATCTCTACTTTATTGCCGTCCACATCGGTGATCATTTTCGCTTGTGCGGAAAATGCCAGCAAGGTGGCGGCAAAAAGTGCGGTGCGTTTTAACGATGTTTTTTTCATGGTCATAAATAACGTCCTCTTAAATATGCGTAATGGCACAGAGTTTGCGTCGTAATTCAGGTACGTCAATTAAGCGCAAATCCGTTTGGTAAAGTTCTCGCAGATTGGTTTCCGTGAGAATGTCTTCGGTTAAGCCGCAGTTCAATTTTCCCTGAGTGTTCAAAATCGCCACTTTACTGTTCGGGATCACCTCATTGAGCAACATCGGGTGATCGGGATTATGGGTGGTCATAATGATGGAAAATTGCTGACGGGATAAATCTTTAATCAGGCTTAAGGTTTTGAATACATTGCCGTAATCCAGTGCGGATGTGGGCTCATCAAACAAAATCAGCTGCGGTTGTTGCACCAAAATTTTGGCTAAATTCACCAGTTGCTTTTCGCCGCCGCTCATTTGCATATAAATCTTGTCGGCAAAATGGCTGATACTTAATTGTGCCAATGCTTGCTCCGCCAAATGATAATCTTCTTCACAGGGTTTACCGAATAAGCCTAAATGCGCGGCACGCCCCAACACCACATAATCCAGCACTTTGTATTGATAGGTTTGCGGCGAATGTTGCGACACATAAGCTACCTGACGGGCGATTTGTTTGCTTGTCAGCTGTTTGATTTCCACATTATTCAGGAAAATCTCACCGCATTTTGGCGTAAGCAAGCCCGCAATACAATTTAACAAAGTAGATTTGCCCGTGCCGTTGGCGCCGAGGATGGTGATCAACTCTCCGGCGTTCAGTTCCAAATCAATGCCGTTTAACAGCGGAACATGGCGCTGATGTCGAAAATAGAGTCGGTTGATTTTTAACATAGCCTTTCCTTATTCCGTGACACGTTGTTTCACTAATACCCAAGCGAAGAACGGCGCACCGATAAACCCCGTAAGAATGCCGAGAGGAATTTCCTGCGTATATAAATTACGCGCCAAGGTGTCGATAATCAGCAGGAAAATCGCGCCGATAAGCGCGGAAAGAGGCAGCGTGCGTAAATTGTTGTCGCCCATAAACATCCGCGCCAAGTGCGGGATAATTAAACCGATCCAACCGATAGTGCCGCTTAAACACACGGCGGAGGCGGTAAGCAACGTGGCAAAAATCACCATAATATTGCGTTCCAAACGAATGTTGGCACCGATTAGTTTTGCTTCCCGATCACCCAATGACAACACGTTAATGCGCCAGCGCATCATCAATAACGCACCGGCGGTCAGCAACATTATCGGGGCGAGCAGGCTGAGATTGCGATAATCCGCTTTAGTCAGACTCCCCATTTGCCAATAAACGATGTCGGCAAGTTGGGTTTCCGGATCGGCGAGGTATTTCACCAAGCCCAGACACGCCATCATAAAGCCGGAAATGATGATGCCCGACAGCACCAAAATAATCGTTGAGTCGCGTCGTACCAGTTTCGGCAGACTCATGGTCATCAACACGGCAATCAAACCGCCCGCGAAAGCTAAGCTCTGAATGGCGACTAAACCTAAACCGAGCAAAATGGCGATCGCCGCACCGATACAAGCCCCGCCGGACACCCCAAGCAAATCGGGCGACACCAACGGATTGCGAAAAATCCCCTGAAAAGTCGCCCCCGCCACTGCAAGGGCAGCGCCCACTAAAATCGCGGCAAGAATACGCGGTAAGCGCAGGTTGAAAATAATGTTGTTTTGAACGTCGTTGGTATTTTGTTGCAAGAGCGCATGCAATACATCGGTAGGCTCGATATAAAAACGTCCCAATGAAAGGGAAAGAACGGAAAGGGCGAGGAGCAAACAGGTTAATCCAAAAAATAAAAGATGACTTTTTTTCATAAATAAAGCTCTGACGTCAAACAGGAGTTTCATTATAAAGAATTTTATATAGTGTTGATATAGATATTTCGGTGTAGATCGGCATAGTGACATAGAAAAGTGCGGTCATAAAATCCGAAGGATTTTTGAATAAACCACTAAAATTGATTTGTGGGGAATATTTGCAATGTTTTTTAACCTTGCTAAAAGAAACCTGTTAAAATAGCGACAATTTTTATTTCACCGAATTTCCTATGCTAAAAAACATTTTCCCTTTGTTGTTTCTCTTACCGACCGTTGTCATGGCGCAATCTTATGTGGTGTATGATTTTACCCACAATAAAGTATTGGAAAGCGGCGCGCCGAATACCGTGCGACCGATTGCTTCCGTGACTAAGCTTATGACGGCAAATGTCTTTCTTGAGCACAACAAAAATCCGCATTGTACGGCGTCTATTACCGATGACGATTATGACTACATTAAAGGCACACACACCAAGCTACCGAAATACACGCCGATTTCCTGTCGTGAATTGCTGAAAATGATGTTGGTGCATTCCGATAATTATGCCGCCCATGCGCTTTCCCGTTCCGCCGGCATGACACGCTTGCAGTTTATCGGCAAAATGAACGAAAAAGCCCGTCAACTGGGCATGACATCCACCCGCTTTAGCGATAGCTCGGGCTTATCTAACCATAACGTGTCCAGTGTGATGGATCTGGTTAAGCTCACCAAATATTCTATGAAGAAACCGGAAATCAAAGCTTTTTCCAACATTTCTTCTACTTATGTGAAAGCGGGAAAACGCAATGTGTTTGTGAAAAATACCAACAAATTGGTGCGTGATGAAATGTTCAGCGCAGCCATCAACAAAACGGGGTATATTCGCGAATCGGGCTACAATTTAGTGTTTGTCAATAAAGTGCCTTGCAATAATCGTGCCACGATCGGCGTGATTAGCCTGAATAACAGCTCGTCGGCATACCGCTCCCGTTTTACCAAAAATAAATTGGAAAAATACGGTTGCACTGCACTAAACAGCAAGGTATTGAGAGACTTTGTGGACGATATGCAATATGAAGAAGGTTATGACGAAGCGGGGATGGACGAATTAATCCGAAAAGTGGCGGGGTAGGAGGGGCGCTTCGCTCTCTACACTAAAAATAAAACCCTGATAAATTCTTCAAATTTTAACCGCACTTGCGATTTTCAAGCTGTTAGAACGATCAAAATCCTGTATAATCTTGACAATTTTTTGTTTAAATAATGCATTGTGAGATCCCTTAATGCTTGAAACAGCACAAACAATTCCCGAACTGGTTTCATGGGTGAAAGAACGCGAATTTTCGTTGAATTTGCCCACCGATCGTCTGGCGTTTTTATTGGCGATTGCCATTTATAATAACGAACGTTTTGACGGTGAAATGATCGAGTCGGATCTGGTGGATATTTTCCGCCACGTTTCCGGTGCCTTTGAACAATCCCAGGAAACCATTGCCACCCGCGCCAACAATGCCATTAACGAATTGGTGAAACAGCGCTTTCTCAACCGCTTCAGCAGTGAATTTACCGAAGGCTTGGCGATTTATCGTTTAACGCCGCTCGGCGTGGGCGTCTCCGATTATTATATTCGCCAGCGCGAATTTTCTGCCTTGCGTCTTTCCGTTCAGCTTTCCATCGTAGCCGATGAAATTCAACGGGCGTCTGATGCCGCTGAAGAGGACGGTGATGAGCATTATTGGCGGCGTAACGTGTTTGCGCCGTTAAAATATTCTGTCGCGGAAATTTTCGACAGCATCGATTTATCACAGCGCATCATGGATGAAAACCAACAAAGCATTAAAGACGAAATCGCAGCTTTATTAACCAAAGACTGGCAGGCGGCGATTTCCAGCTGTGAACAATTATTAGACGAAACCTCCGGTAACTTACGGGAATTACAAGACACCCTCAATGCCGCCGGCGATAAGTTACAGGCGCAATTACTACGCATTCAGGATTGCGTTATCGGGCGCGGCGAATTGTATTTTATTGACGAACTCATCACCAATTTGCAGGCTAAGTTAGACCGCATTATCAGCTGGGGGCAACAAGCTATCGACTTGTGGATCGGTTACGACCGCCATGTACACAAGTTCATTCGTACCGCCATCGACATGGATAAAAACCGTGTCTTCTCACAACGTTTACGCAATTCCATTCATCATTATTTCGAGCATCCATGGTTCTTATGGACAGCGCAAGCAGACCGTTTAGTCGATTTGCGTGACGAAGAATTGGCGCTACGCGAAGAAGACGCGCTGGGCGAACTGCCGGAAGCGTTGCAATACGAATCCTTGGCGGATATTCGTGAACAAATTGTAGAGCACATGCAAACCCTGCTTATTGATTATCGTGAACATCAACGTCCGATTAATTTAAGCTTGGTGTTAAAACAACAACTGGAAAGCTATCCGCTGTCACAACATTTCGATGTGGCACGGATTATTGTGGATCAAGCGGTGCGTTTGGGTATGGCAAGTTCCGATTTGAGCGGTATTTACCCGATTTGGGAAAGCATCAATAATCGTGGCGCGGAAGTACAGGCGAACGTGATTGATGAATATAAAAGCTAAAGTGCGGTCGTTTTTAGAAACGTTTTTTATAAAACACAAAACGCTTAAATTTTTAACCGCACTTATATTGTTCGCCATATTGTTACTTCATTCTTATGTTGGCATTGTCACAATTGATGGTCACTTTGGCGATGATTATGATTTTTTTATCAAGAAAGAGTTTAATTCCAAAGTGATGTTTCATGCCCCTCTAGTGATGCGAGATTATGGTTCTGAAGTATCGAATGAAGAATTTGAACAAATTGTCGAATTTTGCGAAATCGTGACATCCCCACAGGATTGGAATTGTGATGAGACACCATTTTTATTGGAAAAACAAAAACGGGAATTAAAGTAATAACAGGAATATTATGAAAGAATTACTTAAAATCAGAGGCTTTTTACCTTATCTTGCCATTGCATTTTTAAATGCCACCGTAGATTTGGCGCATAAAATTACCATTCAAAATGTGCTGCTAAAGACCTTTGACGGCGACACCTTGGTGGTATTAACCGCACTCATCAATGCAATGATTTTATTGCCGTTTGTATTCTTATTTTCCCCAGCCGGTTTTATTAACGACAAATATTCCCAAACCAAAGTCATCCGCTATGCCGCCGTTGCCGGTGTGTTGATTTCCTTTGCGATTTTTCTCAGTTACCTTTCCGGTGCATTTGAGCTGGCTTTCCTGCTGACTTTGATTCTGGCGGCGCAAAGTGCGGTCTATTCTCCGGCTAAATACGGGATTATTAAATCTATCGTCGGTACGGAAAATCTGGGGGCGGCAAACGGTATTATCCAAGCCTTAACGATTGTGGCGATTTTATTCAGTTCCTTCGCGTTCTCTTATCTTTTTGAAGCCATTTATGTGGCGAGCGATAACCCGGCGGATATTCTTTCCAGCATTTATGTGATCGGCTTCTTAATGGTGATTTTCAGTGCAATGGAAGCGATTTTTGCCTTTAGATTGCCTTATTTCCCACCGGCAGAAAGCGAAGAAAAAACAGCATTCAGCAGCAAAAAATATTTTTCTTTAAGTTACTTACGAGAAAATATGAAATTGGTACGCGCCGATAAAAATATCTGGTTGAGTATTGTCGGCTTAAGTGTGTTCTGGGGCGTATCTCAAGTGATTGTGGCAGCCTTCCCGGCGCATTACAAAATGCTGTTTAACGATGATAATGCACTGGTCATTCAAATGATTTTAGCGGTGAGCGGCATCGGGTTAATTGTGGGATCCTATATTGCGGGCGCCATGTCCAAACATCATATTGAACTTGGCATCGTTCCCCTAGGCGCTCTGGGTTTATTTTTATCCTTATTTTTCCTAGCTTCCTCCGGCAGCGTGGCGTTAATTAGTTTCTGCTCCTTCTGTTTCGGTTTATTCGGCGGGCTATTTATCGTGCCATTGAACGCAACCATTCAGTTTTTCGCGCCGGAAGCCAAAATAGGGAAAATTATCGCCGGTAATAACTTCGTGCAAAATATCGCCATGATTGGCTTTTTGTTACTGAGTATTGTCTTTGTTTACGCTGATATTTCCACCACGGGGTTATTTATTTTTGTCTCCATAGTGTGTTTTGTGGGTTCTTTATACGCCATTTTGCAACTGCCACACTTATTCACCCGTTTATTCTTATTAGTTTTTCTGAAAACCGGTTACCGTTTCCATGTGGAAGGCTTGAAAAACCTTCCGCAAAGCGGTGGCGTATTATTACTGGGCAACCATATCAGCTGGATTGACTGGTTGGTCTTACAAGCCGCCAGCCCGCGCGCTATCAAATTCGTGATGTATCGCGGCATTTATAACAAATGGTATCTCACTTGGATTTTCAAATTCTTTAAAGTGATTCCTATCGGTGCGGGTTCCAGCAAAGAAAGCATCGAAATCATCCGTCAATATTTGGAAAACGGCGAAGTAGTGGCGTTGTTCCCGGAAGGACATATCAGCTATAACGGTCAAATTAACGAATTTCAACGCGGCTATGAATTAAGCATTAAAGACTGGCAAGATGTGTGTGTGGTGCCGTTTTATTTGCGTGGCTTGTGGGGGTCCAGCTTTTCCCGTGCGGACGAACATTATAAGGCGCTCACCAAACAACGCGGCAAGCGCGACATTATCGTGGCGTTCGGCAAGCCGATTCGCGAGTTTATCGATCATGTTGCCATGAAACAAAAAGTCGTGGAATTGTCTTTCTCCTCTTGGGAAAGTTTCATTTCCCGCCAACAACCGTTGACCCATTACTGGTTGGATATGGCAAAAGCGAATTTATTCCGTGAATGCGTCGCCGACAGCATGGGTACGGAGTTGACTAATGGGAAATTTATCAGTGCGGTACTGATTTTCAGCAAATTATTCAAACAAACCCTGAATAACGAAAAAAATATCGGTGTGTTGTTGCCAAGCTCCGCCATGGGCGCCATTGTGAATATGGCGTTGTTTGTGAACGGTAAAGTGCCGGTGAATTTGAATTACACCTTAAGTGAACAAAGCATGGCGTTAGCGCTGAAAAAAGCCAATATTCAACAGGTTATTACTTCCGAGAAATTCCTCGTAAAATTAAGCGGCAAAGGCTTTGATTATCAGACATTGCTGGCTGATAAAGCGGTGATGATGGAAGAATTAGGCAAGTCCGTCAGCAAAACACAAAAAACGCTGGCATTTTTGACCGCACTTTTTGTCCCGACAAGCTGGATCAAATTAATGAATTTTGCCGATGTAAGCTTAGAAGATACGGCAACCATTTTGTTCAGTAGTGGCAGTGAAGGGGAGCCGAAAGGCATTGAATTAACGCATAAAAATTTACTGACTAATATTCGTCAAATCAGTGACTTATTGAACTTTAGAAAAGATGATGTGATTTTAAATTCATTGCCGATTTTCCATTCCTTCGGTTTGACTGTGACAACGTTACTTCCGTTATGCGAGGGCGTGAAAATGGTTAGCGTGCCTGATCCGACGGACGGCGCAACGGTGGGTAAAATGGCGGCACGACACAACGCCAGCATTTTATTCGGCACTTCAACGTTCTTCCGTCTTTACATTAAGAATAAAAAACTGCATCCGTTGATGTTCCAGAATATCCGCATGGTAGTTGCAGGCGCGGAAAAACTGAAAGCCGACGTGAAAGAAGCTTTCCGTTTGAAATTCGGTTTGGAGATTTATGAAGGTTACGGCACGACGGAAACCGCACCGGTTGCCGCAGTGAATATGCCGAATATTTTAGAAAAAGAAACCTTAAAAGAACTGACGTTTAATAAACAAGGTTCCGTCGGGCTGCCATTGCCGGGTACTATTATTAAAATCGTTGATCCGGAAACCTTGCAGGAGTTGGTAACCGGCGAAGACGGATTGATTTTAATCGGCGGCGGGCAGGTGATGAAAGGCTACTTAAATGATGCGGAAAAAACTGCCGATGTGATTGCCGAAATCGACGGCGTACGTTATTACAAAACGGGCGACAAAGGTCATATTGACGAAAACGGTTTTATTACCATTGTTGACCGCTATTCCCGCTTTGCCAAAGTCGGGGGCGAGATGATTAGTCTGGGTAGCGTGGAAGAACAAATCGCACAAGTGTTAAATGACGACGTCCAGTTCACTGCCGCCAATGTGCCCGATGAGAAAAAAGGCGAGGCCGTGGTGCTTTTGGTGAAAACCGAATTAGACATCCATGATGTCATCAACACCTTAAAAAATTCAGCCATACCGCCGTTAATGCAACCGTCTTTCGTCTTTAAAGTGGATGAAATCCCGACGTTGGCAAGTGGCAAAGTCGATTTCAAAGGGGCGAAAAAACTTGCCGTCGCCTTGCTACAAACTAACGAATAGCTGCAAACTAACGAATAAACACAAAACAGAGAAACAACATGACAGAAAATAACCTCGAAGTAATCTCCCCAAAACTGGCAGCTGCCATCGCCAATCCGTTATTTCCGGCTGTGGATAGCCAACTGCGATCCGGTAAGCATATCGGCGCGGAGCATTTGGATAACCACGCCTTTTTGTTAGATTTTCAAACGGAACTGGATTTGTTCTATCGTCGTTATAACGTGGAGTTAATTCGTGCGCCGGAAGGTTTTTTCTATTTGCGTCCGAAAGCGACCACGTTAATCGCCCGCTCCGTGTTAACGGAGTTAGAGATGTTGGTGGGCAAAGTGTTGTGTTATTTGTATTTAAGCCCGGAACGTTTAGCGCAACAGGGGATTTTCAGCACGCAGGAAGTGTATGACGAACTGCTTAATTTGGCGGATGAAGGCAAATTGCTGAAAGCAGTGAATCAACGTTCCAGCGGTTCCGATTTGGATAAGCAAAAATTAGCGGAAAAAGTGCGGGCGGCAATCGGTCGTTTGCGCCGTTTGGGCATGATTTATACCGTAGGCGAGCCGAACAGCGGCAAATTCACCATTTCCGAATCCGTTTTCCGCTTCGGTGCGGAAGTGCGTGCCGGCGATGATCCGATTGAAGCGCAATTACGCTTAATTCGCGATGGTGAAGCGGCAACACCGCAGTCTTTACAGGCGGAAAAACAAGCCTTACAAAATGATGCGGAAAACAGCGAAAACGAGGCGGATGTTGAAGAAGAATTAGTAGAAGAGGAACAAGAATAATGACTGAAGAATTATCCCTGGAAAATGAAGTAATGGATACGTCGGCGTCTGAAGCCGCGCCGGTTATCTTTAGCCAAAACAGCGGGGTAGAACGCGGTAAATTCCGTTCTTTAACTCTCATCAACTGGAACGGCTTTTTTGCCCGCACCTTTGATTTAGACGAATTGGTTACCACGCTTTCCGGTGGTAACGGTGCCGGGAAATCCACCACCATGGCAGGCTTTGTGACGGCGTTGATTCCGGACTTAACTTTATTGCATTTCCGCAATACTACGGAAGCCGGTGCTACAAGCGGTTCGCGCGATAAAGGTTTGCACGGGAAATTACGTCCCGGCGTTTGTTACGCGGCGTTAGATACCATCAATTCCCGTCATCAACGAATTATCGTCGGCGTGCGTCTGCAACAGGTTGCCGGACGTGACAAGAAAGTGGATTTAAAAACCTTTTCTATTCAAGGTGTAGAATTGTCCGTCAATCTGACCGCACTTTTCACCGAAACCATTAACGAACGCCAAGCCCGCGTACTTACCTTAAATGAACTCAAAGACAAAGTAGAGTTGGGCGGCGCGCAATTTAAACAATATCATTCCATCACCGATTACCACGGCATGATGTTCGACTTGGGCATTATTCCGAAACGTTTACGTTCTTCTTCCGACCGTAGCAAATTCTACAAACTCATCGAAGCGTCTTTATATGGCGGTATTTCCAGTGCCATTACCCGTTCTTTGCGGGATTATTTATTGCCGGAAAATCTTGGGGTGAAAAAAGCCTTCCAAGACATGGAAAGTGCTTTGCGTGAAAACCGTATGACGTTGGAAGCCATTAAGGTTACTCAGGCGGATCGCGATTTATTCAAACATTTAATCACCGAATCCACCAATTATGTGGCGGCGGATTATATGCGCAATGCTAACGAACGTCGTGGCAACATCGAAAGTGCATTAGGTTTTCGTCAAGAGTGGTATAAAGCCAAATCTGAACAGGATTTATCACAACATCGTTTGGTGGATTTAAGTCGTGAAGCCGCCGAATTGGCGGAAAACGAAAAAACGTTGGAAGTGGATCATCAAAGCGCATTAGATCACCTGAATTTGGTGTTAAATGCCTTACGCCATCAGGAAAAAATTTCCCGCTATCAAGAAGATGTCAATGAACTGACCGAACGTTTGGAAGAGCAAAAAATGGTGGTGGAAACGGCCAACGAGCAGTTGGAAGAAAGCCAAGCGCAATTTGAGCAAACGGAACAGGAAGTGGATAATCTGCGTTCGCAATTGGCGGATTATCAACAGGCATTGGATGCGCAACAAACCCGCGCATTACAATATCAACAAGCCATTCAAGCCTTAGAAAAAGCCAAAACGTTGTGTGGTTTGGCAGATTTAGCCGTGAAAAACGTAGATGTATATCACGAAGAATTTGAAGCGCAAGCGGAAGTGCTGACGGATAAAGTGCTTGAATTAGAACAAAAAATGTCTATTTCCGAAGCGGCAAAAACGCAATTTGATAAAGCCTATCAGTTGGTTTGTAAAATTGCCGGTGATGTGCCTCGTTCTGCCGCCTGGGAAAGCGCAAAAGAATTGTTACGCGAATATCCGACACAAAAACTCCAAGCGCAACAAACCCCACAATTACACGCTAAATTACATGAATTGGAACAGCGTCTGAATCAACAACAAAGTGCGGTCAGATTATTAAACGATTTTAATCACCGTGCTAATTTGAACTTGGAAACCGCCGATGAATTAGAAGCGTTTTACGGCGAACAAGAAGCTTTAATTGAGGATTTATCCTCCGAGCTCTCCGATTTAGTGGAAAACCGTTCGACCCTGCGTCAAAAGCGTGAAAATCTGACCGCACTTTACGAGGAAAATGCCCGTAAAGCGCCGGCGTGGTTGACCGCACAAGCGGCATTGGAACGTTTGCAGGAGCAAAGCGGTAAGCAGTTCTCCGACAGTCAGGATGTGATGAATTTCATGCAATCGCAACTGACCAAAGAACGCGAATTGACCATGGAGCGCGACCAGTTAGAACTGCAACGCCAGCAATTAGATGAACAAATCAGCCGTTTAAGTCAGCCTGACGGTTCGGAAGATGCCCGTTTGAATGTGCTTGCGGAACGTTTCGGAGGCGTACTGTTGTCCGAATTGTACGATGATGTGCCGATTGAAGATGCGCCTTATTTCTCCGCCTTATACGGTCCGGCCCGCCACGCCATTGTGGTACGCGATTTGAACGCGGTGAAAGAGCAGCTTGCCAATTTGGAAGATTGCCCGGAAGACTTGTATTTAATCGAAGGCGATCCGGCGGCATTTGACGACAGCGTACTTTCCGCTCAGGAATTGGAGCTGGGCGTTGTGGTTCAGGTGTCCGATCGTGAATTACGTTATTCCAAATTCCCTGAAATTCCGCTGTTCGGCCGAGCCGCACGTGAAAAACATTTGGAAGAATTGCAGGCAAAACGCGAAGAAGTGGCGGAGCAATACGCGCAACGTGCTTTTGACGTGCAAAAATGCCAGCGTTTACACGAGCATTTCAGCCAGTTTGTCGGTTTGCATTTAGCGCTGGCGTTCCAAGCTAATCCGGAACAAGTGATGGCGCAAACCAATCAACAGCGTAATGAAATTGAGCGTGAACTTAATCAATTAGCGACCGGTGAACAGCAAATCCGCATTCGGTTAGATGATGCCAAAGAAAGAATGCAATTGTTGAACAAATTGATTCCGCAGTTACCGTTATTGGCCGACGACAGTTTAACCGATCGCATTGAAGAATGCCGTGAGCAGTTGGATTTAGCCGAGCAGGATGAATTGTTTATCCGTCAACACGGCGTCACGTTGTCACAATTAGAACCGATTGCCAATACGTTGCAAAGCGATCCGGAAAATTACGAACATTTAAAAGCCGATTATGAACAAGCCATTCAGTTGCAAAAACAAGTGCAGCAAAAAGTGTTTGCTTTGGCGGATGTGGTGCAGCGTAAAGCGCATTTTAATTATGCAGAAAGCGTGCAAACGGAAACCTCCGAACTCAACGAACAGTTGCGCGCCCGTTTAGAACAAATGCAACAACAACGGGAAGTTCAGCGCGAACAATTACGCCAAGTTCAAGCGCAATATGCCCAATACAACCAAGTGCTGATTCAGTTGCAAAGTTCTTTCAACAGTAAAAATCAAATGTTGCAGGAATTAATACAGGAAATCGGCGAGTTGGGCGTACGTGCCGACGAGGGCGCAGAAGAGCGTGCGAAAATTCGTCGTGACGAGTTATATCAACAACTTTCCACTAATCGCCAACGTCGTTCCTACATTGAAAAACAACTTACGTTGATTGAAAGTGAAGCGGAAAATCTGACCCGTCACATTCGTAAAGCGGAACGTGACTATAAAACCCAACGCGAACTGGTCACGGCGGCGAAGATGAGCTGGTGCGTGGTGCTTCGGTTATCCCGTAATTCCGACGTAGAAAAACGCTTAAATCGTCGTGAATTAGCATATTTATCCGCCGACGAATTGCGTTCTATGTCGGATAAAGCCCTTGGTGCATTACGCACGGCGGTTGCCGACAACGAATATCTGCGTGACGCCTTGCGTTTA
Organism: Aggregatibacter kilianii; assembly: GCF_003129965.1. Lineage (GTDB taxonomy): Bacteria > Pseudomonadota > Gammaproteobacteria > Enterobacterales > Pasteurellaceae > Aggregatibacter > Aggregatibacter kilianii_A. Next base: position 181,655 of record NZ_NRCJ01000002.1, on the reverse strand, counting down.
TCGGAAGACAGCCGTAAACCGGAAAATAAAGTGCGGTTCTTTATCGCCGTATATCAACATCTGCGCGAGCGTATTCGTCAAGATATTCTAAAAACCGATGACCCGATTGACGCTATCGAGCAAATGGAAATCGAGCTTTCCCGTTTAACGGAAGAACTGACAGGGCGTGAACAAAAATTGGCGATCAGTTCCGAAAGCGTGGCGAATATCATGCGTAAAACCATTCAACGCGAACAAAATCGTATTCGTATGCTGAATCAAGGGCTACAAAATATCGCCTTCGGTCAGGTGAAATCGGTGCGCTTGGTGGTGAATATTCGCGATACGCACGCCATGTTGTTGGATGCGTTGTCCGGCAATCAATCGGATTACCAAGATTTGTTCACCGATAACCGCATGACATTCTCCGAAGCCATTGCGAAATTGTATCAACGCCTCAACCCGCATATTGATGTAGGGCAGCGCACCGCACAAACCATCGGCGAAGAATTACTGGATTATCGTAATTACCTTGACTTGGAAGTGGAAGTATACCGTGGTGCAGACGGCTGGTTACGTGCGGAAAGCGGCGCACTATCCACCGGGGAGGCCATCGGTACGGGGATGTCCATCCTCTTAATGGTGGTACAAAGCTGGGAAGAAGAAAGCCGGCGTATTCGCGGCAAAGACATCGTGCCGTGCCGTTTATTATTCTTAGATGAAGCGGCGCGTCTCGACGCCAAATCTATCTCCACCTTATTCGAGCTATGCGAACGCCTGGATATGCAATTGCTGATTGCCGCCCCGGAAAATATCAGTCCGGAAAAAGGTACGACCTACAAACTTGTGCGAAAAATTTCCGGTAACCACGAACACGTTCATGTGGTCGGATTACGCGGATTCGGCGCAACAGAGTAGTTTGAACAAAAGGAAAGTGCGGTTAAAAAATAAAGTGTTTTTTGACCGCACTTTTATTATAAAAAATAATAACCTAAGGAGAGTTTATGCCTAGACGCTTAACACAAACACCAGTAAATACGCATAGTACAATGAAAAATGTTGCTTTTGAAAGTCAAGTTGTTGCATGGTTAATGCATGACGGATGGCAGGTTTTTACTCCTGTTTTGGATAATTGGCACAAGACAGATATTTTAATTTCCGATGGAGAACAATATTTCAGAATCCAAATTAAAACGCTTAGTGCAGAAAAAGGTAAAAAGACAGAAATTGAGAATTGTTGGGGGGATTCAAAAATAGACTATGTTATTTATTTTGCAAGGGAAGGTGAGTGGGGCTATATCCTTCCGGCTTTTTCAGAAAACAAAAGAATGTTAAATCATGCGGAACATAGGTTTTTTGAACTAAAAAGGAAAGAATTCTTAACAGCATTTCATATTGTCTAAATTTGCAAGGAGCAAAAATGCACAACCTCATTATCGCCGTTCTATGTAGCGTTGCGGTGTCCGTACTATTAAAAGTCGCCCGTAAACGCAATATCGTTATTCAACAAGCCATTGCCTTTAACTATATTGTGGCGTTGTCACTTAGTTGGTTTTTGTTAGAACCGGATTTTAAAGGACTTCAATTTACCGATTTTATTGCGCAAAGTGAAAATACGCCGATTTTCTTGGCGTTGGGTATTTTATTGCCAAGCGTATTTATTATCATGTCTAAAGCCGTGGAATTTGCCGGTATCGTGCGTTCCGACGCGGCACAGCGTTTATCCTTATTTTTACCGATTCTTGCCGCCTTTTTAATTTTCCATGAAACCTTAAGCCAATCAAAATTAATCGGTATTGTGTTAGCGTTTATTGGGTTATTTTGCTTATTAAGCAAACCGAACCAACAAAGTGCGGTTGATTTTAAAGGTGTTTTAGGCTTAATCGGCGTATGGTTCGGCTACGGCATTATTGATATTTTATTCAAGCAAGTGGCAAAAAGCGGAGGAGTATTCCCAACGACGCTGTTCATCGCATTCTCTTTAGCTGCGTGCATTATGTTTATTTATTTGCTGTTTAAGCGAATCCAATGGAATGTGGCAAGCTTTGTGGGCGGCATTATTTTAGGTGTGCTGAATTTCTTCAATATTTTGTTCTACATTAAAGCGCATCAAAGTTTTGGCTCGAATCCGACCTTAGTTTTTGCCGGTATGAACATCGGCGTCATTTGCTTAGGAACCATTACCGGTGCGTTAATTTTTAAAGAAAAAATAAGCAAAATTAACTGGTTAGGGATTGTATTCAGCTTGACGGCAATTTTCTGTTTGTATTATTTGGATAAAATTCTGGCTTAATTTGAGAAAAATTATGGCAAAAAACGATTTCAGTTTTTTCATTTATGACTATGAAAGCTTTGGTGTAAATCCGGCAACCGACCGCCCGGCGCAATTCGGCGGTATTCGCACAGATGCCGATTTCAATATTATTGGCGAACCGATAGTGCTGTATTGCAAGCAAACCAACGATTATTTGCCGGCGCCGGAAGCCGTTTTAGTTACAGGCATTACGCCGCAGGAATGCAATGAAAAAGGCTTATCGGAACCGGAATTTGCTGCGCAGATTTTGCAGGCTTTTAGTCAACCGAATACTTGCGTCATGGGTTTCAATAATATCCGTTATGACGATGAAATGACGCGCTATACCTTTTATCGTAACTTTATTGATCCTTATGAATATAGTTGGAAAAACGGTAATTCACGCTGGGATTTGTTGGATTTGGTACGTGCTTGTTATGCCTTGCGTCCAGATGGCATTGAATGGCCTTTAGATGATGAGGGAATGCCGAGCTTTCGTTTGGAAAAATTGACGGAAGCCAATGGAATAGCACACGATAATGCCCATGATGCGATGTCTGATGTCTATGCCACCATTGAAATGGCGAAGTTGATTAAACAAAAACAACCCAAATTATTTCAATATTTCTTTGAAAATCGAGGTAAAAAGGAGATAGAAAGGCAGGTTGATACTGCTGAAATGACACCGTTAGTTCATGTGTCGGGAATGTTGGGGAATTATCGTGGAAATACGACGTTAGTTGCACCTTTAGCCTGGCATCCGACCAATAAGAACGCCGTTATTGTGTGCGATCTAACCGCCAATATTGATGATTTATTGACAAAATCGGCAGAGGAGTTACGTGAAAATCTTTATACCAGAAAAGAAGAATTGTTAAATGCAGGTATATTACCTGTGCCGTTGAAACTCATTCATATCAATAAATGCCCGATCGTCGCGTCGGCAAAAACCTTATTACCACAAAATGCCGAACGTTTAGGCATTGATAGAGAATTGTGCCGACAAAACCAACAGCGTTTGCTGGCTTCCAAAGATATTCGCCAAAAAGTAATGGATATTTTTCATCAGGAACGCGAGTTTGAAGCCTCTGATAACGTTGAAACCGAACTTTACAATGGTTTCTTTAGCGACGCCGATAAAAACAATATGGCGATTTTACGAAGCTTAGAACCGGAGAAATTGGCTGAACATAACCTTAGTTTCCAAGATCCGAGAATTCCTCAATTGTTGTTTCATTATCGTGCGAGACATTTCTATCGAACATTAAACCGTGCCGAACAAATCAAATGGCAAAAGTATTGCCGTAAAAAATTAGATTCGGAAATCTTGCGATTTGAGCAAAGCCTTCAAGTGTTAGCAGATCAATATAGCAATAATGAAGAAAAACTGACCTTATTGAGAAAAGTCTATGAATATGGAGAAAAGATAATCGGCTAAAAAGTGCGGGCATATTTTTAAGTGTTTCCCAATTAAAAAGAGACAACGTCACTAAATTCAATCTATAAAAAGCATGCTGGAGAAATTCAGCGTGCTTTTTTTATGAGTGCTTATCTTAAAAATTCAGCATGATGAATCAGATAATCATCTCAGATTTCGCGTAGCGCAATCAGTTTTATGTGATTTATCTATGGAATTAAGTAAATTTCATAATAAAAACATAGCATTAAAATAAGGCTAATATAATTTATAGTGAAGATTAATAACGTGCTTTTCTCACTTATTGCTTGTTGAATAAATATTTACATTTCAAAATTAAAGTCTATAACTTCATTTATTAATTTGTTACATACCTTACAAATATCAGTTTTCATCCAGTTTGACTAGTAAGAGTGACTTGTGCATAAGTCTGTGTTTTTGTTAATTCGTAGCGTTCGTTTACTTTGTCACTAACTTCGCATAATGTATATTATGTTAAATAATATAAATGAAATGTCACTTACAAAAAAGGAAAACTATTCTTCTTTTAGCATAACTGAGAAACAAAACTTCAAAGACTGGATTGAATATATGAAAGTCGTTTGAATAAGATGGGTTTATTTTCTTTTCAATTAATCATTCCCATACTAAGTATTGAGCTTTAATAAATGTAGCTTGATAAATAGCATTTATTTAGATAGATACAGGAATAATACAGAAAGACTACTCTATAAAGCTGACGCCGACTTCAAATTAACAATTTAGTTACAATTGAGAATTTATTTCACTAGCAGTAACTAAATGAGAATTGTTGTTATTACAAAACTCATTTAAAATTAAACACTTATTTAAATTTTTAATGAATTTTTGTTTGACTATTCTCAATAACAAGAATAAAATGCACGCAACAAATTAAGTTGTATTGTGATCTATCTATTAACAATTAAGGAAAGGAGTTGGTTATGCTGAGCAAAGCGATTACAGCAAAATTAAATGAACAAATTAATCTTGAATTCTATTCATCAAACGTTTATTTACAAATGAGCGCATGGTGCTATAAACACGGTTATGAAGGTGCTGCGGCATTTTTACTTCGCCATGCAGATGAGGAATTAGAGCATATGCAAAAATTATTCACTTATGTAAGTGAAACCAGCGGTATGCCGTTATTGGGTAAAATTGAAGCACCTAAACATGATTATGCTTCATTAAAAGAGGTTTTTGAAACGACGCTTGAGCATGAAAAATTAGTTACGTCCAAAATCAACGAATTGGTTGAATGCACTTTTGCAGAAAAAGACTACTCTAGCTTTAACTTCCTGCAATGGTACGTTGCTGAACAGCATGAAGAAGAAAAATTATTCAATAGTATTGTAGATAAATTTAAACTTCTTGGCGAAAGCGGTACTGCGCTTTACTACATTGATCGTGATTTAAAAACTTTATAATGGATTAGGAGATATAAAATGTTATCAAATGACGTAGTTAAACTATTAAACGACCAAATGAATTTAGAGTTTTACTCTTCTAATTTATACTTGCAAATGAGCGCTTGGTGCGAGCAACAAGGTTTTGAGGGCGCAGCGAAATTCTTATCGGCTCATGCGGCAGAAGAAATGCAGCATATGCGTAAGTTATTCACTTATTTGAATGAAACCGGAGCATTGGCAATCATCACTCAAATTGATGAGCCACCGCATCAATTTTCGTCATTGAAACAAGTGCTTGAATTGACTTATGAACATGAAAAGTTAATCACGTCTAAGATTAATGCATTGGTTGGTAGAACATTTGAGGAAAAAGACTACTCTGCCTTCAACTTCTTGCAATGGTATGTTGCGGAACAACACGAAGAAGAAAAATTATTCAGCGGAATTTTGGATAAATTGAATCTTCTTGGTGAAGATGGCAAAGGTTTATTCTTGGTTGATAAAGATTTAGGTGCTTTAGCAGAAAGTAACTAAATGATGATTTAAAAGGCTAAGTTAAATAACTTAGCCTTTCTTTTTGTTTATTAGTTATCTATTGCTCTCTTGCTATTCTCTGAAAGTGCGGTGTTTTTTTCGTGCGTTTTTAATGGCGTTTCATTAGCCTCATGATGAAATGTGCGATAAAAAAATGCAACAAGTAGAATTACCAGCATCAACACAATTTGAGCTAAGCGTTTTTTAGTTAGTTTTTCAGCAGCCATATATCCTCACCTATGTTTATGCTTCTTAAATTAATGAATTAGTGGTATTATTGAGCTAGATCAATTTTACACGATTTTTTTTCAATTTTTCTGGAATTTGGGGAATAAATGAAAATTTTAGCGACAGAGACAAAATTAGGACGTCGAGTTCAATCCGGGGGATGTGCCATTCATTGTCAAAATTGTAGTATTAGCCAACTATGTATTCCTTTTACATTGAATGAACATGAGTTAGATCAATTAGATAACATTATTGAACGTAAAAAACCTATCCAGAAATCCCAAGTGCTTTTTAAGGCCGGTGATGAACTTACCTCACTCTACGCTATTCGCTCCGGCACAATCAAATCTTATACCATCAGTGAAACCGGTGAGGAACAAATTACGTCTTTTCATTTGCCCGGCGATTTGGTCGGTTTTGATGCCATCATGAATATGCAACACCCGAGTTTTGCCCAGGCATTAGAGACCGCAATGGTGTGCGAGATTCCTTTTGATATTTTAGATGACTTGTCCGGCAAAATGCCTAAATTGCGCCAGCAAATTATGCGCCTGATGAGCAATGAAATTAAAAGTGATCAGGAAATGATTTTATTACTTTCCAAGATGAATGCGGAAGAACGTCTCGCCGCCTTTATTTATAACTTGTCACAACGCTACTCTGCGCGTGGTTTTTCTGCTAGAGAATTCCGCTTAACCATGACGCGTGGTGATATTGGTAATTATCTTGGATTAACCGTTGAAACGATCAGTCGCCTGCTTGGACGCTTTCAAAAACTGGGTGTTTTGTCGGTGCAAGGAAAATACATTACGATTAATAACATGGCGGAATTAATCGAACTCTCCGGCACCAATAAAACCAAAATCAAAATGGTTATCTAATCTTCTCTCTTTTATTCGATGTGGCATAAAATGTCGCATCGAATCACCTTTTTAAGATGCCCGCCTTGTTATTTTTTCAATAATGTTCTACTCTATTTAAAGCCAACAAATGGAGGTTGTATATGAAATTCAATAATATACTGGTGGTTTTAAATCCCGAAAATGATAAACAATATGCCCTTGCCAGAGCAGTTCGTTTAGCTCAAGAGCAAAAAAGCCAATCCCCTGTCAAAATTACGCTTTTCCTCGCAATTTACGATTTGTCTTATGAAATGTCCGCATTGCTTTCTTCGGAAGAAAGGTCAGAGATGCACAGAAATGTCATTGAACAGCGTAAACTAGCCATTCAACCCTATATTGAAAAGTATGCCTCCGATGGCATTGAATTTGCAACGACAGTCGTTTGGAACAGCAATGAAGCAGAAGCCATTGCGACTGAAGTGGAAACTCAAGGCTATGATTTAGTCGTGAAATATACCAAAGCCGAAGAAAGCCTGAAATCACTTATTGTGACACCGGTTGACTGGCAATTACTGCGTAAATGTCCGGTGCCGATTTTAGTGGTGAAGGACGGCGATTGGAAACATCAACGGCGAATTCTAGTTGCCGTCAACGTGTCCGATGACGAAAACGAAGCGCACAGCTCATTTAACGACGAATTAGTGTCGTTAAGTATGGATTTAGCGGATTCCCTTGATCGCGGCAATATCCACCTTGTTACCGCTTATCCGCCGACACCGATTAATATGGCAATCGATTTGCCGGAATTTAGCTCAGGTGAATACAGTAGTGGTTTACGCGGACAATATTTGATTAATATGAAGGCGTTACGTCAAAAATATGGCATTAATGAAGATCACACCCATGTGCTTGAAGGTTTCCCGGAAGATGTCATTCCGCAAGTGGCGGAACAAATTGAAGCCGAATTGGTGATTTTAGGTACTATCGGCAGAACCGGGCTTTCAGCGGCATTCTTAGGTAATACTGCGGAGCATGTGATTAGTAAATTAAACTGCAATTTATTGGCGATTAAGCCGTCTAAAAAAGACGATTAATGAAAATTTTGGCGTAGTACGTATTTTTATATTGACTACGCCCTTTTTTTGCTTTACTTTTTTTTCTCTGCAAAATTACTTTCTATTCATTTAACTTATTCAACCAACAAAGGAAAAACAATGAAAAAATCATTATTGATCACATTATTAGGACTGGCAGGTTTAGCGCAAGCTCATGAAGTTTGGGTATCTGCACCATCACATATTGGCGCTCAAGACGTGTTAAAAGCCGATCTGGCATACGGAGATTTCCCTTATGCGGAGAAAATTGCCGATGACCGTCTGCACATCTTCCCTCCCCTTGAATTAAACGATAAAAACGGCAATTCGACCGCATTAAAACAGCAAGGGGAAAATTATCAATACACCGCAGAAAAACCGTTAGAGGAAGGTTCTTATTGGATTACAGCGACATATCGCCCGACATTCTGGTCAAAAAATGCAAAAGGCTGGAAGCAGGAAAATATGCAACAAATGAAAGATGCCGTTTATTGCGAACAAACCCAAATGTTTAGCAAAAGTTTGGTTACGGTGGGAAATAAAGTTGATCCAACGCTCTATAAAGAAAAATTAGGTCAGGAATTGGAAATTGTGCCATTAAAACCGCTATCTGAATTAAAAGAAGGCGAGCTTTTCCCGCTGCAAATTTTCTACCGTGGTAAACCGCTTGCCGGTGAAACCGTTATTGCAACGGCAGATACCGTTGTGGCGAAAGACCCTGAATCAACGGACGATCACCGTGAAGTGCAAGGTTTTTCCAACAAAACCGATAAAAACGGCAAGGTGAATTTCCTGCCATTGGTTGAAGGATTATGGAAGGTAAAAGTGGTACATAAAACACCGTTTAATGACCCTAAGGTGTGTCAGCATTCGGCAAATTACGCCACTATCGTGCTACCGGTCGGTGAAAAACGTGCCGAATATAAACCTCGCGAGCACCATCACCACCACTAACATAGCTTTATGAATAAAAAGTGCGGTCAAAAATTTAAGTATTTTTTCGACCGCACTTTTTTCACAAAAGATGAAAGGGAATTTAAGTTATTTCTTCCGCTCTACCCATTTTCCATCAATAAAATCTACAATCCATTTCGTCGCTTTGCCATTCTTTTCAGAAGTCACATATTGACGTTTTTCCTTACGGCTAAAACGAATAATCGCTTCGTTGCCTTCCGGATCAGTTTGCGGCGCATCCGCCAAATAGCTTAACTTTTCCGGTAAACGATCACGATATAACGCTAACTCCGCCACTTTAGGCGCACGGGTTTCGCGGGATTTCGGGAAGTTATGGGCTGACATAAACACACCGCCGGCGCCATCCCGTAACACAAAATAGGCATCGGATTTTTCGCATTTCAATTCAGGGAAATGAATCGGTTCTTCTTTCGGCGGCGCGACTTCACCGTTTTTCAGAATTTTACGCGTATTATCGCACTGCGTGCACGCCATGTATTTGCCAAAACGCCCCAGTTTGAGGTGCATCTCGCCGCCGCATTTATCACATTCCACAATCGGACCGTCATAGCCTTTAATCTTAAACTTGCCTTCCTCGACCAAATAACCGTCACAATTCGGGTTATTGCCGCAAATATGCAGTTTACGATGCGGATCGATAATGTAGCTGTCCATCGCCGTACCGCATTTCGGGCAGCGTTTACGCTCCATCAGTGCTTTGGTTTCCGAAGCATCGTCTAATACGTTTAACAATTCTGCTTCCGGAATCAAATTAATGGTGGTTTTGCAACGCTCTTTCGGCGGCAAGGAGTATCCGGTACAACCTAAGAACACGCCCGTGCTGGCGGTTCTGATTGCCATATTGCGACTACAAGTCGGGCAACTGATATTCGTCTCGACCAAATTATTCGGGCGCATACCGCCTTCCAATTCGTCTAATTCCGCTTTTGTCAGTTGCGTAGAGAAATCTTTGAAAAACTGATTTAATTCGGTTTTCCAGTTTTTCTCGCCGGAAGCAATTTGGTCCAGCACATCTTCCATGTTGGCGGTGAAATCATAGTTCATTAAATCAGCGAAAGACTGATTCAAGCGATCGGTGACGATTTCGCCCATTTTTTCCGCATAAAAACGGCGGTTTTCCGTGCGTACATAACCGCGTTCCTGAATGGTGGAAATGATCGCTGCATAAGTGGAAGGACGACCGATACCGCGTTTTTCCAACTCTTTAACTAGCGCCGCTTCAGAAAAACGTGCCGGCGGTTTGGTGAAATATTGTTGTGGCTGAACGTCCTGTAAATTCAGTTTGTCATTAACGGCAACAGCCGGTAATGCCTGATCTTCGGAAGATTTACTTTGTTGCGGCAACACTTTCGTCCAACCGTCAAAGCGTAAAATGCGTCCTTTCGCCGTTAAAGTGTAGTCCCCTGCTGCTACGGTTAATGTGGTGCTGTCATATTGTGCCGCAGGCATTTGGCAAGCGACGAACTGACGCCAAATTAAATCGTATAAACGCACAGCATCTTTTTCCATTCCCGTTAAGTCATCCAAACCGACGTTAATATCGGATGGTCGAATGGCTTCGTGAGCTTCCTGTGCATTGTCTTTGCTGGAATAGAAATTGGGTTTTGCCGGTAAATAAGTTTGTCCGTAATGTTTTTCGATATAACCGCGCACCATGTTTAACGCGTCTTGGCTCAAATTAGTGGAGTCGGTACGCATATAGGTGATGTAGCCTGCCTCATACAAACGTTGCGCCAACATCATTGTTTTTTTTACACCAAAGCCCAAGCGGGTGCTGGCGGTTTGTTGTAAGGTTGAAGTAATAAACGGCGCTCTTGGTCTGGAACTGGTCGGCTTGGTTTCCAAATCGGAAATTACATAGTCGGATTTACTTAAAAAATCCACCACACTTTGCGCTTGTTCGGCATTCTTCGGTTCGAATTTTTTGCCTTTAAATTGCGTGACATCCAAGCGAATTTCATTGCCTTTCGGTGTGTTGGTTAAAACCGCAACTTCCCAGTACTCCTGTGGCACAAATGCCTTAATTTCACGCTCCCGTTCAACAATAAGCTTGACCGCCACCGATTGCACACGACCGGCAGACAAACCGCGCGCCACTTTTTTCCAAAGTAACGGCGACACCATAAAGCCCACGACACGGTCTAAAAAGCGACGGGTTTGCTGTGCATTAACGCGATCCATGTTCAAATGTTCCGGATGCTCAAAGGCTTGCTTAATGGCGTTTTTAGTGATTTCGTTGAACACCACACGGCTATAACGATCGTCATCGCCGCCAATCACTTCACGTAAGTGCCAAGCGATGGCTTCCCCTTCTCTATCCAAATCGGTTGCGAGATAAATATGATCAGCTTTTTTGGCGAGGGACTTCAGTTCGGCAACCACTTTTTCTTTGCCGGGTAAAATTTGATAGTTGGCTTTCCAACTGTGATAAGGATCAATGCCCATGCGTTTGACCAGTGCATCCTGTTCTTTCTTTTGTTTTACAGCCTGTTTTTCTTCCGCACTGAGTCCTTTGGTGGAAATGGCTTTGGCTTTTTCTCCGGTAGCGGAACCCACGGTCGGCAAATCGCGAATATGCCCCACACTGGATTTCACTACATAATTGTTTCCTAAATATTTATTAATGGTTTTCGCCTTCGCCGGCGACTCCACAATAACCAAGGATTTACTCATTATTATTACCTAATTCCGATTAATTTGTGTAAAATTGCCCGCTATATTGCTAACTATCTTCAAGCAGGTCAACTACTTTTTTCCAAAAGGCGCAATAAATGGACAAACTCAATGCAATTTCAATTTTTTGCAAAGTCGTTGAAACACAAAGTTTCACCCAAGCGGCGGCATTACAAAATATTTCTGTCGCCATGGCGAGCAAACTGGTTTCTCAACTGGAAGAACAACTAAAAACCCGTTTGTTACAACGTACCACCCGCAAAATCGTGCCGACGGAGGCCGGTAGTATCTATTATCAACGTTGCCAGCCTATTTTGTTGGAACTGGAAGATGCCGAATCCAGCATCAGCAACCTCTCTACCTCCCTGCAAGGCAATTTAACCGTTTCCGTACCACGGGATTTCGGCTTGCGATTCATCACCCCGAATCTTGCCCAATTTATTAAGGCGCACCCGAATTTGCACATGGAAATTGAATTTAATGATCGGGTCATTGATTTGGTGAGCGAGGGATTTGATTTAGCCTTGCGGATCGGTTATTTACAGGACAGCTCATTGGTGGCGAAAAAGATTGCTACCTCCTCCATGCACTTTGTGGCGTCTCCCGACTATCTGGCAACACACGGCATCCCGCAAACGCCGGAAGAATTGGAACACCACGACTGCCTTTTATATAAAGCCACCGGTAATCAAATTTATTGGGAATTCAGTAAATACAATAAAATTCAGCGCATCAAAATGCGCTCAAAGCTGGTGTGTAACAACGGCTTAACGCTTACCTCTTTATGTGTTGCCGGGCTTGGCATTATTAATTCACCACGCTTTTTTATTGAGGAAGAACTGGCTTCAGGTAAATTAGTGGAAATTCTGGCGGATTATCGCCAACAAGATTTGGATTTACATATTGTCTATCCGCACCGTCGCCATCTGGCAGCGAAAGTCAAAGCCTTCATCGATTTCATCAGCCAGCTGGATTTGTGTAAGGCGAAGCCGTAAAAGTGCGGTTGTTTTTTTAGGTGTTTTTTATGACCTTGTTTATTTTAAGCAAGGTCATTTTTTATATTCAGAACAAAAGGAATATGTTCAGGTAACGGGGCTAATCTGCCCAATTCCACCCAGGCGCAAGGAAAGTGAAAATCCGATCCCATGGAAGCTGCAAGTTGGTGTTCTTCCGCCAGTTTCACCAATAGCTGATACTGATCGCGGCTTTGTCCGCAACCGGAAATTTCCATCGCATCACCGCCCCATCCTTTGAAATTTTCCGCCAGTTTACGTACCCATTTCATCGTCATGGTATAACGCAACGGGTGCGCCAACACCGCCACGCCGCCCGCTTGGTGAATAATGTCGATGGTGGTCGGAATATCCGCCCATTGCGGCTTCACATAAGCGGATTTGCCCTGCCCCAAATAACGCTTAAAGGCTTGTCCGTCATTGGAAACCTTACCGATTTGCACCAAATGACGGGCATAATGGGCGCGGGTCACTTCGCCTTCTCCGGCTAATTTTTTAGCTTCCGCGTAAGCATTTTCCACGCCGATTTTTTCCAGTTTTGCACCGATCTCCTGCGCTCGAATATCACGTAAGCGGGCTTGTTCAATTAAAAGTGCGGTCATTTTTTCATGTGAAATATCAAATCCCAAGCCGACAATATGAATGGAGCGATTTTCCCACAAAGTTGAAATTTCTACACCGTTAATCAGCCGAATACCTAATTTTTCCGCCTGTTGTCGCGCCTCCGCCATACCGGCAACGGTATCATGATCGGTCAGCGCCAACACGTTCACGCCTTTTTCATGGGCACGCAATACCACTTCTGTCGGCGACAATACGCCATCGGAAGCGGTGCTGTGGCAATGTAAATCGTATTTGGTCATCGGCTTTCCTATGAATTATTTTGAATGACGTAATTATCCTCATCAACAATTACGGCTTGGCTATTGGTTAAAGGCAATAAATTCAATTTGGATTGATAAGTCTGAACGGTTTCCTTTGCGCTTTCTTCAAAAGGAAATTCGCCATAATGCGGAACAACGGCAAAATCAACTAAATTTAATGCCGTATAATCGCTCAAATCGGTAGCCACATTTTTATCATCCATAATTTGATTATATTCAATATCTAGGGCAGTAATAATGGCGCCGGCAGATTCACCGAGATAAATCATGCCCTCATTAATTCGGCTTTTTATAGCGGATAATAAATGCTTTCTTTTTAATTCTTGCAATAAATAAAAGGTATTGCCGCCGGAAATGTAAAGGTACGGCGTATGATTTAGTTTCTCTTTAATCACTTCTTCCGTTTCTTGGGCAATATCCAAAACATCGACTTCAAAACCTAATGTCTGAAAAATATTTTTTGCCTCATTGATGTATTCAACGTAGCTTTCCATATTACCGGCAGTGGGGATAAACAACACCTTTTGCGATAGGGAATGTTGTTGTAGAAATTGTGTAAAAAGATTTTCTACGCCCGCAAAATAAGAGGCTAAAAATAATGTTTTCATATTATTTCTCCGTTACTTAATCGCCTGAACCAAGTCTTTCACAAGTTTTGGTCCGTGGTAAATCAAGCCTGAATACACCTGTAACAGTTCAGCGCCCGCTTGGATTTTTTCTTGGGCATTTTGTACGCCGTCAATGCCGCCGCTGCCGATAATCGGGATTTGTCCTTTTAGCTCTTGGTACAAGCGACCGATAATTGCCGTGCTTTTGTGTTGTAATGGTTTTCCGCTTAATCCGCCCTGCTGTTCGGCATTCTTTAAGTTTGTGACGTTGTCGCGCGAAATGGTCGTATTGGTGGCAATCACACCGTCCATTTTATGCCGTAATAAGGTATCGGCAATTTGAATCAGTTCCGCCTCCGTTAAATCCGGTGCAATTTTCACTGCAATGGGAACATATTTGTTGTATTGCGTTGCCAGTTCTTTTTGGCGGGTTTTGATACTTTGCAGCAAATCATCAAAGTAATCACCGTATTGTAATTGGCGCAGATCAGGCGTGTTCGGCGAAGAAATATTGACGGTGATGTAGCCAGCGTAGTTATAGGCTTTATTCAAACAAATCAAATAATCGTCTTTGCCCTGCTCTAACGGCGTCAGTTTATTTTTTCCGATATTAATGCCAAGCACGCCGTCATAGTTGGCTTTTTTGACGTTTTCAATCAGGTGATCGATACCATAATTATTGAAACCGTTACGATTGATAATGCCTTCCGCCTCAATTAAGCGAAATTGGCGCGGTTTGGCATTCCCTTCTTGCGCCAAAGGGGTCACCGTTCCCACTTCAATAAAGCCAAAGCCCATGGCGCCGAAACCGTCGATAGCTTCACCGTTTTTATCCGCCCCCGCCGCCAAACCGATAGGGTTTTTAAATTTAATGCCCATGACGGTTTTTGGTGTACCTTGCGGGCAATTTAAAAGCTGTTTTAACAGGAAATGAAACGGCGGATATGCCGCCAAACCGAGGGCTTTTATGGCTAAGTTATGGGCGTTTTCGGCATCAAGGGCGAAAATCCCTTTGCGAATCAAAGAATACATACTCGTTTATCTCTCCGGATAGTTAACTGTCGAATGAAAAAGTGCGGTCAAAATTAACCGCACTTTTTGGTGTTACTGTAACGCTTTTTCGATTTTTTCGTATAAATCGCGGGATAAATCTTCCGTTTCGCTAATACGCTCCAGCGCGCGTTTCATCAAAGTTTGGCGCTGTGCGTCATAACGGGCGAAACGAATTAACGGTTCAATTAAACGGGAAGCCACCTGCGGGTTGGTTTTATTCAGTTTAATCAAAATATCCGTTAAGAAACGATAGCCGGAACCGTCAATTGCGTGGAAGGCTTTCAGGTTTTGCCCCGCAAAGGCGCCGATTAGGGAACGCACGCGATTCGGATTGTTGAAATTAAAGCTCGGATGATCCATTAACTGCATCACATTTTGCAACACATTGTCTTCCGGACGGGTAGCTTGTAATGCAAACCATTTATCCATCACCAAGCCGTCATGTTGCCATTTTTGTTCAAAATCGGACAACAGATTATCACGACAAGGCAGTTTTGCTTGTGTCGCCGCAGTTAACGCCGCTAATGTATCGGTCATGTTATTGGAATAAGTGTAATGTTTATTCACCAAATTATTGCCGATATTGGTATAAGCCAAATAGCTCAAGCAAACATTGCGCAGTTTGCGCAAGGCGATGTCTTGGCGCTCGATTTTGTACTCGTCCAAGCGAATTTGATTGTAGGTTTTAAACAACAATTCCTGCAGATTTTCCGCAATGGCGCGCGCCATAAATTCACGCACCGCACTGATCGCATCAGGGTCAATGGTTTTGAATAACTCGGCGAATTCCGTGGCTTTCGGTAAAGTTAAAATCAAGCTGGTAAGTTCGACATCTTTTTGATAATTGGTCAGAATTTGCTGCAATACGGCTACGGTTTCGGCAGAGAAATCCAATTCCACGCCTTGCTGATAGTTTGTTACGTTACGGCGTAATTCCGCATTCAGTAACATCTGTGCCGCATCCCATCGAATAAAGCCGTTTTCGGCGAATTTCACCAAGGTTATCAACTGCTGAGTTTTATAGTCGTAATCTAATTTCACCGGGGCAGAGAAATCGCATAACAGCGCCGGCACCGGTTTGGTATAAATATTGTGGAATTCAAAAGTTTGATCTTTTTGTGTGATGTTCAGCACATTGCCCACAACGCCCTCGGAATCATACAAGGTTTGCGCAACGCCGTTTTCATCATATAAGGCGATTTTCAACGGAATGTGTAAATTCACTTTTTCCATTTGATCAGCGGTCGGCGGCGTTAATTGAGACACTTGTAATTGATATACGTGGTTTTTTTCGTCATAACGATCGCTGATGGTCAGCTCAGGCGTACCGGATTGGCTATACCAACGGCGGAATTGTGCTAAATCCAAATCATTGGCACGCTCCATGGCAGACACAAAATCCTCGCAGGTCGCCGCTTTGCCGTCGTTTTCCGAAATATATAACTTCATGCCCTTTTGGAAGCCTTTTTCGCCCAACAAGGTATGCAACATACGAATCACTTCCGCGCCTTTTTCATACACGGTAACCGTATAGAAGTTATTCATTTCAATGACTTTTTCCGGGCGAATCGGATGCGCCATCGGACCGGCGTCTTCGGCGAATTGCACGGTACGCAGGAATTTTACGTTATTAATGCGATTCACCGGGCGGGAACCGGTGTCGGAAGAGAATTCCTGATCGCGGAATACCGTCAACCCTTCTTTCAAACTTAACTGGAACCAGTCGCGGCAGGTCACGCGATTGCCCGTCCAGTTGTGGAAATATTCGTGCGCGATCACACTTTCAATCGCCAGATAATCATCGTCCGTTGCCGTTTGCGGATTCGCCAGCACATATTTATCGTTAAAAATGTTCAGCCCTTTGTTTTCCATGGCGCCCATGTTGAAGAAGTCAACGGCGACAATCATGTAAATATCCAGATCGTATTCCAAATCGAAGCGTTCTTCATCCCATTTCATAGCGCGCTTCAGACTTTGCATCGCCCAGTCTGCACGGTCTAAATTGCCTCGATTAACATACAACTCCAACGCCACTTCACGTCCGCTTTTAGTCACGAATTTATCTTGCAGAACATCAAAATCCCCTGCCACTAAGGCAAACAAATAGCTTGGTTTCGGAAACGGGTCATTCCATTCCACCCAATGACGTCCGTCATCAAAATCGCCTTCGGCAATACGGTTGCCGTTGGAAAGTAGAAACGGGTATTTAGCTTTGTCGGCAGTGATTTTGGTGGTGTAACGCGCCAATACATCCGGGCGGTCTAACATATAGGTTATTTGACGAAAACCTTCCGCTTCACACTGGGTGCAAAAAGCCTCGCCGGATTGATACAAGCCTTGTAATGACGTATTTGCCGCAGGATTTAAAATGGTGGTAATTTCCAATTCAAATTGGTCTGCATCCACTTGCGCCAAGTCTAAGGTTAAGCTTTCGTGATCCTGTTGATATTGGGAAAACGGCTTGCCGTTTAATTTAATGGAAGAAAATTGGAAATCGTGTCCGTCTAAACGTAATGTGGTGCTCTTTTCGTTGAGACGTTGATATTGACTTGTAGCAACCACTAAGGTTTTTTCCGGCTCTAATTGGAAATCAAGGTAAATATCGGTGACGGTGAAATCGGGGGTTTGGTAATCTTTTCTGTATTTGGCTTTAGCGTACATAAAACGACCTAATTCTAAGGGCTAAAAATTGCTGTTAAGGATATGATTTTTAGCCCTCGGTTGCAAATGGATTTTCTTCCGTAAATTTATCGCAAACGTTTGCGCGTTATGCTATCCTAGCGCCGTTTTTTCTATTCGTTTTTCTATTTGATAATGAGGAAATCATGCCTTCAACCTCCCCGAAAATCGCCATCGTCATGGGCTCAAAAAGTGATTGGGCAACCATGCAGGAAGCCACTCAAATTTTAGATCAATTACAGGTTCCTTATCACGTTGAAATCGTCTCCGCCCACCGCACGCCGGACAAGTTGTTTCAGTTCGCCGAAAACGCACAGCAAAACGGCTACCAAGTCATTATTGCCGGAGCCGGCGGCGCGGCGCATTTGCCGGGCATGATTGCCGCCAAAACGATCGTGCCGGTACTTGGCGTGCCGGTGAAAAGTTCTATTTTAAGCGGTGTGGACAGCCTCTATTCCATCGTGCAAATGCCGAAAGGTATTCCGGTGGGAACCCTTGCTATCGGGCCTGCCGGCGCAGCGAATGCCGGTTTGCTGGCAGCACAAATTCTGGCGATGAACAACACAGAATTGGCACAACGCCTGCAACAGTTTAGACAGGCACAAACGCAAAGCGTATTGGAGAATCCTGATCCGCGCCTGTAAAAAACACCTAAAATTTTAACCGCACTTTTCATGTTGAAGATAAAAGTGCGGTCATTTTTTTCGTAAATCTTTCCTTCCCCTGCTTGCGGGGGACAAAACGCAAAGCGTTTTGAGCGTTGGCTTTGCCAACGACCCCAAAGGGGTGAGCAAGTAAGCCGTGCGAACTTGCGAATAACGTGCCCAAAGGGCAGAAGGGGGCAAATATTCCCCCCTCAGCCTTCGGCAGCTCCCCCCGTAAACGGAGGGAGCCAATATATTGTTAACCATTGAGATCCCTATGCAAAAATCCGCTCTCTACCCAACCGTTTACGTTCTTGGCAACGGACAGCTCGGCAGGATGTTACGCTATGCCGGCGCGCCTTTAGATATTCATGTGCAACCCTTGCCTTTCGATGCGCCAGTGTTTGAACTGTCGCCGAATGACATCATTACCGCCGAAATCGAACGTTGGGAACAAACACCGTTGACAACACTACTCGGCAACCACGCCAACTTCGTCAATCAAAAAGTCTTCGCACAATTAGCCGATCGCTTAAGTCAAAAAAATCTATTGGATAAGCTCAATATCGCCACGTCCCCTTGGTGTTTATTAAAAGAAAAAGCCCAATGGTCGGAGGTGTTTCAACATATCGGTGAGAAAGTGGTGGTAAAACGCCGCATGGGCGGTTACGACGGTCGTGGGCAATGGATTGTTACCGAGGCAAATAAAGAGCAAATTACCGACGATTTATTCGGCGAAACCATTGCCGAGCAATTTATTCCGTTCGATTATGAAATTTCTTTGGTGGGCGCCCGTTTCCGTAACGGCGAAACCCGCTTTTATCCGGTCACCCACAATTTGCAACAAAACGGTATTTTGCGTTACAGCGTGATGGATCCGAATTTCCCGCAACAAGCCGTTCAACAGCAGCAGGCAGAAGCTATGTTAAGCAAAATCATGCACGAGCTGAATTATGTGGGCGTAATGGCGATGGAATGCTTCGTGGTGGGCGATCAGCTTCTGGTGAACGAGTTGGCACCACGCGTACACAACAGCGGACACTGGACGCAACTCGGCTGCGCCGTTAGCCAATTTGAATTGCATTTGCGCGCCTTGCTGGATTTACCGACACCGGAATTAAACGTCTTTGCGCCGAGCGTGATGGTGAATTTAATCGGCACCGAGCATAATGCGCAATGGTTAAATACGCCGTTTGCCCAACTTCATTGGTATGGCAAAGAGGTTCGTCCGGGGCGCAAAGTCGGTCATATTAACCTTTCCCACCCGGATAAAAATGTCATCATTGCACAACTAAATAAACTCTCCCGCGAATTACCGGAAGACTATCAATCCGGCTTGCAATGGGCAAAAAATAAATTGCGTTAAATGACGGGCGACGGCTTGTCAAACCTCTGTTACAGCAGTATAAATAAACAGATTTTTACACAACAACACAACATCACGAGGATTATTCTATGTTTGAAAATATTGTTGCCGCTCCGGCAGATCCGATTTTAGGTTTAGGTGAAGCATTCAAAGCGGAAACCCGCGATAACAAAATCAATTTAGGCATTGGCGTATATAAAGACGCCAAGGGCAATACACCTATCGTAAAAGCGGTAAAAGAAGCGGAAAAACGCTTATTGGCACAAGAAAATACCAAAAACTACCTGCCGATTGACGGTGTTGCCGATTTCAACGCGCGCACCAAAGAATTGTTATTCGGCACCGACTCCGACATCGTGAAAAATAATCGAGCCAGAACCGTACAAAGTTTAGGCGGTACCGGCGCGTTACGTATTGCAGCGGAATTTATCAAACGTCAAACCAAAGCCCAGAATGTCTGGATTAGCACGCCGACCTGGCCGAATCACAACGCTATTTTCAACGCCGTAGGGATGACTATTCGTGAATATCGTTATTACAACCCGCAGACCAAAGGCTTGGATTGGGATAATCTTATCGCCGATTTAAGCCAAGCCGGCGAAGGCGATGTGGTGTTATTACACGGCTGCTGCCACAACCCGACGGGGATTGACCCGACACCGGAACAATGGGACAAATTGGCTGAAATGTCAGCGAAAAACGGTTGGTTACCGCTCTTTGATTTCGCTTATCAAGGTTTCGCCAACGGTTTGGAAGAAGACGCCTACGGTTTGCGCGCGTTTGCCAAAAATCACAAAGAATTGTTGGTGGCGAGCTCTTTCTCCAAAAACTTCGGGCTATATAACGAACGTGTGGGTGCTTTCACTGTGGTGGCGGAAACTTCTGACATCGCCGCAACCGCATTAACTCAAATTAAAACCATCGTTCGTACCCTCTACTCCAACCCGTCCGCACATGGTGCCGCCGCCGTTGCTCTTGTGTTAAACGACGCGCAGCTACGTCAGGATTGGGAAAACGAGCTCACCGAAATGCGTGACCGTATTAAACAAATGCGTCACCTTTTCGTGCAATTATTGAAAGAATACGGCGCGCAACAAGATTTCAGTTTTATTATCAATCAAAACGGCATGTTCTCTTTCAGCGGCTTAACTGCGGAACAGGTTGATCGCTTGAAAAATGAATTCGCTATTTACGCCGTGCGTTCCGGACGTATCAACGTCGCCGGAATCACTGAAGACAACGTTCGTTACCTCTGCGAAAGCATCGTCAACGTGTTGTAATTTTTCACCGCACTTTTAAAGCAAATAAACGGCATCAAAGGAAAATTTGATGCCGTTTTTTCTTATTTGATTACCTCTTAAAATCGTGATAATTCCTCATTAAAATTTATATTTTTTTACTTTTGGTTAAAAATAAGCTATAATACACTCCGTTATTTACTTATTTTTCATGATCTAAAGGAGAACAACATTAATGACAGACCAACGTTTTATTACGATTTTAAGCTGGGTTGCCACCTTTACGGCAGTGTGTATGTATGTGTCTTATCTTGAGCAAATCAGCCTGAATCTTGACGGGATAAAAGGCGGCACATTACAACCTCTGGCAACGGCGATAAATTGTAGTTTATGGGTGGCTTACGGATTATTGAAAAAAGAACGGGATTACCCGGTGGCGCTTGCCAATTCGCCGGGTGTGATTTTAGGGTTGATTAGCTTCGCCACGGCACTGTAAAAACACATAAAAAGATGACCGCACTTTCGCGATGAAAATCCAAAGTGCGGTCTCTTTTTCCGACGTTTTCACGCTTCCTGAACAACAAACATATCAAACACCGAATTCACATTTCTGATTAACGCCTCCACCTGCGGCATTTCATTTTTTTCAATAATGTACTTCAATATACCCAGCGTAATCGTAGCAAACAGATGCCCTTGGAAATCTAAGTCTTTTTCCGTAGGGACATTTTCCGTTTTCAAATGCTCCACATACTTTTCTTTCACCATATGATGAATGTCTTTGTATAAATGAATAGTCGGCGTTTCGATTTGACCTATCAGGTAAATCAGCTGGCGATACCGTTCAAAAAGAACCCGATTACTATCAATAAATGCGGTGGTCGGCACGGAAAAACGCTCTTTCAAACGCGCTTTCACCAAGGCTTTAAGTTCATCTACCAACACTTTCGCTACCGCATTTTTATTGGCGAAGTGCTTATAAAAGGTAGAACGGTTAATTTGCGCCACATCTAAAATATCCTGCACGGTCATGGCGTCAAAACCCTTTTTCTCCAGTAAGGTTAAGAACGCTTCGCGAATGAATTTATCCGTTCTAAGCACACGAATATCTTGATTATTCATCATTTCTCCTCAAATTGTCCGAGTTAAGCAACAAATTACGCCCTTTTATCTACTTAAGCAACAAATCGTTGCTTTTTGATGGTTGAGCAACTTTTGCCCTCTCTCTATAATCATTCGCATAAACCTCATTACATAAGGATAGAAACATGAAAAAAAGACATTTCGTGTTAGGTTTTATCGTTGGTATGGTGGCTGTTGCCATCTGGAAAAATCAACAATTACAAGCCGATGAATTGAGCGGTATTGCCGCCGTCAACGGACGCTTGGAATTAAAACGGTTGGACATTGCCACCCTGTATCCCGGCCGCGTGGAGGAAATCTTGGTGCAGGAAGGCGATGAAGTAAAAGCCGATCAACCGCTGGCACGCCTTTCCTCCAGCATTTCTCAAACACAGGTTTCCGGCGCGCAAGCACAAAAGAAACGGGCGGAAGATACCGTAAAACGCGCCCTTGCGGAAATGGATGCCCGTCGGCAACAAGCCAAAGTGGCGAAGTTGGAATTGGATAACGCTGCCAAACTACGCCGTGATAATCTCATTTCAAGCAGCGAATTAGAACGTCGCCAAGCCTCTTATAATGCTACGCTTGCCGCCGTGAATACCGCAGAAGCTGCCAAATCCGAGGCGGAGGCCGCTGTTGAACAAGCTCAAGCGCAGTTAGAACAAGCCCAATCGCAAAATACCGATATGCTGATTAAAGCCCCGAAAGCCGGACGGGTGGAATATCAAATCGCAGAGGTTGGCAATGTGCTTGGTGCCGGTGGCAAAGTGGTCAGTTTGCTTGATCCGACCGACACCTATATCAATGTGTTCCTCACCGCCAATCAAATGAATCAAATCCAATTGGGTGATGATGCCCGTATTGTGGTGGATGGCATGAGCGCCGTGTTCCCGGCAAAAATCACCTTTGTCGCCAACAACGCGCAATTCACACCGAAATCCGTGGAAACCACGGAAGAACGCGCCAAATTGATGTTTAAAGTGAAATTGCAAATTCCTGTGGAGACCGCCCTTAAATATAAGCCATTGCTTAAAGGTGGCATGACGGCGTTGGGTTATGTGAAATACGATCCGCAGGCGCAGTGGCCGGAAGGGTTGGCGGTGAAACTGCCGAAAGGTGAATAGCCATGAATGTTGCACCTTCGGCTGTCCCCCTTGCAGTAACAGTGGAGCATCTCTCACATTCATACGGAAAAACCACCGCACTTTCCGATGTCAGCCTACATATTCCGCGAGGTAGCACCGTCGGCTTAATCGGCCCTGACGGTGTAGGCAAATCGACGCTGCTTTCCCTCATCGCCGGCGTGAAAATAATTCAAACGGGCACGGTTCAGGTTTTTGATTTAAATGTTGCGGAGAAAAAAGCCCGCAACGCCCTTTCCCATAAAATCGCGTTTATGCCGCAAGGATTGGGGAAAAACCTGTATCTCACCCTTTCCATTTATGAAAATATCGATTTCCACGCCCGCTTGTTCGGGCTGGCCAAAGCACAACGAAAAGCTCGCATTCAGCGTTTACTCAATGCCACAGGCTTGGCGCCTTTTGCCGATCGCGCGGCAGGTAAATTATCGGGTGGCATGAAACAAAAACTTAGCCTGTGTTGCGCCTTGGTACACAGCCCCGACTTATTGATTTTAGATGAGCCCACCACCGGCGTGGATCCGCTCTCCCGTCGCCAGTTTTGGCAATTAGTGGACGATTTACGCCGAGAAGAAGACGGTATGACGGTTATTGTGGCAACAGCCTATATTGATGAGGCGGAACGTTTTGAACATATTCTCGCCATGGACGACGGCAAGCTGATTGCCGACAATCCGACCAAACAAGTGATTGCCGAAACGCAAAGTAAAAATTTGGAAGAAGCCTATGTCAAATTATTGCCACCGGAAAAACGCGGTGCAGAAAACGGCTTGCAGATTCCGCCCTTCCAGCCTGCTCCCAATGAACCACCGGTTATCACGGCAAAAGGGCTAACGAAAAAATTCGGTGATTTTGTTTCCGTCGATAACGTCAGCTTCACCATTCCGAAAGGGGAAATTTTCGGTTTTTTAGGTTCCAACGGTTGCGGCAAATCCACCACCATGAAAATGCTCACCGGGCTACTTGAACCGACGGAAGGCACAGCAACACTGCTCGGACAGCCCATTGATGCAAGCAATATCGAAACCCGCAAACGGGTGGGTTATATGTCGCAGGCATTTTCCCTTTATGAAGAACTTTCCGTTTATCAAAATCTGGAGTTGCACGCCAAACTCTACCAAATTCCGCGCGCACAATGGGCGCAATATGTGCAAGCCGTCATGCAACAATTCGACTTGGTGCATCTTGCCGATGAATATCCCTCTTCCCTGCCCCTCGGCATTCGTCAGCGTTTGCAGCTTGCCGCCGCCTGCTTGCATAAACCTGAAGTGCTGATTTTGGATGAACCGACGTCGGGTGTCGATCCTGCCGCTCGGGATATGTTTTGGGAATACCTCATTAAATTATCCCGTGAAGATAACATCACCATTTTCGTCACGACCCACTTTATGAACGAGGCGGCGCGTTGCGATCGCATTTCCTTTATGCACCGCGGGCGCGTGTTGGCGGTGGGTACGCCGGAGCAATTACGTCTGGAAAAGAAAGCACCGACGCTGGAAGAAGCCTTTATCCGCTATTTGGAAGAACAGGCGGACGACATTACCGCGCCGCAAACCGATAAAAGTGCGGTGGATTTTTCCGGTGTTTCTGCGACTTCACCGAGAAAAGGCTTCATTGCTTGGTGGTCGTTGGTGCGTACATTTGCCGTGCGCGAAGGCAAAGAGTTGTTACGGGACAGAATCCGTTTATTTTTTGCCTTGCTCGGACCGGTGATTATGCTGTTCGCCATGGCATCGAGTATTTCTTTTGATGTGCATCCTTCTAATTTTACTGTGCTGGATTATGACAACAGTTCGGAAAGCCGCCGTTTTATCGAATATTTTGATGGCTCCCGCTATTTTGTACGGCAACCGGACATTCATTCCGAGCAGGAAATTAATGCCGTGTTACAAGCCTCAAAAGTCAAACTGGTGATTGAAATTCCACCGAATTTCGGCAAAAAAGTCTTACGGCAAGAAATGCCGGAAGTGGGGATTTTCATAGACGGTGCGTTTCCGTCCACTGCTGAAAACCTGCGCGGTTCGGTAGTCGGCGTGATCACACAATATGTACAGGAAACCTTGACGCAGCAAGGCATTCGCATTCCAAACAATAACTTGCTGGAAACCCGTTTTGTCTATAACCAGGATTTCAAAAGTATTTTCGCCATGACGCCGGGCGTGATTATGCTCGCCATGATGTTGATTCCGTCTATGATGACGGCGTTAGGTGTGGTGCGGGAGAAAGAAATCGGTTCCATTATGAACCTTTACGGCTCCCCTGCCGACACGGTGCAATTTTTACTTGGAAAGCAACTGCCTTATATTCTGCTGGCGTTTATCAGTTACCTGATTATGGTGTGGATTTCGGTGATGGTCTTTAACGTGCCTGTGAAAGGCTCCATGTGGGCAATGACCTTGGGGGCGATTTTTATCATCACCGCGTCAACGGCATTCGGTTTGTTCGTATCCAGCTTCGTGAAATCACAGATTGCGGCGATTTTTGCCACGGCGATCATCGTAATTATCCCGACCATGAACTTCTCCGGCATGCTCTACCCGACCTCCACTTTGCCGTCGCATGTTTATATGATGGCACAGTTGTTTCCTGGCTATTGGTTCTTGCTCATTTGTTTAGGCGGTTTCACAAAAGGGCTGGGCTTCACGGATTTCCTTAGCAGCTATGCCGCATTGTTAGCAATTTATGTCGTGTATTTCTGCGGTGCGGTCGCCCTGCTCAAGAAACAGGAGAAATAACATGTTCAGATGGATAAAAAACGTACTTTATTTATCGGGCAAAGAATTGCGTAGCTTGTTCTCCGATCCAGTGCTTGTGGTGCTCATCATTTATATGTTCACCGTTGCCATTTACACCGTCGCCAATTCCATTACGTTGGAAGTAAAAAATGCGTCCGTCGCCATCGTGGATAACGACCGTTCCGCATTATCTTATCGCCTGCAACAAAGCCTAATTCCGCCCAACTTCCGCAAAGTGCACACGATTAACGCCCCTCAGGCGGATCGTTTAATGGATACGGGCGAATATACGTTCATTTTGGATATTCCGCCTAATTATGCGCGTGACGTACTGGCAGGGCGTAATCCGCCGATTCAGCTATTATCCGACGCCACGGCAATGACTCAAGCCGCCATCGGCGCATCCTATATTTCCCAAATTTTTCGCGGGGAAATTAACGATTTTTTGCACATTCGAACGAACAATAGCTTTCTCATTCAACCGACCATTAACGTGCTGTATAACCCTAATTTTTCCGGTAATTGGTTTATGGGCGGCATGAATATTGTGGGATATTTAAATTTGCTCACCATGTTGTTAGTGGGGGCGGCGGTAATTCGTGAACGGGAACGCGGCACGCTGGAGCATATTTTGGTCATGCCCGTGCGTTCCAGCGAAATTGCCATGGCTAAAATTCTGGCAAACGAATTGGTTCTGCTCACAGTGGTGGCGTTTTCGCTCTATTTTGTGGTGCATAAAATTATCGGCACGCCCTTGCCGGACGGTGCGTTTTTCTTATATATCTTGGGCTCGGCGGTGTTTATTTTCGCCATTGCCTCACTGGGCATCATGTTGGCGATTTTTGCCCCCACCATGCCGCAATTCGGCTTATTGGTATTGCCCGTGTATATCGTGATGTACCTGCTTTCCGGCACGATGTCGCCACTGGAAAATATGCCGGAATTCATGCAAAAACTGGTTCAGTTCTCCCCTACCGCGATTTTCGGCGCTTATGCGCAGGATGTGTTATTCCGAGGCGCAGGATTGGATGTGGTGTGGGACAAATTATTACAAATTGCAGCATTAGGCGCGTTATTTTTAGGCATCGCGCTTGCACAGTTTAAATCCATGCTGTCACGCCAAGGCTAAAGGTTAAGAAGGACAAAAGTATGACTCATCAATTCGGTTTTAAATTAACGTTAATCGCGGCGTTTATTTCGCTCTCCGCTTGTACGACAAAGGTTGATTTATCCTCCAGGGTGGAAATCCCTACGCAGTTTGAACAAACACAGAATGCCGCCACCGCTAAAAATGCGACGGAAATCGCCCGTTGGTGGCAAAACTGGCAAGATCCGCAACTGACACAATTAATCGAACAGGGATTGCAACATAACCTTGACATTGAAATCGCCAAAGCCCGCCTGTTGGAAGCGCAGGCAAACAGCCAATATACCCAAGCGGATCTCGGGCCGAAAGTCGGTGCCCAAGCTTCCGCCGGCTTAATTCATTCTCATGTGGAAAATCCCCTCACCCACCAATCTTATGATCGGTCAGGCAATGTGCAATCGGCGGGATTAACGGCAAGCTGGGAATTGGATTTTTTCGGCAAAAAACGTAGAGAGCGCGATGCTGCACAAGCCGCTGCGCTCGGTGCGCAACAACAGGTTTACGCTGCGCAAATGCTGGTTGCCGGACAAATCGCCGAAAGCTACGCCAATATTGCCGCGCTCACCCAACAAAACGCCCTACTGCAACAAAACGAAAAACTTCTGCGTCAATTAAAACACTATGTCGAAGGGCGTTTCCAAGCGGGACAAGCCAATGCCAATGATGTATTGCAGGTGGAAAGTCGAATCAGCGCCGTGCTGGCGCAACAGGCGACACTTGGCGCACAAATTACCGGCAACGAACGCGCTATCGCCATTCTTATCGGCAAACCGCCGCAAGGCTTTAAACTGAATAAAAGTGCGGTTGATTTTCTTGGCGTTTTACCCGCCGCACCAAATGGCGTCATGCCTGGTGATGTACTGGAACGTCGCCCTGATTTACGCGCCTATCGCGCCCAAGTGCAGGCTCTTGCAGCCAAACTCGCCTCCGCCAAAGCCGATCTCTATCCGCGCTTTGACATTCAATTTTTAGGACAAACCGGACGTATCGACATCAACACGGACATTCCCGATTTAAAAGGTTGGGGGAATTTACTGAGCTTAGACATGAATCTGCCGATTTTCACCAACGGACGCATTCAAGCCAATATTGACGCCGCCGACGCCCGCCTGAAAGCGGCGCTGTTACAATACGACAAAGCCTTATTACAAGCCCTTGCGGACGTGGATAACAGCTACCAAGCTCAAGCCGCCTTAAATCGGCAAACCCAACTACTGCAAACTGCCTACCAACAAGCCCAAAAACAAGCCGGCAACGCACAAAAATTATTCCGATACGGCGAAAAAACCTTAGATAATGCCTTAACGGCACGATTAACCGCACTGGATTACCAAAACCAACTGATTCAAAGCCGATTAGCCCGTGCGAAGAATTTGGTGAATTTGTATAAAGCGTTGGGGGGCGGTTGGCAGGAGTGAGTGTAAAACACTTAGAAATATGACCGCACTTTTATCAAATAAATAGAGCTTAATTAGTATCCGAACATACGATTTAAAGATAGCAAGATAAAAATAATGTATAAAAATCCATTAACTCTATTTAACTATTAACATTAAGCTGCAAGAAATTTGCTAAATGGATTTATGTTTATTGACGTGCCTGAATTACAACGTAAAATTTGCACTATTAGACATTTTTAAGGAGGTACTTATGACGATGAAAAAAATAACATTAAAACCGACCGCACTTTTTGCCGTTACGCTATTAGCATTTTCCGCACAAGCCAAAATTATTACCGATACGGACGGTAACAAAGTGGACATCCCTGACCGCGTTGAGCGCATTGCCGATCTTCAACAAGACAATAACCAAATCGTATTGCTTTTAGGTGGTGCCGATAAACTGGTAATAACTACTCCCTTAGCTAAAACAACACCTTGGCACAACGAGGTTTATCCGGAAGGAAAAAACGTGCCGGTATTAACCGGAGACGAAACGGTTCTAATTGAGAAATTATTGGCACAAAACCCTGATGTTGTACTCGTTTCTAAAAAATCCATGTTAAATAAAGTTAATCAGGCAGGTCTAAAAGGCGTGCGAGTAAACTTTCAAGACTTCGACGGACTAAAGAAAGCTGTGCGGATTACATCGGAGGTAATGGGCGGGAAGGCACCCGGAGTAGCGAAAAAGTATATTAGAGAATTAAATAATAATATCAACTTTGTGCACTCACGTATTAAAGACGTGAAAGATTCACAAAAACCGACTGTGCTACACATTACCGGCGGTGCCGATTTACTGAAAATTGACGGCGGTAATTCCATGATCGGCGAATGGATTCGTATGGCCGGTGGCAAAAGTGCGTTTCCGGATGAAGCCAATATGGTGGCTGTCACCATGGAATCGATTGTGCAAGCGAATCCTGACGTGATTATTATCGGCAGTAGCGGCAATCGGGCTCAAGCTGCCATTGAGAAAATCAAAGCGGATCCAAATTGGCAATCCATCCGTGCCGTGAGAAATAATCGTATTTATGCCAACCCGACAGGCACGTTCCCTTGGGATCGTTACAGCGTGGAAGAAGCTTTACAAATTCTCTGGGCTGCACAATTATTCCACCCTGAACGCTTCGCTGACTTGGATATGGTGACAAAAATACAGGATTTTTACCAAAGATATTATAATTACAGCCTTACCAGAGAGAACGTTCAGCAGATTTTAAAAGGGCTTCCACCTATTAAGTAGTATTGGTTTTTTTGTGAATTCTCTATAAAATACAAACTCTTTTAACCCGCCTATTTAGGCATTCTCATAAGGATATGCATATGAAAATCAGCGCAAGAAACCAATTAAAAGGTAAAGTCGTTTCAATCGAAACAGGTTCCGTCAACGCTATCGTTCAAATTGACATCGGTGGTGGCAACGTGATTTCTTCCACTATTTCAATTGAAGCGGTGAAAGAATTAGGTCTAACCGTAGGCAAAGATGCTTATGCGATTATCAAAGCCACATCCGTGATGGTTGGCGTAGAATAATTCATTCCCTATTTAAAAACGAAACAACCGTACTTGAAAAAGTGCGGTTGTTTTTTTATGTGTTTTACGTCCATAAAAAATGCGATGAAAACACACCGCACTTTTCACTACATTTTTAGAAGCTATATTTCAGATTCGCAAAATAGGAACGTCCGCGTTCATTATAGGTACGCGCCGTGCCGGCATTACGATAAATACGTTTATCTAAAATATTATTCACATCGACGCGTAGGCTGAAATTGTCGTTAAATTTATAGCCGACGTTTGCCCCCAAATGCCATATTGCACGAATATCCATCCGGCGTTTACCTCGCGCACCGCCCGGTGCACAGTACTTAAGGTTACACCCTGTGGTTTGGCAATAATGTTGGAAAATAGGTAATAAACAGATTAGAAAAGCAAATGTTCTTTTAACTGCTCCGTTGAAGTGCGGTAGATTTTCGCCAAGTTTTCTAAGGTTAAGAGTTCTTCCCTTGAGCCTTGTTGAAAGCCGTATTCCTGATCGAGCAATAAGATATTTTCCGCTAAGTACAAAGCTTGTTGCGGGTTGTGGGTGGTGATCAGTAAAGCCAAATTTTGCGCTTGTAATTGTTTGATTTTTTCCAGCACGCGAATTTGATTGCCGAAATCCAGGCTCGCCGTCGGCTCATCCATCACCAGTAACTTTGCCTGCTGCGCAATGGCGCGGGCGATGAGCACCAGTTGCTTCTCTCCCCCGCTCAACTGATGATAATACCGCTTGGCGAGATGCTCGATTTGCAGTTCGGCAAGGGCGGACAGTGCCAGTTCTTTGTCTTCCGCTTTCGGTGTTTGATACCACTTCAAAAACGCCGAACGCCCCATCAGCACCATGTCCTGCACCAAAAACGGAAACAAATGTTGGTGTGCCTGCGGCACATAGGCGATATTACGAGCCAATTCCCCTTGGCTGTAAGTCGAAAGCGGCTGTTGTCGCCAATACACGCCGCCCATTAACGGCGGCTGTAAACCGAGTAAGGTTTTTAGAAACGTACTTTTTCCCGCGCCGTTTGCGCCCAGCAGGCAACAAATTTGCTTTTCCTGTAAAGAAAAGTTGATGCGGTTAACTAAAATGTTATCGCCGTAACCGATGGCTAACTCACGGGTTTCCATTAACTTCATTGTCTGCCCCGCAATAATAAGTAAAGGAAGAACGGCGCACCGCAGGCGGAGGTGAGAATGCCGAGTGGCAATTCGATGTGGGCGACGGTGCGCGCTAAAGTGTCCGTTAAGAGTAAGAAACTTGCGCCGAGTAACAAGGAGGTCGGCAATAGCAAAATGAAATTCGCGCCCACCAATAAACGGGCGATGTGCGGCACCAGTAAACCGACCCAGCCGATAATGCCCGTCACGGAGACCGCACTTGCTGTGCAAATGGTGGTGAAAATAATCAAAATGTAACGGGTGGCTTTAATCGGCACGCCCAAACTGCGGGCTTCTTCTTCCTCCAAAGAAAGCAAATTTAATCGCCAGCGCAGTAAAAATAACGGTGCCATGCCGAGAATTAAAATCGGCGCCAGTTGCAATACATCCTGCGGACTGATGGCGGTTAAACTGCCCAATAGCCAAAAGGTAATGGAAGGCAGTTGGGTGAAGGGATCCGCGAGGATTTTCAGCAAAGAAATACCGGCGCCAAGTAAGGAGCCGATGGCAATGCCCGCAAGGACGAGCACTAAAATCGGGTCTTGATCTTTGCTGCGGGTGGCGATGAGAGAAACGCAAAACACCGCAAAAATACCGCCGAGAAAGGCAAAAAGCTGAATATAAAACATCGGCAAATTGTAAAAAATCGCCAGCGATGCGCCAAATCCCGCGCCGGCGGATACGCCCAAAATATCCGGCGACACCAGCGGGTTTTTAAACATACCTTGATACGTCGCGCCCGCACAAGCCAACGCCGCACCAACCAAACACGCCACGATAATACGCGGAGAGCGGATTTGCCACAATACGGTATGAATCGGCGAATCCGCATGACATTGGGAATCCAACGAACAGGTGATCGTTTGCCATAATTGCCCGGGTGAAACGGGAAATTTGCCGACGTTCAACGCAAGCAAAATACTGCTGATGAACAATCCAATCAGCAGCAAAAAGAAAAGATGTGGGGAACGCTGGATAAATCGTTGCATTATTTTCCTTGTTTCAGCAGTTGTTCCGCCTGCGCGTTTGACAGTTCAATGTGGTAAAACAATTGATAGAATCGTTGCACTTCCGGCACAAAATCCGCTATAGGCTTATTGCTTAACAGATGCTGCAACCAACGCACGCCAAGCAGGCGATTCAAACTCGGCGGCGAGTCCAGCCAACCGAAAGGCTGATTCGGAATGAAAAAAACGCGCTGATTTTTGACCGCACTTAATTGTTGCCACTGCGGATTATCTTTGATGGTTTGGAAAAATTCGGCATATTGAGTCAGGATAATATCGGGATCCCACAACAGAAGCTGTTCCATCGAGACTTGCGTTAAACCCTTGTGCTCCCCTTCCACCACATTGCGCAACCCCACCAGCTCCATAGCTTCTGTATGAATGGACCCTTTTTGTCCTGTTTGCAATCCGTCGGCGCTGCGCGCCAAATACGCGGTTGGCTGTAAAACACCGGCAAAAACGACCGCACTTTTTAGAGTTTCTTCCGCATATTGCGCCTGTTCTTCCGTTGTTTTCTCCTCCCCTAACAATTTTCCCAGTTCACGCAACGTGTTCGGCGTTTCGGCAAGTCTGCCGTCTAACAATAAATACGGCACGCCCGTTTGCGCGAACGTGCGTTTGGCTTGGTCGATGTAATTGGGTGTCACATTGCCCGCATCAATAATCAAATTCGGCTGCAACGCCACGATTTTTTCGGCGGAAAGCGTGCTGCCCTTACCGGCGATTTTACCGATGGTCGGCAAGGTCTGCTGTTCGGCAGGAAATAATTTGCCGCCTTGCGATGCCATGTTAAAGCCCGCCAGTCCCACCATTTTTTGCGGTGCAACAGACAGCAACAATACATCGCTCGGATTACCTGCGCTTAACACTTTTTCGATACGCTGTGGCGTCGGTAACTCTCCGGCAAGAAAGAAAACGGGACGTTCTTCCGCCCAAAGATTTGCGGTGAATAGCAAGAAAAACAACATTATCCATTTTTTCATCTAAATGTCCTTAAAAGTGCGGTCATAAAATCCGGTGGGTTTAAATTTTACCGAAACACTCTGTATTTTTGAATATATAACGAAAAATTTGCTAGAATATTTCTGCTATATCTTTTGATATATATCGTTAAATTTTTCTAAAGTTCTGTTGGAGGCATCATGAAATTTGAAGTGATCTACAAATTCTTGCTGTTGTGTACGCTGGTTATCAGTTTATTGTGCGTGGTGATAAGCGGCGCGGGACTGTTTTACGGTTGGCAAATGGGGGCGCTCTTTAATATTCATGTGAGCTTTGCCGTATTGTTGGTCGTCGCTTTATTACTGCATATTCTTAATCGAAAAAACAAACTGGTGAAAATCAATACGCAATTCGCCGATTTGGTGCGACACAACAAATACCCGAGTTATTGCAATTTGGACCGGCTGATTATGACTTTCGAGCATTTTTCCATCGCACAAATTGCCGAACAGTTAAATCTCGATTTAGATACTTTGCTGAAAGAACTCGCAGAAGGAAAAATAAACGTTAAAAATTTCCACTGCACTTTACGGGAGAATTTTCCGCACAATGATGAAAAGATTTTTGCCGCCGTCACCATTGCGCTGCAACTTCGCTTCACTTCTCATTTATCATTAACTTAAAAGGACATTAAGATGAAAAAAACACTGCTTTGCACCGCCATCGCCATGGCTTGCGCAACAACGTATGCCGAAGAGGTTTTCACCCTCGGACAAATTGAGGTGATTGCCGAGAAATCTACGGATTTAAGCACAGCCCGTATTGAGCGATCTGATTTGCAAAAAAACAACCAAATCCGCGTCTCCGACGTAGCCAAAACCACACCCGGCGTCTTTTTAGATCGTAGCGGGGCGCGCAATGAATATAATTTGTTGGTGCGCGGTTTTGATTCACGTCGCGTGCCGATTTTTATCGACGGCATTCCCGTGTATGTACCTTATGACGGCAATATGGACATCGGGCGTTTCACCACTTTCGATTTATCCCGCATTGATATTTCCAAAGGCGCAAGCTCCGTTCTCTACGGCGCCAATACCTTAGGTGGCGCAGTAAATCTGATTACCCAAAAACCGACCAAACCTTTTGAAGGTTCTATCGGTTACGGTTTTGCCCACGGTAGAAGCGGCGACACCGCCACCAACCAAACTTATTTTAACTTGGGTACGAAACAAGACTATTTCTACGCGCAATTAAGCGGCTCCTTCCTTAAAAAGCAAGGACTACAGCTTTCCCGTCATTATCGTCAAGTTAACCCGAACGGCGATGACGGCGGTCGTGCGGAAAATTCAGTACAACGGGATAAAAAATTGAGCTTGAAAGTGGCGTTCACACCGAATACGACTGATGAATATGCGTTGGTGCTTTCTACGCAAAAAGGCAGAAAACAATCGCCGCGCTATTCCGGTGAAGATAATTTTGCAAGATATTGGCGCTGGCCGATGTGGGATAAAGACAGTATTTATTTCTTATCACACACGGAATTCGGCACGAATAACCTTTATTTAAATACCAAAGTGTTCTATGACGCTTTCAAAAACGATTTGCGCGCTTTTGACGATGCTTCTTTTAGCACTCAACGAAGAAATTCAAGTTTCAATAGCTATTACCGTGATTATTCCTATGGTGCAGGCTTTGATTTAGGAGGCGATTTAACGGAAAAAGACAGTGTAAAATTTTCCACGATTATCAAATATGACGTTCATCGCGAACATGATAACAATGATCCGGTCGCGGTAGATAAAGACCACACTTACAGCTTCGGTTTGGAAAATACTTACCGTTTCACCGACCAAACGAAGCTGATTGCCGGCGCAAGCTACGATAAACGGCAATCAAACCGCGCAGAAAAATATGAAGGCCAATGTGTTTCAAGCGGACAACGTCATGTCATCTGCCCGTTTGATATTGGCAATAAACACGCGTTTAATTACCAAATTAAATTGTCACATAGCTTTGATCAACGGGACGAATTTACTCTCGGTTTCGCCAAGAAAACCCGCTTCGCTACCATGAAAGAACGTTATTCCCGAGGTTTAGGCAGACGCCCTAAAGCGCCGAATCCATTCTTAAACCCGGAAAGCGCTTATCACTATGAAGCCGGTTATATGCGGACATTTGGTGATTGGTTAAGATTAGACGGCGCGCTATTTTATTCCGAAGTGAGGGAGGCGATTAATGAAGTCAATATTGGTCGTAGCACCAATCAATTCCAAAACGTCGGCAAAGAAACTTTCAAAGGCGTTGAACTTGCGGCAGCGATTTTTGCCACCGATAACCTCACCTTCGGGGCAAACTATACTTACCTCTTAGCCAAAAATAGAACGGACGATCGTATTGTTACCGATGTGCCGAAACACAAATTCTTCGCTTATGCGGATTGGAAAATTGTACCGAATGTGTCCCTTTACATCAGCCAAGAAGCTGAACATGGTCGTTATTATCTTGATGGTAACAACACCGTCAAACTCTCAGGCTTCAGCAACACTAATGCAAAAGTCACCTATAACGTGACAGACCAATTTACCGTAGAAGCCGGTGTGTCCAACCTATTTGATAAAAACTACTACTATCAAGCAGGCTATCCGGAAGAAGGTCGTGTATATTTCTCGAATTTGAAATATAGCTTCTAATCTCTTTATTAACGGCATTAATTATTGAGCCCTGTATTTCTCGGGGCTCGATTCTTTTTTGCGTAACAAGAAAATTACACAAACCCTATCGGCTCATATATAATTAGCCGTTTTTTAAGCAACCCGATACAAATCAATGATGACGACAACGCAAACCGAAAAGAAACAAAGCTACAATTTCAACAAATTACAAAAACGCCTACGCCGCAACGTGGGCAATGCTATTGCCGATTTCAATATGATTGAAGAAGGCGACAAGGTGATGGTGTGCCTTTCCGGTGGGAAAGACAGCTATACCTTGTTGGATATTCTGCTAAATTTACAACAAAATGCGCCGGTGAATTTCGACATTGTGGCGGTGAATTTAGACCAAAAACAACCGGGATTTCCGGAGCACATTTTGCCTGAATATTTGCAAAGTATCGGTGTGGATTACAAAATCGTGGAAGAAAACACTTACGGCATCGTGAAAGAAAAAATTCCGAAAGGCAAAACCACCTGCTCCCTTTGCTCCCGCTTGCGTCGCGGCATTTTATACCGCACCGCAACGGAACTCGGCGCCACCAAAATCGCCTTGGGACACCATCGTGACGACATGCTCGCCACCCTCTTTCTCAATATGTTCTACGGCGGAAAATTGAAATCCATGCCACCGAAACTGATTTCCGATGACAGCAAACAAATCGTCATTCGCCCGCTGGCATATTGCAAAGAAAAGGACATCGAAAAATACGCCGTGGCGAAACAATTCCCGATTATTCCTTGTAATCTGTGCGGCTCGCAACCGAATTTGCAACGCCAAGTGGTGAAAGATATGTTGAATACCTGGGATCGCCAATATCCGGGGCGTTTGGAAACCATGTTCAGCGCCATGCAAAACATTACCCTTTCCCATTTATGCGACCCGAAACTGTTTGATTTCAAAGGCATTAAGCACGGGCAAACCCTTGAGGGCGTGGAAGGCGATACGGCATTCGATGAAGAAAACATCACACCGATGCAATTTGATGATGAAGATCAGGCTGATTTCAGCGAACATGAAATGATTGCGTTTAAAGAGGTGAAGTAAAAAACGTTGGGAAAAACCACCGCACTTTTCTTTCCTTGGGGCGGATTCTGTGCCCGCCCCTGCAAATCATGAATTTAACGATGTTTCTCCCACTAATACGGACGTCATACTAATCGAACCGCCCACCAGCACATCATTAAAAATCGTGACATCATCGGTCTCCTCCCGCATCGCCATCACATATAACAGCGGCAAATAATGCTCCGGTGTCGGTACGGATAACTGCGCCGCCTCGCCGAATTGTTCAAAATGAACCAAGGCGTTCAAATTATTTTCGGCAATTGCCTGGTTAATTTGATCGCGGAAAGCAAATGCCCAATCATAACCGGCGCCGATTTCATCGACATGTTCACGACTCATGGCACGCAAATTATGCACGATGTCGCCGCTACCTAAAATCAGCACGCCCTGCTCCCGTAACGGGGCTAATTTTTTGGCGAGTTCAACATGCCATTGTGGCGATTTCGTAGCGTCTAAACTCAGTTGCACCACAGGTATATCGGCTGCCGGATATAAATGCTTCAACACCGCCCAAGCACCGTGGTCAAAACCGCGTTCCGGATCTAACTGTAACGCCTCATCTTTCAGCAATTCTTGCACCTGTGTTACCAGTTCGGCACTGCCTGGCGCAGGATAGTCCACTTGGCTCAAGGCTTCCGGGAATCCGTAAAAGTCATAAATCATCGGCGGATTCGGGTGGCTCATGATGTGCAATCCTTTGCCGTACCAATGGGCGGAAATACATAAAATGGCTTTTGGTTTGGCAAAACTTGCGGTGACATGGGCAAAATTTTGGTTAAACGGATTCTGTGCATCAAGCGCATTCATTGGGCTACCGTGTCCTACAAACAATGCAGGCATTTTATTATTCATAACATTCTCTCCTAAAAAATTAATTTGGTGGGAGTATTATGATGTTATTTATTTGGAAATAAAGAGTGGTTTTAGAATAGATGTATTTACTGATGGTTAATAATTAATAAAACGCCGCCAAAAAGCACCGCACTTTTTAAACTATCAAAACAAAAAATCGCGGTATTACACCACGATTTTTTGATAGAGAATTTATACAGGACTAGATTCGTCTCGCCTGCCAATAGACTTTGCGCCAATAGTCGCTATTCAAGGAAGAATAAATCACACCGCCTTTGGTTGACGCGTGCAGGAATTTATCTTCTTTCACATAAATCCCCACATGATAACCGTGTGGACCGCGACCGGTTTTAAAGAACACCAAATCACCGGTTTGAATATCGCCTTTTTCGATATATTGACCGTAATTTGCCTGATCTTTGGTTTGACGCGGCAATTTAATGCCGAAACGATCAAAGAACGTGGTTTGCACGAAGCCCGAACAATCCACCCCGCTACGGCTTTGTCCGCCGATACGATAAGGCGTGCCAGCCCATTCATATTGCTGCTCGCTTAATAACGCAATCGCCATAATGGGATCGTTAATTTGACCTTTATAATTAATCCGCGAGGATTTATAAGTTCCGCCGGAACAGGCTGCCAATGTGAAAACGCCAACACAGATCACTAAAGATTTCAAAGAAATACGCATAAATCATCCATAATAAAAAGCTACCGACAAAACACTGCGGTAGCTAATTGAGTTACGCTTTCGGTTTAACCTTTTCAACCCGATTGCGTAATTTTTGTCCCGGCTTGAACACCACCACGCGACGGGCGGAAACCGGTACGCTTTCGCCGGTTTTCGGATTTCTGCCCGGACGGGACGCTTTATCGCGTAATTCAAAATTACCAAAACCGGATAATTTCACGTCATTTCCTGTTTCCAAAGCAACACGGATTTCTTCAAAAAAGCTTTCGACCAAATCCTTTGCTTCACGTTTACTGAGATGGAATTTCTCAATAAGATTTTCGGCGAGTTCTACTTTAGTTAATGTCATAGTTTAATCTCTCAAGTAAGCATTAAAACGTTGTTTTAACTCAGATAATACCGTTGAAATTACCGCGTTGATTTCATCTTCTTCAAGGGTTTTTTCATTATCTTGAATTACTAAGCTGATCGCTAAGCTCTTATGGCCTGTAGCAACACCGGTTCCGTGGTAAACATCAAATAAATTGATTTGGGTGAGTTTGTCTCCTCCTGCCACCCGACACGCTTCCAACACATCATTTGCAGGGACATTATCCGCAACCACAACCGCTAAATCGCGACGGTTAGCCGGGAAACGGGAAATTTCTTTCGCACGGGCGACTTCTCGATGAGAAATATGTGCAACCGAAATTTCACATACAAATGCCTTTCCGGTAAGACCAATTTTTTGCGCGATGGTCGGATGAAGCTGACCGATAAATCCGATTTCTTCACCGTCCAACATAATTGCCGCAGATTGACCCGGATGCAATGCTGTGTATGATTTTGCTACAAATTTTGCTCGATTTCCAGCAGAACTTAACGAAAGTAAGTTTTCAATGTAACCTTTCAGATCATAAAAATCTGCCGGAACCGCTTTTTCGCTCCACTGCTCGTTTGCTTTGGAACCCGTCATCACGGCGGCAAACACCTGCTCCTGACGCACGCCGAATTCGGCATTTTCATCCGGAATAAAGCGTAACCCGTGTTCAAACAAGCGAACGCGATTTTGTTGGCGATTTTGGTTATAAATCACCGCACCCAATAACCCGGTTAATAAGGAAACCCGCATTGCAGACATTTCAACGGAAATCGGATTCGGTAACACCATCGGTTTAATTTCAGGATGCAACAGACTTTGTACTTTAGGATCAACGAAGCTATAAGTAATGGCTTCATAAAAGTCACAACTGGTTAGAGCGGATTTAATGCGAGATAGTTCAATATCCGCTTCTTTATGTTCGCGCATACGTAAATGCGCCAGCGGTGCATTATTCGGAATGCTGTTATAGCCGTAAATACGGGCGATTTCTTCAATCAAATCTTCAGCGATTTCAATATCGAAACGCCAAGATGGCGCAATTGCCGTCCAAGTGTCGTTAGCATAAGAAACCTGTAAGCCAAGACGTCGTAAGATATCTGTGACGGTTTCGGTATCAATATGATGTCCGAGTAACGCATCTAATTTGTGACGTTGTAATGTTACTTGCTCGCGTTTCGGTAAATATTGTGCATGAGCCACTTCACAGATTTCACCGGCCTCACCGCCGCAGATGTCGAGTAAAAGTGCGGTTGCTCTTTCCATCGCTTTACGTGGCAATTCAAAATCCACACCACGTTCAAAACGGTGGGAGGAATCAGTGTGCAAACCATATTGACGGGCGCGACCGGTAATCGCTAACGGTGCAAAGAATGCGGCTTCTAAAATCACGTCTTTTGTGCTTTCTGCATTCACACCACTTGCTTCGCCACCGAAAATGCCCGCCATTGCCAATGCGCCGTTTTGATCGGCAATAACTAAAGTGTTCGGCTGCAGTTTCGCCGTTGTGCCGTCCAATAACACCAATTCTTCATTTTCTTTCGCCATACGCACCTGAACAGGCTGCGCGACTTTCGCCATATCGAAAGCGTGCATCGGTTGACCTAATTCAAGTAACACGTAGTTCGTCACATCTACAATCGGGTCAATGGAACGAATGCCGCAACGGCGTAATTTTTCCTGCATCCACATCGGTGATTGAGCTTTGACATTCACATTTTTTACCACACGCAATAAATAACGCGGACAGGCTTCAGGCGCCGATACCTCAATTTGCACTTTATCACTGATGGTCGGTTGAACCGTATCAAAGTGCGGTGGATTTTCGTGGAGTTTGTTTACTACCGCCAATTCGCGCGCCACGCCGGCAATGCTTAAACAATCGGCGCGGTTCGGCGTCAAACTGATTTCAACGGCGTTGTCGTCTAATTTCAAATAATCACGCAAGTTCACACCAATCGGCGCATCTTGCGGTAATTCGATAATGCCGTTGTGGTCGTCAGAAATGCCCAACTCACTAAATGAGCAAAGCATGCCTTCGGAAGGTTGTCCGCGTAATTTGGTTTTCTTGATTTTAAAATCGCCCGGTAATACTGCGCCTTCCACGGCACAAGCCACTTTCAAGCCTTGACGGCAATTCGGTGCGCCGCATACGATGTCCAATAAACGCTCGCCGCCCACATTGACTTTGGTGACACGTAATTTATCCGCATCGGGATGTTGCGCGCATTCCACCACTTCGCCAACAACAACGCCGCTGAAATCGCCGGCAACGTTTTCCACACCGTCAACTTCCAAACCTAACATCGTAATTTGGTCGCAAAGTTGTTCCGTGGAAATTGCCGGATTAACCCATTCGCGTACCCATTGTTCACTAAATTTCATACCTATCTCTCACTCAAAATTATTTAAACTGTTTCAAAAAGCGCAAATCATTCTCGAAGAATGAACGTAAATCCGTGACGTTGTAGCGTAACATAGTTAAACGCTCTACGCCCATGCCTACCGCGAAACCAGAATATTCGTTCGGGTCAATACCGACATTGCGTAACACGTTCGGATGCACCATACCGCATCCCAACACTTCCAACCATTTTCCGTTTTTGCCCATCACATCCACTTCGGCGGAGGGTTCGGTAAACGGAAAATAAGACGGACGGAAACGCACCTGCAAATCTTCTTCAAAAAACGTCCGCAGGAAATCGTGTAACACGCCTTTTAATTCGGTGAAATTGGCATGTTTATCCACATACAATAATTCGATTTGATGGAACATCGGCGTGTGCGTTTGGTCGTAGTCGTTACGATAGACACGACCCGGCGCCATAATGCGAATCGGCGGCTGTTGTTTTTGCATGGTACGAATTTGTACGCCGGAAGTTTGGGTTCTGAGCAATAATTCGGGATTAAACCAGAACGTATCGTGATCGGCGCGTGCCGGGTGATGTTTGGGGATATTTAACGCATCGAAATTGTAATAATCGCTTTCGATTTCAGGGCCGGATTCTACGGAAAAACCCAACTCGGAGAAAAATTTGGTGACGCGTTCAATGGTAATGGAAACCGGGTGCAATCCGCCCATTTCCACTTTACGTCCCGGCAAGCTCACATCAATGCGTTCATTTTCCAATTTGGCATCTAATAAGGCTTGTTCCCACTCCGCTTTTTTCGCGTTTAAAAAATCCAATGCCGCTTGTTTGGCTTCGTTAATTTTTGCGCCCACCGCCGGACGCTCTTCCGCCGCTACATTGCGCAGTTCTTGCATTAATTGGGTAAAATGCCCTTTTTTACCAAAATACTCCACCCGAATTTCATCAAGCGCCGCAAGGCTTTTATCTTCAATGTTGTCTATGGCATTTCTTGCTTTATCCACAAGATCTTTAAGATGCTGCATAAATATCCTCTGTCATGTTCGATTTATCTGAAAAAATGCCTGCAATGATAATATTAACTGCTTAGAAAATCACGCGATTTATCAGGTTTCTAGCAAATTAATCGTTATGTGGAGAGAATGCGGATGAAAAACACCGTAAAAAATGACCGCACTTTTGGTATTGAAGGAAGTTTTGGTGCTGAATCTATTAAGCTCATTTCTTATGGACAAAAAAATAGAGGCTTAAAAAAGCCTCTATAGATTGGAATCAAATTTTACAGTTGACGTAATTGTTGTAACGCTTCAATGCGTTTTTCTAACGGCGGGTGGCTTAGAAATAACTCTTTCAAACCGCCGCCGCGTTTACCGTTAATGGCAAATGCCGCTAAGGCGGAGCCTTCCAATTCCTGCGGTTCATGCAAACTTTGCAAGCGCTTTAACGCATCAATCATTTTTTGTTTGCCCACCAACTCTGCCGAACCGGCATCCGCTCTGAATTCGCGCTGGCGGGAGAACCACATGGCGATGATGCTTGCTAAGAAACCGAATACCACTTCCAACACCATGGAAACCAGGAAATAAATGCCGGAATTGCTTGAGCTTTCGCTGCCTTGATTACGGGAATTGGCGACGACGTTGGCGATTATACGGGATAAGAAGATCACGAAGGTATTGAGTACGCCTTGCAATAACGCCATGGTGACCATATCGCCGTTTTTGATGTGGCTCACTTCGTGCGCTAATACGGCTTCCGCTTCGCCACGGGTCATTTTATTTAACAGCCCGGTGCTCACTGCGACTAAGGAGTTATTTTTACTCGCGCCGGTGGCAAAGGCGTTCACATCGGCAGAATGATAAATCGCCACTTCAGGGCGCGGCAAACCGGCACGTTCCGCTTGAGAATACACGGTATCCATCAACCAACGTTCCGTTTCATTGCGCGGTTGTTGAATCACTTCCGCACCCACAGCACGAATCGCCATGGTTTTGGACATGAATAAGGAAATAATGGAACCGGCGAAACCGAATAACGCCGCGAAAATCATTAAGCCTGACGCATCACGGGCTTGAATGCCGGTTAAGGATAAAATGATATTAAAAACCAACAAAACCGCCATGTTGGTCGCTAAGAAAAGTAAAATGCGCATCATAGACAAAAACTCCCTAAATAAAATAATAACGAAAATACGCTTGCTTATAATGGCGATAAAAACGGGAAAATCAAGTATGCCGATGAATTTTATAAAAAAGAACGGTGATGTTGCTTGGAAATTGCGCTGAAAAGTGCGGTTGGTTTTAGCGATGTTTTTTGAAAAGAAAATAGAGTCGGTCGATAAGCCGGGTTCTGTCGTGGACAATCATTCATCTAGGCGCACATTTACACATACGCTCAAGCAACCTACCCGAATCCTGAACGGGCCATTCATTGGATTCCTATTTGGTCTTGCTACGAGTGGAGTTTACCCTGCTGCCAACCGTTACCGGCGGCACGGTGCGCTCTTACCGCACCCTTTCACCCT
This sequence comes from Aggregatibacter kilianii, assembly GCF_003129965.1. Taxonomy (GTDB): domain Bacteria; phylum Pseudomonadota; class Gammaproteobacteria; order Enterobacterales; family Pasteurellaceae; genus Aggregatibacter; species Aggregatibacter kilianii_A. The sequence continues at coordinate 137,903 of NZ_NRCJ01000002.1, read as the reverse complement.
TACCTGATCCCTTGCGGGCCATCGGCGGTTTGCTCTCTGCTGCACTTGTCGTAGGCTCTCGCCCCCCGGACGTTATCCGGCACTCTGCCCTGCGTAGCCCGGACTTTCCTCCCGCCTACTTGTCCCCCAGTTTACGCTTGCGCGACGTTAGAGGCTTCAATAGACCGGCGATTGCCTGACCGACTCAGACGCGCAGTATAGTATAAATTCAGCGCGAAATATAGCGTTAAAAGTGCGGTTGTTTTCTTAAATGTTTTTTCGCATTAAAAAATTTCGTGAAAAATGACCGCACTTTTTGCCTGCAAATATTGAATTACCGCGCGCTAAAGCGTATAACCTACTGCGGAACTCTGATATTGAATATTGATAAGCAAACTATGAAATCGAATACGACAATGACACCGACCCTTACGGTGAATACGCATTACAACCGACAAAAAACCGACGTGACGTATCAACGGGGCAATGAGGTTATTTTTCATCGCGTTTTCAACGCCTTTGAATACATGTATAAAAACTTTGACGGTAAACTATTGATTCAATTTTGCAACTGCAAAGGTCAGCAAGAAAGCGGAAAGCTGATGTTTATCGATATGCCAAGCGGGAAAACGCAGTTTTGTGTCACACCGGAATTCGGTCGTCAAAAAAAATTCAAATGGCGCGATCATCAACTTTTTGTGGTGCTCCCTTATGGCGAATTTGCCATTAACGAGGAAGGGAAATTGAAGGACAGAACGGCTTTTCTGCGCGCTTGGGTAGAAACCGGCGCAATCGATATTATCCCGCCGCTACGCGAATTATTTGAAAAAATCGACCAATCTTACGACGCCCTACTTTGGTATCAATGCGAGTTGGACAGCTATATTTATAGCCATCAACGCCATCTGCACGCCCTCTCAAAAATCAGCGAAGCCCTCAAACTGAAAGGGGAAATCTGCGAATTTCAGTTGGATTTTTACCGCGCATTTCGCTCCTACACCTTAGCCGATAAAATCAATCCTAATATCGCCGTACAAAAAAATCTGGAACGGGTTGCCAAACGCCTCAGCCCCGATTTGATGGATTCCATGAATTTAACCCTCGGCTTGTACGCCAACGCCATGATTCGCATGAACAAAGATGTGAAAAACGTGGCGTATAAGAAATATAGTGTTAAGTAGAAAGTTAGGCTAGAATGAGCGCCATGAAAAAACACGCCTGAAAATGACCGCACTTTTTGCGCTAACACAAGGAAACTTCAATGGATTATTTACAAATCGCCCGGGAGACCCTGAGCGTTGAAGAAAACGCCCTCGGGCAGCTGAAAGAAAGATTGGACGGCACGTTTGCCGACGTGGTGGATTTGATTCTGAACTGCAAGGGACGCTTAGTCATTGGCGGGATCGGCAAATCAGGCTTGGTTGGCAAGAAAATGGTCGCCACCTTTGCCTCCACCGGCACGCCAAGTTTCTTCTTACACCCGACGGAAGCCTTTCACGGCGATTTGGGGATGCTGAAACCCATTGATGTGGTCATGCTCATTTCTTACAGCGGCGAAACGGACGATGTCAACAAACTGATTCCAAGCTTGAAAAACTTCGGTAATAAAATCATCGCACTCACCTCCAATAAAAATTCTACCTTGGCGCGTCATGCGGATTATGTGTTGGACATCACCGTAGAACGGGAAGTTTGCCCGAATAATTTGGCGCCGACCACTTCCGTAGTTGTCACCATGGCGTTAGGCGATGCGCTTGCCGTGTGTTTAATGCGCGCCCGCGATTTCCAACCGGAAGATTTCGCCAAATTTCATCCAGGCGGCAGTTTGGGTCGTCGTTTGTTGTGTCGCGTGAAAGATCAAATGCAAACCCGCTTGCCGGTTGCAGCTTTAAATACTACCTTCACCGACTGCTTAACCATCATGAACGAAGGCAGAATGGGCGTGGCGTTGGTGATGGAACAACAGCAATTACGCGGCATTATCACCGACGGCGACATTCGTCGCGCTTTAACAGCCAACGGTGCCAACACCTTAAATAAAACCGCACAGGAATTGATGACATCCCACCCGAAAACCATTCATCAAGACACTTACCTTTCCGAAGCGGAAAATTATATGAAAGCGCATAAAATTCATTCTTTGGTTGTGGTGGATGACGCACAAAATGTCGTGGGTTTAGTGGAGTTCTCAAGCTAATGACAACGGAATTAATGGAAAAATTAAAACAGGTGAAGTTTGTCATCACCGACGTGGACGGTGTTTTAACGGACGGTTTATTGCATTACGACGCCAACGGCGAAGCCCTCAAAAGTTTTCATGTGCGCGACGGTTTAGGCATTCGGATGTTGATGGAAGCCGGCGTTCAGGTCGCCGTATTATCAGGACGCGATTCCGCAATTTTACGCAAACGCATTGCCGATTTAGGCATTAAATTAGCGTTTTTAGGTAAACTGGAAAAAGAAAGCGCCTGTTTGGAATTATGCCTTCAGGCGGGCATTGAACCTGCACAAACCGCCTACATCGGCGACGACAGCGTTGACCTCCCCGCCTTCGCCGTTTGCGGTGTGTCCTTCGCCGTTGCCGACGCACCGGAATACGTCAAAGACTGCGCCGATTACACCTTAGGGTTAGGCGGCGGTAAAGGCGCCTTTCGTGAAATGTCCGACATGATTCTCAACGCCCAAGGTAAGGCGGCAATTTATAACTCCGCGCAGGGATTTTTGAAAACGGTGAAGAAGATGGCGCAATGAAAAACGTTTTAAAAATTACTCATAAATCACTTATGTGATTTACTCGCTCCTTCGGAGCCGTTGGCATAGCCAACGTTCAAAAAACGTTGTTTTTTGTGACCGCACTTTTTGATTGATACAACGGGCGGGCACGGAACCCGCCCCTAGTCTTCTCTCAACAATTCCCACAATTCTTCAACAAAATATTGATTTCTCCTTGACTTTCAATTCTTGTACTAGTTTAATAGTGCAAAATTTATTTCAGTTTTAAGGAAATGAGAATGTCCTCCGCTTTTATCCAAACTTTTACGCAAAACGTGTCTTATCACAGCGATCCGACCGCGATTTTCGCCACATTATGTGAAAACAAACCGAATACCCTGCTTTTAGAATCCGCCGAAATTGCCAGCAAAAACAGCCTGAAAAGTTTATTACTCGTCAGCGCCGCCATGAAAATTTCCTGCTTGGGGCAACGCGTGACCTTTTACGCCTTAACCGACAACGGCGCAGCAGTATTGCCTTTCATCGAGCAAAAACTCTCGGCGCATGTGAACGTGGTATCCAAAATCAATCATGAATTGCAAGTGGAATTCAAACCTGCCGACAGCAATGCAGACGAAGACAGCAAATTATTGGCGGCGGGCATTTTCGACGGATTACGTTGCTTCACCGAACTTTATCAAGCAAGCCCGTTGCCGGTGTTCTTAGGCGGTTTGTTCGCCTATGATTTGGTGGCGAATTTCATCCCGATGGGAAACATCAAATTGCAGGACGACGGCATCAACTGCCCGGATTACTGTTTTTATTTAGCGGAACAGTTACTGGTGATCGACCATCAATTGCAACAGGCGGAATTGCAAACTTTCTGCTTCGCGCAAAATTCATTAGCGAGCTTGCAACAAAACGCACAAGACATTGCGAAAAAACTCCTCGAAATTCGACCGCACTTAAATCTCAAACCGGCGTCTACCGAGGTTTCCATCAACTTGGATGACGATAAATTTAAGAAAATTATCGAACGCCTGAAACAGCATATTTATTGCGGCGACGTGTTCCAGATCGTGCCGTCCCGCCGTTTTTCACTGGAATGCCCAAATACTTTGGCAACTTATCGTCAGCTCAAACAAAACAATCCGAGCCCGTATATGTTCTTCATTCAGGACGAGGATTTCACCCTGTTCGGTGCGTCGCCGGAAAGTGCGCTGAAATATTCGCAAGCCACCCGTCAACTGGAAATCTATCCTATCGCCGGTTCCCGTCCGCGCGGTTTTGATGCCCACGGCAATATTGATCCGGAATTGGATTCCCGCTTAGAACTGGAATTGCGTTTGGATCATAAAGAACAGGCGGAACATCTGATGTTGGTGGATTTGGCGCGTAACGACATTGCCCGCGTATGCGAAAGCAAAACCCGCCATGTAAAAGATTTAATGCAGGTGGATCGCTATTCGCACATTATGCACCTGGTTTCCCGCGTGGTAGGCAAACTGCGCCCTGAGTTGGACGCCTTACACACCTACCAAGCCTGTATGAACATGGGTACGCTGACCGGTGCGCCGAAAATCAAAGCCATGCAGTTAATTTATCAATTTGAACAACAAAAACGCCACAGTTACGGCGGTGCGGTGGGGTATTTGCAATCCGACGGCAATTTTGATACCTGTATCGTGATTCGTTCCGCTTTCGTGCAAAACGGTATCGCTCATGTGCAGGCGGGCTGCGGCACGGTGCTGGATTCCGATCCGCAAATGGAAGCGGACGAAACCCGCCACAAAGCCCGCGCGGTAATTAACGCCATCGTGCAAACCAACCATAAAGCGAATCAATAGGAGTTCAAGCATGGCAACCATTTTATTTTTAGATAACTTCGATTCCTTTACTTACAATTTAGTGGATCAATTTCGCGGTTTGGGACATCAGGTGCATATTTACCGCAACGATTGCGATTTGGACGTGTTAGAAAAAACCGCTCTGGCACAACCCGACACCATTCTTGCCCTCTCTCCGGGGCCGGGCACGCCTGAGGAAGCGGGCAACATGATTCCGTTAATCAAGCGCTTAATCGGCAAAGTGCCCATGTTAGGCATTTGTTTAGGGCATCAAGCCTTAATCGAAGCCTTCGGCGGCAAAGTGGTTCACGCCGGTGAAATTCTGCACGGCAAAGTCTCCCGCATTGAACACGATAACCAAGCCATGTTCAACGGCTTAAGCAACCCGATGCCGGTGGCTCGCTACCATTCCTTGATGGGTATTAATCTGCCCGACGAGCTGATCCCGAACGCCGGCTACAACGGCATAAACATGGCAATTCGCCACCGCACTTTACCGATTTGTAGCTTCCAATTCCACCCCGAATCCATTTTGACGGTGCAAGGGGCTCAATTATTGGCGCAATCGGTGGAATGGTTGTTGGAGCGAAAATAATGAAGCGATTCCCCTCTTTAGCAAAGAGGGGGATTTTAAATAGAAAAGGACAAAATATGATCACAGTATATGGTTTAAAACGTACCCTTTCCCCGCGCAAATCTGCCGTGGCGGAGGTTATCTATAACTGTCTGGAACTCGGTTTGGACGTTGCCAAAGGAAAGCACGCGTTACGCTTTATTTGCTTGGAAGATGACGATTTTTATTACCCGCACACCGCAAACCGCAGTGATAATTACATGGTGATTGAAATCAATTTAATGCAAGGGCGTTTGGAACAAACCAAAAAACGCCTGATCAAAATGCTGTTCAGCGAATTTGAATACAAATTAGGCATCAGCCCGTTTGATGTGGAAATTACCATTAAAGAACAACCGGCGCATTGCTGGGGCTTCCGTGGCATGACCGGCGATGAAGCGCGCGATTTGGATTACGACATTAATAAATAAGGACAACGATGATGGAAAACCAAGCTCTGTTAGAAAAACTTTATAGCGCACAAACTTTAACCGCCGCCGAAAGCGAAACCTTATTTAACGCCATTATGCTGGGCGAATTAAGCAACGAGCAAATCGCCGCCATGTTAATCGCCTTAAAAGTGCGCGGCGAAACCATTGACGACATCAACGGCGCCGTCTTAGCCGCCGTGAAAAACGCCAAACCATTTCCGACGCCGGACTACCCGTTCGCCGACATCGTGGGCACGGGCGGGGACGGCGCCAATACCATCAATATTTCCACTGCCTCCGCAATTGTAGCGGCAAGTTGCGGTGCCAAAGTGGCAAAACACGGCAACCGCAGCGTTTCCAGTAAAACCGGTTCGAGCGATTTATTAACCGCACTTGGTGTGAATATTTCTATGAGCGCAGAACAAGCCCGCCGCGCGTTAGACGACATCGGCATCTGCTTCCTGTTCGCACAACAATATCACCCGGGCTTCAAATATGTCGTGCCCGTGCGCCAAGCTTTAAAAACCCGTACGCTGTTTAATATTTTAGGCCCGCTCATTAACCCAGCGCGCCCAAAACGTCAGTTGCTCGGTGTTTATTCGCCGAACCTCATTGAGGTTTACGCACAAACCGTCGCCCAATTAGGTCATGAACACACCATTATTGTGCACGGTAGCGGCTTAGACGAAGTGGCGATCCATGGTACGACGGAAGTGGCGGAAGTGCGCAACGGCAAGATCGAACGTTATACCTTAACGCCTGAAGATTTCGGTTTCCCAATCAAACCGCTGGAAAGCCTGCGCGGCGGCGAACCGAAAGAAAATGCGCAAATGATCACCGCACTTTTACAAGGCAAAGGAAAAGCAGAACACAACCAAGCCGTCGCCATGAACACCGCCCTCTTATTGAAATTGTTCGGACAAGAAGACATTAAACATAATGCGCAGCAGGTATTGGATGTCATTGCACAGGGTAAGCCGCTTGAAACATTGCAGAAATTGACGGAGTATTGATTACAGAAGGGACTTTTCTTTTTATTAATTGTAAAGAATCACTTTACAGTCAGCGTTCTGAATTGTATAGTCTCCCGATACAAATAGGCATAACTAATGATTTTATCTTTCAAACATAAAGGTCTTGAACTTTTTTTCAAAACCGGTTCAACTGTAGGTATTCAAGCTAAACACGCCAAGAAATTAAGTCTTCAACTTGCAACTTTAAACAATGCGGAAACGCCGCTTGCGATGAGTGTTCCCAGTTGGAATTTGCATAAACTCAAAGGTGATTTGGAAGATCACTGGTCTGTGAGTGTAAATGGAAATTGGCGTTTAACGTTTAAATTTGAAAATGGTCATGCTGAAGTTGTGGATTATCAGGATTACCATTAAGGAGCAAAAATGAGAATGTATAACCCACCTCATCCGGGAGAACTTTTAAAAGAATATATTGATGGTATTAGCGTAACGGATGTCGCTAAAAAATTAGGTGTTTCACGCGTCACGCTTTCTCGGATCTTGAACGGAAAGGCTAGTATTACACCCGAAATGGCAGTGCGGTTAAGCGAATTATTAAATAATACAACACCTAAATTATGGCTGGGTATGCAAGCGGATTATGATCTATGGCAAATCGAACAGCAACACGCCGTCTTCAATGTACAACCTTTATTTAATTAACGAATAACATGATCACACAAGACTTCTCCAAACCCCTTGAGGCTGCCACGGTGCTACAAAAAATCGTGCTCGACAAAGCTGACTGGGTGAAAGCCAAAGCGGCGGCATTTCCGTTAAGCGAATTTCAAAAAAACATCGAAAAATCCGACCGCTCTTTTTATGACGCATTGGCAAAAGGCACACACCAAAAACCGGCGTACATTTTGGAATGTAAAAAAGCCTCCCCTTCCAAAGGATTAATTCGCAGCGAATTTAAGCCGATGGAAATTGCGCTGGTGTATAAAAATTACGCGAGCGTGATTTCCGTGCTCACCGATGAAAAATACTTCCAAGGGGATTTCGCCTATATCAAACAGGTGCGCGACGTTGTCACACAACCGGTGTTATGCAAGGACTTCATGATCAGCGAATATCAGGTGTATTTGGCGCGTTACCACCAAGCGGACGCTATTTTACTCATGCTTTCCGTGGTGAACGACGACACTTATCGCATCTTGGCAGATTTGGCGCATTCCCTCGGCATGGGCGTGTTGACGGAAACCGGCAACGAAGAAGAATTTGAACGCGCCTTGGCGTTAGGCGCAAAAATTATCGGCGTAAACAATCGCGATTTGCATGATTTAAGCGTCGATTTAAACCGCGTGGTGGCATTAACCGCCAAATATGCCGACCGCATCCCTGCCGATGTGCGCATTATCAGCGAATCAGGTATCTATAACCATCAACAAGTGCGCGAATTGCAACAAATCGCTCACGGTTTCTTAATCGGCAGCAGTTTAATGGGCAGCCCCGATTTAAATAACGCCGTACGAGAAGTGATTTTCGGCGAAAACAAAGTATGCGGCTTAACCCGTGCGCAAGACGTGAAAACCGTGTACGAAAACGGTGCATTATACGGCGGGCTGATTTTCGTGGAAAACTCCAAACGTTGCGTGAGTTTGCGTCAGGCGCAAGAGCTTGTCACCGCCGCGCTGTTGCGTTTTGTGGGTGTATTCCAGAATCAGGACATGGACTTTATTGTGAAAATCGCGCAGCAGTTACAACTTTATGCCGTTCAACTGCACGGCGACGAAACATTGGCATTTATCACCGCACTTCGCGCACGATTGCCTGAAACCACGCGCATTTGGAAAGCCGTTTCTGTGGATGTCACCCATAAAAGTGCGGTGGTTTTTGACGACGTTTCCGAGATTGATCGTTTCGTGTTCGACAGCAAATCCGGCAACCAACAAGGCGGCACCGGCGCCACTTTCGATTGGTCGCTGATTCCGCCGCATTTGAAGCACAAAATCCTCCTCGCCGGCGGCATTAATTCCGACAACATCGAATCGGCATTAGCGCAACATTGCGCAGGTGTGGATTTAAATTCCGGCGTAGAAAGCGCACCGGGCATTAAAGAAGCGGAAAAAGTGCGGTCGGTTTTTGCGAAGATTTTATAGCGCTATATTTCAACGAATAAATGATGGCGCGCGTCTCCTGACGCGTGCCTTTTTTATCTTGAAAAATCCATTTTTTATTGCAAGCATGTGTCGGGAGATGTGCGCTATCAAAGTGCCTTTATTTTTTATTAACTGTCTCTATGCATATTTTCACTCCAAATGAAATCCCATACCCATTTCTAGTTACAATCTATTAACAAATGAGAATAAATCTCAATTAAACAACAAAAACAATAAGTTACATCGTATCCTCTTACAAAAAGTGCGGTCATTTTTGATAACGATCAAATAAATTTCATTGTCTCAGGCATATCATATTCACAATAACCATATAAAACGTGTGAATTTGGAGTGATGATATGCAACGAAGTGATGGTTTATTTTCCGCGTTGGCGGATGTTTCCCGTCGGGATTTTATGAAATTATGTACCGCACTGGCGGCAACAATGGGGTTGAGCAATAAAGCCGGCGCGGAAATGACGGCAGCGTTAACCGCGCCGGCACGCCCGCCGGTGATTTGGATTGGCGCGCAAGAATGTACCGGTTGTACCGAATCTTTATTACGCGCCACCCACCCGACAGTGGAAAATCTGGTGCTGGATTTAATTTCGCTGGAATACCATGAGGTCCTTTCCGCCGCCTTTGGCGAGCAAGCGGAAGAAAATAAACATAACGCGTTGCATAAATACAAAGGCAAATATGTTTTGGTAGTTGACGGTTCCATTCCGGTGAAAGACGGCGGCGTGTATTGCATGGTTGCAGGCAAACCTATTGTGGAACATATTCGCGATGCCGCCAAAGATGCTGCCGCCATCATTGCCATCGGTTCCTGCGCTGCCTGGGGCGGTGTGCCGTCCAGCGGCGGCAATCCGACAGGCGCCAGCAGTTTGGCGGAAGTGTTACCGAAAGGCACACCGATTATCAACATTCCCGGCTGTCCGCCTAATCCGCACAATTTCCTCGCCACCGTGGCATACATCATTACCTACAAAAAACTGCCGGCAATGGATCATCTCAATCGTCCGTTGTTTGCTTACGATCGCCTAATTCACGAAAACTGCTATCGCCGACCGCACTTTGATGCCGGACGTTTCGCCAAAGAATACGGCGATTACGGCCATCGCCACGGCTGGTGTTTATATCATCTGGGCTGCAAAGGGCCGGAAACCTACGGCAACTGCTCTACCCTCGAATTTTGCGATGTGGGCGGCAATAACTGGCCGGTGGGGATCGGGCATCCTTGCTACGGTTGTAACGAAAAAGGCATCGGTTTCACCAAAGGCATCTTCCAATTAGCCAATGTAGAAAACCCGACGCCACGCGTGGAAAAACCCGATGTGAATAACACGGAAGGCACCGGCGCCACCATGACCGCCATCGGCTTATTGGGCGGTGCGGCGGCAATTTTGGCGGGCGTCGCGGTGGTGACCTTGCGTGAATTAAGCGTTCAACACAAAGCCCGCGCCGAAGCTAAAGCGGCGGAAAACGAACAACATACAGGTAAATAAGATGGATAGACGCAAATTTCTGAAAGCAGGTTTGCTTGGCGGAATCGCTTCCGGTTTACCTGTGGCGAACGTTCGGGCAAACGAAAATTTACCGCCGATTCCGACCGCACTTGGTATGCTGTATGACTCTACACTCTGTGTCGGTTGTCAGGCTTGTGTCGCCGAATGCCAAAATGTAAATCGTACGGCAGTGAATCCGAAAGGCGAACAAACTTGGTCGAATAACGACAAGCTCACACCCTTCACGCGCAATATCATTCAGGTTTGGAGCGACGGAGACGGTAAAAACAAAGACCAAACGGAAAACGGCTACGCTTACATTAAAAAACAATGTATGCACTGTGTTGACCCGAACTGTGTCGCCGTTTGCCCGGTGCAGGCGCTGACCAAAGATCCGAAAACCGGCATTGTGAAATACGACCCCGACATTTGCACCGGCTGCCGTTATTGCATGGTGGGTTGCCCGTTCGATGTGCCGAAATACGACTACGACAATCCTTTCGGCGAAATCAGCAAATGTGAGCTATGTAACCAAAAAGGCTTGGAACGTATCGACAAAGGCGAATTGCCCGGCTGTTGTCACGTTTGCCCGACGGGTGCCATCATTTTCGGTACGCGGGAAGAATTATTAGCGGAAGCCAAACGCCGCTTGCGTTTAATTCGCGGCACGGAATACGACTACCCGCGCCAGCACGTCAACAGCAGCGACAAATACCGCGCCACCGTGCCGGCGTATCAATATCACATTTACGGCGAAACGGAAGGCGGCGGCACGCAGGTGCTGGCATTAAGCGGCGTGCCCTTTGAAAATCTCGGTTTGCCGCCGTTAGATGAAATCGCCACCGGCACCCGTGCGGCGCATTTACAGCATTTCCTCTATCGCGGTCTGGCGTTACCGTTAGTAGCGCTTGCCGGGCTGACCATCATGACCTACAAAAATATGCACGGCGATAAAATTGCCGAACGCATTGCCGCGCAAAAAGAGGCGATGCGTCAGGCGCGCAAAGAAATTGAAGAAGCGGAGGATGAGCATCATGAGTAATCCACGTCCGGTGGGCGGTCGCCTGATTTCTGCCGCCATTATTTTCTTCGCGCCGTTAGCCGTATTATGTGCTTTGTTGATTATCAAACGGCTGGTTTTCGGTATCGGTTCCGTTACCGCCTTAAACGGCGGCTATCCTTGGGGGTTATGGATCGCCTTTGACTTGCTCGTCGGCACAGGATTTGCCTGCGGCGGTTGGGCGTTAGCCTGGACGGTATATATTTTCAACAAAGGGAAATATCACGCTTTGGTGCGCCCCGCCCTGCTTGCCAGCCTGTTCGGTTATTCCCTCGGCGGTTTATCCATCACCATTGATATGGGTCGTTACTGGCATTTGCCGTATTTCTATGTACCGGGTCAATTCAACACCAACTCCGTGCTGTTTGAAACGGCATTTTGTATGACCGTGTATATCATTGTGGTGACATTGGAATTCGCCCCCGTGTGGCTCGGTTTCCTCGGTTTGAAAAAATGGTTTAACAAGCTTAACAAAATCATGTTTTTCATTATCGCCCTGGGCGCCTTGTTGCCGATGATGCACCAATCGTCCATGGGTTCTTTGATGATTGTTGCGGGTCATAAAGTCCATCCGGTATGGCAAAGTTATGAGGTGCTGCCGATTTTATCCTTACTGACTGCCTTCATTATGGGCTTTTCCATTGTGATTTTCGAAGGCTCCTTGGTGAAAGCCGGTCTTGCCGGTAAAACGCCGGACGAACGACACTTATTCACCCAACTGGCACGCGTCACCGCAGGCTTAATTTTCTGTTTCCTTGTAGTGCGCTTCGGCGAATTGATTTATCACGACAAACTCAAATTGGTGTTCGGTTTTGACAAATTAACCAAATTTGAAGCCTGGATGTTCTGGATGGAAATCTGGTTGATGGTGTTGCCGTTACTCACCCTTTTCCTCGGGGAGAAAAAATCCGATTCCCGCTGGTTGTTTATTTCGGCGTTAAGCATGCTACTCGGCGCCGCATTGTGGCGGATGAACTACTCGCTCATCATGTACGATCCGGGCAACGGCTACAAATATTTCCCGTCAGCGGAAGAATTGCTTATCTCAATCGGTTTCGTCTCCATTGAGGTGTGCGCCTACATCTTGATTGTTCGTCTGTTCCCGGTTTTGCCGGTCTTTAAAGAAAAACACACAGAAGAATCAGAAAAAATTATTGCCGAAAAAGCGGCATTCAGTAAAAAACTTAGCGGAGCAGAATAATGTCAGAAAAAAAACGTATCTCAATTGACCCGATTACCCGTATCGAAGGCCATTTGCGTATTGATTGCGAAATTGAAGACGGCAAAGTCACCAACGCCTGGTCCTCCGGCACCATGTGGCGCGGCATGGAGAATATCGTCAAAGGTGCGGATCCCCGTGACGCTTGGATGATCATGCAACGTATCTGCGGCGTATGCACCACCGTGCACGCCATCATCAGCGTGCGAGCCGTGGAAGACGCTATCGGCGCCAAAGTGCCGGTAAACGCCCAATATATTCGCAACATGATTCTTGCTGCGCACAGCATTCACGACCATATCGTGCATTTTTATCAACTTTCTGCCATGGACTGGGTGGACATCACCGCTGCGCTACAAGCGGATCCGGAAAAAGCCGCCGATATGCTGAAAGGCGTTTCTACTTGGTCGCTCAACAGTGCCAATGAATTCCGCAATGTGCAGAAAAAAATTCAGGCATTGGTGGATAGCGGACAGCTCGGCATTTTCGCCAACGGCTATTTCGGGCATCCGGCAATGAAACTGCCGCCGGAAGTGAACCTCATCGCTGTGGCGCACTATTTGCAAGCCCTTGAATGTCAACGTGACGCCAATCGCGTGGTGGCGTTGCTCGGCAGTAAAACCCCGCACATTCAAAACTTGGCTATCGGCGGCGTGGCGAACCCGATTAATTTGGATTCTCAAGCGGTACTCAATCTTGAACGCCTGATGTTCGTAAAAGCCTGTATTGATCGCCTCACCGACTTTATCAATCAAGTATATAAAGTGGATGCCGCCGTGTTCGCCGCCTACTATCCGGAATGGCTCAGCCTCGGCAAAACCTCCGGCAATTATTTGTCCGTGCCGGAATACCCGATTGACGCGGACAATTCCCAATTTATGCTGAAAGGCGGTTACATCGAAAACGCCGATCTCTCCACCTTCCGCGCCATCGACCGACAAAAAGACGACTTTGTGGTGAAAGGCATCAAAGAAAGCGGCAAACACGCTTGGTATGAAGACGACGAAGCGTTGGAACCTTGGGCAGGATTAACCCGTCCGAAATACACCGGCTGGCAGGACGACGGCAAATATTCCTGGGTAAAAGCGCCGACGTTCTACGGTAAAGTGGTGGAAGTGGGCCCGCTCGCCTACTTAATGTGTGGCTTGGCGTCCGACAACAAACCGACTGTCAGCCATTTCAATGAATTAAAAGGCATTTACGAAAAATTAACGGGCAACAGCTTAACCACCGACCAACTGCACTCCACCCTCGGACGCATTATCGGCCGCACCGTGCATTGCTGCGCCATCAACGACATTTTAAGCGCCCAATGGCAAATGCTCATTGATAACATCGGCAAAGGCGACACTACCGCTTACATCAAAACGGACATCCCGGCAAACGGCGAATTTAAAGGCGTCGGCTTCGGCGAAGTGCCGCGCGGCATGTTGTCTCACTGGGTCGTCATCAAAGACGGACGCATTGAAAACTATCAAGCCGTTGTACCGTCCACCTGGAACTCCGGACCGCGTAACGAAAGCGACCAAATGGGGCCTTACGAGCTTTCCATTATCGGCACGCCGGTAGCCGATCCGACCAAACCGTTGGAAGTGGTGCGCACAATCCATTCCTTCGACCCTTGTATGTCCTGCGCGGTGCACGTGGTCAACACGGAAAACGGCGAAGTGACCGAAGTGAAGGTGTTGTAATGAAGCCGTTGATTCTTGGCGTCGGCAATATTTTGTTAAGCGATGAGGGCGTGGGCGTGCGCGTTGTGCAGGCACTTGAAAAACGCTCTGAAATTCAACCGCACTTTGACCTCATCGACGGCGGCACCTGCGGCATGGAATTGCTGGATGTGATGGCAAATCGCGATCATTTGATTATCATCGATGCCGTGCTTGCCAATAAACAACCGGGCGAAATCATCGTGCTACACGACGAGCAAGTGCCGACCTTCTTCTCGCGCAAAATCTCGCCGCACCAACTCGGCATTTGCGATGTGCTTTCCGCGTTAAAATTAACGGATGAATTCCCGCAACATCTTTGTTTGATTGGGATTCAGCCGGAAACGCTAGAGCCCCAAATTGCTTTAAGTGAAACTATTCAAAAACAATTTCCGGCGATTTTTGAGACGCTTGATCGCGTTTTGAATAAATATGGCTTCTCATCCGTGGGTAAGTATACCCACGGTTAGGCATTGTCGTTCCCCTTTGGGGAACATTACTCTTGCCCCAAAGGGGCAAAATCATAACTAACCTAGGGTATACTTACCCTAGGTTAGGGTAAATATTATGTACCGACACGAAAAAACATCTGAAAAAACCACCGCACTTTTAACCCCGATTGCCGGCTTTGAAGAAAATCCGACAGACCTTTTCCTTACGGAAATGCAAAAAATCGTGCCTGAAATGCGAGATTTGCCGTTCTTCCATCACGGCATTGAATGCTTCTGTCCGAAATTTGTGTTATTTGAAGGACAATGGGTCGGCACGGTGTTGACGCCATGGATGATGAGCGTGGTCATTCTGCCCGGTCCGCAACAGGTTTGGGAACCGCGCGAATTAGGCGACAAAATCACCGTGCAACTGCCCTACAAAGTGCTCACGTTCACCGTCAGCGGTGTAAAAAACGTGCCGCAATATTTAAGCTGTTCGTTGCATTCTCCTCTCGACCCGAATTTAACCCAAGCACAAGCCGTACAACTCACGCAGGATTGTTTGCGCATGATTTTATCCATGCCGACAAAAGCGCCAAAATTTGATCCGGATCGCCGAAACCTGTTTAAAGCCATGATAAAATAAGCGCAATTTTCAAATGGAGTGAATGAATTATGTGTTTAGGTGTGCCCGGTCAAATCGTGAAAATCGGCGACAGCGCGCTACAACTCGCCACTGTGGATGTGTGTGGCGTACAACGCGAAGTCAATATTTCCCTCATCTGCAACGACGACCCGAAACCGCTCCTCGGCAAATGGGTCCTCGTCCACGTCGGCTTCGCCATGAGCATCATCGACGAAGAAGAAGCCAAACAAACCCAAGAAGCCCTGCTTGCCATGAGCCAGCTGGAACATGAAGTGGGGGATTTTTTGGGGTTGAATCAGGGTTGAATAGGAGGTGACATCTATTAAAAAAATAACTATATCTGTATAATTAATACTCACCAATGATTAATATTATTTAACTCTTAACAAGGACCAATAAAATGACCTTACTAAAAAAATATCTAAACGACATTAAACAAAATGATAAATATAAAGCATTATTAGAAAATGCCAAAAATGAGAAAGAAATAAATGATGCCATTGATAAAATAGAGTCAGACATCTCACCAAAAACTAAAGAAGAACAATTAAAAACATGGAAAAGTTTATATAAAGCATATGAATTACTCCCTGCAAATGAAAGCCTAGACAATGGGAATTTTTATGCTCTTATGAAACTAAAAAAGGAAAAAATTTCAGCCAAATTAACAAATAAGGGAAAATAATGGAAATTTTAACAACAGTAATTTCAATTTTAGCATTTGTACTTTCTTTATGTTCATATAGAAACTCTAAAAAACATCAAGAAAAATCAAATGACCTTAGCGCACTAAATATAGTAACTCAGCTTCAAATAGAAATTTCGAAAAAGCAAATTTCACTTATCGATCAAAAAGTAGATACTAAAGAGCAAGGACTAGAGTTTAATGCAAAAACTGAAGATTTTTTAAATTTGTTAGAATTACTTTCAATATATATATTGAGTGCTAATCTTGATGAAGATTTAATGAAAGTTATATATAAAGACGTTATTATTCAAGCTATTGAGCAAAATGATGAATTTTTTGGAGCAGCTTCAAAGTATAAGAATATTAAACAACTACATGATCAGTGGACTTCGGATAGACTAGCTCAACCGAAAAAATAAGTTCCCTCTGCTGGCGCAAGCGTCCTTCGCTTGTGCCTTTTTAATTTTCACGAACCTAAATTTTCAGCACAAGCGTGGGCGCTTGCGCTATCGTTACGTTTAAATAATCTTATAGCCCAATAAAAATCCAAATCCCCTTCAAAATCAAATAAAAAAAGAATACAATCGCGCTCCTTATTCACACAACCTGAGGTAAATCACATGACTACAGAAAAAGAACTAAGTCCTAAATGGCAAAAACGTTTTGATTTTTTCGATAAATACGGTACTCGCTCTAACAGCCCTGAATATAAAGCGGCTTACAAGGCACTTCCGTTTAAAGAAAAATTATCCCTTCAACAGAACTTTATCGCATTCTTTTTTGGGTTATTTTATTTTTTCATATTAGGCTTATGGCGTAAAAACATAACGTTAATCGGTATTATCTTTATCAGTGGAGTCATACTTTATTTTGTTGAAGAAACAATGCAATTGTCAGAAGAGCAAATTAGAGCCATTGATAAGGGATTTCAATTCGGTTTTGCCGCGTTGTATTCACTTATTGCCAATAAAGCCTATTACTTGCACAAAGTAAAAGGCTCTCGTAGCTGGAACCCTTTTGAAGGCGGTTTATAACCACTCTCCCGCTGGCGCAAGCGTCCTTCGCTTGTGCCTTTTTATTTCCACGAATCTAAATTTTCAGCACAAGCGTGGACGCTTGCGCTATCGTTACCTTGAAAACATCTAAAATCTACCTCAAAAAACCACCGCACTTTCCCTGCTCCACTCCTCCATCAGCCCAAATTATGATCTCAATCACGGTTTTGTGAAAACGAATCCGCTAGAATGAAACTCCCATTTCAAAAATATGAGGAAACGACTAATGACTTCGGCAGAACTTTTCGGTGAAGGAATTAATCTGATGTTTTCAGGGATGGGTTTTGTGTTGGTCTTTTTGCTCATTTTGATTTGGGCGATCGGGCTGATGTCAAAACTTATCAACAAATATTTTCCCGAGCCTCAACCCTCGCCAAAAACTCCCAAAAATTCCACCGCACTTTCTGCGGCTCCCACTGACGATTTTGAGCGTTTGCGCCCTGCGATTGCAGCGGCTATCGCGCACCATCGCCGTACCCAACAGTTCAAATAAAACAAGGATTTTGCTATGACTAAAAAAATTAAAATGACCGAACTGGTGCTTCGTGATGCCCACCAATCGCTTTTCGCGACCCGCTTGCGTCTTGATGACATGTTGCCGATTGCCCATGAATTGGACGACATCGGTTATTGGTCGCTGGAAGCTTGGGGCGGTGCGACATTTGACAGCTGTATTCGTTTTTTGGGTGAAGATCCGTGGGTGCGTTTGCGCGAGTTGAAAAAAGCCTGCCCGAAAACCCCGTTACAAATGTTGTTGCGCGGTCAAAATCTTCTTGGTTATCGCCACTATGCCGATGACGTGGTGGAACGCTTTGTAGAACGTTGCGTGGCGAACGGTATGGATGTGTTCCGTGTATTCGATGCGCTCAACGACCCGCGCAATATGAAAGCGGCATTGCAGGCGGTGCGTAAATTCGGCGGTCACGCGCAAGGGACATTAAGTTACACCACCAGCCCGGTGCACACCATGCAAACTTGGCTCGACACCACCGAACAATTGCTTGAAATCGGTATCGACAGCCTTGTGATTAAAGATATGTCAGGTATTTTGAACCCGATGGCGGCCGCTGAGTTAGTACGCGAAATCAAAAAACGTTTCGATGTGGAATTGCATTTGCACTGCCACTCCACCACCGGTATGGCGGAAATGGCATTGTTAAAAGCCGTTGAGGCGGGCGTGGACGGCATTGATACGGCGATTTCCTCTATGTCCGGCACTTACGGTCACCCGGCGACTGAGTCCTTGGTGGCAACCTTACAAGGCACCGAATACGACACCGGTTTAGATATTCCGCGTTTAGAAAAAATCGCAGCGTACTTCCGTAATGTGCGTAAAAAATACGCAAAATTTGAAGGTCAACTTCGTGGTGTGGACAGCCGAATTCTGGTGGCGCAAGTGCCGGGCGGCATGCTCACCAATTTGGAAAATCAATTAAAACAACAAAATGCCTCCGATAAACTGGATTTGGTGTTGGAAGAAATTCCGCGCGTACGCAAAGATTTGGGCTACATTCCGTTGGTGACTCCGACCTCACAAATCGTCGGTACACAATCCGTAATCAACGTGCTCACCGGCGAACGCTACAAAATCATCGCCAAAGAAACTGCCGGCATTTTAAAAGGCGAATATGGCAAAACCCCGGCGCCGGTAGATAGCGCATTGCAAGCCCGTGTATTAGAAGGCGCTGCGCCGGTAACGGATCGCCCTGCCGATCACATCGCCCCTGAAATGGCGAAAATCGAAGCGGACGTTGCCGAACAAGCCAAAGCGAAAGGCGTGAAATTGTCTGACAATGCGGTGGACGATGCGTTAATCGTCGCCCTCTTCCCGCAAATCGCTTGGAAATTCCTAGAAAATCGCAACAACCCTGCCGCCTTTGAACCGGCACCGACCGGCAAAGAAAGTGCGGTAGAAAATAAACCTGTTTCTAAAGCCGCACCTGCTGCGTCCGGTTCTGCGATTTACACCGTGGAATTGGAAGGCAAAGCCTTTGTGGTGAAAGTCAGCGAAGGCGGTGATATTTCTCATGTGGCAACTACCACACCACAAGCGGTTCCACAAGCCGCACCTGCGCCGGCACCAACAAGCGGCGGCACACCGGTGACTGCACCAATGGCAGGAAATATTTGGAAAGTAGTGGCAACAGAAGGACAAACCGTCGCAGCAGGTGATGTGTTGTTCATTCTTGAAGCCATGAAAATGGAAACCGAAGTGAAAGCGGCGCAAGGCGGTACGGTGCGTGGCATTGTGGTGAAAGCGGGCGATGCGGTCGCGGTGGGTGATACCGTCATGACCCTCGTTTAAGGAGTTACCTATGGATAGCATTATTGCATTAATTCAAGGTATGGGGCTGTTCCATCTGCAATGGGGGCAGGCGGTGATGATCGCCATCAGCCTGCTCTTGTTGTGGCTTGCCATTGCGCGCAAGTTTGAGCCGTTGTTGCTATTGCCTATCGGTTTCGGCGGATTGTTATCCAACATTCCCGAAGCCGGGCTTGCCATGACCGCTTTGGAAAACCTGCTCCATCTCGGTTCTCCGGAACAAATCGCCGTGATCGCCGCACAGCTGGGTGTGGCGCCTGATCCTGCGGTGATTAAAACAGCGCTGGCTTCCGCACCGATTTCCATGATGAATCAGTTGGAAACCCTGTCTATGGATATGGGTTACAGCGCGGGCATTCTGGCATTGTTCTATAAAGTCGCTATCGGTTACGGCATTGCGCCTTTGGTGATTTTCATGGGCGTAGGCGCCATGACAGATTTCGGTCCGCTCTTGGCAAATCCGAAAACCCTTATGCTGGGTGCAGCCGCGCAGTTCGGTATTTTCGCCACCGTGCTCGGTGCTTTAGGACTGAATTATTTCGGCATTATCGAGTTCACTCTGCCACAAGCTGCGTCTATCGGCATTATCGGTGGCGCGGACGGCCCGACGGCGATTTACCTCACCAGTAAACTCGCACCGGAACTGCTCGGTGCCATTGCCGTGGCAGCCTATTCCTATATGGCGTTAGTGCCGTTGATTCAACCGCCGATCATGAAAGCTTTAACCACAGAAGAAGAACGCAAAATCCGCATGACTCAAATGCGCCATGTGAGCAACCGCGAAAAAGTGTTGTTCCCGGTAATTTTGTTGTTGCTCGTCGGCTTATTGTTACCGGATGCCGCACCTTTATTGGGGATGTTCTGTTTTGGTAATTTAATGCGCGTCAGCGGCGTGGTCGAACGTTTGAGTGACACCACCCAAAACGCGTTGATTAATATCGTCACCATCGTGCTCGGCTTGTCCGTAGGTTCGAAACTCATTGCCGATAAATTCCTGCAACCGCAAACCTTAGGGATTTTAATCCTCGGTGTGATTGCTTTCGGTATCGGCACCGCAAGCGGTGTGTTAATGGCGAAATTAATGAACAAATTCAGCAAAAACAAAATTAATCCGCTCATCGGCTCCGCCGGGGTTTCCGCTGTGCCAATGGCGGCGCGTGTATCCAATAAAATTGGACTCGAAGCGGATCACCAAAACTTCCTGCTCATGCACGCCATGGGACCGAACGTTGCCGGTGTTATCGGCTCCGCCATTGCCGCAGGGGTGATGCTGAAATATGTGGGCGCGATGATGTAACGTTAAAAACGTTGCGGAAAAGCACCGCACTTTTCTTCACTTAAATTAAATAGATGGCGCAAGCGTCTTTCGCTTGTGCCTTTTTCTGCCTAACGTAATGAATATCAGCACAAGCTGTGGACGCTTGCGCTATCTTTTTGAACCTTTTTCTTCCATCTAGAATCCATCTCGAAAAACGACCGCACTTTCGCTTTTATCAATGTCGCTTTAATTCCCTTTCCATCTGGTATATACTTCAGGTGAATACATTTTATCCACGGAGGAAATGATGCAAGAAGCCGCGATTTTTATGACCAATAAAAGCCAAGCTGTGCGCCTGCCGGCAAATGTACGCTTTGCCGATAATGTGAAAAAAGTGATAGTTCGAGTGGTTGGCAATGAACGAATTCTGACCCCCATTGAACAAACTTGGGACAGTTTCTTTTTTGCCGAAAATCAAGTCAGCGATGATTTTATGCCAGAACGGGAAATCGGTTATCAAACGGAACGTGAGGAACTCTAACCCATGCTGAATTATATGTTGGATACCAATATCGCCATTTATGTGATCAAACACCGCCCCGCGCAGGTTGCGCATATTTTCAATCAAAATGCCGGACGAATGTGCGTCAGCGTGATCACCGTTTCCGAACTTTATTACGGTGCCGAGAAAAGCCAATTTCCCGCTCGCAATATTGCCGTGATTGAAGATTTTCTTTCCCGTTTGGAGATTTTGCCGTACACGCCAAAAGCCTCCGCCCATTTCGGCAACATCAAGGCGCAACTTGCCAAGCAGGGAAAAATCATCGGTGAAAATGACATACATATTGCCGCGCACGCAAGAAGCGAAGGATTGGTGTTAGTCAGCAATAATGTAAGGGAATTTGAACGAATTGAAGGATTGCGTTTGGAGAATTGGGTTTAAATTTATGCCGGCGCAAGCGTCCTTCGCTTGTGCCTTTTTCTGCTTAACAGAATGAATATCAGCACAATCGTGGACGCTAGCGCTATCATTTTATGTTTTTCTTCGACCTAAAATCCATCTCGAAAAATGACCGCACTTTTGTCTCCCATCTTTCAAATTTCTTGATAAAAGTTCTATATTTTTTTGTACTAGTGTAGTAGTATGTTCCGCATTCGCACAGATTCAACAGAATAGGGAGAGATAATCATGACAAGAATTGCATTGGTTACAGGGGCGACCGCCGGGTTTGGTAACGCCATTTGTCGCACCTTATTAAACGCCGGTTATTTGGTGATCGGCACCGGCAGAAGACGCGAACGTTTAGCGCAATTGCAACAAGAATACGGCAAACACTTCTTCCCTCTCGCCTTCGATATTTCCGACCGTCACGCCGCCGAAACCGCCTTAAAAACCCTTCCGCCGGAATGGCAAGCCATTGATTTGTTGGTGAATAACGCGGGGCTTGCCCTCGGTTTGGAATCCGCCGATAAGGTCAATTTGGACGATTGGGAAAAGATGATCGATACCAATGTGAAAGGCTTGGTGACCATGACCCGTTTGATCTTGCCGCAAATGGTGGCGCGCAATCAGGGGCATATCATTAACTTTGGCTCCATTGCAGGCACTTATCCTTATCCGGGCGGCAATGTGTACGGCGGCACCAAAGCCTTTGTGAAACAATTCAGTTTAAACCTGCGCGCCGATCTTGCCGGCACCAATATTCGCGTCTCCAATGTAGAACCGGGTCTGTGTGGCGGTACGGAATTTTCCAATGTGCGTTTTAAAGGCGATGACGCCCGTGCGGAAAAACTCTATGAAAACGTGCAATATGTCACATCGCAGGACATTGCCAATATCGTGCTGTGGCTCAATCAACAGCCGGAACACGTCAATATTAACCGAATCGAAGTGATGCCGACGGCACAAACTTTCGCACCGCTTAACGTTGCAAGAAATTTAAATTTAGATTAAGGAAACAGCATGTCAGAGACGATTTTAAACCCTTATTTCGGCGAATTCGGCGGAATGTATGTGCCGGAAATTCTCGTACCGGTGCTTCAACAACTTGAAAAAGCATTCGTGGAAGCCAAAGACGATCCGGAATTTCAACGTGAATTCCAAGATTTGTTAAAAAATTATGCCGGCAGACCGACCGCACTTACCCTTTGCCGTAACTTAACCAAAGGCACAAAAGCCAAAATCTACTTAAAACGCGAAGATTTATTACACGGCGGAGCCCATAAAACGAACCAAGTATTAGGTCAAATTTTATTGGCAAAACGCATGGGCAAAACGCGCATTATCGCGGAAACCGGTGCTGGGCAACACGGCGTGGCGACAGCCCTTGCCTGCGCGATGTTGGATATGCCTTGTCGCGTTTACATGGGCGCAAAAGACGTAGAACGTCAATCACCCAATGTCTTCCGTATGCGTTTAATGGGGGCGGAAGTCATTCCGGTGCAAAAGGGATCTTGCTCACTTAAAGATGCCTGTTGCGAAGCGATGCGTGATTGGTCAGCAAACTATGAAACCACGCACTATTTGCTTGGTACAGCAGCAGGCCCACATCCTTTCCCAACAATTGTGCGCGAATTCCAAAAAATGATTGGCATCGAGACCAAACGCCAAATGCTTGAACGCGAAGGTAGATTGCCTGATGCGGTAATTGCTGCTGTAGGCGGTGGCTCAAATGCGATTGGTATGTTTACGGATTTTATTGATGAACCAAACGTGTGTTTAATCGGTGTTGAGCCTGCCGGTAAAGGCATTGAAACCGGTGAACACGGCGCGCCGTTGGGGCATGCTAAAGTCGGCATTTATTTCGGTATGAAATCACCATTAATGCAAACGGAAGATGGTCAAGTGGAAGAATCCTACTCTATTTCCGCCGGTCTTGACTTCCCTTCCGTCGGCCCGCAACACGCTTATTTGCAAAGTATCGGACGCGCAGAATACCCGAGCATTACCGATGACGAAGCCCTAAATGCGTTCCAAGAACTGGCAAAACATGAAGGTATTATTCCTGCGCTGGAAAGCTCCCACGCCCTTGCGCAAGCATTGAAAATGATCCGTCAAGAACCGAACAAAGAACAAATTTTAGTGGTGAATTTATCCGGTCGTGGTGACAAAGACATTTTCACCGTCGATAAAATTTTAAATGAAAAAGGAATGCAATCATGAGCCGTTTTGAAACTACCTTTGCCCAATTAAGCGCGAAAAATGAAGGCGCATTCGTTCCTTTTGTGACCTTATGCGACCCGACTTTCGAGCGTTCTTTTGACATCATCAGCACCCTCGTGGATAACGGCGCGGACGCCTTGGAGCTCGGTTTCCCGTTTTCCGATCCGTTATTGGACGGTCCGGTCATTCAAGCCGCCAATAATCGCGCGTTAAATGCAGGACACAGCACGGAAGACAGCTTCAAATTGCTGGAAAAAGTGCGGTCGAAATATCCGGAGATTCCTATCAGCTTGTTACTTTGCGCCAATTTAATTTTTGCCAAAGGCTTGGATGAATTTTATGCCCGTTGCGCAAACGTGGGCGTGGATGCGGTGTTGGTCGCCGATATTCCGTTGTTGGCAAAAGACGATTACGTTGCCGCCGCCAAAAGACATGGCATTCAGCCCGTCTTTATTTGTCCGCCGAATGCGGATGAAAAAATCGTTCAAGGCGTGGCGCAAAGCAGCGAAGGTTATACTTATCTGGTTTCCCGCGCAGGCGTGACCAGTGCGGAAAACCAAAGCCATGCGGCAAATCTGGATAGCTTAGTGGAACAACTCAAAGCCAACAATGCCCCGCCTATTCTGCAAGGTTTCGGCATCGCTCAACCTGCGCAGGTGAAAGAAGCGTTACACCTTGGCGCAGCAGGCGCGATTTCCGGTTCGGCAACGGTGAAAATCATTGCGCGTAATTTGGATAATCACGCCCAATGTTTGAATGAACTGGGCGAATTCGTACGCAATATGAAAGCGGCGACGAAATAGCGCCAAAAACGACCGCGCTTTTGAAAATGTCACGAAAGTGCGGTCAAAATCCTGCCTGTTTTTCTTTAAATTCACATTTCACACAAACCCTGTCACTGGTCTGCTCTCTTGATCACCACTTCCGATATTTAGCGATAAAAAATACCACAAACACTAGATATTGTGGTTTCCTTTATTATCCCTCACTATTCGAAAGGAATAAAAATCCGGATTTTCATCACAATTAAATCCTGATACCATAAATGAGATTAATTCTTATTCATTTACAAGGTTATTATGTCTCACACCCAATTTCTTCCGATTACCGATCCTAACCGACCGGATTTTGCTTGGCTCAATGAAGACAGCAAATTATTTTTACAACGTGGTTATTTGTTAGAAGGCACTTCCGCCTTGGAACGCATCCGTTTTATCGCCGATTACGCCGAAAAAAAATTAGGCATTGAAGGCTATGCGGACAAATTCTATCACTACATGGCTCGTGGCTATTATTCTCTCTCCTCGCCCATTTGGTCGAATTTCGGCTTAAGTCGCGGCTTGAGCATCAGTTGTTTCGGCTCTTACATCGGCGATTCCATCAACAGCATTATGTCCACGGTGGCGGAAATCGGCGTGATGAGCAAACTGGGCGGCGGTACTTCCGGCTATTTCGGTGATATTCGTCCGCGCGGTTCCAACATCACCAACAACGGCAAATCCAACGGTTCTTTTGCCTTTACCAAACTGTTTGAAGCCACCATCGATACCATCAGCCAAGGCACCAGCCGCAAAGGCATGTTCGCCGGTTACATCGACATCGACCACGGCGACATTGAAGAATGGTTGGACATTCACACCGAAGGCAACCCGATTCAGTTAATGTATTACGGCGTGTGCGTCAGCCACGAATGGCTGGAAGCCATGAAAGCCGGCGATCCGTACAAACGTCAAATTTGGGCGAAATTATTACAACGTAAAACAGAAACCGGTATTCCGTATTTATTCTTTAAAGACAACGCCAACGCCGGTCGTCCGGACGTGTATAAAGATCGCAACATGATGATCCACGCTTCCAATTTATGTAGCGAAATTGCACTGCCGTCCAGCGAAGACGAAAGTTTTGTGTGCTGTTTGTCCTCTATGAATCTGCTCTATTTTGATGAGTGGAAAGACACCGACGCGCCGGAAGTGTTGACCTATTTCCTGGATACGGTCATGAGCGAATTCATTGAACAAAGCGCAAACATTCAATACATGGAAAAAGCCAACAAATTCGCCCGACGCCATCGCGCATTGGGTTTAGGTGTGTTGGGCTGGCACAGTTATTTACAATCGAAAAACATCGCTTTCGACAGCTTTGAAGCCATGCAACACAATAATATGATTTTCAAATTGTTACAGGAAAAAACCTTAAAAGCGTCGAAAGAACTGGCACACCGTTTCGGCGAACCGGAAATTCTGAAAGGCTACGGTCGTCGCAATACCACTTTAATGAGCGTGGCGCCGACAAAATCCAGCAGCTTTATTTTAGGCAGCGTATCGCCGTCCATCGAGCCGTTTAAGTCCAATTATTACGTGAAAGATTTGTCCAAAATTAAAGTGGTGTACAAAAATCCGTTCTTGGAGGCGTTGCTTAAACAAAAAGGCTTGGATCGTGAAGATATTTGGGAAAGCATTTTGCTCAATGATGGTTCCGTACAGCATTTAGCCGAGCTTACCGAGCAGGAAAAAGAGGTATTCAAAACTTTTTCGGAAATCAGCCAACTTTCCGTGATTCAACAAGCGGCACAACGTCAAAAATACATCGACCAAGGGCAAAGCGTGAACATCATGGTACACCCGGCAACGCCGGCAAAAGATTTGAATCAGCTTTACCTCACCGCTGAAGAATTAGGACTAAAATCCATTTACTACCAATACAGCATGAGTGCCGCGCAAGTGTTTAACCGTAACCTACTCAATTGCAGCAGTTGCGAAGGTTAAAAACACTAAAAAATTTAACCGCACTTTTTAAAACAACAATGGCGCGCGTTTTCTAACGCGTGCCAAATTTTACGGCACAAGCTCGGCTCACAGCACACGCTAGGAAGCGTGCGCTATCCAATCTGAGCCTTATTACATAAATCACGAGGATCACACAATGAACGCCACTGCCAAACGTAGCCTATTTACCCCACGCTTTGAAATTAAACCTTACGAATATCCCGAACTGTTGGAATTTAAAGATGCCATTCGTCACTCCTATTGGCTTCATACGGAATTTAATTTCACCGGCGACATTCAGGATTTCCGCACCCACATCAGCGATGTAGAACGTTCCGTAATCACCAAAACCATGCTTGCCATTTCGCAAATTGAAGTGAGCGTGAAGCGCTTCTGGGGCAACCTTTACAATTATTTCCCGAAACCGGAAATTGAAGATGTAGGCGGCAGTTTTCTGGAATCGGAAATTCGTCACAAAGACGCCTATTCTTTCCTGTTGGAAAAACTCGGCTTAAACGAAATGTTTCGCAATGTACGTCAATACAAAGCCATTATGGCGCGCATTGAATACATGGAAGCTTTTATGCGCAAAAAAGACGTGAGCCAGCAGGATTTCGTACTGTCTTTGGTGATGTTTTCCCTGTTTGTGGAACACATTTCCCTGTTCAGCCAATTCGTGATCATGATGAGCTTTAATAAGCATAAAAATCTATTCAAAGGGATTTCCAACGCCGTGGAAGCCACTTCTAAAGAAGAAGAAATTCACGGGCGTTTCGGCATTACGCTTTACCATCTTTTACGTGAAGAACAACCGGAATTATTTACAGATGCATTCTATACGGAATTAAAAGAACTTGCCGAGCAAGCCTTCCTAGCGGAAAAAGCCATTTTGGACTGGATTTTTGAAGACGGCGAATTGGATTTTTTAAGCAAAGCCACCGTTGAAAACTATATCGCCAATCGCTACAACAATTCCTTAACCGCGTTGGGCTTAGACCCGATTTACAACATTAATCCGGAACAGCTGAAAGAAACGGAATGGTTTGACATTGAAATTCTCTCCACCAAAGAAACGGATTTCTTCAATAAACGCTCCACGGATTACAGCAAAAAAATGAAGCAAATCACGGCGGATGATTTGTTCTAATCTTAAAGTGCGGTGGAAAATTTAATTGTTTTTTCAACCGCACTTTTTTCATGATGAAACCTAAGCGATTATGCTTTAACGCTTTTATCAAAACGGCGAAAATTGCAACGGTTTTTTCCTAAAATGTGATCTCGATCTAATTTTATTTTCGGCGTATAATACCGCCCAGTTTTTTGTGGGTAATTGTCAAATCACCGCTCACAGTAAAAAGTTTACAATACAATCAATTATGGAGAACTCTTAATGTCCAGAAGACTAAGAAGAACGAAAATTGTATGTACCATGGGACCTTCAACAGACCGTGGTAACAATTTAGAAAAAATTATTGCTGCCGGTGCTAATGTCGTACGCATGAATTTCTCACACGGCTCTCCGGAAGATCATATCGGTCGTGCGGAACGCGTGCGCGAAATTGCTAAAAAATTAGGTAAAACCGTGGCAATTTTAGGTGACTTACAAGGTCCTAAAATTCGCGTGTCCACTTTCAAAGATGGCAAAATTTTCTTAAATGTCGGCGATAAATTCATCTTAGACGCCGAATTGCCAAAAGGAGAAGGCACACAAGAAGTGGTCGGTTTAGACTACAAAACTCTTCCGCAAGACGTCGTACCGGGCGATATTTTGTTATTAGACGACGGTCGCGTGCAATTAAAAGTATTATCCACCGAAGGCGCGAAAGTCTTCACTGAAGTGACTGTGGGCGGTCCGTTATCCAACAACAAAGGGATTAACAAATTAGGTGGCGGTTTATCTGCTGACGCATTAACCGAAAAAGACAAAGCGGACATTATCACCGCAGCACGTATTGGCGTTGACTACCTTGCCGTATCCTTCCCGCGCTCCAGCGCAGACTTAAATTATGCCCGTCAATTAGCCAAAGAAGCCGGCTTAAATGCAAAAATCGTTGCCAAAGTTGAACGTGCCGAAACCGTTGTTGATGACGCGGCAATGGACGACATTATTTTAGCTTCCGACGTCATCATGGTTGCCCGTGGTGACTTGGGTGTGGAAATCGGCGATCCGGAATTGGTCGGCGTACAGAAAAAATTAATCCGTCGTTCCCGTAAATTAAACCGCGTGGTGATTACCGCAACCCAAATGATGGAATCCATGATCAGCAACCCGATGCCAACCCGTGCGGAAGTCATGGACGTAGCGAATGCGGTGTTGGACGGTACTGATGCCGTAATGCTTTCCGCCGAAACCGCTGCGGGTCAATACCCTGCGGAAACCGTCGCTGCGATGGCGAAAGTGTGCTTGGGTGCGGAAAAAATGCCTAGCATCAACATTTCCCATCACCGTATGGATGTAGAATTTGATAGCGTTGAAGAAACTATTGCTATGTCCGCGATGTTCGCCGCAAACCACATGAAAGGTGTAAGCGCGATTATTGCTATGAGTAGCTCCGGTCGTACTCCGTTGTTAATGTCCCGCATTAGTT
The DNA here is from genome assembly GCF_003129965.1 of Aggregatibacter kilianii. Classification (GTDB taxonomy): domain Bacteria; phylum Pseudomonadota; class Gammaproteobacteria; order Enterobacterales; family Pasteurellaceae; genus Aggregatibacter; species Aggregatibacter kilianii_A. Next base: position 108,793 of record NZ_NRCJ01000002.1, on the reverse strand, counting down.
CCGGTTTACCGATCTTCGCCCTCTCCCGTAACCAAAACACATTAAATCTGTGCGCGTTATACCGTGGTGTCACACCGGTTTATTACGATGATGTCAGCCGTACCATCGAAGGCGCACAAAAAGCCATCAATCTTCTAAAAGAAAAAGGCTTCTTAATGTCAGGCGACACGGTGCTGTTAACCCAAGGCGCTGAAGTTGTCAACACCGGTGCCAACACCAACACCTGTCGTATTCTTACCGTTGAATAACCAATCCACGGCAAGCGAATAAATAAAAGGCTTAGAAGAAATTCTAAGCCTTTTTTCGTATAGGTAAAAAAACACTGAAAATTTCAACCGCACTTTTATGCATTATTCATCAATTAACAGTTTCCGGAAAAACCCATTCAAAGATTTTTTTGCTTCGATTACCGGTCATCAAGGGCTCCAACTCGGTAACGCAGCGATGATAATGTAGTGTTTTACGATGATCTTCCAAAGCAGCTTCGTTCACATACACTTCATAAGCGTAAAAACGGGTGCGAACTTCCGGATCACGCAATACGTCAAAACGCAAATTGCCCGGCTCCTGTCGCGTGCCAATATGGTTACGTTCAAAGACCTCCAAAAACTCCTGTTCTTTACCTTCCTTGATATTAATTTCTACCAACATTGCAAACATAACAAACTCCTTATTGCAAAAAATATCGGTTCAAATTATGCATTTTTTTCATGCAGATATAACTGATAGGCTTTTTCTGCATTTTCGCCGCCATGCACAATGGCATGTACCGCTTTCAACATGGCTATCGGCGCCTCGGATTGGAAAATATTACGCCCCATATCCACACCGGAAGCCCCCTGATCGATAGCTTTGTAACACATATCCAAAGCTTCCTGCTCCGGTAATTTTTTACCGCCTGCAATCACAATCGGCACAGGACAACCTGCGGTCACACGTTCAAAGCCTTTATCCACATAATAAGTTTTGACGATATGTGCCCCCATTTCCGCTGCGATACGGGTTGCCAGTGAGAAATAACGCTGATCCCGTGCCATATCCTTACCAACACCGGTCACCGCCATGGTCGGCATACCGTAACGGGTGCCTTGATCCACCAGTTGGATAATATTTTTAATAGATTGATGTTCATATTGCGAACCGATATACACCTGTGCCGCCATTGCCGACACATTTAAGCGTAATGCATCTTCCACGCATACCGCCACAGCTTCATTAGAGAGTTCGGTAAGAATGGAATTGGCACCGGAAGCACGTAATACGACCGGTTTACGGGTGGATGGCGGCACCACGCTACGCAAAATTCCACGGGTACACATCAGCACATCCGTATATTCAAATAACGGAGCAATATGTAGATCAATACGTTCCAACCCGGTAGTCGGCCCTTGGAAATAACCATGGTCGAACGCCAACATAATGGTTCTGCCGGTTTTCGGGTTAAATATATTCGCCAAGCGGGATTGCATGCCCCAATCCAATGCACCGGAGCCTTTTAAATAAAACGCCTGATTGGTTTGCGGTCGATCCAAACCGAAATCTTTGCCGTCTCTGATGTCATCTAAATCTGCCATTGAAATACTCCTCTCTTCATTAATCAGAAATTGTAGTTATCGATATTATCTTTGGTGAACACCACGCGTTCAGGCAATAAAATAATGCCGTTGCCGTCCGCTTCATATTCGTAGCCTTGTACTTTGTTCGGTGACACTTCGATAGTACCGATACCTTGTACGTTTAATTTATCGCCCACATTGAGTTTTTCACCTTTAAGCAAGGCATTGGCGGCTGCCACGGAAATCTTGCCTTGTTGCACCACATCCCATAAACCGAATTGTTTTACCGTGCCGCGTTTTACATAAGGACGCATTACATTCGGCGTACTAAAGCCGACGATAACCACGGAATTGACTTTCAGGTTTTCCGCCGCTTGGGCAGCTGCCGGTAAAGCGTTAGCATCCGGCGCTATAATCGCATCCAAATCCGGATAGGCTTTTAAAATACCTTCGGCGGTTTGCAGGGATTTAATCGCATCGTTATAACCGAATTGCGTTGTCACAATTTCCCATTCAGGATGATCTTTGGCAACTTTTGCTTTTGCTTCTTTCACCCATTGATTTTGGTCGGTTACTGTCGGGCTGGAATAGAAAAACGCCACTTTGGCTTTCGGTTTGCTGATTTGCCCAGCCGCCATCTCCACCAACATGGAACCCAACTGTTCCGGTGTGCCTTGGTCAATATAATGGCTACGACATTCCGGTTTAGTATCGGAATCCCAAGTCAACACTTTTACACCGCGTTTCATGGCACGTTGTAAAGTAGAACACAATCCGTCCGGTGATACTGCAGAGACCACAATGGCGTTGTAACCTTGGTTGACGAAGTTATTAATAAGCTGCACTTGATTGGAAACGCTTGGTTCAGTCGGTCCGTCGTAAGTCACATCAACCCCTAACGTTTTTCCCATTTCGGTAGCGCCTTGTCCGCCGCTGGTGAAAAAGCCAACCCCCACCAGTTTAGGAATAAAAGCGATGCGGTCGGCGGCTTGTGCCGTCGCCACAACAGATAGGCCAAGTAACACGGAAAGTGCGGTCATTTTTACACGCGTTTTCATATTCATTCTCCTTTGAGTTGGATTTTAATCTACTGCTGTCTGACGTTCGGTTCGCCGACGAACCCATTGCACAATAGCCCCATAATGCAAACTGACGGACTTGCCGATTAACACGATAATAAGTAATGCGCCGGATAACGCACTGGAAATTTCATTAGGAATACCGATCATTTGTAGCCCCTGTTGCAAATACCCGATAAGCATGGCGGCAATTGCCGTACCGATAATGGAACCAGCACCGCCGTAAATATTCGCACCGCCCAGCACGACGGCGGTTAATACCGGCATAAGTAACGAGCTGCCCAAATCGGAACGGGCGGAGCCGAAATAAGACACCAATAACACGGCGACAAAGGCGGCGATAATCCCGATGAAAGAATAAATCAACAACAATGTACGACGAATCGGCACGGCGCTGTAACGGGAGGTGCGTTCACTTTGTCCGATGAGGAATGTGCTTCTGCCGATAGTGGTTTTATGCATTAATAACCAGAAAATCAGCGTCATTAGCAGAAAATACAGAATCGGCGTCGGAATATCGAATAAGGTTTGATTGGCGAAGTCCAGCAATGTATCGGGAAATCCGCCGATGCCTTCATAGCCTGTCGCACCGGCGAAACCGGATAAAAGCAATGCACCACCACCGAACAAATACATGGTACCGAGCGTAATCACCAGAGGGTTTACTTTGGTATAAATAATCAAGCCCGCATTAATTAAGCCGCATAACACACCAACTACAAAGGTTAGTGGAATCGCCAACATCAAAGGCACATCTGCTTTAAACAATACACCCAGAGTAATGGCGCATAAACCAACGGTGGAACCAAAAGAAATATCCATTCCGCCACTGACGATAATCATGGTTAAGGGTAATGCAAGCATGCCGATATAAATAAAATCGCTAGTACTGTATAGTAAAACGTTCAAATCTAACATACGCGGGTTAAAAGCGCCGAAACCGAGAATTTCAACGATGACTAAACAAAATAACGTCAATTCCCAACCGTATTTTTTTAATGTCATAACAATTCTCCCTTTATTTCGACCGCACTTTTGTATCAATGCCGTTCACGTTTTCATCTTTCAGGAAACGGGCATAACGTTGTAATTTCAAATTATTGGCAATCATCACCCGAATCCGTCCGTCAAATACCAACACGGCAAGCAGCACAATCCCCGCAACAAAATTATTCCAATACGCCGGCACTTTAAGCAGCACCAAAATCGTATCAATTTGAATTAAGAAGTAGGCGCCGAGTACCGCGCCGATTAAATTCCCTGCACCGCCAAGCAAACTGATACCGCCCAGCACACAAGCGGCAATGGCTTTCATTTCCAAACCGTTACCGGTGGAATTCGGCACGAACCCAATTTGTGAGGCAAACACAATCCCGGCGATTGCCGCCATCATGCCGTTTATGGCAAAGGCAACGATTCTGACCTGATCAATTCGTACACCGAGTTGCATCGCCCCTTGCAGGTTGTCTCCCACCGCATAGAAATTGCGTCCGGCAGGTAATTTGGTTAAGAAATAAAAGGTGGCAAGAATCAGCAAAATCAGTAGCCAACCGATGGGTGAAATGTGTAAAAAAATGGGCTCGGACAAGTTTTTTAACTGTTGCGGCAAACCTTCAATCCATTTCCCACCGGTAATCAACAGCATGATGCCTTTGTATAGTCCGAGTGTTCCTAATGTGGCGACAATGGCAGGAATACGCAATGTGGTAACCAGCACACCGTTTAATAATCCCGCTGCCAAACCACAACATAAAGTCATCAGAAATGCGGAAGTCAAGCCATAACCGGCATTTAATAAACTACCGACAATCACCGCACAAAGCCCCATGGTGGAACCAACAGACACATCGATATTACGGGTCAAAATGACGAAAGTGGCACCGATCGCCAGTAAAATGACAATTTGTGCAGAATTAAAAATCATGCTTAAGGTTTGCAGATGAAAGCCGTTTCCCACAAATCCCAACAATAAAAATAATAAGCCGATGGCAATAAGAATGGTGAGTTCACGATTATCCTGAATTAGCTTCAACATTAATTTTCCCATAACCATTCTCCTTATGAATGTGCGCCGCCAAACGCCATTTGCATGATGTTATTGGTATTAATCGCCTCGCCCACCAATGAATCGCCGATTTGTCCGTCGTGCATAACCAGCACCCGATGAGACATTTGCTCAATTTCTTCCAAATCGGAAGAAATAAACAACACCGCTACATTCTGTTTGGCAATATTTTTAATCAGCTGATAGATATCCGCCCGCGCCCCCACGTCCACGCCGCGCGTCGGTTCGTCCACAATCAGCAACACCGGATCTGCTTCCAGACATTTGGCAATCAGTACCTTTTGTTGATTACCGCCGGATAGGGTTCTGACGGCTTGTTGTTCATCACTAAACTTAATCCCGATAGCACGATAATAGCGTTCCAAAATGGCACTTTCTTTTGCCGTATCCAGCCAAAATCCCATGTCGTTATAGGTCAGCCCGCACACATTCCAAGTCAACGGCGAATCCAGATACAATCCTGAAGCCTGACGATCTTCCGGCAAATAAACAATGCCTTGATGTAATCGGTCTTTAATATCACAAACGCTGATTTCCCGATTATCAAAGAAAATCTGACCGCACTTTTGTTTGCGTAGCCCGTACAGTGTTTCCGCCAATTCAGTTCGCCCTGCTCCAACAACGCCTGCCAATCCCAAAATTTCACCGGGATAAATGTCAAAAGACACATTTTTAAAGCCCTCACCGGTCAGATTATTTACCTGCAAAATCGGCTTATCAGTAGATTTCACTCGGTTATGTCCCGGTAGCTCCAACCATAATTTTTGACTTTCCGTCAATTGTGCATTCTTTGCTTTTGGCGTAATAGCGGTGATCACGTCATCCTTATTAAGTTCGGTTGTGTTGCCGGTTAAGGCAATATAACCGTCACGCATGACACTAATTCGATGAGAAATCTGCCATACTTCGGGCAATTTATGAGAAATGAACACAATACCGACACCTTTTTCTAATAAAGAATGAATTTTCTTAAACAGATTCTCCGTTTCTATCGGTGTCAATGAGGCGGTCGGTTCGTCCAAAATCAGAATGGAAGCATTACGCATCAGCCCACGCATAATCTCTACCAGCTGTTGATCGGCAACTTCCAATGAGCCTGCCAGCATATCCAGTTTTAAATGCGAGTTCAGTTCCTCTAAAAGTGCGGTCAGTTTTTCCGATGTTTTTTCGCTGCGAGCTAATCCGAATAAAATATTTTCTTTCACCGTCAAATTTGGAAATAACAACGGTTCTTGCGGTACTAAATAGATACCGAGCTGATGTGCTTTGTTTGGTGAAAGTTTGTTTTGTCGTACTCCATGGATTTCCAGTTCCCCGCTATCTTGCGGCTGAATCCCGGCGATAATTTTCATTAAGGTGGATTTACCGGCGCCATTACCGCCGAGCAAGGCATGCACTTCACCGGCATAGAGAGAAAAATCGATAGCTTTCAGCACTTCCACGCCGGAAAACGACTTACCGATGTTTCGGGCGGATATTAAGCATTTAGGCTCTGAAATTTGAGTTTGCATGTTTTACCTGCCACACTAGAGATGAACAAATGTATTTATCAAAAAACATTTTTTCAAAATACTAGATGGGAATTTATAAAAATTCTGCGAAGCAGATCACAAATCTTGACAACCACTATGAAAAACTCCCTTTTATTTTTAAAAAAGTGATCTCCATCATGCTTTTACAAAAAAAATGGAAGAACATTTGATAATAAATTAAAACAAATGAATAATACACCAAACTAATAGAAACAAATAAACAATATGAATGAGCTAATAACGGATAATCAGGAAACGGTACAAACTTTCGGCGAAGAAGAGTTGCTGGCGCGAATCGCTTGGTTTTATTATCACGATAACCTTACCCAAAGCGAAATCGGTGACAGATTAAAATTACCGCGTTTGAAAGTATCAAGATTGCTGGAAAAAGGGCGCCAATCGGGCATTATCAAAGTGCAAATTAATTCCCGCTTTACCGGTTGTCTGGAACTGGAAGAAGCGTTGCAACAACGTTTTCGGTTAAAACATATTCGTATCCTACCGATGCTGGAACAGCATGAAATCAATGAACGTTTAGGTATCGGCGCGGCACAAATGTTAATGTCCTTACTTAAACCCAATCAGATACTCGCTATAGGTTTCGGTGACACCATCATGAAAACGCTGAAGTATGCCAATGAGTTCATTACGCATAACGCCATTAAACTGATTACCTTATCAGGCGGTGTCGGACCTTATATGAAAGGAATCGGGCAATTAGACGGCTCCTGTTCAGTAAGTATCATTCCCGCCCCGTTGCGCGCCTCTTCCGTTGAGGCGGCCAAACTATTTAAACGGGAAGCCTGTGTACGTGACATTATGTTGGCGGCATGTAGTGCTAATGTCGCCATTGTCGGCATCGGCGCCACCCGTCAAAAAGGGCAGGCTACCCTGCTCCGTTCCGGCTACATCACCGAAGAAAAACAACAGATTATTCGTAATCAAGGGGCGGTGGGCGATATTCTCGGCTATTTCATGCGTAAAGACGGCAGCTTGCAACCGGATATGCCGTTGCATGAGGAATTGATCAGCGTGTCTTTAGAAAATCTGCAAAAAATACCGAATGTCATCGGTGTCGCCGGCGGTGAAGACAAAGTTGAGGCAATTTTAAGTGCATTACAGGGAAATCATATTAATTCATTGGTAACGGAAGAAAACACGGCTCGAATGATGTTGGCGCAGTTGGTTTAGCGATAGGTGTAGCGAGCTTATTTTCTTCCCATTCAGGAGGAGGAAATAATGAATAATCAAGCAACTTATCTGATGGCATTAGATGCCGGCACAGGAAGTATTCGGGCGGTCATTTTTGATTTGAAGGGCAATCAAGTAACCGCCGCTCAACGAGAATGGACACATTTATCCGATCCCAATATTCCCGGTTCAATGGAATTCGATTTAACCAATAACTGGCAATTGACCTGTAGCTGCATTCGCCAAGCATTGGATAAAGCGCAAATTCAGCCACAACAAATTGCGGCAATTTCCACCTGTTCCATGCGTGAAGGCATCGTGCTTTATGATGAACATAAAACACCAATTTGGGCGTGCGGCAACGTGGATGCTCGAGCCGTAGAGGAAGTTAGAGAACTTAAAACTCTGCACAATTATACTTTTGAACAACAGCTTTATTCCGTCTCCGGTCAAACCTTAGCCCTAAGCGCCGTTCCCCGTCTGTTATGGCTCGCCCACCATCGTCCCGACATTTATCGAAATACCAAAGCCATTTCTATGATTAGCGATTGGCTGGCATTTATGTTAAGCGGCGAACTGGCTGTGGAACCCTCTAATGCAGGTACTACCGGCATGTTGAGCCTAACGACACGTCAATGGTCGCCGGAATTACTGGATATGGCGGGGTTAAATGCGGATATTCTCACGCCGGTAAAAGAAACCGGCTCGCTTTTAGAAAATGTAACATCGGAGGTAGCAGAACAAACCGGTCTGGCGACAGGCACACCGGTGGTAGTCGGTGGTGGCGACGTTCAGTTAGGCTGTATCGGTTTAGGCGTAACAGAACCTGCACAGGCTGCAGTTATCGGCGGCACATTCTGGCAACAAGTCGTCAATTTGCCAAAAGCAGTCACTGATCCGGAAATGAATGTACGTATTAATCCTCACGTTATCGCACCGTTGGTACAAGCCGAATCCATTAGTTTTTTTACCGGTTTAACCATGCGTTGGTTCCGTGACGCTTTCTGTGAAGAAGAAAAAAGATTGGCAGAAAAATTAGGTACAGATGCTTATGCATTACTTGAACAAATGGCAGAACGCGTACCAGTAGGTGCCAATGATGTCATTCCGATTTTCTCCGATGCCATGCATTTTAAAGCCTGGTATCACGCTGCACCGTCTTTTATTAATTTGTCTATTGATCCCGAGAAATGCAACAAAGCCGTCTTATTCCGAGCTTTGGAAGAAAATGCGGCAATTGTGTCTTCCTGTAATTTGGATCAAGTCCAAAAATTCTCCGGTATAAAACTCACATCTATCGTATTTGCCGGTGGCGGTGCTAAGGGCAAATTATGGAGCCAAATCCTAGCCGATGTAACCGGATTAACCGTGAATATTCCTGTGGTAAAAGAAGCAACGGCTCTGGGTTGCGCCATTGCGGCGGGCGTTGGTGTCGGCATTTATCCTTCTTTAGCTGAGGCAGGCAAAAAGCTGGTGAAATTTGAACGGCAACATCAACCGAATTCGGATAACTATGCCCTCTATCAAGCCCACAAAAACCAGTGGGCGGATATTTATAAAAAGCAATTGCAACTGGTTGATAGCGGTTTAACCACGTCATTGTGGAAAGCGCCTGGATTGTAGTTTTTATGTTGCTAAAAAACACCGAAAAAACAAACCGCACTTTCATTGATGGGAAAGTGCGGTCGAAAATTTCTGTGTTTTTAAGAAAGCGAATTAGAAACTTGAGGTATCCTGGAACAAGCCCACTTTCAAATCCGTTGCGGTGTAGATAACGCGACCATCTACTTCCACTTCGCCGTCCGCCATGCCCATCACCAATTTACGATTGATGACGCGTTTCATGTTGATGCGATAAACCACTTTTTTCGCGGTCGGCAGAATTTGTCCGGTAAATTTTACTTCGCCGACGCCCAGCGCACGACCTTTGCCTTTGCCGCCGACCCAACCGAGAAAGAAGCCGACCAATTGCCACATGGCATCTAAGCCTAAACAGCCTGGCATCACAGGGTCGCCGATGAAGTGGCAGGCGAAAAACGGCAAATCAGGATGAATATCCAATTCGGCTTCAATGTAGCCTTTACCAAATGTACCGCCGTCTTCCGTCATTTTTACGATACGATCCATCATGAGCATGGTCGGCGCCGGCAATTGCGGGCCTTCTTTGCCAAACAATTCGCCACGACCTGAAGCCAATAAATCTTCGTAAGTGTAACTGTCTTTGATGTTTGGAGTACAAATGTTCATTATTAATCATCCTATAAAATATGTTTAAGCGATTCAAAATCGAATGCGGGTGGGATTCTAACAAAGCATCCCATTATTTAGAATAGCTAACACTTGTACGCCTAACTTGTCCGATCAGTTAATTTTCAATGGCAATTTGGATTTAACGATTTTTTCTGCCGAAGAGCAAATCCCAAAAACCGAACTTGTGGGATTGCTGTTCGGAATATTGTTCGATGCGCTGATGAATCAGGCGGGACAACGGCATTGTGTCGAAATCATAGGTTTTCTTTTCCTGTTCCACCAAATCGCGTTGCAATAAAATTTCACAGGCTTGATCCACGGTTTCAACAGGATAAATAAAAAATTCCTGATTTTTGACCGCACTTACCACCGCATCGGACAAACTTAGCTGATTCAGCACTGCACTTGGGATCATCACGCCCTGCTTGCCTGTTAAGCCACGGCGTTGACAAATAGTAAAGAAGCCTTCGATTTTGTCATTCACACCGCCCACGGAATGTACCAAACCGAATTGATCGATGGCCCCCGTAATAGCGATAGATTGCGGCAACGGCAAGGCGGACAAAGCACTCAGCAACACGCAGAAACCGGCAAGAGAAGCGCTGTCACCGTCAATTTCACCGTAAGATTGTTCAAACACCAAAGAGGCGGAAAACGGCAATTGTGACGGCAATTCAAGTACATTCGCCAAACAGGCTTCGGCAATCATAATGCCTTTGCTGTGAATATTGCCCGCCAGTTCGTTTTTGCGTTCCACATCCACAATTTCGCCATCGCCGAATTGCACGATACAGCTTATTCGGGAAGGTTCGCCAAAAGACAACGGCGTACCCGGGTATTCAATCACCGACAAGCCGTTAATTTGCCCCACCATTTCGCCTTCGGTCGCCACATAGATTTGCTCCTGCAAAATGCCGTCGTAGGTTTGCTCACGCAGGAAGCCGTATTGCGCGGTTTTATGTAAAAAATAACGCTCAAAATCCACCGCACTTAATGAATCGGATTGCGTTAAAAGTGCGGTCTCCGTGAGCATCATTTTTAATTTTAACGGCGACACATTAATCAAATGGCGATTTTCACTGTCGCGCACCAATAATTGATACAATTTATTGAAACCGCTTAAATCCGGCATTGGTAATTGATGTTGTTGCGCGACGAATTGCACATAATTCATCCATTGTTGCTGCTGTTCTGCGGTTTCTACGCTGCAATAGCTTTCAATTTCCGCATAATCCGCCAGATGATAAAGCCCCTCTTCCAACTCCTCTAAGGTTGCCAATTCCGTGCGATTACCCAACACAATGACTTTTAACTGCAAGGGATAACTTGGAATATCACAAGGCAAGGTTTTGAACGGATGGGCAGAATACCAATCAAACACGCCCGTGGTGAGAATTTGTTTCAGGCGTTGCCATAAATCAAATTGCGCCAACAACGCACCGACACTGACAATTAATACGCCTTTATTAAGCTGATGAACCAGCCCGGCGTGCAGTTGAATATCATGTGACGAGGCATGAATTTTAACGGAACCGAATAATTGAAATTGATCGAAATACAGTGCCGTTGCCACAGTTTTCTTCGCAGCAAAATTATCCTCAATGGATTGCGCCGGTTCCGTATAGACACGCGGAAAAGAAAAAGAATCCCCCTGCTCCACCACATATTGCACACCGCACACGTCAAGTTTCGGTTGGTGTTTTTCAATGAAACGTTCCAATAAAGGCGCGTATTCCGCTTGGTCATCGGCTTTGAGCACCAATAAAGTGCGGTGGGAATTTCGCATGAAATTGCGCACGGCTTCACCGGCACGGGGTTGCAAAGCGAAAAAGTCCTGAGGTTGTGAGGGAATGTCGGTCACGGCTAATTCCGGACGTAAGTCCTGCCAAGGCAATGTGTTATTGGATAAAGAAGATGAAGTCACGTTAATCTCTGCGTTATGTTTAATTTGCGCGCATTATCGCACATTTCTCCCCGGCTTTCTTCGCATCACATAAAAATTTGCTAGAAAATCCGTCACAAAAAGCGTATAGTGACACAGTTACCACGTCACTAAAATGGTTCGACAAAATGAAATATCAAAAGCTGGAAAATCAGGAAGCTCATTGGAAATGGGTTTATTTAACCAAGAAAGCCCGTGAAGGCGAGAATGTTACCCGTTACGAAGAAAAAAGTTTACAGGAAGACATCGTTAAGCAACTCATCGGTTGCCAAAATTATCCGCAAAAAATTGAAGAATGGATTAAAACCCATTTGGCGCCGGAATTGGTCATCAAACTCGACCAAGCCATTCGCGCCAGAAGAAAACGCTTTTTCAACGGTGAAAAGCAATCCACTAAGAAAAAATCCATTGATTTGGAATATGCCGTTTGGCTACGTTTATCCAAATATTCCCGCAAAATGAAAATGACCTTGTCGGAAACCATTTCCTACATGATCGATGAACGCGAGAAAAAAGCCCTATACGAAAATCAAATGTCGGCAATGAAAGCGGGCTTGAAGGATTTATTGAAATAAAAAAGACAAGTCCACAAAAGGGCTTGTCTTTGTCCATTGAATGACTAAATAGAGAATCTTGATTATTTATTCGACAACAGGAATGATTTTCGTCGCGTGAGAACCTTTGTCACCATGAATCACTTCAAACTGGACTTTCTGACCCGCTTTTAATGAACGATAACCTTCCATTTCAATGACTGAATAATGTGCAAAAATATCGGTATCACTGCCTTCAACAGAAATAAAGCCAAATCCTTTTGCATTATTAAACCATTTAACAACACCAACTTCCATAATTCAAACCTCTTATGGTTTTTAGTCCTTATAGAACTACGTTTACTTCAATAAGACAAAATGCCCTATCACCTTGATTTGCTGATGGTTATATTAAGTAAATTTGTCGGTTGCGCAATAAAAAAAGTTTCAAAATCAAACAGAGATCACAAAAATTCATAAAATTTCGCGGCAAAAACACTTCAGCTATTCATTTTCTTTTATTTTATTTGTGCGATTTTGTTCACGTAATTGTTTTGCTACCAAGGCGATGGCTTCCCCGCTTCCCATTCCCTGTGCCATTAATTCCTGAATTTTTTCCACGGCAAGTTGCTGCTGTTCATGGGTTAAATTTAATAAATCACTATCTAACATTTCTTTCCTCTTATTCTTTTCACGAAAAGTGCGGTTGTTTTTTTAGGTGTTTTTTACCACTGAAAAATCCGCATGACATTCCGCCATTGCTCATCTAAGCCAGCCTGAATCGTGATTGATTGTTGTGTCAACGGATGCACGAAACTTAATTTCTCCGCGTGCAACATTAAACGCGAACAACCGGTATGTGCCGTCAACGCACGATTTTGGTGTAAATCGCCATATTGCGTATCGCCCAAAATGGGATGAAAAATATGTTTCATATGACGGCGAAGTTGATGTTTTCGCCCGGTTTTCGGCGTTAAGCGAACCAAAGAATAACGCGAAGTGGCGTAACGCCCTACGCCATAAGGCATTTCTGCGGTTTTCAATCCGTCGTAAAAAGTGACCGCACTTTGCGGTGCTTTATCTTGTTGTGCAAATTTATCGGCAATTTTATCCAACTGCACTTTCAACGGATAATCAATTTCGCCCTGCCCTGTCACATAACCACGAACCACCGCCAAATACTGTTTTTCCGTTTGTTTTTGCTCAAATTGTTGACATAACAAATTCGCTGTTTCACTGCTTAACGCAAATAACAATACGCCTGATGTGGGTCTGTCCAGCCGATGTATGGGATAAACCAACTGCCCGATTTGATCACGCAGAGTTTGCATCACAAACTGGGTTTCATGGCGATCAAGCCAGCTACGATGTACCAACATTCCTGCCGGTTTATTCACCGCCACCAAATGGTCGTCTTGGTATAAAATCTCTAACGTCATTGTTGTTGCAGCAATTTTTCGATTTCAATGATCGGGAGCAATAATTCCGCCAAATAATCGTCCTCTTTCAAGGCTTCTTCCAAGTAAGGGCTAATGGCGATTTGGCTCGGCAACGGCGCCCGGCTTTCCAGCAAAGCATACATACGCGGAATAAAAATCCATTGCAGCCATTCCGTCGGGCTCATGGTGTCCAAGGCGAAAGGCTGTTCGCTTAAGAACGCCTCTTCCTGCGGCGGCATGGTTTGCCACAATGCCAAACGCTCCATAACCTGTTGCAAATTTTGCAAATGTAATCGGGTTTGTTGATACATAAAATACCTCATAAAAAACGGCTCATTGTAGAAGATTTCAGGTTTTTACGCCAGTAACGGGAAATTTGGTGTAAAATTCGCCCTTTCAAATTTAACGTGACCCACTATGTATTTAATCGAAGCCTTTTTCTCCTGCCGGAACGATGAATTTTCCTTGGAAAAACAAAGCCATTGCGTTAATCAAATTATTGAGCAATGGCGTTATAACGGGCAAATTATCGGTCGGGAAATCCCGCAATTTATTGCCGAACAGGAAAATCAACAAGGTTTGGCAGTGCGTGTGACCTGCCCCGAACAAACCTCGCTGTTGGCGGAATTTAACAATTCTCTAGTGAACGAAGCCGTTCAGACGGCAGAAAAGTGCGGTGTGTTTTTCGAGAGTTTTCAAATCGTGGCGGAAGATCTGAATTCGGAAATCACGGCAATGGAAACGCCTGCTTGGCAACTGCTCTACACCACGTATTTACAATCCTGCTCGCCCCTGCAAAGCGGCGATACCCTGCAACCGATTCCGTTATATAAACAGCTGAAAAACATACCGCACTTGGCGATGGACATCATTAAATGGCAGGAGAATTGGCAGGCGTGCGATCAATTGCAAATGAACGGTTCCGTGCTGGAGCAACAAGCCCTTGCACAAATTTCCGATACGCAAAGCACGCTGTTTAAACATGGGTATCATTTAGCGCAGGAAATCGAACGGCACAGCGCCATTCCAACTTACTATTATTTGTATCGTATCGGCGGCGAAAGCCGTGAATCGGAAGTGCAATCCTGCTGCCCGCTATGCAAGCGAAACTGGACGTTAAACCAACCGCTTTTTGACTTCCTCTATTTTAAATGTGATCATTGCCGCCTCGTTTCAAACCTCTCCTGGCATTGGCAATAAGGAAAACTATGCACTATCAAGATCCAAGCCTGAACGCCTTAAAACTCGGTCAGCAAACAAAATACGCGGAAAAATATGACCGCACTTTATTACAACCCGTACCACGCCGCCTCAATCGCGACACCTTGGGCATTACACAGGCCCAGCCTTTTTCCATCGGCGCCGATATTTGGACGGCATATGAAATCTCATGGCTCAATCCCAAAGGCGTGCCGCAAGTGGCGATCGCCGATATACAAATTGATTTTCATAGCGAAAATTTGATCGAATCGAAAAGTTTTAAACTCTATTTAAACAGCTTCAACCAAACCCAATTTGCCGATTTCGCCGAGGTTCAGCGCATTTTGCAGCAAGATTTACAAGATTGTGCGAAAGGTGAAGTGAAAGTGCGGTTAAATTCGTTGGCGGATTACACGGCACAGTCGATTGCCGCGCTGCAAGGCGAATGCATTGACGGGCTGGACATTGAAATTCGGGATTATGCTTTTGATGCCGACTTGCTGAAAAATTGCACGAACGACAACATTGTGGAAGAAACGCTGGTCAGCCATTTGCTCAAATCCAACTGCCTCATCACCCAACAACCGGATTGGGGTAGCCTGCAAATTCATTATGTGGGCAAGCAAATCAACCGCGAACAGTTGCTACGCTACATTATTTCTTTCCGTCAACACAACGAATTTCACGAACAATGCGTCGAGCGGATTTTCTGCGACCTGATGCACTACGCCAACCCGGAAAAACTCACCGTTTACGCACGCTACACCCGCCGCGGCGGTTTAGACATCAACCCTTACCGCTCAAACTTCGAGCCTTTACCACAGAATTTACGGTTAGCACGGCAGTAAAACAAAAAGTGCGGTTACAAAATCCAAAGGATTTTGAACGTTGGCTTTGCCAACGGCTCCAAAGGAACGAATAAATCACTTCGGTAATTTATGAGTAAAATTCGAAGAATTTTTTAACCGCACTTTTATGCTCACAATTTATAACTCTTTTTATCCAATCCATATTTTTTCATGCGTAAATACAATTTCTTTCTCGGAATATTAAGATAATTCACGACATCATTAATTTTTCCCTGGTAAAAAACTAACGCCTCTTCAATAACTTGTTTCTCGTATTGGTTTAATTTTTCATCTAAAGAATGTGTTTGTATATTATCAAATAGTGGAGAAGTTGCCGAAGGAATATGAGTAAGTAAACCGATAGCATACAATTCCGCAACGCTAATTAATTCTTTTACATTTCCACTCCATTCTTTATGCCGTAAACTTTGTAATAATTTTTTATCTGCTGTGATGATTTGTTTATTTAATCTGATACAGGATTTTTGTACATAATGATTAAAAATATCGGTTACATCAGTAATATGTTTTCGCAACGGAAGCATTTCAATTTGTGTATACGTAAATAAATAATAAAACGCTGAACTGATTTTTTGGTAACGTATTAATTCCATAAGAGAAATATCGCTCAATAAAATTAAGCGCATTTGGTTTCCTTCACTACTTATCTGATGAATTAAATATTGTTGTTCACTAACATTTAGATAATGAATATTTTTAATAATTAAAGTGCCCGATACTGATTTTTTGATTAATTCAACAATATTGGAAGGTTCATTTTCCACATACTCGTGAAAAATAGCAGGAAAATCTTTACGATCACTTAATTTATGTAAATAGGTTGCTGCCAAATGGCGTCCTGTACCGGTTTCTCCCCAAATAAAAACCGGTAAATTAGAATTTGCTAATTTTTGTAACTGTTTTCTTAATTCATTAATCCAATCACTACTACCAATAAAAACTTCACTAATTTTTTCTGCTTGCCATTGACGTTTTTCAATAATTTTTTTCCGTTGTTTTAAGGAATTATCTACCTGAGCAAGTAGCTTTTCGGGAGAAATCGGTTTTTCAAAGAAATTTGCTGCACCTTTTTGAACAGCCTCTACCGCCATAGGCACATCGCCATGCCCGGTCACCATGATTACCGGAATTTGACTATCGATTGCGATAATTTGTTCTAATACATCCAATCCGGAAATGTCGGGTAACAGCACATCACAAATGATGACACCACACCAATTTTCTGGGATATAACTGATAATTTTTTCGGGATTTGAAGTTGCAATTACAGAATATCCCTCTAGCTGTAATAAATCAGTATAGGATTCCAAAATATCTAAATCATCATCAATCAATAAAACATTATTTTGAGTATTAAACATTATTAATCACCTTGAATTTCAAAATAATAAGTGCGTTTTTTGCTAATGTAGAAGCAATAAGTAAATCGCCTTGACATTGTTGCATAATAGATAAACTTATTGATAATCCCAAGCCTAAGTTAATAGATTTACTGCTAGAAAAAGGTTGCAATAACTTATCCGTTAAAGGCCAGCCGGAACCATTATCAAAAATCCATAATTCCGTATTCAGTTCTGAGATATTTTGTATTTCTATTTTAATATCCGGTTTATCATCCTGAATTGCTTCCAGTGAATTAAGAAAGATATTAACAAATACTTGCTCTAATAAAATTTCGTCACCTAATACATGAGGCAAATTAGTTGGAATAAATAAATTTGGTTTCAAATGTTTATGTTTTGGCTCTAATAATTCCCAAGCATTATTAATACATTCAGATAAATTCACGGCTTGTAGTGTATTCGTCGTCTGGCGGGAAAAATGACGTAACCTTTTTACCACTAGTGCAGTACGATCAACTAAATATGCTATTTTTTCCAAATAACGATTTGCAGAAAAAACATCATTATTATTCACCGCTCTTTTTGCACTAAAAATATAAGCATTCATCGCATTCAACGGTTGAGTGATCTCATGATTAATTGAGGTCAAGGTTTGCCCTACCACGGCTAATTTTGCTGCTTGTATTAATTCCTGCTGCGTACTGATGAGTTTTTCCTGAATTTCTATACGTTCGCTAATTTCATTTAATAAAATTTGATTTCTGCTTTCTAACTCTTCACTTTTCATGTTGACTTCAAAGAGAAATAATCTTAACAATTTGGCAATACGCCCTAATTCATCATTACCACATACTGAAATCTTAACATTGTTTTCACCATTAATTAGTCTTTCAACAGATTGATTAAGGGACTGAAAACGCTGTATTAGTCTATGACGAATATAATAAAAATTGATACTCGCAATAAAGAGAAAAAGTAACAGCATGGCAGAAAAAATAATAAGACCATTTACCCTGGTATTTTTATTAATTAAAGAGTGAAATATTTTTAATTGCTTTTGATTGTCTCCTACCTGATCATTAATTTTCTGTCTTAAATTAAAAATAAGTGACTCGTATTTATTCATTAATTGCTGTTGGGTAATATCTATTTGCTTTCGCTCAATTAATAAAGAAGGTAGCGACTTAGAGTCCAATCCCATAGCCAGCAAAGCATCAATAATTTGTTTAATTGTATCATTTGAAGTATGTTTATCTAAAGATTCAAATTTTTGTTCAACTAAATTTTTTAAATAATTAAGAGCGTTTGTTAATGTGACTAATGAATAATCAGAATAATTACCGATATGCTGTTTTAATTCAATAACAATTTGCTCTTCATAAGTAAGAAAATCATAAAGCAATAATAATTCATGTTGAAGCCTTCTTAGTTGTTCAATTTTTTTTGAACCGCTTGAATTATCTGTAAGATGATTAGCTAATGTTGCTTGTTGCCAAACAATTTCTTGCAATAATGCGATAAATTCATCACGAAAATCATTATGCAACCAATCAATTTCCGAAAAGGTTTTATTGAATTTAGCACTCAATGCTAACTTATTATCGATATTTGATGAAATGTCTTGCAAAAGATTACTTTGTTCTATAACAATTTTAGGAATTTCACTATTTAAATCTTCATTTAATAATTCGGCGATCTCTTTTAGTTTATTAATTTCTTCTTGCGTACCATTAAACCATTTGATTTTATCTTCTGTATTTTTTATATCTTTTAAATTTAAAAATCTATTTTCCAATGAATTAATTTGCTCTTCTATACGAAAAGCCGATTGAAGTTTTGGAAAATTCTGATCAATAGCAAAATCAATTTCCACGCGCTGTTGTTGCCAAGTATATAAACCGACAATACCAATAAACAAACAAAACAATGCGCTGACAATAAGTGATAATTGCAAGCCTGTGCTGATGTCTAATTTTTTAAGCCACTTTCTCATAATTTTTCCACGGCATCGACAAATCGCATTTGCTGTGACATAAAAAACTGTTGCCAATGTAACAAGACTTCATTTGTATTAAATTTCTCCAAATAATTTTCATCATTGGCTTGCTCTTCCGTGATGGGAAGTGCGGTCAAAATTTCGCGTAATTTTGGCAATGTGTGCCCGACTTGTAGCTCCTTTTGATAAAGAATTTGCCAATTTTCCTGAATTTGCGTTAGCCGATGAATAATCTGGTGCTCAAACATTAATTTAACAATATCCTGACGCTTAAGCACGATTTGATAATCAAGGGGCGGTTGAGTAAATAAAAATTGCTGAGTTGTATATAACCGATGGGATTTTGCCAATGGAATGATCGGGTATTTCCCCATTTTGCTGTGGTATAACGTGCGTTGCCCCACATCACTTAATAAAAAGTAAATAAATGCCAATGCCTGTCGGCTGTTAGCGCTATTTGTCGTTACCGCAATAAAAGTCGGAGAGACGGGAAAATTAGGAAAGTATTTAAAGATTAAGGGTGAATGGGAATCCGCATTATAATGTGTGAGCAAATTTGCATAGTTATCAATCGTAATACCGGCCGCCCCCAAATTAGCCTGCACTTTATCAACCACACCAAAACTTCGGGAAGAAATCGTTCCGACATTTGCCATCATTTGGTGAATCAGCGCCCAACCTTGTTGCCATCCTTGTTTTTGCAATAAGGCTTCAATCATAATATGAGTCGTATCGGAACGACTCGGGCTACTCATAATAACCAACCCTTGCAAATTAGGAGAAATAAGCCCTTGCCAATCGCCGGGGATATCCACTTCTGCATTTTCCAACAGTGGTACGTTAGACAAAATACCATACCCGGACAAAGAAAATGCAACGGTGGTTTTTTGCAAAATATCCGGCACGAATTTTTTCCCCGCACTTAATTTATCCGGCAAAATCGCTAACTTTTGCTTTTTCTGCAAATGGTAAAACAATATAGGAGAGGAACTTAAAACAAGATCTATATTGTCATTTTTGTCATCATCAAAGAGTTTATTTAAGGAATGACTTGTTCTATTTATCATTCTTACCGGCATGGCATTCGGTTGTTTTTCCCATTCGGTAATCAAATAAGACAAAGACTCCGGCGAAAATGTCGTACCGATGACCAGTTCATTGCTATATGCCCGCCCAGCGCAAGCTAACGTAACCGTTAGAAATATCAGTAAAGTGCCGACATAACGTTCTTTTATCCTTAGCATGAGAATTACCTGTATAAACGATTAAATGCAATGATTCTAACCTTGAATTACGATGAATTTCTATAGAATAGAAATCCATTAATATTTTTTGTGATCCATTTCAAAGAATTAAAATTTTGTTGATTTCAACATTTTGAGTTATTTGTAGCCATTTACTTCGACTATGTTTCAGCCCGTTTCCATAAATGAGTCAAAACAGCCTAAATAAAACATCAGATTTGTGTCAAAATCACCCCATTTTCTCTCCAAAAGTCGGCTTTTCTTATTTCGCATTAGTGCTATCGTATTTTTGAATTTCACGCTCTGTTCAGTGAATCACTCGTCAAGCAGTACCATCCAAATACCCCATCTATAAAATAAGGAATTGATTATGAACAAAAAAATCATTTCAAGCCTAATTGCTCTCGGTTTAGGACTTTCCATCAGCAGTATGGCTGTAGCACAAGATAAACTCATCGTTTATACCTCTATGAAAGAATCCCTTATCGGCGCCTTAAAAGCCAAATTTAATGAAAAATATCCGGATATTGCCATGGACTATCAATCTGCCGGTGCAGGTAAATTAATGGCAAAAATTGCGACAGAAAAAGAATCTGGGCAGATTATGGCGGATGTTATCTGGACCAGTGAGGTACCTGATTTTTTCAATATGAAAGAAACCGGAATGCTGGAAACTTACATTTCTCCTGAAGTAGAGAATATCATTAATCCGATTCCTGATTTTGACGGTTCCTTTACGCCGATTCGGTTAGGAACATTAGGTATCGCCTATAACACCCGTTTTGTAAAAAAAGAGCCGCCTACACAATGGGCCGATGTGCTCACACCACAATTTAAGGGCGCATTTGGTATTGCTAATCCGGCGCTTTCCGGTACGTCGTATATGAGCGTGTCATTACTGAAATCCACTTTTGGTTGGGAATTTTTTGAGAAATTAAAAGAAAATAAAGCCAAGATTGGTAAAGGTGCCGGTCAGGTCGTGGATGACACCGCGTCAGGCGATTTGCTGGCATCACTCGCCGTAGACTACATCACCAACGATAAAATCAGAAAAGGCGCATCCTTAAAACTCGCTTATCCGAAAGAAATGCTGGTCATTCCAAGCCCTGCCGCCATCATCAAAGGCACAAAAAATCTTTCTGCCGCCCAAAAATTCATTGATTTCTTGCTTTCCGAAGATGCACAAAAAATTGTAGCTCACGAAGGCACATTACCGGTGAGAAAAGGTATTGAGCCAAATCCTGAATTCGGTTTACCTTCTGCCGAAGAAGCCATGAGTCGTGCGATTCCGATTGATTATAAGAGCGTCATCGCTACCAAAGAAGAAACCGTGAAAAAATTCACTCAAATTCTACAAGGTCGCAACTAACCCGCTTGAAGGATGTGCTTTATGGCAACAATTACATTTGAAAACATTTCTAAAGCGTTCGGTTCCCATCAAGTGTTAAAGAACTTGTCGTTAACGGTACAAGACGGTGAATGCTTTACCTTGCTGGGTCCTTCCGGTTGCGGAAAAACCGTCTTATTACGTCTGCTGGCAGGATTTGACGTGCCGGATACCGGACGTATTTTAATTGATGATACGGTTGTTAGCGATCCCGCTGAGCATATTGATATTCAGCCCGATCAGCGTGGTTTGGGCGTAGTTTTCCAGGACTACGCCGTATGGCCACACATGACGGTATTTGACAATATTGCCTATCCGTTGAAATTCAAAAACTTGGATAAAGAAACCATTCGGGCACAAGTCATGGATGTTGTAGAGTTAGTGAACTTAACCGGATTAGAGCAACGCCTCCCCTCCCAATTATCAGGCGGTCAACAACAACGGGTCGCCTTGGCGAGAGCATTAGTTGCCAAGCCGTCACTGATGTTATTGGATGAACCGTTGAACAATCTGGATGCCAATTTGCGTGAAGAAATGCGTTTCGAAATTAAAGAGTTACAGAAAAAACTCGGCATTACCATTATGTACGTTACCCATGATCAGGAAATTGCCTTGGCGATTTCCGATCGCCTGGCAATTATGGCAACCGACGGCACCATTGAACAAATCGGCACACCTTGGGAAATTTATGAAAAATCCGCCAACGAAACCGTATTTAAATTTATGGGTTTGGCGAATTTTATTCCGGTGCGTTATGAGCAAGGTCAACATCTTGTCGGACAAGGAAACCAAGTCATTCACTGGAATAACTTACCGCAAGAATCCGGCAAACTTGGCTGCCGCCCGTCGGATATTATACTCAGCAGACAAGGCGAAGGATTGCATGCCAAAGTGGTACGCGCCAGTTTTCTCGGTGCCGTCATGGATTATATGCTGGAAATCGACGGTGTCACACTACGTACAGAAGTGCCGACCAATAAAGCATTACAACAAGATTTAATGTTTACGGAGGGAGAAAACTGTTATGTGAATTTTCATGACTTGCTTTGGTTCCCGAATACAACGGATTCGGCAAGGGGGTAATTATGGCCGTAATAGCAAATAAAAGTCCGTTTAATATCGCCAATGTCATTCTTACGCTGTCCATTGGGATTTTAGTTATTGTAGTTGCCGTGCCGGTGTTGTTAATTTTCATCAACTCATTCTGGGTTGACGGACAATTTAACGTTACCGATGTAATAAAAATTCTGAAGCAACAGGAAACCTACGAGGCGTTACTGAACTCGCTGTTCATCGCTTCCGGCGTAACCATCATGAGTACTTGCGTGGGCACATTCTTCGCTTGGTTGGTCACCCGAACGGATCTGCCGTATAAAGGCTTTATGAAAGTTATGTTTTTGGTACCGTTCATGTTGCCGTCCTTTATCGGCGCACTTGCCTGGAAAATGTTACTTTCACCGCGTGCCGGTTATATAAACCAATTCTTCATGGATACATTGGGTTTTGAAGAACCGGTATTTAATATTTACAGCTACGCCGGCATTATGGCGGTGGAAACCATGTATTTGTTCCCGTTCGTATTTATTCAGGTATGCGGCGCATTGGAACGGATGGATCCAACCTTAGAAGAATCTGCCCGTATTTCCGGTGCCAGCCTATTTACCATCACCCGTAAAATCACGATCCCGTTGGTTATGCCGAGTATTGTTTCCGGTGCGTTATTGATTATGCTCTACTCCATGGCACACTTCGGTACAGTAGCCGTCCTAGGTATTGAGAACGGTATCTTTAATATCCCGACCTTAATTTACGAACGCATTCACCAAAGTGCAGGTAGTTTTGACGCCATTCGTACGGGCACGGTATTAGCAACCGTATTGGTATTCACCGCCGCCTTTATTATTTGGCTGCAAAATAAAGTGTTAAATCGAGGACGTTTCCAAATTATTGCCGGTAAAAGTTTCCGCCCGGTGGAAGTCAAACTCAGAGGCTTGCGCATGCCGTTATTGATTATCTGCCTGCTCTATATCGCTTTCACTATCGTTTTGCCGACTGCGACAATTTTCTTAGTCGGCGGATTAAAAACCTACGGCTTGCCGATCACCTGGGAAAATCTCACTATGGAAAACTACAAATTTATCCTATTTGAATGGCAACTCACTAAAGATGCCATTCGCAATAGTGTTTCCCTAGGTTTAGCCGCCGCTGTGATTACCATGTTCGCCGGGGTGATGATTTCTTATGTTATCGTCAAAATGCGCGTCAGAGGCAAAGCCATTTTGGAATTCCTCGGTATGCTACCGTTCTCCGTACCGGGTTCGGTTATCGCTTTAGGGGTAATTCTGGCATGGAGCGGCAAATTCGGTATTAACCTCTACAACACCGTCTGGATTATTCTCATCGCCTACATTGCCCGCTACATGGCGTTCTCGCTGAAGGCCAACTCTGCCGCTTTAGAACAAGTGCATGATTCCTTGGTAGAAGCGGCACGCGCTTGCGGAGCAAGTATGTGGCAATCGTTGAAAGACATTGTTATTCCGTTAGTCAGACCGGGGATGATTGCCGCCTTCTTCTTAATTTTCTTACCTGCACTGCGCGAATTAACGGTTTCCGTGATGTTATACGGACCTTCCACCCGCACCATCGGGGTTGCCATTTATACCTTAAATGAAGATGGTGAAACCGTTTATTCCGCTGCACTGGCAGGCATTGCGTTGATTATTATCGTGGTCGGTCAAACCGTGATTAAACGCTATGCCGAGAAAAAAACGCAGAAATAGCCGAATATTAAGGAGAATAAAATGAGTTATATTCAACTAAATAATGTAATGAAGAAATTCGGCGATGTGATAGCCATTCCGAACCTCAATCTATCCATCGAAAAAGGTGAATGCTTTTCCATGCTGGGCCCATCCGGTTGCGGAAAAACCACCACGTTACGTATGATTGCGGGTTTTGAAGATTTGGATGCCGGCGAAATTAAAGTAGGTGATAAAGTACTTTCTTCAAAAGCGACCAACTTCTATTTACCACCGGAAAAACGCCATTTCGGCATGGTATTCCAAGCCTTTGCTGTCTGGCCACACATGACGGTGTACGATAATGTGGCATTTCCGCTAACCTTAAAGAAATTATCCAAACAGGACATCGAAAAGCGCACCAATGACGCGTTACGTCATACCAATTTGCTAAATGTAGCGCAAAAAAGCCCCGATGATTTATCCGGTGGCGGTAAACAACGGGTGGCACTGGCTCGCGCCTTGGCGTTAAACCCCGATGTGATGTTGCTGGATGAGCCGTTATCCAGTTTGGACCCTCATTTAAGAGAAGAAATGCGTTTTGAAATCAAAGCATTACAGCGGAAATTTGGATTCAGCATTATCTATGTAACACACGACCAGTCGGAAGCCATGGCGTTATCCGATCGGATTATGGTGATGAAAAAAGGCGTGATCGAACAAATTGATACACCGCTTAATATTTACAACAATCCGATCAATAAATTTGTGTTTAATTTTATTGGGTTATCCAATCAGTTAAACGTCAATTTATCTGCTCAAGGCGTTAGTATTGATCATTGTGAAGGCATATTTGACATTCAACCTACACCGCCCGCCGAATTACTGGCGCAAGGCAAAGCCTTACTGGCAAGCCGCCCGTCAGAAATTGAATTCGTCAATCAAGGAGGCATTCCCGGCATAGTGAAACGTCGTTCTTATTTAGGAGAAGTGATTGATTACAGTATTCACATTGGAAATCAAGAACTGCGCGTACAAAAAGGTCGGCGTGATCCGTTGTTAAACGAAGGTGATCAGTGCCAAATTCAATTTACCAAACTACATTGGTATCCTGTTGAATAGTCCTTTAAAAAACGTCGATAAAAATGACCGCACTTTTCATCAAATAATGAAAAGTGCGGTAAATATTTCAGATGTTTTTTCATTACGTAAAGTGCGGTCAAAAATTTAAGCGTTTTTTTGACCGCACTTTTATCCTCATTCTAAATTCTCGTCACATCAAACTTCGTTAAATCAATGTGATCTTCCGTGCCGTAAAACTTAGCTAACGCTTTGCGCAAGGTTTCGGCGCGTTTTGGCAGACCTTTTTCAGCATAGGTTTTGACTTGTTCATAGACTGCCTGTTTGAACGGTTGGGTATCGCCCGGTTGTCCGTTGAGGTTGTCGGAACTGGCAAAATAACGAAAACCTGCCGCGGTTGCGAGAATCCATTCCAACGCTTGCGGTTTAACTTCCACTTTTTCAAATAAACGCTGTTGCTCTTCCGTGCGTCCATCCGGCTCGTACCAATAACCAAAATCTTCCAGTTTTCGACGCTCTTTGCCGGCGACTAACCAATGGGCGATTTCATGTAATCCGCTACTGTAAAATCCTCGGGCGAAATAAATGGCGTTATAAGGGCAATCGTCATTTGCCGGAACATATAGCGGTTCATCACCGCCTTTGACTAATTTTGTGTTGTATTCCTGTTCAAAACATTGATTAAAAATATGGATTAAATCTTCGATTTTGTGTTCCATTTTGACTCCTCAAAATAAAGGACCGAGTTTTACCTCGACGCTTTATCATTATGAAATTGAGTCCTCGCTAGACTTGACTAAAGGTTAAAAATTCGCCGACCGTATGAAAAGATCCAAACACCAGCAGAATGTCATTTTCATCAGAAATATCCACCGCACTTTTAATGCCTTCTGCGACGGAATCGGCATGCTCCCCTTTGACGGTTAAGTGATGTTGATTTACAACCTGTTGCAACGTCACAAATAAATCCTCACCGCGTTGACCGCGATAACCGCCTAATGTTACGCAGTACCATTCATCAATAAGCAGAAGCAATGGCGTTAATACGCCGACGGCATCTTTATCTTTCAAAATGCCACAAACGGCAATGAGTTTTCCCTGCGATTGCGCTTTAAGTG
This sequence comes from Aggregatibacter kilianii, assembly GCF_003129965.1. Classification (GTDB taxonomy): domain Bacteria; phylum Pseudomonadota; class Gammaproteobacteria; order Enterobacterales; family Pasteurellaceae; genus Aggregatibacter; species Aggregatibacter kilianii_A. The sequence goes on along the minus strand of NZ_NRCJ01000002.1, from coordinate 82,231 downwards.
CGGTCAGTTTTTCCGCCAAATAACGCGCCGCATGCGGATTATGCCCCACATCAATAATCATACGCGGTAATGTTGCTACATCACGCTGAAGTTTTTGCGCTAAATGAATTAACTTTGTTGGGTTAATGGTTTGGAAGCGACCGGTGAGCTCCACCTCAAGCAAGGATTTTTTAACGGTTTCAAGAGAGATGTCAAAAGGCAGTTTTTGCACCGCCGCCAGCGCTGTCGCCGCATTGGCTAAAGGAATTTGGCAAAGAGGCAAATCCGCCAAAAAATTCCACCGCACTTTTTCATCGGTTCGCATGGTTTGCCACGTCCAGCTTTGCGCTTGTTGACTGAACGTCCAGTCCGCATTGCGGCAAAAACATTGGCTACCTAATTCTTTAGCGTGATCCAACATGGTTTGTGGAATGTTCGGTTCGCCGATAATGACCGGCTTATTGACTCGGAAAATGCCCGCTTTTTCAAAAGCGATTTGTTCGCGCGTAGCGCCAAGAAAATCCGTGTGGTCAATGTCGATACTGGTAATTACCGCCATGTTATTGTCCACGATATTGGTGGCATCCAAACGACCGCCCAGCCCTACTTCCAGAATCACGACGTCTAATTTTGCCTGTTTAAACAAATGTAACGCAGAAAGCGTGCTGAATTCAAAATAAGTTAAGGATTGCGTTTTGTTTTGCTCAATATACGCAAAAGACGCTGTGTGTTGGGCGTCGTCCAACTCCTGATTTTGAATGCGTACACGCTCGTTATAACGTAACAAATGCGGTGAAGAATACACGCCTACACGATAACCGGCGTTCAGTAAAATGGTTTCCAGCAAACGGCAGGTTGTGCCTTTGCCGTTGGTGCCGCCCACGGTAATGACGAAAGGCGCAGGTGTTAATAAATCCAACGCTTGTGCTACGGATTTAATCCGTTCCAGCCCTAAATCAATGGCTTTAAAATGGCTGTTTTCCAAATAAGAAAGCCACTCGTTGAGTGGCGAAGTGGCTTTTAATTCTGTTTGCATTATGAATGCCTTAAATGAGATTTTATGCGGCGGTTTCTTCGATAACCAATTCACTTTCCACAAAAGGTGAAGGTTTGTGCATCAATTTGCTGAGTAAACCTGCCAATGTATCGCGCATATCGGCACGTTTGACGATCATGTCTATTGCGCCTTTTTCCAATAAAAATTCACTGCGTTGGAAGCCTTCCGGCAATTTTTCGCGTACGGTTTGTTCAATGACACGCGGACCGGCGAAACCGATTAATGCTTTCGGCTCGGCAATATTAATGTCGCCTAACATAGCGAAACTGGCAGAGACGCCGCCCAACGTCGGATCCGTCAACACGGAAATGAACGGCACGCCTTTTTCACGCATTTTCGCCAAGACCGCGCTGGTTTTCGCCATTTGCATTAAGGAGAACAATGCTTCCTGCATACGCGCACCGCCACTGGCAGAAAAACACACAAACGGGCAATTTTCTTCCATGGCTTTTTCCGCCGCTTTCACGAACTTCGCACCGACCACAGACCCCATGGAACCGCCCATAAAGCTAAAGTTGGACGCCGCCGCCACAACCGGCATGTTGTACAACGTACCATAAAATGCAATTAACGCATCTTTTTCACCGGTGTCTTTTTGTGCCGCACTAATACGATCTTTATATTTTTTCAAGTCTTTGAATTTTAAGATATCTTTCGGCTCTAAATCCGCCGCTAATTCTTGCGTGCTGTCCTGATCGAGTAACGCCAACAAACGTTCGCGTGCATCAATACGCATGTGATGACCGCATTTTGGGCAGACTTCCAAATGGCGTTTTAATTCTTCACGATATAACACTTGTTCGCAGGAAGTACATTTTGTCCAAACGCCTTCCGGCACATTGGCTTTACGTGAGGAAGAAGATGTATTTTTACTAAAAATTCTATCAATCCAGCTCATATTTAACCTTTTCTCTTGATTAACAAAAAATTGTGGGCTATTAGACCATAATTTTCGGAATTTTTATAGCAATTTATACTGATCTGAGTAGTGATAAAGTGCGGTTATTTTTCCCGATGTTTTTAAGCCGTAAAAAACTTTAGAAAAACCCACCGCACTTTGTTACGCTAACGCGAAAAATTCACATGAGGACAACTATGAAACCGTTATTATTAGCCCTTTCCTGCGGCGTATTTTTCAATATTGCCGACGCCCATCAATCCGCTTCGGCAGGCGAATTAAAACCCGCCGTGCTGCCCGGTGCGCAGGAATATCAATTGCACAGCCAATTCACGAAGAAAGATTATCGCATTCAGGTGATGCCTGTCGGGCAGGCAAAAGAATTGGGCTATTCGGTGTTGTATGTGTTGGACGGCGACGCCCTTTTCCCGGCGGCTGCCGGCATGGCGCAAAACATGATGGCGCGCGCGCAGGAAACCAATGCGGTGCCGTTTTTAATTGTGGGCATTGGTTATCCGAATACACAACTGCTGAATCCTGCGGAACGTGCACAGGATTACACGCCACCGTCGGAAAGCTACGCCGATACGGGCGATAATGCCAATCGACAATTCGGCGGTGCGGAGCGTTTTTATCGTTTTATACAGGAAGAATTGGCGCCGGATTTACATCGTCGTTTCAACATTAATCACGCACAGCAAAACATTTTCGGTCATTCCTACGGCGGTTTATTCGGCTTATATAGTTTGCTCAATCACCCTGAAAGCTTCCGTAATTATCTTATTGCCAGTCCTTCCGTGTGGTGGAATCAACAACGCATCTTGCAGGATTTGCCTGCATTTGCCCAACAACGCCCGCAATATGCTAAAGAAAATATCGGCGTGCGTTTGACTGTGGGCGAATACGAGCAAAAACTTGCGCCTTACATGAAACAGGATTCGCAACGACAAAAGCTGTTGGAACAACGTGCTATGGTTAGTCAACTGCTTAATTTAGAAGAAAAATTCAAGACGATATCGAATGGTAATTTATCCGTTGTCAGCAAAATTTATCCCGAAGAAACTCACATGACCAGCGTTATGCCCGCGTTGTTAGACGGCTTAAAATGGCTCTTTGCCCGTTGTAAGGCGCAACAAAACTGCGAGCATTAACCAAAAGTGCGGTGCTTTTTTCTGGTGTTTTTTGCCCCGATTTTTGGCGGAAATACCGCAAATTCGCCCTAACAAATTCACTAAAAATCAAGTACAATACGGCAATTCTATTTTGCGCAAAAAAGGATAAAACGATGGCACGCAAGCCGGCTGAAAAACAAGAACCTGATTTTGAAAATACGCTCAAGCAACTGGAAGACATTGTTTCTCGATTGGAGAATAACGAGCTTTCTCTTGAAGACGCGTTAAACGATTTTGAGCAAGGCATTAAGCTCGCACAATTGGGTCAAGAACGTTTGCAACAGGCAGAACAACGCATTCAGATTTTGTTGCAAAAAAGCGAAAGCGCCAAACTCAGCGATTATCAACCGGAAGAATAACGGGTCGGCGATGTATCAGTTCTCACAAGATTTACAGCAGGCTCAACAACGGATTAATCAATTTTTAGCCGATCAATTTGCGCATATTGATAGCGCACCCGCGCCTTTGGCGGAAGCCATGAAATACGGTTTATTGTTAGGTGGAAAGCGCATTCGTCCGTTTTTGGTGTATGCCACTGGCAGAATGTTAGACGCCGAATTAACGCAACTGGATTATGCCGCTGCTGCCATTGAAGCCATTCATGCTTATTCTTTGATTCATGATGATTTACCCGCCATGGACGACGATGAATTACGTCGCGGACACAAAACCTGCCACATTGCGTTTGATGAAGCCACCGCCATTTTAGCCGGTGACGCGTTGCAGGCATTTGCCTTTGAAATTTTAACGGAGATTCCGCATTTGTCGGCGGAACAAAAACTGGCGTTGATCAAAACCTTAAGTGCTGCCGCCGGTGTAAAAGGCATGTGTTTGGGGCAAAGTTTGGATTTAATTTCGGAACAAAAAAGCATCAGCTTGCAAGAACTGGAACAGATCCATTTGAATAAAACCGGCGCGTTACTGACTGCCGCGTTAAAAATGGGGTTTATCTGCTCCCCGCATTTTGCCGACCAAGGCTTAGCGAAACAATTGGAACGCTACGCCACCGCAATCGGCTTAGCCTTTCAGGTGCAAGACGATATTTTAGACATCGAAGGTGACAGCGCGACGCTCGGCAAAACCGCAGGCTCTGATCTCACGGCGGACAAAAGCACTTATCCGAAATTATTGGGGCTTGATGGCGCCAAACAAAAAGCGCAGGAACTTTACGAAACGGCATTAGCCGAACTGAAAGATTTACCTTTTGATACCACCGCACTTTATGCATTGGCTGAATTCATCATTCATCGCAAAAGCTAAGTTTTTATGAAAAGTGCGGTTGAAATTAGACATGTTTTTTACTGTGTTGCTATATAAATTTTAACGTTGGAATTGACTCACTCTTATGCAAAATTATCCCCTTTTATCCCTCATTAATTCACCTGAAGATTTGCGTTTGCTGAACAAAGATCAGCTGCCTCAAGTGTGTCAAGAACTGCGCGAATATCTGTTGGAGTCGGTGAGTCAAAGTAGCGGGCATTTGGCTTCCGGCTTGGGCACGGTGGAACTGACCGTTGCATTGCATTATGTATTTAAAACGCCGTTCGATCAGCTGATTTGGGATGTGGGTCATCAGGCGTATCCTCATAAAATTCTAACCGGTCGCCGAGACCAAATGCCGACCATTCGTCAAAAAGGCGGGTTACATCCGTTTCCATGGCGCGGTGAAAGCGAGTTTGACGTGCTCAGTGTCGGGCACTCCTCGACTTCCATCAGCGCAGGCCTCGGCATTGCCATCGCGGCAGAACGGGAAAACGCCGGACGCAAAACCGTTTGTGTCATCGGCGACGGCGCGATTACTGCCGGCATGGCATTTGAAGCCCTTAATCATGCGGGATCATTGCATACGGATATGTTGGTGATTTTAAACGACAACGAAATGTCCATTTCGGAAAATGTGGGCGCGCTGAATAATCACTTGGCGCGTTTGCTGTCCGGTTCTTTTTATTCCAGCATTCGCGAAGGCGGAAAGAAAATTCTTTCCGGCGTACCGCCGATTAAAGAATTCGTGAAAAAAACCGAAGAGCACGTTAAAGGCTTTGTGTCGCCGGGCGGCACGATGTTTGAGGAACTGGGTTTTAACTACATCGGACCAATTGACGGACACAATGTAGAAGAGCTCATTAGCACTCTGCAAAATATGAGTTCACTGAAAGGGCCGCAGTTCCTGCATATCGTCACCAAAAAAGGTAAAGGTTACACCCCGGCGGAGAAAGATCCTATCGGCTTCCACGGCGTACCGAAATTTAACCATTTGAGCGGCGAATTACCGAAATCCAATGCTACACCGACCTACTCCAAAATTTTCGGCGACTGGCTGTGTGAAATGGCAGAACAGGATCCAAAGCTCATCGGTATTACCCCGGCAATGCGTGAAGGTTCCGGCATGGTGGAATTCTCCCAACGCTTCCCGCAACAATATTTTGACGTCGCCATTGCCGAACAACACGCCGTGACCTTTGCAGCAGGGTTAGCCATCGGCGGATACAAACCTGTAGTAGCAATTTACTCGACTTTCTTACAACGTGCCTACGACCAATTAATTCACGATGTCGCCATTCAAAATCTACCGGTTCTCTTTGCGATTGACCGCGCAGGTATTGTCGGCGCAGACGGACAAACCCACCAAGGTGCGTTCGACATCAGCTTCATGCGCTGCATTCCGAATTTCGTCATCATGACACCAAGTGACGAAAATGAATGTCGTCAAATGCTCTACACCGGCTATCATTGCGGTAAACCGGCAGCGGTACGTTATCCGCGCGGCAATGCGGTGGGCGTCACCTTAGAACCCTTGCAACAGTTAGAATTGGGTAAATCAAAACTCGCGCGTGAGGGCAAGAAAATCGCCATTTTGAATTTCGGCACACTCTTGCCTAACGCTTTGCTGGCGGCAGAAAAACTGAATGCCACCGTGGTTGATATGCGCTTTGTCAAACCATTGGACACTACCCGTATTAACGACATCGCCAAAACCCACGAATTGATCGTGACATTGGAAGAAAACGCTATTCAAGGCGGCGTAGGGAGTGCGGTAGCGGAGGTCTTGAATCAGCAACAACATCAAGTGAAATTATTGCAATTAGGCCTGCCGGACTACTTTATTCCGCAAGGCACGCAATTGGAAATCCTTGCCGAACTCAAACTGGATGCTGCCGGAATTGAACGGCAAATTCTGGATTTTTTGACTGCCGGCAATTAATTCTCTCTTTCCTTAATCATAAACCGCCCCGAATTTGAACCTGTTTAGGGGCGGTTGTTCTTTAAGAACCTCTATTCTAGAGAATCAAGTTTGGTAAAGCTTCATGCCATTAACCTGCAACCATACATAAAACTTACAAAACAAATTATTTCATTCAATTTAAAAAGTTTTGTCCTTATTTATTAAAATGTTACATTTTTTAACCAAATTTGAATGTAAACTTTTTGTAAATTGCAAGTTTTTTCTGCATTTTTACGAACTATTTTTTCTGTTTCCAGTCTTAGTAATTGCTAGTGCACTGCAAATGCAGTTGTCTTTAAAGTTTTCTTATATTTAAGACCTCCCCGCTATCCAGAAATTGGGTAGCGGTTTTTTCTTTTTGAGGATTTTACTTTAACAATTCATGCAATTTTTTAACAATCCCCTAATAACTTTCCGTTATGAAAACTAATAGCGATAATGTCCAACAATTTGATATTTAAATAAAATATCCTCTTCTTGCGTTCCGTTACCGATATTATGAATAATCAATGGAATTCCATCAGCGTTTTTCTTATCGGAAACGATACCGATATGCGGTAAATTGCGCGGAAGCCGCCAAGTCACAATGTCTCCTGCCTGAAAATCGGTAACATCGGTTAATGAAAGGGATTTTCCGTGGCGGCTGAAAAACGTTTCCAAATTCGGTACGCGACGGTGATCAATATTAGTATCCGTGGTTTTATTTCCCCAACGCTTAGGATAAGCGTTCCAGGCTTTTTTCATATCCTTATTCACCAACTGCTGCAAATCGATTTGCTGATGACGATATGCGCGCACAATCACATCAGTGCACACGCCCGTGTGTATCGGCACATCCCCCATGGGAAAAGTTAATTTTCGGTAAGCAGGATCATAACCTGTAGTGACATTAATTTGTTGTTTGGCGTCCTCTACCAATTGTTGTGGATTGATGGCAAAGAGAGGTGTTGAGGTAACGATTAGAAAGGAAAGAAGATATTTTTTCATGTTAATTTCCATGTATTAAGCGGTGCGTATTTTTAGCATATCAGCATGAAAATAGCGATAGGGAAATGAAGAATAGAGAAAAGTGCGGTGCTTTTTACGGGTGTTTTTAAAGGCACAAAAAAGGACGCTCAAGAGCGTCCTAATTTTTTATCTAAACTTTAAAAAAATTAAAGTGCAGATTTCGCTTTTTCCACCAATGCAGCAAATGCCACTTTGTCGAATACTGCGATATCGGCAAGGATCTTACGGTCGATTTCAACAGACGCTTTTTTCAAACCGTTGATGAATTTGCTATAAGATAAACCATTTTGACGAGCCGCCGCGTTGATACGTGCAATCCATAATTGACGGAATTGACGTTTACGTTGACGACGGTCACGATATGCGTATTGACCGGCTTTGATCACCGCTTGGAAAGCAACGCGATACACGCGAGAACGTGCACCATAATAACCTTTAGCAGCCTTAAGAACTTTCTTATGGCGTGCTCTTGCAATAACACCACGTTTTACACGAGCCATTATTTAATCTCCTATGTAATATTTTTAACTAAAATGAACTGACGTACGTTTGTGCTTATGCATATGGCAAGCACGCGACTACTAATACTAAGTCGGACTTAGCAACCATGGATTTATGGCGTAGATGACGTTTACGTTTTGTTGTTTTCTTAGTCAAAATATGACGTAAGTGAGATTGTTTACGCTTGAAACCGCCGGAAGCAGTTTTTTTGAAACGCTTAGCAGCACCGCGTACTGTTTTAATTTTAGGCATTGTTTAATAACTCCGCATTGTTTTTAACGTTAATCACGCCTTTATCTTTAAAGCGATTATTGCGTTAAACCGCTTTGCCGTGCAAATTGCACTGTCTTCAGCGGTTTGCCTTGTACTCACTTTAAATCTAAAAGGCTCTATCATAAATAATCAGGCGAATAAAAGTGCGGTTGAAAAAACACTTGGAATTTTCACCGCACTTTTGTTACTTGAAATGCACTGATTATTTCTTTTTCGGGGCGAGTACCATAACGGCTTGGCGACCTTCCAATTTACCCGGTGCAGATTCCACCACGGCAATTTCGGCTAAGTCATTTTTAACACGTTCCAACACGTCCAAACCGATATCTTGGTGAGCCATTTCACGTCCGCGGAATCGAACGGTCACTTTGGCTTTATCCCCGTCTTCCAAAAAGCGAATCAGGCTGCGTAGTTTTACCTGATAGTCGCCTTCGTCTGTGCCGGGACGGAATTTAATTTCCTTCACCTGCACAACTTTCTGCTTTTTCTTCTGCTCTTTGGCAGTTTTGCTTTTCTCGTAAAGGAATTTACCGTAGTTCATAATGCGACACACCGGAGGTTCCGCATTCGGACTGATTTCAACAAGATCTAAAGCAACGGCTTCCGCCATTTCTAATGCCTGCTGAATCGGAACAATCCCAACTTGTTCGCCGTCCTGGTCAATCAAGCGGACTTCTTTCACTCTAATTTCATCGTTAATACGATTAGGGCGATTTACTGCGGGTGCTTTTTTTACGGTTTTAATAATGACATTCCTCTATTAATTAAGTCAAAAAACTGCTGTTTTAATATATAAAGAACAGAAGTTAGATTCATTTTTTAATGCTCTGACAACGAGCAAAAAACGGGGTGCATTTTACAGAATTTTGTAGCGTTAAGCAATAGCCGAACAGCGTATAAAATGGCTTTTAAAGGCTTTTGTTATAAGAAAATATTTAAAGATAAACGCATGACATCCTTTTTGAATAGTATAAAATGTAGTCTATTCGGGCTTGCCCGTTTTTCGTTTTTTTATTTTAGGAAAATCAGGAGCTATTTATGAATCAAACAAAAAAAGACTCTTCATATACCGAACAACGTGTCCTTTGGGTTAAAAAACATACGCCCAAACTCCTCTCTTTCGGTATCACCCGCCCCGCCGATTTTGATTTTATCGCCGGACAATTTGCCAAACTAGGGTTTATGAACGGCGAGGAATATGTTTCCCGCGCTTATTCCATGATCTCTGCCGAAGATGCCGAACATCTTGATTTCTATGCCATTTTAATTGAAGGTGGTGTCATGTCCGCTCACTTTGCGCAAATGAAAGCCGGCGATACATTATTACTGGAGAAAAAAGCTGTAGGATTTTTCACCGTAAATCGCATTCCGCAAGGCAAAGATCTGATTCTGCTTGCCACAGGATCGGGCATTGCACCGTTTTTATCCATGCTGGAAAGCGAACAATTTTGGCATAAAGCCGATAAAATCATGCTGGTGCATTCCGTTTCCTACGCCGATGATTTGGTTTTTGAGCAATATTTGGCAAATTTGAAGGCCCATTCCGTCGTCGGGAAATATGCCGAAAAATTGGTTTATCAACCTGTGGTTACCCGTGAAAAAATGCCAGGCGCATTACATCGGCGAATCCCGCAATTATTGGCGAGCGGTGAACTGGAACAGGCATTGAATATCCAATTTAACAAAGCGGATACCCGTTTTTTAATTTGTGGTAATCCGGCGATGGTCAAAGAAAGTTACGATTATTTGAAAGCCCAAGGTTATGCCTTACATCGGATGCGTAAAGACGGTGAAATTATGATGGAAAATGCCTTTTAATCTAATAAAGTGCGGTCCGTTTTTAAAACGTTTTTTAAGCCGAATTGCCGGCGCGAATTTGCCGGCACATTTGCTGCATATCGGCGGCGGTTTGGTGGAAAAAATAACGATATGACGGGCATAGGTAATTGTGTTTCGCCGTCTCGCTCGGCAGGGAAACAAAGCGATGTTTAGGACAACCGCCCTGACAAAAATGCCGCACATTACATTGTTGACAAACAGAAGTAAGATACGTGAGCTTCTCCATACCGAATTGTTGCTGCTGTGGCGAAAGGACAAGCTGTTCAAGAGACTGCTCGTTTAAATTGCCGATGTTGTACTCAGGATAGACATAATGATCGCAGGAATAGACATCGCCGTTAGCTTCCACCACCAGCGATTTGCCACAAGTAGGCTGGTGCACGCAACTGCTTGAAGGATACCCCAACCACTGTCCCAGCAAATTATCAAACTCAAGCACAAAAATTCGTCCCACGTCTTCTTTTTTCCACTCTTGAAACACATCCACCAAAAAACGCCCAAAGCCATCAGGCGGCACGGAAAATCCCGTGGTTTCGGCGGATGCACGATCTTTGCGCTCCACGATGGGAATAAATTGCATAAAGGTGGATCCCAAGGCTTTCAAGGCTAAATAAGTCTCTTTGCCTCGATGCCAGTTTTGATCGTTCACCACAGTCAACGTATTAAAATCCAACTGATAGGCTTTCAACAATTCCAGCGCGTTGACCACTTTATCAAAGGTCGGATTGCCGTTACTTGAAATACGATAACGGTTGTGTACGGCACTCAATCCGTCGATAGATAAGCCGATGAGAAATTGATGCTGTTTAAAAAATTCCGCCCACTGACGATTTAGCGCCAGCCCGTTGGTTTGAAAGGCATTGGTGATGGTTTTACCGTTGGCAAATTCATCTTGAAAACTGACCGCACTTTTAAAGAAATCCAGCCCAAGCAAGGTCGGTTCGCCTCCCTGCCAAGCAAATTCCACCCGATTGCCGGCGTGGGATTCAATGTAATTTTTTACATAATTGCGCAAGGTGTCCAAAGACATAAAAGGCGCTTTCGCCCCGAATTCCTTTTCCTTCGACAAATAAAAGCAGTATTCGCATTGAATGTTGCAATGGAAGCTGCTTGGCTTTGCCATGAGATGAAAATAGGCTTGCGGGGAGAAAAACGACATAATCCGCCTCTATTTTCCTTTGTGGGAAGGCAATAAATCGACGAATAAACCGCTTTTTTTCAGCTCTTTCGCAATGCGAATCGCCGTTTCCGTTTCACAGCCGGCATATTCGGCGATTTCACGGTAAGTCCAATTATAATAAGGAAAGTTTTTCGTCAGGAAGCACAGACTGTCAATCACCCGATCAAGGGTATGCAAATAGGCGCTTTTCGCCAAACGTTGTTCCGCATCACGCAATTCATTGGCAATGGTTTGTAGAAGGATTTTACTCATCCGCAAATTATCGGTCAGAAAATGGTCGATATTTTCCGGTTTTATTCTGATGATTTCCGCCTCGATCAACACCTTGGCATTGCAATGATAACGACAATCGCCAAAGCCGAATAGCGTGCGATAACCAAAATAATCGCCTTGTTTATACAACCTTGTCAGACTTTCCTTACCGTTATCCAATGTGTGATACAGCCCGATTAAGCCTTGTTTGACGTAATAAAACTCTTGTGCTTTTTCGCCTTGGTTATAAACGGTCATGCCTTTGGCAAGTTGGTGTAAATAGGTTAATTGGCAGTCTTTGAGATCCGTAGGTAGAATTATGTTGTTTTCCGTCATCTTGATATTCATCCTTGAAAGTGCGGTCGGTTTTTAACGCGTTTTTTGTGTCGCTTATTATAAAAGAAGGCGAATCAATTCGCCCTCTTAATCTTAAATTAAATCAATCGTTAAATTTCATCAATGATGCGATAAACCCAGTTCTCCAGCGGGTCGCCGAGCCGTTGCATTTCTGCGCGCATTTCTTCCAGCATTTCTTTTTTCACTTCCCGATAAGCCGGATCGTAGAACAAATTGTGCATTTCACCCGGGTCGTTACGCACGTCATACAGCTCGCACACGTCGGAGGCATTAAAGACCAATTTATAATCTTTGCGGTGCCACATACGTTGTTCAAAATACACGAAATGACCGGCAAGTTGTGCCAACACGCCTTTGCGCGCGTTGTCTTTGTTATCCCGCACAATCGGCAAAATGCTCTCGCCTTCAAATTCCGGTGGCACAGGCTGATCGGCTAAGTCATACACAGTGGAAGTTAAATCGTGCAGATAGACCAAATTGTCGTCTTGCTGATTCACCCGATTGGAGCGCGGATCTTTGATGATCATCGGTATGTTGTAGGTGGTGTCAAACATGAACTCGCCTTTCTCGATCATGCGGTGCGCGCCCATGGCATCGCCATGATCGGCGGTCGCCACCATAAAAGTGCGGTCATAAATTCGATTGTTTTCCAAGAACGCAAACAGCTCGCCGATCGCGTCATCAATGAGCGTGATGTAACCCCAGAATTTGGTAATCACCTCTTTCCAATGATCTTCGCTGGCTTCCCACATGCCCCACATTTTGGAAATGGTGCGGTAATGCCCCGGCTTGCCTTCCAACGGCTTGAAGAAACTTTCGTCCAGCACCACGTCTTCTTTGCGGTACATGGAATAATAAGGCTCCGGCACAATACAAGGAGTGTGCGGACCCCAGAAGTTGATCCAGGCGAAGAACGGCTTGCCTTCATCAAGGGATTGTTGAATGTACTTTTTCGCTTCATCAATGATGAAATACGGAATGGTTTGTTCTTTGCCGCCGGAAAGCAAACCGCACAATTCCTGCACGCGCAAATGCGGGTTGTCGCCGAAATAGGCGCGACTGACTTCTGGAATGTCATAGCCTTTTTCTTCCAGCCATTCTTTATAACGGTTGGAATGGGTCGGCGGTTGGTTGAATACCAGATTTTTATACACACCGCTGCCCGGATAACCGTAGCCGTCGAAATTATGCCCTTGAATGCCGTAATCTTCCGGCACGGATTTGGTGCCGACGTGCCATTTACCCAACACATAGGTGTTGTATCCCTTCAGATTGCCGATGTTCGGCGCTTCTTGACTGATTTCACCGGTGCCGCCCTTTTCGCCGTTACGGATAATACCGTGGGAAGACGGCATTAAACCGGTAAATAACGATGTACGCGCCGGACCGCACACCGATGCCGGCGTGAAAGCATTATTGAAACGAATGCCGTCTTTCGCCAAACGATCCAAGTTCGGGGTTTTAACGATTTGGTGCCCGTAAGCGCCAATCATGTCTTTGCGGACTTGGTCTAAAAGAATATAGATAATGTTCATATTATCTCCGTAGGGTGGGCATGCTTGCCCACCATTGATTGTTTTATTTAATTCGGGGGGCAAGCATGCCCACCCTACGTTTAATTACGCTTTCGGTTTGCAAACAAACAACGTAATCACTTGCAACACCGCCCACACGCCTAACACCATTAACGGATTGCCGCTTTCTGATGCCATACCGATTGGTGAGAGGAAGGCGTAAAGGGCAAGCAAACCTAAGATTAAGGATACGCTGGTGACTTTCAAATATTTCCAGTCGGTTAAATCCACGTTGCCTAGGTTTTCTTTGTTTTCAACGTAAGGTTCGCGGCGTAAGAATAGCCCTAAAAACAGCATTAACACCACGTCAAACACGAACAAGCCGCCCATCACGTACACGAAGTTGATTTTAACCTTAAAGACCCACACGATGCAGAAATATAAGATAACGTGCGCAAGTAACGCAATGCGTGCCGCTGTGCCGGAAACGGTTTTATTAAACATCCCCACGGCAAATAACGCCACAATCGGAATATTCACGAAGCCGGCGAACCGTTTGGTGATTAAGAAAATACCGTCTGTACCGAACATCAATAACGGGGCAAAGATCATAGTGACAATCGCCATAATGGTGGACACTTTTTTCGCGTACACAATTAACTCTTGTTCCGACCGCACTTTTTTACTGATGGACGGTAATAAGTCTTTACAGTAAATGGTGGCGGCTGAATTTAAGAAAGAGTTGAACGTACTTAAAATCGCCCCGAATAGTGCCGCAATGAAGAAGCCTTGTAACCACGTCGGCAACACTTTGTTCACCAACAACGGATAAGACGCGTCAATCGGATCCACGCTATCACCCAAAATATGGAAGCTTAATAAGCCCGGTAAATTTAAGATGATCGGTAACGTTAATAAGAATAACGCGGCAATCAAAATCCCTTTTTGACCTGATTTTAAATCTTTCGCCCCCAAGCAGCGTTGTACGATAGCTTGGTTGGTTGTCCAGTAGAAAAAGTGCACCACCATAATCCCGGTGAAAATGGTCGGCCAAGGCGTGGCGTCGGTTTCACTACCGATGGCATTCCATTTTTCAATATGGGTCGTCGTGATGGTATTTAATCCGGCAGAAAAACTGCCGTCGCCTAAATACAATAATGCAAAGAACGGCACCAATAACGCACCGATAACCAAAATCACCGCATTAATGGTATCTGACACCGCCACCGCTTTTAAGCCGCCGAAAATCGCATAAATCGCCCCCACCACGCCGATGGCAATCACCGTATAAGTAATCGCCGCGCCGTAGCTCAAACCGAATGCCGTTTCTAAATTGAAGATTTTATTAAAGGCGATGGCACCGGTATAAAGTGCGGTCGGAATCACGATTAAAAGATAGAAGATTAAGAACAGCGTGGACATGATCAAACGGGTTTGACGGTCGAAACGGCTTTCAAAAAATTCCGGCACGGTGGTGTAACCGTTACGCAAATATTTCGGCAACATATAAAGCGCCAAGAAACAAAGTGGAATCACCGTCGGCACAGTCCACGCAATGATGGAAAAGTTACCTTTATAAGACACCGCGTTCACGCCGATTAATTGTTCCGTAGAAAGTGAGGTCAACACCATAGAACAACCGATAACCAAACCACCTAAACCGCGTCCTGCCAAGAAATAGCCTTTGGAGGTGCTTAGATCATCATTCTTTGTTTTTAACCACGAGATATACGCCACAAGCCCTGTGACCAGTAAGAAGGAAACGATCGTAACTAACATATTATTATCCCCTTTATTATTAGATACGCGGTTAGAGTAATACACGAAATTTTAAAAAACTATGATAGTTGTCATAGAGATAGCGTGAGGTAGATCACAGATTGAAAAAGAATTTTTAAAATTATGAGCACGATCATAATCCGACGACATTATGCCGATCATAATACGCAAAAAAATAAAGAGGGCTGAGTTATGGCTTTGGAACTTATTGTGATTTTGATCTTTTGTGGCATGTTGACGAATTTGATGTCGGCAATTTTCGGTATTGGCGGCGGGGTGTTGATGGTGCCCATTCTCTATACTCTTTTTCCCGAATTTCCCCTGCAAATGGTGGCGGCGACGTCGCTTACCATTGTGATCGGCTCATCACTGATTAATCTTTTTTATTTCTATAAACAGAAAATTCAGATTAATTACAAAGCCATGTTGTTGTGGTCGCTGGGCATGATTGTAGGCGTACAACTAGGATTTGAAGCCAGTTTTTATTTGCATGACACCGTGATTGTCGGTGTTTTTATCGTAACATTGACCCTCTTAGCCTTACGCACTTTTTTCTGTAAGCCGAAAGCGATGAATAACGATCTTGCTTCAAACGAAAATCTCAAAGGCATCGGATTATGTTTTTTCGGTGGCAGCATTGCCGGCATGACAGGCATCGGCGGCGGTTCCATTATGGCGCCGCTCATCGGGCAACTGCGCAGCGTCTCGGCGTATCAAATCGCCCCTTATACTAACTACATGATGGTCATCGGTGGGCTTGGCAGCCTGTACGGTTATTTATCCAAAACCGCGCCGTTTCACATTCAATACGGCTGGCAAATCGGTTACGTCAATTTCACGATTGTCATCATCGTAGTGTTAAGTTCCTTCGCCACCAGTTTTCTTTCCATGAAAATTCGCGGCATTTTACATCCTGATATCGCGCGAAAATTATTAGGTTTGATTTTGCTGGGGATCGCGGCGTATATGTTAGTGGCGCATTGGGTGAAATGAATCACGCCTATCAACATTAAGCTCACGGAGGAGATGGGTACAAAAAAGTGCGGTCATTTTTGACCGCACTTTTTGTTTTTTAGAAAAGGAAGAATTATTCTTCGCCCAACAATTTCAACTCGCGATTTCTCACTTGTTTTTTCAGGATGTCTAAGAATTCTTCCACGGTGAAGGTGCCGAGATCTTGACCTTTACGGGTACGCACCGCCACTTTGCCGGCTTCGATTTCTTTATCGCCGCAAACCAGCATATAAGGCACGCGACGTAAGGTATGTTCGCGGATTTTGAAGCCGACTTTTTCATTACGCAAATCGGTTTTCACGCGCAAACCTGCGTCGGAAAGCTGTTTCGCCACTTTTTGCACATACTCCGATTGAGAGTCGGTAATGTTCATGACGACGGCTTGGGTCGGTGCCAACCATGCTGGGAAGAAGCCTGCGTATTCTTCGGTGATGATGCCGATGAAACGTTCGATAGACCCCAAAATCGCGCGGTGAATCATGACCGGAATTTTGCGTTCGTTGTCTTCGCCCACATAGGATGCATTTAAACGCTCCGGCAAGAAGAAGTCCAACTGAATCGTGCCGCATTGCCATTCGCGATCTAAGCTATCGGTTAAGGCAAATTCCAATTTCGGTCCGTAGAACGCGCCCTCGCCTTCCTGAATTTCGTAAGACAAGCCGTTGTGTTCTAACGCCTTCGCCAAGTCCGCCTCCGCTTTATCCCACATATCGTCGGAGCCGATACGTTTTTCAGGGCGGGTGGACAGT
Source organism: Aggregatibacter kilianii (assembly GCF_003129965.1). Classification (GTDB taxonomy): domain Bacteria; phylum Pseudomonadota; class Gammaproteobacteria; order Enterobacterales; family Pasteurellaceae; genus Aggregatibacter; species Aggregatibacter kilianii_A. Next base: position 65,436 of record NZ_NRCJ01000002.1, on the reverse strand, counting down.
TTCACTTTGATATTTTCAAAGCCGAAGGTGCTGTAAATGTCGTACACCATTTTGATACAAGAGGTTACTTCGCTTTCCACTTGATCCGGCGTACAGAAAATGTGCGCATCATCTTGGGTAAAGCCGCGTACGCGCATCAAGCCGTGCAGGGAACCGGACGGTTCGTTACGGTGGCAGGAGCCGAATTCCGCCATACGCAACGGTAAATCACGATAAGACTTCAAACCTTGGTTGAAGATTTGCACATGCCCCGGGCAGTTCATCGGTTTAATGGCGTATTCACGGTTTTCGGAGGACGTGGTGAACATTAAATCGCCGTAGTTTTGCCAGTGACCGGTTTTTTCCCACAACACGCGGTCCATCATGAATGGACCTTTCACTTCCTGATAATCGTATTGTTTTAATTTGGTGCGCACGAAGGTTTCCAACTCGCGGAAAATGGTCCAGCCGTCGTTATGCCAGAACACCATGCCCGGCGCTTCTTCCTGCATGTGGTATAAATCCAATGCTTTACCAATTTTACGGTGATCGCGTTTTGCAGCTTCTTCTAAACGTTGCAAATAGGCTTCGAGTTGTTTTTTATCCGCCCATGCGGTGCCGTAAATACGTTGCAGCATTTTATTTTTACTGTCGCCGCGCCAATACGCACCGGCAATTTTTTGCAGTTTGAAATGGTGGCAGAAACGCATATTCGGCACGTGCGGACCACGGCACATATCGATATATTCTTGGTGGTGATAAAGTGCTGGCGTAGCGGTGCGTTCGATGTTTTCATCTAAAATCGCCATTTTGTACGGCTCGCCGCGTTTTTCAAAAGTATCTCTTGCTTCTTGCCAGCTGACCGGCGTTTTGATCACGTCGTAATTGGTTTTTGCCAATTCCAACATACGTTTTTCGAGGGCGTCCAAATCTTCTTGGGTTAAAGAGCGGTCCAAATCCACGTCATAATAAAAACCGTTGTCGATGGTCGGACCGATCGCCATTTTGACATTCGGGAATAATTGTTTGATGGCATGACCGAGCAAGTGCGCCGTGGAGTGGCGGATAATTTCCAAACCGTCTTCGTCTTTAGCGGTAATAATTTCGAGGGAGCTATCTTCGGTAATCAGGTCGCAGGCATCTTTGCGTTCGCCATTAACACGACCGGCAATGGTCGCTTTGGCAAGTCCCGCGCCAATATTTTGAGCAACTTCTAATACGGTAACGGGTTTATCGAATTGACGTTGTGAACCGTCGGGTAAAGTAATAATCGGCATAATAAATCCTTCTACAGTGGTCACCCATACGCAAGGTGACTTGTTTCATTTAATTAAAAAACGTTTTAAAAAAACACCGCACTTTTATCATCCATACAAACGGATAACTCAAGTGCGGTGCGCAATTTTAGCATATATTGCAATGACAACCAAATGCCCAAATTTTGACTTGAGTCACAGTAATTTTTTCTCAATCTTTTACACTACAAACATGATTAACTGAAAGAAGGAACAGGGTATGTGGAAGTCGATTTCTCAAGTTTTAGCTGATCAGTTCGGGGCGTATTATTCCATCAAGAATAAAACCAAAATTCATACAGGCGAAATGCATGAATCTTGGATCATTGATGACGGCATTCAGCCCGTCTTTGTGAAAATGAATGAAAAGTCCTACCGTTCCATGTTCCGCGCCGAAGCGGATCAATTGATCCTCTTAGGCAAAACCAATACTGTACGCGTGCCGCAAGTGTATGGTGTAGGTTGCTCGCAAAATCATAGCTTTCTGTTACTGGAGGGGTTAGATATGCAACCGAATACGCCACAAAATATGGCGGAATTCGGTGAGCAACTTGCCCGTTTGCATCAATATCAAGGTTCGGAAAATTATGGTTTGTCTTTCGACACGTGGCTCGGCCCGCAATATCAACCGAACGAATGGAGCAATCATTGGGCGAAATTTTTCAGTGAACAACGTATCGGTTGGCAATTACAGCTTTGTGCGGAAAAACAACTGCATTTCGGCGATACGGAAAAAATCATCAAAGCCGTGGCGACGTTATTGGCAAAACATCAGCCGCAGCCGTCTTTATTGCATGGTAATTTGTGGATTGAAAACTGCGCCAATATTGACGGGCACACGGTGACTTATGACCCGGCGTGCTATTGGGGGGATCGGGAATGCGATTTGGCATTTACCGAATTGTTCGAGCCGTTCCCGCGTGAATTCTATGAAAATTATGACCGCACTTTTCCGTTAGATGAAGGCTATCAGGATCGGAAAATCGTTTATCAGCTTTATCACCTACTGAATTTCAGCAGTCGTTTCCACGGCAACTATATAGCACTTGCCAATAAGCGCGTGCATGATGTGTTACAACGTTACGAAAATTTATAAAGTGAGCATAAAAAAAGAAAGGGCGTAATGCCCTTTCTTTATGTTTGATATTCAATAATTAGTTTTGATACAACGGTGTCGGTCCGGTTTGACCGCCAACTTGTTTGGTTTCATCTTTTGGTGTAGTACCGGAAGAAGAAATTTCAACACGACGGTTCGGACGTAAGCAGCTGATTAACTGGCTGGCTTTGACATTGTGGCAGCCTTTAACTTGGTGAGCTTCACCGTAACCGACCGCATTAATTTGCACATCAACGCCTTGCTCGATTAAGCGGTTTTTAACACGATCTGCACGACGTTGGGAAAGATCCATATTGTAAGCTTCAGTGCCTAAACGATCGGTATAACCGGCAACTTTCACTTCTTGTGCTTTAGATTCTTTTAATTGCGCCGCCACTTTATCAACCACTTCGCGACCTTTCGCGGTTAATGTGTCTTTGTCGAAATCAAATAGGAAATCAGCCGTTAAAGAGTAAGAGGAGTTACCGTTACAGCCATTCGGATACCAATAGAAGTTTTGCGCATTCATGTTGGAATCAAATAAGATTTTGTATTGGCACACTTTGTGTTCGCCGTTTTCACGATAGTTAAACACGTAATCCCATTCGCGCACGCCAAATAAGCCCTCACCAAAGTGCGGACGACCGATTAGGTTATAAAGTTGGTCTTTGTTCATGCCTTTTTCGATCATGCGGACATTGTCCCAGTTTGGCCAAGAACCGTATTGGCTGCCGTCATGATTAAATTTAGATTTTTCAATTTGAGGCCACACTAATTCGGAGCCTTCAGCAGGAGTACCTTCTTTAGATACTTTACTTAAGTTACCACAAGCAACAAGGGTTGTTGCCGCGATTGCAGATAATAAAAAATGTGATAATTTCATCTGTTTTACCTTATTTTAGGTGAGTTAAATAATCCAAGTGAACCATAGATATAATAAAAAGTGCCATATGTTAGCAGCATCTTTCTTATCTACATAAAAAGAAGGCCTAAAAAGCAATAAAGCAACTTCAATTTCAGCTCCTTATGGTAATTGCAAAACGGATCAAAGTAAATCCGAGTTTTATATTTTTTAGTCAATTTATGTAAATAAATTGTACAAAAATAGACTTTACATCAACGTTCTCTCATTTTTCTTCAACCAACGTAAAGCAATATTATCTGCGCTTTCTTCCGCTTGTTTGCCGACTTTTTGTAATAACGATTTTTTAACGGCATATTTCACGCCGATAAGTTGTTTTTCTTTCATCGCTTGTAACAATAAATCATCACTGGTCATGATCTCATCCACCAAATTCAAATTTAATGCCTGCTGACCGAACCAATGTTCGCCGGTCGCCACCTTATCCACCTCTAAGTGCGGTCGGTTTTGCGCGACAAATTGTTTAAATAATTGATGGGTTTCTTCTAATTCCTGTTGGAATTTTTGTTTTCCTTTTTCGGTATTTTCACCCAACACCGTCATAGTGCGTTTATATTCACCCGCCGTCATAACATCGACATCCACATCATGTTTTTTCAACAAACGATGGACATTCGGAATCTGCGCCACAACACCAATGGAACCGATAATCGCAAAAGGTGCGGAAACAATTTTATCGGCAACACAAGCCATCATATAACCGCCGCTTGCCGCCACTTTATCCACGGCGACGGTCAGCTTGATATGATGTTGTTTCAAACGCATTAATTGCGACGCCGCCAAGCCATAACCATGCACCACGCCGCCGGGACTTTCCAAGCACAGCAACACTTCGTCATCCGGTTTGGCAACCTGAATAATCGCGCTGATTTCCTCCCGCAATGCCGCTGTTTCGGAAGCTGAAATATCACCTTTAAAATGCAACACATAAAGGCTTGGTTTACATTCATCTTCCGTTTTTTCGCCTTTTTTGCGCTGCGCTTTTAAGGCTTTCGCTTTGGCTTTTTCAGCCTTTTTCTCCGCCTTTTCCGCCTCTTTTAATTCCTCTTCACTGAGGTGAAAATCCCTTAATTTCTTACCATTTTCTTCAAACGCTTTAGATAAATCGGTAATTACCAATTCACCGTGCAAATGGGCTTTTTTCTGTTTCATGGCAATGATCATGGCAACCACGGCGGCAATCACCAACAATAAGGTAATCACCTCCAAAATAAAGACGCCATAACCCACAAAAATCTCCGACCACATAATTTTTCCTTAACGTTATAAATAAAAGCCCAAATTATAGGGAAACCTATTTTCAAAAGCTACGTTATCGCAAAAAATAAATGGGATTATTAACGTATTGTTAAGAGTGCTTTTCAAAACGCGAGCTTTATTTAAAAAAAACATTTGTTAAAATGACCGCACTTTTCACTTAACGCTTCAGGAAGGAAAAAAAATGAACAACATTCTTGTATTAAAATCCAGCATTCTGGCAGGCAACTCACAAACTAACCAATTATCCGATTATGTCATCGGCAAACTCGCGGACAAAAATAAAAATGTTATCGTGCGTGATCTTGCACTAAATCAACTCCCTCATTTTGATGCGACTGCCGCTACAGCGGTGCGTGGTCAACCGAGCACGGCAGAAGAAAATGCGCTATTAGCATTATCAGATGAATTAGTGGCGGAAATTAAAAACGCAGACACCGTGATTATTAACGCGCCGATGTATAACTTTAATATCCCGACACAGTTAAAAAGTTATTTTGACTTTATTGCCCGCCCGCGTGTGACGTTTCAATACACCGAAAAAGGCCCTGAAGGTTTATTAAAAGGAAAAAAAGCCATTGTGCTTGCCGCATTCGGCGGATTCCACCAAAACCAACCGTCCGATATTGTCACCGCCTACTTGAAAGCCATTTTAGGTTTTGTGGGTATTACCGACGTACAATTTATTTACGCAGAAGGTATCGGTTTCGGTCCGGAAGCGGTTGAAAAAGCCCAAGCGCAGGCAAAAGCGGAAATTGATAAAATTCTGACCGCACTTTAATCTCAACAGAGACAAAAAAAGCACCTTAAGGGTGCTTTTTTTCATGCCTAAAATACCGATAAAAGTGCGGTGCTTTTTCCCAACGTTTTATTAATGCAATTTTAACGACGGGCGCAGGTAACGATTCAAATGCCCGACCACAATAATTAAACCGGTTTTAAAGCAACCGTGTAATGCCGCTTGGTGCATGCGATAAAGGGAAACATACATCCATTGCGCAATTTTGCCTTCAATGGTCATAGATGATCCGCCGGTAATCTTGCCACCTAAGGCGCCGAAAGCAGTAAATTCCGATAAGGACACTAAGGAGCCTTTATCGTTATATTTAAAGTCTTTCAATGGCTTATTATCAAACAGCGCAATGATATTTTTCGCACACAGGCTTGCCATTTGGTGTGCCGCTTGTGCTTTCGGCGGTACAGGTTTGCCGTCATCCTGCATTAAGAAACAGCAATCGCCCATGGCAAAAATACTGTCGTCATTTGTGGTTTGTAGGGTTTTCTTCACCGTTAATTGATTGATTCGATTGATTTCCAAACCATCAAAACTTTTCGTAATACCCGAAGTCCGAATACCCGCCGACCATACGATTAAATCTGCCGGAATAGACTGACCGTCTTTTGTAACAAGCTGTTTTTTGTCCGCTTCAATAATCATGGTGTTGGTTTTCACATCCACGCCAAGTTTGCGAAGTTCTTCCGTGGCGTCATTGGAAATGCGCTCCGGCAATGCAGGTAAAATACGCGGACCGGCTTCTACCAAAGTGACTTTTAAACGGCTACTGTCAATTTGACCGTAACCGTAAGAGGATAAATGTTCCGCCGCATTATAAAGCTCGGCGGAAAGCTCCACGCCTGTCGCGCCGGCGCCGACGATAGCAATGTTAATATGTCCGTCTTCCACTAACTGCTGCTTGCTTTCCTCCTCACCGATGTCATCTAAAGCTTGGTTTTCGCGGAATTTTAGGAACAGCTCCAACATTTTATGTTGGAAACGCATGGCTTGCGACGGGTTATCTAAAAAGATACAGTTCTCCGCCACGCCTTTGGTATTAAAATCATTCGATTTGCTGCCGATGGCAATCACCAGATAATCATAAGGAATACGGCGGGAAACCACGATCATATCGCCGTCTTCACCATAAACCGGGGCAAGTTCCACATATTTATGTTGACGATTTAAGCCGACCATGGAACCTTGCTCAAAGCTGAAATGATGGTTATGGGCATGAGCACGATAACTCAGGGCTTCCACGCCGTCATCCAGCGCCCCCGTTGCCAATTCATGCAACAACGGCTTCCACAGATGGGTTTGGTTGCGGTCAATTAAAGTTACATTAGCGCGTTTTTTACGCCCAAGTTTGTTGCCTAAGTGGGTGGCAAGCTCCAGCCCGCCGGCTCCACCACCGACAATGACGATGTTTTTCATAACTACCTCTAAATTTAAATAATAAAAATTGCAAAATTTGTTTAACAATATTTTAACACTCATTTATTATTTTATTTAGCGTAGATTTGTAAAAAACGGAAAATACCTCATTACCGTTAGGCTAAAGCAAAAAAAGTGCGGTCGAAAATTTATGTATTTTTTCGACCGCACTTTATTAAAAAGAAAAAGCAACACGAAAGGTTGCCTTTTCATTTCAGGAGAGCCTGTGAATTAGTTTTGCGGGGCGTAATCCACCAACAAATAATGTTTGGCAATTTCTAAGAATTTTTCTGTTTGCTCTTTTTCCCATGGCGCATCTTTGCCTAATTCTTTTGCCATCACGTTTGCCACTTTCGCCGCGCTGTCAATGGCTGCTCGGGCGTCAAGGAACAACAAACGCACACGACGGGCAAGCACATCTTCCACGGATTGCGCCATTTCTTCACGTACCGCCCACACCACTTCGGCAACGGTATTCGGATGACGTGGATGGATTTTTTCCGCCATTGCCGGATTTTCCGCTTCTAAGGCTTTAATTGCCGGAATGTCGGCGCCATAAATGTATAAGTGATTTTTCAAATCCACCTGCTCCGCCGGGATTTTACCGTGAATCGCCAAATTGGTGGTGACACAGGCTTTTTTCACCAGTTGCGGATGGACTTTCAAAGCCTCATCCACAGTATCTTCGGACATTTGACGATAAGTCGTCCATTTACCGCCGGTGATAGTAACCAAACCGCTGTCGCTCACCACGACTTTATGGCTGCGAGACACCTCTTTGGTACTTTGCCCCTCTTTTTCAGGCGCTGCTAACGGACGAAGACCGGCGAAAATACTCAACACATCATCGCGCGTCGGTTTTTTCGTTAAGTATTGACCCGCCGTATCCAAAATAAATTGAATTTCCTGCTCTAACGCAACCGGTTCATAAGAAGGCTCTTTCACTAAAGTATCCGTTGTACCCACCACTAATCTGTCGTGCCACGGCACGGCAAATAACACGCGACCGTCGGATGTTTTTGGAATCATTAACGCATCGTCGCTTGGCAGGAAAGATTTATCCAACACCAAATGCACGCCTTGGCTTGGCACCACGAATTTTTTATCGGTGCCGTGATCCATAGATAGCACCTCATTCATGAACACACCGGTAGCATTAATCACGGCAGTGCCATGCACGCTGTATTGCTCGCTGCTTAATTCATCGGTAAATTTCACACCGTTGATTTTACCTTGCGCATCTTTCAACAATTCGGTGACTTTCGCATAATTGAGCACCGTACCGCCTTGTTCCACAACGGTTTGCGCAATATTCACCGCTAAGCGGGAATCATCAAACTGACCGTCTTTATACACCACGCCGTTTTTTAAATCCGCACCGTTTAAAGTCGGCAAACGTTGCATGGTGGTGTCTTTATTAATGGCAATAGTTTTACCCAAACTTAAATCACCGGATAAATAATCATACAATCCTAAACCGATTCGGTATTTCACGCTGTCGATAAAGTTGTAGTTAGGAATAATAAAGTTTTGATTTTTAAACAGGTGAGACGCATTTTTCGCCAAACGACCGCGTTCGCGCAATGCTTCTCTTACCAACGCCACATCGCCTGCCGCCAAATAACGCACACCGCCGTGCACTAATTTGGTACTACGGCTGGATGTCCCTTTTGCAAAGTCATACCCTTCCAATAACAATGTTTTATAGCCGCGCGATGCCGCATCTAAGGCAATACCCAAACCGCTGGCGCCGCCACCGATCACGATAAAATCCCATTGCTCCGTATTTTTCACTTTTTCAAGCTGTGTATTTCTTTGCATTTTCCACCTCGAAGATTGATGTAAATTTGGTTGTTTTTAAAACTAAATGTTCGTTTATGCGCATTTTAACACAGCAAACGAAAACAAAGGAAATAAAAGAACAAAAGATTTTTAAATATTGTGATCAAGATCACGCTTAATTTTCCATCATAAGCAAACGTTTGCTAAAACGATTAAATATTCTGTGATCCTATTCACAAATTCGAATATTTCCGTTTGCCCGGCGAAAATTTATTCATTAATTTGGCATTCCATTTTGTTATAAAACGAAATGTTTTATCCCACCTAATACTTTCGGTCCGAATCATTCGGGAGACAGAAAATATTTAAGGAAACAAACATGACTCAAGAATACATCATCGCCCTCGACCAAGGCACTACCAGTTCCCGTGCAGTGTTATTAGATAAAAACGCGAATATCGTGGAAGTGGCGCAACGTGAATTTACCCAAATTTATCCGCAAGCGGGCTGGGTTGAACATAATCCAATGGAAATCTGGGCGACCCAAAGCTCAACCTTAAATGAAGTGGTTGCCAAAGCAGGGATTACTTCCGACAAAATTGCCGCCATCGGTATCACCAACCAACGGGAAACCACCATCGTTTGGGAAAAAGACAGCGGTAAACCGATTTACAACGCCATTGTGTGGCAATGCCGCCGGACTGCGGATATTTGTCACCAACTCAAAGCTGACGGGCATGAAAGCTATATCCGTAAAACAACAGGGCTGGTGGTGGATCCCTATTTTTCCGGCACGAAAATCAAGTGGATTCTGGATCATGTAGAAGGTGCCAGAGCCCGTGCAGAAAAAGGCGAATTATTGTTCGGTACAGTAGATACCTGGCTGGTTTGGAAGCTCACCCAAGGACGCTCTCATGTCACCGACTACACCAACGCCTCCCGCACCATGTTGTTCAATATTCACACTAAACAATGGGATGACAAAATGCTTGAGCTATTGGATATTCCGAAAGCCATGTTGCCGAAAGTGTGTAATTCTTCCGAAGTGTACGGACAAACCAATATCGGCGGTAAAGGCGGCGTGCGGATTCCGGTGGCAGGCATCGCCGGCGACCAACAAGCGGCACTGTACGGGCATTTATGCGTAGAATCCGGTATGGCGAAAAACACTTACGGTACGGGTTGTTTCATGTTGATGAATACGGGCGAAAGTGCGGTCGAATCTAAGAACGGATTGATCACCACCATCGCCTGCAATGCGAAAGGCAAACCTTGCTATGCCTTGGAAGGATCCATTTTTATGGGCGGCGCGTCCATTCAATGGCTACGCGACGAATTACGCCTTATTCATGACAGCGCCGACTCCGAATATTTTGCCACCAAAGTCAAAGATACCAACGGCGTTTATGTGGTTCCCGCCTTCACCGGCTTGGGCGCACCCTATTGGGATCCGTACGCACGCGGTGCGATTGTCGGCTTATCCCGTGGCGCCAATCGCAACCATATCGTTCGCGCCACACTGGAGGCCATTGCCTACCAAACCCGTGAGGTGTTGGATGCGATGCAATCGGACAGCGGCGAAAAACTTGCCGCGCTACGCGTGGATGGCGGCGCGGTCGCCAATAATTTCTTAATGCAATTCCAGGCGGATATTTTAAATGTGAAAGTGGAACGCCCGAAAATTCGCGAAGTGACTGCGCTAGGCGCCGCCTATCTTGCCGGGCTTGCTGTGGGATTCTGGAAAGATTTGGAAGAACTGCGCGGCAAAGCCATGGTTGAACGCACATTTGAACCGCAAGAAACACCGGAAAAACGCACCGCACTTTATCAAGGCTGGAAAAAGGCGGTTCAGCGTGCCTTGGCGTGGGAGGAAGAATAACGATTTAATTTAGCCCAACGCGCCTCTTTACGAACTCCCCCTCTTTACAAAAGAGGGGAATTTCGTTCCACTATCAATATTCTCATGTTAAAAAACATCTTAGAAACCGACCGCTCTTTTAACTCAAAAATTCCAATCCGAACTGATACAACTGATTTTTCTTATAACCGTAAAGCTCCGCCACGATTGCTGCGGCTTTTTTTAACGGCAATTCGCGACCGATGAGTTCAAGGGCTTTGATGGCTTGCGGAGAAATTTCCTCGCTATTTTCTTCTTGCGATTTGCCTTCTACGATAAGCACCATTTCACCCTTAGTGCGATTTGGGTCTTCTTGTAGCCAAGCCAGTAAATCCGCCAAATGATCGCCATGAATGGTTTCCCAGGTTTTGGTGATTTCGCGTGCTAACACCACATAGCGCGCCTTTCCAAATACGGTTTGCATATCCACAAGGCTGTCTAGAATGCGGTGGGTAGATTCATAGAAGATTAAAGTGCGGTCTTCTTCGGCAACGTTTTTCAGTTTATCTAATCGCGCTTTGCTTTTTGCCGGTAAAAATCCCTCGAAACAAAAACGATCGGAAGCGATGCCGGATGCGCATAAGGCGGTAATCGCCGCACAAGCCCCGGGCAAGGGTACGACTTGAATACCCGCCTGACGGCATTGACGCACTAAATGAAAACCCGGATCGCTAATAAGCGGCGTGCCCGCGTCGGAAATTAAGGCGATATTGATGCCCTGCAATAACTTCTCCACCAAGGTGCCCGCTTTTTGTTGTTCGTTATGATCATGTAACGCAAAAAACGGCTTTTTAATGCCGTAATGGCTTAATAATAAGCCGCTGTGGCGGGTGTCTTCCGCTGCGATTAAATCGACTTTTTGAAAGGTGTCCAGAGCCCGTTGGGTGATGTCCTGCAAATTACCGATGGGGGTGGCGACGATATATAAAATTCCTTTTGAATTGCTCATTTAATGCTTCTTTTATTTGCTTTTAGTGGGTGAGATAAGTAAGATCGCTCCGATTGTTTAAACCAATGGAGTAATTATGTCTATTCTATTACAACGCATTAATTTAAAAAATCGATTAATGCCCTTTTTATTCACGCTTTTTTTAGCCGGCTGTACGACCAATTTCTTCGGCAGCAGCTTCACCGGCGAACTAAAAAAAGACGCCAACGCCAGCTCCGAATTTTACATGAACAAAATCGGACAAATGCAAGAGCTTGAAGATCAGCAAACTTATAAACTTTTAGCCGCGCGCGTTTTAGTTGCCGAAAATAAAGTGGCGCAAGCGCAGTCGTTATTAAATGAATTAACCGAATTAAATCCGGAACAATTATTGGATAAAACCTTGATTGACGCCAATATTGCAGCAGTGAAAGGTCAAAATAATGAAGCCGAAAATTTACTGAAACGCATTGATTTAACTCAATTAAGTTCATCCCAAGTCGGTCGTTATTATGCGGTAAAAGCACGTGTGGCAGAAAATCAAAATGCCATTATTGATGCGGTGAAAGCACGTATTGAAATGGATCAGGTGATGACCGACGTGCAAAGAAAACAAGAAAATAATGACCGCACTTGGGCGTTATTGCGTCGTGCCAATCGCGGTTTAATCAGCAATACCTCCGACGAAGGCAATTTGGCATTAGCCGGTTGGCTGGCATTATCCCGCGCCTATAACGATAACCTAAATCAACCGACCCAGTTAAGCCAAGCGTTACAAAGCTGGAAAGCCTCTTATCCGAACCACTCCGCCGCGTATTTATTCCCAACCGAGTTACAGGGTTTGTTTAATTTCCAACAAACCGCCCTTTCGCAAATCGGTTTACTTTTACCATTGAGCGGTAACGGTCAGGTGTTGGGTAATACCATTAAATCCGGTTTTGATGCGGCAAAAGGCGAAGACACCACCATTCAAGTGCAGGTGTACGACACTGTGGCAACGCCGATGAATGAAATCATTGAGCAAGCGAGACAAGCCGGTGTGCGCGCCCTGATCGGTCCGTTATTGAAACAAAACGTGGACATCATTTTAAACAATCCGTCCGCGATTCAGGGCTTAGATGTACTTGCCTTAAACTCCACCCCGAACGCCCGTGCTATCGGTCAGGTGTGTTACTACGGTTTATCGCCTGAAGACGAAGCGGAATCCGCTGCCAACAAAATGTGGCGTGACGGCATTCGTGAGCCGATGGTCGCCGTACCGCAAAACGATTTAGGACAACGTACCGCCACTGCGTTTAACGTACGTTGGCAGCAATTGTCAGGCACCGATGCGAATATCAAATACTACAACCAAGCGGGTGATGTGGGCGTAGCCTTGCAAGGACAAAGCACACAAGGGCTTTATATCGTGGCGAAAAGCGAAGAACTTTCCGATTTGAAAAGCGTCATCGATAACAGCGGCAGCAACATTAAATTGTACGCCAGCTCACGCAGCAACTCCTTCAATAACGGTCCTGAATATCGTTTATTAATGAACGGATTGCAATTCAGCGATATTCCGTTCTTTAAAGATACGGATTCCGCTCAATATCAAAAAGTGGCGACCGCAACCAACAACGATTATTCCCTCATGCGTTTATACGCCATGGGTGCCGACTCTTGGTTATTAATCAATCATTTCAATGAACTCCGTCAAGTACCGGGTTATAACATCGACGGTTTAACCGGTAAATTGAGCGCCGGTCCGAACTGTAATATCGAACGCGATATGACTTGGTTCCAGTACCAAAACGGCGGTATTCAGGTATTGAATTAACCGAACAATGTTTTCCCTAAAACGTCAACAAGGGGCGAGATTTGAACACAAAGCTCGCCTCTTTTTAGAATCTAAAGGCATGAAATTTCTTGCTGCCAACCAAAATTTCAAATGCGGTGAATTGGATCTGATTATGTTAGATCAGGAAACCATCGTGTTTGTGGAAGTGCGTCAACGGAAAAACGATCATTTCGGCTCGGCGGTGGAAAGCGTCGATTGGCAAAAACAGCAACGCTGGCTGAATGCGGCGACACTTTGGTTAGCACAACGGGAACAAAGCTTAGAAGACACGGATTGTCGCTTCGACTTGGTCGCTTTTGGAAAAACCGAACAAGATATTCAATGGCTCCCCAACTTTCTTGATTAATTTTCATTATGCAAAACAAACTCAATGATTTATATGAGGAAAATATCAAAACTCATATTTATTCCAAAAGCCTGCTCAGCACACAAATTCTCGACGCGACACAACATCTGATTGCCTGCCTGTTGCGCGGTAATAAAGTGATTGTCTGCGGCGACGGACGCTCTTACATTAACGCGCAATGCCTCGTGGCGAATTTGCTCAATCGTTATGAACTCAAACGCCCGAGCTTCCCTTCCGTGCTCTTAAGTTTGGATAGTGCGGTCGGTTCTACTTTCGTTTCCGACAATACTTTAGAGAAACTTTACCAGCACCAATTCAACGCCGTTGCACAACAAGGCGATATTTTGGTGGCGTTTGCCCCGTTGGGAAATGAAAATCATGTGTTGAATACGATTACACATGCCGTGAACAAAGAGATCAATGTTATTGTCTTAACGGGTAACAGTAACGATCATATTCAGGGGATTCTAACGGAAAAAGATTTACACATCGCCGTGCCGAGCGGCAAGGAAAGTCGCATACTGGAGAACCATCTGTTCATCATTAACAGTATGTGCGAACTCATTGATTTTCAATTATTTTCACATTCATAACTTGACAAAATCGGACGTTTCAAGCCACACTACGCCCGGTTGTTAAACATAAAGGAGATAACCATGTTAACAAGTCCATTAAAAAAACTGGTATTCGTTTTCGGTAGCGCTATGTTATTACAAGGTTGCGTTGCCGCCGCCATCGGAGGCGCAGCTGTTGCCGGTGCAACCAAAGTCGCAACCGACCCAAGAACCGTCGGCACGCAAATCGACGATGAAACCCTGGAAACCCGCGTGGCTTCCGCAATCAAAAAAGACCAACAAATTAAATCCGAAGCGCGTATCGGCGTCACTTCTTACAGCGGTCGTATCCTATTAACCGGTCAAGTACCAAACGAAAGTTTGCGCGAAGTCGCAAGCAATCTGGCAAAAGGCGTACAAAACGTAAACGACGTGTACAACGAAGTGCGCGTCGGACCGAAAGTGGATTTCACTCAAATCAGCAAAGACAGCTGGATCACCAGCCAAATCAAATCCAAAATGTTGATTGATTCCAAAGTGAAAACCAGTGACATCAAAGTGATCACCGAAAACAACGAAGTGTTCCTGATGGGCAACGTCACCCAAGATCAAGCCAATGCTGCTGCAGAAATCGCTCGTAATGTCGCCGGTGTAACGAAAGTGATTAAGGTATTTAATTACTTGAACTAACCCACGAAAAAGTGCGGTCGTTTTTAAGCATATTTTATCGTAAGGAGCGGATTTCATATCCGCCCTTTTTTATTAACCAATAGAATGGTTCTCATAAAATAATGCATGCTTATAGCCTAAGATAGCTTATTTCATCCCTCCTTACATCAATCTTAATTTTTAATAATCATTAAACATTCTCATAACATTTAAAAACATATCTAAAAATAATCGCACTTTATTAGAAATAATTTATTAAATTTCATATTTATTTAATTAAATAAATTAATTCAGGTTGATCTTTCGCCAAAATTTTGTTTATATCTACCCTATTCAAGGTATTTAAACATTCAACTTAGTGAGGTGATTATGATTCAGCAATACACTCAAATGCGGCAAAACATCAATATGTTAGGGCGCTTTCTCGGCGAAACCATCTGTGATGCGCAGGGCGATGATATTCTGGAACTCATTGAAAATATTCGCGTATTATCACGCAATTCACGCAGCGGTGACGATGAAGCCCGCAACCGGTTACTGAAAACCCTCGCCACCATTTCCGATGACAATATTATTCCCGTGGCGCGTGCTTTCAGCCAATTTCTAAACCTCACTAATATCGCGGAACAATATCAAACCATTTCCCGCCACCATAACGACGAAGTATCTTCTAATCGCTCTACCGAGGCTTTTTTCAAACGTTTGCAAGGCCAGAATATCAGTAAAGAAGACGCGATCAAAACCGTTGAAAAACTGCTTATTGAATTAGTGTTGACCGCTCACCCGACGGAAGTCACCCGCCGTTCATTGGTGCATAAAAACGTGGAAATCAACAAATGTTTAAGCAAGCTGGAACATTCCGATTTAATCGAAAAAGAACGCAAAACCATTGAACGCCGCTTGCTGCAACTCATTGCCGAAGCTTGGCACACCAATGAAATTCGCACCCAACGCCCGACGCCGTTTGAAGAAGCCAAATGGGGCTTTGCGGTAATCGAAAACAGTTTATGGCAAGCCGTACCGGAATTTTTACGTCAACTCAATGAAAGTGCGGTCAAATTTTTAGGTTTTTCTTTACCGGTAGAACTGGCGCCGATTCAATTTTCCTCCTGGATGGGCGGTGACCGTGACGGCAACCCGTTCGTGACCGCCAATGTCACCCGCCAAGTGCTGCAACTGGCACGCTGGAAAGCGGCGGATTTGTTCTTAAAAGACATTCAGATTTTGGTGGATGAACTTTCCGTTCGCCAATGCACCGAGGAATTCCGCGCCAAATACGGCGACTATCCGGAGCCGTATCGTATGGTGGCGAAACAACTGCGTAGCAAACTTTCCGCTACCCTCGCCTACTACGACGATTTACTGGCAAACCGTATTCCGCGTGCTTCGGAAGAAGACATCATCACCCGCAACGAACAGCTTTGGGAGCCGTTATACGATTGCTATCAATCCCTGATGGCATGCGGCATGCGCATTATCGCCAACGGCTTGTTGTTGGATTGCCTGCGCCGCATTCGTTGTTTCGGCGTCACCTTATCGCGGCTGGATATTCGTCAGGAAAGCACCCGCCATACGGATGCACTCGGTGAAATCACCCGTTACATCGGGTTGGGCGATTATGCCCAATGGACGGAAGCGGATAAACAGGCATTTTTAATCCGCGAACTCAGCTCCCGCCGCCCGTTAATTCCACGTGATTGGACGCCATCGGCGGAAACGCAAGAAATTCTGGACACCTGTAAAGTTATCGCCGAACAGCCGCAAGGCGTAATTTCCTGCTACATCATCTCCATGGCGCGCACCACTTCGGATGTACTTGCTGTGCATTTATTACTAAAAGAAGCGGGTGTTGCCTATCACCTGCCGGTGGTGCCGTTATTTGAAACCTTAGACGACTTGGACGCCAGCGAGCAAGTCATGCGCGAATTATTCGGCATCGGTTGGTATCGCGGCGTAATTAATAACAAGCAAATGGTGATGATCGGCTACTCCGATTCCGCCAAAGACGCGGGCATGATGGCGGCATCATGGGCGCAATATCGCGCGCAGGAAGCCCTCGTTAATTTATGTGAAGAACTGAATATCGAACTCACCTTATTCCACGGCAGAGGTGGCACCACAGGGCGCGGCGGCGCACCGGCTCATGCCGCATTGCTTTCCCAACCGCCGCGCTCATTAAAAAACGGATTGCGCGTGACCGAACAAGGCGAAATGATCCGCTTCAAACTCGGCTTGCCGGCAATTGCCGTCGAAAGTCTGGATTTATACGCCAGCGCCGTACTTGAAGCCAACCTGTTACCGCCGCCGGAACCGAAAGCGCAATGGCGCACGGTGATGGACGAACTTTCCGACGCCTCCTGTGATATTTATCGCGCGGTGGTGCGTGGTGACAAAGATTTCGTGCCGTACTTCCGCTCCGCCACGCCGGAACAGGAACTGGCAAAACTGCCTCTCGGCTCCCGCCCGGCAAAACGTAATCCGAACGGCGGCGTAGAAAGTTTGCGTGCGATTCCATGGATCTTCGCTTGGATGCAAAACCGCCTCATGTTGCCAAGCTGGCTTGGTGCAGGCGCGGCAGTGCGCCTTGCCATTGAAAACGGGCGGTACGAACTGATTGAGGAAATGTGCCAAACCTGGCCGTTCTTTTCCACTCGCATCGGAATGCTGGAAATGGTATTCAGTAAAACCGATATGTGGTTGTCGGAACATTATGATCGCAATTTGGTGAAACCGGAATTGTGGTATTTGGGGCAATCCCTGCGCGAACAATTACAGGAAGACATTCAAACCATTCTGTCGTTGTCGCACAAAGATCAGCTGATGTCCAACCTGCCTTGGATCGCCGAATCCATCGCCCTGCGTAACGTTTACACCGACCCGCTCAACCTGTTGCAGGTGGAACTGTTACGCCGCCTGCGCGCCCAGCCGGATAACCCGAATCCGGATGTGGAACAGGCGCTGATGATCACCATCACCGGTATCGCGGCAGGTATGCGTAATACGGGCTAGTTCTTTCTTTGCTCCCGCCCGTTTACGGGGGGAGCTGCCAAAGGCTGAGGGGGGCAAAGCGATTTCCGATTTAACCAATAACGTAGAAAAAACATCATTTTTTTCGACCGCACTTTTTATTGGCTTATGCTATGATGTGCCCCGAATTTAACTCAACGGAAACCCAAATGACAGAACTCACCAAACTTGATCCCGACAAAGCCATTGACATTGCCTACGACATTTTTCTGGAAATGGCACCGGAAAACCTCGACCCGGCAGATATTTTGCTGTTCAATCTGCAATTTGAAGAACGCGGCGCCGTGGAATTCGTCGAAACCGCCGATAACTGGGAAGAAGAAATCGGCGTGCTCATTGACCCGCAAGAATACGCGGAAGTCTGGATCGGGCTGGTCAACGAGCAGGACGAAATGGACGACATCTTCGCCAAATTCCTTATCTCCCACCGTGAAGAAGATCGGCAATATCATATTATTTGGAAGGAATAAACTAAAAAAGTGCGGTCGGTTTTCCTGCTGTTTTTTGGAAGTGAAAAACGTTGGGAAAATTGACCGCACTTTTTAGATTTAAAGGCGTATGGTAACTAAAACACACGCCGACGTTTCAGTAACATTTTCGACTCAATTAACGGGAAATGACCTCTTTTGTGAAAGATTCCATCTCGGCTTTACGCCACGGCGCAGAGAAGAAAATGGTGTCTTTTAAACCGGACTGGCTGTCCAGCGGACGAACGCCAAATTCTTCACTCAATTTTTGTTGCACGTCAGGCGACGTAATCCAGTGTACAAACACTAAAGATGCAGCAGGATTCGGGGCGTTTTTCGCGATAGTCATCACATTACCGCCGCCCGGCATACCGAATTTTGGAATATAGAATTTTAAACGGTCAGTGATTGCGCCTTGTTTTTGCAGACTGAATAAGTGATCCTGCCAAGCGGAGACAATCACCAATTCACCATCGTTTAAACGGGTTAAGCTGTCTGCATTGGAAGCAGTGCGAATAAGAGAATCCTTTTTGCTGCTGAACCAATCCCAAGTTTTCTTCCAATTGGCAATTTGCGCTTCATCAATTTTATCGGTGCGGTAATCATAGTCGCCGTTGATATACACTAAAGCACGCTGAATAAAGGCATTACCGGAGCTGCCACCGTTCGGGTCGGAATAGCCGAATTTTTTCGGGTTTTTATCGATATAATTTTCCATATCCTGCCAAGACTGCGGTAATTCCTCTTCTTTAATGCGCAACGGGTCATACGCCAAACCGGTTTGGTTTCCCCAATAACCCACCGCCACATCACCCAATTCCACGCCTTGCAAATGATGATTTAATTTATCGAAATTCGGCAACTGAGTCAGTTTGGTGAGCGTATCATTTTTTGCTACATTGCTCAGACGATCCGCATTGAGTACCACCACATCCATCTTGCCGGTTTCCAGGTTTTTCTCGGCGATCAATTTATTGATATTGCCGTCCATGGTGCCTTCCGGCACTTTCACTTTGATACCATACTGTGTTTCAAACGCTTTGACGAAGTTACGAAATTGGGGTTGCAAGTACCACACACTCACCGTGACTTTGCCTTCTTTTTTCGCCAGACTTTCAATTTCAGACCAAGATTTTCCGCTCAAATCCGTTGCGGCAACGGCAAAATTGGCAACGGCTAATGCAGCGGCGGTTAAGCCGATAGAAACAAATTTACGAATATTTTTTTGCATAAGATTCTCCTTATTAAAATTATGCTTTTCCTGTGGATTGAGAGAGATAATTACCTTTGAGCAATTTTTCGATAATCATCATTAAAATAATATTCGGCACCAATAAAATAATGGATACCACGGCGGCGTTCGGTCGGATGAAGGAATAGCCGAGGAAGGAATATAAAATGGTTGGCACGGTGATGAAATCCGGCGAACCGATCACGAATGAAATGGCAAATTCCTCGATACTTTTCACCAAGCAGAAAATAATGGATGCCAAAAAACTCGGTTTTAACATCGGCATATACACATCTTTAAACACGGTAAACTTCGACGCACCGAGATCCCGACTGGCTTCAATTAAATCCTGTGGCACGGAAGAAAAGCCAGCAGACAAAATCCGAATAGCATAAGGCAGTGTTAAAACCACGTGACCAATAACGATGCCGATAAACGGGTTATTAATATTCAAATCCAACAACATACGGCTGAAAAACAAGGCGATAATCATGCCCGGAATCACCAATGGAATCAGCGTCAGCAATTCCGCCAATTTTTTACCACGGAACTCCATGCGCCCGAAAGCGTAAGCCGTCGGCAATGAAAGCAGAATCGTAATCAGGGAAACCGTTGGTGCGATGGTATAACTATTGAACATCGCTTCTGAAAGCGATGTGGTTTCCCACACAATTTTCCAGCGCTCGAAGGATAAGGATTGCGGGAAAATATCCGGATAACTCCAAGGTTTTGCCGGATCAACCAACGACCATAACCCTGCCATTAAAAACGGCAAAAATAGCCAGATAAAATTAGCGAGAATAAAAAAGATAAGGGAAATACGGGCAATTAATCGACCGTTTTTGGTTGTAATTTGTGCACTGCTATTCATTTGACCTCTCCCCGTTTAACCGCCAACGGTTTAATAAGCAAAGACACCAAAATCGTGAAGAACGCGGAGGTTAACATAATAGTCAACGCCATGACCGCACTTTGATTCCATTCTTCAAATTCATAAGCGGACATTTGCATTAAACGCGCTAAAGAATAAGTGCTACGCGGACCGGCAATGCTGTAAAAAGCGAAGTCTCCCAGCGCACCAATAAAGATCAAAATAAAGGAAACCTGCACTGCGCCTAGTGTCAACGGGAAGATCACATAACGGAATCGTTGCCACGGCGTAGAACCCAAATTTGCTGCGGCATCCAATAAATCGGTTTTTAACGAATTGACAGCGCCGCCAATCAGAATGAGTGCAAAAGGGATATTCTTCCACGTTTGTAAAATCACCACGCCCCAACCGAATTCGTCATTTTGCAATGTTTTCGGCTCATCCCAGATGCCTAAATAAACAAAAACTTCATTTAAGATCCCATGATAAGAAATCATATTGACGAATAGGAATGCCGCCACTAATCCCGGCACTAACATCGGCGCACGCAAAATCGTGATAATGGTAACTTTTGCCGGTAATTTTTTGCGCAACCACATAGCAATGGGATAAGCCACGATAATGGAGAAAATCGCGCCGAGCAGTGACACTTTAACGGAATAAATATAGGATTTTTGGAAGACCGGACTAGCTAAGACGGCTTGCCAATATTCCAGACTAAATTGGCTTTCTTCGCCGCCCATGCTATATAAACCAAGGCTTTGTGATACCACAATGTAAAACGTGGATCCCATTAAAAACAGGATCGTACCCAAGCCGCTGCACAAAAGCAGCCAGGCCTTCAAATCATGTTTCAAATTTCTCATTTTACCGACTCCAAGAATTTAATGGCATTACGCGGAACCGTAAACGTGAGTTTATCGCTTAAATTCGGGCATTTGGTGAGTTGCAACCGCAATTTTTTCTCTTCGCCCTCTCTTTTCACCATACCTTGCACTTCGGTGATATTGCCCATGAATGCGGTGTTTGCAATATCAATAGTGATCTGATTTTCTGCCTGCTTGTGGGTATTTGGCAGCAATTCAATATCTTCAGGGCGGAAACAAATATAAATGTGCTCCGATTCAGGCGGTTTTGCCGAAAATACCGTGAAATCGCCAAAAATGGATTTGACGGAATAAAGATTCTCGCCAAGGGATTGAACCTGCGCCTCTGCAATATTGGCGATACCGATAAAATCCGCCACAAAACGATTTTTCGGCTGGTGATAAATTTCCTGCGGCGAACCGATTTGCTCAATAGCTCCTTTATTCAGAACGATAATTTTATCGGACATGGTCAAGGCTTCCGCTTGATCGTGCGTCACATAAATGCTGGTTAAATTGTATTGTTTGGAAAGTTGTTTAATTTCAAAACGTACGCTTTCACGTAATTTCGCATCTAAATTAGAAAGCGGCTCATCAAACAAAATCACATCAGGGCGTGTCACCATGGCACGGGCTAAAGCCACCCGTTGTTGCTGACCGCCGGAGAGTTCACTTGGCAGTTTTAATTTGTGAAACTCCAAATCCATTTGTTTTAAAGCAAGATTCAAACGCTGCTTTTGTTCTTCAATATTGATTTTGCGTTGTTTTAAACCGTAGCAAATATTATGGGAAACGTTGAGGTGGGGAAAAAGGGCGTAAGACTGGAAACACATGGCGGTATTGCGTTTTTCCGGCGGCACATCATTGACATTTTTACCGCCGATGAGAATCTCCCCTTCGTCCGCAATATGAAACCCTGCGATTAATTTTAATAACGAGGTTTTGCCGCAACCGCTCGGTCCCAGTAAGGTAACGAACTCCCCTTCTTCCGCGGTAAAAGTAATATTGTTCGCCGCATAAAAATCACCGAATTTTTTCGTGATATTTTTAACTTCCAGTTTTGCCATTTTTCACTTCCATCCATTAGGCTTATTGAATTTACTTAGGTATTAAATGCTTGCAGGAATTGGCTTGTCAATGAAATAGGCAGAAGAATCTTGGAATCGTGATAGGGATCACATTATGGATGTTTGAGGGAATAGGAAAAAGTGCTGTCGGTTTTCCTGCTGTTTTTCGGAAGTGAAAAACGTTGGGAAAACTGACCGCACTTTTACGCGTCCGTCGGCAATAAAAACCAGCCGATGGGGCGTAGTTGTACGAAATAGTGCGGTTGGTTCGGAATGTAATCGTTCGGGTTCAAGTGGATTAATAGCGGCTCGCCTTGCCATCGTGCATGGATTTCCCAATAATTCCCCATGAATACCGCCGATTGAATATGGCATTGTGCGGCAGGTTCACCTTGCAAACCGAGCAAGACGCCTTCCGGGCGAATGCCGAGCTGATAGTTGCCGTCTTCTCGCGGGGCTTGAACGGTCAATTCCAGCGGGTTGCCTGCCATAAATAATTTGCCATTTTTCAGTTGCACCGGGAAAAACGCAGCATCCCCCATGAAGGTCGCCGTGAAGCGGGAGGTTGGAGCTCGATAAAGTTCGCTTGGACTGCCGATTTGTTCCACCCTGCCCTGATTCATCACCACCACATCATCAGAAATGGCAAAGGCTTCGCTTTGATCGTGGGTGACATACAACGTCGTAATGTTCAATTGTTGCTGCAAATGGCGAATCATTTCCCGCATGGTACGACGCAAATTGGTGTCCAGATTACTTAAAGGCTCATCGAATAATAAAATCTGCGGTGCGATAACCAATGCGCGGGCAAGTGCCACCCGCTGTTGTTGACCGCCGGAAAGCTGTTCGATTCGGCGATGCTCAAAGCCGTCCAACTCCACCATTTTCAACGCATTTTTTACTTTGGCAGCAATATTCGTCGGGTTTTCCTCCTGCATTTTTAAACCGAAAGCGACGTTTTCCCCCACGGTTAAATGCGGAAACAAGGCGTAAGACTGAAACACGATACCCACGCCTCGTTGTTGTGGAGGAAGCAAACCAAGATCCCGTCTGTCACACAGGATCTGCCCTTGATCCAAGTCTTCCAAACCGGCAATCAGGCGCAAAATGGTGGTTTTTCCACAACCGGAAGCGCCAAGCAAGGTGGTGAATTTATGCTTTTGGAAAGCCAAATTAAAATCCTGTAACACTCGGGTTTGCCCGAAGGATTTATAGACGTGTTTTAATTCAATTTGTTCTGTCATGTTGTCTTCTCTGCAAATTGAGATCGCCGACCCAACGCCCGAACAAGCCGATAACTAGCATCATCACGACGATAAGCGTTGCGCCGTAAGCCACGGCAAGCCCGTAATCGCCGTCTTCCACGCGATTTAAAATATAGGATGTGGCGGCGCGGATACTTGGTGTGACCAAGAAAATAATGGCGCTGATGGTGGTCATGGCGCGTACAAAACTGGTCACCAACGCGGATAACAGCGCCGGTTTGAGTAACGGCAAAATGATAAAGCGCAACACTTGGAAACTATTGGCTTTCAATGTATAGCCTGCCTCATCTAAAGTGGGATCCAACTGTTTGAAGTTTACCAAGGCGGCGCGTAAGCCGATGGGCATATTGCGCGTAATCATGGAAAGCACAATGATCGCGCCGGTGCCGGTTAAATATAAAGGCACGTTATTAAATGCCAGAATATAAGAAATCCCCGCCACAGTTCCAGGTACGGCGAAACTTAATAAGGTGAAAAATTCCGCGTATTTTTTGCCGAAAAAATGCCGCCGTGCGAAAAAATAGGCAAGCAGAAAACCGCTGACGGCGGTAAAAGGTGCGGCGATGAGGGCGAATAAGACAGTTTGCACTAAGGAAGGAATCGCACCATTGTGCCAGCCTTGCCCAAATAAGCTGATGTAATTTTGCAAAGTGAATCGGTTGTCCACGCCCCAATTTTGCATGAAACTGCCGTAAAAAATGCTGCCGTATAATATGCCGTTAAAAACGACCCACAAGATAAAGATGACGATAACAAATGCCTGCAAGCCTTTCGCCAACGGCGTTACCCGTCCTTCAAACGCCCTGCCGGATACGGTGACATAGTTTTGGCTGCCGATAAAACGGTATTGCAACCAGAATATGCTCAAGGAAATGGCAAGCAAAATCACGCCCAGTGTGCTGGCGGCCAAATAATCGTTTTGTGCGCCGACAATATAAAAATAAATTTGCGTCGCCAGCACATCAAAATTACCGCCCAAAACGAACGGTGTGCTGAAATCCGCCAAGGATTGCACCATGACAATCAGAAAGGCATTGGCTAACGCCGGTTTGAGTAGCGGCAAAACGATAAAACGGAAACTTTGCCAACGATTCGCACCTAACATCACGCCGGCTTCTTCCAACTTCGGCGACAGTGCTTTTAACGCCCCTTCAATGAGCATAAACGCCATGGGCGTGAGCGCCAGCGTGTGAGAAATCAAAATGCCGTTGAAACCGTAAAGCCAATTTGCCGTGATGCCAAAATGCTGCATTAAAAAAGGCGTGACGGAACCATTGCGCCCGAACATGAGCATCACGCCGAGGCTGACCACAAAAGGCGGTGTGACCATAGGCAGAATGGAAAAGATCTTGCTGACAAATAAACTGCGTTTGGCAATGCGGGTGGTATAAAGAGCAAAAATTAAGCCGAACAGCACGGAGAAAAAACCGACGGAAGCGGACACCGCCAAAGAATTGCCCACCACCTGCCACAAGCCGGAATTTGCCATTAAAGCAGAGACTGCCTGCCAATCCCCTTGTTCCGCACCAAAAAAGACAGCAAATAATTTGCCGAGCGGATAAAAAATAAAACCGATAACTAAGCAGGCTAATCCTAGCGCCGCGCTTAATAAAAAGCGATCGCCCTGCATAACACGCAGGCGGGCTAAGGCATCCGCTAAAATTGCAGCCAATGCCAAAGCAAGGAAAATCACGGCATAACCAAAACGGAAGCGATATATTTCAGCAGAAAACCAAATAAACGCCGCAAGCACAATCACCGCCAAAACCGAGATTTTTGCCTGAATTATCGACGAAAAGCGGGAAAGAAAAGGAAAGAACATCAATGCCGCAAACCAAACCCAGCTGATATTCACCTGCGCCCAGCCCATAGCGGCGAGGTATTCGCTACGGGTAGCACCGAAAATGCCGTAATCCAAGGCACGTACGGGTAATACCGCAAATGCCAGGAAGGAAAGTAAAATCCAGGTGATATTGTGACGAAAAAGGTTTTTTAACATTAATAATCAGCGTGTTAGCCCGAGATAATGATCTGTCCGAGTTAAATATAATCATTCCTCAACGAGGAACCTGAAACAGCCACAAAGCAGCTGAATTATGCGTAACCCGGGGTAATTTATTACCCCGGGAAAAAGGAAAAGCTATTTCGCCAGCTTAATTTCCGCCAACCATTTATTAATCAGACGCTTGCCTTCTTCACTGGAACCGAATTTGGCAAAATCAAAATCCAATAATTGTAGTTTTTTCGGATCTACCGATTTCGGTGAAGCCTCGGCGTTGGCATTTGTCGGGATTTGGTATAAGCCAAACTCGCGCCACGGAATTTCTTCCACCTCTTTGGACAACACATAATCCATGAACAATTTGGCATTATCTAAATTACGTGCGCCTTTAATGATACTCGCCCCACCCAAGGCATAACCCGTTTTGCCTTGCGGAATCACGGTTTCCACCGGCGCGCCTTTTTCTTTTTCCGTTGCATAGGAATGGACGAAGCCGATACTAATTGCCGTTTCGCCACGGGATAAATTCGCCGTCACCAGATTACTTTTCACATATTGCGACACGTTTTCATTGAGTTTTTTCAGGTAATCAAAGGCTTTTTCTTCGCCCCAAAGCTGAATTAAGGTCGCCATGATCGTATAAGTAGTACCGGAAGCGCGCGGATCGGGCAGTTGGATTTCGCCTTTATATTCCGGCTTCAGTAAATCTTCCCAAGTTTGCGGCGTCGGCAAACCCAATTGTGCTAATTTTTGCGTATTCACGCCGAAACCGAGCACCAACATATATGCCACGGAAGTGAACTCGCCTTTTTGTTCCATTAGCGTCTTAAACTGCGGTAGGATTTCCACCTGTTTCGGCGAACGGTAAGCCTCCAATAAACCTAACTCCCCTGCCTGAAAATGCGGCTCGATCGTGCCGCCGTACCAAAAATCCGCCTGCGGATTATCTTTTTCCGCTTTAATTTTGCCGAAAATGGTTTCCGTACCGCCATGCACAAACTGCGTTTCTACATGATATTTCGCGCCGAAATCCTGCGTCACTTTTTCGCAAACTTTATTTTGCACCGTGCAATACACGGTGAGGCGACCTTCCGCCTGCACCTGCTGTGCAAAAAATAACGGTGAAAGACAAACCAAACCAAGACTGCGTTTAAACCATTTTTGCATATTAAATCCCTCTTAAATTAACGATCCTTATTGAATGCACGGGATTATATGTCATTGAATGAAAAATACTAAACGAATGGCGTTTAATTTTTATGCGGATAAAAAACAGGTACAACCAATAATTAATTAAAAACACTAAAAAATATGACCGCACTTCACGTGCAAATTTGCATTTATCCCTTGATTTTCTTTATAATTCGCCGCTTTAACATAACTCATCCCATTCTCAAGGAGGTTAAAACGCGTGAAATATACTTCATTTACACAAAACACCTTAACCGCATTTTTACAACAGCAGGCGGACGAAAATAACAGCTTTGCGTTGCTGCAAGGGCTCTGTTATTGGTTGCGCCACTGTCAGCCGCAGCAAGTCGTGCCCGCCCTACGTTTGTTTAAACACTGCTTAAAACAGGATAAAACCCTAGCGCGCAATATCAGTACCATGTTGTGCCGTTGGTTGTGCGGGATGCGTTTATATCCGTTATTTATTAGCAGCGGCATTTTGGCGCGGGAAGGTTTCGGACGTGAAATGAAGAACCGTTTATACGAACGTTTTAACCCTGAATTTAAAGACATTAACGACCTACGCGATGTGTTTTATTTGCTCTTCAGCGACAAAAACGATGCACGCTGGATCAACGCCGTGCCGCTCAAAGAATGGCGTGCTTTATTTAGCCTGTTAAGTCGCAACGCCGATAAAAACGACAAACAACGGGTACATGATCATTTTCAGGCGGAAGGGCTGTTCGCCATCGAAATGCTTTCTATTTGGATCGCGGCGGAAGACATGGAACCGGAACTGATGCGTATGGATCCCACTTTGCTTAACGCCGACTCGCCTTTTGTGGCGCTTCATCGGGAAGTGGTGGATTGGTTACAGGCGCGGCGCAATCAACAGGATTTTGATGACAGCCATCTGTATGTGATGTTTGAACAATGTCAGGCGCTGATCGAACGTCTGCAAAAACGGGGCACGGCGGTAGGCTCTTCGTTAAATGTGACCTATTTACTGGAACGCCTAAAACAAACCTTGGATCGTTTGGAAAACCTGATGGCGATTTTTGTCTCCAACCGCTACCTGCCGCGCCGCATTCTATTATTAACCGGCGCCCTTGCCTCGGCTTCAGCGGATCAACACAGTATTACCCGCCTGTGGAAACAAAGCTCGAAACTGGTTTCCCGCAGCATCACTCAAAACGCCGGCGATCACGGTGAACATTACATCACGCGCAATAAAAAAGAATATTTCGCCATGCTCTATTCCGCAGCCGGTGGGGGCATTCTCATCGCGTTGATGGCGTTATTTAAGGTGTATTTAGGCTCCGTTATTGACGACAAAGTGTGGAAAGGCATTGCGGAAGGGTTGAATTACGGCTTAGGTTTTACCCTCATATTCATGTTGCACTTCACCGTCGCCACCAAACAGCCCGCCATGACCGCCGCGCGTTTTGCCGAAGCGGTAGAACGCAACCCGCAAGGGCGCGCGCTCAATATGAAACTGGCACAATTATTGGTGGACGTATTTCGCTCACAAAGCGTCGCCGTGTTAGGCAACGTGGCGGTCGCCATCAGCCTGGCGGCGTTAATTTCGTTCCTGTTTGAACGCCAAACCGGCGCGCCGTTAATGAACCGCGAAATGATCGACTATCAATTACATAGCATTGATCCGCTGGCGGGCAGCTTGTGGTTTGCCGCCATCGCCGGCGTATGGCTGTTCTGTTCCGGCATTATTTCCGGGTTCTTTGATAATCGCAGTAATTACCTCAACTCACGCATGCGCTTACGCCAACACCCGTTACTCAAACGTTTACTTGGCACAAAATGCCGCACCAAATTCGCCGATTATATACACGACAATTACGGCTCCATCATGGGAAATCTGTGTTTCGGCATGTTGCTCGGCTTAACCGGCGTCGTGGGTTATTTAACGGGCTTGCCGTTGGACATCCGCCACGTCGCCTTCTCCTCCGCGAACGTGGGTTACATCGCCGTGAGCGGCAATTTCGGCATGGCATTATTGCTACAAAGTATCGCCTTTGTTTTGCTTATCGGCTTGGTCAACCTCATCGTGAGCTTCTCCCTCACCCTTCGCCTCGCCCTCCGCTCCCTTAACACCGAAGTGGACAGCTGGTGCGACATCTGGCGTTGCGTCTGGCAAATCCTCAAACAACGCCCGTTGAGTTTATTCCTGCCGGTGCAGTTGGAGAGATAAGTTCGGGAAAGTGCGGTCGAAAAAAATAACGTTTTTTGTGACCGCACTTTTCTCTTCTCAAAGATCCGCAAAATCACCACTTCGCACAAAATTTATCCCTTTACATAAATTTTAATAATGCGATTTTTGCCCTCCCTAAAATTCTTCTTAATTTATAAGCAGTTATTTGATGTCAATAATTCGAGTGAAAAATTTAGTGCTTGAATTTTCACTTTCAACACATTATCTTGTGCGAAATTTTTTACGACACAACTATATGTTGTGTTTTTTCATATCTTTTTAAGGAGTGGGAATCTTCCATGAACAAGGCATTAATGGTCACCAAACGTGACGGAAAACTGGAACCGATTAATCTTGATAAAATTCACCGCGTGATCACTTGGGCGGCGGAAGGATTGGACAATGTGTCCGTGTCGCAAGTGGAATTGCGCTCGCATATTCAGTTTTACGAAGGCATTCGCACCTCCGACATTCACGAAACCATTATTAAAGCGGCAGCGGATCTGATCAGCAAAGATTCGCCGGATTATCAATACCTTGCCGCGCGCCTTGCAGTGTTCCATTTGCGTAAAAAGGCTTATGGGCATTTCGATCCGCCTCGTTTATACGATCATGTGAAAAAACTGGTGCGCATGGGCAAATACGATCCGTCTTTGTTGGATGACTACACCCGCGAAGAATGGGACGAAATGGACGGTTTTATCGACCACTGGCGCGACATGACGTTCTCTTATGCGGCGGTGAAGCAATTAGAAGGCAAATATTTGGTGCAAAACCGCGTGACCGGTGAGATCTACGAATCTGCGCAATTCCTCTATTTATTGGTTGCGGCGAGCCTGTTCTCCAAATATCCGCAGGAAACCCGTTTGGATTATGTGCGCCGTTTTTACGATGCCACCTCCACCTTCAAAATTTCCCTGCCGACCCCGATCATGGCAGGCGTACGCACCCCGACCCGTCAATTCAGTTCTTGCGTCTTGATCGAATGCGGCGACAGTTTGGATTCCATTAACGCGACCGCGTCCGCCATCGTGAAATACGTTTCCCAACGCGCCGGTATCGGCATTAACGCCGGCGCCATTCGCGCCCTCGGCAGCCCGATTCGTGGCGGCGAAGCCTTCCATACCGGTTGTATTCCGTTCTACAAACATTTCCAAACCGCCGTAAAATCCTGCTCTCAAGGCGGTGTGCGCGGCGGTGCGGCAACGGTGTATTACCCGATTTGGCATTTGGAAGTGGAAAGCCTGTTGGTGTTAAAAAACAACCGTGGCGTGGAAGACAACCGAGTACGTCACATGGACTACGGCGTGCAGCTCAATAAACTCATGTATCAACGCTTAATCAAAGGCGGCGACATTACATTGTTCAGCCCGTCCGATGTGCCGGGACTGTATGAAGCCTTCTTTGCCGATCAAGACAAATTCGAGCAACTTTATGTGCAATATGAACAGGATCCGAATATCCGTAAACGTACCGTGAAAGCCGTGGAATTGTTCTCTTTATTAATGCAGGAGCGCGCCTCCACCGGTCGTATTTACATTCACAACGTGGACCACTGTAACACCCACTCGCCGTTCGATCCGAAAGTGGCACCGGTGCGTCAATCCAACCTGTGTTTGGAAATCGCTCTGCCGACCAAGCCGTTACAACATTTCCACGATGAAAACGGCGAAATCGCCCTTTGTACCCTTTCCGCCTTTAACTTAGGCAAATTGGAAAACTTGGATGAGTTAGACAATTTGGCGGATCTTGCCGTGCGCGCATTAGACGCTTTGTTGGATTACCAAGATTACCCGGTGATTGCGGCAAAACGCAGCTCCCTTGCCCGTCGTTCTTTAGGTATCGGCGTGATTAACTACGCGTACTATCTTGCAAAACACGGTGTGCGTTATTCCGACGGCAGCGCCAACGATTTAACCCACCGCACCTTTGAAGCTATTCAATATTACTTATTGAAAGCCTCCATGAATTTGGCGAAGGAACAAGGCGCGTGCGAATACTTCAACGAAACCACTTACGCGCAAGGCATTTTGCCGATCGATACCTACAAAAAAGACATCGACAGCTTAACTTCCGAGCCGTTGCATTACGACTGGGAAAGCCTGCGTCGCGACATCCAAGAATTCGGCTTGCGCAACTCCACCCTCACCGCCTTAATGCCGTCGGAAACATCTTCCCAGATTTCCAACGCCACCAACGGCATCGAACCGCCGCGCGGCCATGTGAGCGTCAAAGCCTCTAAAGACGGCATTTTGAAACAAGTAGTACCGGATTATGAAAACCTCGGCGAAAACTACGAATTACTCTGGGACATCCCAAGCAACGACGGCTACTTGCACTTGGTCGGCATCATGCAAAAATTCGTGGACCAAGCCATCTCCGCCAACACCAACTACGACCCGAAACGCTTTGAAGACGGCAAAGTGCCGATGAAAGTGCTGTTAAAAGATTTATTAACCGCTTACAAATACGGCTTAAAAACCCTCTACTACCAAAACACCCGTGACGGCGCCGAAGACAGCCAGGAAGATTTGGATGATGGTTGCGCTGGTGGGGCGTGTAAGATTTAATAAAATAAAAGTGCGGTAATATTCTTAAAAACTTCTTTAAATTTAACCGCACTTTTTTGTTAAGGAGAATTAATATGCCAGAACCAATCTCATCAATAAAAACTACGGCAGAAATAGTAAAAACAGCAACTGAAGTAGTAAAACCTGACACCGTTGCTGAAATACACGCACTACAGCATAGTGATGACCCCAGATTACAAAATGCAGGTAACTATGAAGCTGATACAAAGCAAAAAATAGCAGAAGCAAAAAATCTATTAGTTACATTGGTTCATGCAGGATTAGTGTTACCTATAAAAATGACTAAAGGAGCAATGGTGAAGATAGTTGAAAGTTTCTCTCTTCATTCTGAAAGTACCAAGCAAGCTATTAATCAGAAAATTGAAAGTTTAAAAAATCAAGGTTTTCTTTCTGGTGAAATTTCATCAATCCCCGCTTTTGCGGATATGGCTGAAAGATTAGTTTATTTAGATGAAGAACCTGATTTAAAACAAATGTTTGAAGATTTACTTATTAGCACAGTAGATTCTACTAAAACTAATATAAACCATCCTGCTTATGTGGAGATTCTTAAGCAAATAAATAACCAAGAAGCTAAAAAATTAAAAGTTCTTTTTGAGAAATCTGAAGAAGGAATTCCCATCTGTAATATAAACTTAATCACTAATGATCAAGGACACTATCAAATAATCCAAAAATACATAATTCCAAACCCCTATAGCGATATATCCCAAAAAGAATTAGAAAATTGGGAACGACTGAAACTAATTATAATCAACATGGAAATATATTGGACCAATGATCAACTGTATAGTTACGCACAAAATATTATCGATGAGGCTAATAAGACAGCAGTTTCCCCCCTAAAACTAGAATTAACAAAAGGACAATTAACATTCACTGAATTTGGAAAAAACTTTGCCAAAGCTGTTGGAATTATCAAATAGGAGATAAAAATGGCATACACCACTTTCTCACAAAACAAAAACGACCAGTTAAAAGAACCGATGTTCTTTGGTCAGAACGTTAACGTTGCACGTTACGATCAACAAAAATATGAGACTTTTGAAAAGCTCATCGAAAAACAACTTTCCTTCTTCTGGCGTCCGGAAGAGGTGGATGTGTCGCAAGACCGTATCGACTACGCAGCGTTGCCTGATCATGAAAAACATATTTTCATCAGCAACTTAAAATACCAAACCCTGTTGGATTCCATTCAAGGCAGAAGCCCGAACGTGGCGTTGTTGCCGTTGGTGTCCATTCCGGAATTGGAAACCTGGATCGAGACCTGGACATTCTCCGAAACCATCCATTCCCGTTCTTACACCCACATTATTCGCAACATAGTCAACGATCCGTCCATCGTGTTTGACGACATCGTAACCAACGAAGAAATCATCAAACGCGCACGCGACATTTCTTCTTACTACGACGATTTAATCCGCGACAGCCAGCTTTACAGCCTGTACGGCGAAGGCACTTACACCGTGGATGGCAAAGAATGTGTTGTTACTTTACGCAATCTTAAAAAACAACTTTACCTTTGCTTAATGAGCGTCAATGCCTTAGAAGCGATCCGTTTCTATGTGTCTTTCGCTTGTTCATTCGCTTTCGCAGAACGTCAATTAATGGAAGGTAACGCGAAGATCATTAAATTCATCGCTCGTGATGAAGCCTTGCACTTAACCGGCACACAACATATTTTAAATATTATGGCAGCCGGTCAAGACGATCCGGAAATGGCGGAAATTGCCGAAGAATGCAAACAGGAAGCCTACGATTTGTTCTTAGCCGCAGCGGAACAGGAAAAGGATTGGGCGGATTATTTGTTCAAAGACGGCTCCATGATCGGTTTGAACAAAGACATTTTGGTGCAATATGTGGAATACATCACCAATATCCGTATGCAGGCGGTGGGCTTGCCGTTGCCGTTCCAAGCGCGTTCTAACCCAATTCCTTGGATCAACGCTTGGTTGGTTTCCGACAACGTACAGGTGGCGCCGCAAGAAGTGGAAGTGAGTTCTTATCTTGTGGGTCAAATCGATTCCAAAGTGGACACCAAAGATTTCGATGATTTTGATTTGTAATCGTTGATTTTGCCAAAAAGTGCGGTGGATTTTCGCGGCGTTTTTAAAAACACCCGAAAAATTCACCGCACTTTTTTATTGCACACTTTCCTCACCCCCTCCTCCACAAAATATATTTGATAGCCGTCACAATTTTGTTAAAAATTTGTTTCAAAATAATTTAAAGAATGATAATTAATAGCACCTATGGAGGATGTCTATTATGCAAACTGAAGCAACATTTTTTTCTAAATACAAAAGCCTGATTATTCTCGTCTTAGATTTTATTTTGATGTTGGTGCTAATCAACACCCTGCCCTTCTCCCCACAAGAAAATCGAGGGTTAGCGTTGCTCGTTTTTATCGGGATTTTGTGGCTGACGGAAGCCTTTAATATTACCGTCACCTCGCTTATGGTGCCGATTCTCGCCATTGCCTTAGGACTCATTAATACGCAAAAAGCCCTCGCGCCTTTTGCCACACCGATTATCTATATGTTCTTCGGCGGCTTTGTGATCGCGGCAGTATTGCAAATTCAACAGTTAGACAAAATCATTGCCAACTACATCGTACGCCTTGCCAAAGGCAATCTGAAACTCTCCGTAGCCTATTTGTTCGGCGTCACCACCTTCTTATCCATGTGGATCAATAACACCGCCATCGCCGCCATGATGTTGCCGCTCACTATCGGGATGTTAAAAGGCTTAAATGCAGAAAAAAATTACCGCCTGTATGCTTTCACCTTACTGGGCATGGCATTCTGCGCCAGTATCGGTGGTATCGGCACCTTAGTGGGCAGCGCACCGAATGCAATTTTAGCCTCTCAAATTCAAGTGACGTTCACCGAATGGCTGGGCTACGGTTTTCCGGTCATGTTGCTTTTATTGCCATCCATGTTATTCGCCCTTTGGGTGATTTTACGCCCGGATTTTTCCGTGGACTTCACGCCGTCCATCGAAAAAGTCACCTTCACCAAAAAGAACATTATCACCTTAGCCATCTTCGCCGGCATGGCGGTGGTGCTACTCTTTAGCTCGCTGATTAACCCATGGCTCTCCGGCATGTTAGGTTTGGCGAAAAAAATCGATAGCTTCGACAGCGTGATCGCCTTAACCGTGGTAGTCATTATCGGCGTCACCGGCGTGGCGAAATGGAAAGAAATTCAACAACGCGTGGAATGGGGCGTGTTGATGTTATTCGGCGGCGGTTTAACCTTGAGTATCGTGATGAAAGATTCCGGCGCCAGTAAAATCATGGCAGATACCATCGTGCAATTCACCAATGAAAAACCATTGTGGGTACTTTGCTTCGTCATCAGCGCGTTCATCATTTTCCTCACCGAATTCACTTCCAATACCGCCAGCGCGGCGTTAATTATGCCGATTGTGATTTCCGTGGCGCAAACCTTGAGCTTACCGCCAATTGCCCTTGCCGCCATCATCGCTTGCGGGGCAAGCTGCGCCTTTATGTTGCCAATCGCCACGCCGCCGAATGCCATCGTTTTCGCCACCGGGCATGTAAAACAATTGGATATGGCAAAAGTCGGCTTCATTTTGAATCTTTTCTGTATCGGAATAATTGGCGGCATGGCCTATTTCGTGTGGATCTAATTTCAATTACAATACGTTCAACGCTATTTAGAGCAGTCTCCTAGCTGCTCTTTTTTTATTTTAACGATCATGAAAATCCATTTATTACACCACCGACAAACCATCGAACACGACAACCGCATCCCACTCCTCGACCGCTTGGAACAACACGGCATTCACCATGAATACCAATGCCGCAGCGGCTATTGCGGCTCCTGCCGGGTAAAAATAAAAAAAGGCAAAGTGTCCTACGCGGAAACACCTTTAGCCTTTTTACAGAAAGATGAAATTTTATTATGTTGTTGTCGGGTGGAAGAAGATTTGGAAATTGAATTGTAAAAACACTTAAAAAAACGACCGCACTTTAAATACGTATTTAAAGTGCGGTCACAAAAAACAATGTTTTTTGACTTACAAATTATTCAAATCCAACACGTCCGTCATATCAAACAAGCCGTTGTCTTTTCCTTCAAGCCATTTAGCCGCGCGGACGGCGCCATTGGCGAAGGTCATGCGGCTGGAGGCTTTGTGGGCGATTTCTACCCGTTCGCCGATGTCAGCAAACCAGACGCTGTGCTCACCTACTACGTCGGAAGCACGAATGGTGGAGAAACCGATTTCATCGCGTTTACGCTCGCCGATAATGCCGTCGCGGCAGAATACGCCGTGGGTTTTTAAATCTCTTCCGAGGGTTTTGGCAATGTGTTCGCCCATGGAAAGTGCCGTGCCGGATGGTGCGTCCACTTTATGGCGATGGTGCGCTTCGATGATTTCGATGTCACAATAATCGCCCATCACTTTGGCGGCTTTTTCCAATAATTTGAACACTAAATTCACGCCGACGCTAAAGTTAGACGCGAACACGATGCCGATTTTTTCACTTGCCGACTTAATCGCCGCTTTGCCGGTATCATCAAAACCGGTGGTGCCGATCACGATTTTTTTCTGATTGGCGACACAGAATGCCAAATGTTCTAATGTGCCTTCGGGACGGGTGAAGTCGATTAAGAGGTCGAATTGATCTTTGGCGGCATTTAAATCGTCACCGACTTTGATGCCTAGG
The DNA here is from genome assembly GCF_003129965.1 of Aggregatibacter kilianii. Classification (GTDB taxonomy): domain Bacteria; phylum Pseudomonadota; class Gammaproteobacteria; order Enterobacterales; family Pasteurellaceae; genus Aggregatibacter; species Aggregatibacter kilianii_A. Next base: position 29,203 of record NZ_NRCJ01000002.1, on the reverse strand, counting down.
TTGCCGATGCCCGCCAGTTCGCCGGCGTCTGCGCCCACCAATGAGGAGCCTTTGCGCTCAAATGCTGCGCCCAATTCCACGCCTTCGGCGTTGTGTACCGCTTGTATTAATTGGCGCCCCATGCGTCCGCCCGCGCCTACGACGGCAATTTTTAATGTCATATGATTTCTCCCGAAAGTAACTTAACCTAACATTTTCATCGCACCACTATAAATTAAGTAGATGCCGAATAAAATAAAGATCACACCCGATACATTGTCAATATAGCGGCTGTATTGGCTATAAAAACGTTTGGCAATGGGGCGTGAAAATAAAATGGAAATGACGTAAAAATAAACGAACGTCTCCACGGTGATAATCAAAAGTGCGGTCAAAATTTGCCGCGTTTCGGTGATGTTGACCAACACAAAGGACATCACGCTGCTGAAATAAATTACCACTTTGGCGTTGGATAAATTCACCAACAAGCCTTTGACAATTTCATTTTTGGAATTGCTTTTCTGGGTTTGGTCGGCATCATCAAACACCGCATTGGTTTTCACCCGTGCCATTTTTACGCCGAGGTAAAATAAATAGCTGCCGCCCAATGCCATCACTACGCCTTGCAATGCCGGCGTGGTTTTAAATACAATTGCTAGCCCTAACACAGCGGCAGTCGCCCAAATGAACACGCCGAGAGTAATCCCGATAACGCCATACACCGCCGTGCGCCGCGAGCTGATTGCCGCCACACGGCTCACATAAAAGAAATCCGGCCCCGGCGAAAGCAATCCCATTAAATGAACGAACATTAAATTTAACATGGCGTTTCCTAGATAAAATGCGCTAGTGCGAAGATGACGAGAATGCTGTACCCCGCCGCCAGAATGTCATCTGCCATAATGCCGAAGCCGTTGGTGAGCTTTTCGTCGAAATAGCGAATCGGGTAAGGTTTTAAAATATCAAACACGCGGAAAGTGACGAAAGCCACGGCGCACCAGAACCATGAAATTTGCGGCACAGCTAACAGTACCAAGAAAACCGCCACGATTTCATCCCATACGATGCTGCCGTGATCGTGCACGCCCATGTCGTGACTGGTGCGTTCGCATAACCAAACGCCGATGAAGAAGCAAAGTGCGGTCAAAATTAAAAATGTTTTTGCACCGAGCCAGGGCAACAACAATGCACCTAACACCACACCCGCCAAACTGCCCCACGTACCGGGCGCCGGGCGCAATAAACCGGAGCCGAAACCGAGCGCCAGAAAATGAATAGGATTACGCAAATTCACCCGCTCCAGGGGATTTTGTGGTGCAGTCATAAGTTAAAACCTATTTGAAATGATCGAAACCGCGCGGTAACTCAAGTTCTACCGGCTGTCCGTTTCGTTGGAATTGAATGCGTTTTTTGCCCGCATGACGAATTTGTCCGATACAGGTATAAGGCACGCCGAGATGCGCCAAGGCTTTTTCTAATTTGGTAATATTGCTGTCGGACACGGTAAAGCAAAGTTCATAATCTTCGCCGCCCGATAAGGCGAACTGCTCCGCTTGCGCTAAACCGAATTCGCTGACGATCTCGGCGGAAAGCGGCAGTTTGTCTAATTCAATCATTGCGCCGCACTGGCTGCGTTCCAAAATATGCCCTAAATCGGCGACCAAGCCGTCGGAAATGTCGATTGCCGCATTTGCCAAGCCGGATACGGAAAGCTCCAAACCGAGTAACACACGCGGCGTCGGGCGCAAATGGCGTCGGATTAAAAATTCTTGCGCAGAATTGACCGCACTTTTGTCTTGCAGAATAAAGGATAAGCCTGCCGCGCTGTCGCCCAACGTACCGGACACATAAATCCAATCCCCGACTTTTGCCTGATGACGGCACAAACCTTTATTTTTCGCAATAATGCCTTGCGCAGTGATGGTTAATCCTAGCGGACCTTTGGTGGTATCGCCGCCGATAAGATCCACGTTGTAATGATCAAGAATGGCAAAGAAACTTTCGCTGAATTCCGCCAGCCAATCATGATCGATTTTCGGCAAGGTTAGCGCCAAGGAAATCCACGCGGGTTCGGCGCCCATGGAAGCGAGATCGCTCAAATTGGTGGCGACTGCTTTATAGGCTAAATCGGCGGGACGAATGCTCGGCAGGAAATGGATGTTTTCCACCATGGTGTCGGTGGTAATGGCTAAATGTTGATTGGTGTTAAGCTCGGTAATCGCACAATCATCGCCCACCGAAAGCACCACGTCTTTACGCGGAGAGCGCTTGGAGGCAGTAAAATAACGCTGAATAATATCGAATTCACCTTCACACATACTGCCTCCCTGCGTGGTTTAAGCGCGCACCACAGGTGCGATTTTGTCTAATACGCCGTTGATATATTTATGGCTTTCGTCCGCGCCGAACACTTTCGCCACTTCAATGGCTTCATTGATGACCACTTTGTACGGCACGTCCGCTTCAAATTGAAGCTCATACACCGCCAAACGCAAAATGGCTTTTTCGATAGGATCCAATTCATCTAAACCTCGATCCAAATAGCCCTGCATGGTGCGCTCCACCGCATCCACGTTTTCTACAGTTTGACGAAATAATTTGCGGAAATAAGGCTTATCCACGCCTTTCATGTCCTGCTCGGTCATGAAATTGAGTTCCACGATTTCCGGTGAGTTTTGCGAAACCGCCCAAGAATACAACGCCTGAACGGCACACTCACGGGCGCGACGACGTGGAGAGATTTTTTTTGTTTGTTCAGCCATTGTGATTTACGCAGCCTGAATTTGATTTAAAAGATTGTACATTTCCAATGCGACTAACGCGGCTTCCGCGCCTTTATTACCGGCTTTGGTACCTGCGCGCTCAATGGCTTGTTCGATGTTTTCGGTGGTTAATACGCCGAATGCCACAGGAATTTCGGACTCCATCGCCACTTTGCCTAAACCGCTGCTGGCCTCGCCCGCCACATATTCAAAATGCGCTGTGCCACCACGAATGACCGTACCTAAGGCAACGATAGCATCGAATTTTTTGCTTTCCGCCAAACGACGTGCCACTAAAGGCAATTCATACGCACCCGGCACGCGTACTAAAGTGATGTTGTCATCTTTAACCTGACCGATGCGTTTTAACGCGTCAAGGGCGCCTTCAAGCAGGCTTTCGTTGATAAAACTGTTAAAACGGCTGATAACCACGGCGACTTTTGCTTTTGGTGCGGCGATATTACCTTCTAAAACTTTCATGTTCTTTCCTATTGTGATGTTAATGAAAAATAGCGCGCGAATTCTAGCATAAAATTCCTTTGCAGGCAGTAAGAAAAGCAAAAGTGCGGTCAAAATTCTCTGCGTTTTTTGACCGCACTTTATTGCCAATCAGACTGAATTAACGCCAGGCTTTGAATTGATTGATCAAGCCGTTGGTTGAGCTGTCGTGGCTTTCAATTTTATCGTTGTTCACCAATTCAGGCAGGATTCGGTTGGCAAGTTGTTTGCCTAATTCCACACCCCATTGGTCGAAACTGTAAATGTTGAACAACACGCCTTGCACGAAAATTTTGTGTTCATATATGGCAATCAACGCACCCAGGCTAAACGGGGTGATTTTTTGTAACAAAATGGAATTGGTCGGTTTGTTACCGGTGAACACTTTGAACGGCACGATGTCTTCCACTTCCGCCAAGGTTTTGCCTGCTTTCAGAAATTCCGCTTCCACTTGTTCTTTGGTTTTACCGAACGCTAAAGCTTCCGTTTGTGCAAAGAAGTTGGAAAGTAATTTGTTGTGATGATCGGACAACGGATTATGGGTTTGTGCCGGTGCAATGAAATCACAAGGAATTAATGTCGTACCTTGGTGAATTAATTGGTAGAAGGCGTGCTGACCGTTGGTGCCCGGCTCGCCCCAAATGATCGGGCCGGTTTGATAGTTGTCGATAACTTTGCCGTCACGTCCCACATATTTCCCGTTGGATTCCATGTTGCCTTGTTGGAAATAGGCGGCGAAACGATGTAAATATTGGTCGTACGGTAAAATGGCTTCCGTTTGTGCACCTAGGAAATTGGTGTTCCATAAACCCACTAAGGCAAGGGTAGTCGGGATATTTTGTTCTAACGGCGCATTGCGGAAGTGTTTATCCATTTCGTGCGCACCGCTCAATAAAGCCTCAAAGTTTTCAAAGCCGATGGAAAGGGCGATAGATAAACCGATAGCCGACCATAAGGAATAACGTCCGCCGACCCAATCCCAGAAGCCGAACATATTGTCGGTGTCGATGCCGAATTTTTCTACTTCTTTGGCGTTGGTGGAAAGCGCCGCAAAGTGTTTCGCCACATGTTTTTCATCTTTTGCCGTCGCTAAGAACCAATCACGCGCAGAATTGGCGTTGGTCATGGTTTCTTGCGTGGTGAAGGTTTTGGAAGCAACCAATACCAATGTCGTTTCCGGATTCACTTTTTTCAGGGTTTCCGCAATATGCGTGCCGTCCACGTTAGACACAAAGTGCATGGTTAAATGATTTTTATACGGGCGCAACGCTTCAGTCACCATGTAAGGCCCCAGATCGGAACCGCCGATACCGATATTGATCACATCGGTAATGGCTTTGCCGGTGTAACCTTTCCATTCACCGGAAATGACACGTTCGCAGAAGGATTTCATTTTAGCAAGCACAGCATTCACTTCCGGCATCACATCTTTGCCGTCCACCAACACAGGCGTATTGGCACGGTTACGAAGCGCGGTGTGTAATACGGCACGATTTTCCGTGCGGTTGATTTTTTCGCCGGTGAACATGGCTTCCTTCGCTTGAGCCAAACCGCATTCTTCGGTGAGCTGACGCAATAAGCCCAAGGTTTCTTGGGTCAGATTATTTTTGGAGAAATCTACTAGGATTTCATTGTTGAAGGTTAAGGAATAATGCGCAAAACGATCTTTTTCCTGCGCAAATAATTCCTGAATCGTAGCATTTTTACGTTGTGCATGATGTTGCGTTAATGCTTTCCATGCGTTGGTATGGGTTGGATTAATGTTTTGCATAAGCTCTCCTTAAACTTAATCGATGAAATTTAATCAATGTATTCGGTTAAAACACGCGGTGTTAATTTGGTGATTAATTCATAACTGATAATGCCGGTAATTGCTGCGATTTCTTCAATAGGCAATTCTTTGCCCCACAGAATCACTTCATCGCCGACTTTGTCCTGACTGTCTGCGCCCAGATCCACGGTAAGCATATCCATAGACACTTTACCTACGATCGGCACGCGACGGCCGTTAAGATACACCGGTGTGCCTTCCGGTACGTCACGCGGATAGCCGTCGCCGTAACCGATCGCCACCACGCCGATTTTGGTGTCTTTTTCACTCACCCAAACGCCGCCGTAGCCCACCGGTTCGTCTTTTTTATGGTCACGCACGGCAATTAAAGAAGAAGTCAGATTCATCACCGGAATTAAGCCGTATTCTTTGCCGGCGGTATTGTTCGGCGAAATGCCGTACATAATAATACCCGGACGGATCCAATCCAGATGGGCGTCCTGCCAGAATAAAATGCCTCCGGAGGCGGAAATACTACGTTCGCCGGATTTGCCTTCCGTCGCCTGTAAAAAGCGGGCTAATTGTTTTTCCGTGTAACCGCATTCCAGTTCGTCGGCTCGGCTGAAATGGCTGACGAAGCCGATGTTCGAATCCACACAAGGCAAGGATTTCAATTTTTGATAGAAGACATCTACTTCGTCCAAATGTACACCCAAACGGTGCATGCCGGTATCAATTTTTAGCCAGACTTTGATCGGATTCGGGGTTTTCGCTTTCTCCAGCGCGTCCAACTGTTCTTTGCTGTGCACCACGGTTTGAATATTGTTGACCGCCAGAATCGGCAAATCTTTTGAGGAGAAAAAACCTTCCAAAAGCAAAATCGGTTTGGTGATGCCGCTGGAGCGTAATTTTAACGCCTCTTCCAAACGCGCTACGCCGAAGCAGTCCACCAAGCTTTCTACGGCGGAGGACACAAACACCACGCCGTGACCGTAGGCATTGGCTTTCACCACCGCAATGATTTTACTTTCCGGGGCTTTTTGTTTAATGGTTTGAATATTGTGTTTTAAAGCAACAGAACTGATTTTGGCTGTTGCAGGTTTCATGTGCATTTTTTATCTCTTTACAATTTCTGTTATTTAATATTCGTCATCGTAATGATGATGTTCCGCCAAATTATCAAAACGGGAAAACTGCCCTTGGAACGCCAGCTTCACCCGCCCGATCGGACCGTTACGCTGTTTACCGATAATGATTTCCGCAATGCCCTTTTCTTCCGATTCGCGGTTATACACTTCGTCACGATAAATAAACATAATCAAATCCGCGTCTTGCTCAATGGATCCGGACTCCCGTAAATCCGAGTTTACCGGGCGTTTGTCCTGACGGTTTTCCAACGTACGGTTTAATTGTGACAGGGCGATCACCGGCACTTCCAGTTCTTTCGCCAAGGCTTTTAACGAGCGGGAAATTTCCGCGATTTCCAAGGTACGGTTATCGGAAAATGCCGGTGCGCGCATTAATTGAAGATAATCCACCATGATTAAACTTAACCCGTTATTTTCTCGGTAAACCCGTCTGGCGCGGGAGCGTAGCTCCGTCGGCGTTAAACCTGAGGAGTCATCAATAAACAAATTTGGTTTTTTGGCAAGCACGCCCATGGTGCTGGAAATTTTCGCCCAGTCGTTATCATCCAAGCCCTGACCGGTACGAATTTTGGTTTGATCTACGCGGGAAAGTGACGCAAGGCTACGCATCATGATTTGCTCCGCCGGCATCTCAAGGCTAAATACCAACACCGGTTTTTCACTGCCTAACGCCGCATTTTCACACAGGTTCATGGCAAAGGTGGTTTTCCCCATAGAAGGACGCGCCGCGACGATAATCAAATCGGATTTCTGCAAACCGGCGGTTTTCTTGTCTAAATCTTTAAATCCAGTGGAAACGCCTGTGACGCCGGAATGATCTTTGGTTTGGCTGAGTTGTTCGATTTTGCTAATGGTGTTTTCAAGAATGGCGATAATATTTTGCGGACCTTCATTGCCGGAGGTGCGTTTTTCGGCGATGGCGAAGACTTCGCGCTCCGCTTCGTCCAACAAATGTTTAACATCCTGTCCTTTCGGCGAATAGCTGTTTTGCGCAATTTTGTTCCCCACGGAAATCAATTCGCGCATGATCGCCTTTTCCCGCACTACATTGGCATACGCCACCACATTGGCGGCACTTGGCGTGTTATTGGAAAGCTCCGCCAAATAGGCAAAACCGCCCACCTGTTCAATCACCTCGCGACTTTTCAGCGCCTGTTCCAAAGTAATTAAATCCACCGGCGCCTGTTGCGCGATGAGTTTTTCCATTTCCTCAAAAATCAGGCGGTGTTCAAAACGGTAAAAATCCTCCTTCACCACATTTTCCGCCACATCATCCCAATAAGAATTATTCAATAAAATACTGCCCAACACCGCTTGTTCGGCTTCGATGGAATGAGGGGGAATGTTTAAATTGGTGGTGTTTTGTTCTTTTGCAGGAGGTGAATTCTTAGACGCCATCGTTACCTCGGTTAATGGAAAAAAGTCGTTATATGATATACCAAATCCGGGGGCGGTTTAACTTAAAAATACAAAAAAGTGCGGTGGAAATTCGCTGCGAAAATCCACCGCACTTTTTCTTTAACGGGAACCGATTAACAGAGAAATCAGCCGTTTAATTTGCGTCTTGCCGCCACCGCGTCGGACAATTCCTGCAAGACGTTTTCGCTGTCTTCCCAGCCGATACAGCTGTCGGTGATACTTTGCCCGTAAGTCAACTCTTTGCCTTCAACCAAATCCTGACGACCTTCGACCAAGTGGCTTTCAATCATCACGCCGAAAATTTTATCGGAACCGGAGGCGATTTGGCGTGCCACTTCATGGCTGACATCCAATTGTTTTTTGAATTGTTTGCTGCTGTTGGCATGGCTGAAATCCACCATCACATGCGGTGTATAGCCTGCTTTGTCAAGTTCCGCACAAACTTCGCTCACGTCTTTTTCACTGTAATTCGGACCGTTGTCGCCGCCGCGTAAAATAATGTGGCAGTCTTCGTTGCCTTTGGTGGAAACAATGGCGGAATGACCGAATTTTGTCACGGAGAGGAAATGGTGCGGTGCTTCAGCGGCGCCGATGGCGTCTAAAGCGATTTTTACGCCGCCGTTGGTCGCATTTTTAAAGCCCACGGCACAAGATAAACCGGAAGCCAATTCACGGTGCACTTGCGATTCGGTGGTTCTCGCCCCGATAGCGCCCCAGCTCATGAAATCCGCCAAATATTGCGGAGTAATCATATCCAAAAACTCACCGGCGGTCGGCACGGTTAAATCGTTAATGTCCGACAATAATTTACGCGCCATACGCAACCCGTCATTTAACGCATAGGTATTGTTTAAGTGCGGGTCATTAATTAAGCCTTTCCAACCCACGGTGGTACGCGGTTTTTCAAAATACACGCGCATGATGATTTGTAAGGTATCCTGATATTTGTCACGCATTAATTTAATACGTTGGGCGTATTCTAACGCCGCTTTCGGATCGTGAATGGAGCAAGGCCCGATAATCACAAGCAAACGATCATCGCCGCCATGAATAATTTTATGCGCCTCTTTACGGGCATTTTCTACGGTTTTCGCCGCAATTTTGCTTGCCGGGTATTTTTCTAACAACGCAATCGGTGGTAATACCTGTTCAATTTCGCCAATACGCGTGTCGTCATTTTCAATGGAAATATCGTTTTTTGTGTTCATTGTTCACTCTCTTAAATACAACAAATTTTAAACTTACCGAAAAAAGTGATATCACTCTACCACCATAATTTGTACTAGTAAACTAGTTTATTATATTTCTTCTTAATGGCTACTTAACACTTGTGCCGGTTGTAACTTCGCCGCACGATTTGCCGGATAAAGGCTGGCGCATAAGCTCAGTACTAATGCAGAAATCAACACCAACAAGACATCCTGCCAATGTAACTCCGTCGGCAGGAAGTCCACGAAATAAATGCCGTCAGACAATAATTTTCTGCCGATTAAACCTTCCAAGCCTTGAATAAGTGCGGTTAAATTTAACGCTAAAATGACGCCCAACACAATGCCGATCAAACAGCCTTTCATGCCTGCCTGTAAGCCGTACCAAATAAAAATACGTTTAATGAAAGCATTATTCGCGCCGAGGGTGCGCATGATGGCAATGTCACCGGCTTTGTCTTTTACCGCCATGATTAAAGTAGAAACGATGTTAAAACAGGCGACACCAATCACCAGCACCATGGCAATGTACATCACCGTGCGAATCAGCTGAATGTCGCGGTACATATAGCCGAATTTGCTGATCCAGTTTTGCAGATACAACATCTGCGGGTAATCCTGCAACATGGCATAATCCATGTTTTGCACACTAAAAGGATCGGCGGTTTTTAGCTCCACGCCACTCACTTGATCCGCCTGATAATTCATCAGTTGCTGCGCCTGCGCCAAGGGCATTAAGGCATAACTGTGATCAAGCTGACCGTCTAAACGCAAAATGCCGGTTACTTGAATGCGTTCACGCAAAGGCTGTGTGAGATTCTCCGAACCTTTTTGCTGAGAAATCAAGAGCGAAACCCAATCGCCTTCCTGCACGTCCAAATCCCGTGCAATGCCTGAACCAAGCACTAATCCGCCGTTTTGTGCAAAATTCTGCCAACCTTGATTTAACACGAAACGCCCTAGGGAGCTCACCTGATCCTGTAGCGCCGTTTCCACGCCTTTAATTTGTACCACTTTTAATTTTGAGCCGTTTTCCACCAAGGCGGTAAAACTCACAAAAGGCGAAATGCCGGTAATCTGTGGATTTTGTTTGAGTTTGGACGCCAGATTCTGCCAATGATTGATGGGCACATCGCCTTGTCCGGGTGCAGAAATAATTTCCGCGTGCGGCACCACCGCCAAAATGCGTTGATTCAGCTCGCGCTCAAAACCGTTCATGGCACTCAAGCCGATAATCAACACCGCCACGCCCAAGGCGATGCCCATGCTGGAAAAGAAGGCTATCAGCGACACCAGACGATTTTTATGCTTACTGCGCTGATAACGCCAGCTGATAAAAAATGGCGTATTCATCAGGCATTTTCCTCGCGTAGCACGCCGTCTTGCATGATTAAACGGCGATTCAATTTTTCCGCCAAACTTAAATCATGGGTCACCAATAAAAAGGCGATATGTTTTTCTTGATTGAGCTGTTGAATCAGCTCAAAAATGCTTTCTGTGGTTTTGTGATCCAAATTTCCCGTGGGTTCGTCCGCCAGCACCAACGCCGGATTATTCACCAAGGCGCGGGCAATCGCCACCCGTTGACGCTCCCCACCGGACAAGGCGGAAGGACGATGTGAAATTCTGTGCTGTAAACCGACCGCACTTAAGATCTGCTCGGCGCGCCCTTGCGCTTCTGTTTTGTTTTGTTGCCCGATGAGCATCGGCATCATCACGTTCTCAAGTGCGGTGAAATCCGCCATCAAATGATGAAACTGATATACGAAGCCTAAATATTGATTGCGCAATTTCGCCAAGGCATTCGGGTTCATTTGTTGCAACGATTGCCCTTTGATAAACACCTCACCGCTACTCGGTTGATCCAAACCGCCCAAGGTGTGCAACAGCGTGCTTTTGCCCGAACCGGAACTGCCCACGATAGCGACCAACTCGCCCGGCTGCATGGCAAAAGAAACCTGTTTCAACACTTCCGTTTGCTGTGTGCCTTCAAGGTAAGATTTACTGATATTTTGGCAGGATAATAATGCTGTATTCATGTTTTCATCTCTTGTTTATTCGTAGCGCAAGGCTTCCGCCGGCTCGACTTTCGCCGCCCGATAGGCAGGATAAATAGTGGATAATAACGACAATAATAAAGAAAAGGCGATAATCGTCAGAATTTGCCAAGGCTCAAGTGCGGTCGGTAAATACATATTTTGTGCCCCCAACAAATTCACAATGCTGCCTAAATTTAACGTAATCAACACGCCTAACACCGCGCCAAGCAAGGTTCCCATTAAGCCCACCAACAAACCTTGATAAATGAAGATGGAACGCACCTGCCCTTTGGTTAAGCCCTGAGTTTGCAAAATAGCGATTTCCCCCTGTTTGTCCACCACCATCAGACTTAAAGACGTAATGATATTGGACACCGCCACCACGATAATTAAGCTCACCAACAACCCCATCATGTTTTTTTCCATGCGCACCGCTTGGAAAAACTCACCCTTTTGCGTGCGCCAATCGCTGATTTGGTAGTCTGAAGGAAACGCCGTCGGCAATTCGGTAATTTGGAACGGATCCGTTAAAAATAAACGAAAACCCTGCGCTTCGCCCGGCTGAATGCGCATTAAACGCCCGATGTCCGTTAAATTGGCAAAGGCTTCGTAACCCGACACTTCCCCGCTATCAAAATAGATTTCGCTCACGGTAAATAAACGCTGCAACGGCACGCGTCCGAAAGGCGTGTATTGGCTGTTTTCCGTGATCATCAAACGCACTTTATCGCCGACATGAAGACTTAACTTTTGCGCCAGCTGATCGCCAATAATGATTTTAAACTCGCCGGCAGGCAGCATGTTGTCAAATTCCTGTTCGGGAAAATCAAACAAAATCGGGTCATCGGAAAACTGCCGAATGCCAATCACCTGCCCTGCGCTCACGCCGCCGGCGGTCTGGAAAATCACGTTCGTCATGTTAATCGGCACGGCTTTTTGTACGAAATTCGGCAGTTGCGGCTGCGCTTCATCAATCTTGGCAGTGCCATTCGGGCTGACAATGGCATGCGGAATAGAAGAAAGCACCTGTTGCTTTTGGTAGCTTTCCAAACCGTTCATGACGGAAAGCACGATGATCAACGCCATCACGCCGAGCACAATGCCGAAGCTGGCTAAATTCGTCACCAAACGCCCGAAACGATCGGCACTTTTCGCCCGCCAATAGCGCAACGCAATAAAAAGAGGGGTAGATAAGGTCATAACGGATTAAAACGAGTCAAAAATACGGAAAAAATTGCGCGCTAGTTTAGCATAGACAAAGATAAAAAGCAGAAAATCGGTAAAGAATTCTCTCATGCCGCACATGAAAAAACACTGCGAAAAACAACCGCACTTTTTTATGCAGATAACATTTGACAGCACAGGCGCATCTTCCTACTATTCACCCCATTTCTTTCACACCTAACAAATGGAAACCTTATTTTGAAAAACACCACCGAAATGCTAAAAAATACCCTCGCCCAACGTATCCTCATTTTAGACGGCGCCATGGGCACGATGATCCAAAAATATAAACTCACCGAAACTGATTTTAGGGGCGAGCGGTTTAAGGAAAGTGCGGTCGATTTGCGTGGGAATAATGACTTGCTCACGCTTACGCAGCCGTTGTTGATTTCGGCGATTCACGAGAAGTATTTGGCGGCGGGTGCGGATATTATCGAAACTAACACCTTCAGCTCCACCACCATTGCGCAGGCGGATTACGACTTGCAATCTATCGCCTATGAGCTGAATTTTGCAGGGGCGAAGTTGGCGCGTTTGGCGGCAGATAAATTCAGCACGCCTAAAAAACCGCGTTATGTGGCGGGGATTTTAGGCCCGACCAACCGCACGGCATCCATTTCGCCTGATGTGAATGACCCCGGTTTCCGTAACGTGACCTTTATGGAATTAGTCGAAGCCTATTCGGAAGCGACTCGCGGTTTGATCGAGGGCGGTGCGGATTTGATTATGATCGAAACCATCTTCGATACGCTCAACGCCAAAGCGGCGGTCTTCGCTATTGAAAACGTGTTTGAAGAAATGGGCGTAGAATTGCCGATTATGATTTCAGGCACGATTACCGATGCTTCGGGTCGTACCCTTTCGGGGCAAACCACGGAAGCCTTCTACAACTCCCTTCGCCACGCCAAACCGCTGACTTTTGGTTTGAACTGTGCGCTTGGCCCGAAAGAGCTTCGCCAATATGTGGAGCAACTTTCTAAAGTGAGCGAAACCTACGTTTCCGTTCACCCGAACGCGGGCTTGCCGAACGCTTTTGGTGGCTATGATTTAGGCGCGGAAGAGATGGCGGCGCACTTGAAAGAGTGGGCGGAAAGTGGTTTTGTGAACATCATTGGTGGCTGTTGTGGGACGACACCTGAACACATCAAAGCCTTCGCCAATGCGGTGGAAGGCATTGCACCACGCAAGTTACCCGAAATCAAAACGGCGATGCGTTTATCGGGCTTAGAACCGCTTAACATTGATGATGAAAGCCTGTTTGTGAACGTGGGCGAGCGCAATAACGTGACAGGTTCGGCGAAGTTCAAACGCTTAATTAAAGAAGAAAAATTTGCCGAAGCCATGGAAATCGCCATCGATCAAGTGGAAAACGGCGCGCAGGTGATCGACGTGAATATGGACGAAGCCTTGCTCGATGGCAAAAAATGTATGACCCGTTTCTTGAACATTATGGCGACGGAACCCGATGCGGCGAAAGTGCCGGTGATGGTGGACTCGTCAAAATGGGACGTGATCGAAGCAGGCTTGCAATCCATTCAAGGCAAGGGAATCGTGAACTCCATCTCGCTTAAAGAAGGCGAAGAAATCTTTATCGAACACGCTAAACTGGTGCGTAAATACGGTGCAGCAGTGGTGGTGATGGCGTTCGACGAAGTGGGGCAAGCGGACACCGAAGAGCGCAAAGTGGAAATCTGTACCCGTGCCTATCGCATTTTGGTGGATCAGCTCAACTTCCCACCTGAAGACATCATTTTCGACCCGAACATTTTCGCCATCGGCACGGGCATTGAAGAACACAACAACTACGGCGTGGATTTCATCAACGCCACGGGGCGCATTAAACGCTCGCTGCCACACGCCAAAATTTCGGGCGGCGTGTCGAACGTCTCCTTCTCCTTCCGCGGCAACAACGTGATGCGCGAAGCGATTCACGCCGTGTTCCTGTATCACGCCATCAAACAAGGGATGGATATGGGGATCGTGAACGCGGGGCAGCTCGCCATTTATGACGATCTCGATCCTGAATTGCGTAACGTGATCGAAGATGCGGTGTTAAACCGCACGCCGGACGGCACGGAACGTTTGCTCGACATTGCGGAAAAATATCGCAACCAAGGCGGCGATGAAAGTGCGGATAATGCTGTCGCCGAATGGCGGACGTGGAGCGTGACTGAACGCTTGAAACACGCGCTCGTGAAAGGCATCACCACCCACATTATCGAAGACACCGAAGAAGCCCGCCAGCAATTCGCTTCGCCGTTGGAAGTGATCGAAGGCCCGTTGATGGAAGGCATGGACGTGGTGGGCGATTTGTTCGGCGATGGTAAAATGTTCCTGCCGCAAGTGGTGAAATCGGCGCGTGTGATGAAGCAGTCGGTCGCCTATTTGGAGCCGTTCATCAACGCCACCAAACAGAAAGGCTCAAGCAACGGTAAAGTGGTGATCGCCACCGTGAAAGGCGACGTGCATGACATCGGCAAAAACATCGTGAGCGTGGTGATGCAATGTAATAACTTTGAAGTGATTGACTTGGGCGTAATGGTGCCGGCGGACAAAATCATTCAAACCGCCATCGACGAAAAAGCGGACATCATCGCTCTGAGTGGCTTGATTACGCCATCGCTGGACGAAATGGAATACTTCTTGGGCGAAATGACCCGCTTAGGCTTGAACTTGCCGGTGATGATCGGCGGGGCGACCACCTCGAAAGAACACACGGCGATTAAACTTTATCCAAAATACAAAGAACACGGCGTGTTTTACACCTCCAACGCTTCCCGCGCGGTGACGGTGTGTGCCACCTTGATGAACCCGGAAAGCCGTGCAGCGTTGTGGGAGCAGTTCAAAGCGGATTACGAGAAAATCCAAAAATCTTTCGCCAACCGCAAACCACTACGCAAGCAACTTAGCATTTCGGACGCAAGAAATAACCGCTTGCACGCTTTCGAAGGCGAATGGGCGGATTATGTGCCACCTGTGCCGAATCAGACAGGGATTGTGGAGTATAAAAACGTGCCGATTGCCGAGCTGCGTAAGTTTATCGACTGGTCGCCGTTCTTCCGCGTATGGGGCTTAATGGGCGGCTACCCTGATGCCTTCGATTACCCAGAAGGCGGCGAAGAAGCGCGCAAAGTGTGGAACGATGCGCAAGTGGTGCTGGACGAATTAGAGCAAAACCACAAGCTCAACCCAACGGGCATTATGGGGATTTTCCCGGCGGAACGCGTGGGCGATGACATCAAAATCTACAAAGATTCCGACCGCACTTTGGAAGGCGGCACGGCATATCACCTGCGCCAACAAACCGAACGCGGCAAAAACAGCAAAAGCGAATACAACCTTTGCTTGAGCGACTACATTGCCGATAAAGAAAGCGGCAGAAAAGACTGGCTCGGCATGTTCGCTGTATGCGCGGGCATTGAAGAACACGACTTGGTGGAAGGCTACAAAGCCGCAGGCGACGACTACAACGCGATTCTGCTCCAAGCCGTAGGCGACCGTTTAGCCGAAGCTATGGCGGAATACCTGCATTTTGAACTGCGCACCAAAGTATGGGGCTACTCCGACGAACAATTCGACAACGCCGGCTTAATCGCCGAAAACTACCAAGGCATCCGCCCCGCCCCCGGCTACCCAAGCTGCCCGGAACACACGGAAAAAGCCCTGATTTGGGATTTACTGGAAGTGGAACAACGCATCGGCATGCGCTTAACTGAAAGCTATGCCATGTACCCAGCGGCTTCAGTCTGTGGCTGGTACTTCACACACCCGGCAAGCAACTATTTCACCCTTGGACGAATTGATGAAGATCAGGCGGTGGATTACGCGAAGCGTAAAGGCTGGGATGAGAGAGACATGGTGAAGTGGTTGGGTGTGGCGATGAAGTAGGATTAATTATTAAGGAAACTATATGACTTTAAATGTATTTATTAGCTATGCAAAAGAAAATCAAACCATAGCAGAGAACTATTATAGTTGGTTAGAAAAAGAGGGATTTTCTCCTTGGTTAGATATAAAGAAACTAAAAGGAGGACAAAATTGGGAATTAGAAATAGATAGAGCATTACAAAAAGCTAATGTTGTAATACTGTTGATGTCTTCGACAAGTGTTAATAAGCGAGGATTTGTTCAAAGAGAAGTAAAGGATGCTTTAGATAATCTAAGATATAAAAGACCAGAAGATATTTATATTATTCCGATAAAGATAGAGCAATGTGATATTCCAGATTACATATCCCAAAAAATTCAATTTATTGACAATATTAATAATAAAAACTTCGAAAATATTAAAAGTTCATTATTGTTAGCCGCAGAGCAACAAGCAATATCCATAGATATTGGAACAAGATTTGGACCATATTTAATCCAAAATAAAGAAATTAAAGAATCTTGGGAAGATAATTTAGGATATGATATTGATATAAGCTATCCATCATTTAATGATGGTAAAAATAAAAAATTATTATCTGAATTGAATTCATTTTTTTCAGGTAGAGCAATCAAACAACTTATTGAGTTAAGACAAGAAAAACTTGAACAATATGATAATATTACTGAATGGAATAAAAGCTTAAAAAATGAGTATTCTGAAGGATTTGGAGTTGCCTTTGCCTCTAAGAATCTTTTATCTTTATCATTCGATGCATATTTATATTTTTCTGGTGCAGCACATGGCAACTTTGGATTCCAAACATTTAATTTTGATACAAGAGACTCATTAATAAAATTGAGATTAGAACACCTATTCAGATGTGATACAAATTATCTTGAAAGAATTAGTGATTTAACCATCAAAAAACTCTATCAAGAATATTGGGAAAGAACTGGAGAAAATGCAAGTGAAGAAGATATAAAATGGTTTAAAGACGGAGCATCTCCAGATGCCAATAATTTTGAAAATTTCTTGATAACAGAAAATGGAATCATATTTTTATTTCCGCCATACCAAGTAAGCTCTTATGCAATGGGGAAATGGTCTATTGAAATTTCCTATTTTGAGCTAAGAGATTTATTAAAAGATGGTATACCTAAAATGTACTTTGATTAAAAATCTTCCCCTATGGCGCACGCTTCCCAGCGTGTGCCTAACTTCAACAAAAACACTTCAAAAATCAACCGCACTTTATTTAGCTTCCAAGACACACATTAGGAAACGCGCGCCGGCATGGCACACCGCATAAAAATCTATTTATTATATTGAATACAGCGTTCCTTAAATTGGTTATCCAGTTCAGAAATAGCCATTAAGGTATCGGCTAACGCGATAAAGTCATCCTTTAAACAATCCAAATGGGCTTGTCCAAAAAGGAATGCAAGCTTTTCTTTCAATTCTGCTTTTTTCTGATCATGCTTTTGCAGAAATTGACTCATATAAATATTTCTTACGGAAGCCAATCGGAAAGAAAAAAATTGATGGAGTTGCTTTTGTTCTTGGTTTAAACCATAGTTTTTAATTGCTTTGGCATAATCTTCGATAACCTTGATTTCACTGTGCTCATAGCGTTTTTTCATAATAAGAGAGACATCATGATAAATCTCCTCAGCGCTTGGAATTTTCCTTCTTTTTATATTTCCCCACATCGAAAATACGCCTCTTTTATAGTCAATATTTTCTGCCAGCCAAGCTTTCAAGAATTCATGAATACTCATTTTCATACAAGGATACCCTGCCGGATCATGGAGATAGACGGCATCGTAATCCATGCCAAAAACGCAAACGAAGTGGTCAACCCCTTTCAAATACTCGTGATTCGGGTTGTAGGTTAGATAGCCCATATCCAGCGGTCCGACAATAACAGGACCGTTCTTTAGATAGGTTCCGAGTTGTTCTTGAGCCGCCTTGACATTGATTGATTCTGCACTGTCACAGAAAAACGCCTCATATTCAAATCCCAGAATCCGTAAAGTATGGCTGATCGACCTATCCGGCATACCGTTATCAAAGAAAACCAAAGGATGTTTAGCGTCGTTCTTAACAACACTCGCCCCATTTCCCATGACCATGATTGCTTCCAAGTATTCCGGACGAAAATCGTATCCATAAGAATGTAACGTCATCGCAACCGAATGCGAATAACATATAGGAATATCGCCAAAGTATAGATCCATATTCATACCTCTCTCGATAGTACAGGCTTCCAGCGTTTGCCTCATTTCAATAGAAAATACCTAAAAAATCAACCGCACTTTATTTAGCTTCCAAGACACGCGTTAGGAAACGAGCGCCAGCATACGAATCTATCACCTAAAAGTACGGTGAAAATTTTCAGTGTTTTTCATGTTATACAACAACGGTGGTGCTACCTTTTCTTTATTTGCACTCTTCCCCGTTTGCGCTATCATACCCACTGCTTTATTGTGGTTATACTTTACTCGGAAATGATATGAAAAAACTTAACGCGATGTTATTCATCGGCGCGTTGGCGAGCCTGTTTGCTTGTACGACGCAGCCGCCCAAGAAACCCGTCAAAACAAGATTCCTGAAAAACGACATTACCCAAGCGGAACTGAACAATGCAATGGATTACAAGCGATACCATTATCGCTGTAAGAATGCGGAAACAGGTTCAATGTCTTATTTGACCAGCTATTTCCCGCTCTCGGTGGAAAGCCGTAAGAAAGAGAATTTCGGCTTCTATTTTCAGTTGGACGGCGGCAAAGCCATTCCGTTTGATCATTTGGAAAATCGAGCGCTGAATGCACGCGGAAGCCGTTTTGAAGTGCGTTATCGCTCATACAACCCGATTCAGGGTAGCCATGTAGATTTAGTGGCGCATGAGCGGAGTTCGATTTATTACAAAAATAATTTAGGCACGCGAAAGGCTTGGTTGAATTGTAAGGGCGGGTAGAGATTGATTTTCTTGATGGCGCCGGCGTCCACGCTGGTGCCAATTCTTTAAAAGTGCGGTTAAAATTTTCAGTGTTTTTAAGGCTTGTCCAAAACCCTACCTTTGGATATTCCCTTCTAACTTCTCCACCCCGAAAATCTCCCGTTTCGTGCGATCTACTTCTACGCTCACGCTGAACGCTTTTGCCAGATCCTCTGCATTTAGCACCGACAGTGTTTCGCCGTAGGCAATAATTTCTTCTTGATTCAACAAAATCACTTCATCACAGAATTTATACGCGAGCGATAAATGATGAATTGCCACTACGACGGTGTGTTCAGGCGTGAGGGATTTTAGTTGCTCCATGATGTCGATTTGATAATAAGGATCGAGCGGTGCGATGGGTTCGTCGGCGAGCAATAACGGCGAATCTTTAATACAACAACGGGCGAGCTGCACGCGGGCTTTTTCGCCGCCTGAAAGTTGTCGGAACGGCTTTTCCAATAAATGAGAGACGGAAAACGTGCCTGAAATCGACCGCACTTTTTCCTGCTCTTTGGCGCGGTTAAGCGGATTCGGCAAGCCTAAGGCGATGACGTCATACACGGATAAATCCCAGTGGATTTCGGTGTTCTGTGCGAGATAGGCAAGTTGCCGACTTTTTTGTTCGGCGCTCATGGCGCTTAATTTGTCGTCGTTAAACCAAATTTCACCGCCGGCGATAGGCAAGATCCCCGCGATTGTTTTCAGCAACGTGGATTTCCCCGCGCCGTTGGCGCCCATGATGCCGATCAATTTCCCTTGCGGAATGTGACAGGTAATGTTTTTTAAGCCGTAAGGTTGGGTGAGGTTTTCAATTCGTATCATGGTTATTCTGCCAATTTCCGTTGTTCCGTTAACAAAATCCAAATCAAGCACGGCGCGCCGATGATTGCCGTGAGCGTGCCGATGTAAATGTGGGAGAAGAACGGGATGTATTGCACGCAAAGATCCGCGATTAATAGCAGTAATGCGCCGAATAAAGCGCTGGTTAAATAAAGCTGTGATGGGCGTTTTTTCAATACGATTCGGGCGAAGTGCGGTGCGATTAAACCGATAAAACCGATGGTGCCGGTTTGCGGAATGGTGGCGCCCACTAATAAGGCGGCGCCGAAGGTGGTGATAAAAAAGCTACGTTTCGGGTCGATGCCCATGGTGCCGGCGGTTTCTTCGCCGAAGGTGAGCAAATCCACATAACGACGTTGACGATACAAGCAAGCCATGCCAACGAAAGCAATCGGCAAGGAAATCAATAAGGTATCGAGTTTTGCCCACACTAACGAGCCTTGTAGCCAGCGATACAATTCCGCCAACGCCCACGGGCTTTCGGCATTAGATAACAACAATGCGATCGCCGCACCAAGCAACATATTTACCGCCAACCCGCTTAGGATCATCATGGTTGTGCCGTGATTTTTGGCGATGAGATACACCAGCAAAAAACTCGCCAACGCTCCCGCCACGCCACCGAATAGCAACAATGTAAAAGGCACAGAAAAATAATACAGAATCAACACGCTGGCGGCAGTCGCCCCTGCGCTACTCCCGAGCAATCCCGGGCTGGCAAGCGGATTTTGGAAAATACCTTGCATGGCATTGCCTGCCAGTGCAAGGCTTGCCCCGGTGAGGATCGCCAACCCGATACGAGGCAAGCGAATGTCGAACAGCACAAGTGAGCGCATATCCGTCAGCACGCCTTCGGCGTTTTTGAGATGCGCGAAATCGCCAAGTTGGTGGTAGAGGGCGATGCCTGCAACCAGCAGCAATAATGAAAAAAGTGCGGTGTTTAATTTTTGTGTTTTGTTCATTTTATTCTCTGTGCCGTGGGTAAGTTTACCCACGGTTAGGCATAAGCGTTCCCCTTTGGGGAACATTCAAATTATTTCTGTTGATGATAAACCCTCTCAGCGCCCATCCACACGCCGTGGTCAAAGCAATAGGTATATTTCATCGGGAGCGTAAAGTGCGGTCGGTTTTCAAAGTGTTTTTTTATCAGCGGATGAGCAAGTAGTTCCGCCTGTTCGTTGTAACTTTGCTGGTCAGTGATTTCAATCAGCCAATTAGGTTGTGCAAGTAGCACTTTTTCCAGTGAAAAATTTTGTGGAGTGAGTGGCTGTTTTAACGGTGTTAAGCCAAGCAATTCCAACAAAACGCGATATTGCGGAAAAATCGGTTCCACCACGCCCGTTTCCGACAACATCAGCGTATCGGTCAACAGCACATTGAGCTTGGTGTGTTGTGATTTTAATTTTTCCACCAGCTGCTCGGCATGAGCTTCGTTGCCCGTGAATTTGCCGAGTTGCAACATTAAGGCAAAAAGTTCGTCAGGTGTTTGTGGCGTGTCGTTAATCGGCACGATTTTCGCTCCGAGCTTTTTCAAATCCGCCACCAGTTGCGGATAGAAGGTTTCGTTGATCAGCAAGGTTTTATCCAAATAAGGCAGCAATGCCGTAAGTTGCGGTTCAAGGGTTGGCTTGTTCTGATTGATTTTATCCAACATCATGCGCGGATTTTTGGAATAAGGCGACATCGCCGCGATTTGCTCCGGACGGGCGATTTCCGCAAGCAGGCGATCGCTGCACAGGGTGAGCGACACAAATTGCTCGGCTTGCGCGGAAAAAGAAAGGAAAAGTGCGGTGAAAATTACGGGTGTTTTTTTCATTTTGGTAGGGTGGGCTTGCCAGCCCACCGTTATTGTGTCGGTGGGTTAGCAAACCCACCCCTACGATTAAAATGATCCTCTCAATCCGACATAAACATTACGTCCGTCTTGACCGTAGCCAAGATAGTTTTCATATTTTTTGTCAAATAGATTATTTAAGTTCGCATAAATCGTTAAGTTTGGAATCACTTGATAATTTACCCCTAAGTTTACCAAGGTGTAGGCAGGCATCTTAGTACGTAGCGGATAAGTCCCGATGCGTTTACCAACGTAAGAAAGGCTCACGTCCGTGCCCAATTTTTCGGTAACTTGATAGGCCAAGCCCGCATTTGCCGTGTGTTTAGGGCGGTATGCCACCTCAATGCCGTTATTGTTTTTGGCGCGCATATAGGTATAGTTGGCGTAAGCGGTTAATGTTTCGGTAAGTTTTCCGTTATATGCCACTTCTACGCCTTTGATCTTGGTGATTCCTTCCGCATTAATTGAACGAGAAACAGAGTTCGGCCATAAGCCGATAGTTTCTGTTGTGATTAAGCGGTCAACATTACGTCCAAAATAAGTCACATCAAGGCTATGCGCTTTGTCGTCGGTTTCAAGCAACAAGCCTACATCGCCACCGCGACTACGTTCAGGTTTTAATGCCGGGTTGCCGATAAAGCTACCGCTCCAGCCATAAAATTCGGTAATGGTTGGATTTTGAATGGCGGTACCTAAACTCGCGTGCGCTTTGAAGTTTGGAGATAAGCGATAAGCCCCGGAAATACGCCCTGTCCACGCATTCTCATACTGAGAACTGCTGTTATAACGTCCGCTCACCGCAAGACTGTGATCAGCTTCGGTGAACAGGCGATATTCTGCCGCAACACTTCTTTCCGTTAATTTTTTATTTTGGAAAACCGCATAAGAAGATCGACCGTCATAATGTGTATTTTGATATTCACCTAAGAAGCTCACACCTTGTTTTACTTCGCCTTCGCGGTCAAAGTTCACGTCTAATTGGTAGTTTGCGTCGAGTTTTTTACCGTCGTAATAGCTATTATTACCCGTTTCTGTCGTGTCGCTGTCAGTTTTAACATGGCTTATGCTCACTTTATTTTTAAACAACTCCTCATCGCTGCCTACATAACCGCTTAATTTGAATATAGTTTCACGGGTGCGGGTGTAGCTATCCGAATTCGGACTGATTTCGATTAAACGACCGCTTGTAAAAGCAGAATTATCATAATGCCCTGTTTGTGAAGAATGTGCCGCTAACAATTCCACGCCCTTGTCGCCCACATCGTAGCCTAAACGAACAGAAGCGTTATCACGATGGAATTTGTCCTTTTCTACTGCGCCACCTGTGCTGAACGGCGTGCCGTTTTCAGCGGTATAGTAGAAGGTGTCGGAGCTAATGGCTGAGATACCGCGTGTGCGATGGCTGTCACCATGAACAGAATAATAGAAGCCGTTATGCTGACCGGAAACCGTTACCGAGGCATCACGAGTGCGGTGCGAACCGATACCAAAATCAAAATCTACGTTGAATGGCTTATCTTTGTGTAAGCCGCTTTTCGTCGTGATGTAAATCACACCGCCCATGGCGTCACTGCCCCACAGTGCCGATTGTTCACCGCGTAGCACTTCAATACGTTCTATATTACTTAATGATAAACCGCCGAAGTCGTAGCCATAGCCTGTGGCAGGATTTACTTTTACGCCGTCAATAATCACAGCGGTGTGATTCGATTCAGAACCACGAACGGAGAAACTAGTTAATGCGCCACGTCCGCCGTAACTCATCATTGAAACACCCGGCACGGTTTTCAACACATCACTTACATACGTAGCATTGCGTGCAGCGAAATCTTTTTCGGTGAGGACGGTGACGGAGGAAGCGGTTTGGTCTTGGTTGACCGGGGTGGCATACGCAGAATAAACGTGGATCGGTTGTAATTCGGTTTTTGTTTGTTCTTCGGCAAAGGCGAAAGCCGGTAAACTCAATAAAATTGCAGTTGTAATCAGGTTTTTCTTCATTTTAAATTTTTCCAATGTGAACATAAAATCACCATAAAAATGGCGCCCTTTTCAGGCGCCACATAATAGCACAGGAAGCGGAAATTACTTACCGTTCGCCACAAAATCTTCAATATTTTGCGCCACTTTATTCACTAATGTCGTCACGGCGGAATCACTCGCCCACGCGATGTGCGGAGTAAGCAATAAATTCGGCAAACGTTTTGCCGCCTGAATCAGCGGATTGTCTATTTCCGGCGGTTCTTTCACGAGGACATCTAATGCCGCCCCGGCAATTTTGCCCGTTTCCAAGGCATCTAATAACGCGCTTTCATCCACCAACGGGCCGCGACCGGTGTTGATCAAATACGCCGTCGGTTTCATTAATGCCAAGGTGTCGGCGTTGATCAGATTTTTAGTGGTGTCGGTCAGCGGGCAATGCAGCGTAACAATATCCGCCTGTTTCAACACGGTTTCAAACGCTGTATAGCCGTCGCGAACTTGGGTTGCACCTTTGTGTTCCGCATACAACACATTCATGCCCAATAGTTGCGCCAAACGCCCGATTTCCGTGCCTATATTGCCTTTGCCGAACACGCCGAGGGTAGCACCGCGTACGTCGGTAATCGGGTAATCGGTGTAACAGAATTGTCCGCAGGTCGCCCAACGATCGGAGGTCACCTGATCGCGGTGATAGCTCATCAGGCTGTGTTTTAAGGCAAAGATCATGCCAAGAACGTGTTCCGGCACGGTGACGCTGGAATAGCCCGTCACATTTTTCACGGCAATACCCAAGTCCTTCGCCGCTTCCAAATCAATGTTATTGGTGCCGGTGGCGGTGATGGCGATGAGTTTTAATTTCGGCAGGCGGCTTAAAAGTACACGGTCAAACACCACTTTACTGGTCACCACGATGTCGGCATCTTTGGCGCGTTCAAAGGTTTCTTCCGGCAAGGTGCGGTCATATTCTGTCCAAGTGTGCGGAAAGCTCGGACGCGGGATGTCGTGAGTGGCGGGGATGCCGGTACGGTCTAGAAAAACAATCTTCATCAAAAACTCCTTTATGCGTTAAATCCAAATGCGGCTTATCACCTTAAAGAAGCGCTGAGGGAAAAACAAGGGAATGGCGGGATTTTTGTGATTTGTGTGATCGCGATCTAAAAAACGCCGTGAAAAACAACCGCACTTTTGCAGAACGATCTCAGGATACCTGCAACCAATTACGCAAAATCTGCTCGCCATATTCGGAAATATAGGATTCAGGATGAAATTGCACGCCGTAAATCGGCAACGTTTTGTGCTGCATTGCCATGATCACGCCGTCATCGCAACGGGCGGTAATTTGCAATTGTGCAGGGAAATCACGTTCGCTCACCGCCCAAGAATGATACAGCCCGATTTGAAAAGTTTGCGGCAGGTTTTTAAACAGAAGCGAATCCGCCATGCGTCGAAGTTGCTTTGCCTGTCCGTGGCGAGGCGATGGCAAATTGTATAATTCCGCGCCAAAAAATTCGCACAACATTTGATGGCCTAAACACACGCCAAGGATGGATTTGGTGTTCTGATAACGTGCCAATAACGCAAATAATTGCGGGTAAGCACGCGGCACATCGGGGCCCGGAGAAATCAGCACATGGGAAAAATGATCCACCGCGTCCAACGCTAAATCTTCTACGTTCACCACCTCAAACGGCACGGCTAAACGGCGAATAAGATCCACCAAATTGAAAGTAAACGAATCGTGATTGTTGATAATAAGTAGCGACATAAACTCTTTTCTCGGGCAGGCTAAGCAGACGGCGAAGTATATAATTTTATGCCGATTTAGGCTAAAATTTTCGCTGTTTTTTTACGAGATCATTTTATGTGGCAAGATTTTATTCAAAAAGCGAACCGATTCGGCGAAACAAAAACGCCTTTTTTCTTTTTAATCGATTTTGAACGGCAAAAACCGATTTTATGTCCGTTAAACCAAACGGCAGCGCAAGGCATTTATGTGCAATTTCCCAATTATGACAACGTAAATTGGCAGGACACATTGCCCGCAGAACCCTTTTATTTACGCAAACACCCCATGGATTTTGCCACATATCAGCAAGGTTTCGAGTTAGTACAACGGGAATTGCATTTCGGCAATTCGTATTTGCTTAACCTTGCTTATCCGACGCCCATCGACACTAATTATTCCCTGCGTCAGCTGTTTCAACAAAGTCAGGCGAAATATAAGTTGTTGTTTAAAGATCAATTTGTGTGCTTTTCGCCGGAGTGTTTTGTGAATATTCGGGATAACCGCATTTTCACTTACCCCATGAAAGGCACCATTGACGCTACCCTGCCCGACGCCCAAGCCGCATTGATTAACAATCAAAAAGAACAGCGGGAACATTACACCATCGTGGATTTAATGCGCAATGATTTGGCGACGGTAGCGGAAAATATTCAGGTGACACGTTTTCGTTATGTAGAAAAAATTCAAACGGAACGGGGCGCGATTTTGCAAACCAGTTCGGAGATTTGCGGCGAATTGGCGGAACATTGGCGGGGACAAATCGGTTCCATGCTTCTTGCCCGCTTATTGCCGGCAGGTTCCATCAGCGGTGCGCCGAAGCAAAAAACCGTGCAAATCATTCAACAGGCGGAGCAACAACCGCGCGGCTATTACACGGGCGTGTTCGGCATTTTCGACGGCGAATCGTTGCAAAGTGCGGTGGCAATTCGGTTTATTGAACAGAGGAAAACGGGCTTGTGCTTTCGCAGTGGCGGCGGCATTACCGTGCACAGTGAAGCGCAGGAAGAATATCACGAGCTGATTCAGAAAGTGTATGTGCCGTTAAAACGAGGTTAACCATGGAATTTCCTTTATTTGAAACCCTCGCCATTGAACAAGGCAAGGTGTGCAACATCGAACTACACCAACAACGTTACGAACGTAGCTTACGGGCTTTCTACGGCAACAAAAGTGCGGTCGTTTTGTCAAAGGTTTTTCAACTTGCCGAACACATCCAAGTGCCGCAGGAGTTAAATGCTGAACCGCTGATTCGCTGCCGCATTGATTACAACGCCGAACAAATCATTTGCCGCTATTTCCCTTACACCCGCAAAACCTACCGCACTTTTAAGCCCATTGTCTGCGATCACATTGACTACGATCTGAAATACGCCGATCGCACCTTGTTAAACGAGCTGTTGGCACAAAAAGGCGACTGCGACGAAATCATCATTATCAAAAACGGTTACGTCACTGACTGCTCCATCGGCAACCTCATTTTCCGCCGGGGCAATCAATGGTTCACCCCCGACACTCCACTACTTGAAGGCACTCAGCGGGCAAAACTACTCGCCCAAAGGCGCATAAAAGTGCGGTCAATTTTGGCGACGGATTTGGATTCATTTGAGGAGGTGAGATTGATTAATGCGTTGAATGGATTGGAGGATTGAGCATTTCCCCGAATGAGATAACAAAAAGCTCGGTATCGAAAAATACCGAGCTTTCAATTACACATTAGCCTTCAAGGTTGAATGTTAAAACATTACCATTGGTAGCCTACACTACCACCATAGGTCACATCACTGCGGGAGTTTAATCCCACACCTAACTTGATAGAAACCTTGTTATTATCGGCATTTTTTGCATAACCTACTGCAAGCGCAGATTCGCCACGATAGCCTGCCGCACCCACAGAAACCACACTCTTACCTGCTTCGTTCGGACGTTGTAAGAATGCCATTGCAGTGGCACCTGCAATCCCTGCACGTAAATCTTTATCAACTTTGTTAATTTGATTGTTTACGTTGTTAATCGCCCCTTTAAGCTGACCGTAATTCACGGCGTCGGTATTGTTGATTGCCGGTGCAACGTTCGTTATGCGTGAAGGTCCACCTTGTGCATTAGATACGCGGACATTGCCTTCAGCATCACTGCCAATTCGCGCCCCATTCGCCCCCAAGTTGACATGGGTAAAGCTCGGTGTTGCTGATGTTGCGATGTTTACGGATTGTCCATTACGTGTAATTTCAATGTTATTTCCTGCGTTGATCTGAAGGCTATCCCCGGCTTTCACTTTAGTTGGCTTAATTGGAGAATCTTCGATAACTTTACCTGTTGAACCTTCTACTTTTGCAGAATCTACGCGCCATCCCGCATTGTTAATTGCATTGGCAAGATCATTCGCGGTGACCATTCTTTGTGCGTTTGCTGCTGTCGGTGTTACGATTGCACCCTCATTAACAATACTACCATCCGGGTTGGTTGCTGAACCGTCAGACACGGTCAATGTGGTAGTATCAATGCTGTACGCAACATCTCCGCCATCAGTGATTTCCACTTTAGTGCCTGTACCGTTCACAAAATTGACATTACCGGTGTCTTTAGTTGCAGGTGCACCATTAACTTGTACATAGTTATAAAGCTGATCGCCGGTTACAGCCTCTTGACTGTTTGACGCAATATCACCATTTGCTACACCGGTAATTTTATTGCCGCCATTATTTAAACCGTTTGAGGTTAATAATACCGCTGCCTTATTCTGCTCCGCCGGAGTAATGACAACGCCGTTACCGTCAGTTACTGTGGTATTACCTGCATTGTCTTTAAACTCCGCAGATTCTAACTTAGTCAAATTAGGGTTTAATGAATAAGTAAATGTTTTGTCCTCTTGCTTAATCATTAAGTTATTACCGGCATTGAGTTTAACGGTTTCACCTGCTTTTACTCGTTCTTCAGATGCCGCTGTATTTTCAACGCGCTTACCGGAACCTTCAGTGCCCGAAGTAGCGGTCCAACTTGCATTATTAATGGCATACACCACATTCTCAACGGTTGCCACTTTGTTATTGATGTTATCAAGACCTTTTTGTGCATCTTGTACCGCTTTTTCAGCCGCAGCTTTAACAACACTCGGTGCAGTTGGTGATAAATTCGCAAGCGTTTCTTTCGCGTCTTTTAACGCTTTCTCCGCTGCGTCTTTTTCTGTCGCAGAGCTTCCTTGTGCCGTACCATTCTGGTTCATGGTAATGTTGCCTTTATCAAGGTTAAAGGTAACATCCATAATTGCGCCGTTTTCACGCACCGTTACATTAGCTTTTATGCCCTCACCATCCACAAAGTTTACTGTGTCGTACGCTTTCACGAAGTCTTTCGCACTACCATTTTCTTGTAAGTTCCAGCCTGCATTTAAGATGTCATTAACAGTTGCTGCATTGTTACCCATATTTTTTACGTCAGAAACTGAAGGTGCAGCCTGTGCGGTCGTAGTGATAACCGGGTTACCGTTTGTATCTTGAATTGGATTGCCGTTTTCATCTGTCACTTGATTATAAGTGCTCGGCAAGTTGCTTTTCACGTTTGTCACCGTTTGTGGCTCTGTTCCTTTTGCCCGAATAACCACTTCATTGACAATTGGTGTTACCGCCTGTGCGGTTGCCGGATCTCTTAACGTACCGTCCGAATTAACATCAGCGCTGTCGTAGTATTTCCCGTTAACAAAAACCTTGTTTTGTAGGGATTCCGGCTTATAAAACTGTCCATCCAGCCCTTTCTTCACGGCGTTGCCGTCTTTATCCAACGTGCCGTAAAACTCCGTCCTTCAGGGCGGAGATATAAGGCACAAACGGCGTAAGCCGTTTCAAACCT
>NZ_NRCJ01000029.1 GCF_003129965.1 Aggregatibacter kilianii | reverse complement strand
TATTCCCGCCGGTTTAACAATATTGATGAATTAGAACGGGCAATACATGACTATATTCGTTATTATAACGAGGAACGTATTCAACTTTTGGGGAGCAGAGAAAAGTGCGGTCGGTTTAAAAAACGTTTTAAAAACCGACCGCACTTTTTATGCACTGAACTAGCTCATGCGATAATTCGGTGCTTCTTTGGTGATGGTGACATCATGCACATGACTTTCTTTAATTCCTGCGCCGCTGATACGCACGAACTGGGCTTTGGTGCGTAATTCGTCGATGGTGGCGCAACCGGTTAAGCCCATGCAGGAACGCAAACCGCCCATTTGTTGATGGATGATTTCTTTCAACAAGCCTTTATAAGGAATACGTCCCTCAATGCCTTCCGGCACGAGTTTGTCAGCGGCGTTATCTGATTGGAAATAACGATCGCTGGAGCCTTTCGCCATGGCGCCGAGAGATCCCATGCCACGATAAGATTTGAAGGCACGGCCTTGATACAATTCGATTTCGCCCGGCGCTTCTTCTGTTCCGGCAAACATCGATCCCACCATCACGCAGCTGGCGCCGGCGGCAATGGCTTTGGCAATGTCACCTGAATAGCGGATACCGCCGTCGGCAATTACCGGAATGCCGCGATCTTTTAAGGCTTCCGCCGCATCAGAAATTGCCGTAATTTGCGGTACGCCTACGCCGGTGACGATACGGGTGGTACAAATAGAACCAGGACCGATACCCACTTTCACTGCACTTGCACCGGCATCCGCTAGGGCAATGGCGCCTTCAGCAGTGGCAATATTGCCGGCAATGATCGGCAGGTTAGGGTATTTGGCGCGGGTTTCGCGTACGCGTTGCAGCACGCCTTCGGAATGTCCGTGGGAAGAGTCGATCAATAACACATCTACGCCGGCTTTAACTAACGCATCAATTCGCTCCTCATTGCCTGCACCTGCGCCCACCGCCGCACCCACGCGTAAACGACCGAATTCGTCTTTACAGGCGTTCGGTTTTTGCTCGGCTTTTTGGTAGTCTTTTAAGGTGATCATGCCTTTCAATTTGAAGTTGTCATCCACTACCAACACTTTTTCTACGCGATGTTCATGCATTAATTGGAAAATTTCGTCGCGTTGCGCGTCTTCTTTTACGGTGACCAAACGATCTTTCGGGGTCATAAAATCGGCAACGGTTTTATTAACATTGGACACAAAACGGGTATCACGACCGGTAATGATGCCCACTAAGTTATTGTCCGCATCAACCACAGGATAGCCGGCGAAACCGTTTTTCTGCGCAATGGCTTTTAATTCACTGATGGTTAAATTCGGTGGCACGGTAATTGGGTCGGAGACCACGCCGCTTTCAAATTTTTTCACTTTACGTACGCGATCCACTTGGCGTTCGATGGTCATATTTTTATGAATAAAGCCAATACCGCCTTCTTGGGCTAATGAAATTGCCAATTTTGCTTCGGTGACGGTATCCATCGCAGCGGATAGCATTGGAATGTTCAAACGAATGGTGGAGGTAAGTTGAGTGGAAAGGTTAGCAGTGTTCGGTAACACGGTGGAGTGGGCGGGCAGGAGAAGAACGTCGTCAAACGTTAATGCCTCTTTTTGTATGCGTAATGCCATTGCAATATCTCTCTTAGTTGAATGTTTGGGAAAAAATATTGCGGACGGATTATACAGATTTCCCCTAAAATTGGGAACAAAAATTTATAAAAAATGCCGTTTAGCGTATGATAGGGACAATTCTATCAACAAGGAAATTACATGGCGAAATTATTAGAATTATTAATGAGCGGTGTTGAAAATTCATTGGAAAATTTGACCGCACTTTTGGCTTGCTCCAAACAGCAATTACAGCAGGAGATCCGCCAATTGGAGCAACAAGGCTTGCGTTTTGAGGTGGAAAACGACCATCTTTATTTGATTCCGGAGATGCCGCTATTAAATGCACAACATTTGACTGAGGCGTTAGCACCTTACCGCGTTACGCTAAAGCCTGTTATCTCATCCACTAATCAATTCTTATTAGAACATTTGGAACAGTTACAAAAAGGTGATCTGTGCCTGGCGGAATATCAAACAGAAGGGCGCGGACGACGCGGCAGACAGTGGATTTCTCCCTTTGCCGGACAAATTATCATGAGTTTTTATTGGCAACTGAATCCGACAAAATCATTGGAAGGCTTAAGCTCGGTGATTGGTCTCGCTGTGGTGCAGGCGCTGGCAGAGTCGGAGATGTACGGTTTCCAAGTGAAATGGCCGAATGATATTTTAGTTAACGATCGAAAATTGGCAGGCATTTTGGTCGAAATCGTTAATCGTAAAAACGGCATGCTTAACCTCATTGTGGGCATCGGTATGAATATTTCTTTAGGGCAAGAGAAAAAAATTGATCAACCTTGGGCGGAATTAAGTGAATTTTTTCCCGACGTCGATCGTGAGCAACTAATCATTAAAATGACGAAAACCATTTATCGTTATTTGGCACATTTTGAACAGCACGGAATAGATGCCGAATTACAACAACAATGGCTTGATCACGATGCTTATTTGGGCGCGGATGTTAATGTTATCACGGAGAAAGGCACAATATCGGGCATTGCGCAAGGGATCAATTCCACAGGACATTTATGTGTGATAACAGAAAATGGCACGCAATATTTCAATGCAGGAGAAGTGTCTCTACGTAAAAAATAAACTTTTTCATGGAAGCTCAGTCTAAAGCGATGAGTAACAATGAGAGCATTACTCATCTTATTTTAGTAACTAATGAGGTTTTAAAATGAAAAAACTGGTTCAAATTCTTGGCATCGTGACATTAGCCGTGACACTAAGCGCCTGCGGTGGCATGAGCAGAACGCAAAAAAATACGGCTATTGGTGCCGCAATTGGTGGCGTTGCCGGTAATGTAATCGGTGGTTCAACCGGCGCAACTTTGGGTGGCGCAGCACTTGGCGGTTTAATCGGAAGCCAAGTAAACAAATAGTCAATTTTATTTAACTCGGAAAGCCAAAGAGCGGTCAGAAATCCAACTGTTTTTCTGACCGCTCTTTTTTGTGGCTTTATTATTTTGGTATGTATG
>NZ_NRCJ01000028.1 GCF_003129965.1 Aggregatibacter kilianii | reverse complement strand
TAGTCGGTGACTTTATTTTCATCAAGCAGGGTAGCGAGAATGGTTTGCAGGTCTTTTTGTTGGAAGATGCGGGAATTGTGTCTAATAGCCGGCATAGCATGGTTTTTGCTGTAAAAAGTGCGGTCATTTTTTCAGATGTTTTACATGAAAAACGCCAAAGAATTTGACCGCACTTTTTAATTGTTTATTGTGGTGGTACAAAACCATTTTGGTTGGCTTTTTCTAACCAATAGTTGGCTTTTTCCTGATCTTGCGGAATATCTTTTGTGCCTTTGGAATAGATTTTATATAGGGCATACATGGCTTCAGCAATATTACTGTCTATAGCTGCTTTTTCGTACCATTTTACAGCCTCTAATTCGTTCTTACTAATGAAACGCCCATCAAATAACCAGTTAGCTAAATAGTATTGAGCATTTCCATTCCCCATTTCTGCAGCAATTTTAAATAGCTCAAATGCTTTTTTATCATTATTCTCAAAAATATTGTTATTTTCAGATAAAAGTATTCCCATAATAAAAAAGGCTTGCGAGTCATTTTTTAGCTGTGCTTCATTTAACCAATATAATGCTTTCTCTTTATTTTTTTCTACACCTATTCCTTTAGCATAAAAAAAACCAAGATTAGTTTGCGCCAATGTCAAACCAAGTTGAGCCGCTTTTTCAGTCCACTCAAAAGCTAATTTTTCTTGCCCTAGCTCTTTATAATAAACACCCAAGTTATTTATTGCCATGATGTATCCTTGGTTTGCTGCTTCCTCAGTTAATTTCAAGGCGTTAGATATATCTTTTTCTACACCTAATCCATAAAAATAGCTATACCCTAAATTTGTTTTAGTTATTGGTAAGTCACTATCAATAGCTAATGCTTTATTAAAATATGATATTGATTTTTCAGGATCTTTCTTAACACCTATACCTTGCTGGTAATATGTTCCTAAGTTGTTTAAAGCAATTGGGTTACTATCTTTTGCCGCTTGTTCAGCCCAGAAAACCGCTTGAGAAAAATCTTGTTTGACAGCAACTCCATTTTTATAAAACCAACTTAGGTTGGCTTTAGCATTAGAAAAGCCTAAATCAGCGGACTTTTTAAGCCAATGAAATGCTTTGTCAAAATCGCTCTTAACCCCTATACCATCACGATAGATTACTGCTAAATTGTATTGACTAAATGCATCATTCTTATTTGCACAGTATTCAAGTTCTTGAATATTTGTTGTAACTAATGTTGAGCAATCTAGATCTTTATCTAATTCATTTGCAAGAATATTTTTTGTAAAAAAGATACATACAAAAATAAATAAAATTTTTTTATCTAAAATTCTTGTACTTTTACACATAAAAACACTTATAACTTTTAATTAAATGTAAACATAAAAATGTAGATTTTATTTAAATTTATCCTGTTTAAGTCTCTCAATAGCCTCCAGTGAACCATGTTCCTTGGCTCTGTAATATAATGCTTTGCTTTTTTCTAGATCTTCTTCAACTAAATCACCTGTTTCATATAATTCTGCTAAAGTGAATTCGGCATCAGGATCTTGATTGCTTACAGCTATTTTTAATAATTCCAATCCTTCTTTTTCTTTATTCAGATTAAGATCGTTTAAGTACCAGTAAGCCAATGGGTAATAAGCTTTTTTATTTCCATTTTTAATAGATTTTTCTAGTAACTTAACAACTTCATTTATATCAAAGTGATCCTGTTCTCCTAATAATAAAGCTAAATTTAGTTGCGCTTCAGAATGGTTCATTTCTGCAGATTTTTTATACCAATTGATTGATTCATCAATCTTATTTAGTTTTTTATATAAATAAGCCAGGTTAAACTGAGCTTCAGGATCCCCTTTCTCTGAGGCTTTCTTTAACCAATATTCTGCTTTTGGGTAATTCTCATTTACAAATTCACCTGCTAGATATAAATACCCTAAAGTAGATTGCGCTTCAGTATCTCCTGACTCAGCTTCTCTTTTGATCAAATTAAATTTATCCTCAGTCCAATGGGAAACGACTATATGATTCCCTTCATCATCCTGAGCAAGGCGCTTGCTCTCAACAATAATGACTTCTTGTCCATTGAAAGACCTTACATTATCTTTTTTAGTTAATCTGCTTGATAGAAAGAAACAAATTAATATAAAAGCGCAAAATGCTAATATCTTATAACTCATTATTTTTCACATTCAGAAATAGTAATAGGGGTATTAGATGGTGATTTGAAAGTATAACTATTGAATTCCCTCTTCTTTACCCACCCAAGGTTGGGTCACACGAATCCAGTAGGATCTGTGTTCATCCCGTTTGCTTTCTCTGTCCCACAGAAAATGCACGCGAATCCGTCCGAAGTTATCGGTATAAATCTCTTCCCCCCTTCGGACCGGTGACGATTGCCGGTTGCGGACCTTCTACCAGTGGCTTATGTATGCTTTTGCGCCGTATGCTAGGTCTGATGGCGCGGTAAGCATTCAAAGACGGCGGTTAAATGATGTAATGGTTCAAAATATACTATCTGGGAAAGTTACCTTCAAAAGGTACTACGGGACTTCGAACATATTCCACCATTTTGTTATTTTCAATATTAACTACAAAAATTACTGTTTCATAGCCAATTTTTTGTAACAATCCCAGTAAATTTGACACATCATAAAAGCTAACTTTTGAATCTACATATACGGTTACTTTGGTCTCTTTCGGAATATCAGTAGTTTGTACTAAGAATTGATATAGTTTCTCATATCCTAAAATTTTTTTATCATGCACAGAAAAAAATTTATCTTTTCCTTTCACCCACGCATACAAATTGAACCCCTTTTCATCAGCATATGCATGAGAGAAAAAAAATAAAAGAAACATAACTAAAAATTTTTTCATAGTTCACTCTCCGGTATATCTTCTATAAACAGTAGATGGATTACTTTCAAATTGGTTAGGGGTTGGATATACAGCATCTCCGTGAGCGCTAATATTAGTTAGCCCTCCACTCCCATTAGAAATCATTAATCCAGTATGTCCTGAAAAACGTGCACCACCACCTTCTAATTTATAGGCAGCCACATCCCCAGGTAAAGGAGTTTCACCATCTTTAAGTACACGCCAATTCTTAATTTTTGTATTTTTATCTGCCCATTCTGCTGCTAATGGTGCTCGTTTTGTTCCCTTTATAGTGATTTCTCCAGTCGCACCAGCCTCCTTAGTCACATCATAAACATATTTATTACATTTATTAGTACCAACTCCAAAATTATCCTTTTTACAATCAAAACACCAAGCTTTGCTATTATTATACCCTCTAGCAATTTGATCAATTTTTTGCCTCCGAGCTAAATTAGCAGGACTGCCTTCTTTCAATCCCAGAGGATCAACCCATGCCTGTGTATTATACGCAAAACGATAAAGATTCATGCCCCCTGCCAACCCAATCGGATCCAACTGCGTGAATCGTCCGATATGCGGGTCGTAGTAGCGGAAGAAGTTGTAATGTAAGCCGGTTTCCTCGTCGGCATACTGGTTTTGTAGTCTGAACGGTTGATGTGCGTCCGCCATCAGGTTATGACTGTTACGCAATTTGCCCCAGCCGAGGTAATCACCATACCAGCAAAGATTGCCGTTTTCATC
>NZ_NRCJ01000027.1 GCF_003129965.1 Aggregatibacter kilianii | reverse complement strand
TAACAAAAGATTTCTGGCTTTTTCTCGAATGTTGCTTGAATGGGGCAACAATAAAACGTCGTGGCATTTAAGCAGGTTTGGAAATTCTAGACCCTATTAGAATTTCGCTGATTACCTTAAATCTCGCTTATCAGGTGTACGCTGTATTTCTTGGGGCTTTCGCCTTTCTAACCGTGGTACGAAACGGAGACAGAGCCTAGATTTCGTTCTAGGGACGTTATCACTTCATCGCCTGTTTATGCTTCCGCAGTCCGAGCTGAAGACCGTCTAATTTAAGGGGTGCGTTTCTTGTTAAGTGGGGCAGTCGTTGAATGGTTTTTTGGTAGTAGTGACTGTTCTGAAAGCGTTTTCGCTTGCATACCTAGCTACCCTTTGCTATGATTTGACTTGTCTAGGGTCTTGTCATAGCAAAGAACGCATAAACAAGATTATAGGAAAAGGGCGTAGATGTCAAAATCTACGCCCTTTTCCTTTTTAGTATTTATTTTTTATTTTTGTAGATGAAATCAAATTCGTCTTTTGAAAGACTATCAGAAATGTCTCGTTCTTCATTAAATTCTTCCTTGATAATTTCAGCTGTAATTTCTGGTAGCATTTGATAAAGCTCTTCCAAGGCATTTGAGTTCCCTGTAACCTTTTCATAAAAGGTTTTCCCATCTATTTGTCTGATCCTGTCATTTTCAGGTCGTTTAGTACTTGTTTTGTTGTCTGATGGGGTAAATGGTTTATCGTATGACTTACCATTAGGTGGTAAGATTTCCACATAATAGCCAATGGTATTTTCGTCGGCGTCTGATAAGCATTTCTCCAAGTCATCATAAATAGCAACTTTATGATTCCCCTTAGTTGTATTGTGTTTATTTTTTACTTCAGCAATAAATTTTGGTCCTTTTAAATCAACGATTTCTCCCACTCCTAAATCTTGTACTCCATCGATAGTTCCTAAGATTTTTTGATGTAATTCCCCAATTTTATTCTGTAAGGTTTTTTGAGCCTGTCTAGTGAGTTCTCTTTGCTCCCATTCTTCTCTTGTTATATTTAATATTGTGCATTCTAAAGCCTGAGAGAACACATCAATTGTGTTTCGTCTAAGATCTGCTTTATCGCTTTCTGTGTTTAGGGTTTCTTTGACTAAAGGTTTAAGAACGTCTTTAATTTTTTTACGATCAAATGTCATATTTTTTCCTTAAAAATGCTGGACCTCACATAATCAACTCAGTATAATCATCATATTTAGTTGAAAATGAAGGTATTCTATGGATTTATTTTTTTCAGCAGAAACTATTGCTGATGTTCTTTCAGTCTCAAAGTGTAATGTCAGTAGTTGGGCTAATAACGGTAAACTTGTTCCTGAACTCGACCCAGACAAACACCAGAAACCATATACAAGAAAACAACTAGAATCATTTCCTGAGTTTCAGAAAATGTTCAACTCAAAATGGGATGAACATATGTCTATCGAGCCAATTAAAGATTATAGCCTAGTTGAATTATTTGCGGGTGGTGGTGGCTTAGCTTTAGGTCTAGAAAAAGCAGGGTTTAAGTCCATAATGCTTAATGAACTTGAAAAAGCTCCTTGTGAGACACTTAAAGCCAATAGACCGAATTGGAATGTAGTTCAAGGTGATATTTCTCATATTGATTTTACTGAGTTTGAAGGGAAGGTTGATTTATTAACTGGTGGTTTCCCTTGTCAGCCGTTTTCTTATGCGGGGAAAAAATTAGGGTTGGATGATATTCGTGGAACTCTTGTTTTTGAAATGATAAGAGCTATTAGAGAGATAAAACCTAAAATATTTCTTGCTGAGAATGTGAAAGGGTTACAGACCGATAATAATGGAAAGACGTTGTCGAAAATCATAGAGTTTATTGAAGATTCTGGGTATACAGTTGTTGAATATAATGTATATAAGATAATGATGTATAACGTTCCCCAAAAGCGAGAGCGACTAATTCTAATTGGTGTAAGAAATGATTTAGCAAATAATGTTATGTTTGAACCGCCTTCATTTTTTAAAAAGGTTGTTACTGTAAAGGACGCTTTAAAAAAAGGCGAGCTATATGATTCTGATGTTCCAGAATCTTTGGGGCAAAAATACCCTTCTCGTAAAGAAGAAATTATGTCTTTTGTTCCTGAAGGTGGATATTGGAGAGATCTTCCTATAGAACTACAAATGGAATATATGAAAGGGAGTTTTCATTTAGGTGGTGGAAAAACAGGAATGGCTAGACGTTTATCTTGGAACGAGCCATCCTTAACATTAACCTGTTCACCAGCACAAAAACAAACTGAACGATGCCACCCAAGTGAGAATAGACCCCTAACAACAAGAGAATATGCAAGAATCCAAACATTTCCTGATGATTGGGTTTTTAAAGGGACAATAACGCAGATTTATAAGCAAATAGGAAATGCTGTTCCTGTAAATTTTGCTACAGCAATAGGAAAATCTATTGTGAAAATGCTGAATAGCCTAGGATAGTATTACAAGCCCGAAAATTCCTTTTCGGGCTTTGGTATTTAAAGGCTCATTCCCTTGCTACGCTGTTTTTGTCGTTGTTTGATTACTTTTTCAACCTGTTGATTAAAGCCTGCAATGTCTCTAATTGCCTGCTGATTTCGTTGTATTGCTGAATGATCAGGGCGTTTTCTGTTCGCAAATTCTCTAATTCTGCTGATAAAGCCTTGCGTTCGTTCTCTTGCTGTTCTAGCAAGATTTTCAAGGTGTTTTCTAACATCACTTCGATTTCGGTCGCCATTTATTTTTTCCCCTTTTTCGTTTCGTGGACTTCCAAAATTTTCAAATTGTCGCCCCACGTTTTCCCCATTAAATCCTTGTCCACCGCTACGCAAGGTTTGATCCCTTTGTCCGTTTGGCAAGTAGTTAGTTTTATCCCCCCACTCTGTTCTTTGGCTATTTCGGCTGAGTGTTGCCATTCGGTCATCTCTTGATAAGCTGTTTTGGCTTGCCACGTCAAAAGCCCTGCGGTTATCGCTATCAAGGCTAATATTGTCCCTGCGATAATGGTCGGAAATCGATACATTTTCACGGTATTTTTTATCAATTTCGCCTGCTCGATTTGGATATTTTCGGCTAAATTCTTGTTGGCGTGCTGTAATTGCTCTATCAAGTTTTGTTCGTGCTGTTTGATAGCGGTCTGAACTATCTCGTTTGTAGTTTCTAGCTCTTTCTTCGATGTTTGCTGAAAGGTCTGTGCTAAATCTAAAATCTTGCTCATAGAAAGCCCCTTTTAGGCGTAAATTCTGCCCGTCTGTTTTGATTGAGATGTTTCTAGGTGTAATGCGTGCTATTTCAAAGCCTGCGGTTTTTAGGGCGTTTATAACGTCCTGACGGTCGTTTATATGCCCTGCGGTGGCTAACGCCGTTAAACCGTCCGTAATCGCCTGTAAAGCCTGTTTTTTATCGCTAGGTAATTCTTGCTTAGTTACCATATTTTGCTTTTTGGCGGGGGCGTTTGGGTCGGTCAAGGCGTATTCGTGGTTGATTACCTGCTTGAAGTTTTCAGCAAGTGGGCGATCTGCCCTGTCGTAGTAGGGTTGTAGGCGTTTTCCTGTCGTTAATTCAACGTTAGGGATAACGAAATTTAATTCAAGTCGCCCCTTGTCCGTGTGCTGTACCCATGAAATGTTGTATTGTTCAGGGGAAAGCCCTGCAAAAATTGCCTTTTCAAAGCGTGCCATAATTTCACGCTTTTGATTTTCAGGTAGGTCTTTTTCTTCAAAGGATAGACAACCTGCGGTGTAAGTGTTTTTAAAATCTAGGCTGTCCGCTATGTGTTGCGATAGTCGGGGATCACCCTGCAAGATTTTGGCGGTGTCGTCAGGCTTATTCAGCAAATAATCCACGCAAGCCTTGCAACTACTAGGCTTGCCCTTGCTACGTTTCTTAAAAAATTTGACGATCATAGGGCGTTTTCTCGTATTTCATTGAGTTTTTTTTCAATGTTTCGCAAGGTAGCCAACACGCTAACAAGGTCAATGCTCGGTTTTTGGCTGTTGCATTGGCGTGCGATTTGGTTCAGGTTTACTCCTATGCGGTTCAGTTCGAACAATAGCTTAGAGTCTGCCGCCTTAATTTGGCGTTGTGATACGCCTGTTAAGACACTATCTCTAATCCATTCTGCAAGCCGTGCTTTCGTTTTTTTGCTCATCAGCTCGCTATGTTCGCTATCAGTCAGTCTTATTTTGATCTCTTTAGTTCGTTGCATTTAGTATCTCCGTTCATCGCTATTGAGCAAAATTACTGTGTAATTTTGCTTGGGGGTCAAGGGGGATTTATCCCCTTTGCTAGGCACATAAGGTAACTGCCCTGCAGTCCCCTTTGTGTGTCCTAGCTACTAAATTTAGACAATAGTATACCAAAGCCCCAAGAGTGATACTATACAGACTGGGAGCCGATAGGCGACTTCGTTTTATTAGGCGAACGTAGTGAGCCTTTGAAAAAACCAAAAATAAAAAAACTATTATTAGCGACCGAGAGACCGTGGGCGGTAGGTTTTGAGTGTGGGCAAATTGTGAAAGCGTTAGCGGTAGCCTGTGCGGTAACTTGTGGGCAATCCGCTTGCGGTTGTCCAGCAAGTTATCCATCAGGCTATTCACATTTTGTCCATACGTCCCGTAGGGCAAAACCGTTTAACCGTCCATAGGCTCGACCGGAGCCTATAAACGTAATGACGGAGAAAGAACGCTTTTGTTTTCTAACAAAAGATTTCTGGCTTTTTCTCGAATGTTGCTTGAATGGGGCAACAATAAAACGTCGTGGCATTTAAGCAGGT
>NZ_NRCJ01000026.1:3781-5383 GCF_003129965.1 Aggregatibacter kilianii | reverse complement strand
TGGGGATACCCCACACTACCATCGGCATTACGGCGTTTCACTTCTGAGTTCGGTATGGAGTCAGGTGGGCCCACCGCACTATCGCCGCCAATATTCTTTTGATGATTCGCTCTCGCTTTCTTCTCTGTCCTTTTATCCTTTCTTCTCTTTTACTCTTTCTCTCTATCATCCCAAAACAAGCTTCAACTTAACTCTCTTTCCCAGCCCTTCCTGTTATCTCTCTTCGCTTTCCTGTCAGCTTTCTTTCGCTCTCATCTCTTTGTCTCTTCATCCGCAAAAACACTTGAGCGTTGTATGGCTAAGCCTCTCGGGCAATTAGTACGCGTTAGCTCAATGACTCACATCACTTACACACCACGCCTATCTACGTCTTCGTCTTAAACAACCCTTACAGACTTATAGTCTGGGAGAACTCATCTCTTGGCAAGTTTCGTGCTTAGATGCTTTCAGCACTTATCTCTTCCGCACTTAGCTACCCGGCAATGCGTCTGGCGACACAACCGGAACACCAGCGGTGCGTCCACTCCGGTCCTCTCGTACTAGGAGCAGCCCCAACCAATTCTCCAACGCCCACGGCAGATAGGGACCGAACTGTCTCACGACGTTCTAAACCCAGCTCGCGTACCACTTTAAATGGCGAACAGCCATACCCTTGGGACCTACTTCAGCCCCAGGATGTGATGAGCCGACATCGAGGTGCCAAACACCGCCGTCGATATGAACTCTTGGGCGGTATCAGCCTGTTATCCCCGGAGTACCTTTTATCCGTTGAGCGATGGCCCTTCCATTCAGAACCACCGGATCACTATGACCTACTTTCGTACCTGCTCGACTTGTCCGTCTCGCAGTTAAGCTTGCTTATACCATTGCACTAACCTCACGATGTCCGACCGTGATTAGCAAACCTTCGTGCTCCTCCGTTACGCTTTGGGAGGAGACCGCCCCAGTCAAACTACCCACCAGACACTGTCCGAGACCGCGTTCCGCAATCTTCGTTAGAACATCAAACGTTAAAGGGTGGTATTTCAAGGACGACTCCATAATCACTGGCGTGACTACTTCAAAGTCTCCCACCTATCCTACACATCAAAATTCAATGTTCAGTGTCAAGCTATAGTAAAGGTTCACGGGGTCTTTCCGTCTAGCCGCGGGTACACCGCATCTTCACGGCGATTTCAATTTCACTGAGTCTCGGGTGGAGACAGCCTGGCCATCATTATGCCATTCGTGCAGGTCGGAACTTACCCGACAAGGAATTTCGCTACCTTAGGACCGTTATAGTTACGGCCGCCGTTTACTGGGGCTTCGATCAGGAGCTTCTCTTTCGATTACACCATCAATTAACCTTCCAGCACCGGGCAGGCATCACACCCTATACGTCCACTTTCGTGTTTGCAGAGTGCTGTGTTTTTAATAAACAGTTGCAGCCAGCTGGTATCTTCGACTTACTTCACCTTCACCCGCAAGGGGCTACAATTACGGTAAGCGCACCTTCTCCCGAAGTTACGGTGCTATTTTGCCTAGTTCCTTCACCCGAGTTCTCTCAAGCGCCTGAGTATTCTCTACCTGACCACCTGTGTCGGTTTTCAGTACGGTTTAGAT
>NZ_NRCJ01000026.1:0-3212 GCF_003129965.1 Aggregatibacter kilianii | reverse complement strand
TCAGCCCCGTTACATCTTCCGCGCAGGCCGACTCGACTAGTGAGCTATTACGCTTTCTTTAAATGATGGCTGCTTCTAAGCCAACATCCTAGCTGTCTAAGCCTTCCCACTTCGTTTCCCACTTAATATAGACTTTGGGACCTTAGCTGGCGGTCTGGGTTGTTTCCCTCTCCACGACGGACGTTAGCACCCGCCGTGTGTCTCCTGAGTATCACTCTTTGGTATTCGTAGTTTGCATCGGGTTGGTAAGCCGGGATGGCCCCCTAGCCGAAACAGTGCTCTACCCCCAAAGGTGTCCGCTCAAGGCTCTACCTAAATAGATTTCGGGGAGAACCAGCTATCTCCCGGTTTGATTGGCCTTTCACCCCCAGCCACAAGTCATCCGCTAATTTTTCAACATTAGTCGGTTCGGTCCTCCAGTTAGTGTTACCCAACCTTCAACCTGCCCATGGCTAGATCACCGGGTTTCGGGTCTATACCTTGCAACTAGACGCCCAGTTAAGACTCGGTTTCCCTTCGGCTCCCCTATTCGGTTAACCTCGCTACAAAATATAAGTCGCTGACCCATTATACAAAAGGTACGCAGTCACCCTTACAGGCTCCCACTGCTTGTACGTACAAGGTTTCAGGTTCTATTTCACTCCGGTCACCCCGGTTCTTTTCGCCTTTCCTTCACAGTACTGGTTCACTATCGGTCAATCAGGAGTATTTAGCCTTAGAGGATGGTCCCCCTCTCTTCAAACAGGATATCACGTGTCCCGCCTTACTTGTCGTTAGCTCAGTACCACGACCCGGACTTCGAGTACGGGGCTATCACCCTGTGTCGCCATACTTCCCAGTATGTTCCTCTGTCTCTGTCGCTATCACTAACAGGCTCTTTCGCTTTCGCTCGCCGCTACTCACAAAATCTCGGTTGATTTCTTTTCCTCGGGGTACTTAGATGTTTCAGTTCTCCCGGTTCGCCTCTTATACCTATGTGTTCAGTATAAGATAGTGGGTTCTTCACCCACTGGGTTTCCCCATTCGGATATCTTGGATTAAACGCCTCTTATCGACTCATCCAAGCTTTTCGCAGATTAGCACGTCCTTCTTCGCCTCTGATTGCCAAGGCATCCACCTTGTACGCTTTGTCACTTAACCATACAACCTCAAGTATTCTTCCCGCTCATCTCTAAAGGCTAACTCACCCCTAAATCATGAAGCGTACATAAAACACTTAAGCGACGATTAATAACAGTTTTAATCTAAGAGCAATCGCCTTTTATCAATCACTCTTACTCAGACTTTCTTGAAAGTCTCGTTTTCAGCTTGTTTCCGGATTTTTAAAGAACAGAAAGATGAAAAATCATCTTTAAATGGCGTCCCCACGGGGATTCGAACCCCGGTTACCGCCGTGAAAGGGCGATGTCCTAGGCCTCTAGACGATGGGGACAGCATATAAAGATGCTCTCTTCTCTTCGTTGATGTTCTTCTCTTGTCTACAACCATCAAACAAACTGTGTGAACACTTAAAGTCGCCTTCTCGGTAAGGAGGTGATCCAACCGCAGGTTCCCCTACGGTTACCTTGTTACGACTTCACCCCAGTCATG
The DNA here is from genome assembly GCF_003129965.1 of Aggregatibacter kilianii. Lineage (GTDB taxonomy): Bacteria > Pseudomonadota > Gammaproteobacteria > Enterobacterales > Pasteurellaceae > Aggregatibacter > Aggregatibacter kilianii_A. The sequence continues at coordinate 1,622 of NZ_NRCJ01000026.1, read as the reverse complement.
AATCATACCGTGGTAAACGCCCTCCCGAAGGTTAAGCTATCTACTTCTGGTACAACCCACTCCCATGGTGTGACGGGCGGTGTGTACAAGGCCCGGGAACGTATTCACCGCGACATTCTGATTCGCGATTACTAGCGATTCCGACTTCATGGAGTCGAGTTGCAGACTCCAATCCGGACTTAGACGTACTTTCTGAGATTCACTCCCCATCGCTGGTTGGTTACCCTCTGTATACGCCATTGTAGCACGTGTGTAGCCCTACTCGTAAGGGCCATGATGACTTGACGTCATCCCCACCTTCCTCCGGTTTATCACCGGCAGTCTCCTTTGAGTTCCCATCTCTACATGCTGGCAACAAAGGATAAGGGTTGCGCTCGTTGCGGGACTTAACCCAACATTTCACAACACGAGCTGACGACAGCCATGCAGCACCTGTCTCAGAGCTCCCGAAGGCACACTCGCATCTCTGCAAGCTTCTCTGGATGTCAAGAGTAGGTAAGGTTCTTCGCGTTGCATCGAATTAAACCACATGCTCCACCGCTTGTGCGGGCCCCCGTCAATTCATTTGAGTTTTAACCTTGCGGCCGTACTCCCCAGGCGGTCGATTTATCACGTTAGCTTCGGGCACCAGAGTTATACCCCAATCCCCAAATCGACAGCGTTTACAGCGTGGACTACCAGGGTATCTAATCCTGTTTGCTCCCCACGCTTTCGCACATGAGCGTCAGTACATTCCCAAGGGGCTGCCTTCGCCTTCGGTATTCCTCCACATCTCTACGCATTTCACCGCTACACGTGGAATTCTACCCCTCCCTAAAGTACTCTAGACTCCCAGTCTGAAATGCAATTCCCAGGTTAAGCCCGGGGATTTCACACCTCACTTAAAAGTCCGCCTGCGTGCCCTTTACGCCCAGTTATTCCGATTAACGCTCGCACCCTCCGTATTACCGCGGCTGCTGGCACGGAGTTAGCCGGTGCTTCTTCTGTGATTAACGTCAATCACTTAGCCTATTAAACTAAGCGCCTTCCTCACCACCGAAAGAACTTTACAACCCGAAGGCCTTCTTCATTCACGCGGCATGGCTGCGTCAGGGTTGCCCCCATTGCGCAATATTCCCCACTGCTGCCTCCCGTAGGAGTCTGGACCGTGTCTCAGTTCCAGTGTGGCTGGTCATCCTCTCAGACCAGCTAGAGATCGACGGCTTGGTAGGCCTTTACCCCACCAACTACCTAATCCCACTTGGGCTCATCCTATGGCATGTGGCCTTACGGTCCCACACTTTCATCTCCCGATTCTACGCGGTATTAGCGACAGTTTCCCGTCGTTATCCCCCTCCATAAGCCAGATTCCCAAGCATTACTCACCCGTCCGCCACTCGTCAGCATAAGTACAAGTACTTACCTGCTACCGTTCGACTTGCATGTGTTAAGCCTGCCGCCAGCGTTCAATCTGAGCCATGATCAAACTCTTCAGTTCAAAAAGTTTAATCGCTCAATATTGCTGACTTCATTAATCTGTTAATAAACGAATTGTCAAAGCACTATCTCACTCTATTTCTAAATCTATCAAAAACGAATCTTCAAGTGCCCACACAGTTTGTCTGATTGATTGTTAAAGAACA
>NZ_NRCJ01000025.1 GCF_003129965.1 Aggregatibacter kilianii | reverse complement strand
GAACCCACCGAGAGTAGCCCACGCAAAGCGGGGGAGCTAGTAGGAATCCCCGTCCTTTAGGGCGGGGAGGATGTCAAAATTCACATATTGATAATATCTTTCTAAGCATTTTTCTTTAGTTTCCTAGGATTAGGATTTTCTTTTAAAATATAACTCTAAATTATCGAGAATAGTATAAACAGCACCCAATCCAGCGATTTGTTGCTGATAATATGTTTTCAAATCCTCATCTGTTCGTAACCTAATAATATTGTCAGCAACATAAACCTGATTGGCAACAATTCTAGTTGTTAATTGTATTTCAAAATCAGAAACAGGAAGATGACCAATAATTTTCCATTTCCCATTAATTAACTCGCTGTTACCACAGTAAATAACATTTTCCATAAAATGTATATTGCTTATTTCATTTGGCTCAGAAGAAAACGTTTCAACAGAAGGAAGAAATCCAATTACATTTTTAAAATGTTCTGATATATAAATAAGTTTACCAACTCTCCCTCCACCATCTAATGTAAGAATTTGTTTTCCTAGTTTATTTTCCCCAATAAAAAAAACATCTCCAGCTTTAAATAATTTTTTTTCCACTCTATCCTCCATTTAATGTTTTAAGAACATCACTAAAAATTTGATTTCCCCAGTTACTACCTCCACCAGCAGTGTCATAAGTTGCTGCATTTTTATTAAATGGAGAGTAGGATCTAATTTTATTTAATAAATTTGTTGATGGATTTGTTGATTTTGCTCCACCAAAATGATCCATTAATCTTTGCTCTAAATATTTTGCTTCAGCTTTAGTTAAGTTATTCTCAGCTAAAATTTGTTGTGTATATTTTCCTTTATCAGGAGATGCTTGGTGGGCTGCACCTCTAGCTGGCGCATCTCCCCTACCAACATATTTAACCTCTCCAGTTATAGGATCCTTTAAAACATACAACCCCTGTCCCGTATCTTTGTTGTAATCAACACCCGTTCCCCCTTTTTCTCTCGATGATGGCAAACCTAAACATTCTGCTAACCCCAACGGATCTATAAACGCCGTCGGTATAGCCACATACCCATACGGATTAAATCCGCCCAGCAACCCTATCGGGTCATGGCTGAGATATTGTCCTGTTTCCGGTGAATAATAACGGAAGCGGTTGTAATGCAACTCGCTTTCCTCGTCATAATACTGCCCCACAAAACGATGATTGCACTTGAGTGCGTTGGTGTCATTCGCGGCATAGTGCCGATGACCGTCAATCTCCGCCTCGCCCCATAGGTTCAGCTTCTGGCGGTAGTCAATATAACCGTCTTCGGTCAGCAATTCGGTGATGGTGCCTACTTGGTCGGCAACCGTATAGTGCAACTGCCCTTTTTCATATCGAGCCGTCGGCGTGAAGTCATTTTCCTGATATAGCCAGTAAATGGCGTCCGCCCAGTTGGCTTGCAGGAGTTCTTGCCGACCTTCGGCTTGTAATGCCGGATTACCGTCCGTAGCTGTGATTTGCAACGGCGCTTCAGCAACCAGTTGGTCTTGTTTATACAGATAGCGATAGCCTTGTATTGGTCTAGCTGAGTTTATTACGCTTGTTGTTTCATCTGAAAGTGCGGTCGTTTTTTTAAGTGTTTTTTCGGTTTCATTCTCTGTAGCTTCGTTTTGTGCCTGTTCGTTTTTCTCTTGATTTTCCCACAACTCACTTATCTTATGCCAGTAATCCTGATTCGGCCGTATCGGCATATCAATCAGTTGATTCTTGTACGGGTTGTTCGGGTCGGTTGTGGCGGCTTGGTCAGTTTGAACTTGGTACTTCGTTATCCGTCTACCAAAAGCGTCATACTCATAACGCCAAGTGCCTTTATGCGGACTGTGTAGTTCGACTAACTGGCTCTGACTGTTCCACTTGTAATAAGTAGTGACAGGCCGAAACCCTTTCTTGGTTTCCGTTTTAGTCTGCAGTCTGCCTAACTCGTCGTATTTATAGGTTTTGTTGCCGTATCTTGTGATGCGTCCGTGACGGTGTTTGATACCGTAAGTGGCGTCATTGGCAGCCTGTAGCTGATACTGTCCGTTTTCGTTTGTCTCGCGTTGGACTTTTTGCGTGAGGTTGAGTTGGCTGTCGTAGCGGTAATGTTCGCTGCTGCGGATGCCGTTTAATACATCAGTCACCTGACCGTTTTTATTCACCCGGTATTCCGTGGCGCCCCAGTGGTTATCTTGGGTATGCGTCAGGTTAAACGCCTTGTCATATTGCCATTTACGGCTGATTTGCGTGCCCGCTATCGGATAGGTGTGATTCGGTTGGTAGTTATCGAGTTGTTCTTCAGTCAGGTTATTATGCCAACCGCCGCCTTGCGCTTGCAAAAGACCTGATGGTGAGAAGTGTTCCGCCAGAATAAACCCGTTTTGATTCTGTTTGCGTGTCTGTCTACCAAGTTTGTCGTAGCTAAGGTTAAGCGGGTTATGGTCATCGACCTGGAATTGCGTCAGTTCACCGTATTGGTTAAATCCTTGCAAGATTCTGACCTCACTTTCTCCGCCATTCGGGAGTGAGAAGCCCGTTTGTCTGCCGTATTTATCTAATTCAACCTCAACCCGTTCACCATCTTGGATTTCGGCAATTAAACGATGTTGCTCGTTGTATTCAAACTCGGTGATATGTTCGGCGTAGTACGGCAGATATTGCGTATTAATCGTTTTAGTCAGCTGACCGGTTTTCTTCGTGTAGGAATAGCTCACCTGATGAACAAGCGTAAAGTCTTCAGGATTTAAGTTTGTTGTTTTATCTGATAAAAGTGCGGTCGTTTTTTGTGATGTTTTTTTGTCTTCCTCAGTTGAGTTTTCCGTTGTATCCGCTTGTGTACCGGCTTTTGGTTTTTTCACCTGCCAGGTCTGACGGCTAAGCAGTTTATCCTCTTCATCATAGGAATACGTTTCAATACTGCCGTCCGCCTGCACGGTTCGGGTCAGTCTACCCGCCGGGTCATAAGCATATTCTCTTACTCTACCGGTAAAATCCGTTTCCTTGATTAACTGACCCGCCTTGTCGTACGCGTAACGGTAACTGTCCCCCTGACTGTTTCTGACTTCCGTCAACCGTGTCAGTTTGTCATAGTGGAAAGTTAAGGTTTCGCCGTTCGGTAAGGTTTGGCTGTCAAGTAAATCAAACGCACCGTAGGTATACTTCGTTTTATTACCATTACCGTCAACCGCTTCCGTTAAAAGCCGTTCGCTGTTGTAACGAAAGTGTTGGGTAGAGCCTTCCGGTGTGCTGAGCTTAGTCAGACTGCCGTCCGGGTTAGCATGCGCTTGACTGTATTCATAACGGTATTGACTGTTATCCGGCAATGTAATCAGGGTAACCCGTCCGAAAATATCCCGCGTAAAACGCGTCATCTCCCCTTTCACATTCCACTGCGCTGTCAACAACCGGCTTTGCTCATCATAATCAAATCGCAGGTAATTCCCGTCCGCCCCAATAAGACGTAACAGCCGACCCGACTTATCGTAGCGGTAAGTCTGCGTTAACCCTGCCGGGTTCGTCTCTTTTAATAATTCCCCCCTCTCGCCGTATTCATATACCCAACGCTCACCATGCGGATTGAGCATGGCTGTTAGCTGCCCCCGCGCATTGTAGTCATAATGATAGACCTCGCCGTTCCACAGCGTGACTCGCGTCACCTCGCCGAAGTCATTGTAGTTATAGCTGACCTTACGACCCAGCGCATCTGTTTCCGATACCTTATCACTTAAATTCCACCGGGTTTCCGTTATCCGTCCCAATGGGTCTTCTATCCGCGTCACCAGATTACGTTCGTTATACCAATACTTAGTAACACCGCCTTCAGCATCATGATAGGTCGAACAGCGATTCGCTTCATCATAACGAAATTCATCGGCGTAATGCCCATCCCGCGTCTGCGTTGAAACCACCCGCCCCAATTCATCATAGCGAATCTCGGCATCGGTCTTAAGCGTATCCCGCCACGAAAGCATATATCCTGCTTCGTTATACTCATGAAACAACTCGCCAAACTGATGACTGCGACAAGTCGACAAATAACCGTCGGCACGATATTCACAGGTCAGCAAGGTCTGACGATAACTTTCATTCACATAGTCAATCTGTAAAATTCGCCAGGCGTCACTTTTGATATCCAGCCGGTAGCCGTCAGTATGCTCCACTCGATTCAAGCCCTGCTCGGTATAACCGAATAACACATGATTACCAAAATAATCAACTATCGCCGTCAAAAAACGCGTCGCCGCCGGTTGGTGCGCCAAACGCTCAAAAACCCACGCCAGTTGCGTACGCCGGTCAAATAAATATAACGCCCCATCCCGCTTTCCGTGTAACACACAATGCGCATTGTGCATATTGACGGCATATACTTCATTTTCCGGTGTCGCGTAATGATATTCCACACCTTCATTATCCACATAAGTGATGCCTTGCTCATCCACCGTCAAATGTTGCGACCAGTCATCCGCCCATTTCTGGCCGAAATGCCCGCTAAATTCTGCTCTCGAGCGGTACAGTCTCGTCAAATTCAACGGCAAAGTACTGCTCGGCAACGCCAATAATGACCATTGCTGAATAAAATCACCGGTCACAATATCTACCGGTTCGCCCGGTTTCTGGCATTTTTGCGAGCAGTTACCCTTACTTTCTGCCGACTTATTCGGGCTACTCTTATTATTCTTTGAACCTGAACCGGCAGATGGCTTTTCTCTCGGAGGTGTTTTACCTGAGTTCGGTTTTGTTGGTGCCTCTCCTCCGCCCTTTCCACCCTTGGTCGACGGTACTTTCTCTGCCCCCGGTGATTTCCCTTTCTTACCGCTTTTCGGGAACGGGATAAAATTAGACGCAAATGCCACCGCTCTTAACGCCGCCGGCACGCTCGGCACTATCTCATAAACCTGTGTCGTCGCATCCGGCGACACCTTCACACTCTTAAAATCGGTATCAACATTGCCGTCACAGTTTGACTGATGCCCCGCTCGAGCAATTTGTTTACCATTCGCAAATACCGTTGATACACCCTCCGCAATTAACGGCCCACCAGGCTCCCACGGGTGGTCGTCACAACGCACTTTGTCCCCAACACGCGAAACAGGGATATTGCCCATAAAGACATTCGGCGACCCCTCTATCACCTCCCCTTTCTTCTCACCGTACTGTGACAATGCATTCCCAGCAGCTGCGACGGTAGAACTCACAAAGGTAAATACCATTGCGCCTAAAAAGAGCGAAGCCCCTCCGGTAAACGGAGCGAGTGCCATCGCGCCTGCTGCGGCAAGCGCCCCTAATAAAACACCGCCAATCATCCCCCAAGGTCCTAACGATTTTTTCGCATGCATCAACGGGTCACCTACCCGCACCGGATTCTCGCCCTGCCCGTCAATTTTTGTTAGCCCTAATCCCTCTGCAATCTTCTCACCGGCCCAATTTCCGACCGCACTCCCTGCCTGACCAACCACATATCCTGCCGCAAACATCCCTGCAGATACCGGCCCCCCCGCAATAGCCATCGCTGCCGAACTATACATAATAGCCTCACCAACCGCAGGAGATTCCGCTACATTCATTACCCGCTGCAGATCTTTCTCGGCTTGTGATAAATGACCGGAAGGTATACCTTCCATTTTATCCTGCACCGGCGGATTATCCTGATTCACCCCTACCCGTGCGGCTACCGAACCAAAATAGGCACCGTCATATAAAGACATTATTCCTCCTGCACTCGGCTATTCATTTAATTGGCGCTAAACAATGAGCTTAACATCATGACTAATTTGATTGAAAACTTGAGAGTATCGTGAATAAATGCGACCTTTGCCCTTCCGTCATTTCTCCTTCGCAAGTTGCCGTCAGCATCAATACCACATTCGGATAATTGATCAGTAGTGTCATCTGATGAATCCCCCCCTTCGGCGAACGCCACTTAAACTCCGTTAACACGCAATCAAAATTACTGACTTTTACATTTTCACGTGAAAGTTCTTGATAATCTGTTAACTGCTTACCAATCGAAGCAATTTCCCGCTCTGTAAACTCAATAAATGTCATTCCCCAAGGAATAAAATCCCGCGATATAGAAATACTTTGTCCGGAATCATTTGCCAATAACATAATGCTTTTATCTTGCCATTGTTCCATATCCACATTAAGTTTGCCTTCGTTAAATAAATACATCATATTTTCCTTATCTGTTTAGATGGATTTCGGCACCGACGACAAATACCCCACCTGCATTAAGCTGCACTGTCGATGAACCGTGCTTTAATTCTATGCCGTCCGGCGTCATGGTAATTGAACTCCCACCGACCGTGAGTGTGATACTCTCCGTACCTGTGCTCGTAATAATTTTGGCAGTGGTAGAAGAGGTGCCTGCCGGCACCTCTTCTGTTAAATTACCGGCACTGATAACCTTTTTATCATCCCCTGCACTGACAGTAACATTACGATTTCCTTGCGCTACCGTTAATGACTGATCGCCTTTGACCTTAACATCACGATTGCCGTTTACCGTTTCATTTCTATTACCTGCACTTACCGTTTTGCTGTCATCCCCCGTAGACACCGTAACCGAACGCCCCTTACCGACTGTTGTTGATTCAGAACCGGTTACTCCGATAGTACGGTTCTGTCCGATGGTCGTCGAATCGTTCCCCGTCACATCCAACGATCTATTATTCCCAATCGACGCCGACTGGTCATTCAACACCTTAGTGTTCATGTCCTTCTGCGCCTGAAAATCTAATCGCTGATTTCCCGTCGCATCTTCCATTATCATTCCGTTATAGCC
>NZ_NRCJ01000024.1 GCF_003129965.1 Aggregatibacter kilianii | reverse complement strand
TAGTCGGTGACTTTATTTTCATCAAGCAGGGTAGCGAGAATGGTTTGCAGGTCTTTTTGTTGGAAGATGCGGGAATTTGAACGCAGTCCCAAACGCCAAAGAGCAGGGCGCAGTTGCAAACGATAGAAAGTGTTGTGAAAACCGCTGTCACCTTGTTCAAATTGGGTGACGATGCCGGTGAGACGTCTTACCTGTTCGCCATCTTGCCAGAACGTGAGATAAGCCTCATTGTCCAACACGGCGGCAAAAGGAATGGCATCATTTTTACTGCTGAGTTCAAGATGTAGCGTAAAAGGCTCGCTGTAACCATCCCATAAATCAAAGCCTAATACTTCAAAGCTATCAGGCGATACGCCCGCCGAGTGAAAAGTGAATTGCAGACCGCTTGGTGAACGCCCAAGTAAGGCGGAAAGTGCATCCTGAACGGACGGTGCGCTATCGACTTCACCGCCGATACCGACGAGTGGCGGCTTTTTCCCCCATTGTTGAACCCGTTGAATCACCTCTTTGCCAATTGCCACACCTTGTTGCACCTGAGCCACCCGCTCCTGCACCCGCGCCGCCCGTTTTGCCAGTTTCTCATCACCGGCAATTGCCGCCACCAGGTTGGTTTTACCTGCAAGGGAGGCAACATCATTAAGCGTAGGAATAGAAATGCCGGAAGAGGATTTAGCTGTTTTTTCAACCGCACTTTTGGTGCTTCCTGATGAGGCAACAAGTGTTTTAGAATCCTGGCGTAATGTCATGGGGTTATCCTTATGAGGTCATTAAAATTTTGTTGGCTAGTATGATTTATAGACGAACGTGATACAAGTTAAACTTCAACAATTTATTATCTGCGGTTAAGTTAACCTGTTTTTTTCTCAAACAATTTTAGCAACGGTAGCACAATTAAACAACAAATTGCGCCCACAACCAATCCAGTCACCAGTGTGGCGATTTGTCCCTGCCAGCCTTCGGCAAGGTGGAAGTTTTCCCAGAAGTGGTGAATGGCTTCTACGTTATGCACAAAAATACCGCCGCCTACCAAGAACATGGCGAGCGTACCGATAAAGCTTAAGGAGCGCATGAACTTCGGCATTAAAAACAAGATGCCTTTGCCGATACTGCCTGCAACGCCGCCTTTCTTCATTAAAAATAACCCGAAATCGTCGGCTTTGACGATGAGCGCCACAACGCCGTAAACAAAAATCGTGATCCCGATACCGATAAGCGAAAGGGCGAGGATTTGTACGGAAAGCGGTGATTCGGTGAGTTCGCCCAGGGCGATAATAATGATTTCGGCGGAAAGAATGAAATCTGTTCGAATGGCGCCCCGAATTTTGGCTTTCTCATCAAAGGCGATTTTTTCTTCATGATGTTCGTGGGCGAAAAATTTGTGTAGGATTTTTTCCACGCCTTCAAAACACAAATATGCCCCGCCAATCATTAATAAGGGAATGATAAGCGCGGGCAAAAATGCCGCTAACAATAACGCAATAGGGATTAAAATCACCTTATTCAGCATGGAGCCTTTCGCCACCGCCCACACAATGGGCAATTCCCGCTCCGCCGTGGCGCCGGTCACTTGGTTGGCATTCAACGCCAAATCATCGCCCACCACACCGACGGTTTTCTTGGCGGCGACTTTGGTCATCACCGACACATCATCCAACAATGAAGCAATATCATCCAATAACGTAAACAACGAGCTAAACGCCATTTTCTTTCCTTACTTAAAAAAAAACAAACAAATAGGCGCGTATTGTGGGGCGCACAAGGCATTCCGTCAACGGGAATTTGCACAAAAGTGCGGTCGGATTTTAGCGTGTTTTTGTGATGTAGGGCTAATTTTGTGATCTGCGATGGGTGGTAAAATTCTATTAACAAGAGGATTTGATGAAAAGCAAGATGATTTTTAAGTTCGGAGTTTAAAGCACAGGCTGTAAATTGATTTTCGAACGAGGATATTTTTTTACTCAAGTCTGTCGAGAACTTGATGTTGGTGAAATATCGCATGAGAAATTTACGCTGATGATTGAACAATGGTTTTTATCTATCAACCTAAGAAGGAAAAAATGATGAAAAAAACAATCTTGGCTTTAGCAATTGCCACAGTAAGTGCGGGTGTATTCGCCAACACTTATGATGCAGGCAAAACAAATTACAGCACGAACACAATACAAAACCCTGATGCTATGGCTCATGCGCAGGCAATGACCGGGACAACCGGTTATGCTCGCTCAAAGGTTTACGCAAGCGATGCTACTGCCTACGGGGATGATAGAACGTATGCGGGTTATCGTGCTACTGCAATCGGCTCCAATACCGTAGCTAACGGCGAAGGCGCTGTCGCATTCGGTCATTCGGCAACGGCTTCCGGCGTTGTTTCAATTGCTCATGGTAACGGTGCGAAAGCAAACGGAAACGGCGCAACCGTACTTGGCGCAAACGCTAAAGCAAGTGTTCAGGGTGCGGTTGCGCTGGGTTATGGAAGTGAAGCAACAAATCAAGCTTTGTGGAACCGCACAAATGATTCTGCTGTTGTTGACATCCTGGTTATTCATGGCTGGGCGGGCACTAAAAGCATGGGGGAAGTATCTGTTGGTTCTGCGGGGAATGAGCGTGCCATCTCAAATGTTGCGGCAGGAGAGGTGAGCCAAACCTCCACTGAAGCAGTGAATGGTTCCCAACTATACTCCGTTGTTAAAGAGGTAGCCGATAACAATTACAATATCGGTCTGCATAAAGTTGATATTGATGACCACGAAAACCGTCTTGCAAAGAATGAATCAAAGTTGTATTCAATAAGCAATCAACTTATTGAAAATAAAGATGATATTGCATTATCTTCACTCCGTTTAGACGGACACGATACGGAGCTTACTACACATGAAATTAAGCTTTATGCTCATGATGAGCAATTAGCAAACCACAAAGATCGTATTACTAATAACGAAGCCCGATTAAATAGTGCTGAGCAAATTCAAACGGCACACAATGCCTTGATCCGCGACAATACACAAGCGATCTCCGCGAATACCCGGTTGATTAACCGCATAAACGGAAGCGTGACAACCAATACCGTCGGTATTGCACAAAATCGTGAAAAGATTGCAATCAATCGCGCCAATATCAACAAACTAAGCATTGGTTTAGCTGATACCAACAAACGCATTGATCGCATTACGGGTGATGTTGCTAAAAATCGCAAACGCGCCAGTGCGGGCACAGCTTCTGCATTCGCTGTTGCCAACATTCCGCATGCCACACATGGCGGATATTCTGCATTAGGCATTGGGGTAGGCGGACACGCGGGTCAGCAAGCAATTGCCGTGCGCTACTCAAAAATGACAGAGAACACTAAATGGATTATGAGCACATCGGTTGCGGCAAATACACAGGATGAGGTGTCTTGGGGCGCGGGTTTAACGAGACAGTGGTAGATACTAATTTTATTTTCGATTATGTGTTAAGCCGAAGAATTTTCTGAATTAACCGAATTAATGGTATATTTAGCGCGGTTTATGAAAAGGAATGAAGGCTATGTGGCAGTTTTGTGAAATAAAATGTTGGGGAAAATCGCTTGTTGGTAGAGGGCGTGTAAAAACGCTCGGAATTTTCACCGCACTTTTATGTGTCATGCCTTCCGTTTTTGCGGCGCAGCAGGATCTGTCGAAAATCCATCAGCAAATTAAGCAACAGGAACAAAAAATTGCGGCACAAAAAGCCGAACAGCAGAAATTACAATCTACCTTAAAAACTCAAGAAAGTCAGATCAATACCGTTATCGGGCAGTTGCGTCAAACAGAGTCGGATTTGAAAGAAACCCGTAAAACGATTAGCGACACCGATAAGCAAATCAAACAGTTACAAAAGCAGGAAAAAGAGCAAAAAGCCAAGCTGGCGAAGCAGTTGGATTATGCCTATCGTTCCGGCGCGAATCCTTCCGTGGCGGAGCGGGTGCTCACCGATAAAGGGCAAAATGCGGATCGCATGAAGGTCTATTATGCCCATTTGAATCAGGCGCGGATGAAGCTCATCGAGGATTTGCAGACGACTCAGGCGCAGTTGGCAAAACAAAAAGAATCCATTGCCGAGCAACAAAAAACACAGCAAACGCAACTTGCCGATCAGAAAAAACAGCAACAGGCATTGCAGAAAGTGCAGAAAGAGCGCCAATCCACCTTGAATCAGCTAAACCAAAATTTAACCCGCGACGAAAGCCGGCTGGAGCAGCTTAAAGCCAATGAAAATGCGCTACGACAAGAGATTCAACGGGCAGAACAAGCCGCGAAGCAGCAAGAACAACGCGAGCGTGAGGCGTTAGCGCAGAAAAAACAGGCGGAAGAAACGAAAACCCATAAACCTTATAAGCCGACAGAACAGGAAAAACGTTTGTTGAGTAGCACATCGGGCTTAGGCGCACCCAATAAACAATATGGTTTTCCGGTGGCGGGCAAGATCGTCAATAGCTTCGGCTCCGCCCAAATGGGCGAGTTGCGTTGGAAAGGCATTGTGATTGCGGCAGGTAGCGGCACGCCGGTGAAAGCCATTGCAGACGGGCGGGTGATTTTGGCCAGCTGGTTGCAAGGCTATGGTTTGATGGTGATTGTGAAACACGGCGACAGTGATTTGAGTTTATACGGCTATAATCAATCCCTTTCGGTGAAAGAAGGCCAGCTGGTGAAAGCAGGGCAGAAACTTGGCGAAGTGGGGAACAGCGGCGGTCAGTCGAAAACAGGTTTGTATTTTGAGATTCGTCGTAAAGGTGTGGCGGTGAACCCGGTGGGTTGGTTGCGATGAAATCAATTGTAAAAGCGTTGCTTTTTTTATTCATAAGCTCACTCGTTCGCTTATTCACCCCTAAAAGGGTCGTTGGCAAAGCCAACGTTGAAAAAGCGTTGTTTTTTTTGACCGCACTTTTCTGTGCTTCTTTTGTGTATGCCGCCAAGCTTGCCATTGTGATCGACGACTTGGGCTATCATCCGAAAGAAGATGCGCAAATTCTTGCTTTGCCGAAGGCGGTGTCCGTGGCGATTATTCCTGCCGCGCCTTATGCTAAACAGCGTGATCAACAGGCATTTCAGCAAGGTCGGGATATTCTCATTCATATGCCGATGGAAACCCTGAGTAAAATGAAAATTGAAGGCGGCGGGTTGCATTTGGGAATGAGCCAAGAAGATGTGAATCAGCGCGTACAAACCGCCAAAAATATTGTGTCTCACGCTATTGGTATGAATAATCACATGGGCAGCGCCGCCACGGCGGACGTATCATTAATGACCAAATTAATGACCGCACTTCGCGAGCGACATTTGTTTTTTCTGGATAGCCGTACCATCGGGCGTAGTGTTGCCGGCAAAATCGCCAAAGAGCAGGGCGTGCGCGCCTTGGATCGCCATGTCTTTTTAGATGACAGCGATGAGCTTGCCGATGTGCAACGCCAGTTCCGCGCAGCAGTGCAATACGCGCAAAAACATGGCACTGCCATTGCCATCGGACATCCGCGCAAAAATACCATTGCGGTACTACAAGCAGGCATTGCCGATTTGCCCGCGGATGTGCAACTGGTTTCCATGGGGAGTTTGTGGCGCAACGAAAAGGTCATCCCGCCGAAGCCGTTTATTTTCTTATTTAGCGAAGCCCCCGCTCCCACATCTATACCGCCTTATGAAGCCGTGCCGTCATTGCACGGCGTGCCTTGATGAGAAAATAAAGCCCTCATAAAGTCATGAGGGCTTTTTAATTGGTAAATTAACAAGGAGCAAATGTTATTTACCAAATCGTACCATCAGTTTTTGCGCCTTCAAAGTTAGCATTGGTTATGTCTGCGCCTTTGAGGTTAGCACCGGATAAATCTGCACCGGCAAGATTGGCATTAATTAAAATGGCTTCTTCTAAATTTGCATGGCTTAAATTGGCGTTTCTCAAGTCTGCATTCGTGAAATCCTTGCCTTTAAAATCTTTTTTAGCAAAGTTAACACCTTGTAGTTTTGCGTTAATAAAATCCTCAGCATCTGCTCTGACGGGACCTGATGGACCTTTTGTTATGGTGGTTTTGCCATTTACGGTAGTCACAGTCCCGTTAATGACAGTGCTACTTCTACCGGGAAGATTTTGTTCGGACACAGCACCCGGACCGACTGCTTTATTGATGATTGCACCATTTACACTGACTTTCTGTTCATTTGCCATGGCTATTGTCGCTGAGGAAACCAATAATGTGGTAATAAGGGTTTTCGTTAATGATGATGTCATTGTTTTCTCCATTCATTGTGTCTTATTTGGTTGATGAAACCGGACGTAGGGATAACAGATTCTCCAATGGGTCATCTTCCACTAATACCGTTCTTGGTGTTGCATGAACAGCGGTTTCACCTGATGTCGCGCTATTAGGCGTTAAAATAATTGGTGGTGTGGCGACCATGCTTGAGGTCTCCTGCATCCATAAACTATTTAAACTGGTGCCCGATTGATTTTGTTTAGACAAAATAACAGGCAATATTTTCCGGGCTTGGGCATTGCCTTGACCGGCAGCAACCCGATATAAGCGAATAGCCTCGCCGAAATTTTTTGGCACGCCTACACCTTTGTGATAGCGGGTGGCAAGCTCATAACTAGAGTCTCCATTACCCTCTTGAGATTCTCTTTTAAGCTTTTGAATATGTTCACTGGTCGCCGTCACCGGTGGTGCACTAATGACTTGAGAAGAACGATTACTGTTATTGGCAAAGACTTGTTTATTTAATGTGGCGGCATGACTGCCTAAAGAAATTGCCCGATTATTCCAAGACAGTGCTTCAGCAATATTACCTTGGTGATAATATAAATTAGCTAGGGCATTGGCACCTACCGAATCGCCCATATCGGCGGCTTTTTTAAAGTGTCGAAGTGCAAATTGGTTAGTTTGCTGTGCACGTTGTTTATTTTCCAGTAAACCTAACAAGGTATATGCCCGCGCAAACCCCATCTTACCGGCCTTTTCCAGATAATATTTGGCACCGGAAAAATCTGTTTCGGTACCATATCCCATGAATAAGAAATAACCGGTCGCTAATAACGCCTGTGGATTTCCACTTTCTGCATAAGGTGCAAATTGGCTATAAGCCTTGTTGTATTGAGCGCGTTTGTAATCACTAAACGCTTTAGTTAACGTCATGGATATATTGCTACTCGGCGTATTTTCTCCTTCCGTTACATTAATTTCGGAGGTCATTTCGGGAGCCACCGTATTTTCCGTTAACTCGGCAGGTTTATTGATCACAATTTCTGCATCGCTACCCACACTGAATGTGAGTAGCACAATGCTTAAACAGGAAAACAATAAAGTGCGGTCAAAACTTTTAGAAAATACAGACATTATTACTTCCTCATCAT
This sequence comes from Aggregatibacter kilianii, assembly GCF_003129965.1. Classification (GTDB taxonomy): domain Bacteria; phylum Pseudomonadota; class Gammaproteobacteria; order Enterobacterales; family Pasteurellaceae; genus Aggregatibacter; species Aggregatibacter kilianii_A. The sequence continues at coordinate 11,612 of NZ_NRCJ01000024.1, read as the reverse complement.
TTAGTTCACAGTGTAAGTGATGGTTTGAGTACCTTTAATTTCACCTTTAAAGATTTCTTTTAAGGCATCGGAAAGCTCACTCATACTTTGTACGTTAAGCGGATTAAATGGCTCACCCAAGTTCTGCAACAGTCTACCTTGTAATGAACTATAAGAGGCAATACACATGACGGACTCATTACCCTTGGCACTTAAATCCAGTGAGAAAGCATTGTTGCCCGGGAGTTGTAATGGTTTATCCGGCGACAAGGTTTCTTCCGCTTGTAACGGATTCGGATAAATTTGTGCAATACTGTTGTTAGCATCTTGATAGAAACAGCTTAAGTGCGAACCTTCCTTATTGACATTCGCCGTTAACTCAAGCTTTTCTCCTACACTGTATTGTGATTTACTTGATGCCATATTGATACTAATCGGATCACCTTTATCCGAATGGAAGTAAGGGAAACCGCCCCGAGGCTCATTGAGTTCATCATCTTTCTTGCCACTTGGTTCCATACCGACTTTCTTAATATTGCCATTCGGATCAACTCGGGCATAGTTTTTCATCATGCGCTCATAGGTTTCAAAATTAATGAAGCCTGAAGGTGTCGCTTTGTTATCTTTTTGAAATTCGGCTAAAGCAGATTTGAATTCCAAGGAATTTTTCCCGTTCACATCACCATTGTAATAACCTAGGTTACGTAAGCCGGTTTGGAAGAATTTGATCTTTTCCGTTTCACCCATGCCTTCATACCAGTCGAGTAGTTCGCGTTGGAATTCTGGATGAGACTGATCTAAGGATAAGCATTGCCAATAAGGTACTTGGGAGTATTTCCCAACAAGCTCCAGTACGCCTAAATCGGTTAATGTTCGAACTGCTGCTCCGACCCCTTGTGATAGGTTACGTTCAAAGGAAAATTGAACGCCAACTTTTCTAATTTTTGCACCGGAATCAAACCCAAAGCCTTTATTTGCCGCAACGATTTCATTCGCGGAATCAATTCCCGGATAGAGTGTTCTGGTAAGGAAGTCACCAATATGTAATTCCATCCCCAAAGCAGTTGTGATTAAGTCACCGGCTAAGCCGATTTCGGCATCGTCACTCACAGAAACACCAAGGCTATTGGATTTTTTTAAGACGTTTTGATCTACGTAAGAAACTGAACCTGAGATATAAATTTGTGGTGCGGGGATTTGAACATTGCCGGTAGGCAATAAAAGGCTGGTAAGCGTTTGAACGGTATCTTGTTTAATCGGGTCAATCTCAAAATCGACAACCCTGAATGCACCACTGGTACGGGACATTTGAGATAATGCGGTAACAATCATATCATTTGCAGAAACAAGCGCTTTCCCTGAAGGGTCATTAATTTTTTTAATTGCGACAACAGTTTGCCCTACATTACTTTGCAACAATAAATTATCCATACAACTCAGGCTGTCGCTAAAGCTAGTCATCGCTCTGACCGGCTCGGACACTGGACGAGAGTGGGTTGTTGTGGACTCAATATAAGGGCGATCTCCATGTAACTGCGTACCTGTTGTACAGCCCACCAAATTTAATAGCACGAAATACGCGCAAAATGAACGATAGATTTTCACTTTATTATAGTTCCGGATAAGAAATGAATTTATAACCTATGTTAAATAGGCATCTTATTTGCAAAGACTGATGACATCGCCTTTTATTACAACAGCCTTATTAGTATTGCGGTTTGGTCCGTATCTGCCCGAACTAATGCCTTTGGCTACGTTTGTTGTACCAATGTTAGTTGTGCAATTTCTGGAACCGAGAGGTCCCACACCATTACGGCTATTACTTGCAGTGGATTCTGCCGATTCAGCCATATTTTCGGCATCCGCTTCCGACATACCGATTCTTGCCCAGTTTTGAGCTTGTACAGAATTGACTTTTGCCCGATCTAAGGGCGACATTCCTATTCTTTGTGCTAATTCAGATTGGGCAGAAAATACGGATAATGAAATAAGAAGTGAACTTAACGCGATCCCACATTGATGAAAATATGTGCTTTTCATATAAATGCTCCTCAACGCTAAACTATCGGGAAATAGTTGATATTTCCCGATAGTTACGCCTACTAATCATCTGAGTTATTAGATGCCATGTTTTGAGTTGCAGTACCGACACCCATTGCGAAGTTAGATACGGCACCTTTGACGGAAACGGTTTGTTTGTTATCGCCACCGATAGTCACTTTACCGTTATTAGATGCCAAGTTTTGCGTCGCTTTACCGGCACCCATTGCGAAGTTGGACACCGCACCTTGGACGTCCACGGATTGTTTATTGTTACCGCTGATAGACACTTTACCGTTGTTTGACGCTAAGTTTTGTGTCGCTTTACCGGCGCCCATAGCAAAGTTGGATACTGCGCCTTTCACGTCAACAGACTGTTCACTTTTACCTTGAATGCTTACTTTTGCATTTGCAGTGCCTACTGCAAATGCGGCGATCATGCTAACTGCAAGGGTTGTTTTTAATAAGTTTTTCATGTCATAACTCCTATAAGTAATGAAATTTATAAGATAGCGCTAATGCTTCTCTTATTTTGTGTAGAACCTCTCGGCTCTCGTTCTTGATAGAAACGTTTCTATTAATCCTTCACGACAGAACCAATATTAACTTCGGATTTCCCACCACCTGAGGCGGAATTCACAATAGTTCCTACAGACACAACCTGATTATTACTTCCGGAATAATTAACGGAAGAACCTAAGTTAATGGCTGCTTTACTATTTCCTCCTGTTGCCGTATTCACTAATGAACCGTTAACAGTAACCGTTTGGTTATTATTGCTACCCACAGCCCTACCTACAGTAGAGCCTACGTTAACGGCAGCACTACTACCTACACCATCAGATTTGTTGATGACACCACCCGAGACGGTGACATTCTGCGTGTTCGTTGCCGTAGCAAACATAGCAATAAATAATGTGGTTAGAGCGATTAAATATTTCGTCATATTGTTAACCTTTATTAACCATTATTCTTGGTAAATCCATAGTGGAGATTGCCAGGAAATTTGATTTACACAAATTTACGCAAACATAGACAAATTTACACTTATCTGTACTTTGTTTACGTAACCTGTGACTGGAGTGAATTTCAGAAGTTCAGTAAAAATTTTTACTTTTTGTTGTTTTTTTGATCGAGTTAACATTTTTTTGCTTGGTTTTAGTAATATTTCTCGTTATTAATTGTTTGATTAATTTAATTATATTTTGTATTTGTATATATTTTGGTCGTTTGAAGTGTGCCTTAAGAAATTTTTAAGAACTGTGTAATTTTAGGTTAAAAAATAATCTATTTTGAGGTTTTGCTGGTTAATAATTAACCACTTATCAGGAAAGAAAATAAATATGGAGTGTAAGTTTTACGTAAATTATATCAGATTTTATTGATGAGCGGGGCAGTAAAGATAAAAGTGCGGTTGGTTTTGAAAACGTTTTAAAATCCAACCGCACTTTTTCATGAGTTCATGCTTAAGAGCAAGGGAACGCTCTTGCGCTTTATTGTGATTCCTTCGTCAGTTTCTGCAACAACCGATCCATTGCCCGATAACCTAACGCTTCCGCCAAATGCCGTTGGCTGATTTGTGGCGTTTCCTCCAAGTCCGCAATAGTGCGGGAGACTTTGAGTATGCGGTGGTAGGCGCGTACGGAGAGCCCCAGCTTGGTTAGCGCATTTTCAAGGAAAAGGGCGTCTTTGCTTTCCAGTTTACAATCCCGTTCGATTTCTTTGCTGGTTAAATGGGCGTTAATTTTGCCCGCACGGTTGAGTTGAATCGCGCGGGTTTTTAACACTTTTTCCCGTACCGTTGCGCTGGATTCGCCGCGATCGCCACTATTTTGCAAACTGCCTTGTGGTAATAACGGCACTTCAATGGATAAATCGAAACGATCTAAAAACGGGCCGGATAGGCGATTTAAATAACGCATGATTTGTTGCGGTGAGGTGCGATTGTGCGTGCCTTGATAATGCCCGGTCGGACTGGGATTCATGGCGGCAATCAGCTGAAATTTTGCCGGAAATTGGATTTTAGCGTTGGCGCGGGAGATGATAATTTCGCCGCTTTCCAAGGGCTGGCGGAGGGCATCCAACACTTTGCGCTCAAACTCAGGCAACTCATCCAAGAATAAGACGCCGTTATGGGCGAGGGAAATTTCCCCCGGTTTGGGAATGGAGCCGCCGCCCACCAATGCCGGCGTAGACGCGCTGTGATGAGGTGCGCGGAAAGGGCGTTGTTTCCAGTTGTGAAAATTCAGTTCGTTTTGCACCAAACTTGCCACTGAGGCGGTTTCGATGGCTTCTTGGTCGGTCATTTCCGGTAATAATCCCGTTAAACGGCTGGCGAGCATGGTTTTTCCTGTGCCGGGCGGGCCGAGAAATAACAGATTGTGTTGTCCGGCGGCGGCAATCATCAATGCCCGTTTGGCGTGTTGTTGCCCGATAATGTCTGTCAGATCTTTTGGATTTTCAGAGGAAAAATCCACCGCACTTTGTGTCGTCATGTCCCCGGCAAGAGGCAGTTCTCCTTGGTGATTGAGAAATTGCACTACATCCAATAAAGAATGGGCGTAATAGGTTTCTTGGTCGGAAACCAAGGAGGCTTCGTTGGCATTGCCTTGTGCGATGATACATTTTCGTTTTGCCTGTTTCGCCGCCAGAATTGCGGGAATCACGCCGTGCACGGCGCGCAATTGACCTGTAAGGGCAAGCTCGCCGATAAATTCAAATTGTTTCAGTTTTTCCGCATCAATATAGCCGGAGGCGGCAAGCATACCAATGGCGATAGGCAAGTCAAAACGCCCGCCTTCTTTGGGTAAATCGGCTGGTGCAAGGTTGACGGTAATGCGTTTGGCGGGGTATCGGAATTCGGCGTTAAGCAAGGCGCTGCGCACACGGTCTTGTGCTTCTTTCACCGTTTTTTCAGGCAAACCGACGAGGGTAAAACTAGGTTTCCCGTTACTTAAATGCACCTCAATGGTGACCAAAGGCGCCTGAACGCCCATGGAGGCGCGACTGTAAACGATGGCTAAAGACATGCTGGGCTCCGTAATGCTTAAAATAAAATGCGGAGCGACAACATAAAAAAAGTGCGAAATGAAAGAAATTCATACCGCACTTTTTTGCGATCAGGATCGCATAAAACAGATTTTTTAAGCAAAAATCGGGGCAAACCACCCGTCTAATTTGGCTGCCAGACGATCGATGCCGGTACGTTTTAAGGCGGAAAAAGCTTCTACCTGAATATCCCCTTGGAACGGCAGAATCGCTTCGCGCACCATTTTCAGCTGTTTGCTACGTTCGCTTTGGCTTAGCTTATCCGCTTTGGTGAGCAATAATAACACCGGCAATTCGGAGGCAACCGCCCATTCAATCATTTGTTGATCCAAATCTTTGAGCGGATGGCGAATATCCATCAAAATCACGATGCCACCAAGGCACTCGCGCTTTTGCAAATATTCGCCGAGGGCTTGTTGCCACTGCAATTTCATTTGCTCAGGCACAGCGGCATAGCCATAGCCCGGCAAGTCCACCAACTTACACTGAGGTTCCACTTCAAATAAATTGATGAGTTGGGTGCGTCCCGGTGTTTTAGAGGTGCGGGCAAGATTTTTTTGATTGGTTAAGGCATTCAGTGCTGTGGATTTTCCTGCGTTAGAACGCCCCGCAAAAGCGATTTCCACGCCGCTGTCTTCCGGCAGGCTTTTCAAATTAGGCGAGCTGGTTAAAAAATGGGTTTTGTGATAATTCAGTTTTATATCCGACATGATTTCCTCTGCATTCCATGTTGTAAATTGCCGGCTAGCATACTGTATCGGCAGGAAAAAGACGATAAAAAAATGCAAAAAAGACGGGATTATGCGAAAATGCGCGTCGATTTTATTCCATTTAACCTAAGTACAACTGAATATGACCGAACAAGGCTGTTATCAATGGCCTGATCCGCATTTGTTATATCCGGATCAAGGCAAAAAATCTTATCGCATGAAGCGCTTTCGCTATCATTTGCGTTCTCTGTTACATTGGCAAACCATCAAAAAATTTGAGCGTTTTGTGAATCAAAATTCGCTACTGGTGAACTTGCTCAATGCGCGTCCAAGTTTTAGTTATCCCTTGGTACACCGTTTTTTGGATAAGCGTTTTAATACTCGGCAACGTTTTGATGAAATTTGCGACAACCTGACATTTTTACCGGAAAAACTGACCGCACTTGACCTTCCGCCTTTGTGGCAGCAACCCATTTGTTTCGGGGAAATCATTCCTGATTTTGAATTGTATTTGACGATAAACAACTATCAGGCGATGGAAGGCTATTGGGCATTGGAATTGCGCCATAAACCGACGCAGGAGTTGATTTATTTGCTGACTTTCGGGCGGGTGCAAAAAGCATTATTAATTGCGGTAATTCAGGGGCCTAACTTTGAAGGTTCGAAAGAGATGGTAAAGTTATTGACCAAAAAATGCCACGGTTTGCGTCCGGCATATTTGATGGTGGAAGCCATGAAAGCCCTCACTAACGTTCTGGGTTATTCTGCCTTGTGGGGCATTCCGCATAAATATCAAAACAAATCCCGCATTGTGCAAAGCAAACGTTATGTGGTGGATTATGATGCGATTTTTGCCGAATCGGCGGGGAACTTAAAGGAATATTGGGAATTGCCGTTGCATTTTGAAACTAAAAATATGGATGACATTCCAAGTAATAAACGTTCCATGTATCGTAAACGCTATGCCATGTTGGAACAATTGCAGGAAAATATGGCAGAAGCATTGAAAGTGCGGTAGGAATTTACGGTAAAAAACGCTGAGAAAAAGCACCGCACTTTGAGAAAGAAAGCCCATCGTTTGATGGGCTTTTTGCTATCGATTTAAATTCACTGCGCCTTGATAACCTAGTTGACGCCAGGCTTCATAAACGGTGACGGCGACGGAATTGGACAGGTTCATGCTGCGGCTGTTGGCCGTCATGGGAATGCGGATTTTGTGTTCCGGCGGCATGGCGTTTAAAATGTCCATCGGAATGCCTCGGGTTTCGGGGCCGAACATTAAATAGTCGCCCAATTCAAATTTCACTTCACTGTGTGCCGGCGTGCCTTTGGTGGTGAGGGCGAATAGGCGTTTCGGTTGTTCGCTTTGCAAAAAGGCTTCGAAGGTTTTGTGCTTTTTGATTTCGGCGAATTCGTGGTAATCCAAGCCTGAGCGACGCAATTTTTTGTCGTCCCAGGTAAAGCCTAACGGTTCGATTAAATGTAAGCGAAAACCGGTGTTGGCGCATAAGCGAATGATATTTCCGGTATTTTGCGGAATTTCCGGCTCGTATAAAACAATATCTAACATAATGTTCCCGATGGTATGAAAGTTGGAATAAAAATAAACGGCTTATTATAGGCGCAAACCCGGCGGGCTAAAAGCGTTCATAAAAAATCCCCGCCAAAAGAGCGAGGATTTTGGAAAAAGAATGGTTAAACGTTATACCAACCCACTAAATAGGCTTCCGCCAAAATATGCCCTTGCATGGCGTAATGTAACTCGTTGAAACGGAAACCTTGCGGCAGGTTGAGTTTGGTGTCCAGCGCATAGACATAAAGTTCATAGCGATGATTGGAGTTGGGCGGTGCCATGCCGCCGTAAGCGGAAGCTTCTTTGATGTCGAATTTGCCTAACGCACTCGCCCAACTGTTTGCGCCTTGCACGAAATCCGTGGCGTTTTGGCTTTCGTTTTCCTGCACGGAGGTGCGTTCCAAATCGGCAATCAGCCAGTGAATCCAAACAAAGCCTGAGGCACTGATGGCGTCTTTATCCTCCAGCACCACGGCAAAGGATTTTGTGCCGGCGGGCGCATCGGTGATGTCAAAAGGAATGGAGTAGGTCGGCATACCGTTCGGGCTAAATTGTGAGCCTCGTTTGCCGTATTTGTCGGCATAATGCCCGTTTTCAATGGCTGAACTGGTGACTTTCATCTTGATTTCCTCCGTAAAAAACGTTTAAAAAAAGAACCGCACTTTTTGCCTTGCGCGGGCGAAAAGTGCGGTCATATTTTACGGTGTTTTTATAGCGGCTTCAAATTACCAGCCTTTAACTACGCCGTCTTTAAAGTGTTTTTTCGCTTCTTGTTCCACTTCCGGGGTTTGGTAAGCTTTGACGAAATCTTGAACGGCTTTGCTGTCTTTGTTATCGGTACGTGCCACGATAATGTTGACATAAGGGGAATCTTTATCTTCCACAAACACGCCGTGATCTTGCGCATTTAAGCCGACCTGACCGGCATAGTTGTTATTTACTACCGCCAAATCAACGTCGTCTAACGCACGTGCCGCAACGGAAGTATCTACTTCTTTGATTTGTAAATGTTTTGGGTTTTCAACGATGTCCATTGAAGTAGAGAATAGATTTGTCGGATCTTTTAATTTAATTAAGCCTTGTTTTTCCAATAAAATTAACGCACGGGCAAGGTTGCTCGGGTCATTTGGCACAGCTACGACAGCGCCGTCTTGTAAGTCATTTACATTTTTGATTTTTTTAGAATAGCCGGCTAGCGGATAAACGAAGGTGTTACCGACAATCACTAAATTGTTCAAACCTTTCGCTTGAGAATCTTTATCCAAATACGGTTTGTGCTGCATTGCGTTAGCATCTAAATCGCCTTTAGACACGGCGGTGTTTGGCAATGCGTAGTCGTTGAACAACACATATTCTACGTCTAAGTTGTATTTTTCTTTTGCTACTTTGGCAGCAATTTCAGCCACTTGGTGTTCAGGGCCCGCCATTACGCCGACTTTAATTTTTGCCGGTGCTTCCGCAGCCGGTTTGTCTGCCGGAGCGGCTTCCGGTTTTTTCTCTTCATTACAAGCGGTTAAAACGAAGACAGAAGCTAATGTTGCGACGCCTAATAATTTTTTTAAGTTCATAAAAAATCCTCTTTTTATGTCGGTTTAAGTTGGTTAACGATGATCGACGCGTTTTGCCAAGTCATCGCCAAGTTTTTGTGAAATCATGACAAAGACGACGATAATGATGGTGGCGACCCATTTTACGTACGCCATGTTGCGGTATTCGCCGTAGTTAATGGCAAGGCTGCCTAAACCGCCGCCGCCGACGATGCCCGCCATGGCGGAATAGCCTACCAAGGTCACCAATGTCAGCGTAATGCCGTTGATGAGCGTCGGTAAGGCTTCCGGCAAATAGAATTTACGAATAATTTGCCAATTGGTCGCGCCCATGGCTTTTGCCGCTTCCGTTAACCCCTTCGGCACTTCAACCAAAGCATTAGCGGTTAAGCGTGCCACGAACGGCATAGCGCAAATGCTGAGCGGGATAATCGCGGCGGTTGTGCCAAGTGTGGTATTTAACACGAAACGGGTAAACGGTAACAAAATAATTAACAAAATGATGAACGGAATGGAGCGTCCGACGTTAATCACGATGTTCAAAATCAAATTTAAACGGGCATTTTGTAAGATTTCGCCTTTGCCGGTGAGGAAGGTCAGCACACCAAAAGGCAAACCGACGAGCACCGCCAGAAAGGTCGAAGCAAAGCTGATATAGACGGTTTCATAAGTGGAAACCCACACAGCTTGCCACATTTGAGGGGTAAGTTGGGTTAAAAAATCATTCCACATAGCCTAGCACCTCAACGCGTACATTGTTTTCCATTAGATAAATTTTGGCTTGGGTAATGGCGTCTTCATCGCCTTCCACTTCCGCTACGGTAAAACCGAATTTTACACCGCCGGCATATTCAATTTGTGATGTTAAAATACTGAGCTCCACGCCGAATTTTTTGGAGGCTTGTGATAATAGCGGCGCATCCACGGAGCGTCCGGTAAATTCAAATTTGATAATCGGGTAGGATTTGGCGTGTTTGGGCGTTTGCAACAGGTTATCTAAGTATTCGTCCGGCAAATTTACGTTAAAGGTAGAACGAATAAATTGTTGCGCCAGTTCGGTTTTCGGGTTGGAGAATATATCGCTGACGGAGCCTTGCTCCACCAATTTCCCTTCATCGATAATCGCCACCAAATCACAAATGCGTTTCACCACGTCCATTTCATGTGTGATTAAGAGAATCGTGATGCCTAAAGTGCGGTTGATTTCTTTTAATAATTTTAAGATGGATTGCGTGGTTGCCGGATCCAGCGCGCTGGTGGCTTCGTCGCACAATAACACTTTTGGATTGCTTGCTAGTGCACGTGCAATGGCGACGCGTTGTTTTTGACCGCCGGACAAATTCGACGGATACACATTTTTTTTGTCACTTAAGCCGACTAAAGAAAGAAGCTCGTTGACTTTCGCTTCAATTTTGTCTTTCGGGGTGTTTTCTAATTCTAAAGGTAAAGCGACATTGCCGAAGACGGTGCGGGAACTTAATAAATTGAAATGCTGGAAGATCATGCCGATATTACGGCGTTCCAACACAAGTTCTGCATCGCTGAGTTGGGTGAGATCCTTGCCGTCAATTATGACGGAGCCAAAGGTGGGTTTTTCCAATAGGTTAACGCAACGAATCAGGGTGCTTTTGCCTGCGCCTGACGCGCCGATAACGCCACAGATATGTCCTTTCGGAATATCCAAGGAAACATTATCAAGTGCGGTCAGTTTTTTGCCTGAAACGTCGAAAATTTTACTGACATTCTTTAGCTTAATCATATAAGCCCTTTTGCTGTTTAATTTTTATCGAAAAGAATTTTTGTATTCTAGACGTCTAGAATGCCGTGTCAACATTTATCCGCCATATTCTTATAATTATTTGTTTCCATTTAGAACAAAATAGTAGAAGGTTTGCACGACATGAAAATAAAGCAGATAATCGACATAACTAATTTACGGATGAGATGAATAAAAATGAAAAAAGCGGTTTTTTTAGATCGGGATGGAACGTTGAATATTGACTACGGTTATGTGCATGAAATCGATAATTTTCGCTTTATTGAAGGCGGTATTGAGGCGTTAAAAAAACTCAAAGAAATGGGGTATTTACTTGTGTTGGTGACAAACCAATCGGGAATTGCTCGCGGTTATTTTACCGAACAGCAATTTTTACAGCTGACGGAATGGATGGATTGGTCGCTGGCGGATCGCGGCGTAGATTTGGACGGTATCTATTATTGCCCGCATCATCCGGAAGCCAAAATTACCGAATTTAAACAGGACTGCGATTGTCGTAAACCGAAGTCGGGGATGTTATTGCAGGCGATTAAAGAATTAAGCATTGATCCGAGTCGATCCATTATGATCGGTGACAAAATAGAAGATCTTCGAGCGGGAAAAGGTGCGAAAATCGGCACAAATATTTTAGTGCGAACCGGCAAAGAGATTACCTCGGAAGGCGAAAATGACGCGGATTATGTGCTGGACTCGATCGCGGATTTGCCAAGGTTGATTTCTAGCCAAAAGATCTAAAAAATAACCAGTCGAAAAGATTTTTCTGAAAAATTTATAAAAAGGGGTTGCAAGGAAATCTTAAATGCCTATAATACGCCCCCACAACGACGCGCCGTTGTGAAGTGAAAACAGCGCGTCGTTTTTTGTTCTTTAACAATCAATCAGACAAACTGTGTGGGCACTTGAAGATTCGTTTTTGATAGATTTAGAAATAGAGTGAG
>NZ_NRCJ01000023.1 GCF_003129965.1 Aggregatibacter kilianii | reverse complement strand
TTCGGGTATCTCAGCTGCAATAAGTGCGGTATGGATTCGTCGAGATTATCGCCCTCGTTATAACAAGGCACCATGAGACTTATCATGGGCACTTGCTCACCGGGCAAATAACGGGAGATCGGCTCGTTCAGCTTGCCTTCCTTAAACACGAAGTAACATGCGCCCGCCATGAACCAGTAGATCGCCATGCCGGCAGGATAGACGAAGACGAAAATACTTAATATTTCTAATATATTCATACCAACCCCTACGGTTTACCCGCTTGAGTGTTGACGGATATATAACGTCTCATTTTTTGCATATTTGGTTGATCTGCCACGAAATTATCCGGAAAGTAGCCGTAGCTATAAATGCCGTTTCGTTGCAGCAACTCAACCCAGCGAATGAGTTCTTCTTCAGGAATCGGTTGTTTGGTTTTCCAATCTACCGCCTGGAATTCAAATAACACTTTATCTAACGGTGCCTGTGCTTTTACCTTTTGAATCAATGAATCAAACCATTTCTCCGCTTGTTTGGCGGAAATTGTCTGCTCATGCGCCATGTATGGCATCGCCATAATCGCCGTAGTGTCATAGTGTTTGGTGAATGCGGCAAGGTTTTGTGTAAACTCTTCTTCCGCTTTCGGGTTAGTTATCACCGACGCATATAAACTGCGGGTAGTTTTTAAAGAAGGCGTACTACTCAAGAAATAAGGAGCCAATGCATTTTTCAGCTCATCGGTGAACGGAATCAGATCCGGCGCATTCTGTTTTGCGACATGGCTCAAGGCGCCTTCAACATCAGTTAAAAGCGCATCATCATGGAATAAAATGCCGTCAAACTTTGCATAGAATGATAAGTCATTATAAATAGACTTAATGATCTCCGCATTCTTGCGGTTATCCGCCACATAGCCGGCCTCTTTCACATGATTACGCAAGTCAAACGCCAATACAGGCATCCACGCATAGACCTTCACGTTGGCACGGGTTCTGAGCTGCCAGGCAACTTGACTGAAAATATCAGCCCGCACCGGTAAATAACGGTTCGGGAAATACAAGGCATCCGCCACGCCGTCCCCGTCCTGATCAGAAAAGGCCTTGAGATAAACCGTCGTAACACCATAACGGTAAATACGTTCAATTAATTTATCAAAATTTTTTGCCTGCTGTTTTTTATCCGCGTTATAAAGATCGTCAAGATCAATGTGAACTATGCGCGTTATTTTGTTTTCATCATCAACACCATCCAGAAAATTCTTGATGGTGGAAAAACCGGTTTCCGTATCAACTAATAAACGGCCGACGTATTTATCCCCGACTTTATTAATGATTTTTTGCCCTAGGGCAAAGTGATGAGTCATTCCCGATTGCTTCGCCGCATCTATCGCAACATCATTAAATTGCCCGTAAGGCCATACCATAATACGGGGTTTCTTAGCGATTTGACGTTGAATGCTTTTTGATGAGCGGGAAAAGTCCTGAACTAAACGGTTTTTGTACTCCGTTTTGCTCTCGTATCGATTATTTTTATATTCCGGTGCAACGACCGCAGGAAGTTGACTGCCGGCCGGGTTGGCGCGGACACCGTGGTGTAAATTATCCGTATGGGAGGCGATTTCCACCAAACCGCTTTGTACCATTTCGCGCACCTGATCCCAGGTCACAAATACATTACGTGGCAGTTTCGTATTGGCATAAGGAATTAATTGGTTTACCGGCGTATCCAACCAACTGCTCACCGGAGCAAACACCGCGGGATAATTATAGGCTTTTAGAATCGGATAAATCACGTTATACATGGTGGCATAGCCATCATCGAAGGAAAGTACCACCGCCTTTTCCGGCAATGTGCCTTTACCGTTTTCCGCATCAATAATTTGTTGCCAACTCACCACGTTATAACCGTTCTCTTTTAACCAATTAAAATGGCTAATCAACAAATTGGTGGAAATGGTTTGCGGGAAATACTGCTTTTCTTCTTTTGGCGCCGTGTCATCTACCACCGAGTGATATGCCAATACGCCATATCTATCCTGTGCCGATGCACTTGCGACTAAAGCAAATGAAACAACGATAATTTGTAATAGTTTTTGTAAGATTTTCATAATAACGACCAAAGACTAGTAATATAGCGAAAAGGACAAGTTGCCGAAGTTGTTAAATTCGGGATTACCGTCATAAACATTCTTTTTACGACCAACCTCATAGAAAAAGCCGTATTTTTTGCCAATACGCCATTCATGCCCGTAACTCACAGACCAGGTTTTATTGCGTTCCTGCTCCTGTTGTTTATACGCACCAAAACTGCCTTTTAAATGATGAGTGAGAATAAACCCATAGTCGAACGGTTGGTAATAGGTCAGATCGCCGCCGATTTCATAACCTATTGCTTTTGTCGGATTATAATAGTCCGCAGATTCAATGGTTTTGTTGCGGGTATAATCCACACGGAAATTATTGGTCAACGCCCAACGATCATGCTTAAAGGTTTTTGTATTGAGCCATAAATTCGCATCACGTCTTAAGTTGCCATCACTAAAGCGGGAGAAATAAACGCCGCCACCAAGTTGGAAAATATCGGAATAGGTGTACACCACTGACGCACCGCCGCCTTTCGTATAAACATTTTGCGCAACGGCTCTCACCGGGACTTCACTGCCGTTAATATGCCCACGAAGATTAAACGTCCAACGTTGATTCAACTCATAACTTAAATCGGAGGTTGCATAACCGCGCTTATTGAGCTTAATCCCTTTACCGGTTTCAAGACGCATATTGAGCGGATAGAAATTGAGTTCGGCACCCACACCGACAAATTGCGCATTAAGCGAATTACCGCTCACCGGTGTACGGGTTTCCATATAACGGACATACAAATCATGCCCCTCTGCAGTTTTTGGCGTGTAAATCGCATAATTTTGCGTGGATTCATTCGGTTGTTTGGTCGGTGCAGAGGTGCGGTGTTGTAGATTTACACTCCCCACAATGCGTCCTTTATGAGCGAGGTCATAACGTTCCATCATCGGTTTGACGGAATCAAGTTCTTCAGCACTCATTTCCTGAACCAATCGTTTCGCTGTCGGCAAGTCATTTTGTCGCAATGCGGTTTCAATCAAAGAATGACGAACATATTTTTTATCCGCTTCGATAAAGAAAGCCTCTGCTTGATGAGCCCATTCTTTGGCATCGTCAAAATTATAGCGATTCCGTTCCAACTCGGCTTTTTGCAATAACACCCACGCATCACCCGGGGTTTTATCCAGTGCACGATCATCGATCATTTTCTGCGCCTGACCCGCATTACCGCGCCATAACGCCAAGCGCGCCAAGCCGAAATAACGCTCGTCATAATGCGGATTCGGAATACGTGAAGTGTGCGTGTAATCGTTCACATAAGGCACATCTTTCATTTGTTCTAAATATTGTTGTGCCAACTTAAATTCACCCGCATCACTGGCGGCAGAAAACAATTTGAACAACAACGCCTCATTGACCGCCTGTTTTTTCTCAACCGCTTGTTGCGCAAGGGATTGATATATCGCCAAGGCTTTATGCGGTGAAGCTTGTGCAAGCTCATAATCACCCAAGGCTTCCTGTAAATAGGCAGGCGGATTAGGCTGAGCTTTTAAAATATCATAGTCATCACGAATTGCGTCAAATTCACTCAAGCGCGTGCCGAGCACAAAGCGATCCATTAAAGTTTGCTGATAAAGCGGATTTGACGAATCGATTTTATTTAAAAGTGCGGTCAATCCTGCGAATGAATTTTTTAAATGCTTTCTGTCATTTTGAGCATTTTTTGCCGAAGAAACGGCTTTGTCGTGTTCAAACCAAAGGAAATCTTTTTCACTGAACAGATCAGGATATTCACGCTGTAATTTTTCCTGTAGCGGATGAATGTTATATTTTGCAGCTAATCGATAGAGATTACCGGCGAGGTGGGTATTTTTCGGGTTCTTTGCTAACTCCCGTTGCCAACGACCTAATTTTGAGACATCGGGTTCGGTAAAATCCAATAAATAACTTCTTGCGTCAACATAACCGTTATCTTCGCCAAACCGTTTTTTATATTGCGCAAGGGCATCTTTAGCAACTGTATAATTTTTTAATTCTGTTGCCACCAACGCTTTACCTAATAAACCATTAGGGTTTTGCGGATATTTTTTTTCAAGTTGTGCATACAATTCAAAGGAACGTTGAAATTGTTTTTCGTTGCGGGCGGCTCTGCCGAGATTTTCCAATTCACTTTCGGAAAGCTTTGCCGGCGTGCAGTCATCACAGACTTTTAAGGCTTGCGCAGATTGGTTGTTACGCAAATAAAGGGCAATTAAATCATCACGGACTTTCACATCTTTCGTACGTTGAAAGAGTTTTTCTAATTGGGGAATGGCTTGTTTTAATTCGCCGTCGCCTTGTCTGGAAAAGATAATAATTTTCTCGCGTTCAAGATCGATTGGGGTTTGATTGGCGTGTGCAAATGGTATTGTTGAGAGAGAAATCCCGCCCAGAAATACCATCTTAAATAAAGAAGATGGATGCTTCATTTTTTTATATGTTCCATGGTTTATTATTATAAATTGTAGAATTTTTGCTTAAATATTCTACTGATTAGTCAGGAAGACAATAACTTTACAAATTAGTTCAACAATAATTTAGATAAATAATAAAACACTACAAAATATAATGTTTTCATTACGAATACTTAACATTTTAATAAATAAAATGTAGCAAATATAAAAATTTAACAATTTCAATATTTGCTACAAATACCTAAATTTCCGACCGCACTTTTGCGTTCAAATCATCAATAAAATTACGCGGCTTTGTCGTCGATTAACACGGTTTCTAATGCGATTTTGATCATTTCATTAAAGGTTAATTGACGTTCTTCCGCGCTGGTTTGTTCATGAGTGCGGATATGGTCGGATACAGTACAGATCGTTAATGCGCGTGCGCCGTATTCCGCCGCCACACCGTAAATGCCGGCAGCTTCCATTTCTACACCAAGAATGCCGTATTTTTCCATGACATCGAACATTTCCACATCCGGTGTATAGAATAAATCGGCGGAGAATAAATTGCCGACGCGAACTTTCACGCCTAATTCTTTCGCTGCTTGAACAGCGGCTTGGGTTAAACCGAAATCGGCGATTGCCGCGAAATCGTTGTCTTTGAAGCGGATACGGTTCACTTTGGAATCCGTACAGGCGCCCACGCCGATAACCACATCACGCACTTTTACGTCCATGCGTACCGCGCCGCAAGAGCCCACGCGAATCAATTTTTTTACGCCATATTCGGTGATGAGTTCTTTCGCATAAATGGAGCAAGACGGAATGCCCATGCCGTGCGCCATCACGGAAATGCGGCGTCCTTTGTAAGTGCCTGTGTAGCCCAACATATTGCGTACATTGGTGACTTCTTTAACATCCTCTAAAAAGGTTTCGGCAATATATTTTGCGCGAAGCGGATCGCCCGGCATTAATACGGCATCGGCAAATGCACCGGCAGGTGCGTTAATGTGTGGAGTCATAGTGTTTTCCTCTTCATGACATGGTGAACTAAATAGGGAGCAAACGTTTTCGTTGCCTATAAACGACAACACCACGAACTCGGTCGTGGTGTCATCTCAAAAAACGTGGCTAAATCATACCGCACTTTATAGCACAGCACCACTTAAACCGATAAATAAACCTGCAATCGTTGCGCTCATTAAGTTGGATAACGAACCGGCAAGCACCGCTTTTAAGCCTAAACGGGCAACATCGCTACGGCGATTCGGTGCCATACCGCCCAAGCCGCCGATTAAGATGGCGATGGAGCTGAAGTTGGCGAAGCCGCAAAGAGCAAAGGTGATGATGGCTTTGGTTTTATCGGTTAACACCATCGCGGCATCCGGTTGCAAATATTTGGCAAATTCTAAGTAACCGACGAATTCATTCACCGCCAATTTCAACCCGATCATTTGACCGGCAACGGCAGATTCACTCCAAGGAATCCCGATTAAATACGCCAACGGTTTGAAAATCCAGCCTAAAATCACTTGTAACGTCAAATCCGGCTCACCGAAGGTCGCACCGAAGCTGCTTAAAATCCAGTTAATTAAAGCAATCACGGACACGAATGCAATTAACATCGCGCCCACGTTCATCGCCAAATGCATACCGTCGCGCGCGCCGTTTGCCAAGGCTTCAATGGCGTTGGATGGTTTCTCGACATTGGCATCTTCTTTTAAAGCATCATCGGTTTTTTCCGTTTGCGGGAACATGATTTTGGCGAATAACAAACCGCCCGGCGCCGCCATGAAGGATGCAGCGATTAAGTAAGTCAACGGCACTCCCATGCCCGCATAGCCCGCCATTACGGAACCTGCAATGGAGGCAACGCCACCGACCATGACCGCGAATAATTCCGATTGGGTCATGCGACCGATAAACGGTTTCACGATTAACGGCGCTTCGGTTTGTCCCACGAAAATATTCGCGGCGGCAGACATGGATTCTGCTTTCGATGTGCCTAATAATTTTTGTAAGCCACCACCGATCAGTTTAATGATCCATTGCATCACGCCGATGTAATAAAGCAGCGAAATTAACGCAGAGAAGAAGATGATTACCGGCAACACTTTGATGGCAAAAATAAAGCCGAAACTTTGACTTGGGTCGGTTAATCCACCGAACAGGAATCCGATCCCTTCGTTACCGAAGCCGATAATTTTACCGATAAAATCGGAAGCCGATTGTAATGCGCTACGTCCTGCCGGTACATAAAGTACAAAGGCGCCGATAGCGATTTGGATTGCCAGCGCACCGAATACGGTACGCAAATTTATCGCTTTACGGTTGTTAGAGAATAAAACGGCAATCCCTAACAGCACGAAAATACCGATAATGCTGATTAAAATGTCCATAAGAACCTCAAAAGTAAGTGAATTAAAAGTTTGCGTATTCTACTTGTTTTCCGTTAAAAACGTGAATGAATTTTGTCGGTAAGTGAACGCTTCGGATTTGAGTGTCGTTAAAATATCCCGAAGCGGGCAAGCATGTGAAAAGCCTCACATCGAATTGAATAAACGCCGGGTTATTTTACGGAATGAAAGGGGCAAAAACAATTTACACGCGCCCAATAGGTGTGATCTCCGTCACAATTTTTACGTTAAATTTCCTCACCGACGGCATAAAGTGCGGTCACAAAAAATAATGTTTTTTGAACGTTGGCTTTGCCAACGGCCCCAAAGGGGCGAATAAATCACTTCAGTGATTTATGAGTAATTTTTACGGTGTTTTACTCTTGCGATTTTTTGCCGTTATAATAGCCGACACCTTAAATCGCACAATTTTGCGCAGAATTTCAATGAAATACACCATCAAAGACATCGCCGATTTATGCCATGTGGGAAAATCTACGGTTTCCCGCGTGTTAAATAACGATCCGAAAGTCAGCTCGGAAACCCGTCAAAAAGTCCAAAACATGATCGATGCCTTAGGCTTTCAGCCCAATCGTTCAGCCCAAGCCATGCGCGGTGCGTCCGAGCCTGTGGTAGGCGTGATTGTGTCGCGCTTAAACTCCACCAGCGAAACCCAAACGCTGCGCGCCATTTTGTCCGAACTGTATGAGCATCACATTACGCCGCTCATCGTGGAAAGCCTGTTTCAACCGGAACTGGTGGCGCATCATTTACAGTTGTTTAAGCAGCGTCGGGTCAACGGTGTCATTGTGTTCGGCTTTTCCCCTCTGCCCGTGGAAATCCTACGGCAATGGCACGGCAATATGGTGGTGGTAGCGCGCCAATATGCGCAGATTTCCTCCGTTTACTACGACGATACCCACGCTATCGCCGCCTTAATGGAAAAGTTATATCACCAAGGACATCGCCATATCGGCTATTTGGGCATTAATGACGACGATGAAACCACGGGCAAATTGCGTACGCAAAGTTATCTGCATTTTTGTCAAACCCATGGACTGGCGCCGAACATTGCCCTGAGTCCCTTAGGCGTTGAACAAAGTTACCAACACTGCGGCACGCTGTTGCAACAACCCCTTTCCGCCGTCATTTGCGCCACCACCAGTTTAGCGGTGGGCGCCGTGAAATATCTACAGGAACATCACCACATCCTGCCATTGGCGTATATCGGGCGTAATAGTCTGCTGCAACATTTCGTGCCGGAGTTAATCAGCCTGAATTTCGGTTATGAACAGGCGGGGAAATGGGCGGTGGAATTGCTGTTACGGCAAATCAACGGCGATAATGCGGTGCAACAACGTCAAGTGTCGTTTCAACTCTCTTAGTTGCTCTTCCTTAAAAATTATGTAAAATTATGCACACAAATCATAATTATGACAAGCAAACATAATTCCACATAAAAGGAAAGAAAAATGACCGCACTTAAATCTGATCCCCTTTATTTTCCCCGCGCAGAACTAGCGTATTTACTGGTTCGTAATCTTGCAGAAGGCATTAGCTCAGCCTTCACCTTATTCGCCCCACGTCGAATGGGGAAAACCCAGTTTTTGCTTAACGACATCACAAAATCGGCAAAACAGCAGGGTTTCAACGTATTTTATTTTAGTTTTATGAATGAAAACAGAACGGCAATTCAGGCGGAATTTCGCCAAGCCTTAATGAAATTTTTAGCTGAAATTCGCCCCACTTCCACCTTAAAACAGATTAAAAGCGTGGAACTTTTTGGTGTAAGCGTTGAAAAAAATGAAAGCGACATTCAGGACCTCCCCATCAATGTATTAATCGATGAAATTGCAAAAGACGGTAAACCTACACTAATGCTGCTTGATGAAGTGCAAGAATTGGCGCGCATTCCGAAAACCGAAGGTTTAATTCGCTCGTTACGGACCGGCTTAGACACCAACAAAAATTATGTGAAAGTTATTTTTACAGGCTCTTCCACCAACGGCTTGCGTGAAATTTTTGATGACATTAAAGCACCGTTTTTCCACTTTTCACACACTATTCAATTCCCGACGTTGGATCAAAAATTTACCGATTATTTGGCGGATATTTATCAAAACCGCACAGGCAATCAACTGGATAAAGCAGCATTCTTTACCTTGTTTGAGAAGCTTCATTTCACACCGCTCTACTTACGCGCGATTACCCAAGATTTGATTATTGATCCAAGTTTGACGTTAGAAGAAGCTGCAGAATCCCGCTTAAACCAAATTCATGAACAATCGGATTTTACAAAAGTATGGCAAAATCTGACCGCACTTGAGCAGCAAATTTTACTTTTTGTTCACAATGGCGAATCCGGGTTTTACAAGCAAGAAATTCGCCAGCGACTTGCTAATGCTTTAGGGCTTGAAAAAGCCATTTCCACCAGTAGCATACAGACCAACATTAACAAGCTGATGAATAAGGAATTATTGGCAAAACAACCGAATGGAGAACTCATCTTCAATAATGGCTTGTTTGGGCAATGGTTGGGCGAGCATAAAGAGTGAAAGTAAACAACATAAAGCACTTATCTTAGACAAGTGCTTTATATTTTGTGATCTCGCTCACAGTTTAAGCACAATTGGGAACGTTCCCATTTACAATAATTAAGCTGAACCTATAATGAACAACAGTCTATTTTTTAATCCAAACATAGGATATTCATTATGGCAAAGCAAAAAATCGATCCGCAAAATGTGGATAAGCTGATTGTGGCAATCGGCGGTCGGGATAATATCGCAACCGTAACGCACTGCATTACGCGCCTGCGTTTTGTGCTGAATGATGAAAGCAAAGTGGATACGCAAGCCCTTGAGGCATTGCCGATGGTAAAAGCGAATTTCTCCACAGGCGGGCAGTATCAAGTGGTCATCGGGCAGGAAGTGGGCGATTACTACAAAATCCTGCTGAAAAAAACCGGTTTGGCGAGTGTCGATAAAGAACAAGTCAAAGCGGCGGCACGGCAGAATCAGAAATGGTACGAAAGCCTGATTTCCCATTTGGCGGATATTTTTATTCCGTTGCTGCCGGCGTTGATCAGCGGAGGTTTGATTCTCGGCTTCCGTAACGTCATCGGCGACATTGCCATGTTCGACGGCAAAAGCCTCACTCAAATCAGTCCGTTCTGGGCAAGTATGCATTCCTTCTTATGGCTCATCGGCGAGGCGATTTTCTTCTTCCTGCCGGTCGGGATTTGTTGGTCTATCGCGCGCAAAATGGGCACATCGCCGATCCTTGGTATCGTACTCGGCGTGACCTTGGTTTCCCCGCAATTAATGAACTCTTACGCCCTCGGCACGCAAACACCGGAGGCTTGGGATTTCGGCTTATTCGTGATTGAAAAAGTGGGCTACCAAGCGCAAGTGATTCCGGCGATTATGGCAGGTTTGGCGTTGTCTTACATCGAACGTTTTCTCAACAAAATCGTGCCGGATTTCCTCAATTTAATTATCGTGCCTGTCACATCGATCATTCTTGCGGTGATTCTTGCCCATTCCATTATCGGCCCAATCGGACGGGAAATCGGTAACGGCGTAGCGTTCGTGGTGAAACACGCCATGACCGGCAGCTTCGCCCCAATCGGCGCGGCATTGTTCGGCTTCCTTTACGCGCCGTTAGTGGTCACTGGGGTACACCAAACCTCCCTCGCCATCGATATGCAAATGATTCAAAGCATCGGCGGCACACCGGTGTGGCCATTAATTGCCCTTTCCAACATTGCGCAAGCTTCTGCGGTGCTCGCCATCATTTATGTGAATAAAACCGCGCAATCCCGCGAAGTGGCGATTCCTGCCGCGCTTTCCGCCTATTTGGGCGTGACCGAACCGGCAATGTACGGGATCAACCTGAAATACCGCTTCCCGATGTTATGCGCCATGATCGGTTCCGCCTGTGCGGCCTTGGTGTGCGGCTTTGCCGGCGTGTTGGCGAACAGTATCGGCGTGGGCGGCTTGCCGGGCATTTTGTCCATTCAACAACAATTCTGGAGCACTTACGTCGTTGCCATGGCAATTGCCATCGCCGTACCGTTTATTCTCACCACAGCGGTTTACAAACGTAAAGAAAAAGCGGGCACATTGGCTTAATTCAATAAACCCGACGCCCAAAAGTGCGGTCGTTTTTTACGATGAATTTTGACCGCACTTTTCCCTTGCCGGCGCACGCTTCCTAGCGTGTGCCGACTAAATCAATTTTGGCACGCGTTAGGAAACGCGCGCCATCTCCTTCACGAGGTAATATGATGAACAACTCCCAATGGTGGAAAAACGGTGTTATCTACCAAATCTATCCGAAATCCTTTCAAGACACCACGGGCAGCGGCACGGGTGATATTCAGGGCATTATCAAGCGCTTGGATTACCTGCAAACCCTTGGCGTGGACGCGTTGTGGATTACCCCCATGTATGTGTCGCCGCAAATTGATAACGGCTACGACATCGCCAACTACCGCGAAATCGACCCGAGCTACGGCACCATGGTGGATTTTGAGCAGCTGATTGCCGAAGCGCATAAACGCAATATTCGTATCGTGATGGACATGGTGTTCAATCATAGCTCCACCTTCCACCAATGGTTCCAGCAGGGCGAGGATCCGCAAAGCGAATATCACGATTATTACATCTGGCGCGATCAGACGACCAACTGGAAATCCAAGTTCGGCGGTTCGGCGTGGCAGTGGTCGGACAAAGCGCAAAAATATTATTTGCATTTGTTCGCCGTGGAACAGGCGGATTTGAACTGGGAAAATCCAAAAGTGCGGTCGGAATTATTTGCAATTTGCAAGTTCTGGGCGGAGAAAGGCATTGACGGCTTACGCTTGGATGTGGTGAATTTGATTTCCAAACCGGAGCAGTTTGAAAACGATTTCGAGGGCGACGGTCGCCGTTTTTACACGGACGGACCGAAAATTCACGAATACCTGCAAATGCTCAATCAACATGCGCTTACACCGTACGGTTTAATGTCCGTAGGCGAAATGTCTTCCACCAGTCTGGAACATTGCCAACGCTACGCCAACCTTGACGGCAGCGAACTTTCCATGACCTTTAATTTCCACCATTTGAAAGTGGATTACCCGAACGGCGAAAAATGGACCTACGCCAAACCCGATTATGTGGCGTTGAAATCCATCTTCAATTACTGGCAACAAGGCATGCACGGTCGCGCTTGGAACGCGCTGTTCTGGTGCAACCACGACCAACCGCGTATTGTTTCCCGTTTCGGCGACGAAGGCGAATTGCGTGATACGTCGGCGAAAATGCTTGCCATGCTGCTGCACGGCATGCAAGGCACGCCGTATATTTATCAGGGTGAAGAAATCGGCATGACCAATCCGAATTTCCGTTCCATCGAAGAATATCGCGACGTGGAAAGCCTAAACGCTTACAAGGAATTAAAAGACAAACAGCTTCCTGACGCAGAAATTCTGCAAATTCTGGCGCAAAAATCCCGCGATAACGCCCGCACACCGGTGCAATGGGATGCTTCCGCCAACGCCGGTTTTTCCAACGGCACACCATGGATTGACGTGGCAAAAAATTATCGTGAAATCAATGCGGAACAGGCGTTGAAAGATAAAAACTCGGTGTTTTACACTTATCAACGCTTAATTAAACTGCGTAAAGAATTGCCTGTTTTAACGGACGGCGATTATCACGATTTGCTACCGGAGCACCCTTCCGTGTGGGCGTATCGACGTCAAGCCAACGGCAAAACCTTAACGGTCATTGCTAACTTGAGCGATCAAACGCAAACCGTGCCGTTGCAGGTGACGGGCAATGTTCTGATGAATAATTACGCGGACTTTTCGCACGATACACAAAACCTGACCTTATTGCCTTATCAAGCGGTTTATGTGCTGAACTAAGCGTAAACGGAGATTTGTTTAGACAGAACCGGCAAAGATTGGGATAATGCGCTCATCTTTTTGCGAATTATTCACAGGTTACGTTATTAATGAAGAAGCCACACGTTCTGCCGCACACGACTTGGGCTGCCAAATCCCTTTGGTCCTTTGAGCCCAGGTCTTTCGGCGTGTTGCTTCTTTCTTTAATCGTTATCGGTTTCGGTGAAGGGCTGCTGCTACTTTCCGATTTAGGCTCCGCGCCTTGGACGGTGTTGTCTCAAGGCGTTGCTTTACAAGGTCAATTCAGCGTCGGTTGGGCATCCTGTATTATCAGCTTGATCGTGATGTTAGCGTGGTTTCCGCTTAAACTGAAACCGGGGCTCGCCACGGTAATGAACATTTTCGTGATCGCCCTCGTCCTCGGCTTAACCACCTATTTACTGGAAAAACCCACCGCACTTTCTGTGCGATTTGCCTATGCCATCATTGGCATTTTGCTGTTCGGCATCGGCACGGCGTTTTATCTCACCTGCCATCAAGGCCCCGGCCCGCGCGACGGTTTAATGGTGGGCTTGTGTCATCATTTTCACTGGAAAATCGGCATGGTGCGTACCGCTATTGAAGTGTTGGTATGTATCTTCGGTTATTTCCTCGGCGGCGTATTGGGCGTCGGCACGTTGATGTTCGCCTTCGGCATCGGTTGGGTGGTGCAATACACCCTGCTATTTATCAGCCGCGTGCCATACTTTAGTGACAAACCCAATCATCTCGCCTAACTTTTCCTCAATATGAATTTTGCTTAAATCCGTCTGGCTGGCTTTGTCGTTCGGCGGGCAAAATGCCAGATGTTTTTCTTTATCGTTAATCGGCTGCCAACGCAACGGCGTAGCGGAACGGCGGCTCGGATAAAAGCCGATGGTCGGCACATTTAACGCGCCGCTAAGATGGAGCGGCCCCGTCGAACCGGCAATGAATAAATCGGCGCACGCCAAAGATTGGGCAAAATCCACCAAGCCATTATTTTTATCGTAAACCATCACCCGCACATCCTGCACTAAATTGGCCAATTCGTGCGCTTTTTCGCTTTCATTCGGCCCGGCGGTTAAAATCACATAGGCATCAAACTGCGCCAATAAGCCCCGAATTAACTCGGCATATTGCGTCAGTGATAAATTATTGGCGGAACCGCCCGAACCGCTGTGCACGAAAATCCATTTTTTGGTGGAATCAATGTTTAATTGACGGCATAACGATTCACGCTGAAAATCTACCGCACTTTTCGGGAAGCTGAGATACGGCATATGCGGTTCCACAACGGCAATGCCCTGATCGCGCAGAAAAGTGCGGGCTAAATCCAGATTATATTCGAATTCCGGCTTGGCGGATTGGGAGCGACGTTGGGTTAAACGATGATTATAGAA
Organism: Aggregatibacter kilianii; assembly: GCF_003129965.1. Lineage (GTDB taxonomy): Bacteria > Pseudomonadota > Gammaproteobacteria > Enterobacterales > Pasteurellaceae > Aggregatibacter > Aggregatibacter kilianii_A. The sequence goes on along the minus strand of NZ_NRCJ01000023.1, from coordinate 6,380 downwards.
AAACTGCACCCATTTGGTTGCCGGCGCGAGGCGGTACGGAATGCGGCATTTCCACGCCAGTTTGGCGTTATGCGTATTGGAAAAAAAGCTGATCATGGCGTCAAACTGCTGCGCTTTAATTTCGTTTACAACGCGCTGAAATGCCACTTTGTCCTCTTTCGGCGCATCAATAATCACCTCATCCAAATAAGGGCAGGCGCGGGCGATTTCTGCCGTATAAGCGGGCACAAGTGCGGTCAGTTTTAGCGACGGATCGGATGCCTTCAACATGGCAAACGCCGGCCACGCCAGCATAAAATCACCCAGTTTATCGTTACGGATAACTAATACTTTCTTCATTGTTTATTGTTCCTATATCTGGCTCCTTGGCAAAATTTCGCTTATTTTAGCCTGCCCGCCCCCCGTTAAAAAGCGGCAAATAAAAAATCAGCGCCCTAATCCGTTAAGACGCTGATTTTGACTAAATAAACAAGTTAATTCTTCGACGCTTAATTTGTCACTTCGTTCACTTATTTAATTTCGCTTTATAAGTCGGGTTCATCAAGTTTTCCACGGAAAGGATGTCATCCAATTCTTCTTTGGTTAACAAGCCTTTTTCCAAGACCACTTCACGCACGCCTTTGCCGGTTTGGGCACAGATTTTACCCACCAAATCGCCGTTGTGGTGACCGATGAACGGGTTCAAATAAGTGACGATACCGATGGAATTGAACACATAATTTTCGCAAATTTCTTTGTTCACGGTGATGCCGTCGATACATTTATCACGTAAATTCACGCAGGCGTTGGTTAAGATGTCGATAGACTCGAACATGGCTTGACCGATTACCGGTTCCATCACGTTTAATTGCAATTGACCCGCTTCGGCGGCGAAAGTGATGGTGGTGTCGTTTCCAATCACTTTAAAACACACTTGGTTCACGACTTCCGGCACAACCGGGTTGACTTTCGCCGGCATGATGGAAGAGCCTGCTTGCAATTCAGGCAAGTTGATTTCTTTCAAGCCTGCACGCGGGCCGGAAGACAATAAACGCAAGTCGTTACACACTTTAGACAATTTCACTGCGGTACGTTTTAACGCGCCATGTACCATCACATAAGCGCCGCAGTCGGACGTGGCTTCAATCAAGTTTTCGGCAGCCACACAAGGTAAACCGGTCACTTCGGACAAATGTTTCACGACCAGCGGCACATAACCTTGCGGCGTGTTCAAACCGGTACCGATAGCGGTCGCGCCTAAGTTCACTTCAAGCAGCAATTCTGCCGTACGTTTTAAATTACGCACTTCTTCGTCTAACAACACAGAGAAAGCTTTGAACTCTTGACCGACGGTCATCGGCACGGCGTCTTGCAATTGGGTGCGCCCCATTTTCAATACTTTGGCAAATTCTTTTGCTTTATTTTCAAAACCTTGTTGTAAATAAAGCACTTTGCTAACCAGTTTCATAATGCTGTTATACACGGCAATACGGAAACCGGTCGGATAGGCGTCATTGGTGGATTGGCTGGCATTCACATGATCCATCGGATCCAAATAATTATATTCACCTTTTTTATGTCCTAAAATTTCCAATGCTAAATTCGCAATCACTTCATTCGTGTTCATATTCACGGAAGTGCCCGCACCGCCTTGATAAACATCGGACGGGAATTGATCCAAACATTTGCCGTTCACCAACACTTCATCACAGGCTTTCACAATGGCATCGGCAATTTTTTTAGGAATTGAACCTAATTCGCCGTTCGTGAGCGCGGTCGCTTTTTTTACCATCACCATTCCACGCACGAATTCCGGCACGTCGGAAATGGTGGTATTGGAAATATTGAAATTTTCTATCGCTCTTAATGTATGAATCCCCCAATATGCGTCCGCAGGAACATCGCGTTCGCCCAATAAATCCACTTCTTTTCTGAATTGTGTCATTTTAGCTCTCCTCATTTGCCTTAACACGATCTTGTTTTGTGAATGGCATTATAGAAACTTCGGCTAAAATTAAATTGATCTAAGTCACAGATTTTTATACGCATTTACGATTTATTTTTATTTTTCAGATTAGTTTTTTTAACCTGAAAACAAGATTTAAGCTTGCACATATTGCGCTCCGAAATAAAGCGGGTAATATGCATAGCCAGTTTATTTTAAGGAGCCAATATGCCGTTTATCGCCTTTCTCTTTACCGTTTTTCTGTTTATTTATGCAGAACTCAGCCTGCTGGTTTGGGTGGGAAGCCATCTGGGGATTTTCATGCTGATTTTGCTACTTATCGGTTCTTCCCTGTTAGGCATCGTCATGATTCGGGCGCGCGGTTGGTACACCTTAACCCGCGCAGGGCAGCAGCTAAAACAAGGGGAATTGCCTACGGAAACGCTTTTTAATTCCGTCCGTTGGCTCATTGCCGGCGTGCTGTTTGTGATTCCTGGCTTCGTGAGCGATATTCTCGCCTGCATACTGTTAAGCCCGCTCGGCAAGCAAATGGTGAAAGCTTTCATTGGCAGTAAATTTATGTTCTTCCGTCAAAACATCTTTAAAAACGACCGCACTTTTTATTCATCTAGGGACTATAAACCGGAAGATAGTGAGATTTTTGACGCCGAATTTGAAAAAGAAGTGGATGAGCACAAACGACTAAAATAATTTTGGCTTTCCCTTGAAAGCCACAAAATGACTCCCATATACAAAGAGCTTTTTTATTAAACTTAAGAAATAGAGGAAATTTCAGATGAATATTCGTCCATTACACGACAAAGTCATTTTAAAACGTGAAGAAGTGGAAACTAAATCTGCCGGCGGCATTGTGCTCACCGGTTCCGCCGCCACCAAATCTACCCGCGCCAAAGTGTTGGCTGTCGGTCCTGGTCGTTTATTGGAAAACGGCAGCGTTCACCCAATGCACGTGAAAGTCGGCGACATCGTCATTTTCAGCGACAGCTACGGCGTGAAAACCGAGAAAATTGACGGTGAGGAAGTGCTCATTCTTTCTGAAGGCGATATTTTGGCGATCGTTGAAGGCTAAAATGTCAGGCTCAATAAAACTACCTCACTATTGCCCTAAATGTGGGAAAAAGGCAGAAAATCAGGAAGAGCTACTTGAGTTCTTTGGAAAAAACAGAACTGTCCCAAATAAAGCAAATCCAAGATCAATAACAAATCAAAGTTATTGTATTTCTTGTAGATCAACTTATCGAAAATAAAAGGAAATTAAACATGGCAGCTAAAGACGTAAAATTCGGCAATGATGCACGCGTAAAAATGTTAAACGGTGTGAACATTTTAGCCGACGCAGTAAAAGTGACACTTGGTCCGAAAGGCCGTAACGTGGTGTTAGACAAATCTTTCGGCGCACCGACCATCACGAAAGACGGTGTTTCTGTGGCGCGTGAAATCGAACTGGAAGATAAATTTGAAAACATGGGCGCACAAATGGTGAAAGAAGTGGCGTCCAAAGCGAATGATGCGGCGGGTGACGGTACAACCACCGCTACCGTGTTGGCACAAGCTATCGTAAATGAAGGCTTAAAAGCTGTTGCCGCGGGCATGAATCCGATGGATTTAAAACGCGGTATTGACAAAGCAGTAAGTGCGGTGGTTACCGAGCTTAAATCCCTTTCTAAACCGTGCGAAACCTCCAAAGAAATCGAACAGGTGGGCACGATTTCCGCAAACTCCGACAGCATCGTAGGTCAATTAATCGCGCAAGCCATGGAAAAAGTGGGTAAAGAAGGCGTGATTACCGTGGAAGACGGCACCGGCTTAGAAGACGAGTTAGACGTTGTAGAAGGGATGCAATTCGATCGCGGTTACCTTTCCCCGTATTTCATCAATAAACCGGAAACCGCTACCGTGGAATTAGATAATCCGTTCATTTTGTTGGTGGACAAAAAAATCTCTAACATCCGTGAATTGTTGCCGGTGTTGGAAGGCGTAGCGAAAGCAGGCAAACCGCTATTAATCATCGCGGAAGATGTGGAAGGCGAAGCCTTAGCAACCTTAGTGGTGAACACTATGCGCGGTATCGTGAAAGTTGCTGCAGTGAAAGCACCGGGCTTCGGTGATCGTCGTAAACAAATGCTACAAGATATTGCGATTTTAACCGCCGGTACCGTGATTTCCGAAGAAATCGGTATGGAATTGGAAAAAGCGACATTAGAAGATTTGGGTCAAGCGAAACGTGTTGTCATCAACAAAGATAACACCACGATCATTGACGGTATTGGCGATGAAGCGCAAATTCAAGGTCGTGTAGCACAAATTCGTCAACAAATCGAAGAATCCACTTCCGACTACGACAAAGAAAAATTGCAAGAACGTGTGGCGAAATTAGCCGGCGGCGTTGCAGTAATCAAAGTCGGCGCGGCAACCGAAGTGGAAATGAAAGAGAAAAAAGCCCGCGTTGAAGATGCCTTACACGCAACCCGTGCTGCGGTGGAAGAAGGTATCGTTGCCGGTGGTGGCGTGGCGCTAATTCGTGCCGCAAGCAAAGTGGCAGGGCTACAAGGCGATAACGAAGAGCAAAACGTAGGGATTAAACTTGCGCTTCGTGCAATGGAAGCCCCATTACGTCAAATCGTCGCGAACGCCGGTGAAGAAGCCTCTGTGGTGGCAAGCGCAGTGAAAAACGGCGAAGGCAACTTTGGTTATAACGCAGGTACCGAACAATATGGCGATATGATCGCAATGGGTATCTTGGATCCGACCAAAGTAACCCGCTCCGCATTACAATTCGCGGCGTCTGTTGCCGGCTTGATGATCACTACCGAATGTATGGTCACCGAATTACCGAAAGATGACAAAGCCGACCTAGGTGCTGCCGGCATGGGCGGTATGGGAGGCATGGGCGGAATGATGTAATTTCTCCCCCCATTCCAAAATGCAAAAGCCCTTGAGTCAATCAAGGGCTTTTTTGTAAGAATAAAAAAACGTCGCTGAAAATGACCGCACTTTTATCCTAAATTTTCATGCTTTTCATACGCAGAAAGGGTGTTTTGCATTAGCATCGCTACTGTCATCGGGCCAACGCCACCCGGCACCGGCGTAATATAGGCGGCGCGTTCGGCTGCAACATCGAATTCCACATCACCGACCAGTTTACCGTCAATGCGGTTAATCCCCACATCAACCACAACCGCGCCTTCTTTAATCCATTCGCCTTTAATAAATTTCGGTTTGCCCACAGCGACCACAACAATATCTGCTTGGCGTACATGATGTGCTAAATCTTCGGTAAAACGATGGGTGACGGTAACGGTACAACCGGCAAGCAGTAACTCCAATGCCATCGGACGCCCAACAATATTGGAGGCACCGACAATCACGGCATGCTTTCCGTAAAATGAAATTCCCGTGGTTTCCAATAGCTTCATCACACCATAAGGCGTACAGGCGCGTAAGGTTGGAATACGCTGACACAAGCGTCCGACGTTATAAGGATGAAAGCCGTCCACATCTTTTTCCGGTGAAATTTTTTCAATGACCTTCGTGCTATCAATGTGTTTTGGCAAAGGCAGTTGCACCAAAATACCGTCAACTTCCTTATCCTGATTTAATTGCTCAATAAGTGCTAATAATGCTTGCTCCGATGTATTTTCAGGCAAATCATAGGACTTGGAAACAATCCCCACTTCAGCACAGCTTTTACGCTTACTCCCTACATAAACCTGTGAGGCAGGATCAGCACCGACTAAAATGACGGCAAGACCGGGAGAACGTTTACCTTGTTCAACATAATGTGCGATTTGGCGGGTAATATTCGTTTTAATTTGGCTTGATAATTGAGTACCGGAAATAATTTGAGCGGTCATGACATTCTCCAATAGACAAATAGAAATGCCCGCTATTTTCGCAGAAAACCCCGACTGATGTAAGGCGTTGCAATAAATTTAAACGATTAAGAGCAAAATAGTAAAAACTTATTGACTGAAAATGAAAGAAAACTATAATGCTACACATCTTTCGGCGAGTAGCGCAGCTTGGTAGCGCAACTGGTTTGGGACCAGTGGGTCGTAGGTTCAAATCCTATCTCGCCGACCACCTTTCTCTATTCCTCATTATTCCATTTAAAATATGCGCCCTTAGCTCAGCTGGATAGAGCAACGCCCTTCTAAGGCGTGGGTCAAAGGTTCGAATCCTTTAGGGCGTGCCATTTAAGATAAAGATATTCAACAATAACGCGACTTCTTTCACTTTTTCTTCTTTTGTAGCCTTTTTCCACTAAAAAACCTATGCCTAAAAAACCAAAAACCCCCGACGTGTTTCCACATCAGGGGTTGCTTTTCAATTAGGCTTGGCGGTGACCTACTCTCACATGGGGATACCCCACACTACCATCGGCATTACGGCGTTTCACTTCTGAGTTCGGTATGGAGTCAGGTGGGCCCACCGC
>NZ_NRCJ01000022.1 GCF_003129965.1 Aggregatibacter kilianii | reverse complement strand
CTCACTCTATTTTTAAATCTATCAAAAACGAATCTTCAAGTGCCCACACAGTTTGTCTGATTGATTGTTAAAGAACAAAAAACGACGCGCTGTTTTCACTTCACAACGGCGCGTCGTTGCGGGGGCGTATTATAGGCATTTACAAAATCTTTGCAATACCTTTTTAGAAAAAAATTGAACTTTTTTGCCATCTGCTTATAAAGTCGCCAAGTTTTACCTTTACATACATACCAAAATAATAAAGCCACAAAAAAGAGCGGTCAGAAAAACAGTTGGATTTCTGACCGCTCTTTGGCTTTTCGCATTGAATATTCCTTATGCTCAGCGATTAATATTCAACAAATTTAACTTTTCAAATCCAAGGGTGTGAATGAGTTGCAGTAAGCCGTCTTCTTGTGCAAGCGCCTTCGTACAAAAAACTTGTGAATTCATTTGATTTTTTGACCGCACTTTGGCGCCATGAAGCAAGAATTGTACCCGTTTGGCAATGGCGACGCCCGAATCGATGAAATGTGTCACTTGAGGCAGACATTGCTGAATTTCGGTTTTTATCAGCGGGAAATGGGTACACCCCAATACCACGCAATCCAAATCGGACAGTTGCATCCATTCACTTAATTCGGATTTAATTTCATTTAAATTAATAGGATAGCCATGTAATTTCCGTTCTGCCAATTCTACTAATTTTGTGCTACCAATTTTCTCAACCCGGCAGTCATCGGCATATTTATTAATTAAATCCGATAAATATTGACGTTTTACCGTGCCTTTTGTTGCCAACAAGCCGATATGTTTTGTGACAGTTTGCTGCGCTGCCGGCTTAATTGCAGGAACAGTGCCCACAATCGGAATCGAAAAATGCTCGCGTAATGTCGGCAAAACCACTGTACTTGCCGTATTGCAAGCGATAACAATAAGGTCTAAAGGAAACATATTATCTATGCTTTGGCAGATGTTTAATGTGCGCGCAATAATGCTTTCTTCCGACTTCTCGGAATAAGGAAAATACGCGTTATCAAAGCAATACAAATACTGATAATCAGGCAAAAGTTGTTTGACCTCACGGTATACACTGAAGCCGCCGACGCCAGAATCAAAGAAAAAAATGGTGGGTTTTGTTTGTTTGTCCATAATCAATTGGATGGAAAAATTTGTGCCATTTTATTCGCTTGCGGGGCTGTTCTCAAGGAAAAGCTCACTAATGAGCAATGGCATTTTTTGTATTGAAAACAAGGAACGGCGGGCATATCGTCGGCTTTTGGGATCTTGCGCCCACTGAATCAGCAATCTTTCCGGCGCCTGAGAAAACAGCCACTCTCCGATGGGGTTATTGCCTAATACAGATAGTGCCTGATAGCACGCCAACAAATCTTTCGCAATTAATGTGCGGGCTTCAATCCAAGGTTTTCCGTCACCGTACAATACCACTTCCCGACACCAATAAGGCGCTATCGGCAAAAGTGCGGTCTCATTTTCAAACGTTTTTTCTATCCATTTTTCCGACCGCACTTTTACCTCAAATTGATGGCAAGCCTGTTTTAATCTGGCGGTCAATGAGCCTTTTTCAAATAACCAATTTTGAATAGCTAGAGGAACCCGCCGCACTTCCGGCGCGTCTTCATTCCGCCAGACTAAAGAGGCAAAGATAGAATCAGGCATTGCTATAAATCTCACGATTATTAAGCCAGCGGCGAATCAATAATTCGGCAACTTGCGGATATTTTTGTGCCAGTTGCTTGGCGTAAAACTGCACCGTCGGCAACATTTTGCGATCACGCATGAGGTTTGCCACTTTAAATTCGGTAATGCCCGTCTGTTTGGTGCCAAGCACTTCGCCCGGCCCCCGAATTTCCAGATCTTTTTCCGAAATCACAAAGCCGTCTTGGGTGTCTCGCATGACCTGCAAACGCTTTTGTGAAATTTTACCAAGCGGCGGTTTATACATTAAGACACAAAAAGATGCCGTACTGCCTCGCCCTACGCGCCCGCGAAGCTGGTGAAGCTGGGACAGCCCCAAGCGTTCGGCGTTTTCAATAATCATTAAACTGGCATTCGGCACGTCCACGCCCACTTCAATCACCGTGGTTGCAACCAATAAATCCAACTCGGCGAGCTTAAATTGTGCCATAACCGCCTGTTTTTCAGTTGGTTTCATCCGTCCGTGCACCAAGCCGATACGCAAGTGCGGTAAAATTTTGCGGAGATCTTCCGCCACAGCTTCTGCCGCCTGCGCCTCCAACACTTCCGACTCATCAATTAACGTACAAACCCAATAAGCTTGCCGTTTTTCTTGGGTACATGCCACATTAACCCGTTCGATAATTTCCGCACGGCGCTCTTCGGAAATGGCAATGGTGGTAATCGGCGTGCGCCCCGGCGGCAGTTCATCAATAATTGACGTATCTAAATCCGCATACACGGTCATGGCAAGCGTGCGCGGAATCGGCGTGGCGGTCATAATTAACTGATGAGGATACACGCCCGCCTGATTGCCTTTTTCACGCAACATCAAACGTTGGTGCACGCCGAAACGATGTTGTTCGTCCACAATCACCAGGCTCAACTGATGAAACGCCACTTCCTCCTGAAATAATGCATGGGTGCCCACCACCATTTGCACTGTGCCGCTTTTTATTTTTTCCAGTTCAGCGGCGCGTTGCTTTCCTTTCACCTTGCCCGCAAGCCAGCCCACTTGAATGCCAAGCGGCTCAAACCAGCGACGAAAATTCACCGCGTGTTGTTCCGCCAAAATTTCCGTCGGTGCCATCAACGCCACTTGTTTGCCGTTATCAATGGCAATCAGTGCCGCCAGTGCTGCCACCAACGTTTTACCGGAGCCCACATCGCCTTGCACTAAACGCATCATCGGGTATGTTTGCGCTACATCGCGCTCAATTTCTTCCGTTACCCGCCATTGCGCCTTGGTCGGCTGAAAAGGTAACTGCGCTAAAAAACGTTGTTTTAAATTGGATTGATAAACGAGGGCATCGGCAAAATTCGCCTGAATTCCCGACCGCACTTTTTGCATAGCAAGATTGTATGCCAGTAGCTCTTCAAAAATGAGCCGTTGCTGTGCGGGATGTTTGCCTTCTTCCAGTGTTGTCAACGACACGTCAGGTGGCGGATTGTGTAAAAACTGAATGGCGGACTTCAAGTTAAAAGGATGTGGGTTACAGTCCGCCGGCAACAGTTCGGCTAAAGGCGTTTTCTCCAAGACAAGCAAGGCTTGTGCGATTAATTTGCGCAATGACGTTTGTTTTAGCCCTTCGGTGGCAGGATAAATCGGCGTGAGGGTTTCCGCCAGCACCAGCGGTTTGTTGTCGTGAATAATCTGATATTCGGGGTGATGGATTTCCGCCATAAAACGACCGCGACGCACTTCACCGAACGCCTTCACCCGTGCGCCGGGCTGCAAACTGTTTTTCATGCCGGCGTTAAAATTAAAAAAGCGCAACGCCAATTTGGATGTGCCGTCAGAAAGGTAAACCATCAGCATCGGTCGACGCCCAAATTGCACTTCGCTACTTTGCACCACGCCTTCAATAGTGGCGTACTGCTCTGCCTGTAAATCGGCGATAGGCGTAATTCGGGTGCGGTCTTCATAACGAAGGGGGAGGTGGAATAACAGATCCTGCAGATTAAAAATACCCAATTTACCTAACTTTTGCGCCACGGCGGCACCGACACCGGAAATTGCCGTTAACGGAATCGCATCTAATAATTGGGTATTCATTTATTGATTGATATTGCGCTCAATGCTGATTAATTCGGGCATTGATTTGATTTTACGGATGATGTGCTCAAGATGTTTTTTATCTTTCACCGTCAGCAGTACGATAATTTGATACAAACGCCCTTCCTGCTCTTCCGTCCAAATGCTTTGAATATTGCTGTCCATGGAGGAAATTGTTGACATTAAGTGCGGTAACGTGCCCTGCTGATTAATCATTTCGATACGCAGTTCCGCCTCAAATTCAAGTTGGGCGCTGCTTTTTTCCCAGTCAACGGACATATAATGTTTCGGATTATCTTTGCGATCTTTCAAATTTGAGCAAGCTTCATGGTGAATTACCAAGCCCTTGCCCGGGCTGGCGTAAGCAATGATCGGATCGCCAGGAACAGGATGACAACATTGCGCAAAGGTGGTTAGCAAACCGCCGTTGCCGTTAATTTCCAACGGGCTGGCATTGTTATCGGGATTACCGTCCGTATCAATTTCAATGGATTCGCCCAACAAGCGATGCGCAATGACGGTGCTCATTTGATTACCCAAACCGATTTCCATAAACAAATCATTCAGGCTGGCTAATTTAAGCTCCGTTAACACATTTTGCGTATACTCAAGATTAAGCTCTTCTAATTTTATTGGATTTAATGCGTGAGCTAATTGACGTTTACCGGACTCAATGGCTTCATCATGACGTAAGTCTTTCAAGGCGTGGCGAATACTGGAACGGGCTTTGGCGGTCACCACAAAATTTAACCATGCCACGTTCGGTTTGGCATTCGGCGAAGTGAGAATATCAATGGTTTGACCGGATTCCAGCGCTTGTGACAACGGATAAGGTTTGCGATCCACATTGGCGGCGACACAATTTCGCCCCACATCCGTATGCACGGCATAGGCGAAATCCACCGGTGTCGCGCCTTTCGGCAGTTCCACAATACGGCCTTTCGGCGTAAACACATAAATCTCTTTCGGGAAGAATTCCGATTTAACGCTTTCGATAAATTCAAAGGAATTACCCGCACTTTGTTGTAGCTCAATTAAACTTTGGAGCCAACGTTGCGCCTTAATTTGTGCTGTTGTGCTGTCGTTACGACCACCCTGTTTATACGCCCAATGCGCCGCTACGCCCATTTCCGCCATTTGATCCATTTCTTCAGTACGAATTTGCACTTCCACCGGCACACCATGCGGGCCGATCATGGACGTATGCAAAGATTGGTAGCCATTGGCTTTCGGCACGGCAATATAATCTTTTACCCGCCCCGGACGAGGTTTATAAAGACTGTGCATTTGCCCCAGCACGCGATAGCAGGTATCTACGTTATTCACGACGGTACGGAACGCGTAAATATCCATAATGGAATGAAACTGCTGATCTTTTAAACGCATTTTTTGATAAATGGCGTACAAATGCTTTTCACGCCCGAAAACCCGTGCCTGAATGCCTACATCCTGCAAACGCCCTTTAATTTCGGTGGAAATACGTTCGATCATATCTTTACGATTACCGCGGGCAATCTGTATGACTTTCTGTAACACCGCATAACGTTGCGGATACATGGCTTCAAAACCAAGATCCTCCAGTTCGTTTTTGATGTGTTCGATACCCAAACGGTGGGCTAAAGGCGCATAAATCTCTAGCGTTTCCTTGGCGATACGACGGCGTTTGTCAGGGCGGAGTGCACTGAGTGTGCGCATATTGTGGGTACGGTCGGCAAGTTTGATGAGAACCACGCGGATATCCTTGGTCATGGCAAGGATCATTTTACGGAAGTTCGCCACTTCCGCCTCTTGGCGGGTTCGGAATTTGAGTTTGTCGAGTTTTGAGACACCTTCGACAATTTCTGCTACGCTGGCGCCGAACTCGGCTTTCAGCTGTTCTTCCGTATAAGGTGTGTCTTCAATGACGTCATGTAATAAAGCCGCCATGACGGCTTCATGATCCAATCGCATTTCGGCGATGATGGAGGCCACAGCAACGGGGTGGGTAATGTAAGGTTCACCACTGGAGCGTGATTGTCCTTCGTGTGCATCGCGGGCAATCACAAATGCGCGTTTAACCAATTCAATTTGCTCAGGCGGTAAATACGCCTGAATAATATGATGTAAACCTTCAAATAAATACAAAACACACCCGACTAAAAAACGCTGTAAATTTTAACCGCACTTTATTCGGACAATAAAGAAACGGCGTTCACTTCCACTCTTTCATGCGCCAAATGTTCATGACGATCCTGCGCATCTAAAATTTCATTATTGATTAAACCTTTTTCAATTTCACGCAACGCGATCACTGTGGGTTTATCATTATCTTCCGGCACCAGCGGTTCACGCGTATGCAGCTGTAATTGTCTTGCGCGACGGGCAGCAGTTAAAATCAAATCAAAACGGTTACCAATTTTTTCTACTGCGTCTTGCACGGTTACACGAGCCATAAATTACTCCAATTTGCTAAATCTGTCTTTGAATTCAATAAAGGGTCAGTATGGTACTAGAATGAAGGCGATTTTTCCAGTAGTTGTTCAATCAAGCCTTGATTTTCTTGCTGCTGATGCGCCAAGGTCAGCCGCTCGGCACGCAAAATCGCCTGTAAATCCTCAAGCGCCTGTTCAAAGTTATCGTTCACGATGACGTAATCATATTCATTATAGTGGGAGATTTCATCAATCGCTTTTGTCATTCTGTCGGCAATCACTTCTGCACTGTCCTGACCGCGTCCGATTAAACGTTTTTCCAATTCCTGCAATGACGGCGGCAAAATAAAAATACTTTTTACATTCGGCACTTTTTCGCGAATTTGTTGCGCGCCCTGCCAATCAATATCAAGAAACACATCAATACCTTTAGCTAAATTTTCCTCAATGGCAAATAATGATGTACCGTAATAATTACCGCCAAAAACTTTGGCGTATTCCAAGAACGCATGTTGTTCAATCAAATGTTCAAATTCACCATGAGATACAAAATAATAATGTATCCCCTCCAACTCGCCCGGGCGCGGTTGTCTGGTGGTATGGGAAACGGACACCATCATTTGATGTGCATGGTTTCGGGTTAATAACGCATTAATCAGCGATGACTTGCCTGCGCCGCTCGGGGCGGAAATAATATATAAATTGCCTTGCAACATAATGAATCTCTTGTGAGTAATTTTGCTTATTATGCCCCTAAGCCGATAAAAAATCAGCAAAAGTGCGGTCATTTTTTGCAGAATTTTTTCATCCCTCGACAAGGACATTTTCTCTTCATCCGATCAGAGACGCATTCTCAAGTTAAAGAAAGCGTGTTATAATCTGCCGCAAAATAGGTAGGCGGAGTCAAATGCCAACCTCAACCTTTTCGTTTAACTTAAAATATAAGGTGAAATCTTATGGCAATTAAAATTGGTATCAATGGTTTCGGTCGTATCGGCCGTATCGTATTCCGTGCAGCACAACATCGTGATGACATCGAAGTTGTGGGTATCAACGACTTAATCGACGTTGAATACATGGCGTATATGTTGAAATACGATTCAACTCACGGTCGTTTCGACGGCACAGTTGAAGTGAAAGACGGCAACTTGGTCGTAAACGGTAAAGCGATTCGCGTAACTGCAGAACGTGATCCGGCAAACTTAAACTGGGGTGCAATCGGTGTTGATGTTGCGGTTGAAGCAACCGGTTTATTCTTAACTGACGAAACTGCCCGTAAACACATCACTGCCGGTGCGAAAAAAGTGGTTTTAACCGGCCCGTCCAAAGACAGCACACCAATGTTCGTACGTGGCGTAAACTTTGATGCTTATAAAGGTCAAGACATCGTTTCCAACGCTTCTTGTACAACAAACTGCTTAGCGCCATTAGCGAAAGTTATCAACGATAAATTCGGTATCAAAGACGGTTTAATGACAACCGTTCACGCAACGACAGCAACACAAAAAACCGTTGACGGTCCGTCTGCTAAAGACTGGCGTGGTGGTCGTGGTGCTTCCCAAAACATCATCCCATCTTCAACAGGTGCGGCTAAAGCAGTAGGTAAAGTCATTCCTGCATTAAACGGCAAATTAACCGGTATGGCATTCCGCGTTCCTACTCCGAACGTCTCTGTTGTTGACTTAACCGTTAACCTTGAAAAACCTGCAACTTACGCAGAAATCTGTGCAGAATTAAAACGCGCTTCCGAAAACGAAATGAAAGGCGTATTAGGCTACACTGAAGATGCCGTTGTTTCCACAGACTTCAACGGTTGCGCCTTGACTTCCGTATTCGATGCGGCTGCAGGTATCGCATTAACCGACACTTTCGTGAAACTTGTATCTTGGTACGACAACGAAACCGGTTATTCTCACAAAGTATTAGACTTAGTCGCTCACGTTTACAACTACAAAGGCTAATCTCTTAACTCTAAATAGACAATAGCTCCCAAAAGGGAGCTATTTTTTTATCTGTGAAGAGGAAAAAGTGGGGTTGTTTTTCAATGTGTTTTTAAAATGCCAATACCAATACGCCGGAAAGAATCAATCCCGCCCCTACAATCAATTTCATGCTGATCGGCTCACCCAAGATAGTCACACCCAACACAATAGCAATCACCACGCTTAATTTATCAATGGGCGCCACCCAAGAAGCCGGCGCAAGTTGTAAAGCGCGGTAATAACAAAGCCAGGAAAGCCCGGTGGCAACACCGGACAACACCAGGAAAATGACCGGTTTGGTCGCAATATGTTGTGGCAGTTGCCACTCGTTGCGCATGGAGATAATGGCGACAATCACAAATAAAATCACCACAGTACGAATAAATGTTGCCAAATTACTGTTCAGCCCTTCGACGCCTAATTTCCCTAAAATTGCCGTTAATCCGGCAAAAAATGCGGAGCCGATCGCAAACCAGACCCAATTCATTTTAATCCCCTAAAGTTTCTGCAATATTTCCTTTATAATATAGCACGTTTTTTCATACACGAATTTCATCCTTATGACTATCGTTAATCAATCTGCGCTCGTCCCATACAGCGCACAACAAATGTACCGGCTAGTTAATGACTATGAGCGTTATCCCGAATTTCTACCCGGCTGTGTCGGCAGCCGCACCTTGAATAAAAGTGCGGTGCAATTAACCGGCGAATTGGAAATCAGCAAAGCGGGCATTCGACAAAAGTTTACGACCTGTAATACAATGAAAGAAAATCAATCAATTAGAATGCAATTAGTTGACGGACCGTTCAAATTCTTGCAAGGTGAATGGAAATTTACCGAGTTGGATGAAAAAAGTTGTCAAATTCAACTCTATTTAGAATTTGAATTTTCCAATCCGCTGGTTGCATTTGCTTTTGGTCAAATCTTTACCCATTTAACCAATAAGATGATTGATGCCTTTAAACAACGAGCAAAACAAATTTATGGCAAATAAAATCAACATTCAAATTGCCTATGCGTTTCCCGACCATCATTACCTAAAGTCATTTAGTGTCGATGAAGGCACCATGGTACAAACGGCTATTTTGCAGTCAGGCATTTTGCAACAATTTACCGACATTGATTTACGTGAAAATAAAATCGGCATTTTCAGCCGCCCCGTAAAATTGACGGATCAGTTGAAAGATGGCGATCGCATTGAAATTTATCGTCCGCTTCTGGCGGATCCAAAAGAAATTCGGCGTAAACGTGCCGAAGAACAGGCTAAGAAAAAATAACGCTAACTCACACAGCAGATCCAAGGAATGTATATGAACAAATTCTGTTTACCTCAAAATATCACGCCGGAAATCTTTTTACGCGATTACTGGCAGAAAAAACCCTTATTAATTCGTCGCGGTTTACCGGAAATTATCGGTATGCTTGAACCTCGAGATATCACCGAACTCGCTAAAACGGAAGAAGTTGCCGCCCGTTTAATTAAGCAACATACCGACGATAACTGGGAATTACGCACCAGTCCGTTATCCAAAGAGGATTTTGAAAATTTACCTGAGAAATGGTCGGTTTTGGTACAAGACATGGAACAATGGTCCCCGTTACTTGGCAATTTATGGACAAAATTCGGTTTTATCCCGCAATGGCAGCGTGACGACATTATGGTGTCTTTCGCACCACAAGGCGGTTCTGTCGGTAAACATTATGATGAGTACGATGTCTTTTTAGTGCAGGCTTATGGACATCGCCGCTGGCAATTAGGCAAATGGTGCGAGCCGACCACAGAATTTAAACCGAATCAACCGATTCGCATTTTTGATGACATGGGCGAGTTGATTTTCGATGAAGTAATGGAACCCGGCGATGTACTTTATGTGCCTTCCCGCCTTGCCCACTATGGTATCGCGCAAGACGATTGTCTCACCGTCTCCTTCGGATTACGTTACCCGAACACATCGGAATTATTGGAAGACCTTGGAAATCAACTTTGCCATCCAAATCTGGAACTGAATGAACTCAATATTCCGTTCCGTTTAAGCCCCGCCACACAAAAAACCGGCGAACTAACCCCATCGGATGTGCAACAAATAAAGCAACTTTTCTTACAACAACTGGCAAATTCAGAACAATTTGATGCCTTGTTCCAACAAGCCCTTGCCACCACAGTCAGCCGCAGACGTTATGAATTACTGGAAGTCGCCGGCTTTGCCGATCCGGAAGAGGTGTTAGAAACCTTTGAACATGGCGGTAAACTACGTCAGGACAACAACTGCAAACTGGTTTACACCCAAGATCCGTTCCGCATTTATGCCAACGGCGAATGGTTGGACGAGCTGACCTACGCTGAGGCGGAAATCTTAAAACAACTTGCCGATGGTGAAATCGTTGACTTTGCCTTTTTAACCCGCTTAATCGGAAGCCTGCAAGACCAACAAATCTCCATGGAAGTGCTGGTTGACAGCATTTGCAACTGGTTAGACGACGGTTGGGCATTATTAAACGAGTAAAGCGGCATGAGCGAAAACATTTATTCGGTCAGCCAGTTAAATCAATCCGTTCGCCTGATGTTGGAAAACCGGCTCGGACAGGTTTGGCTCACCGGAGAAATTTCTAACTTTACCCAGCCCGTCTCCGGACATTGGTATTTAAGTTTAAAAGATGAAAACGCCCAAGTACGTTGCGCCATGTTCCGCATGAAAAACCTGCGT
Source organism: Aggregatibacter kilianii (assembly GCF_003129965.1). Lineage (GTDB taxonomy): Bacteria > Pseudomonadota > Gammaproteobacteria > Enterobacterales > Pasteurellaceae > Aggregatibacter > Aggregatibacter kilianii_A. The sequence goes on along the minus strand of NZ_NRCJ01000022.1, from coordinate 13,387 downwards.
GTGGGCTTTCGTCCTGCCAATGGCATGCAGGTATTGGTGCGCGCGGCGGTCAGTTTGTATGAACCGCGCGGCGATTATCAACTGATTATCGAAAGCATGCACCTTGCCGGTGAAGGGTTGCTTATGCAGCAGTTTGAGATGTTAAAACTTAAGCTGGCGGCGGAAGGGTTATTCGCTCAAAATCACAAAAAAAACCTACCGCACTTTAGTAAGGCGGTTGGCATTATCACCTCCAAAACAGGGGCGGCATTGCAGGATATTTTGCACATTCTCCAACGCCGTGATCCGAGCCTGAAAGTCATCATTTATCCGACCTCCGTGCAAGGCAAAGATGCGGCAGCCGAAATTGCACAAATGATTCAACTTGCCAATCAACGTCACGAAACGGATGTTTTGATTGTCGGACGTGGAGGCGGTTCATTGGAAGATTTATGGTGTTTTAACGAAGAAATAGTAGCACGTGCCATTTTTGATTCCGCCATCCCGATTATCAGCGCCGTCGGTCATGAAACCGATGTGACCATTGCCGATTTTGTCGCCGATTTACGCGCGCCAACGCCGTCTGCCGCGGCGGAACTGGTGAGTCGCGATCAAACGGAATTATTACAGCAATTCCAATATCGCCAACAACGCATGGAAATTGCGTTGGATCGGATTTTTACCGAAAAAAAACGGCGCTTACAACATATATTTTTACGCCTACAAAACCAACATCCGCAGGCGCAGTTACGCATTCAGCAACAGCTTATCACGCAATTACGCCATCGTTTACAACAAAGCCTACTTCATCGTTGGCAAAAAACATCGGAAAATCTGACCGCACTTTCTGCTCGGTTATCTAAAAATCCATTGCCTTTAAGAATCCAACGCTATGAGCAGCTGCTAGCGCAGCTAAAAGTGCGGTTAAATTCCGAAGTGAATTTAAAGCTGGAACGTCAACAGAAACAGCTGGCACATCTGTGCGGCAAGCTGGATAGCTTAAGCCCGTTGAAGGTGTTGTCGCGCGGCTATTCCATTACACAAAACCAACATAATCAAGCCGTTACATCAATTAATGCGGTTAATGTCGGCGAACAAATCACAACACGCCTTACCGACGGCATAATTGTCAGCCGAATTCACCAAATAGAGAAAAAATAGACGGGTTATTTTTTATGCTTTGCCAATGAGCAATGCAGAATTTTGACGTTTTTGCCCTTGTCCTGAAAATATTTTCCCAGTTGTTCGGCAATGTAAACGGAGCGGTGTTTACCGCCGGTGCAGCCAATAGCGATGGTTAAATAACTACGGTTATTTTGCTCCAGCGATGGTAACCAGGTTTCGATATAAGAACGGGTAAGGTAAATGAATTGATGTACTTCGTTGTGTTTATTGAGAAACTCCGCCACTTCTTCGTCTAACCCGGTCAGCGGACGCAAGCCCGGATTCCAATGGGGGTTCGGCAAAAAACGTACGTCAAAAACATAATCCGCATCCAATGGAATGCCGTATTTAAAACCAAAAGATTCCACTACAATTTTCAATTCCTTATCGGTATGTCCACGTAAAAACTCACGTAGCCGCGCCGCTAATTCGTGAGTGGACAAAGAAGCAGTGTCTATGAGCAAATTCGCTTGCTGAACCAAAGGTTCAAGACGGTTACGTTCTTCTTCAATGGCGGCTTCTAAGGAAAGGTCTTGGGTGGACAACGGGTGTAAACGACGGGAATCACTGTAACGGCGAATAAGTGTGCCGGTGTCCGCATCCAGGAAAATAATCTTCACATTATGTTCCTGCTGCAATTCGTTAATCGTATTTTCAAGCAGTTGCGGGGAATTCGGCAGGTTACGAATATCCAAGCTAATTGCTACGGCAGGCTGACCGGCAGATAAAATCTGAATAAGCTGAGGCAATAAATCCAAAGGCAGGTTATCCACGCAGTAATAGCCCATATCCTCCAACGCTCTTAATGCGACGGATTTTCCCGCCCCGGAACGACCACTGATGATGATAATTTCCATAACACCCCCGCTAATTCAGTTTTTTTCGTTAAAAATTAATGATTACGCCTGCGATTTTGTTAAATCCTCGACAGCCGGTTCCGTCGGAACGGCTTCATTGATATTGGCACATTGATCATAGTGCAGAAAAATTTGCCAGATTTCATCCGCACTTTTGGCTGCGCGCAATTGTTTGCACAGCGATTTATCCGTTAGGTTTTCCGCTAATTTCGGCAGGCATTGAATATAATCGGCGCACATATTTTCCGGAATCAATACAGCAAAAATTAAATCCACTTCACGATGATCCGAGGCGTCATAGTCAATAGGAGAATCCAATTGGATGAAGACCGCGACAGGTTGAGTGTCTGCCGGCAAGCGCCCTTTCGGCATCGCTACTCCGCCGCCCAGACCGGAATTACCCAATTTTTCACGACTACACAAACATTCAAAACAGCATTGCTCGCCGTTTTCCATCTGCAATGTTTCTTCCACAATATGCGCAATAGATTCAAATACACGCTTTTTACTGGACAAAATCATGCCCTGACGGATGCATTCCGGCGTTAATAATTCAGTAAATTTCATAAGCTAAAGTTGGAAATCGGCGCCTAAATAAACGTCTTTTACCAATTTGTCGTTCATAATTTCTTGCGGCGTGCCGGTGGCGATCATTTTGCCTGAACTCACAATATAGGCACGTTCACACACGTCTAGCGTCTCACGCACGTTGTGGTCGGTAATCAACACGCCCAAACCGCGATCACGCAAATCTTTGATAATTTTTTTAATATCAATCACCGAAATTGGATCCACTCCGGCGAAAGGTTCATCTAACAAAATAAATTTCGGGTTTGCCGCCAACGCACGGGCAATTTCTACACGGCGACGCTCCCCACCCGACAAAGATTGCCCCAAATTATCACGAATATGACCGATATTAAATTCTTCGATTAACTCGTCAGCTCTCTCGCGACGCTGAAGTGCGGTCAAATCTTTGCGTATTTCCAACACAGCCATCAAATTGTCATACACACTGAGACGGCGGAAAATAGAGGCTTCCTGCGGCAAATAGCCGATGCCTTTTTGCGCACGATTGTGCATCGGCAGCAGGCTGATGTCTTCCTCGTCAATACGGATTTTACCTTGATCGTGGTTCACTAACCCCACCACCATATAGAACGTGGTAGTCTTCCCTGCACCGTTCGGCCCCAATAACCCGACTATCTCGCCGGAATGTACGGTAAGACTTACATCGGAAACCACTTGGCGGTTTTTATAACTTTTCGCTAAATTTTCAGCATACAGAATCGCCATGAACTCTATTTTCCTTTTGCATTATTGAGTTGAGCCGGAATTAATACGGTTTTTACACGGGAACCGGAGGAACCATTGGCTTTAAGCTGTTGTTTTTTCACATCATAGGTAATCACATTGCCGTTGATTTTGCTGTCCAGTTGCTTTAATTCGGCATTGCCGGTTAACGTTAAAAACTCCGTACCGAGATCATAAAACACTTTATTGGCTTTGCCGTCTACCGGTTTGCCGTCGTCCATGATTTGATGGAAGGTCACCGGATTGCCGAAAGCTTCAACGGTGTCTTTGCCTTTGGAATTTTCTTCCGGACGGGTGATGATCACTTTGTTGGCTTTCACCACGATGGAACCTTGAGTGATTACCACATTGTCGGTAAAGGTTACGACCCTGCTGGTCATGTCTAAAGATTGGTTATCGGAAACGATGTTAATCGGTTTGTTGGTATCGTCTTTTAATGCCAGCGCGGACAAAGACACCAACATTAATGTGGAAGCAAGAAAAATGTTATTGCTTACTGATTTCATAATATGTTTTTACCTGTTCTTTTAATGTAGCCACTTGTTGCTGCAAGTTGCCGGTTAATTTTAAGCCTGTGGAATTAAAATTCTGCCCGTTAAGTTTTACCATGTGATCCGAACTGATATCTTGCGTGGTTAAATTCACCACCGCACTTTCCGTTTCAATACGTTGCAGACGGGATTGTGCGGAAAGGCTTTGCGCAATCACATTGCCGTCCAAATACAACATATTGTTTTTGGTTAGACGCGCTTTGTCGGCGCTGAGTTTCCAGCTTTCTTTATCGGCATTTTGAATTTCAATATCCAACAGCAAAACCACCGGTTGTTGAAAGTCGGTATGCCCATCCGAAGTATAATGCTCGACTTTTTCAGCGGTTGCCAAATACTGTTTTTTACCGGTGGGCGAATACACGGTGGTATTCATTTTTTGCCCGACATATTCCGGACTGTCCGCCGTTTTAATCAGATCTTTCAGACTTTCGTCTTCCTGATTCAGGCTATAAAACCAAGCCAATAATCCCAACGCAATCACGGCTAAGACAATATTCAAACGAATATTCATACAATACAAATTCTGTTATAACGGTTAATAATAAGGCGCAATGATAGCACAGTTTTACTGAAAACTATAAAAAAGCAATGTAAAGTGCGGTCGGTTTTGGCAGCGTTTTTTGGCGAAAAGATTTCTCCGTACGGTTCAGGAACATTTTATAAAAAACACAGTCCAAGGAGGGATATTTAAGACATTAAAGAATGTGTAATTCTATTTGACATTCATTGGGATTTCATAGAGTATCGCAACTTATTTTATTTAGCCTAGGCGCTTAAGCCTTTACCAATCAGGTTTTATGAACAAAACTTTAATTGAAGTAAAACACCTTACGTTTAAACGCGGCGAACGGATTATTTACCACGATCTGAATTTGCGCGTTCCCCGCGGAAAAATTACCGCCATTATGGGGCCGTCGGGAATTGGAAAGACCACCTTATTGAAGCTTATCGGCGGTCAGCTGATGCCTTCTGAAGGTGAAATTCTGTTCGACGGACAAGACATTTGTACGCTATCCAACAGCGAACTTTACGAAGCCCGTAAACGTATGGGGATGTTATTCCAGTCCGGTGCATTATTTACCGATATTTCCACCTTTGATAACGTCGCATTTCCGATTCGTGAACACACCAATCTGCCGCCCTCATTAATTCGCCAAATCGTATTAATGAAACTGGAAGCGGTGGGTTTACGCGGCGCCGCCGATTTAATGCCGTCCGAGCTTTCCGGCGGAATGGCACGCCGTGCCGCCCTAGCCCGCGCTATTGCGCTAGATCCCGATTTAATCATGTTTGATGAGCCGTTTACCGGGCAAGATCCTATCAGCATGGGCGTGATTATCAGCTTAATCAAACGTTTAAACGAAGCGCTGAATCTAACCTCCATTGTGGTTTCCCATGACGTGCAGGAAGTGTTAAGTATCGCCGATTACGCTTACATTATCGCCGATCAGCATGTAATCGCCGAGGGGACATCGGAACAGTTGTTGGCAAGTCAGGATCCGCAGGTCAAACAATTTTTACAAGGTCAGGCGGACGGTCCGGTTCGTTTTCATTATCCTGCGCCAAATTACATTGAGGAGTTGTTTGAATGTTAACCAAGTTAATTTCAGCTCTCGGACGCAACGCCATTAATTTTGCCCGCGCCATGGGACGCGCCGGTTTTCTTTTATTTGGCGCACTTATCGGCAAACCGCAAATTAATAAACATTTTCCTTTATTAATCAAGCAACTTCATGTGCTTGGTGTGCAATCCTTATTGATTATCATGCTGTCGGGTCTATTTATCGGCATGGTGTTAGGTTTGCAAGGCTATGTGGTATTGGTGGATTTCTCGGCGGAAACCAGTCTGGGGCAACTAGTGGCATTATCGTTGCTACGCGAATTAGGCCCTGTGGTGACCGCACTTTTATTCGCCGGACGTGCAGGCTCCGCATTAACCGCCGAAATCGGCTTAATGAAAGCCACAGAACAATTATCCAGCTTGGAAATGATGGCGGTGGATCCGTTGCGTCGCGTCATTGCACCGCGTTTTTGGGCGGGTGTGATCGCCATGCCGATTCTGTCTATTATTTTTATCGCTATCGGTATCTGGGGGGGCTCTTTGGTAGGCGTGGACTGGAAAGGCGTGGATTCGGGCAGTTTTTGGTCGGTCATGCAAAGTTCTGTGACTTGGAGCCACGACATTTTTAACGGATTCATTAAAAGCCTGTTCTTCGCCATTGCGGTTGTTTGGATTGCGCTGTTTAACGGCTATGACTGTATTCCGACGTCGGAAGGCATCAGCAAAGCCACCACCAGAACGGTGGTACATGCTTCATTAGTGGTATTAGGTTTAGACTTCGTACTGACGGCAATCATGTTCGGTGCGAATTAATTTTGTAAGGAAATAGTATGCGACAAACCATTAAATATGAATTTTGGGTAGGTTTATTTTTACTTCTCGGCATTGGCTCGCTGATCTTTTTGGGCTTAAAAGTAGCAAACGTGCAAGGTTTCAGCGAAACAAAATCTTACCGCGTTCATGCAACTTTCGATAATATCGGCGGACTAAAAGTACGCGCCCCGCTTAAAGTGGGCGGCGTTGTGATTGGACGCGTATCCGACATCGCCTTGGATCCGCAAACTTATTTACCGAAAGTCACCATCGCCATTAATCAGGAATATAACGAAATTCCTGAAACCAGTTCCCTATCCATTAAAACCTCCGGGTTATTGGGCGAACAGTACATTGCATTAAGCATTGGGTTTAATGACGGTGAAGTTGCCATGTTGAAAGAAGGTGACAAAATTGTCGATACCAAATCCGCCATGGTGCTGGAAGATCTTATCGGACAATTTTTATACGGTGACAAAGACAAAAAAGCCGCTGCCGAATCCAATGATGCAGCAGAAAGTCAGTAGTTAACGCAACCTAAAAGGAGCAAAAGGTATGTTAAAAATCAAGTTAAAAAACTGGTTGGCAAAAACGCTGGTAATTTTCACCGCACTTTTTGCAATGCAACAAGTGATGGCGGAAGATAACCCGCAAACCTTAACACAACAGGTTTCGGATAAATTATTCAGCGACATTAAAGCGAATCAAAGTCGTATCAAGCAAGATCCGAATTATTTAAAAACCATCGTGCGTCAAGATTTGATGCCGTATGTTCATGTAAAATATGCCGGTTCTAAAATTTTAGGACAACATTATAAAACCGTGACGCAAGAAGAACGTGATCGTTATTTTGCCGTGCTGGATAAATACATTGAACAGGTTTATGCACAAGTCTTAACCATGTACACCGACCAAAGCATTCAAATCGGCAAAATGAAAGAAGAATCAGGTAGCCTTGCCATCGTCAATGTAAAAGTGGCGCAACCCAATAATCAACCGCCGTTAAACGTGGATTTCTACTGGTATAAAAACAGTAAAACCGGTCAATGGCAGGTTTACGATATGACTGCCGGCGGCGCCAGCATGGTAAATACCAAACAGCAGGAATGGAGCCCGATTATTCGCAAACAAGGCTTAGACGCGCTGACCGCGCAATTACAAAAATCTGCCGATACCCCAATTACCTTGAGCAAATAATCAATGCAACAACCACAAAGTTTACATTGGGAATCACAACAAAATGATGGTAAGATAACGCTCCGCTTAAAAGGGGAATTATCTCGTAACACGTTGTTGCCGCTATGGCAGCAACGTGCTTCTTTTTTATTGGAACGGAAAACGGAAGAAAGCGATATATATTGGGATTTATCTCAAGTCAGTCGTATTGATTCCGCCGGGTTCGCGTTGTTGTGTGATTTTCTACAACATAATCAAACCCGTTTGACAAATGAACGGAAACAAATTCTGCAAAATCCACCGTCCCAATTATTGACACTCGCAGATCTGTTCGGCTTGTCCGACTGGATTGCGCAATTTAGTAAAACCGATGGAAATAGTTAATGGAAACTCAAGAAATCGAACGAATCTTAAAAGAAGCACTGAATCTTGATGAAGTGTATGTACAAGGCGAAGATGCACATTACGGCGTTATCGCCGTCAGCGATCAATTTGAAGGACTTTCCAAAGTCAAACAACAACAAATGATTTATGCCCCGCTTTTGAACCACATTTCCAGCAATGAAATTCATGCGCTTTCCATCCGCACTTATACCGTTGAAAAATGGAAACGCGAACGTTTACTTAATCAACCCGCCTAATTCATAGGAAATTATTATGCAAAAATTTCGAGTTTACGGACAATCTTGTTTAAAAGGAACCGTAGAAATTTCCGGTGCTAAAAATGCGGCATTACCGATTTTATTCGCCGCCATTTTGGCTACGGAGCCGGTCACTTTAACTAATGTGCCAGATCTGAAAGATATCGAAACCACGCTTAAAATTTTACGTCAGTTAGGCGTAATCGTAGAACAAACAGAACCTGGTACAGTGCGTTTGGACGCCTCAAAAATCGATCATTTTGTTGCCCCTTACGAGTTGGTAAAAACCATGCGTGCGTCAATTTGGGCATTAGCACCGTTGGTAGCGCGTTTCAATCAAGGCCAAGTTTCCTTACCGGGCGGCTGCTCTATCGGTGCCCGTCCCGTGGATTTACACATCAGCGGTTTAGAACGTCTCGGTGCCCAAATCGCCCTTGAAGACGGCTATGTCAAAGCCTATGTGAACGGACGTTTGACCGGCACCCGTATCGTGATGGAAAAAGTCAGCGTGGGCGCTACCCTTTCTATCATGATCGCAGCGACCTTAGCAAAAGGCACAACCGTCATTGAGAATGCCGCCCGTGAACCTGAAATTGCCGACACCGCAGAATTCTTAAATAAAATGGGTGCCAAAATCAGCGGTGCAGGTTCCGACGCTATTACCGTTGAAGGCGTAGATCGCTTAACCGGTTGTGAACACAGCATCGTGCCCGATCGCATTGAAACCGGCACATTCTTAGTCGCTGCCGCCATTTCCGGCGGTCGTATCGTATGTAAAAATACCAAAGCGAATACGCTGGATGCCGTCATTGATAAGCTACGCGAAGCCGGTGCACAAGTGGATGTTACCGAAAACACAATTACCTTAGATATGTGGGGCAATCGTCCGAAAGCAGTGAATATTCGCACCGCACCATACCCGGGCTTCCCAACAGATATGCAGGCGCAATTCACCTTGTTAAATATGGTGGCAAACGGTACCAGCATTATTACCGAAACCATTTTTGAAAATCGTTTCATGCACATTCCGGAACTAATCCGCATGGGCGGTAAAGCGGAAATTGAAGGCAATACTGCGATCTGTCACGGTGTTGCACATTTATCCGGTGCAGAAGTGATGGCAACGGATTTACGTGCGTCTATCAGCTTGGTCCTTGCCGGCTGTATCGCCACCGGTGAAACCATCGTCGATCGTATTTATCACATTGATCGCGGCTATGAACGCATTGAAGAAAAACTACGTAGCTTGGGTGCACGCATTGAACGTTTCAACGAAGAAACTGAAGAAGGCTAGCGAGTTAATAGCCAAAAAATAAAGGCTTAAGTTTTTCAACTTAAGCCTTTTTATTTAAATCAATTAACGCGTAGAAAGTTGGAAAATCATAGATTCCGCTTGGCAACTAAACTCAAACTGCGCTTTCAATTTAAAGCCATTTTCCACCGCACTTATTTCGCTGCTGATTTTGCACGGGTCGCTTTCCGCCGCCTTGGCTTTTTCGGTTAAATAGCTTAAGGCTTCTTTCGCCGCATCTTCCGTTGCATAAACCTGTTCAAAATCCACCGTACAGTCGGAGCCGTCAATAACCGTCCCCACATCCACACAACAACAAACTTTTGCTTCTTCCGCCTGACATTTCAATGTGCTCATAATATCTCCTTGTAAAAAGAATTGAAATTTTCAACTATTTTAGCATTATTCAAATTTAATACAAAATCCGACCGCACTTTTCCGCGCCTACTGGTCTGAACACTCGGCAAAATATGAAAAGAATATTGCTCCCTCTTCCTTTGTTTTTTTAGAATGGCGCGTTTTCCTAAGAAACAACAACCAATAAACATTAACCAAACAACGCCTCTTGGCAGGCGCAGAAAAGGGACAAAAATGACAACCCGCAAATTTACTCAAACTCTTCTCTCCACGCTGCTATTAACCGTAGCCGGTGGAGCCTCCGCTGCGGCATTCCAATTAGCCGAAGTGTCCACCTCCGGTTTAGGTCGCGCCTATGCCGGTGAAGCCGCCATCGCAGACAATGCCGCCGTTGTGGCAACCAACCCTGCACTCATGAGCCTGTTCAAACAAAACGAATTTTCCGTCGGTGGCGTTTATGTGGATTCCCGAATTCATATGGATGGACCGGTAACGGCTAAAGTCTTGGGTGTTGAAGTTGCCAGAGGCTCGGCACACCAAAAAAGTGTTGTTCCCGGCTCTTTGATTCCAAATATGTATTTCGTCGCCCCGATTAATGACAAGTTCGCTATCGGTACCGGTATGAACGTCAATTTCGGTTTAAAAAGCGAATATGACGGTAACTATGACGCCGGTCTATTCGGAGGAAAAACCGACTTAACCGCTGTGAATTTAAACCTAAGCGGTTCCTACCGAATCTCTGAGGGCTGGAGCGCAGGTTTAGGTTTAAATGCCATTTATGCCAAAGCGAAAGTGGAACGTACGGCAGGTATTTTAGATACCGCCATTGATAATGTACGCACGAATCCGAGTTTACAACGCCAAATTGCTGCCCGCGCTGCCGCGTTAGGACTTCAACCGACCGGATTAATGGCACGTCTGGGCGGTTTGGGCGCGCAAATTGAGAAAGGAACACTATTAACCCAGTTGCAAGATAAGGCGGCTTGGGCATTCGGTTGGAATGCAGGCTTGCTTTACGAATTCAATGACAGAAACCGTATCGGTGTCGCATATCACTCAAAAGTCGATATTGATTTCAAAGATCACACCGCGTTAAGTTACGGTCCGTTAGGTACTCAAGCTTATGTAGGCGAAGGTGGTTTAACGCTACATTTACCAAGCTATTGGGAGGTGTCGGGTTATCACCAGTTCACCGATAAATTCGCTATGCACTATAGCTATAAATACACCCGTTGGGAGCGTTTGAAAGATCTGCATGCGACTTATAACGATGGCAAATTAGCCTTCCATAAAGAAGAACAATACCGTAATAATTCACGCCTTGCCCTCGGTGCGACTTATGATTTAACCGAACAGTTAACTTTGCGTGCAGGTGTTGCTTATGATGAAAGTGCTACCGGAGAACACCACTCCGCCTCTATTCCGGATACCGATCGCACTTGGTACAGTGTGGGTGCCACCTATAAATTCACGCCTGATTTTTCTGTGGATGTCGGTTTCGCCCATTTACGCGGCAAAAAACTTAGCTTCAGAGAAAATCAAAGCTTAGCTAACGGGTTAGTTGTCGTGGAAGCGGATTATCAATCAAAAGCAAGAGCCAATCTCTATGGCTTAAACCTCAATTACCGTTTCTAATCGGCATAAAAATCCCGCATAATAAAAGCGTACTTCGGTACGCTTTTATTTTTGTGAAACAGGGAAAAATATGACCGCACTTTTTTACAGTTACGCTTCCTCACCGTTGGGCAACTTGCTGATGTTATCCGACGGCAAACATCTCACCCATCTGGATTTTGAACTGGAGCAATTCGCGCCGAATCCTAAATGGCGGGAAAAGAACGATTTGCCGCTCTTTGAGCTGGTTCGAGAAGCGCTTAATCGCTACTTCAACGGCGAACAGGAAACCTTCGACGAAATTCCGTTAGCACCACAAGGCACGCCATTCCAACAGCGCATTTGGCAGGCACTACGCCAAATCGGCTACGGACAGACCGCCAGTTACGGCGAGTTAGCTAAACTGATTGAGAACCCCAAAGCGGTGCGGGCGGTCGGCGGTGCGGTGGGGAGCAACCCCATCAGTATTATTATTCCCTGCCACCGCATTTTAGGTAAAGACGGGGCGCTTACCGGCTTTGGAGGCGGTTTGGTCGCCAAGCGTTTTTTGCTGCAACTGGAAAAGATTTCTTATGTTGATAAAGGTAAAGAAGTCGTGAAACCGCGTTTTTTCAAGAAATATCACCAATGATCCCGCAAACCACAGAAGAACTGCTCGCCCGTGCGCAAGCCATCGCCGGACTTACTTTTGGCGAATTGGCGGCACAGTTGCATATCCCCGTGCCGCCAGATTTAAAACGCGATAAAGGCTGGGTGGGCATGTTACTTGAAACGGCGTTAGGTGCGACTGCCGGTAGCAAAGCGGAGCAAGATTTCAGCCACTTGGGCATTGAGCTGAAGACGTTACCTATCAACGCACAGGGTTATCCGTTAGAAACCACCTTTGTCAGTCTTGCCCCGCTGATTCAAAACAGCGGCGTGAACTGGCAAAACTCCCATGTACGCCATAAATTATCCCGCGTGCTTTGGATTCCCATTGAAGGCAGTCGCCATATTCCGTTGGCAGAGCGGCATATCGGTACGCCGATTTTATGGCAACCGACAGCTCAACAAGAAGCCCAACTACAATGGGATTGGGAAGAACTGATGGACTATATTGTGTTAGGGCAACTGGATAAAATTAACGCCCGATTAGGCGAGGTCTTACAGCTTCGTCCGAAGGGTGCCAACAGCAAAGCGCTCACCAAAGGCATCGGTAAAAACGGCGAAATTATCGACACACTTCCTCTCGGTTTTTATTTGCGCAAAGAATTCACTCATCAAATTCTGCAACAATTTGTGCAACAAACCATTTAATCCTTTTCATTTACTCCGCAAAGCTATATGATCGCGCACCTGTTTTATTTTAAGGAAATATTATGTTTGAATGGCTTTTGAGTCCCGAGGCGGTTGTTGCCTTGTTAACCCTAACGGCACTAGAAATCGTGCTGGGTATCGACAACATTATTTTAATCAGCATTCTGGTGGCGAAATTACCGGAAAAACAACGTCAACCGGGACGAATTATCGGTTTAAGCCTTGCAATGGGCACCCGTATTTTACTACTATTGACCCTTTCTTGGATGATGCGACTCACCGAACCGCTCTTTGATGTATTCGGCAAAGGCGTTTCCGGACGGGATTTAATTCTGTTTTTCGGTGGTTTATTCTTGATTATCAAAAGTATTAATGAGATTCGAGAAGCCATGACACCGCACACGGAAGAAGAACATCATGAAATCAGCAAAAAAGTCAGCTTTATCGGCGTACTCATTCAAATTGCCTTGCTCGACATTGTCTTCTCGCTGGATTCCGTGATCACTGCCGTAGGCATGGTGAATCAAATTGAAATTATGGTCACCGCCATTATCATCGCCGTGGGCATGATGATGTTTGCCGCCAAACCTATCGGCGATTTTGTGGAAAATCACCCGACCTTCAAAATTCTGGCGCTCGCTTTCCTGATTCTGATTGGTGTTGCGTTGATTATCGAAAGTGCCGGCATCCATGTTCCGAAAGCCTATATTTATTTTGCCATGGGCTTTTCCGTATTTGTGGAAATTCTCAATACATGTCTCTTAGACACATCT
>NZ_NRCJ01000021.1 GCF_003129965.1 Aggregatibacter kilianii | reverse complement strand
GCGGTGGGCCCACCTGACTCCATACCGAACTCAGAAGTGAAACGCCGTAATGCCGATGGTAGTGTGGGGTATCCCCACGTGAGAGTAGGTCACCGCCAAGTTTATTACTTTAGTTTATTGAGCTTTTAAGTGAACTAAAGTAATAAGAATTTTTAGCAGTCATAGTGCAGTAGAGCCACCTGAATCCATACCGAACTCAGAAGTGAAATGCTGTTACGCCGATGGTAGTGTGGGGCATCCCCATGTGAGAGTAGGTCACTGCTAATCCTCATTTCGGAGTGGTAGTTCAGCTGGTTAGAATACCTGCCTGTCACGCAGGGGGTCGCGGGTTCGAGTCCCGTCCATTCCGCCAATTTTGTACTTTATTAAAGTTACATACCAATAGGGGCGTAGTTCAATTGGTAGAGCACCGGTCTCCAAAACCGGGTGTTGGGAGTTCGAGCCTCTCCGCCCCTGCCACTACTTATTTAAAAGTAAAATTTCCTTTTATATACTCAGTTTTTCTTTTTTAATTTTATTATTAATTAACTTTTTTGTTTCAAATTATGTAAAAGAAAACCGCACTTTAAAGCTTTACTCTAAAGTGCGGTTAGTTTTATTGGTGTTTTTTAGCTTAGATTATTTTCCACTCCATGCTTTAATTGCATTTAAACGGGCGTCGACCTTGCTTTGAGAATCGCCTTTAAAGTAATCTTTTGCTAAGCCTCCTTCCCAACCGCCATAGTTTGGATTAGGTAATACAATATAGGTTTTGCCGAACTTAGCCTGATTTTGTGCAACAAAATCACGGCGATCCGCATTCAATCTACCATGGGTTGCATCACCGAAATCATCTAAGTTGTCACCGACATAAAGCACAATGTCATAGCCTTGACTTTCTATTTCGGCAAAACGGGCAGATTTGGCGGATTTATCCTTTCTCAGATAAAGGGAGGATTCATCAACACCGGTAAAGCCCAAGCGTTTCATGTCATCAATGGTCCCGGCTTTTTCATTGCTATCTTTACGGTTAGAGACGTAGAACATTTTACCTTTGTGAGAATTTACGTAGTTGTTAAATTCTACTGCACCGGCAATAGCACCTGATTCTCTCGCATCAACCCAACGCGTCCAATCCTTGCCGTCAAACGGTTTATTATTTTTTACTTGCCAGCCTGCATAAGCGCTGTTATCAATCATGGTTTCATCCAAGTCAACCACAACGGCTTTTTTCTTGCCTTTTTGTACTTTGGCATGATCAAACGCAACCTTCGCGGTATTAAATGCCTGATAAGCCAAGGCATCATATTCACCGGATTCCTGCATCCAATTAATTCCCATCACAGCCTGTTGTTGTAGTTGGGCGTCTCCTTTTGCCGTATCTTGTGCACAACCCGCTAATGCAAAAACCGAGATAACAGCAAGTGCGGTCATTTTTAATGTTTTTTTCATTGTGTCTTCCTTTTGGTTTGTGATAAGTCGCTAAAAATTATAGCAAGCATAATTTTGAATAGCACTGTATTTTTAGTTGACGCTAAATAATAAAAAAGAAGGCATGATTATTCGTCATGCCATCTTTTTATTCATTTATTTTGCTAAACATTGTAAGTAACTATCGGCGGTAAATTGTAAAAATGCGGCATAGGCATTTCCTTCTGTTTTTACGCTATCGCCCATTGGATCAAGGCGACCGACATTGACTTGGGTTCCCTTGCTCAGGCTCTCAATCACTTTTGGTGTAAATTGCGGTTCGGCAAATAAGCAGTTTACTTTGTGTTCGGCGATTTCTTCTTTGATTTTTGCTAAGGTTTTTGCTCCCGGTGCGACCAGCGGGTTGATAGTGAAATAACCGGTTTGTTTTAACCCGTAGGCGTTATTGAAATAGCCGTAGGCATCATGGAACACATAAAAACCTTTATCTTTTACACTTTCCAATTGCGATTTAATTTTCGCGCCGGTTTCATCTAAAGTGCGGTTAAATTCTGCGATGTTTTTTTCAATCAGCTCTTTTTTCTCCGGATATTGTTTTACCAGTTTCGCGGCAATGCGTTGCGCTACGACTTTGCTGATATCCGGCGAATACCATACATGCCAGTTAATACCGGCATCGTCATCATGATGATGTTCATGTCCTTCATGGGCGTGATGATCGTGGCCTCCGTGAGCGTGATCATGCCCTTCGTGCGAATGCTCATGTCCTTCATGCTCACCTTCGCCATGATGATGGTGATGATGCGCACCTTTTATCAAAAAGGGTTCAATTGCGGCAATGTCTTTAATTGTTAACACTTTTTTATAATCAAGGTCATCAATGGATTTATCTAAAAACGCATCCACATCTTCCCCGACCCAAACCACCATTTCGGCAGATTTTAATTTTTTTGCATCGGACGGTTTTAAATTGTAGTCGTGAGGGGAGGCGCCCGGCGGCACCAGCACATCTACATCGGTAACACCGTTTGCGATAGAAGAGGCAATGAAACCAAGGGGCTTAATTGAAGTGACGATTGTTGCGGAAGCTGCAGCGGAAAAAGAAAGAATAGCGGCGGCAATTGCCGTTTTTTTCAGTAACGTAGTCATTGTATTTCCTTCTATTATTGGAATATGAATTAAATAAAACCAAACTAGGTTACTCTTTTTTTATTTGAATTGCTATCTTTTTTTATTTGAAAAAATAAGTTAGTCATTTTTCTGTAATAACTTATCAATCACGCGAGAAACGGCGAAAAAACCGAAAGTTGCGGTGATCATGGTTGCTGCGCCGAATCCATTGGCACAATTCATGGTTGCCGAGATAGAACAACCATCACTTGTTTGCGGGAAAATGAGTGGCTGTGTAGAAAAGACGCTATCTATGCCAAATTTGCGTTTGGGGTTTTGCGTAAAGTTGTAATCCTTGCGTAAAACCGACCGCACTTTCGCCAGTAAGGGATCCTGGATGGTACGACTTAAATCGGCAATTTGAATTTGACTCGGATCCGTTTGCCCGCCTGCGCCGCCGACCGTGATTATCTTGATTTTGTGGCGTTTACAATAAGCGATTAATGCCGCTTTGGTTTTGACATTATCAATAGCATCAATGACATAATCATAGTCACGGTGAAGATATTGAGCTAAATTTTCAGCAGAAATAAAGTCATCAATAACATTTACATCACATTCGGGATTAATCAATTTTACCCGTTGTTGCATGGCCTCGGTTTTCAGCTGTCCGATATTGCCGCTCAGGGCGTGAATTTGGCGATTAATATTGGTCACGCAAATGTCGTCCATATCAACCATAGTGATACTGCCGATGCCGGAGCGGGCAAGCGCTTCTACCGCCCAAGAACCGACACCGCCGATACCGATGACGCAAATATGAGTCTGACGTAAACGGGTAAGGGCATCGGCGCCATATAAACGCCCGATACCGCCGAAACGTTGTTCGTAGTTATCAATGCGCGCCATTAGCGTAGCACCCAAACGCGACCGTAATGTTTGGACAAGCCTGCAATATGCCCCGCCTGATCGCCGATGCCGCGATATAAATCGAAATGGTGCCCGTTTACGGCGCCGCCTACATCGAGCGCCACCATTAAGTGTAGCTGATGTTGTCCCGTCCAGTTGCCGTTATTATCCATTTGCGGTACTTCCACCAATAGCACACTACCCAGCGGAATGACGTTGCGATCTGACGCCACGGAAGCCATCGGCACTAAAGGTACGCCAGCCGCACCTTTCACTTTGCCGTAGGGATCATTTTTAAAGAACACATAAGACGGATTGCGCTCCAACAGGCTTTGTACGCGTGACGGATTGGCATTTGCCCAATCACGAATGGCTTGAATAGACATTTTTTCTTTTGGAATTTCACCATCTTCCACCAGTAAACGCCCCACTGCGGCGTATTGATAGCCGTTTTGTCCCGCATAAGCGAAATAATTCAAATTGCCTTCGCCGAAATCCACATAGCCGCTGCCTTGTACACCAAGCAGGAAGTTATCGATCATGGAATCGCTATAAGCCAGTTCCAAGCCTTTGCCTTTCAATGCACCGGCGTAAATTTCCGCGCGGGAGAAGCGTTTTTGGGCAGGTAATGCATAAATCGGCTGATTAAATTTGCCTTGTTGTGTACGACGGGCGTGGATCACCGGGGAATAATAGCCGGTCATTAACACGTTTTGATAACCGTCGAAACCTTTCATCACTTGGCTTTGGATGCCAAAATTGGTTAATTCATTGGTGTTGGCGCCGGCGAGCACCCAAGCCGTCACTTTGTCATAAAGCGGTGCAAAATTGGTGCTCAATTTACTGGAATAATTATTGACATTGGAGAGTTGGGTCAAAAAATCACCTTGGTTTACCACCGCACTTTTGTTCTCAACCTGGCTTACGGGCATGAAAATGGATTGTTGATAAGTCCGTCCGTTATACACTGCACCGAACTTTTGCGGATCGATGTCCAAACTTTGCGTGTTTTGAGTCGTGGTTTGTTCACCGGCAGATTTGTTGGAATTGGAGGAGCACGCCGTTAATACCGCCATCGCGGAAAGAGTGAGAAGTTTATAAACAGAAGTTCGGTTGAATAGCATATAACGTCCTAAAAGCAAAATGGATAAAAACGAAAAGGCGAATTTTACACCAATTTGTTACGGATGAATATGGAATTCATACTGAATGATATAAAAGTGCGGTGAAAATTTCGGGTGTTTTCATTGGGATGGTTTGTCTAAAAAAACGACACATCGTTTGTTTTTATAACAATTAAACAATTTTTTTACATTTAAACTTGCAATTCATTTTCAAACGGGTATAGTTAGCGCCCTCTAACGCGGGGTGGAGCAGCTTGGTAGCTCGTCGGGCTCATAACCCGAAGGTCGTCGGTTCAAATCCGGCCCCCGCAACCAGATTCTAAAAGAAAGGCATTCGTTTTTGCGAATGCCTTTTTTCTTATCACTTAAACGCTTTTCTTTTGTAGAGCCTCTAATAGTTTCTGATGAATCCCGCCAAAGCTACCGTTAGACATCACCAAAATATGATCTGTCGGCTTGGCTTCGGCAACAATTAAATTGACGAATTCATCCAAATTATTGCTGTCATATGCCGGTTGGCTTAACTGCGCGGAAATCTCCGCGACTTTCCAAGGAATCGTTTCCGGTTGGAATAAGAACACCGCATCGGCTTGTTTTAACGCCGGTGCGATTTCGTCTTTATGCACGCCCATTTTCATGGTGTTCGAACGGGGTTCCAATACCGCCAAAATACGTTCATGTTGTCCGATTTTGTCGCGAAGTGCGGTCAACGTTGCCTGTATTTCTGTCGGATGATGGGCGAAATCATCGTAAACGGTCACGCCATGAACATTGCCTTTGACTTCCAATCGACGTTTGGCGTTAATAAATGAACCAAGTGCCGCACAAGCGTTTTCAATGCTCACACCTGCATGATGTGCCGCCGCAATCGCCATTAAGCCGTTGCGCATATTATGTTCGCCGACAATGTTCCAATGCACTTCAGCGACCTTTTCGCCTTTGTGAAACACGGCAAATTCGGTGCAATCGTGCTTAATACGCTCGGCATACCATTCCTGATCTTTGCCCACATACTGACGCTCCGACCAACAGCCCATTGCCAGCATTTGTTGCACGCTTTCTTCATCGGCAAAGGAGAGAATACGTCCGTTGTCGGCGATGGTGCGGATCATGTGATGGAATTGACGCTGAATTGCGTTCAGATCATCGAAAATATCCGCGTGATCAAAGCCGATATTATTAATAATCAGCGTGCGCGGGTTGTAATGGACGAATTTGGAACGCTTATCAAAAAATGCCGTGTCGTATTCGTCCGCTTCAATGACAAAATACGGACTTTTGCCTAAACGCGCGGAAATGCCGAAGTTACCTGCAATACCGCCGATTAAAAAGCCCGGCGCCAAACCATTTTTTTCTAAAATCCAGGTTAACATCCCGGTAGTCGTGGTTTTGCCGTGCGTGCCGGAAACCGCTAAAACCCAGCGATCGCGCAATAAATGATCGTGTAGCCACTGAGGTCCGGACGTATAAGGAATGTTGTTCACCAGCATATATTCAATGCATGGATTACCGCGTTTCATGGCGTTCCCCACGATAACCATGTCCGGCGCGGGCTGTAATTGGCTCGGTTCAAAGTGCGGTATGATTTCAATGTGATTTTCCGCAAGGAAGGTGCTCATCGGCGGGTAAACGTTGGTATCGGAGCCGGTGACATGGTAGCCCATTTGTTTGGCGATCATCGCAATGCCGCCCATAAACGTGCCGCAAATGCCTAAGATATGAAGGTGTTTGGTTGTCATATTGAATCCTTTTATCCCGAGTTATTGACGGTTTCAAATAAAAATGTGTTGTGAATCACAGAAATAGGAATCTCTTTCATCATCCAAAATTCAAGCTGTTATAATAAAGTATGTTCAGAATTGAGTAAATTCATTAATGAAATAAGGACTAAAAGATGAAAACATTAGGTCAATTTATTGTTGAAAAACAAGCGGAATATCCACATGCAAAAGGGGAATTGAGCGGGATTTTGTCGTCTATTCGTTTGGTGGCGAAAGTGATTCACCGCGACATTAATAAAGCGGGTTTAACCAATGACATTATCGGCAATTCCGGTGTTCAAAACGTGCAGGGCGAGGCCCAAATGAAATTGGATTTGTTTGCGCATAATACCATGAAACAGGCGTTAATGAGCCGTGAAGAAGTGGCGGGGTTTGCTTCCGAGGAAGAAGAAAATTTTATCGCATTTGATACGGAACGCGGTCGCAATGCCAAATATGTGATTTTAACCGACCCGTTAGACGGTTCTTCCAACATCGATGTAAACGTAGCGGTAGGCACTATTTTCTCCATTTATCGCCGTGTTTCACCCATTGGCACGCCTGTCACTTTGGAAGACTTCATGCAACCGGGTAATCGCCAAGTAGCAGCGGGTTATATCGTTTACGGATCCTCTACCATGTTGGTTTATACCACCGGGCATGGCGTCAACGGCTTTACTTACGACCCTTCCCTCGGCGTATTCTGCCTGTCTCATGAAAATATTCAAATTCCGCAAACGGGCAAAATTTATTCTATTAATGAAGGGCAATATCTCAAATTCCCAATGGGCGTGAAAAAATACCTGAAATACTGTCAAGAAGAAGACAAAGAAACCCAACGCCCTTATACTTCCCGTTACATCGGCTCTTTGGTGTCCGATTTTCACCGCAATATGCTAAAAGGTGGTATCTATATTTATCCAAGTGCTACCAACTACCCGAACGGAAAATTACGCTTGCTTTATGAAGGCAACCCGATGGCGTTTTTAGCGGAGCAAGCCGGCGGTGTGGCAAGTGACGGTTATAACCGCATTTTGGATATTCAGCCGAGCGCATTGCACCAACGCGTTCCGCTTTTCATCGGTTCCAGAGAAATGGTGAAAAAAGCCGAGCAATTAATGCGGGACTTTAAAGATCAATAACGGATATTAAAGTGCGGTCAGAAAAAATATCGTTTTTTTGAATATTATCTATCAGATTCTTTATAGAGGTAGATCATATTAAATCCGTTTTTTTGAGATCGTAATAATTATCAAATAAAAAATCCCTTTTCAGATTTTTAATTTGAAAAGGGATTTTTTTATGAAATATTTTTATCCGAAATTATTTTTTTATTCATATTACTTCATTCACTCCACTCTATGTAATTTACTGATATATAAGAACATAGTCATAGTATTCCAGTCGGTTTTTAGATCGTTTTAGCGTTATTTTTGCTCGAAATGGAGTGTTTTGTTCAATAAAAAAGCAAAATTAGATCTATTTTTATACGCCTATATTCTTTATAATTAGAAGTTGAATAATCTAGTTGGTTTTAGATGATTCTTTTTTGTTTTTTTAATCCCATTATCTTGTAAGGATATTTTTATGAACAAAACTTTCAAAGTTATTTGGAACAGCGCTAAGCAGACTTGTTCGGTTGTCTCGGAATTATCAAAAGGTCATGTTAAATCTAATTCAACCACAAATCATTCAACACTTTCCAAAATCTTCAAATTAAGCGCAGTTGGTACTTTACTTGCCTCTGTTTCTGTTTTTGCAAACGCTGAATCGTATCATGCAGGTGGTGCTATTGCGCCTGATGCAAAATCAACCAATTCAATTGCGATTGGAGAATTCGCAAAAATTACTATGGATACCTATGATGGTAAGCGTTCTATCGCTATTGGTAGCCGTGCTACGGCACAATCTGATGAAAGTACGGTAATTGGAAGCGATGCTTCTTCTAAAAATTCTTCCGTGTCAGTTGGTGCTCATTCTAATTCTGCTGAAAAAGCCGTCGCGGTAGGGGCTGGAACGAATGCTTCAGGTGCATATTCTACGGCACTCGGGCACAAAGCAGAGGCAACGACAAACAACGCCATTGCTACCGGTTACAGTGCACAAGCAACGGGAGATGCTGCTATTGCACACGGTGAAGTGGCAAATGCTTCCGGCAGTCATTCCATTTCTATCGGTGGACATTCTAATGCAATAGGTTCTCAGGCAATAACCCTAGGTTATAAAAGCTCTGCAAGTGGTGATAATGCTTTAGCGGCAGGCATTGGTGCAAATGCTACCGGAAACCGATCTTTAGCAGCAGGTACAACTTCTCAAGCCAGCGGTACAAATGCGACTGCTGTAGGTAGTGACGCCAATGCTTCCGGTGTAAGCGCATTAGCTGCCGGCTCCAAAGCAAAAGCAACGGCAAATCGTACGGTTGCATTAGGTACAGAATCGGTTGCATCCGAGTCAAATACTACTGCAGTTGGTTACAAAGCGAATGCAACTGCCGAAGGTACAGCATCCCTTGGTAATCAGGCGAATGCCAGCGGTAGAGTAAGTACAGCATTGGGTAACAATGCAAATGCGTCAGGTGTTAGCGCTTTAGCTGCCGGTGTATATGCTAATGCCTCCGGTCGGGATGCCATCGGTGTAGGGCGTAGTTCTAATGCCAGCGGTGCTTATTCAACAGCAATTGGTAGCGGAGGTATCGCCTCAGCACAAAATTCCATTGCAATTGGTACCAACGCTACTGCTTCAGACAGCAATTCGGTTGCGCTTGGTAGTAATTCGGTCACATCCGCCGCGGTCGGCACAAATGAGGCGACTGTGAACGGTGTAACCTACGGCGGTTTTGCCGGAAATAGTCCGGTGGGTACGGTTAGCGTCGGTTCTGCAGGTAGTGAGAGAACTATTACCAACGTTGCCGCCGGTCGTATTTCACAAGATTCAACGGATGCCATTAACGGTTCGCAGCTTCATTCCGTATTGCAGCAGAATACTGCAACGATTAATAACAACATCTATAACAATATTAATCGATTAGAAAACAAAATGGATCGTGAAGACAAACGCTTACGCGCAGGTATTGCCGGTGCGACGGCAACCGCAGGTTTACCGCAGGCTTATACGCCGGGTAAAAGCATGGTGGCGGCCGCAGTGGGCGGATACCGTGACCAAAGTGCGTTGGCGGTAGGTGCTTCCCGTATTACTGACAACGGCAAAGTAGTGTTGAAATTAACCGGTAACGTAAATACACGCGGTGATTTCGGCGGTTCCGTTGGTGCGGGCTATCAATGGTAAGATAATTTTACCGATGCAGTAAACAGAAAGGCGCTTCAAATGGAAGCGCCTTTTTTATAGATGGTGTTTAAGCGATGTAGGCAAAATTTGCCCAAACCGGCAAGCTGACGGCAATCAGCAACAAAATAAACAACGTATTGTAAGACAGTGTCCATTTTTTGAATACGTGCAACATCAGGATCGCCGCCACGGCAAAATGCAGAACAAAGTAGAGTAGTAACGCAAATTCGTTGGCAAAAACGACCGCACTTTGTTGGTATAAGTAGAATAAGCCGGTTGCAACAAAAATGGCATTGAGGGCAAGAAACGCGACCATACACAAAATCAGTAACGCAATAAAATGCTGTAAGCGATTGCGGGAAATCACCAATGCCAGATTGGCTAAAATAATGCCAAGTAAAATCTGTGCCAGCGGATTAAATTGAATCAGACTCACCTCGTCAAATAAGATCATGGCATAACAAATCACGCCCAACAATCCAATCAGCCCCGACATTTTTAGCAAACTGCTACGCAGTTCCTCTTCTTGAGGTTGTTTCCAGGTGGCGAAGGCCATGGCAAAGCCGCAAAGGCTGACAAAATCCGTTAAGATATAATGATAATTCGACCAAAAGCTGAGCAGGAACCACACCAGCCAAAACAGCGCGAAATAGAGATTCACACGACTTAAACGGGAACGTTGTCCGTTACAAATTTCCCCTTTGATAAACACAATTAAACAAATGAGTTGTGCCGTCAGGACGCCGAGTGCTAAATGGGAAATGGCTTTGGATTGCGGTTGTAACCAGAGGGCAAATATATCAATAACGAGTAAGAATAAAATGGGTGCCAGTGAGGAAAGTGCGGTTAAAAATTTGGATTGTTGATCGGACATGCTATTCCCTTGTGATAAACAAAGACGAAAATTGTCGAGCATTATGCAAGAATTCACCAACACGGTCAAAAGTTTGGGCAAAAAGTGCGGTTAAAAATCCAAGTGTTTTTTTATCTTAGCGAGACAAAATAAAGTTATGATCTAAAACATAGCATTTTGCCTCGTCTCTCTCTAAAATAACGCGAAAACCAACCGCACTTTTAAGGAACCTTATGCTACTTAGCATTCTTTATATTATCGGCATCACCGCCGAAGCCATTACCGGCGCCCTTGCCGCAGGGCGGGAGAAAATGGATATTTTCGGTGTCATTATTATTGCCTGTATGACGGCTATCGGCGGTGGTTCGGTGCGTGATGTGCTGTTAGGGCATTACCCGCTGGGCTGGGTGAAACATCCCGAATATTTCATTATCGTGGCGTCCGCCGCAGTACTTACGGTAGTGATTGCGCCTTTTATTCGGCATTTTATGCGTTATTTTCAAACGATTTTCTTGGTGTTGGACGCCGTCGGTTTAATTGTGTTTTCGATTATCGGTGCGCAAATTGCGCTGGATATGGGACACGGCACCACTATTGCAATTATTGCGGCAATCATTACCGGTGCATTCGGCGGGGTATTGCGGGATTTGTTGTGCAACCGCATTCCATTGGTTTTTCAAAAAGAGCTCTATGCCAGCGTTGCTTTATTGGCGACGGCGATTTATATCGGTTTGCAGCATTTACATATTGATCAGAATATTGTCATTATCGTTACCCTTATTGTCGGTTTCATCACCCGCTTATTAGCGATTCATTTTGAGTGGGGCTTGCCGATTTTTGATTATCAGGAACAGGATATTTCCAAGCACCATAAAGACGATAAATTACCGCAAAAAACGAAATAGGAGAGAAAATGTCCGTTGATTTAATTGAAATGGGAAAACAGGCGAAACAAGCCGCTTTTGTGCTTTCCCAACTTTCCCAACGTGAAAAAAATCATGCTTTGGCGTTAATTGCCGAGCAACTGGAACAGGAACAAGCGCGTATTTTAACCGCCAATGCGCAAGATATCGAAGCCGCCAAACAAAACGGTTTGTCGGAAGCGATTATTGACCGTTTATTGTTAACGCCGGAACGTTTGAAGGGCATTGCCAATGATGTGCGCCATGTGATTTCCCTTGCCGATCCCGTGGGAAAAATCATTGACGGTGGCGTGTTGGATAGCGGTGTGAAAATCGAACGGGTGCGTGTGCCACTAGGTGTTATCGGCACCATTTACGAAGCCCGCCCGAATGTCACCATCGATGTGGCGAGCCTCTGCTTAAAAACCGGTAACGCAGTAATTTTGCGCGGTGGCAAAGAAACACAGCATTCTAATAAAGTGCTGGTGGACGTCGTGCAAAATGCGTTGGAACGCGCCGGTTTGCCGAAAACAGCGGTACAGGCGATTACCGATCCGGATCGTGCGTTGGTCATGGGATTACTGAAATTAGATCGCTATGTGGACATGATTATTCCTCGCGGCGGCGCGGCATTGCATCAACTGGCAAAAGAACATTCTACTATTCCGGTGATTATCGGCGGCATCGGCGTTTGCCACATGTTCGTAGAGGAAACTGCCGATTTGGAAAAAGCCTTGCCGGTGATTCTCAACGCCAAAACCCAGCGCCCAAGCACATGCAATACGCTGGAAACGCTGTTGGTTCAACGTAGTATCGCCAATCAATTTTTACTAATGCTGGCAGATTATTTGGAAGGAAAAAACGTAAAATTACACGCTGATCCGACCGCACTTTCTCTTTTGCAAAACGCCGGCGCGGCGGTGTATCCGTTAAAAGAGGAAGAACTGAAACAAGAATGGTTGTCTTTGGATCTGAACGTGGTTGTTGTGGATGATTTGCCACAAGCTGTAGCGCATATTCGCCAATATGGCAGTCAACACTCAGACAGCATTTTGACTTCTTCGCAAAAATGCGCCCAACAATTTATTGCGCAAGTGGATTCGGCGGCGGTTTACGTCAACGCCAGTACCCGATTCACTGACGGCGGACAATTCGGCTTGGGGGCGGAAGTGGCGGTGAGCACGCAAAAACTACACGCGCGCGGACCGATGGGATTGGAGGCGTTAACCACCTATAAATGGGTTTGCGTTGGGGATTATTCGATCCGATCTTAGTTTTTTTAGAAATTTTTATGAATTATTTAAAAATTTAAATTAATTATTTGACAAATCTCTGGTAAATGAGTATTTGTATAGCAAACACACAATATTCATACTTATTAATCGGAGTTTTTTATGTCTCATCTTTCAGTCGCAAAATTCGGCGGCACTAGTGTCGCCAATTATCCTGCCATGCAATCCTGCGCTAAAATCGTCATTGCCGATCCCAATACTCGCGTTGTGGTGCTTTCCGCCTCTGCCGGCGTTACCAACTTATTGGTTGCTTTAGCAAACGGTTGCGAAGAACCGGAACGTAGCAAATTGCTCGATGAAGTTCGCCGAATTCAAGAAAATATTCTCACGGAATTGAAAGATGACAGCCGTGTTCGCCCGAAAATTGAGGCGCTCTTAGAAAATATTACCTCCTTAGCGGAAGCTGCCAATTTAGCCACATCTTTGGCATTAACCGATGAGTTAATCAGCCATGGCGAAATGATGTCTTCCCTGATTTTCGTAGAAGTATTGCGCGAATTGCAAGCTCAAGCTACTTGGTTGGATGTGCGCACCGTTGTCGCCACCAATAGCCACTTCGGTAAAGCCGCGCCGAATGATGAACAAACCCGCCAAAACAGCGATAACGTTTTAAAGCCGTTAATCGATCGTGGCGAATTGGTGATCACGCAAGGTTTTATCGGTCGTGATGAACATGGGAAAACCACCACATTAGGGCGTGGCGGTAGTGATTACTCCGCCGCTTTACTGGCCGAAGTGTTGGACGCAAAAGACGTGTTAATCTGGACGGATGTCGCCGGTATTTACACCACTGACCCGCGTATTGTGCCGAATGCGCAACGCATCGACACCATGAGTTTTGCCGAAGCGGCGGAAATGGCAACATTCGGAGCGAAAGTTCTCCACCCGGCAACATTATTGCCAGCGGTGCGCAGCAATATTCCGGTGTATGTAGGTTCCAGTAAAGCACCGCAAGACGGCGGCACTTGGGTCACCCGCGATCCGCAACCGCGCCCGACATTCCGCGCGATCGCTTTACGTCGTGACCAAACCTTACTCACTTTATCCAGTTTGAACATGTTGCACGCTCAGGGGTTCTTAGCCAATATTTTCACGATTTTGGCGAAACACAAAATCTCCGTGGACACTATTACGACGTCTGAAGTCAGCGTGGCTTTAACTCTAGATAAAACCGGCTCAGCCTCCTCCGGCGCAAGTTTGCTATCTAATGAATTAATCGGCGAGTTAAGTGAGTTTTGCACTGTGAAAGTGGATACCGGTTTATCACTTGTTGCCCTCATCGGTAACGATTTACACACCGCTTCCGGTGTTGCCAAACGTATTTTTGAAACCTTGGATGCTTACAATATCCGTATGATTAGCTACGGCGCGAGCACAAACAATATTTGTTTGTTGTCCGACAGTGATAAAGCGGATGAAGTTGTGCGTTCGTTGCATAAGGCGTTGTTTGAGTAAGAAAATATTTAAAAAATACCCGCACGTCTAATAATTAATGTGCGGGTATTATAAAGTAAAACACTTAAAAAATTTCTCACAAACCACTGAAGTCATTTATTTGTCTCTTCAAGATTATTCATAAAGCCAACGTTCAAAAAAACGTTGTTTTTTATCACCGCACTTTTAAACCTATTCAACGAGCTCCTTTTATCTATTGCTTTAATTATTCTCTTTGTTAGAAAGACATATCTTTAGCCGCAATATCGTCGCTACTTCTTCTAAACAATCATATACAAAAACGCGTGAATACAGTAAGATAGCCTCATTATTTATTTACCAATAACCTATATTTAATATCATAAAAGTGCGGTTAAAAATAAAGGAATTTTTATGTCTAAAGATCAGTTGTTATCAGAACTTAATAAAATTAATTCATCAGCAAGTCAAATTGGTAGCGCTGCAGATTTAGTCGGAGCTGATGAGTTAGCAGGGAAAATTCATCAAGTCCAGGATAAAGTTGCTAAGGCTTCGGATGCAGTATCAACAGCAAAAAATACGGTGAATAATGTAAAAAATGTTGTGCAGCAAGGTCTTTCCTCTACATCTATTGATTCACTTGCCGGTACTGTTGGCTCTATTGCGGGTTTAACCGGCAATGAGAAGTTGGCTGCAAATGTCGCTAAAGTACAACAAACGGTTTCACAAGCTAAGCAAGCGGTTTCGATGGCGGAAGGCGTTATTCACCGAGTCAAAAGTGTGAGCAACCAAGTCAGTAAGGGACTCAAGCCAATAAGTGATGATACACCGTCAGCATTTTCCTCACCGTTAGAATTACTCACCGCACTCTTTAACCGCAAACCAAGCGGATTGCAATTTACGCTGGAAGCGGGCAATTTACCGCCGGCGACCTTTTCCGTCATCAGTTTTCACTTTTCTTCACACTATAATGAATTAGATGCGTTAGACGTTGCGGTAAGCAGTGCCGATTCAGCCATTAACCCGGCTCAGGTCTTAGATAATCATGCCGTGTTATCCATCTGGCAGGATGGCGTATTGCAGCAAACCTTTTCAGGCATGGTGTCGGATTTTGAGCAAGGCGACAGCGGATTTCGATTAACACATTACAATTTAACGATTCGTCCGGATTTATGGCGGGCGGGTTTACGACGTAATTCAAGAATCTTTCAGCAGAAAGATATTGAAAGCATTCTTTCAACGCTTTTTGCCGAAAATAAAGTGATGGACTATGCCTTTATTTTACGTCATCCCCATTCTGAGCGTGAGTTTTGCGTACAGTATCGTGAGACGGATTATGAGTTTCTGCAACGTCTTACGGCAGAGGAAGGTATATTTTATTACTTTGAGCATCGCGACGGTCAACACCGTTTAATCTTAACGGATGATGTTGCAACGTTAGTGCAATCGGTAAGCCTGCCTTATAACCTGAATAAAAATGCCCAATTACAGGAAAAATGTATCACCTCATTTAGACGGCGCGAGCAACTACGTCCTTCGCGCGTACAACTGAAGGATTACACATTCAAAAAGCCGAATTGGGCGGCCTCCTTTGAAAGCGGAACGGGATATGAACATTATGATTTTCCGGGGCGGTTTAAAGATGGCAGAGGCAAGCAATATACGCAATACCGCTTAGACGGTTTAAGACAAGATGCGCATTTAGGCGAGGGCATTAGTAATAGTCCGAATTTACAGGTAGGCAAACTGTTTACATTAGAAGGGCACCCGAAAGCAAGTTTAAATACGTTATGGCAACCGGTGAGCGTGCGTTATGAAGGGCAGCAACCGCAATCTTCAGAATTAGAGGCGGGCGGCAATCCTACGACCTTAACCGCGAATTTTGAGTTTATTCCAAGCGACCAGACCTGGCGTCCGTCACAACGTACCAAGCCACGGATTGAAGGACCACAAATGGCAATCGTAACGGGGCCGAAAGGGGAAGAGATTTACACGGATAATTTCGGACGCATTCGTTTGCAATTTTTGTGGGACAGAGAAGGGAAATTTGATGACCACAGTTCATGCTGGGTGAGAGTGACCCAACCTTGGGCAGGTAAAGGCTGGGGGATGATGGCGATACCGCGGGTGGGGCATGAAGTGGTGGTGAACTTTTTGGATGGCGACCCGGACCAACCGATAGTGACGGGCAGGGCGTATCATGCCAATAATATGTCCCCGGCGGGATTACCGGCGAATAAAACGCAAATGCACATCATGTCGCAAACATATAAGGGAGGTGGTTATAACGGGGTGATGATGGAAGACTCCCCGGGCGCGCAGCGTTTAGATTTTCAGGCGCAAAAAGACATGACGACAGATGTGATAAATAATAAGAGTATGCTGGTGATTAATGAACACGCCGAGTCGGTGACGAAAAATCAGGATATAACCGTACGAGGGAACCGTGATAAGCATGTGTTGGAAGCGGAACTGGTTTCTTTATCGCAGAACAGTATCAACCAAGTGGGGATAAATCAAAGCCTGACGGCGGAGAAGACATTGATAGTGTCGTCACAAGGTGGCGGAATTGCGTTGGTTGCGGGAGGCGCGTCGATTTCGTTGGATAAAGAAGGGAGTGTGATGATAGCGGGTAGTGGGACGGTGACGATAAATGGGCAGGAGAGTGTTTATATTAATAATGGCATGGTGAATAATAACATTGTTGCGATTATGCTTGCTCTTTTATCTCCTGACTTGACGCCGGAACAGCTTGCCGAAGCATGGCAAGCGGCTTCCAGTGAAATTGAGAGATTACATCAAGAAGGAAAACATGAATTAGCCAATGAATTAGATCGGCAACGTAAGGCATTGCAGAAGGCAGCACTTGCGAAAGCTGTTTATAACCCTGTTGGAAGTGAGCCGCCAGTGGGATGGAAAGAAATTAGTGATAACCCAGAAGAACTAAGTAAGTATGGATTGATTACAAAGGATTTTCCTAAAAATCAAGATTTTCAAGCTCGTTTTTTTGTTCCTGACCCAGCAGTATTTGGTGATGATATGAAACCAAGCATTGTCTTCAGAGGTACGCGTCCTGAAGAATTAGTGGACTGGAAAAATAATTTTAGACAAGGAGTTGGTTTGAAGTCTGATTATTATGAAAGAGCACTAGCAATCGGTCAAAAGATAAAAGATTCTGGAAATGCTGCGAATGTTGAGTTTGTCGGGCATTCTCTTGGCGGCGGACTAGCTTCTGCTGCTTCCAGAGTTTCTGGGGCTAAAGCGACAATTTTTAACTCTGCCGGGTTAAATGACTCTACAGTAAAAAATGTGGTGCCAAGTGAAATTGAAGCATATTACGTTAAAGGAGAGATCTTGACTCGCTTTCAAGAGTTTGATGGAGTGTCTTTCTCATCGGCACCGATAAATAATGTTGGGGATTATCTTTTGGCTAAGGGAATGCCAGATGCCGTTTATACTACTCGTTATCCTCTACCAAAACAAACAACAGAACATTGGATTCTTCCAATTAGGAATTCTGTTGATGATCATGGTATGGATAAAGTTATTCCTGCTTTAGAAGGTGAGTTTAGAGGTATAATCGGCTCTATTCGTTAGAGGGAAAGTAATGAAACACTTATGGTTAATTTTTATTTTATTTTTGTTTGGAGGTTGTATGCCCGCAGGTTATCCACTGGATGGTTTTTCTGAACCACAAAAAGAGCTGGTTAAAGCTATTAAAGATGGTAATGTAGAGAAAGTGAAGGAACTTTCAGTAAAAACAGATTTGAGCTTGATGTCAGATAAAAGTATTCCTTTACTTACTGCAGCAATTTACGAAGCATTGGATGATTTAAAAGGTAATAAAATTACCCCACACTTACAAATAATCACAGAGTTAGTTAGAGCAGGTGCACCATTTGATAAACGAGGAGGATTTGATGAATCGCCATTAAACATGGCACTGATACAACAGAATTCGTTATTGTTGAATTCTATGTTAGATGGCGGGTTAAATCCGAATTATGAATTAGAATCTGCTCCAATTATTTTTGATGTATTAAATGACAATAAATTAAGCTCTGTAAAATTATTAGTAAAATATGGGGCAGATATAGATGCAAAAACAACAGCAACTGCAGGAGAAACTCCTGCTCATGTTGCAGTAATTACTGCTCCTGAAGTTTCTTATTATTTAGTGTCAATGGGTGCTAGTGTTCATAGTGAAAATAAATTTAATAAAAGAACATTTGCAATGTCAGTTTTTAATAAAGAAAAATCTTTGCAAGAAAGTATTACTCGTATTAAAAGCGGAAAGACTAAGGGAGATTTGAAAGCGATAGAAGGTGATTTAGATACGGTACGAAAAATTAAATCAATTATGATTGAAAAAGGTATTGAGTGGCCTCCTAAGCAATGATTCTAATGTTGAACCTTGAGTTAACTCTGGCGCTCCATACAAAAAGTGCGGTCAAAATTTTTGATATTTTTCATAAATAAAAAACACTTAGAAAACAGACCGCACTTTTTATTTAATGTCTAATGTCAATTAAATATTCTAAATAAGGTCTTGAGAAAATAGCATGATAAAGAAAATAATCGTTATGTTTATCCTCATTCTTATTACCCTATTATATTTTAATAGAGGATTTTTTATGACCTATTCAGTTAATGATTTTTATGGAAAAAATCAAAAAGAATTAGCAGAGGCTATTTGGCAAAAAGATGTGAAAAAGGTGGAAGAATTAGCGCCACATACTGATTTGCATACATTAAGCAAAAAAAATATGTCGCTCCTTATGTTACCTATCGTTCGGATTTCTGAAGATTTAAATGGAAATAATGAAGCCTATTATCAAATTATTACCATTTTAACTAAGAATGGTGCAGATCCGGATCAGGCACAAGGAAAAAATAAAGATGATTCTCCATTGACAACCGCTATATTATACGCAGGTGCGCCACCGCAAATATTAGAGGCGTTATTAAAAGGTGGATTGAATCCAAATTATAAACGAAAACGATTTATGAATATCCCGATTATTTTCGCGGTAACTAATGATATTCATCATGAAAAATTTAAACTATTAGTTGATTATGGTGCAGACATTAATTCTTCTAAAGAAGGTATTCCCCTAGTTATTGAAACTGCATCTCTTGGTCCTAAGAATACATTATATATTTTAGAGCGCGGTGCAGATATCAATGTTACTGGGCATAATGGGCTCACTGTCCCCTATTTAATTTATGCGAATATTAGAGATCGTATTCAATCTAAAAAGTTAATTGAAGAAGGGAAGATCGCATCAAGAGATAAATTTAGAGAGATTTCACTTATCGAGGAAACCGTTAGAGATGAGGAAAAGGTAAGAGAGTTTTTAATTAAAAAGGGGGTTAAATGGCCACCGGAAACACCACCTCAGATTCAGAAAAATTTAGATAATCAAAAAAATTATCAGCCTAAAAAGCGCTATGATACCAATTACTAGGCTTATTCTATTGAAATAGAGTTTGAAAGGAAAATAATGAGATTTATTCTATTGTCATTCTTTCTATTATGTAATTGCATAAATATCTATGCCAATGACACGGCTAAAAATCAGCGTTTTCCGGCGGAAGAGTATTTTACAGGTGAACGTTTGGAGATGGGCGAAGCCATTTATCGGAATGATAAAAAGCGTGTAGAACAGTTATTAGCAGAAGGCACTGATGTAAATACATTATCAAAGGATAAGACCGGTTTTACCTATTTAATGTATTCCGTATTTTTGGATAATCGATTTGATATTGCAAAGCTGCTTTTTCAACATAAAGCGGATCCAAATTTGGTCTCTAAAGTTTTTTCTAAAAAACAAAAGAGAGATGTTTATTATCTCCCCCTAACCTTTGCGGCGGAAAGATTGCCGATAGACTATATGAAAATGTTACTTGAGTATGGCGCAGATCCATCGGTAGCTTATGTTGATAAAAAGGGAAAAATGGCACTTAATGCGGCAGTTCGTTCCGCTTATATTTTGAAAAAATGGGAAAGAAGTGATTATATGAACGATATTAAGGCAAGGGTTGATTTATTACTGGCTCATGGCGCAGATATTAATGCGATTGGCGCAATGGATGAAAGTGTTGTTGAATCTGCAACGAGTAACCCTGAGATTGTTGTCTATCTAATGGATAAAGGTGCCGATCATCGCATTTATGGAAAACGCGTGTTGAGATTTTATAGAGATATTTTTAAAAGTGGACCGGTAGGAAAACCTTATCAGGCCGAAATAATTAAACGCTTATCTGAGTTGGGTTACTAACTTCCTCGTGAAAATGCAAAAAGTGCGGTCATTTTCCTAAGTGTTTTTTCTTTATGAAAAACACCGGGAAATTTGACCGCACTTTTTTATCTTAGAGAAGATGAAATATGTTGTAATGGTTCAGTATGAATATTAAAGCGGTTAGGAAAAAGTAATGAAACACTTATGGTTTATGCCCACAAGTTATTCACTAGATAGTTTTTTTGAGCCACAAAAATTGCTGGTTAAGGGGACGTTATGCAAAATAATCAGTTAAAGTTTATAAGATTTTTACTGGAGAATATAAAAATAACTTTATGCATATTAATATTAGGAGCATCTATGAATGCTTATACAAATGATTCAGAAAGAAATGAACGACTTTTACCGGAAAAATATTTTGAAGGTAAACGACTTGAAATGGCGAAAGCTATTCATCAGAATGATAGAGTAAAAGTAGAAAAATTGTTAAAAAATGGTCTTAATGTCAATGAGTTATCAAGTAATAATGATGGAGTGACTTATTTGCTATATTCACTCTTTTTAGATGACCGTTTTAAGATTGTAGAGTTACTACTTCAACATAATGCAGATCCGAATCAAGTGTCAAAAGTATTATCAGAAAATAAGAAGAGATATGTTTACTATCTTCCTCTAACTTTTGTATCGGATGATAAGCCGATAGAATACATGGAATTATTATTGAAATACGGAGCTAACCCGAATTATGCTTATAGAGATGAAAAAGGAGAAATACCACTTTATGCAATGTATCCGATAAATGCGGCAGTACGTTCTTCCTATATTTTAAACCGTTGGTCGCGGGAAGATTATATGAATGATATAAAAGCAAGAGTGGAATTATTACTACAACATGGAGCAGATATTAATTCGATTGGTGCAACAGGTCGTAGTGTTGTTGAATTTTCATTAATGAATCGTGAAATTATTCTATATCTAATGGATAAAGGCGCAGATCATCGTATTTATGGTGAAAAATTATTAAGAAGTTCAGAAAAACTATTAAAAGCTAATCCTAATGATGAAAATTTAAAAGAAATAATACGGCGGTTAAGAGAGCTGGGTTACAAGTAAGGCTGGTTTATTTTACGACTAGTATAGATGGAGATTTAGTTGAGTTAAAAGATGAATTATATCCTGCTAAGAAAATTCCGATGGTAGATTATCTTAATAGTTTTATGGAATCGATAAATTAAAAATTGACTTAGAAATTAAACTTGATATATCTTCTGAAGATTTTCTTGAAAATAAAATAGAAATTTTGTCTTAGATTAGTTTCATAATCTTGTAAAGTGCGGTCAAAATTTTCGGTGTATTTCATAAAGAAAAAACACTTAGAGAAGTGACCGCACTTTTTTATTTAATGTCAATTAAATATTCTAAATAAAATCTTGAGAAAATAGCATGATAAAGAAAATAGTCATTATGTTTATCCTCATTCTTATTATCCTATTCTATTTTAACAGAGGATTTTTTATGACCTATTCAGTTAATGATTTTTATGGAAAAAATCAAAAAGAATTAGCAGAGGCTATTTGGCAAAAAGATGTGAAAAAGGTGGAAGAATTAGCGCCACATACCGATTTGCATACATTGAGTAAAAAGAATATGTCTCTGCTGATGTTACCTATCGTTCGGATTTCTGAAGATTTAAATGGAAATAATGAAGACTATTATAAGATCATTACTATTTTAACTAAGAATGGTGCCGATCCTGATCAGGAACAAGGAGAAAATACAAATGATTCCCCATTGATGACAGCTGTATTATACTACGGTGCACCGCCTCAGATATTAGAAGCGTTATTGAAAGGGGGATTAGATCCGAATTATAAACAAAAGCGATTTATGAATATCCCGATTATTTTTACGGTAACTAATGATGTTGATCATGAAAAATTTAAACTACTTATTGATTATGGAGCGGAAATTAATTCTTATAAAGAGGGTAGTCCCTTAGTTATTGAAACAGCATATGTTGGAGCTAAAAATACATTATATATTTTAGAGCGAGGCGCAGATATAAATGTTACTGGACGTAATGGACTAACTGTTCCTTATTTGATTTATACGAATATTGAAGATAGTATCCAGTCTAAGAAATTAATTGAGGAAGGGAAGACTATATGGGGAGATAAGTTTAGAGATACTTCACTTATTGAGGAAACGCTTAGAAATGAGGAAAAGGTAAGAGATTTCTTAATTAAAAAAGGGGTTAAATGGCCACCAGAAACACCTCCTCAGGTTCAGAAAAATCTAGAAAATCAGAAAAATTATCAACCTAAAAAGCGCTATAATATCAATTACTAGGCTCGCTCTATTGAAATAGAGTTTGAAAGGAAAATAATGAAGCTAATTTTATTGTCACTCTTTCTATTATGTAATTGCATAAATATCTACGCCAATGACATGGCTAAAAATCAGGGTTTCCCGGCGGAAGAGTATTTTACAGGTGAGCGTTTGGAGATGGGCGAGGCCATTTATCGAAATGATAAAAAGCGTGTAGAACAGTTATTAGCAGAAGACACTGATGTAAATGCATTATCAAAGGATAAGACCGGTTTTACCTATTTAATGTATTCCGTATTTTTGGATAATTGATTTGATATTGCAAAGCTGCTTCTTCAACATAAAGCGGATCCAAATTTGGTTTCTAAAGTTTTTTCTAAAAAACAAAAGAGAGAGATTTATTATCTCCCCCTAACCTTTGCGGCGGAAAGATTGCCGATAGACTATATGAAAATGTTACTTGAGTATGGCGCAGATCCGAGTAATGTCTATATTAACTCTGATGGAAAGAAACATTTGTATGCAACCTACCCAATGAATGTTGTTGTAAAATCTACGCATCTTCGTAGCAGGTGGTCTAGAGAGGAATATCTCAATGATATTAGAAATAAAATTGAATTATTGTTAAGCTATAATGCTAATTTTAGTACAAAAGACAATGTAGGATATACCGTTTTTGAAGATGCAGAAATTAATCCTGAAATTCTGTTATATATAATGGATAAAGAAAAAAATACTAAGTTATATAGTTCCAGACTGTTGAAAATGTCAAAAAATTCTTTAAAAAATAGTGATCAAAAAATGAAGGTTCTTTATGAAGAAATTATAAACAAACTGACAGAGGCTGGTTATAACTAATTGAATTCACTCCTTAGAAAGCTGAGCCAAAATAAAAATTGCTATCAGTGTAAACTAATAGCAATTTCATTTTAATTATTTACTCTAACTTATAAAATTAAGCTTCGAGAGGGTTGCGCCAGTCATCAGCACCGGAAGTTCCTGCTGAAGTGTGCTCCCAATTGATTTTACGGTAAGCTAAAGATAACTCTAACAATTGAGTAAACTCACGTTGAGTTGGATCTTGAGCATGAGGCATTTTTAAGTCAATGCTAACAATTGTTGCATCTTCTAACGATGTTGTGAAGAAGTGTTCTTGTTTGCCTTCAACAGAAGTGCGGTACCATTTTAATTCAACTTTAGGTAACATTTCACCTGATGCTAGGGCATTATAAAGCATAGGAACAGCTTTATTTAACGCAACAGTAAGTTTTAATGGCTTATGTGCACGTTGACCAGACGGTTGACCGGACTGTGGATCTGTTGGCACTTCAATAACATGTTTAACTTCTTGAACAAGCATTTCATTTTCATGACCTTGTACGAAAATGTTACCTACTGATTCAGCTGTAAATGCGCCAGAAGTAATTTCGCCTTGGGTTTTACCAGTGATTGATACATAACATGGGGTTGGCATGCTTTTCTCCTATTTTAACAATTTGGATGTGAAACTCTGGAATGTAGCCTTTTAATGCTTAAATTAATCAAACTAGTGTAAGATTTTTATCTGTTTTATAATCAACACATTAAAAGCCTTGTATAAGTATCTAGCAAATTTTATCAAATTACAATAGATATACTTAAAAATTTGGAATTTATCATTTTTCTGATTGATAATAATATAGTTGTAACATAAAGCATTGTTTGAGGATATAGAGAATATTCGCAATAAAAATTAATAACACCATGATATATAATTAAAAATTAGCTATATTTCATTGTGTGTATCCCTAATAATAGTAAGTGTATGCGTTTTACTTTGTTTTTCTTAATTTGAATGTAAAATACTACGTTAGCTCATTAACTAATGCTGATAAATTTTGAAATTATATTGAAATACAAAGGAATATTAACTAGCATGTGTCCGCTGCTATGGGGATCAAAGTGTGGTCATTCGGAATGTGTTTTTTGTAGTTAATTGAGGAAATATTGAAACATTTCATATTTGGAATATGTTGAGGTATAATCCTTAGTATCCGTGTTTAATTTTGTAAAGACAACTTGTAATTTGAGGAGATTACTCTATGAGTAAGCAAAAAGAAGGTTCTGTGGCACCTAAAGAAAGAATTAATATTAAGTATGTACCAGCAACTGAAGGACAGATTGCAGAGGTTGAGCTGCCTCTTAATGTTCTGGTTGTGGGAGACATGAAAGGTCGAACAGAAGATACAACGATTGAAGAGCGTTCAATGGTTTCAATTGATAAAAATACCTTCTCATCTGTAATGGGCGAAATGGATATCAAATTGAACATTAATGTACCTAATAAGTTGTCGGAAAAAGAGGATGAAGAG
Source organism: Aggregatibacter kilianii (assembly GCF_003129965.1). Taxonomy (GTDB): domain Bacteria; phylum Pseudomonadota; class Gammaproteobacteria; order Enterobacterales; family Pasteurellaceae; genus Aggregatibacter; species Aggregatibacter kilianii_A. The sequence continues at coordinate 17,500 of NZ_NRCJ01000021.1, read as the reverse complement.
TTAAATGTAAATTTAGGTATTAGTTCTCTGAGTGATTTTTCTCCTGATAACATTGTAAATGCAGTACCTGAGTTAAAAAAACTGTTAGAGCTACGTGAGGCTTTAACCGCTGTAAAAGGTCCATTAGGCAATGTTCCGGCGTTTCGGGCTCGTTTAGCTGAGTTATTGGAAAATGATGAGTCAAGAGAACAGCTTTTGAAAGAACTTAATTTGGTAAGTGATAAGTAAGTATTAGTAAAATTCTAAGTAAAAAGGATAACAGACTATGGCACGTGCTGTAAAACAACAAGTTCAGGAAACCGAAGTTCAACAGTCATCTTTACTTGATGAGATTATGGCCCAAACACGAATTTCTTCTGATAGTGAAGGGTATGATGTTGCTAAACAGGGTGTAGCTGCTTTTATTTCAAATATTTTAATGACAGGTAGTCAGGAAGAACCTATCAATAAGCTATTAATTGATAGAATGATTGCAGAGATAGATCGTAAGTTAAGTATCCAAGTAGATGAGATTTTGCATCATGAAAAGTTTCGTCAATTAGAGTCTTCTTGGCGCTCGTTAAAGCTATTGGTTGACAGAACAGATTTTCGTGAGAATATTAAAATTAATATATTGCATGCAACGAAAGAAGAGTTGCTTGATGATTTTGAGTTTGCTCCTGAGATTGTTCAATCTGGTTTTTATAAACATGTTTACTCCTCCGGTTATGGGCAATTCGGTGGAGAGCCTATTGGCACGGTAATCGGTAACTACGAATTTACCCCTAAAACACCTGATATGAAGTTGTTACAATATGTGAGTGCTGTCGGTTCTATGGCGCATGCTCCTTTTCTTTCTTCTGTATCGCCAACATTTTTCGGAGTTCAAAGCTACACTGAGCTTCCTGCAATTAAAGATCTTAAATCAGTTTTTGAAAGCCCTGTTTATACTAAATGGCGCGCTTTACGCGAATCTGAGGACTCTCGCAGTCTTGGGTTAACAGTATCTCGTTTCCTTGCTCGCTTACCTTATTCTGTAACGGATAATCCAGTTAAAAGTTTTGGTTATGAGGAAAATGTAAGTAAGGATCATGAACATTACTTGTGGGGAAATAGTGCATTTTTACTTGCTTCATGTTTGACAGATAGCTTTGCTAAATATCGTTGGTGTGCAAATATTATTGGGCCACAAAGTGGTGGAGCAGTTTATGATCTGCCAGTCCACCTTTATGAGGCAATGGGACAAACGGTTGCGAAAATTCCAACAGAAGTATTGATTACTGATCGTCGTGAATTTGAATTAGCAGAAGAAGGTTTTATTGCGTTAACTATGCGTAAAGGTAGTGATAATGCAGCATTTTTCTCTGCTAACTCAGTGCAAAAACCGAAAGTATTTCCTAATACAAAAGAGGGAAAAATTGCTGAAACAAATTATAAGTTAGGCACACAGTTACCTTATACTTTTATGATTACCAGAATTGCACATTATATCAAAGTGTTACAAAGAGAGCAGATTGGTAGTTGGAAAGAGAGAGGGGACTTGGAAAAAGAGTTAAATACTTGGTTAAAACAATATGTAGCAGATCAAGAGAATCCACCGGCAGATGTTCGTAGTCGTCGACCTTTCCGCAGTGCTTCAATTTCGGTGTCTGATGTTGCAGGAGATCCAGGTTGGTACTTGTCTTCTATTAAAGTTAGACCTCACTTTAAGTATATGGGATCTAATTTTGAATTGTCTTTAGTTGGTCGTTTGGATAAGGAGTAAGTTTTTAATGGCAGCATTACTGAGCTGGGATAGAGGAAACGCTGCCAGCTTATTTGAGCGAATTCAAAATGAGGAGTCATCATTATCTGCGCGCCATCATTTAAGAGATTTGGTTTTATCTGTTAGACATAATCTACTTAACATATTAAATACCCATCCTGGAGCCTGCCAGAGTGCCTCAGCGTTGGGTATTGTAGATTTAAATGACGCAACTATAGGTACCATGGATATGGTTGGTAAGATTCAAGCAGTTATCGAGACTTGTATTTTGGATTTTGAGCCTAGAATTATCTCTGTAAATGTACAACCACTTGTAAATGAAGATAACCCTTTATTGTTACATTTTCGTATTGATGCAATATTATCAGTCGAAGAAATGAGTTCTCCAGTCGTCTTTAGTTTGCATTTGGATAATGATCGCCACTATTATTTAGATCTTGCTGATATTTGAGCATAAAAATGTCTGTATTAGAAAAATATTTTAGAAATGAGTTAGAATATTTACGAGAATTAGGAAAGCAGCTTGCGGTTGAAAAGCCTCATTTGGCTAATTTTTTATCTGAAAAAAGTGCTGATCCTGATGTAGAACGTTTGCTAGAAGGGTTTGCTTTTCTAACGGGGAATTTACGGGCAAAAATTGAGGATGAATTTCCTGAATTCACTCATAGCATGATTAATATGCTATGGCCTAATTATTTAAGACCTACTCCGAGCATGACTATTGTCGAGTTTTATCCTGATGAAAAAGTTGGCCAATTACAAGATAAGGTTGAAAAGGGTACGTACTTATTAAGTAAACCGATTTCGACCACATATATTGATCAAGATAATTCGGTAATTGATGATGGTTCTGTTCGCTGTACTTTCCAGACTTGTCGTGATGTTTGGTTAAATCCTTTTTCTATCCAAGATATTACTACTACAAATAATAACGAGAAATCTATAATTGAAATACATTTTTCGTCTGAATCTGAATTATCATTTGATACATTAGATCTAAATAAACTTAGATTTTACCTTGGTTCTGATGAATATAGTAATCAGCAGCTATATTTATGGTTATCTTATTATTTACAATCTGCCAAATTGTTTATAAATGAGACTGTATACCCTATTCCGGATATTAGCTTTATTCCGGTAGGATTTAGGCGAGAGGATGCTATATTACCCTATCCTAAACATACAAATGCGGGGTATAGGGTTCTGCAGGAATATTTTTGTTTTCCTGAGAGTTTCTTATTCTTTGATGTAAAAGGATTCAGCCCACTATCATCTGAGATTAAAAGTAAGAGTTTTTCTCTTCAATTGTCATTTTCTTTACCATTGCCCGTTGATGTTAATGTTCGTACGTCAACATTACGTCTTCATTGTGTACCTGCAATTAACCTTTTTAAACATGATAGTGAAAATATTCGTTTAGATGGTACAAAAACGGAGTATATTGTCAAAGGTAGTCACCAACATCCTGACTGGTATGAAATTTTTTCGGTAGACAAGGTTTCTAGTTTTGTTCATAAAGAAGATATAACACTCAGTAAAAAGAATAATAGTGGAGAGCGTATTTATGAGCCTTTTGAAAGTTTCAGACATCAAGTCGAATATATGAAGGGACGTACCGCACTTTATTATCGTCTAAGAACAAAAGATGCTCTGTTTCATTCTGGATTTGATCACTTTTTGTCTTTTGTAAGAGGTGATGAAATTCAGGTATTGTCATCAAATGAATGTGTAGCAATAGATCTAACTTGTACCAATCGAGATTTACCTACACAGTTAAAAATTGGTGATATATGTGTAAGCACAGATCAGCATCCTTCTTCTACGCAGTTTAGAAATATAACTCGTCCATCATTACCTTTACATCCTACATTAGATGGCACATTAGCTTGGAAATTAATCTCTAATTCCTCTCTTAATTATCTATCTTTACTAGACATTGAACCATTAAAGGAAATATTGAAAACTTATGATTTACCAGCTTGGCATAGTCGCCGTAATGCAAGGATATCTCAAAAAAAACTAGATGCTATTCAGTCAATTGAGACGACTCCAATTGATCGATTGTTTAAAGGTGTATCAGTTCGAGGATTGCAATCAACATTATGTATTCAGCAAAGTGGGTTTACTTCAGAAGGAGATATGTTCTTATTTGGAAGTGTGTTGTCTCAATTTTTTACTCTTTATGCTAGTGTGAATTCATTCCATAAGTTGAAAATAATTAATACTGATAATCAGGAGGTGTATGAATGGCCGATTCAGATGGGTCAACACGCTCTGATGTAAATAAAAACTCAGATTTAATAGATATAACACGTTATAGTTTTTATCAGTTGGTTGAAATACTTTTTAAATTATCTAATGTAGAATCCTCGAAAACTTTGACGTTAACACCGGATAAGGAACCTATTCGATTCATATCCTCCGCAGGATTAGAGTTTCCGATTCGTGATATCGTACACTTACTTTCTACGAAAGAAGGGCAACATTCCCTAGAGATTAGTTTTTTAGGTTTACACGGTAGTCAATCTCCATTACCTACATATTATTTGGAAAGTTTAGCAACCGAATATTTACATAAAGAAACTAAATTAGTTGACTTTATGAATTTATTTAATCACAGATTAGTTTTATTGTTACATCATATTTGGAGAAAGTACCGCTATTATATTAACTTTAGAAATGAGGGAACTGATGTTTTTTCTCAACGAATGTTTTCGTTGGTTGGGTTAGGACATGAAAAAACTCGCAATCGTTTAAGTATTCATCATAGTAAAATGTTGGCCTATGCGGGAATGCTGGCAAGTCCGGGACGTTCGTCTGAAGTTATATCAAGTTTAGTTTCTCATTGTTTTGATCTGCCTGATGTTGACTTAAAAGAGTGGTGTTTTCGATATGTTAAGATTTCCGAAGATGAGCAAAATCGTTTAGGTGGAATTTTAAAAGAGGTTGGGCGTCCACCTAGTGGACGTAGTTGTTTGGGGGTGAATTTTACTTTGGGTGAAAGGAATCCTGATCGAGGAGGTAAGTTTGAACTTCAGCTAAATAATCTTTCTCGTAAACAATTTTTATCTTTTTTACCTAATGGAGAAAATTACTTATCTTTAATTACATTTGTATCATTTGTGTTGAAGGATCAGTTTGCTTGGGATCTAAGGTTGGGGCTTAAACCCAAACAGATCACTGGAATGCAGTTAGGAGATGATAAAAATACAATGTTGGGGTGGACGAGTTTTGTGGGTAAGCCAGACAAGAAACCAAAAGTAACAATTAGTATCAGGGAGTAAATCGGTGGATGGTTCATTGGTATTGACGCTGAGCGTTAAAAATGTAATTGATTTAGAAAGTGGAAAGTCGCGAGAGAATGTTTTTACTCAAGATGGTGGGACAATTGGTAGTGGAGAAAACAATCATTGGGTCCTGCAAGATGTAAAAGCTGGTATTCCAACAAATCAAGCTAATATTGAATGGAGAGATAATACCTTTTGTTTGCAAGTTATAGGAAAGCCTTTACTTGTAAATTCAGCCACCTTTACTCCAAAATCTGGGTTCATTCGCTTAAAAGATGGTGATCAGATAAAATGTGGAGCTTTAAAGCTTGCTGTTTCAATTTTTGAAAAAGATGCATCTCAGCAAATAGGCTCAGCTAATACTGTTGAAGATATTGTAGCTGGCAATCAAGATTATTTAAAAGAAATCTTGGATCGTAAAAATGGTGCTGAGTTGGTTGAGCCTAAGCGTTTAGCTGATACTGTAGATGATAATTTTGTTAAAGATCCTATTTTCGCACTACATTCACAGGGAAATAATATTATTAATTTTGAAAGTGACAATGATAATAATGCAGATCATTTACTATCATCAAAGTATAAGTCTAAAAATGACTTGGGAGTAATAGGAACTTATGGAGATTTGAAAATGACGAACCAATCTTATGTAGATTTACCAATAATACAAAATAGTAATAAAAACGAAGAACAGTCTCCATTCATGGAAAATGCTTACATCACAATATCTCCATTAATGAGAGAAATGGACACTAAAATTAAATTGATTGATAGTCAAGAAACAAATGATTTTTTAGAGGAGGTTGGTAAAACCTTAAAAGCGGCAATTAAAGGATTGTTAGCCTTGCAGCAGGAGCAAAATAGCTTGTCTGATAAACACTTACGTCCAATTGAAGATAATCCTCTTCGATTAAATTTAGACTATTCTACTACTATGGATGTATTATTTGGAGATCAAAAAAGCCCGGTCCATTTAGCAGCTCCCGCGGCAGTGTCGGAAAGCTTACATAACTTATTAATTCATAATGAAGCAAATCGTGTAGCTATTATTTCAGCTTTGGGGGCGATCTTAGATGCATTTTCTCCTCAGTTGTTATTACAACGATTTGAGAATTATCGTCGCAGCAATGAGAAAAAAAATGAAGGAGGTGCTTGGGCCTGGGAGATGTATAAAAATTACTACGAAGAACTCACTTCGAAACGCCAATATGGTTTTGAAAAATTGTTTTGGGAAGTATATTCTCAAGCTTATGATAAAGCACTACGTGATAAACAAAATAAGGAAAATAAATAATGTTCTGTATCAACCGTAATTTAGCATTAAAATTAGTCTCTGCACTATTTGTAGCGTTACTTCTTTCTAGTTGTCAAACAATGTCAAAGATAAGTAAGGTCATTCAAGATCCTGATATTCAAGTGGGTGGACCTTTGGATCAGCCTTCTACAGTACAAATTTCATTGTTGGCGGAGCCGAACATAAATAAAAATGAAAATGGGCAACCTTCACCAATTGAACTAAAATTAGTTTATTTGGGTGAGGATTCTAAGTTGTTATCTGCGTATTATGAGCAGTTAAGTACGGAAAGTTTAAGTGATGTATTGGGCAAAAATTATATTGATCACCAAGACTATACTCTATTACCTTCACAATATAAGGCCTTACCGCAAGTTAAGTTAAAAGAGGAAAATAATTATTTTGGAGTGATTGCATATTATTCTGATTCTGGTGCTACAGAATGGAAAAAAGTAGTCACCCTAAAAGGTATTGGTCATAAATACCATATTTTAGTTCATGTTAAAGAAAACGAAGTTGATATCAGAAAGGATGAAGAATAGCTATATGTCTAAGAATAGAGTTATTTGGAAGGAGGGGCTTTTTGTTCAACCTCAACACTTCCAACAACAACAGCGTCATCTGGATTATTTAATTCAAAATCAGTTTGTAATATTAAATAATAATTATAATTTCGGATTGCTTTCAGTTGAAATTGATAGAGATATGTTGAATCTTGGGCGAATTGCACTGCTGTCTGCAAGAGGCGTTTTTCCTGATGGAACATATTTTGATTTGCCAAGTCAGGATTTGTTGCCAACCCCTTTGGATATTAAACAACTGGAAAATGCTGACGCATATGATATTTATTTAGCTTTACCCAATTCCAGCGCTGTTTTTGCAGAAATTCATTCAGACTATAATAATCAAAATAATATATCTGTTCGATATAGAGAAAATCTGCAGGATGTTCGTGATATTCATACACCTAATGGAAACAGTCACTCTTTGTTTTTAGCTCAGTTATCACCGAAACTCATTCAAGGTACAGAGGATAGAAGTTCTTACACTTGTCTACATATTGCCCGTATCAGAGACAAACTATCTGATGGAAGAATTGAATTGGATGATAAATTCATTCCCACTTCAATGGATATTTCAGCCTCTTCTGAATTGAGAGCTTTTGTCGGAGAACTTGCTAGCACATTGGAACAGCGGGCAGAAACATTGTCTTCTCGGATAGGCTCTCCTAGCCAGCAAGGAATTGCTGATGTAGCGGAATTCCTCATGTTGCAATTGCTGAACAGAGAACACCCTTTTTATAAGCACTTAAATATTCATCCTCATATTCATCCGGAATATTTTTATCGTTTACTGATTCAGTTATGTGGTGAGCTAATGACATTTACTGATGCCTCCCGCTTACCAAAAGAGTTTTTACGATATGATCATTTCTCGATGACTGAGTGTTTCCAACGTTTGTTTCGACAATTACGAATTGCGCTAAGCACGGTACTCACACCTAAAGCAGTATCTATCCAGTTGGAATCCTTGCCTTATGGAGTAAAAAGTGCGGTTATTAATGATCAGGATTTATTATACAAGGCTGAATTTATACTTGCAGTTACAGCTCGTGTACCTGAGGAGTTATTACGTAAGCAATTTGTTCAGCAAATTAAGATAACAACTCCAGATAAAATTCGTCAACTAGTTAGCGTCCAGTTGCCAGGAGTAGAGGTACGTCCTTTAACAACGGCGCCTCGTCAATTGCCATATCATGCAGGTTATACCTATTTTTATTTAGATACTCATGGCGATGAATGGCGCGAGGTACAGAAGAATCATGCCATTGCATTCCACGTTTCAGGTGAGTTTCCTGAACTAGATATGCAATTGTGGGCAATAAGAGGATAGTTTATATATGAGTGAATTAATTTTAGATAGAGGTAGCTTGGAAGAACCTATATTGACATCTCCTTTTTATAACCTCCCTCTTCGGGGATATAGTATTAATCCTATGGTTGATGCAGCAACGCCGTTGTTAGGTATGGTCTTGAGATTAAAAGATATAACAGATCAAGATATGCCTTCTATGTTATACGGGCAGGTTGTACAAGATATTCAATCTTTAGAACAAATTTTACGTGAGCAACATTATGAGCCGGGAATGATCGTTTCATTTCGCTATGTGCTATGTACTTTTATTGATGAAGTGGCTCTGGGGCATGGATGGGGAGCCAAGAGTAGTTGGTTCCAGAAGTCATTATTGACTTACTTTCACAATGAAACTTGGGGAGGCGAGAAAGTTTATATTCTGTTAGATAAACTTATGGCTGAGCCTAAGCGTTACTTAGATCTTCTTGAGTTTATGTATGTTTGTTTTAGCCTTGGATTTCGAGGTAGGTACAAAGTAACAGGGCAAAATACAGAAGAATTTGAAAGTATTTTTCGTAAATTACATGATGTAATTATGAATACAACGGATAAAACTGTCCAAGATGTGATTTATTCTGAAGAGAATGATAAACAAAAGCACTCGTATCAGTTATTAAATAAGGTAACATTGAAAAAGATATTTGGTATTGGTCTGGTTGTTCTCATTACAGTATATTGTATCTACTTATTAAAATTGAACAATCAAACTCAAGCTATTATAGAACAATTAAATAACCTATTAAATTAAGAGAAAGTAACATTATGATTAGAGTGGAATTACCTGTTTTAGTTGGAAAATTAAATTCAGTTGCAAAACATACCTTGGAGGTTTGTGCAGCACGTTGTATGAATGAACAATTTGCTGAAATTACAGTGCCTCAATTTTTATTTAGTTTTTTAGAGACACCATTGTGTGATGTGCGAGTTATCTTAGCTCAATCTAATGTTGATATTGAAGAATTAAAAGGTTACCTGCAAGAAGTTGTAGTAAGAGACTCACAATTACAAACTCAACAAAGTTACCCAAGTTTTTCACCCTTGCTTGTTGAATTATTACAGGATAGTTGGCTGGTTGCATCAACAGAATTTGGTCATTCTAATTTGCGTAGTGGCATTATTTTATATGTTTTATTATCCTCTTTACATCGTTATCTTCCTCTTCAGGCAGCAAAAATTTTAATGGTAATTAATCGTGAAATCTTAAAACAGGATTTTGCTCAGCTTGTTGCAAGCTCATCAGAAACAGAGGTGCTTAAAGGGGAGAAAGTTACGACATTATCAAACGGTCAAGAAAGTTTATTAGATAAATATGCTCAGAACATGACCGCACTTGCGAGAGATGGTAGGCTAGATCCTGTACTATGTAGAGATAAAGAAATTAATTTAATGATTGATATTTTATGTCGACGTCGTAAGAACAATCCAATTGTTGTTGGAGAAGCCGGTGTTGGTAAAAGTGCATTAATTGAAGGCTTAGCTTTACGTATTGTTGCAGGTAATGTACCGGAAAAATTGTTAAATACTGATGTCATGACATTGGATTTAGGTGCATTACAAGCTGGGGCTGCTGTAAAAGGTGAATTTGAAAAACGCTTTAAAGGTATTATGAACGAGGTTACTTCATCACCAAAGCCAATAATACTTTTTATTGATGAGGCCCATACGCTAATCGGTGCTGGTAATCAGCAAGGTGGCTTAGATATATCTAATTTATTAAAGCCGGCCCTTGCCAGAGGTGAGTTGAGAACAATTGCTGCAACAACTTGGAGCGAATATAAGAAATATTTTGAGAAAGATGCAGCATTATCTCGACGCTTTCAATTAGTGAAACTAGATGAGCCCACAGTTGAAGAGGCTGTAGTAATTATGCGGGGCTTACGCACTGCGTATGAGCAATCACACCAAGTATTAATTGAAGAAGATGCACTAATCGCTGTTGCTGAATTAAGCGAGCGTTATTTAAGTGGGAGACAATTACCAGATAAAGCAATTGATGTTTTAGATACAGCGTGTGCTAGAGTCGCTATCAATCTTACATCTCCCCCAAAACTAGTTGCTGAGTTAGAAAATGAGCAACATCAACTTAAGATGGAGATGGATTTATTAGAGAGAGAACTTAAGCTGGGTTTAAGCTCAAATGAGTCTCGCTTATCACAGTTGAGAAATAATTTTGATGTAAATGCTCTGAAATTAGATAACGTTCGCCAAAGCTGGCAAAAACAGCAGTCTATTGTGAAAAGTATTATTGAGTTACGTTCAAAATTGTTAGAAGACAAAGAAAGGGAGATAGAGGATTTTGAGCAGGATGAAAAATATACGCCAGATCAAGTGCCTGAAGTAGGTGTTGAAAATGCTGATACCTCAAGTCAAATAGATTTAGATGAAATAGAAGAATTAAAGGTACTTACGCAAGAGTTGGAGATGTTGCAACAAGAAGAAGTGCTTGTGTCTCCGCATGTTACACAGAAACAAATTGCTTCTGTTATTGCTGAGTGGACTGGTGTACCAATTGATCGTTTATCTCAAAATGAGCTTAAAATTATTACAGATTTGCCTACTTATTTATCAAAAGAAATTAAAGGTCAGGATTTAGCAATTAAGCACTTACATCGCCATTTACTAACAGCAAGGGCAGATTTAAGAAAAGCAGGGAGACCTTTAGGTGCATTCTTATTCGTTGGCCCTAGTGGGGTTGGAAAGACAGAAACTGTTTTACAAGTAGCCGATTTGTTATTTGGAGGGAAGCAGTATTTGACAACAATTAATATGTCAGAATTTCAAGAGAAGCATACCGTTTCTCGTTTAATTGGTTCACCTCCAGGGTATGTCGGATTTGGAGAAGGGGGCGTTTTAACTGAGGCTATTCGCCGTAAGCCATACTCAGTGGTGCTTTTGGATGAGGTTGAAAAAGCTCATCCTGATGTTTTAAATCTGTTCTATCAGGCTTTTGATAAAGGTGAATTAGCAGATGGTGAAGGGCGTATTATTGATTGTAAAAATATTGTTTTCTTTTTGACTTCCAATTTAGGTTATCAAACTATTGTTAAAAATGCTGATACACCAGATAAGATCATTGATGAGTTGTATTTTGAGTTGGCTGACTTCTTTAAGCCGGCACTATTAGCTCGCATGGAGGTTATTCCGTATTTACCATTACCGGAAAATGTTCTAATGACTATTATTGATGGTAAGCTTAAAAAATTAGTCATGTTATTAGAACGTCGTTTTGATGCTAAGGTTGTTATTGAAGATGAGGTTAAAAAAGAAATTTTACGTCGTTCAACCAGAGCAGAAAATGGTGCTCGTATTTTAGAGTCCATTATCGATGGACAAATGTTACCTCCAGTATCGTTATTATTATTACAACAAATTGCAGCTAATAAGGAGATTAAAGATATTCATTTTGGTATAAAAAATAATCGCTTTATTGCTAAAGTTGGAGATGAGGAATGCGATCTGGTTTAATTTCAATCAAAAAATTAACTTATTTGGCAACATTCATAATGTTCGTTCCTATGGAGTTAATTGCTAGTGATTATGTTGTTAACTCTCCCTCTTCTGCTGAAGGAGAGTTAATAAAAGCTATTGAACAATGTCGGCAGGAAAAAGCCGCGTTGGAGCGTTTAGATTGCTATGATAATGCTTGGGGTAATAACCTAACTCCTTCTCAAGTAAAGCAAAAAGGAGGCGTGGCTTGGGATAGAGCTATAGAACAAGAAAGCACCAGAACGGGCAATTCTATTTCTTTATTGACCAAATCGTATAATACGGAGGAGGGAAATCCGATAATTATTATTACTACTCCGGCATTAGGACACAAAGATCCAAGACCGGTGTTGATGTTTAGTTGTATTGATAACATCACTCGATTACAAATAGCTTTACTTAACCCAACGGATAAGCGCGATACGTATGTGGAGGTATCCACGGACAAGAATAAATTTGAGACTCGCTGGTTTTTCCGAGAAAATGGGTTCTTATTGGAAGCAAGTAGAGGCTTGGAGGGAATCAGTGAGATTCAGAAATTGTTTAAGGCTAATACTCTAAAGATTAAATCGAATGTTAAAAACATTAATGGGTTAACGTTCAATATTCAAAATTTAGAAAACGAAATTAAACCTCTTAGAACGACTTGTCATTGGTAATATAATGGATTTATTAATTGATCATCCTTGGCGCGTTAAAATTTTAAAGCCGATAGATACTGAGATTGATCTTGATGAAGATCCTGTGTGGATTGATCTTGATGGAGAAATGGTAAAACTAGGCTCACTAGAGCACGAGTCTTTAGATATTTCTTCGGTTCAGCAAAAAGCGCTAACATTATTATCTACAAAAAGTAAAGATGTGCGACTTGTTGCACATTTATTAAAGACTTTACAACATTCAGGTAAAACAACGGAGTTATTACTTGGATTAGCACTATTAGCTGATTATGTTGAAGCTTATTGGGCATCAGCGCCTCCAGCACAAAAGCTTAAGAAGGTACGTTTAGCTCAGCAAATTCTTAAACGATTTGAGAATATGGGGACTAAATTTAATCAGTCAGCCTCTAGGTTGGAAAAAGATGAAGCCAAAATACAACTAGAGCGACTTAAGCATTACTGGGGTGATGAACAAAAGTTATTACATGATATAGAGTTATTGTTATCCCGTTATACATTTAGTGATACGGTCAATATTGGCAATGCTGATACAGAGGTAGAAAAACCAGGGCAACCTATGGAATCAAAAATTGATTCAGGCAATTTGGTTAGTCAGAAGTCCATGGTTATCGAACCTCTTGAAATCGATCAAAGTAATGAAAAAGCTTGGCGGAATACATTATTAAAAGTTGCGGATTACTTAATAGATAAGGACCCTTCAGAGTCTGTTGGCTATCGATTAAGACGGTATGCAATCTGGAGTAATATAACATCTGCTCCATTTGCAGAAGGCAATAAGACACAATTAGCGGCAATTTCTGTAGATCGTGTTTCTGAATATAAGGCTGCACTGGAAAATGTGAGTATAGATTTATGGAAAGAGGTTGAGTATAGCTTAACTCTAGCCCCTTTTTGGTTTGAGGGGCATTATTTATCTGCAGAAATCGCAAATCGTTTGGGGTATACTAAGGTTGCTGAGGCAATTAAAGAAAGTCTCCGTAATTTTTTTGAAAGATTGCCATCTCTAATAGAATTGACATTTAGTGATGGTACTCCGTTTTTACCGCAGAACTGTCAACAGTGGTTAGCCCAACATAAAGCAACACAAAGTGATATGCTGATTCAGAATAGATCAAATCAAAATATTGATGATTATTATGAAAAAGAAGGATTGGAAAAAACCTTACAATTGATTAATGAACAAAAATATTCCGATATGAGGGAAAGAGTTTATGCTCAGTTACATAGCATAAAATTGTTAAATAAATCAGGCTTACATAGCTTGGCTAAGCAGCATTATGCAACGTTACAGAGTGCTCTAGAGTCAGTATCAGTTAAAGATTGGGAACCGTCCTTATTCTCTTTATTGATGAAAGAACAAGAATGAATTTAGTATAAAGAAGGTTTTAATAATGAGATTACCATCATTTTTTCAAACATTTAGACCATTATTAACTCGATTAAAATTATCAGGTCCAATTTTAATAATTGTGCTTTGGATTGCAACGTTAATCTGGGTATGGTGGCAAGGAGAAACCTACACTATTAATGGTTATAAGCCTCTTGCAACGGTAACTAATCGTTGGTTATTTACTGCAGTTCTTATTATTGTCGGAATTTCTTGGATTACCTGGAAAATCAGTCAGCGATTAAAACAATTAGAAAAACGCCAACAAGAAGATAAGAAGAATTTTAATAGTCCAATTAAGGAGAACATTGATGCACAACGTCGCTATTTAGATCGTTGGGTTTTAAGGTTACAACGTTATTTAGATACATCTAAGTATCAGCATGTATTACCTTGGTATCTTCTATTAGGTATTGAAGGAAGTGGTAAGTCTTCTTTATTAAAGGAAAATGGGGGGTTTGTTGAGCTCTATCAGAATGATGAAGATGAGGTTAGTAGTGTTGAGTTCTCTATTTTCACTAATAAAAAAGCCAATGTAATTGTTCCTAATGGTAATTTGGTGTCACAGGATATTGAAATAGAAGGTAAGCCGCGTTTGTATGCTAAGCTTTGGAAGAATCTATTGGATTGGACTGCCGAGCAACGAGGCAGACAACCTCTAAATGGAGTACTTCTGTGCATCGATATATATCAATTACTTATTCTTAATAAAGAAAATCGGGATCTGTATCTTGCAACTCTACAACAACGCCTAAAGGATGTCTCAGATACTGTAAATGCAGATTTACCAATTTATGTAATTTTAACTAAAATGGATCGCCTATATGGCTTTCAGGCGATGTATCGTAAGTTAACAAAAGAACAGATGGACAGCGTGTTGGGTACTACTTTTTCAGCTAAAGGTGAAAATTGGACTCAAGAACTTAAAAGCTTCTGGAGTTCTTGGTGTAAACAAATGAATTCAGCTATGCCTGATATGATGCTGAGTGATGTTTTGCCGGAGCAAAGAAGTCAGCTATTTAGTTTTATTCGACAAATTGGTGGAGCACATGAGGAGATTTCTTCTTTCTTAAATGATTTGTTAAATACTGGGGGGAGATCTAATGTTTTCTTTAAGGGGGTTTACTTTACTTCAGCATTGCAGAATGGAAAAATAGACGACCTCTTTATTCAATCGGCATCAGAACAGTATCATTTAAGTAACCAGACCTATCCAACATGGTCTGTAAAATTGTCTCAGACATATTTCTGTACAAAATTATTTGAGAATACACTATTTGCGTATCCTAATCTTGCAAAAGAGAGTTCAGTTTGGAATCTGACTTACCGTAATCAATTAAAAGCATTTTCGGTTGTTGGAGGCATTGTTTCTCTTGCTCTATTACTGGGTTGGCAACACTATTACAAAAAGAATCACGATGCGGGTGAGGTGATTTTGGAGCAGGTAAGGAATTTTAAAGAGATACCTGTACCAAAAGGTGTTGACTACTATGGAGATAAGCAATTACCGCTATTGAATCCAATGCGCGATGCTACTTTTGCGTATGGAAAAGAGCCGGATTCTTCAAACATTTTTACCGACATGGGATTATATCAAGGTCATAATATGGGACCTTATGCCCATTCGGCATATTTAAGATTATTACAACTTCGTTATTTGCCGGCAATTATGACGGGATTGCAACGTAAGTTGGATACATCTCCGCCTAATAGCGATGAAAAATTAGAAACCTTGCGTGTAATGAGAATGCTTGATGATAAAACCGGTCGGGTTGATCAGGTTGTTGAAGATTATATGCAAAAATATTGGAGTGAGGCCTTCAGAGGTCAAAATCAACTTCAAGCTAATTTACTTTCTCATTTGGACTATGCTTTAAAATATACTGATTGGTATGCAGGTCGTATGCAGGGCGATGAAGAGCTTATTAAAGCATTTGAACCTTTTGACTTGTCGATTCGTGATGCTCAAAAAGAATTGAGTAATTTATCACTTTACGATCGTGTGTATCAAATTCTTAAAACTACAGCGAAAAAAGTATTCCCTACGGATTTAAATTTAAGAGAAGAGATTGGCGGAGGGTTTGATGCTGTATTCATGCCGGAAGAGGAGGAGTTAGTTTACATCCCTCGTTTCTTTACTACAGAGGGGCTTACCAACTACTTCTTAAAACGTGATTCACAGTTAGTTGATTTAACGGCAATAGATAGTTGGGTGTTAAACTTAACCAAGAATATTGAGTATAGCGACGCGGACAGAAAAGAGATCAGCTCAAGAATTACGGAACAATATGTAAATGATTATGTTTCAACTTGGAATGATGCCATGAATAATTTGGACATTAAACGCTTTGAGGATATATCTGAGGCTGTTTCTGCAGTTGAAAAAATCACAGGTAATACGCAAGCTATTCGTCGGGCTGTCAGTGCTGTAGTGACGAATACAGCTTCGCCGACGGTACCTAAAGAGCTTGAGGGAAAAGATTTAGATGCCGCCTTGTCGTCTTCCGAGTATTTATTAAAAAATGCCATTTCACGTAATTTCTTAAGTGAGAAATCTATTCTCGCACAAGAAGATGGTAGTCGTGACAATTTGTTACAGCGTGTGTACCCGCAGTTGTCGAATTTACATCGTTATCTGCTTGCAATTCAAAACTCGCCTGACCAAGGTAAAGCGGCGTTAAAAGCGGTGCAATTACGTATGGAACAGCAGTCATCCGATCCGATTTTAGAATTACAACAAATTGCTAAAGGACTACCGCAACCACTAGGGCGCTGGGTTGAGCAACTGTCTCAAAATGCGTGGAAAGTCGTGTTGAAGTCTGCAATTCAGGCTTTAGAGGTAGAATGGAATGACAAAGTGGTTAAACCATATCGCATGACAATAGCCGATCGTTATCCGTTTAATCCAAACTCTCCACAGGAGGTAGCGATTAGTGATTTTGACCGTTTCTTTGCGCCGAACGGCATTTTAGACAGTTTCTATACTAAGTATCTGAATGCCTTCATTGAAAACGGTTTTGCGGATGTGGAAGACGGTTCAACGCCGCTAATTCGGGAAGATGTATTACAGCAATTGGAAATGGCACAAAAAATCAGAGATACGTTCTTTAGCGGTGAAAATGGCTTAGGTGCACAATACATTGTCGAGCCATTGAGCTTGTCGCCTAATAAACGACGTAGTGTGTTGAATTTAGATGGTCAACTTATTGATTTTAGTCATGGTAATAAACGTCGGGTGAATGTGGTATGGCCAAACTCAATGAATATTGCGGTGGAAAGTAAGTTGACATTGGTGCCGAATCAACCTAATGCTTCGCCGCGTAGCCTTTCTTATCGTGGTCCTTGGGCACAAATTAAGCTCTTTAGCCTAGGTAATGTCGTTGGTGAACGTGAAGGCTCATTTGATATTCGCTATGATGTGGATGGTGGGTATGCGGTTTATCGTATCTATGTTGATGCGTCGAATAATCCGTTCTCACCGGATATGTTCAAAGAGTTTAACCTATCGGAAACATTGTATTAGCGAGGTGTGATATTAAGCTGAGGGATAGAATAACCTCGGTTAATTTTGAAAAGTGCGGTGAGTTTTTTCACTGTTTTTCAGTTGAATGAATTTGCCGCACCAGTAATGAGGATTTAATCTTAGATAGTGAGGGCGTTTAAATGGCGAAGACTCTTAATCCGGATTCGTTGGTGAAAGCAGCGGATGGT
>NZ_NRCJ01000020.1 GCF_003129965.1 Aggregatibacter kilianii | reverse complement strand
GGTTGATAATATTGACGGGAAAGCCCATTGATACCGTATTTTTCAAAGCGTTGCAACCAAGCCACGACGGAAGAATGGGAGGCGATGTGAAATCGTTGGGCGACCTCACGAATGCCCCAATGTGATTCTAAAATCAGTTTAATGATGTGATGTTTGAATTCGATTGAATAATGTTTGCCCATACAAATCTGCACCTTAATGAGTTGGTTTGGGTGTCCAACTTTTGGGGTGTAGATCAAAGTGCGGTTTGTTTTTTCTGCGTTTTTTATCTTCATAATGAACTGGTTAATTTTTTTGCAGTCATCAACGTAATCAAATAAAAAACTTGTTTTAACCCGAAAAGCTAGCTATCATTAGCGCACTTTTCATTGCGACCGTAGCTCAGTTGGTTAGAGCACCACCTTGACATGGTGGGGGTCACTGGTTCGAGTCCAGCCGGTCGCACCATCTTATCTTTTCTTACGATTCACTCCTATTTAATTTCATTTTTTATTTCTCCAAACCGGTCGAACTCTCTCTGATCTTTTGCTAAAATCAGCCGGAAAAACACCTTTCTTATGATTCTGTTTTTCATCGTTTTTATTTTGTCTCTGATTGGAAATCGCAATGGAAAATCAATCTTTTCTACAAAAATTCTTTAAATTAAACGAAAAAGGAACCTCGACAAAAACCGAAATTATTGCCGGGATCACCACCTTTTTCACCATGGTCTATATTGTCTTCGTGAACCCGTCCGTGTTGGGTGATGCGGGGATGGATAAGCAAGTCGTATTCGTGACCACCTGTTTAATCGCCGGTTTTGGCACGATCGCCATGGGCTTGTTCAGTAATTTACCCATCGCGTTGGCGCCGGCAATGGGCTTGAATGCGTTCTTTGCTTATGTGGTGGTGGGCAAGCTCGGCTATTCTTGGCAGGTGGGCATGGGCACGATTTTCTGGGGCTCCGTCGGCTTATTGTTATTAACCATTTTCCAAATCCGTTATTGGTTGATGGCGTCTATTCCGCTCAGTTTGCGTGTGGGTATCGGCGCGGGTATCGGTTTCTTTATCGCCTTAATCGGCTTTAAAAATATGGGGTTGGTGGTTGCGAACCCGCAAACCTTAGTTGCCTTGGGCGATTTACACAGCCCGCAAGTACTACTTGGCATTCTCGGCTTCTTTATTATCGTGGTATTGGCGGCACGCAATATTTATTCCGGCGTGTTAATTTCAATCGCTGCAGTGACCGCACTTGCCTTGTATTTTGATCCAAACGTGGCGTTCCACAGCCTGGTTTCCATGCCGCCGCCATTAACTCAAGTGGTAGGGCAGGTTGACATCGCAGGCGCGTTAGATACTGCACTGATCGGCATTATTTTCTCTTTCTTATTGGTAAATTTATTCGACTCTTCCGGCACCTTATTAGGCGTAACCGACAAAGCGGGCTTCAGTGATGAAAAAGGGCGTTTCCCGAAAATGAAACAAGCTTTGTATGTGGACAGTGCCAGCGCAGTGGTCGGTTCTTATATCGGCACCTCTGCCATCAGTACCTACATCGAAAGCGGCGCGGGTGTTTCTGTGGGCGGACGTACGGGCATGACGGCGGTTGTGGTCGGATTGTTGTTTTTGCTAACCATCTTCTTCTCGCCATTAGCGGGCATGGTGCCGGCGTATGCGACGGCAGGTGCGTTAGTTTATGTGGGTATTTTAATGGCATCCAGCTTAATTAAAGTGCAGTGGGACGACCTAACGGAAGCCACCCCCGCCTTTATTACCGCCGCCATGATGCCATTTACATACTCCATCACGGAGGGGATCGCCTTCGGTTTCATCAGCTATTGCGCGATGAAAGTGGGAACAGGACGTTGGCGTGAAGTTAACGCCCCGGTTTGGGTGGTTTCTGTATTGTTCTTGATTAAATTTATATGGATAGGTTAATCATTATGCAAAAAATTCTTTTTATCTTAAACGAATCGCCATACGGCAGTGAAAAAAGCTTCAACGGATTACGTTTCGCCGTTAATTTACAGGAAGAACATGGCAAAGAAGTGGAAATCAAAGTGTTCTGTTTCTCCGATTCGATTTTAAGCGGGCTCGCCGGTCAAAATCCGAACGAAGGTTCTAACGTGCAACAAGTCATCGAAATTCTGGTGGCACAAGGTGCAGAAATTAAACTTTGTACCAGTTGTGTCAAAGCGCGCGGTTTGTTAGACGCCAAACTTATTGACGGTGTGACACGCGGCACATTGGATGACGTATCCAATTGGACTTTATGGGCAGATAAAGTCATTAATTTCTAATAATGACATCGGGCGGAGTGAGTTCCGCCCTTATTTTATTCAACGTTTTTATTCATTTAACCTTAACCATGCAACAACTCAATCCGACTTCCATTCCGTTAAATGCCATTAGCCTTATTGAAGCCTCTGCCGGGACGGGCAAGACCTACACCATGGGGTCCCTTTATTTGCGTTTGCTATTACAGGCGGGGGAGAATGCGTTTCCGTACGCGTTAAACGTGGAGCAAATTTTGGTGGTGACTTTTACCGAAATGGCGACGGAAGAGCTGAAACGCAAAATTCGCGAGCGGATTTACGATGCCAAACAGAAATTGACCGCCTACCAACACACGCAGGACACGGCGGTATTTGAACAAGATGACTTTTTACGCGAATTAGCCGCCACCCTCACGGATTTACCCCTTGCCATTCAACGCCTGACATTGGCGGAACAAAACATGGATTTGGCGGCGATTTATACCATTCACGGATTTTGTCGCCGAATGCTTATGCAATATGCTTTCAATTCGGGCATTCATTTCAATTTAGAATTAAGTGGCGAAGAAGACGAATTGTTGTTGCATTTGTCGCAGAAAATCTGGCGGGAGCATTTCTATTCGCAACCTTATGCCGTCGCCGAATTTATTCAGAAAAATCTGGTTTCACCGAGCCATATCATTTCAACCGTTAAAAAATTTGCCGGCACGGAATTAAAACTCCCGAAAAATCGACCGCACTTTTTTGACGGATCGCTGGCTGAATTTCTTCCGAAACTTGCCGATTATTCACAAGCACTAAAAACACAAATCGCGGAAGTAAAACGGGATTGGTTAGCAAATGAAGAGGACATTGCGACGCTAATTGAAACGGAAGTCAACACCAAATATAAAAATGCCAAAGAACAAAAATTAAACCGTCGCAGTTTCACCTCTGCAAATCGCCCGAAATGGCTTGCCGCCATGAAGCATTGGGCGGAAAACGAGGCGGCGGATTTCCCGGACTGTTTTTACCGCTTCGGGCAAGCTGCGATGAATGAACAAAAAGGCGAGGAAGCCCAAGACGCTCTGACCCATCCGCTTTTTGCCGAAATTGACGAATTATTGGCACTGTCCGCGCAGCAAACGTTGCTGTCTCAAGCCTTATGGTTTCATTACTTACAGGTGCTAAATGCGCAACTGGTGGAATACAAACTCAACCACAGCGAAAAAAGTTTTAACGATTTGTTGCGTTTGTTGAAAGAGGCGTTGTATCACCCGAATAATGCGGAATTTGCCCGACTGATTCGTTATCAATTTCCCTTCGCCATGATTGACGAGTTTCAAGACACGGACGCGGTGCAATATCAGATTTTTGCCAAAATCTATGTGGAACAGCCGCCATCTGATAATCCGCCTGATAAAGGCTTTATTATGATTGGCGACCCGAAACAGGCGATTTATAAATTTCGTGGCGCCGACATTTTTACCTATTTCCAAGCCGCCCGCCAGGCGCAGCACCGTTTCAATTTAGCGAAAAATTATCGCTCCCATAAAAACGTGGTGGAATGCGTCAATCGCTTGTTTGATTTTGCCGAACCGCCGCCGTTTTTATACAAAGATATTCAATTTATCCTGGTTGCTGCCCGAACGGATCATGCGCAATTTTGCTTGAATGGCGAGGTGGAGCCCGCCGTGCGTTTTTATGTGGACGAGGCTTCCGTGAAAGAAAATATGGCGAGAGCCTGCGCCGTTTCCATTCAACATTGGCTGCAAAGTGCGGTAGAAAATGCCGCCGTTTTTCGTGATGACGGGCAGCCCGTGGAAAAAACGGAAAAAATGGAAAAAACGCTGAAACCGGAAAGTGTCGCCGTGTTGGTGCGCAGCCGTAAAGAAGCCGAGTTGGTGAAAAACGAATTGCGTCGCCTAGGCATTGCTTCCGTGTATTTGTCGGAAGACAGCAACGTGTTCGATAGCCACGCGGCAAAAGATTTGTTATTGATTTTAACCGCCTGCCTCAATCCGTTTTCCGAACGCCACATTTTGAATGCCGTCGCCACCGCTATTTTTGCCCAGACGGCTACCGACATTCAGCAAATTCGCATGGACGAAAACCGCTGGGAACATTGGGTGGAGAAGTTTATTCATTACCAAAGAACCTGGCAAAAACAGGGCGTGTTGGTGATGTTGCACCAATTGTTCCTGCAGGAAAAAATCACCGAAAAACTCTATCCCACCGTGGACGGCAAGCGTCTGGTGACGGATTTGCTGCATTTGGCGGAATTATTGCAGGAAGCGGCGACGCTCAATGAAAGCGAAGCGGCATTGTTACGTTGGTTTGAAAAGCAAATTCAGGGCGAAGATCGGCAAAAAGAACAACTGGTGCGGTTGGAAAGCGAATTACAGTTGGTCAAAATCGTCACCATTCATAAATCCAAAGGCTTGGAATACGACCTGGTTTGGTTGCCGTTTATCGGCTATTCCACCACATTTCGGGCGGATCGCATTGCCACTTATTACGATGAGACGCAGGAAGCGGTGCTGTGGGATTTTGATAAAACCCATGGCGATTTGGTGCAACAGGAAGATTTTGCCGAGCAGTTACGCTTGCTTTATGTGGCGCTGACCCGCGCAAAATATCAGCTGGTCATCGGCGTGCCGAAAACCTTTGAGAAGAAGTGGAGCAGTTTGTTATATGTGCTGACGCAAGGGGAAATCGGCGCGAACGACAAGCCGAATGCCTACGACAGCGCCCCCTTATTGGCAAAACTTGCCGAACGTGCACCGCAAGGTAGCGTGCAGATTTCCGACGCGACGGCGTTAAAACCCTTAGCGTTGCAAGCTCATACGGAAAACCCAACGCCGTTATTGGCGGCAACATTCACCGGCAACATTGAACAAAACTGGACGGTCACCAGCTTCAGTGCCATTGAGGCGGTTCATCAAACTAAAAAATATTACAAAGCGCAACAGGCAGCGGAAAGTGCGGTCGATTTTCCAAGTGTTTTTGATGCGGGAAAAGATTACGATTTTAACGAGCAAACAGCAGAAATAGTGTCGGAAACTACAAGCCATGAATCCGCCTATCCTTTCGGCTATTCGCCTTTTGATTTCCCGCACGGCATTAAAATCGGCACAGCATTACACCGTTTCTTGGAGAAATACGATTTTAGCCAGCCGCTGAACGAGGAAAAAATCCAAAAACTCTGCCAATGGTTACAGTTAGAGGAAACTTGGCTGCCGTCCTTGCAACAATGGATACGCGCCATTTTGCATACGCCATTAAGCGCCGATGATCCGACATTAAAACTGGTGAATTTATCCCCTCGGGATTGCGTGAAAGAAATGCAGTTTTATTTGAAATTAAATCGGGTATTCGATGTGGCTGCGTTTAATCGGGCATTGCAACAACATCACCATTTGCCGTCGGAAGCCCTGCAATTTGAATCGGTTAAAGGAATGTTACGCGGTTTTATGGATTTGGTGTTTAGCCATAATGGCAAATATTATCTGCTGGATTACAAATCCAATTTCCTCGGCGTGGAACCGCAGAATTATGTTGGCACAAGCCTTGAGCAAGCCATATTGGCGAACCATTATGATTGGCAATATTTATTTTACACGTTGGCGCTACACCGTTATTTGCAACAACGTGACGCCAACTACGATTACGAAACCCATTTCGGCGGCGTGTTTTATTGTTTTTTACGCGGCATGAACGGCGAAAATCAACAGGGCGTGTTTTTCGATAAACCGGATTACGCGTTGATTCAGGCGTTGGAGGATTTGTTCTGATGTTAACTTTATTATCCCAACTTAAAGAAAAAGGCATTATCAACGCCGCCGATTACTATTTTGCCGAACTGATTCATCGTAAACAGCAACCGTACCGTTATGCGCCTGCCGTGCAAAATTTGGCAGTGCTTCTGGCGGCGTTATGCAATTTCAGTTACCGCCAAGGCAACACCTGTATTTTGCTGAACCAAGCGACGGAGCAGGATTTGTTCGGTTTACAGGATTATTTCAACGAGCGCGTTTATTTAGCTGAAATTCAGCAGAAAATTGATTATTTGCCCGTCGTTCAATGGCAGGCGACATTGCAGGAAGCGCAACACATCGCTTTCACCGCCGCGCCGTTGCAACAAATTGCGCCCTTGGTGTTGCAGTTTAACCGCCTGTATTTTTATCGCATTTGGCAAGATGAATTTCGTATCGCTGATTACTTCAAAAGTGCGGTGCGTTTTCAGACTGTTTTTTCAGCCGAACAAACAACACAAATCGCACCGATCCTCAATCGCTATTTTCATGAAGAACAAGGCATCGACTGGCAAAAAATTGCTGTGGCAATGGCATTGCGCCAACGTTTTTGTTTAATCACAGGCGGGCCGGGGACGGGCAAAACTACCACCGTCACCAAGCTGTTATTGACCTTACAAGAACTTCATCAAAACAGCTTGCGCATTAAACTGGTCGCGCCTACGGGAAAAGCGGCGGCACGTTTAACGGAATCCATTGTGGACGCGGTGGATCGTTTAAAACAGGCGTTTTCATTAGATCAACACCGGCGGGAAATTATCGACAATTTGCACATTCCCATGAGTGCGGAAACGATCCATCGTCTGCTCGGCGTGCGTTTTTTCAGCGAAGAAACCCGCTATCACGCGGATAACCCGTTGCCACTGGATGTGTTGGTGGTGGATGAAGCCTCCATGATCGATTTAACCTTAATGGCGAAATTGCTCAACGCGCTAAAACCGGAAACCAAGTTAATTTTGTTGGGGGACAAAGATCAGCTCGCTTCTGTGGAAGCCGGCGCAATTTTGGGCGAATTGGGGCGTTTCGTGAACCCGGCACAACCGACATATAGCGTGGCAATGGCGCAATATTTACAGGCGACGACAGGGATTGCCTTGCTGTCGGCGGAAAACGTAAATCCTATCAGCGACAGCATTTGTTATTTACAGGTCAGCCGTCGTTTCGGCGCTAATCCGGAAGTAGGGGCGTTGGCGACCACAGTGAATTCGGGCAACGCGGCGGAAAGCTGGCGATTATTACAACAATATCAGCAAAATCAACAGAAAAACTGTGGTGTGTATTTAACGGATTTTGCATATTATTTAAACAATAAAGAAGACATTCAACAACGCAAAGCCTGCGTGAAATTGATCGTGGAGCGTGCTACCGAAGAATATGCCCGCTACTTACAACAAATTCCGTCCGATGGCGTCGTTAACGAAGAAAAAGTGCGGTCGATTTTTGCGGCGTTTAACGGAAGCCGTTTTTTGACGGCATTGCGCGTGGGCGAATTCGGCGTGGAGCAGTTAAACCTTGCCATCGCGGAAAAATTGCGCCAAAAACGCTTGCTGCAATTTCATCAGGAACGGGAATGGTATGTCGGCAAGCCGATTATGGTGACGCAAAACGATAGCAATGTCAGCTTGTATAACGGCGACATCGGCATTTATCTCGGCAACGGTCGGGTGTGGTTCGAATTAGGGCAGAACAGTTACAAAACCGTTCTGGCAAGCCGCGTGCCGAATCATGAAACGGCGTTTGCAATGACCGTGCACAAATCCCAAGGCTCGGAATTCCCGCATACTTTCCTGATTTTACCCTTGGAAAACAGCCCCGTACTTTCCAAAGAACTGGTTTACACCGGCATTACCCGCACCAAAGATTTTCTCACGGTGTTTGCGTTGCAAAGCGTGTGGGAAAGTGCGGTGAAAAATCCGGTGCAACGGCAAAGCGGATTAGGGGAGTTATTGGCATTGCAGATGAGTGATAGTTAAATATTGAAGATATATGAAGAAGGAAAAGCCATGTTAAATTGCCCTTACTGTCAGAAAAACGTTTTTACGTTGACCAAATCGGTGAGCAAAATTACCGAATGTTCCCATTGCCATAAACCGGTGAAAGCCAAATTTCGTTTGAAGAAAGGCTTGTTATTTGCCGTTCCGCTATTTTTCATCGGCGCGGTGCTCGCCGTGACGCAACATAAACCCTGGATCAACACCGTGACAGGCGTCTTTGCCGGATTTATTTTGGTGTATGGCGGGTATGAGTTTGAGAAGGGCGAATAATTTATATCTAAGTGCCTTTTGAATTATTTTTATTCATAAAGTTTTTGTACATTAAATTAGCCTTCCGACATATTTTTATGTATAATCTCGCGACCCTGTGAATGCTGCGGATTCCCACCGCGCATTATTTTGTTGAGATCGCACTCGAAGGGGTGAGGATTAAGATAACTGGTTGTGCTTTTTTAAGCACTGGGTATTAATATTATTATATTGGTAATTAATTAATGAAAACTTTTGTAGCAAAACCAGAAACGGTTCAACGCGACTGGTATGTAGTAGATGCGACAGGTAAAACTTTAGGTCGTTTGGCGACTGAATTAGCGCGTCGTCTTCGTGGTAAACATAAAGCTGAATATACTCCGCACGTTGATACCGGTGATTACATCATCGTGATTAACGCGGACAAAGTTGCTGTCACCGGTAACAAAGAAAGCGATAAAATTTACTACTGGCACACAGGCTATGTAGGCGGTATCAAACAAGCGACTTTCAAAGAAATGATCGCGCGCCGTCCTGAAGCAGTGATTGAAATTGCGGTTAAAGGTATGTTGCCGAAAGGTCCATTAGGCCGTGCAATGTTCCGCAAATTAAAAGTGTATGCGGGTAGCGAACACCAACACGCTGCACAACAACCACAAGTATTAGACATTTAATCACGAGGTTTAGGATATGGCAGAGAATCAAAACTACGGCACAGGTCGCCGCAAAAGCTCTTCAGCTCGTGTATTTATCAAACCGGGCAATGGTAAGATTGTTATCAACCAACGTGAATTAGACGTGTACTTCGGTCGCGAAACTGCCCGCATGGTGGTTCGTCAACCGTTAGAATTGGTTGAATTAACTGATAAATTAGACCTATACATCACCGTTAAAGGTGGCGGTATTTCCGGTCAAGCGGGTGCAATCCGTCATGGTATTACCCGTGCATTGATGGAATACGATGAAACCCTACGTCCTGCGCTTCGTGCAGCAGGCTTCGTGACTCGTGACGCACGTCGCGTTGAACGTAAAAAAGTGGGTTTGCACAAAGCACGTCGTCGTCCACAATACTCAAAACGTTAATTTTTATACGTTTTACGAAAAGCAGAGAGCAATCTCTGCTTTTTTTATATGGAAAATTTGGTAAAAAGTGCGGTCGGTTTTGGCGGTGTTTTTACAGACCGAATTAAAAAAGGTCGCATACAATGCGACCCTACATTTGAGATTTTTATCAGGTATAAAATAGTGCTTGTGCGTAGGTCGCATTGCATGCGACCGTTGTTGCTCAATTAAAAATCAATAGACGCATTAATTGAGAATGTACGTGGCGCACCGGCAACTAAATAACCGGAACCCGGGTATCCGCCCACAGATTCCCAGTATTTTTTGTTGGTTAAGTTATCAATACGGGCGCGTAAGGTCACCGGCGTTTCACCCATCATCACAATATAACGTGCACCCACATCCAAGCGTGTCCAGCCTTTCACTTTTTGCGTATTTTGCGCGTTAGCGTAGCTTGAACCGGTGTAGGTCACTCGAGATTCAAGAGTTAAGCCTTCCAATGCCGATAAATCGTATTCAACACCAAGGTTGCCTTGGAATTTCGGTACACCGATAGTGTATTTGCCATCGGTAGCGGAGGCACCGGTATCACGTTGTTTGGCATGTAAGAAAGTCACACCGCCCAATAAACGGGTATTTTCTGTGACTTGACCGTACAGGTTTAATTCCGCACCGTCGTGACGATCTTTGCCTTTGGTGGTAAAGAAATTGTTTTCGTCTAAGTAACCGCGTGGTTTTTCCGTGGAGAATAGCGCCAAACTTGCCCCGAAACCGCCTTGCGATTCATATTTCAAACCAATTTCTTTTTGTTTGGAAACGTAAGGGCTTTGGGTTTGCCCTTGATTTACTGCTCGACTTGGCGCGGTTTCACCTTGAGATAAGCTTTCGATATAGTTTGCATAGGCAGAAACTTCAGGTGTGAATCGATATACGATACCTAAACTTGGGCTAATGTGGGCTTCTTTGTAATATGCGCTTTGCGCTCCCGTATTATAGGCAAAATCTTTTGAAACAATCTGTTGCCAACGGGCACCAAGCATGACTTGTAAGGTTTTATCTAAGAAAGATAAAGTATCACCAATAGCGATGCTGTTTAATACGGTGCGATGTTGTAATGCCGGAGAGTTCAGATCATTTCCGCGATAAGCGTCGGAAAATGGTGTCAGAGGTTGAGTTGTGATTGGATTATATAGATTGGTTGCAAAGGTATTATAGATTGTTGATTGTGAAGCCGCGTCCCATCTGGCATCCATAAAATACGCATTTTTCCGTTTTTCCTGATAACGATTTGCCGAAACAACCACTTCATGTCCTACCGGACCCGTTTCAAAATGGCTTTTTAAACCGACTTCGCCAGTATGAATAATATTGCGGCGGGTATTATCGAAACGATATTCCGTACCGTCGCCATTTGTGTTATTGACCGTTAAATTCGCCAACACATTGGCTTCTTTTCCGTCACGGAAGCCGTAAGCGGCATAACCGGTTAAATTCGGTAGAAAATCATATTCGGCGCGCACGGTGCCGAAAACATCACGTTCCTCGGAATACGTCCACGGTTGCGCCCAGTTGGTTGTGCCTTTCGGTGCACTCGGCACATCGGTTAAGGTAGAAGCCAAGGTAACGCTCGGGCGCGGATTGCTCAGATAATTCTTTTGATAGCCCAGATCCGCCGAAACCCGCGCCTTTTCGCCTTTCCAGTCCAGTCCTAAATGGAACACGGTATTGCGCGCTTTATCATTATCGATAGCACCTTCGCCTTCAGTGTGCGCCGCGTTAAAACGTACGCCGAATTCTTTGTTATCGCCGAAACGACGGGAAATATCTGAGCCTAAATTGGTCCGTTCTCTGGTGCTGTAGCCGATGTTAAAACGGTTTAAATCTTCCGCTTGCGCCCGTTTCGGCACTAACGCGATGGTTCCGCCGATAGAGCCGCCGCCTGGCGCCATGCCGTTTAAGAAAGCGGAGGCGCCGCGTTGCACTTCCACACGTTCAAACATTTCTGACGCCACATATTGGCGCGGCAATAAGCCGTATAATCCGTTGTATAAAATATCGTCGGAATTAGTGACGAAACCACGCATAAAATAGGATTCTTGGAAATTGCCGTAACCTCTTGCCACGCGTACAGACGGATCGTTACGCAACACATCGGCAACACTGCGCGCTTGTTTGTCTTGAATGAATTTATTGGTGTAGGCGGTGGTGGAGAACGGATTCTCTAAATTTGCTTTATTACCCAAAATCCCCGCGCGACTGCCTGCCGCCACTTGTCCGCCTGCGAACTCGTGAGTTAAACCTTGCTGTGAAGCATCGGCGCTGACTTCAATCGCATCCAGTTGTTGCGTTTCTTCCGCATGGGCGGAATTCACTGAAAATAGCACCGCACTTGCGATGGTGCTGTAAATAAATCGTTTCTTCATAAGGAATTCTCCTAAATAAATGTGAAATTAAGTCGTTAAGCGACCTTTAAGGTTTTCGGTGAGTCCTGTCGAAAACAGCACTCACATAGAAAATCGTCGAGTGTTATACCTTCCGCATCATAAACAGGAAATACGTCCCGCCTAATAATGTTGCCACCAAACCCGCCGGGATTTCATACGGGAACAACAGTTGGCGCCCGAGCCAGTCGGCGAATAGCATGATCGTGCAGCCTAAGAGGGCAGAAATCAGTAATTGTGCTTTGGCTTTGTGTACCCCTAAAAACGAGGTTAGGTGCGGCACCAATAAGCCGATAAAGCTTAACGGACCGATCATTAATGTGGCGATGGCGGTTAGCACAGCGCTGAAAATAATTAAAATCCAACGGGTATGTTTAATATTGAGCCCCAAGGCTTGCGCCATCGGTGCCCGTAAGGTTAATAATTCCAGCCAGCGACTGAAAATCAGGCTGCACGCCAATAAAACCAAACTCAGCAGAATAAAAGGCTCGGCAAGGCTCGGATCGACATTTTGCGTGGAGCCGGAAGTCCAGGCGATTAATTGGTTGGCGCGCGGATCGCCGCCCGCAATGGCGATGCTTTTCATGGTAACGAATAGCGCGGACAGGCTAATCCCCGTCAGCAGGACTTTTTCCGGCAACATACCGTTGCGCTGATTAATTGCCGATAAAATAAATAAGGTCAGAATGGCGCCGCCGATACCTGCCAGCCAGAACCAAAATGGTTGATGGGCGGGAAGCAGGAAAATTAACAGCAAAATCCCCATACCGGCGCCGGAAGATACACCCAATAATTCGGGGCTTGCCATGGGGTTCAGGGTGAGACGTTGCAGCAAGACGCCGGCGACGGAAAGCAAAATGCCGGCACACACGGCGACTAAAACACGCGGATAGCGCAGCTCAAGGATGTCCTGTCCGAAGAGATTATTGACATCTGCGACCGCCCATTGTCCATGCGCGCCTTTGCCGATGAGCAGGGAAACGACGGCGCTTAACGCGAACAGAGCGAGTAGCAGCCAAATAAAGTGCGGTCGAAATTCACGGTGTTTTTGCCCGCCGGATTCCGTTAAGCGCCCCGTATGCGGCAAGGCGCGGAACATCAACCAAAGCAATAACGGCGTGCCTAATAAGGCGGTGACGGCGCCCGTCGGGAAGCTGACATGATAATAAAAGTTCACCAATTGCAAAATCACATCGGTGATGGCGAGTAACAACGCGCCCAACATGAAGGCGCTGATCAGTTGCCATTTTAAGGTGCGCACGCCCAGTTGACGGACGATGGTTGCCGCCGCCAAACCCACAAACCCAAGCATGCCTACCGCGCTGACTACGGAGGCGATTAAATAGGCACTGATCACCACGCCGATAAAACGCAATTTGCCGACGGGGACGCCCAGACTTTGGGCGTTGCTGTCGTTTAAAGTCAAAATAGTGAGCGGGCGAATCAATAAAAAAATAATCAAAAAACCGACCGCACTTTGAGCCAACAATCCTTGGCTGTCGCGCCAGCTTTCCTGCACCAACGAACCCGCGCCCCATTGCGCCAAGCCGCGCGATTCTTCGGGGTAAAACAACATCATCATGTCGGTGAAAGAGCCGAAATACAGGTTCACCACCAAACCGGCGAGAATTAATAATAACGGCGACAAGGTCTTACGCGCCGCCAAGCCCATCACTAACAACAGGCTAAGTCCCGCGCCGAGCAGGGCGATAAATCCCGCGCCGTATTCTAAAAGTTGCGGGGCGAAAATTGCCGTGAGAAATAAACCGAATTGTGCGCCGCTGCTGATCCCAAGGGTGCTGTCAGAAGCCAATGGATTACTCATCACCTGTTGCAACAACAGGCTGGCGAACGCCAAACTTCCGCCCGCCAGTAACGCCATGCAAAGGCGCGGCAGGGTGTAGCTTTGCACCAATAAAATAGCAAGATCGTCGTTGGCGCGGAATAAATCCGTTAAATGGGCTTCGGCAGGCAGTTGCAAATGTAATAATGCGCCGCTTAACAGAATAAATATCAGGCTTAACGCGAATATTAAAAGATTACTGCGATTTACCATGTTTCACCTCCGTGCAATAAGCCCTCGGCGAATACATGGGCGAAACGTTGAGCGGACGGAATGGCGCCGAAAGTCCACACCGCAGGCAAAATCAACGGCTCTTTCGCCAACGGCAAATGTTGCCATAAGGTATTGTGAGTCAGTGCCGCGGCTATGTTGGACGGGTAAGGCTTAATCACCACAAAACGGGTGTTTTTCGGCAATTTCGCCAGTTCGGTAATTTCAATATTTTGAAAGCCCCAATAATTAACCTCGGGCTGATAAGCATTGCTGAAGCCGAGCTGTTGCGCCACCGCACCGAACAGGCTATTTTCACCGTAAATGCGCAAATGGCGGGTGTCGATAAATTGCACCAACGCCACAGGGCGATCGGTAAAGGCGCTTAATTGCGGACGCAATTGTTGAATGTTCTGTTGATATTGTTTCAGTAGATGTTCCACCGCCTGCGGTTTCCGAATAATTTCGCCGATGCGTTGAGTGGCGCTGACCACGTTATCCCAAGCTTTGCCTTCTTTGTAAAAATCGACGTTATACACTTCACCGTAAGGACGTAACTTTTCATTCAGTGACGCATAGAAATTGCTGTTAATAAAAACGAGAGGTTGAGCTTGCAGGCTATGTGACAGGGTAGAAATCAGTTCGAAATTCGGTTGCAGACGAATGCCTAAATCCACGGTGCTTTCCGGCAATTTGGGTTCCATCACCCAGGTTTGATAACTTTGCATATCGCCCACGGCAAGCGGTTTTTCATCTAAGGCGATTAAGGTTTCCGCCACCGACCAATCCACGGTGGCATAACCGGTTTGCGGTTCGCCGGCGACGGCATAAAAAGCACAAAGCGAGCCGAAAAGTGCGGTCAGTTTTTTCAGTGAATTTTTGATTGGACTTTTCATTAATAAAAACTCACAGGTCGATGGGTTTCCGGGTGTTCGATAACATTTAAGCGAATCCCGTAAATGGCTTCCAAAGAAGGCGTATTGACGATTTGTTGCGCATCGCCTTGCGCCAGCAGTTTGCCGCTGTGCAGCGCCACCAGATGATCGCAAAAACGCGCGGCGAGGTTGATGTCATGAATCACAATGACCACGCCGAGTTTGAGCTCACGGCTTAATTTATGCACCAGTTGCATCACTTCCACCTGATGGGCAATATCCAGCGCCGCAAGGGGTTCGTCCAATAACAAAAAACGGCTTTGCTGCGCCAACAACATCGCCAGCCAAATGCGTGAACGTTCGCCGCCGGACAGGGTATCCACCAGCTGATCAGCGAATTTTTCCGTGTGAGTGAGTTTCAGCGCCTGCTCAATCGCCTGTTTGTCCGCTTCCGTTTCACGTCCGAATAAACCGTTCCAGGCATAGCGCCCCATGCCGATCAGCTCTCGGGCAGTAAGATTGGTGGCGGTTGGCAAATGTTGCGGCAAGTAGGCGACGCGTTTAGCGAAATCACGGCTGCTCCAATGCGAAATGTCTTTGTTATCCAATAAAATCGACCCGCCGTTGGCTTTAGTTTGACGTGCCATGAGTTTAATTAAGGTGGATTTGCCAGAACCGTTGTGCCCGATTAAGCCGTATACTTTGCCTGTTTCAAAGGTGAGCGAAAGCGGGAAAAGCAGGGTGCGTTGAGGAATTGAAAAAGAAATTTGATCGAGTTGAAACACGGGGTTACCCCAAAAATAAATAGCACAAAATTCGCGCAATCTTATATGAAAACCATTCTTATTTCAATTTAAAGCTGAATTGTTTAAGTGGTGAACCGCGATGAAGAAAAGTGCGGTGCTTTTTCAGAATGTTTTTACGTTCTGTCAAGCCTTGTTATAATGCACGCCATTTTTAGAGAACATGAAGGCGAAATATGAAAATTGCATTGGGTGTGGAGTACGACGGAAAACATTATTTTGGCTGGCAGCGACAGGAAAAAGTCGCCAGCGTACAGGCGGAACTGGAACGGGCGATTT
This sequence comes from Aggregatibacter kilianii, assembly GCF_003129965.1. GTDB lineage: Bacteria > Pseudomonadota > Gammaproteobacteria > Enterobacterales > Pasteurellaceae > Aggregatibacter > Aggregatibacter kilianii_A. The sequence continues at coordinate 28,358 of NZ_NRCJ01000020.1, read as the reverse complement.
CCACCGTTGCCAATGAGGACATCGGTATTTTCTGTGCCGGTCGCACGGATTCCGGCGTGCACGCCACTGGACAGGTTATTCATTTTGAAACCAATGCCGCACGCCCGGAAAAAGCTTGGAGTTTCGGTGTGAATGCTAATCTGCCCGACGACATCGCCGTGCGATGGGCAAAAATCGTGGACGATGATTTCCACGCCCGTTTCAGTGCTACGGCACGGCGTTACCGTTACATTTTATATTGCAACAAACTGCGCTCGGCGATTTTGCCGCAGGGCGTCACCCATTGCCATTTGGCGCTCGATCACCAATTAATGCACCGGGCGGGACAGGTGTTACTCGGCGAAAATGATTTCAGCTCCTTCCGCGCCGCCCAATGCCAATCCAACACGCCATGGCGCAACGTACATCATCTGAACGTCACCCGTCAGGGGCAATACGTTATCGTGGATATCCAAGCCAATGCTTTTGTGCATCACATGGTACGCAATATCGTCGGTAGCCTGATTGAAGTGGGGTGCGGCAATCAACCGGTGGAATGGTTGGCGTGGTTATTAGCGCAAAAAGACCGTACTCTCGCCGCGCCCACCGCCAAACCGGAAGGATTGTATTTAGTGAATGTGATTTATTCAGACAAGTTTGAGTTGCCGAAAATGCCCATGGGGCCGTTGTTTTTGGCGGATTAAGCCCAAAAACATCTTGAAAAACGACCGCACTTTTTGATTCACCACTAAAATAAGGAACAACCATGAGATTTCTACCAACATTTTTTATCGCAACACTTTTCGCCGCCGGCCTTCCGCAAATCGCTTTGGCGCAAGACACCAAAACCTTACCGATTGACGAGTTGATTCAACGTGCCGAACAGGGCAATGCGGAAGCACAGTTTCATCTTGGTAATAAATATTACAACGGAAAAGACATAAAGCAGGATTCAGCCGAAGCGTTTAAATGGTATAAAAAAGCGGCGGAACAGGGTTATGCTAAAGCCCAATTTAACCTTGGCAGTGCTTATAGTTTCGGTCGAGGCACCGCACAAAATGATGAAGAGGCCGTAAAATGGTATCGCAAATCTGCAGAACAGGGTGTGCCGAATGCGCAATTTAACCTTGGTAATGCTTATTTGAAAGGTAAAGGGGTAAAACAAGATCATGTTGAGGCGTTCGACTGGTTTAAAAAAGCGGCAGAGCAGGGCTATGCCAATGCGCAATATAATCTTGGCAATGCTTATAGTTTTGGTCAGGGCATAAAACAAAATAATGAAGAAGCCGTAAAATGGTATCGCAAAGCTGCAGAACAAGGCGTCGCTGTAGCGCAATTTAATCTTGCGGATGCCTATTATCACGGCGAGGGTGTGAAACAGGATTATGCCGAGGCGTTTAAATGGTTTCAAAAGGCGGCGGAACAAGGCTATGTCAAAGCCCAATTTAACCTTAGTATGCTTTATGAGGATGGACATGGTGTCGCATAAAATCGTACCTTAGCCCAAAACTGGTTTGGCAAGGCTTGTAATAATGGTGATGTCAAAGGCTGTGCGGCATACCAACGACTCATTCACACGGAAAAATAAGTGTTAAAATAGATTGAAATTATGACCGCACTTTAATTCTTCCCCGGGAATGGAGGAAATTAAGGAAAACGGCAAAATCTATGTTGTAGGAAGATATGAAGTCGCTTTCGGCGCCACCCAACAATAATCCTGCTTACTTTAACCCATAATCTGCCGCAGCCGTGCGGCAGATTTTTTCTTATAGCCAAACTTTAGCTAGCTATAAGAAAAAGCAGACTTAAAGTCTGCTTTTTGCTTTGTTATAAACGAAATTCCGCTCGCGTTTTCCGACAGCGATCACTTTAACGACAATGCGTTCATCAATGACTTGATAAACCAACCGATACCCCACATTGCGCAATTTTATTTTGTAGCAATCTTTCATGCAGTGTAATTTGCGGAATTCTTTTTCGGATGACGGGATAAATTCAATGGCATAAGTCATCGTAGCAAATCCTCTAAATCCACAGGATAGCTTTCTTCATGCTGGCGTTCTTCCACGATTTTTGCCAATTCGGCATCGTCGGCGAGTTCCATCAGATATTCATAAATCGCAGGCGGGACAGAATAGAAAGCGGGTTCGTTACGGTTTAAAATCGCCAGCGGTTTTCCGTCGGCCTCACGAAGCACTGCCATCGGGTTGGTTTTTAGTTCGGTAATGCTGGCGACAATATCGGTTAATACAAGACTTGTCATAATCCTCTCCCTTAAAAGACAGTTTATTGAGGCGAATAATAGCGATTTTTATGGGGTTGCTCAATATCAGAAAGGGAAAAGTGCGGTCGTTTTTCGAGATAAATTTGCGTATTGAAGTTCTGTGAACGTAGATAAAAAGATGCACATCAGGGGACGTGCATCATTTGTACCAATATTGATCTTATCAATTACCACCAACCCAACAACTTCATCCATAACCCACCTACACCGAACCAGATGATGAGTGAAACGATGGAAGTGACGAAACTGACTCCCCACCATTGACCGGTTGAGTTATAACCCGAGCCGTAAAGTGCAGGGCCGGGGCCGCCGGCGTATTGGGTTAAGCTCATGGAGAGGGTGGAGGTGTAGCCTAAGCCGAGGGCGGCGATGATCGGTGGGGTGCCGACCGCGATGGCTGCTGCGACGAATGCCAGATACATGGCGGAGATGTGCGCCATGGCGGAGGCAAAGAAGTAGCGGGTATAGAAATACACCAAGACTAAAATCGTAAAGGCGACCGGCCAACTGAACGCGCCGACGGAAGAGGAAATGTGGCTGGAGATCCAGGCGATGGCGCCGTATTTATTTAAGGCATTCGCCATCATCACCAACACCGCAAACCAGAACATGGTGTCCCAAGCGGTAGTTTCGGCAACGATGTTTTTCCAGCTCATGATGTTGGTAAGTAATAAAATTACCAAACCGATAAAGGCGGAAACCGTCGCCGGAATATGGAAGACCAAATCGCCCACCGTCCATAAGAACAGCAATAAAATGAAATCTAACGCTAAAATCCATTCCGCTTTGCTCATCGGACCCATGTTACGCAATTCTTCACGCGCCATTTCCGCCATTTTCGGTGTGTCTTTGAGTTCCGGCGGGTAGATTAAATAAACGAAATATGGCAATACGATGAGGCTGATCACGCCCGGTACGATGGCGCCCAGAAACCATGTCATCCAAGTGATTTCAACGCCTTGCCCTTTGGCGAGCTCTGCGATTAACGGGTTGCCCGCCATGGCGGTGAGGAACATGGTGCACACGATAGTGTCGATTTGCGACACGGCGATGGCGAGAAACGCGCCTGCACGTCTGGCGGTCGGACCGGGTTTAGAATCATAGGCATCGGCAATGGACTGCATGATCGGATACATAATACCGCCGCCACGGGCAGAAGCGGACGGAATACCCGGGCCGATAACCACATCAGCTAATGCCATACCGTAAGCCACGCCCATCATTTTTTTACCGAAGCGCGCAACGAAATAGAGCGCAATGTGTTTGCCCAAGCCGGTTTTGATCACCGCGCGGGATAAAAACATGGCAATGGCAATTAACCAGATTGTGCCGTTGGCGAAGCCCGATAACATGCCCACCTCGCCTTTGCCCGGCGATAACGGCGTTAAACCGGTTAAGCCGCTAACGACCAAGGCGACCAAGGTTGCCGCGCCCATGGGCATAGCTTTGGCGATAATCGCCACAATGGTTGCAACGAACAGGGCAAGCATGCCCCAAGCTTTGGCGGATAGCCCTTCCGGCGTCGGAATCAACCAAATCGCCAAACCGACCAGCACGGCAAGCAATAATCCCTGCCATTTGAAGCCGAGTTTGACTTCCACCGGCGTTATTGTTTTACCTTCCATTTATAACTCCTAAGGTGTGTGAACAATCATTGTCGAGATAGGCATCTCGATGGCGAATAATCCGTTATTCAATTTCTATTCCTTTGAGCCATAATATGCCTGTATTGAAAGAATGTTAAGATAAGGCTTAATAAAATTAGGGTTATTCATACCTTTCTTATAAAACGGGCGTAAAATACTTTGCTCACAACGAAAAGGGAAACAACATGGCAAAACAAGATTTAGCTAAACAGGTATTTGATTATGTCTTGAAACAATACGGCACGCAGCCCGAACACCTTTGGAAAACCTACCCCGATTATGCCGTGTTGCGCCATCAGGATAATCGCAAATGGTATGCCATTCTCATGAATGTGGAAAAAGCGTCATTAGGGCTGACCGGCGCGGGGAAAATCCCTGTGATGAACGTGAAATGTTCCCCTGAAATGCTCAGCTTGTTTTTGCCGCAGAAGGGTTTTCTGCCGACGTATCACATGAATAAAAATCACTGGCTGACTATTTTGCTGGATGGTTCTGTGGATAAAGAAACGATGTTGTTTTTGCTCAATGCCAGCTTCGATCTCACCGCCACCCGACCGACAAAAAAGAAACTGGGTATCGCCCGTTATACGGAATGGATCGTACCCGCCAATCCGAAATATTACGACGTGGAAAAAGACTTGCGCGAAGGCGGCGAAATTTATTGGAAACAGAGCAATAATATCGCCGTGGACGACATCGTGTATATGTACGTCACCGAACCCACCGGCGCCATTCGCTACAAATGCCTGGTGCTGGAAGTGAATATTCCGTACCGCAAAAAACGCACGGACGATTTACAGGTGAAACGAGTCATGAAAATTCGTTGTCTGAAAGAATACGACAAAACCCTGATCCCCCGCGCAAAAATAGCACAATTCGGCGTCACCGCCGTCCGCGGACCACGACATATGCCGTATGCGTTGAAGCAGGAAATTGAGGCGTTGAGCGGGGAGTTGAGCAAGGAAGGGGACGAGCGCTAAAAAACGTTTTGAAAACAAACCGCACTTGTAGGGTGGGTTTGCTAACCCACCACCCTACGTATAGATAAAGTGTGGTCGTTTTTTACGGCGTTTTTCAAGGAGACATTATGCGAAGTTATCAAGACAAAAGTGAATTGATTGAAGCTATTCAAACATCGTTACAAAAATATTTGCTTGAATTTGAAGATATTGACGAATCAATGAAAGATCAGCGTTTGATCGCTGAGGATAAAACACCTTCCGAACATTTGTCTTATCAATTGGGTTGGGTGAATTCGTTGCTCGGTTGGGAACGTGATGAACAGGTAGGAAAAACCGTACATACGCCGGCGGAGGGATATAAATGGAATCATCTCGGCGAGCTGTATCAACATTTTTATCATGTTTACAGTAAATATTCTTTAGCGGAACAACAGCGTTTATTGAAACAGTCCGTGGCGAAATTATACACTTGGATCGACACCTTAAGTGAAACCGAATTATTTCAACCTGAACAACGTCGTTGGGCAACTACATCTGCCAAATGGGCGTTATGGAAATGGATTCATATAAATACGGTGGCGCCATTTACCAATTTTCGCAGTAAGATCCGGAAATGGAAGAAGGTGGCGGGGTTATGAAACACGCTAAAAACAAACAGAATTTTGTAGGAGCGGACCCTGTGCCCGCCCGTGAATGCCCCGTTGAAATTCGGGCGGGCACAGGACCCGCCCCTACGAATGAAAAGTGCGGTTATTTTTTACGGCGTTTTTATGCTGCGTGTTTCGGTTGTTTGAATACCGTCACTTCAGGCGCTGTGCCGGTGAATTTTTCCACTTGCACGATACAGGTGTTCGGCGAGTTGCCTTGTGCCAGTTTGGAGGTGCCTTCGTCGCGGGTGAGCACGTTCGGGCAGCCGTTTTTACATAACGGTTTTTCGCTTTCGCCGAGATCCATCGGGTCATACCATGCGCCTTCGTGAAGCGCTACCGTGCCTTTGATGATGTTTTCCGTTACCACAGCACCGGCAAGCACTTGTCCGCGTTTGCTGTGAATGCGCACGATGTCGCCGTCTTTAATGCCACGCGCTGCAGCATCTTCCGGGTGAATCATCACCGGTTCACGATCGTTCACCGCGTATTTTGGGCGTAGGGAAGTATGCGCCAATTGGCTATGCAAGCGGTAATACGGATGCGGTGTCACCAAGGCGAGCGGGTATTCTTCCGTCACGTTGCCGGCAAATTCTTCCGGTTCCATCCAGCTGGCATGGCCTTTGCAATCGTCGTAGTTCATTTTGGCGACCACATCGGAATAAATCTCGATTTTGCCTGACGGCGTGCCGAGCGGATTGAGTAACGGATCTTCACGGAATTCGCCGTAACGTACCCATTTTTTCGCCGCGTCACCGGCTTCAAAATTCAACGGTTTGTTTTCTGCCCAGAATTTATCAAAACGCGGCATGGCAACGCGATTGTTACGCGCGGCGGTGAAGGCGGCGTTATAGAATTCTTCTAGCCATTCCATTTCCGTTTTGCCTTCCGTGTATTGTTCTTCCACGCCGGCGCGTTTTGCCAATTCGACGAAAATGTCGTAGTCGTTTTTCGCTTCAAATTGCGGCGGCACCACTTGTTTCATCGGGTAAATGCTCATCATGGAATAGTCGCCCGCCATGGTGAGGTCGTTACGTTCGTAACTGGTGGTGGCAGGTAACACAATATCCGCCATACGTGCGGTTGGTGTCCAGTTCACTTCGTTGACGATCACTACATCCGGTTGTTGGAAGGCTTTTACCAAGGTGTTGGTGTCTTGGTGATGAACGAACGGATTGCCACCCGCCCAATACACGGCTTTGATGTTCGGATAGGTGATTTCTGTGCCGTTATACTGGATTTTTTTGCCCGGGTTGAGCAATACATCGGCGATACGCGCCAACGGGAACGCGGATTTGGAGGTGTCGTCCAACCAAGTTTTGGCACCGGCTTCCGCTGACGGGCTGGCAGTGATAGAACCGATAATGCCACCGGTTGCACTCGGTACGCCGCCGTTGGAATAATGGTAGCTCAAACCGAAACCGCCGCCCGGCAAGCCGATTTGTCCGAGCATGGAAGCAAGAGTGACGAGCATCCAATGGGTTTGTTCGCCGTGGCGTTGACGTTGCATCCCCCAGCCGCCCATGAGCATAGTGCGTTTGCTAGAGAAGTCGTTCGCCAATTGTTTGATTTTGTCTGCCGGAATGCCACAAATTTTGCTCGCCCATTCGGCGGTTTTTGGCACGCCGTCGGTTTTGCCTAATAAGTAATCTTCAAACTTGCTATAACCTGCGGTGTATTTTTTCAGGAAGTCTTTATCGTGCTTGCCTTCTTGCACCAAAGTGTGCGCAATCCCTAGCATTAACGGCACGTCTGTGGCAGTGTTGATCGGCAACCATTCCGCATTCAGCATTTGGCAGGTTTCGCTTTTTTGCGGGTCGATACAAATAATGCGTTTGCCGGTGGCTTGGAATTTTTTGAAATATTCAATGCCTTTTTGGTCGGTGGACATCCACGCAATGCGCATAGTAGTGAGCGGATTTGCCGACCAAAGGACGATAATATCGCTGTTTTCCAACACGGATTCCCAGCTGGTTTGTTGCTCATACACTTCAATGGTGCCGAGCACGTGAGGCATAATCACTTGCGCCGCGCCGGTGGAGTAGTCGCCTTTGTGACCCACAAAACCGCCGGTGGCATTCATATAACGTTGCAACAGCGTACGGGAGGCGTGCAGAGAACCGCAGCTAAACCAGCCGTAAGAACCGGCGAAAATGCCTGTCGGACCATGTTCATCACGTACTTTTTTCAATTGATTGTGAACGAGATCCAACGCCTCATCCCAAGACACGCGCACCCATTCGTCGCGACCGCGCATGGTGGTATCGCTTTTGCCCGGATTGGCTAAAAAGCCTTTGCGCACCATCGGGTATTTCACGCGGGTTTCGCTGTAAAGTTGATCTGCCACCACGGTTTGTAATTCGTTCGGTACGGCAGGTTCAATCGCCGGGCCGGATTTCACCGCTTTGCCGTCTTGCACAACGACACCAAGCGGTCCCCAGTGGGCGGCGGTCACTACGGTTTGCATACTTTTTTCCGTAGCTGCGGCGTTCGGCGAAATCACAGAACCGACTACGCCGCCGGAAAGAGATGCACCTGCTACGCCGAGAGAGGTTTTTTTCAAAAAGTCACGGCGGGTTTGATTAACGTTGTTTTTCATTTAAGCCTCGTTTTGTCGTCATTAAACTTAACATTACCAAGATGTGGGATTTTTCGATGACTATCCCTATTGTTTTAAATTCATATCTTTGGCGCTACGTTGTAAATAAATTGTTAGAGCGCGCACTTCATCTTTATTCATGGAAGTGCGATCTTTCATGGAATTCACCACGCCGATCCATTGGTTTGCGGTGTAATGATCCGCGCCGATTGCTGCGTGACAACCGCTACAATGGGTTTGATTCAAATTGTTACCGTATTGATTAAGTGCGGTCAAATCGGAAGACATTTTTTCTTTCGCCACATTGACGGCAAAATTCACTTCTTTCCATTCGGAATCGGTCACCTCATCATGTTTGGTTTGCAGCACTTGTGCATTATTGCGCGCGTCTTCGTCCACCAACGCCACGGTAATACGTTTGCCTAAATCCAAATACACCACAGATTCCGCACCGGTTTGTTGCCAGCCGTGCAACGTGCCGTGAATTTGATCCCCTTGTGCCTGCCATTGCGTCACTTCGGCAAACGGCATGAGACGCACCTCGCCGCCTTTCGCGCCTTGCGCTTTCACCATTTCAGTGGCGTATAAAGCGGTGTTTTCGGTAATTTGACCGCCTTTCGGTGCACCGGAGGCTGTCGCCGATTGATCCGCATGTACTTCAGGCAGAAAATGCACGATGCCTTTGTGGCAATCGATACAGGTTTGTCCGTTGGCTTTGGCGTCTATGTGGGTTTGTTTTGCCAACTTGGATTGTCGGGACAATTCCATAGCGTCGAAACTATGGCAGCTACGACAGGTTTCCGAATCCGTGGCTTTCATGTCGTCCCACACCCGTTGCGCCATTTCCGCACGGTGTGCTTCGTATTTTTCTTTGCTGTCCAATTTGCCTTGCATTTCATACCAAACGTCTTTCAACGCAATGAATTTGGCTTTCACATAATGCCAGCCTTCCTGCGGCACATGGCAATCCGCACATTCCGCCCGAATGCCTTTGGCATTGGCAAAATGGCTGGAGCCTTCCCATTCTTTTTGCGGATGTTCCATAGAATGGCAACTCACGCAAAATTCAGGCGAGCTGGTTTCGTGCATGACAAATTGTGTCCCCCATAACGCACCCGCGCCGATCCCCATCAGGCAAAGTGCGGTCACAATTTTTGTTGTTTTTGACATAATCACTCCGACATTTCATCGTTTAAATAACTAAAAAGAATTTATAACTACAATGAGTTAGCATGGATTCTAAGTTGTCCCAAGAAAAATACCTTGATTTCAATCAAGCGAAACTCACTCTTTTTCTTGATTCCCTTAGAAATCATGAGCCTATTTCTATTTTTGTGATGAGGGTCACGTTATAAATAATCATTATGTAAATGTTTATATTGGGTGAATTTAAAACCCAATTCACGGAATAGCAATTTCCGCGCTATCTGCTAAAATACGCCCCATTTTTCTATTAGATAAAAGTGAATGAACATGAAATTTATCGTCAAACTCTTTCCTGAAATCATGATTAAAAGCGAATCCGTGCGGAAACGGTTCGTAAAAATACTGACTGGCAATATTCGTAATGTACTGGCAAAACACGATGACACCATCGCGGTGGTGAAGCACTGGGATTACATTGAAGTGCGGTCGAAAATCGAAGCGAATTTGCCGATGCTCATCGAGCAACTGCAACGCATTCCGGGGATTCATCATTTTCTGCAAGTGGAAGAAAAACCGTTTACCAGCCTGCATGATATTTTCGAACAAACCCTGTCCGATATGGCGCCGCAACTGGAAAACAAAACCTTTTGCGTGCGGGTGAAACGCAAAGGTAAGCACGAATTTAACTCGTTGGAGGCGGAACGTTACATCGGCGGCGGGTTGAATCAGCATATCGCCAGCGCCAAAGTGCAGCTGAAAAATCCCGATGTGACGGTGCGTATTGAAATTGAAGACGACAAAATGATGCTGGTGCGCGCCCGTTACGAAGGTATCGGCGGGTATCCAATCGGCACACAGGAAGACGTGCTGTCGCTGATTTCCGGCGGGTTTGATTCCGGCGTGTCCAGTTATATGCTGTTGCGTCGCGGTTCGCGCGTGCATTATTGTTTCTTTAATTTAGGCGGCGCGGCGCACGAAATCGGCGTAAAACAAATGGCGTATCACATTTGGCAGCGTTACGGCAGTTCCCACAAAGTGCGTTTCGTGGCGATCAATTTTGAAGGTGTGGTGGGCGAGATTCTGGAAAACGTGGATAACGGGCAAATGGGCGTGGTGCTTAAACGCATGATGGTGCGCGCCGCGTCGAAAATTGCCCAACGTTTCGACATTCAGGCGATTGTCACCGGCGAGGCGTTAGGGCAGGTTTCCAGCCAAACCTTAACCAATTTGCGTTTAATTGATGAAGCCGCCGAGGTGTTGGTGTTGCGCCCGTTAATCACTCACGATAAAGAGCAAATTATCGCCATGGCAAAACACATCGGCACCGATGACATTGCCAAATCCATGCCGGAATTTTGCGGCGTCATTTCCAAAAATCCGACGGTGAAAGCGGTTAAAGCGAAAATTGAACAGGAAGAAAGCAATTTCAATTTTGCCGTGTTGGAAAGTGCGGTGGAAAACGCGCAATATTTGGACATTCGCCAAATCGCCGAACAAGCGGAAAAAGAGGTGATTGCCGTGGATACGGTGTCCGTATTGGACGCCAATGACGTGATTATCGACATCCGTAGCCCGGAAGAAATTGATGAAAAACCGTTACATATTGAAAATCAGGCGATCATTCTGCTGCCGTTTTATAAGCTCTCCAATCAATTCGCCGAACTGGATCAAAGCAAAAATTATGTGTTGTATTGCGAACGCGGCGTGATGAGCAAATTGCAGGCGTTATATTTGAAAGAAAGCGGGTTTTATAACGTGAGGGTGTTCAAGAAATAATTTTCTAGCGCATTCCACAAAAAGTGCGGTCGGTTTTTAGTTTGTTTTTCGGAGCTGAAAAACATGTTGTAAAACGACCGCACTTTTTTATTAAGATATGCTGTTAAGCGGCTTATACTCTCGTCTGAAAAATCACCTGTCCCGCTTTTTCCGCATAACTTGGCAGGCGATCGAAGTTGAGGTAGTTATACACTTCGTCTTTTTGTTTATCCAAATCCGCAACGGCATCGAAATATTCTTCGACCGTCGGCAATCGGCCGAGAATGGACGCAATGGAGGCCAGTTCGGCGGAGGCAAGATACACCTGCGCGCCTTGCCCTAAACGGTTCGGGAAGTTGCGCGTTGAGGTGGAAACAACGGCGGAATTGGCATGCACCCGAGCTTGATTTCCCATACAGAGCGAACAGCCCGGCATTTCGGTGCGCGCGCCGGCACGTCCGTAAATGTTGTAGTAGCCTTCCTCACATAATTTTTCCGCGTCCATTTTTGTCGGCGGCGCCAACCATAAACGGGTGTGGAGTTCGCCGTTCAATTTACTCAGTAATTTGCCTGCCGCGCGGAAGTGACCGATATTCGTCATGCAGGAGCCGATAAACACTTCATCAATTTTGTTGCCTTGTACGTCGGAAAGTAAGCGTGCATCGTCAGGGTCGTTCGGCACGCAAAGAATCGGTTCTTTGATGTCGTCAAGGTTAATCTCGATGACGGCGGCGTATTCCGCATCGGGATCCGCTTCCAACATTTCCGGATTTGCCAGCCAGGCTTCCATATCGTTTATTCGATTTTCCAGCGTGTTGGCGTCGCTGTAACCGTCGGCAATCATCGTTTTTAACAGCACGATGTTGGAGCGTAAGTATTCGGCAATGGCGCTTTCGTTGAGTTTCACCGTGCAAGCGGCGGCTGAACGTTCCGCCGTGGCATCCGCCAATTCAAAGGCTTGTTCCGGGGTTAACGTTTCCAAGCCTTCAATTTCAAGAATCCGACCGGAAAAGATGTTTTTCTTGTTTTCTTTGGCAACGGTGAGTAAACCTTGTTGAATGGCGTAGTACGGAATGGCGTGCACCAAATCGCGTAGGGTAATGCCTTTTTGTATTGTGCCTTTGAAGCGCACTAACACCGATTCGGGCATATCCAACGGCATGATGCCGGTGGCGGCGGCAAAGGCAACCAAGCCGGATCCTGCCGGAAATGAAATGCCGATAGGGAAGCGGGTGTGCGAATCGCCGCCGGTGCCGACGCTAAACGGCAGCAGCATTCGGTTTAGCCAAGAATGGATGACGCCGTCACCGGGACGCAGTGCAACGCCACCGCGTTCGGTAATGAATTTCGGCAGGGTTTTATGGGTTTCAATATCGCTCGGTTTCGGATACGGCGCGGTATGGCAGAAGGATTGCATCACAAGCGGCGAGGAGAATTTTAAACAGGCGAGATCTTTGAGTTCATCGCGCGTCATGGTGCCGGTGGTATCTTGCGAGCCGACGGAATTCATTTTAGGTTCGCAATATTGCCCCGGTCGCACGCCTTTTATGCCACAGGCTTTGCCGACCATTTTCTGGGCGAGAGTAAAGCCTTTATGGGTATCTGGCATTGTTGCCGCTTTCACAAAAATATCGCTTTCCGGCAAACCAAGCTCTGCGCGTGCTTTGGCGGTGAGCGCCCGACCGATAATAAGCGGGATACGACCGCCTGCGCGCACTTCGTCCAGTAAGCCTTCCGTTTTATAAGCAAATGTCGTGATGATGTCATCGGTGCCATGTTGACAGATTTTTTGCGCGTAAGGGTAGAAATCAATCACATCACCCATGTTTAGTGCGGTCACGTCTAATTCAATCGGCAATGCGCCGGAATCTTCCGCCGTGTTAAAGAAAATCGGCGCGATTTTACCGCCGAAAATAAAGCCGCCGGTGCGCTTGTTAGGGATGAACGGAATATCTTCGCCCATGTGCCACAACACGGAATTGGTGGCGGATTTACGGGAGGAACCGGTGCCGACCACATCGCCCACATAAACTAACGGAAAGCCTTTTTCTTTTAATGCGGCAAGTTGTTTTAACGGACCGACCGCACCCGGCTGATCCGGCTCGATGCCTTCACGGGGCATTTTCAGCATGGCATTGGCGTGTAGCGGAATGTCGGAACGACACCAAGCTTCCTGCGCCGGAGATAGATCGTCCGTGTTGGTTTCGCCTAATACTTTAAATACGGTGAGGGTAATTTTTTCCGCTAATTTCGGGCGTGAAGTGAACCAATCCGCCGCCGCCCACGACGCCAACACTTGTTGCGCAAAGGCATTGCCTTGTTTGGCTTTTTCGGCGATCGTTTGGAAACTGTCAAAAATCAGCAGCGTGAAAGAAAGGGCTTTAACGGCAAGCGGAGCGAGCTCATTATCGTCCAGTAAATCAATTAACGGCTGAACGTTATAGCCGCCGCTCATGGTGCCAAGCAATTCGACGGCGCGTTTTTTAGAAATTAACGGGCAGGATTCCGTGCCATTGGCAAGTGTTGTGAGAAATTCCGCTTTGGCTTTCGCCGCCTCATCAACACCGGGCGGTACGCGATTTTCAAATAAGGCAAGTAATTCTTTTTCCGTGCCGGCAACAGGCGCTTTAAGCAATTCGATAAGCGCTCGGGTTTGTTGTGCATCCAACGGCTTAGGCGCGATGCCCAAAGCGGCGCGTTCGGCAACGTGAGATTGATATTGTGCTAAGAAATTAGACATAATGACCACTCCAATATAGAATAAACGCAAGGAAATCAATTAAACATATATATGACTATATGTCATGCACGGTAATCCCTTTTATCGTGTATGTCAACACATTTTTTAAGGTTATTACATGATACAAAGTTACGACGCGAATTATGCCAATGCGTACAAAATGCCTCGCTATATCCAGATCAAATATGAACTTCAACAATTTTTGGCAAATCAAAACTGGCTATTTGACAAAGCTATTCCAAGCGAACAGGAATTGGCGAATGAATACGGCGTATCAATCGGCACCATTCGCAAAGCGGTGGAAGTTTTGGTGGAAGAAGGCGTTCTGATTAAACATCAAGGCAAGGGCACGTTTTTGAAGCATCCCGCATTTATTAAATCTTCTCTGATTCGTTTTTACGCTTTCACTGAGGAAGACAATGAAAATGATAAACTCTCGGGTGTGGTTAAAGTTGTAAAACGCGTTCCCTCTGATGAAAAGATTAATGCGATTTTAGGATTAGCGGTTGACGCGCCGTTGATTTATCTGGAGCGGGTTCGTGTGGATGGAGAGCGCGTGATTCTGAGTGATAAAATCTGGTTGTCCGAAGAAAAATTCGGCAGTTTTCTCCAATTGTCGCCGGAACAATTTCCATCCCGCCTTTACCCGTTTTATTTTGAACATTGCGGACAAATGGTGATTTCGGCAAAAGAACAGATGAATTTTCTGCTTAAACATGCCGATCCGTATTTAACCGACAATGAAGAAAACGCCGTCGTTCGTGTCTGTCGTGCCGCAAAAGGTTTGGACGGTAGCACGGTGGAATACCGCGAAACCTATGGCTTGGCGGAGAATTATTACTACGAAACGATCATTACGTAGTGCGTAGGCGGAAAAGTGCGGTTCAAAAAATACATGTTTTTTTAACCGCACTTTTTATTGTCGTTACAACTCAAACCTCTTTAAGAGCAGCCGTAAGGTTGCTCTTTTTTTGACATAAATCACAAATTCATAAAAAAGATAAATATCCACATTGACAGTAGGTATAAATAATTCAACTATATGACTAGTTGTTTCTATCTATTTTTCTTGTCGGAGTGTATCTATGAATACCAAAAAGCTTATTCACTATGCCATTATTCTGGCATTTCCGCTGTTAACTTATCTTTTTCCCGCGCCGGAGGGCTTGTCGCTGATTGGCTGGCATTTGCTTGGTGTCTATATCGGCACGATTATCGCCTTAATTCTTAAGCCTTTTCCCGCACCGCCGATTTTATTGGCGGCGGTTGCCTTAGCCTCCATTATTATTGCCAACACACCGGCGGAAACGGTGAACGGCACGAAAATCGCGTTAAAAGAGGGCGCGGTATTAGACGGGTATAAATCGGGTACAACCTGGTTGATTTTCGCCGCCTTTGCCATGAGCGGAGCCTTCGTTCAAACCGGGCTTGGGCGTCGAATCGCGTATAAAATGATCGGGGCGTTCGGTAGCACTACATTACGTTTGGGCTATGTGAACGCCTTTTTAGATCTGCTGATTTCTCCCGCAATGCCTTCAACCACCGCACGTGGGGGCGGCATCATGGCACCGATTATGGCATCTACCGCGGTTTCCTTAGGTTCGGAGCCGGAAACCACTCCGCGCAAAGCCGGGCATTATCTTTTGCTTAACACTTATATGGTGGTAAAAACCACCGGTTACATTACCTTAACCGGCATGGCGCCGAATGCGGTGGCGTTGGAGCTTATGCGCCCGATTTTGCATATTGATTATAACTGGACACAATGGTTTCTCGCTGCGTGCATACCGGGGTTTATCGCGCTGCTTCTCATGCCTGTGGTGGTGTATTTCCTTTATAAGCCTGAGTTAAAAGAAGTGAATAACAAAGAAATTGCACAAAAAGGCTTGGAAGAAATGGGACCGATGAGTCGCCGTGAAAAAACGCTTATCGTGCTCTTTTTCGGTGCGGTATTCGGTTGGGTTTTCTCCGACTTTTTGGGCATTTCCGCTGCGACGGTCGCGATTACGGCGATGGCGCTGATTATCCTCACTTCCGTATTGAGCTGGGAAGATATGCTTAAAAACAAAGGCGGCTGGACAACCTTCACTTGGTACGGCGGTTTATTGGGATTGGCGACGGTATTGGATAAAGCGGGCTTTTTCGGCTGGTTATCCGTCACCATGGGGAACATTATTTCCGGCGAAGGCGTTAACCCGATGTTCGTGACAATTCTGCTTTTGGTGTTAAGCGTGCTGGTGCGATATTTATTCGCTTCGGGCGGGGCTTATGTGGCGTCGATGGTCCCTGTTTTTTCAGCCGTAGGCTTAGCCGCCGGTGCCGACCCGATATTACTATCCCTCGGTTTACTCTTTTCCAACAGCTACGGCAGTATGGTGACACACTACGGTTCTGCACCTGCTGCGGTCATTTATGGATTAGGTTATCACGACGTAAAATCCTTCTGGATTACAGGCGCCGTATGCGCGGCAGTCACCTTGCTTATTCATATCACTATCGGCTTCGGCTGGTGGTCTGCCTTATACAATATGGGCTTATTTAATTAATTGAGTCTCGCACCGCTTTTTTATGTTTCGTCATAAAGTGCGGTGCGTTTTTCTTGCGTTTTTTTATTGAACAGGAGACTAGCGTGAGACGAATTCCTTGTATGATTATTCGCGGCGGCACATCCAAAGGGTTGTATTTTTTAAAACAAGATTTACCTACAGATATTGCGGAACGTGATAAATTTCTGATGACCGTCATGGGTTCCGGCGATGCTACGCAAATAAACGGCTTAGGCGGCGCAACCAGCGTCACCAGCAAAGTGGCGATTGTGTCTAAATCACAACAGGCAGGGGTGGATTTAGACTATCTTTTTGCTCAAGTCGGCATTGATAAAAAAGTCGTTGATACCGCGCCGTCATGCGGCAATATTCTCTCCGGCATTATTTGTTTCGCCGCTGAAAAAGGGCTGATTGAATTGCAGGACGGCATCACCAGCGTGGTGGTAAACAACGTGAATACCAGCAGCCTAATTGAAGTGTCGGCACAAAGTCCGAATCGGCAGTTGAAGTATGACGGCACGGCTGAAGTCTCGGGCGTACCGGGTTCCGGCTCACCGGTAAACTTGAATTTCAGCCAAATCGAAGGGGCGAAAACCGGCAAAATTTTCCCTACCGGCAATAAACAGGATGAGATTAACGGCTATCGCGTCACTTGTATTGATGTCGCCATGCCGATGGTGTTGTTTAATGCCGAAGATTTAGGTTTAACGGGGAAAGAAAGCAAGGCGGAACTGGACGCCAATCCCGCCTTGTTTGAGATTATCGAACCGATCCGACGCAAAGCGGGCGAATTGATGGGCTTGGGCGATGTGTCGAATAAAGTGATTCCGAAGATCGGTATTCTTTCCCGCCCCGCCGGCAAAGGCAACATTACCTCCCGCTATTTCGTGCCGGACAAATGCCATGCCAGCCATGCGGTTACCGGTTCCATTTGCGTCTCCGCCGCCGCTAAAATTGAAGGCACGATTGCCGCCGAACTGTATAAAGACACCGGCAGCGTAATCACGATTGAGCATCCGTCGGGTTTTATCAGCGTGGATATGCTATGTGAGCCGGATGATGTTACGGGCTATAAATTCACCCGCGCCGCGCTTGTACGCACCGCACGTCCGTTAATGATAGGCGAGGTGTATTATGATGAAAGCCTGGCGGATTAGGTTTTAGACGAGTAAAGTGCGGTTGGTTTTCAACGCGTTTTTCATCTCCGAAAAACAATCTGAAAACCAACCGCACTTTTTTAACGATTAAATTTCAAACACCGATCCGACAGGAATTTCACGACGCAGCATCTTTTCACTAAAATGCACAATATTATGTTCGCCGAGAATTTTAACTTGATTACCGCTAATCAAAAACGCCGAGCCTTCCGGCATAGCATAGATTTGCGCTGTCGGATTCACCAGTAAAAATTCCTCAAAACGTTCTTCACGGCTTTCGCCGTTATGCCCCGGCATTTTACCGGAAATAAAATGCGGGTTAATTTGATAAGGGAACAAATTCAGCGCATCAAAAGACGGCGGGTAAGTAATGGGCATGTCGTTGGTAGTCATAATCGATTTGCTCGCCATATTGGCACCGGCGCTCCAACCGAAATACGGCGTGCCGCTTTTTACTTTCTCACGAATAATCCCTAACAAATCATGCTCATACATTTGTTTTAACAGACAAAACGTGTTCCCGCCACCGATAGCGATAACGTCAGCCTGCTCAATAATGGCGCGGTGCGGCTTGCCGTGGTGTACCGATTGAATGTCCATATTTAACGGCGCCAAAATTTGTTGCACTTTTTGTTCATATTGATCGTGAGTTTGGCGCACACCGGCATAAGGTACAAAGGCGATTTTTTTGCCCTGATACGGTGCGAGAAAATCCCGTAACCACGGAATCGCGTGTTCCAAATAACCCGTATTGCCATATCTTGAACCACTGAGCAGTAACATTTTTTGCATGATAAACCTCCTGATGAAATAAACTTCATCATTATGCTTAATTATCTGTTTTTATTAAGTAAAAAATGTGAATTTTGTGATCTGCGTAGCGATTTAAGTGCGGTGCGTTTTGGCGGTGTTTTATTTTTCTTGTAATCTATTGTCGATTGTTGGGTCGATATTGCGACAAAGGATAAATGAAATGACTAACCAAATTCAGATTTACACCAGTCAGGACGGGAAGGTTTCGTTAACTGTATCTTTTGAGAAGGAGACGGTTTGGCTGACACAAGCGCAAATGGCAGAATTGTTTGAAGTTAAGGTACAGAACATTACGATGCACCTTAAAAATATTTATGAGGAATTAGAACTAGAGGAAAATTCAACTTGTAAGGATTTCTTACAAGTTCAGCAAGAAGGGGAGCGTCAGGTTAAACGTAAGAGAAAATATTACAACCTCGATGCCATTATTTCTGTCGGTTATCGCATCAGCTCTAAGCGGGCGACGCAATTCCGACAATGGGCGACACAAACTTTGAAGCAATATTTGGTGCTGGGTTATGCGTTAAATGAACGGCGGTTACAAGAACGCGGCATTGAATTTGAGCAAGTGATTAGGTTGCTTGGGCAAACGTTAAATAATCAAGCATTATTATCCGATGAGGGTAAAGCGGTATTAGTGGTGGTGCGGGAGTATGCGCGCAGTTGGAGCTTGTTACAGGCTTATGACGAACAAAGTTTAACCGCGAATCAAAATAAGCAGGATAATATGGTTCCGTTAGTTTTGGATAATGTGTTACAGGCGATTTCCCAATTAAAGCAGGCGTTAATAGCGAAAGGCGAGGCGACGGCGTTATTCGGACAGCAACGAAATTCCGGACTGGCTTCCGCCGTTGCAACCATTGAACAAGGCTTCGGCGATACGCTCTTTTACCCGAACGTTGCTGCTCGGGCAGCGAATTTGTTGTATTTTATTATCAAAAATCATCCGTTAACCGACGGCAATAAGCGCACCGGATCTTTTTTGTTTTTATGGTATTTGCGTCTGAATCAGCATTTGTTAGCAAAGCCGGTGGAACAGCTGATTAACGATAATACACTAGTGGCGCTAGCCTTGCTTGTGGCGGAAAGTTTGCCTGAACAGAAAGAACTCATGATTAAGCTTATTGAGCATTTTATTTTATTGAAAGCTTGATGGATTGATTTTCAGCAGAAAAGTGCGGTGAAAATTCTCAGTGTTTTTTCACCGCACTTTTTATTAAATATTAATCGCCTCCGGGTGCTCTTCGTATTCTTGTGATTCCAGTAGTTCGCCTAAAAGCTCGTCAATGGCGGAGCAGAGGAGGGAGCGATCGTGGCGGTAGGAAATATCGTCGGCATTGAGGCGACCAGCGAGGATTTTGATGTTAGATTGATTTTCTTGAGGGCAATTCAAGGACACGCTGTCGAATGGCACGATGGCGGCATCAATGATCGGTTTGCCGATGATATTGTTTATCCATTGAATGCGATCGGCAAGGGAAAGTTTTGCGGCGGGGCTGTGTTCGACACCAAGATTATCAATAAAAATCTTCTTGGCACGGCTTTGTTGTAATTGTTCGATAACCTCAGGCAACAAAATCGGCGGCAGAATACTGGTTAGAAAACTGCCCGGTCCGAACAGGATAACTTTTGCTTCTTTTAGTGCGTTAATGGCTTCCGGCGTAGCTTGCACATGAGGCAGGAGAAAAATAGATTTCGGCAGTTCGGTTAAACTATCCACACGCACCTCACCCACCACGCTGGAACCGCTGCCTAAAACGGCGGCGAGGTGAACAGGTTGTTCAGACATAGGAACAATGAAGGATTTGACATTAAGCAAATCACGAATCAGGTTAACGGCCTCCATGGGACGGATATGTAAATCTTCCAGCGCTTTTAACATCAAATTGCCGAGATTGTGCCCTGCTAATTCGCCATTGCCGCTGAATCGATATTCAAAAAGAGCGGAAGCGGTGCTGGGTTGCGTGATAATTTGGTTGAGGCAGTTGCGTAAATCGCCCCAGGCAATGCCGCCTTGATCGGAGCGGATGCGTCCTGTGGAACCGCCGTTATCGGTGGTGGTGACAATGGCGGTGAGACGTTCGTTCATAAAACTTAATGCGGACATTACCCGACCTAATCCATGTCCTCCGCCAATCGCCACGATTTTTTTGATTTTACTTAGATTTTCGTGTTGTTGATAGCCGTTGAAGTCCGCCATTTTTATTTTCCTTTATTTTATTTCCGGCAATGCTAAGAATTTATTTCAAGTAGCAAGTTTATAATTATTATGGGGTAGATAAATACCTTTTTCTTGTTATTTTTATTAACGCTATATATTTTTATATATAATTGATTTTAAAGAATTTTGTTATTTTATAATCTAGATCAAATTAATTGATTGCATTTGCTAAATTTTATCTTTTACAATACAGAAAATTTAACTTAACGCATATAACTCCGAGCTTACTTCACCTACGTTTTGGCCACAAAATAGGGTGGTAATGCCAATAATACGACGTTTGTATTATTCAGGGATACGTTGGAAACGATTTATCCTCTCCGTTTTTAGAAAGGTGTCACATGCAAACCATTCCAATCAAAAATGTTGGAACGACTCAACTTGTTGATGCGTTCCAACGCGAATACTATTATTTGCGACTGTCGATTACTGATATGTGTAATTTTCGTTGCAATTACTGTCTGCCTAACGGTTATCAACCTGAGCCCAATAAACCGAGCTTTTTAACGTTGGACGAAATTCGTCGCGTGGTAAGTGGCTTTAGTGTTATGGGAACGGAAAAAGTCCGTATTACCGGTGGCGAGCCAACCTTACGCAAAGATTTCCTACCGATTGTCGAAACCATCAGCCAAATCGACGGCATTAAACAAATCGCTTTAACAACCAACGGTTTTCGCTTATTCAAAGATGTCGAACGCTGGAAACATGCCGGGATCACATCCATTAATGTCAGTGTTGACAGCTTAGATGCCAGAATGTTCCAACGGATCACCGGCGTAGATAAATTTGATGACATTATGCGCGGGATTGATCGTGCTTTCGCATGCGGTTATCAAAAAATCAAAGTCAACTCCGTATTAATGAAGGACTTGAATGATAAAGATTTTTCCGGATTTTTGGCATGGATTAAAGATAAACCGATCCAAATGCGTTTCATTGAATTAATGCAAACCGGTGAAATGGATACGTTCTTCCAAAAATATCATTTATCCGGGCTGGTTCTGGAGCGGAAATTATTAGACGCAGGCTGGCAATTACAGGTCAAAGCCCGTTCTGATGGCCCGGCGAAAGTTTTCCGCCATCCCGATTATGTGGGGGAAATCGGTTTGATTATGCCTTATGAGAAAAATTTCTGTGCCAGCTGTAATCGCTTGCGGGTCTCTGCTAAAGGGAAACTGCATCTCTGTTTATTTGGTGAGGAAGGTATTGATTTGCGCGATTTGTTACAATCAGATGAGCAACAAGTTCTTTTGCAATCAAGAATTTTCTCTGCGTTACAAGGTAAGCGAGAACATCATTATCTGCATATCGGCGACAGTGGCGTTCGTAATCATTTAGCCAGTATCGGCGGTTAATTCTCGCCGATACTAAAAACATGTCTAAAAACAACCGCACTTTTTAATTATCATGACCACATTTACTCATATTAACGCGAATGGCGAGGCGAACATGGTGGATGTTTCCGCCAAAGCCGAAACCGTCCGTGAAGCCCGCGCCGAAGCCTATATTCGTATGGCGCCGGAAACCCTACAAATGATCCTGTCCGGACAACATCATAAAGGCGATGTGTTCGCCACCGCCCGAATCGCCGGTATTCAAGCGGCAAAACGTACTTGGGAGCTGATTCCGTTGTGTCATCCGCTGTTACTTTCCAAAGTGGAAGTCAGCCTGACCGCATTGCCTGAAACCAATCAGGTTCGCATTGAAAGCCTATGTAAATTAACCGGTAAAACTGGTGTAGAAATGGAGGCCTTAACTGCCGCCAGTGTCGCCGTATTGACCATTTATGATATGTGCAAAGCGGTGCAAAAAGATATGGTGATTGAAACCGTGCGTTTGTTGGAAAAGTGCGGTGGAAAATCCGGGCATTTTATCGCGGAGGAAAAATAATGTTACGCGTGTTATTTTTTGCGCAAACCCGTGAGTTAATCGGTTTGGATTCTCTTGATATTGAAGAAAATTTCACGACGGCAGAAGCATTGCGCCAACATTTAGCCGCAAAAGGTGATAAATGGGCGTTGGCGTTGCAATCGGATAAATTGTTGGTCGCCATTAATCAGACGCTTATGCCGCTGGAAAGTGCGGTCAACAATGGTGATGAAATTGCCTTTTTCCCGCCGGTGACCGGAGGCTAAATGGACGATATTCAAATTGCCGTGCAGGAACAATCGTTCGATCAAAATGCGGTATATCGCTGGTTGAGCGAGGATAATGCCGTAGGTGCCACAGTGATGTTTGTGGGTAAAGTGCGCGATATGAACTTGGGCGATGAGGTCAGCAGTTTGTATCTGGAGCATTATCCCGCTATGACTCACAAGGCGCTGATGGACATTGCGCAACAGGCAAAAGTGCGGTGGGATTTACAGAAGATTTCTATTATCCATCGGGTTGGTTTGTTACAAACCGGTGATGAAATCGTGTTGGTGGGAACGGCTTCGGCACATCGCGGCGATGCGTATCATGCCAATGAATTTATTATGGATTATTTAAAAACCAAAGCGCCGTTTTGGAAAAAGGAACAAACGGAAAAAGGCGAGCGTTGGATTGAAGGGCGCGACAGTGATTATGCCGCTGCCGATAAATGGAAATAACACATAATCTATTTAGACCTCAGCAAAAAATCTCCATTTCTTCGATGAAACGGAGATTTTTTATTGGATAAACGCAAAATCTCGTGCTTTTCTTGGAAAAGATAGGTCGCTTTATGCTAGAATAAGCGACCGTTTTTCTTGGTATCGGGTGATACCAATCGAATAGTTTAAATTATTTTGAGTCGTCGGAGGAATAGATGACAAGTTCTGCAAATAAACGTTCTGTAATGACGCTATTTTCAAACAAAACCGATATTTATTGCCACCAAGTGCGCATCGTATTAGCAGAGAAAGGCGTAGCTTATGAAACGGAAATTGTAGATCCGCAAGTATTATCAGAAGATTTAATGGAACTCAATCCGTATGGCACCGTACCGACTTTGGTTGATCGCGATCTTGTTTTATTTAACTCCCGCATTATTATGGAATATTTGGATGAGCGTTTTCCGCATCCGCCGCTCATGCCGGTTTATCCGGTGGCGCGTGGTAAGAGCCGTTTGCTGATGTTACGAATTGAACAAGATTGGTATCCGACCTTAGAAAAAGCGCAAAACGATTTGTCCGATGCGGAACGCGCGAGTGCATTGAAACAATTGAAAGAAGAAATCCTTGCCGTGGCGCCGATTTTCAACCAGCACACTTATTTTATGAGCGATGAGTTCAGTTTAATCGACTGCTATGTAGCACCGTTATTATGGCGTATGCAGGAGCTGGGTGTGGAGTTCACCGGCGCAGGCAGCAAAGCGATTAAAGCCTATATGTCCCGTGTGTTTGAACGTGATTCTTTCCTGCAATCTGTAGGCGAATTGGCACCGAAAAATTTAATGGATGAGAAATAATAGGTCATTGAATGGAATATAAATCATCCCCAAAACGCCCTTATTTATTAAGGGCTTATTACGATTGGTTAATTGATAATGACTTCACGCCGTACTTAGTGGTGGATGCTACTTACTGGGGCGTGAAAGTACCGGTAGAGTATGTCAAAGACGGGCAAATCGTGTTGAATTTGTCTGCTAATGCCACCGGAAACCTGCAGTTGACCAATGATTTTATTCAATTTAACGCACGTTTTCGTGGTGTGCCACAAGATATTTATATCCCCCTTGGCGCCGCCTTAGCAATTTATGCTCGAGAGAATGGTGACGGCGTGATGTTTGAACCGGAAGTCGCTTATGATCATCCGGAGCAAACTGAAGAACAACCGACAAGTTTTGAGCATGTGGTGGATAAAACTGAAAAGCCAAAAAGCACAGAGAAAAAATCTACCTCTCACTTACGCATTATCAAATAGCCGTTCGGTCACCAAATTAAAAAAACACTAAAAAAAGATACCGCACTTTGGTATCTTTTTTGTTACCTGAAACCTCAAAAGTGCGGTTGTTTCTTAAAGTGTTTTTACTGATATAAAAAAATCGCCTTGTTTGAATAGCAAGGCGATTTTTGTTTTAGTAATGAATTTAGAAATTCGCGTTACGAGGTGCCCGTGGGAACGGGATCACATCACGAATATTTTGTAACCCTGTCACATAAACAATTAAACGTTCAAAGCCTAGACCAAAACCGGAATGCGGCACAGTGCCATAACGGCGTAAATCACGATACCACCAATAATCTTCCGGATTTAAGCCCATTTCTTCCATGCGTTTATCTAACACATCTAAACGTTCTTCACGTTGTGAGCCACCGATGATCTCACCAATTCCCGGTGCTAATACGTCCATTGCCGCAACGGTTTTGCCGTCGTCATTTAAACGCATATAGAAGGCTTTAATGTCTTTCGGGTAGTTTTTCACTACAACAGGGGATTTGAAATACTCCTCCGCCAAATAGCGTTCATGTTCGGAAGAAAGGTCAATACCCCAAGAAACCGGGAATTCAAAGGTTTTGCCGGATTTCAATAAAATTTCAATGGCATCGGTGTAATCTACTTGGGCGAAATCAGAGTTAATAAAACGCTCCAAACGATTAATGACATCACCGTCAACGTGTTTGGCAAAGAATTCTAAATCATCGCGACGTTCTGTTAACACAGCACGGAAAACGTATTTCAACATGTCTTCGGCAAGTTTTGCGTTATCGGCGAGCGTGGCGAAAGCCACTTCAGGCTCAATCATCCAGAATTCCGCCAAGTGACGGGTGGTGTTGGAGTTTTCGGCGCGGAATGTCGGACCGAAGGTATAGATTTTACTTAATGCACAAGCGTAAGTTTCGCCGTTTAGCTGACCGGAAACCGTTAAGAAAGATTCTTTACCGAAGAAATCTTGGCTAAAATCCACCGCACCTTTGTCGGTACGCGGTAAGTTTTCCAAATCTAACGTGGAAACACGGAACATTTCGCCTGCACCTTCCGTATCAGACGCCGTAATTAACGGGGTAGCGACCCAATAAAAACCTTGTTCATGGAAGAAACGATGAATTGCCTGTGCTAAGCAATGACGCACGCGGGCAACCGCACCAATAATATTAGTACGCGGGCGTAAATGCGCCACTTCGCGTAAATATTCGATGGAGTGACGTTTTGCCGCCATCGGGTAGGTTTCCGGCTCTTCTACCCAGCCGGTTACTTCCACTTTTTCCGCTTGTAGTTCAACCGCCTGGCCTTCCGCCGGGGATTCCACCAGCGTGCCGGTTACAATCACGGAGCAGCCTGCGGTTAGGCGCAAAACTTCGGCTTCATAGTTTTCGATGTCATTATTTACGATAGCTTGGATGGGGGCGAAGCAAGAGCCGTCATAAACGGCGAGGAAAGATAGGCCTGCTTTGGAATCGCGACGGGTGCGCACCCAACCACGCACAGTCACTTTTTCGCCAATTGCAATTTTGCCTTGCAGCACATCTACAATTGATGCAATTTTTGTCATATATACCTCAAAATCAATACATTTTTTGAAAACCGGATTAGTTTACCTCAAGTTAGAAAAATTGCCAAAATCTATCGGAAGTTTTTATTTTTGTGACAAGGGGCACAGATTTAACGTAAATTCCTTGAGTAAAAGTAACGAACTGGTATAAATAATTTTATTAAATGAATTATTTATAAAAAATATGGAATGATTTAATGAAAAAGGAAGATAAAACCCCATCACGCCTGGTTCAACTTGGTAAAATTTATCGTCTCATCGAACAATTTGAAGAAATTTCACGCATTGAACTCTCCAAACTTTCCGGCTTAGCGCCGGCGTCTATTACTTCGTTGAGTCGCTCTCTTATTGAAAAACGCCTGATTATGGAGAAAACCTCAAGAAATACCGACAATCGCGGGCGCCCGGCCATTGCTTTGTGTGTTTCGCCTTTTTATTGGCAGGCATTGTGCGCCACCTTAATGGAAGATCGCTTTGAAATTATTTTAAGTGAATTGGATGGCGTAATTATTGAACAAAGTGTTTTTCCTTTGCTAAAAAATGACTTAAAACACTTGGATAAATTTTTAGTAAGAAGCGTAAAACAATTTTTGGCAGAAAGCCTCTCTCTTGCCCGCCCGATAACTTTTTCTGTCACGGTGGGCGGCGAGCTGGATAAAAACGGGCATCTGATTAAGCTCGGGCGCAAGCAGTTTACTCCTTTGGATTTAAAATCTTTATTTACTCCTTATTTCAACATTCCTATTTTGATCGCCGAATATTTCAAAACCTGGCTATTGGCGGAGTCCACCTTGGGGAACGTGATTAACTGCGATGACGTATTGTTTTTGCAGTTGGATGACGAAATTAATTTAAGTGTTTTATCAAAAGGCGAGCTGTTGTTTAGTCGGGAGCAGGACAAAATCAACATTAATCATTTAATTGTGCCGCGATTAAATGAATTACAGGCGCTTATTAATCACGATTTACCTGAAATTGAACGCTATCAGGTGCAACACCAAATCACGCATCGGGCTATTGCACAGTTTGTCGATGCGCTTTATCCCAATAATGTGTTCGGCAATAATTCCGATAAAATTAACTTTCTATGTGAACAGGTTCAATTGAAGGATAAAAATGCCTTGCGGATTTTGGAGCATATTACCGATTGCTTGGCGTATATTTTAATGAATCTGGTTCATATTTTTTCAGCCCGTAGGGTTATGCTTAACTCCAGCCTATTGCAACTGAAAGATTTGCTACTCGAACAGCTTAACCGTAAATTAAAATTATATTTACCGGATAACATCGGCGAAGTTTCGGTGATTACAGGCAAATATGAGTGGAATAGCCCGATTGTCGCAGCTTCAGCGATTAAGCAAGGCATTTATGATGGAAGTTTGCTGACTTCTTTAATAAAAAGCGAAGAAAACAGCATAAATTTCTAAAATTTTGTTTTAGCTCAATATTGCTCATTGGAATTTCCTTTAGAATTTAGCCCATATTATGAGAAGGGGAATACAATGAGCAGTTTTTTTGTTACCGGAACAGACACCGATGTCGGCAAAACCGTCGTCAGCCGAGCCATTATGCAGGCTTTACAAAAAATCGGCATCCAAGTAGTCGGTTATAAGCCCATTGCATTCGGGCAAGAAGACGTAATTTATCCCGATCATCAAACGCAGACGCCGGGCGATTACGATGCCAAAGATAACCCGGATGTATTAACGTTAATCAACAGCACTAAAGAAAAAGTGCGTTATGAGGACGTAAACAGCTATACTTTCTTGCATTCCATGCCCATTCTGAATGAAAGTTGCAAACGCGTGAAAATTAGCAAACTCAACGCAGATCTGGCGCGTTTATCTTCACGCTACCAATCTGTTTTGGTTGAAGGTGCTTTTGGTTGGCTCACGCCGATTAATAAAGATTACAGCTTTGCCGATTGGGTTTACGAGCAAAAAATGCCGGTGGTTCTAGTGGTGGGTATCAAAGAAGGTTGCATTAATCACACCTTATTAACCGTGCAATCTATTCTTGAGCGAGGCTTACCGTTATTAGGCTGGGTAGCAAACCGAATCAATCCCGGTTTAGGACATTACGCCGAAGTTATCGAAACGCTAAAACAAAAAGTGGACGCCCCATTGCTAGGTGAGGTAGCTTACATCCATAAACCTGAAGAGCAGGATCTCAGCCGCTTCATCACCGACATTGATCGCTTAACTTACATGCAAACGGAGTTAGTGGCATAAAAGTGCTCTGCTCCCCAAAAGTTGGACAGATAACTAAACTTCAGTTAAATATTGAGCTCTGTATTGCACAGGGCTCAAATTGTTTAACTTAGGCTTAATGCGTTCCTCGTTATAATAACGAATATAGTCATGTATTGCCCGTTCTAATTCATCAATATTGTTAAACCGGCGGGAATA
>NZ_NRCJ01000001.1 GCF_003129965.1 Aggregatibacter kilianii | reverse complement strand
GAACCCACCGAGAGTAGCCCACGCAAAGCGGGGGAGCTAGTAGGAATCCCCGTCCTTTAGGGCGGGGAGGATGTCAAATTCGTAAGCCACACCGTTATATTTCCCGGTGTTTGTGATAGTGACAATTTCTACTTTTGCACTTGGATCGCTTGGTTGAGCCGGAGGTTGCGGTTGTACGATTTGGTTATTGACCTGATTTGTAGGAGTAGGTGTTACCTGATTGTTCGTTTGGTTCGGCGCTGTTGGTTGAGCGACCTGATTATTGGTTTGATTTGGTGTTGTAGGCTGGGTGACTTGATTACCGGTTTGGGCAGGCGGATTAGGCTGGGTAATTGCGTTATTATTTGAGTCGCTACCGTTTGATGAACAAGCAGATAGGCTAAAAGCAGTTACTACTGCCAAAATAGAAAGACTGAATTTTTTCATTAGGGCTTCCTTAATTATAACTTAATAAAAATAAAGGGAATTATAGTCATGATTTATGACGGGCGAAATAATATCAAAAACAATAACAAAGTAAATGGATAGGATATTGATAATGCAATATATTTATGATGGATTTGATGTTTATTGAATAAAAAAGAGTGATCAGTCTGAAAATGTTTTCGAACTCCACCGCACTTTAGGGTAAAAATCCGTCTGTTCGCTTAATATCTAATCAGACTTAATGCTTATAAGTTATTCTTTAATATCGCCTCAATTCGTCTCGCGCATATCGTAGTCTTCTATTTGAGTTAATACTTGATGTATTTGTAGATAACGCTAATGATATTGTCTATTTTTTATTCCAAGGGCAAAGAGGCAAGATTTTCAATAGGCTACAAAATCCCGATACGCCGGAAAATACCATACCAATGCCGATAATGCCGCTTAATATAAACCACTTGGGAGAAATAAAATAACCAAGTAGCACTCCGCAAAGTACAAGGCTGCCGACGACGATCAGCACTTGGCGAAAGAGATGAAAAGGAACGGAGGTTTTTAGCATAAATTCTTCTGAAGGAGGTGAGCGGTCGGCAAGAAAAACGCCTTCAAAACCGACCGCACTTTTTAGGCTACATCATAAATGCGGATATCCGGTGCTTGAGCAAACAACGGACCAAGTTCACGCACGACGTCGTTTTGGAATAAATCCGTTTCCAAATAGGCTTTGGCGTGCTCAGTCGAATCAAAGCCGTGCAACACTTGCACGTCTTCCTCTCGCACTAAAAGCTCTTTGGATGTGGCGCCGGCAATGGTTTGCAAAAACGGCGCTTTGTATTTTTGATATACCGCTGCGGCAGCAGGGCGGTTTTCCGGGTTGATAAATAAGGTAATTTGTAAGTAAGCCATGGTTTTCTCCTGTCGTTGATGAAAAGTGCGGTTGGTTTGATGGGAGTATTGTAGGGAGTGTGTGATATACTCACAACGGATGAAAACTTTAGATGATGTAAAGAAATTATTTATAATCAGCGTCGAATAAAATCTGTGGGTAACTTGTTACCCTAGGTAAGGAAGAACAAAATGAAAATCGCCTTCCTCAACGCCCTGCAAGCCTTTGAAGTGGCGTATCGTCGCCAAAGTTTTTCGGCGGCGGCAGAAGAATTAAGTGTCACGCCGGCTGCCGTGGGGCAGTTGGTAAAAAGTCTTGAGGAATACTTGGGGCAGCCGTTATTTGTGCGGCAGACAGGCGGCAAAGCGCGTCTGATTCCGACCGAAATCGCCGAACTTGCCATCGGCGATATTCAAGCCGGTTTTGATCGTTTAGGGTTTGGGTTGGAAAAACTCAAATCCAAATCGGACAACAATGTGCTGAACGTGACCGTTAGCCCCGCCTTTGCCGGCAAATGGCTACTGCCAAGATTGGAGCAATTTCAGAGCGTGTATCCGGAGCTGGAAATTATGCTCAACACTAACGCAAGAGCAGTGGATTTTTTGACAGAAAATGTAGATATTGGCATTCGTTACGGAAAAGGGGAATGGGAAAATGTTGCCGCAGAAAAATGGCTGGAAGAGCGGTTGTTTCCTGTTTGTTCGCCACAATTTTTAGCCTCACATAAGATTGAAAAGCCCACAGATTTACTCCACCAACCTTTAATCCACGATCTTTCTATGCCGACTGAAAGTGGCTTCTTAGGTTGGAACGATTGGTTTAAAGAAAATCTTTCCCTTGCTATGTCTGTGCCGGTGAAAGGATTGCGTATTAATAACTCTGCTGCCGTGTTGCAAGCCGCCATTGACGGGCAAGGCGTAGCGTTGGCACGTAGCGTGATGGCGGCGGATGATTTGGCTGCTGGCAGATTGATTCGCCTGTTCCCCGATTTAGATTGTATTGCCGGGCTGGCGTATTATTTGGTGTACCGCCCCGAGCATTGCCAGCGGAAGAAAATCTGCTTGTTTCGGGATTGGTTAATGGCGCAAATCTGATTTCCTACTTTGTCGTCTAAAAAGTGCGGTCAGTTTTCGCGATGAATTTAAAATATCTGCAAAATCCACCGCACTTCAACGTATTTGCCCGCCAAAACTGCTATAATCCCGCCAATTTTTTCTACATATTTGAGACCTTATGAAACAACTTTTTGCCACCACAGCCCGTGGATTTGAAGAACTTTTGAAATCCGAACTAACCGAATTAGGCGCGCACGATGCCAAAGTGGCGCAGGGCGGCGTGCATTATTGGGCGGACGATGAAACCCTGTATCGCACTTTGCTTTGGAGCCGTTTGAGTTCGCGCATTTTATTGCCTATTGTGCAAGCCAAGGTGTTCAGCGACTTGGATTTGTATTCCGCCGTGGTGGGCGTGAATTGGTTGGACTATTTTGATGAAAAAGTCCACTTTTTCGTGGATTTTAACGGCACAAATCAAGAAATTCGCCACACTCAATTCGGCGCCATGCGCGTGAAGGACGGCATCGTGGATTATTTTGAACGCCATGGACGCGCCCGCCCGAGCGTGGACAAAGCACAGCCGGATATTCGTATTCATGCCTATCTTAACCGTGATGAAGTGGTGCTTTCATTGGATTTAAGCGGCGATGCGTTGCACATGCGCGGTTATCGGGAAGACACCGGCAAAGCGCCGTTGCGTGAAACGTTGGCGGCGGCGATTGTGTTGCGTTCCGGTTGGCAGAAAGGTACGCCGTTGGTGGATCCCATGTGCGGTTCCGGCACGTTGCTGATTGAAGCAGCACAAATGGAAGCGCAAATCGCGCCGCAGTTATACCGCTTGCATTGGGGCTTTGATTTTTGGCTGGGGCATAATCCTGCCGCGTGGGAAAAGGTTAAAGAAGACGCTTTAGCGCTGGCGGAAGCGGAAAAACAACGTGAAAATCCACCGCACTTTTACGGCTTCGATTTAGATCATCGGGTGTTGCAAAAAGCCAAACAAAACGCTAAAAATGCCGGCGTAGCGCATTTGATGCAATGGCAACAGGGCGATGTGGCGGCGATAAAAAATCCAAGTCCGAATGTGGTGGGAACGGTCATTTGTAACCCGCCGTACGGCGAACGTTTGGGCACAACGCCGGCGCTGATTGCCTTGTATTCGGTGTTCGGGCAACGTTTGAAACAACAATTCGCCGGCTGGAACGCGTCTATTTTCAGCGGTGAACCAAGCTTATTAGATTGCCTTCGTTTACGTTCCCATCGTCAGTTCAAAGCGAAAAACGGTCCGTTGGATTGCGTGCAGAAAAACTATCAAATTGCCGAACGGGCAGAGCAAAGTGCGGTGGAAAACGCCGCTGAATTTGACCGCACTTCTTCCTCTGAAGTGGCGGTGGATTTTGCCAACCGCCTGCAAAAAAATAGCAAGAAAATCGAAAAATGGGCAAAACAGCAAGGGCTGGACGCGTATCGCTTATATGACGCGGATTTGCCGGAATACAATTTGGCGGTGGATCGTTATGCCGATCACATTGTGGTGCAGGAATATGCCGCGCCGAAAAATATCGATGAAAACAAAGCCCGCCAGCGCTTGTTGGATGCGGTGAGTGCCACCTTGAACGTCACGGGCGTGGAAACCAATAAATTGATTTTGAAAGTGCGCCAAAAGCAAAAAGGCACGAATCAATATGAAAAACTGGCGAACAAAGGCGAGTATTTTTATGTGAGTGAATACGGCGCGAAGTTGTGGGTGAACCTGACGGATTATCTGGACACAGGCTTGTTCTTAGATCATCGCCTGACCCGCAAAATGCTGGGTGAAATGGCGCAGGGTAAGGATTTTCTGAATTTGTTCGCGTACACGGGATCGGCAACGGTCCATGCGGCACTGGGCGGTGCGAAATCCACCACCACCGTGGATATGTCAAACACCTATCTTAACTGGGCGGAGCAAAATTTATTGCTTAACGACATTGAAGGCAAGCAACATAAACTCATTCAGGCAGATTGCCTGCAATGGCTGGAAAAATGCGATCGCCAGTTCGATTTGATTTTTGTGGATCCGCCGACATTTTCCAATTCCAAACGCATGGAAGACAGCTGGGACGTGCAACGGGATCATATTAAGTTGATGACGAATTTAAAACGTATCTTGCGTCCGAACGGCACGATTGTGTTTTCGAATAATAAACGCGGCTTCAGAATGGATTTTGACGGTTTAGACGCCTTGGGGCTAAGTGCGGTGGAAACTTCCGCTAAAACCTTGCCGTTAGATTTTGAGCGTAATAAGCAGATTCATAATTGTTGGGTGGTGCAGGTTAAGCATGATTAATACCGGTGTGTCATCAATAAAAGGATAATAAATGCAAAGAAAATGGAAAGTTTGGTGGTTTGGTGTCTCTATATTTAGTGCTTTTTTAGGCGTGTATTATTCGGCATGCAATGGTTCGGAGACACCGCTTATTTTAGAAAAAAATCATTCGGAAAGTTGGTTGGTTTGGAGACCGTTTACAACGGATACTAAATCAATAGTGCTTGATTTTGACTCATCTCTATCACATAACGTGACGCAAAAGGATATGGGCGATTGGGATAGTATGAGAGATAAAAAAGAAGAAAACGGTCCGGCGCGCGCACTACGGGAAATACTGGAAGAGCCGGTTTTGTTTGATGAACCGGGCGAGCCGATTGAGTTAGAGATCTCTTTAAATGGAAAACGTTGCTTAATGGAGGCGTTACCATCCGTCAATGAATACTCTAGCCGTATATTGTTTGGTAGTGATGGTTTAGATATTCCTCAGCAATTTGGCGGGAAAGAGGCGATTGAATGCAGTTTTATTGAGACGCCGGGATTTAATAAATGGCGTGCTAAGGTAAGCAAAGTCAGCCCTAAATTACAAGGCAAAAAGGTTGTTATAACAACGGACAGCCCCATCTCTTTTAAATCTGCCGAACAAAATTATTATTGGATGAGTTATCCAATGCTTTTTTCTGTATTTTGTCTCACGTTTATGCTGATTTTTGGTGCTGTTATATTCATAATGGACTCTGCGAAAGCAAGGAAAAAATCCTCATAAAATAAGGGCGGAAATTCCGCCCTAAAACATTCATAAAAACCACCGCACTTTTTAGCGTCTTGATTCAAACTCGGCTAATGCCTCGTCAAATTGTTGCACCACTTGTGGGTGAACCGGCGCAAAGACGGAAGAGGTGATGGTGATGAAGGAGCAAACTAAGAAGCCCGGAATGATTTCATATAATTGCGCCAAGTCTTCCCAGCCTAAATATTTCATTAACGGGCTCCAAGCCACCACGGTGACGGCGCCGGACAGCATACCCCAAAGTGCCGCTTTGGAGCTGATGTTGCGGTTGAACAAGGAGAGGATTACCACCGGCCCGAATGCCGCTCCGAAACCTGCCCAAGCGTAAGACACCAAGCCCATGACTTTGGAATTCGGGTCTTGTGCGATAACAATCGCTACCACGGAAATGAATAACACCATTAAGCGACCGACCCAGACTAGTTCGTTACTTGATGCGCCTTTACGGAAGAAGCCTTTGTAGAAGTCTTCGGTGATAGCGGCGGAACACATTAATAATTGGGCGGAGAGGGTACTCATGACCGCAGCGAGAATCGCGGATAACACGATACCGACAACCCAAGGATTGAACATGACTTTGGTTAATTCGATGAACACCGCTTCGGCATTGGCTAACTCAATGTTTTGCGCGGTAAAGTAGGCCAAACCGAAATAGCCGACGGCAACGGCGCCGCCAAGGCAGAGGAACATCCAAGTAATCCCGATTCGACGGGCTTTTTCAAGAGACGCCACGGAGTCTGCCGCCATGAAACGGGCGAGAATGTGCGGTTGTCCGAAATAGCCTAAGCCCCAAGCCAATGCGGAAACCACGCCGATACCGGAAACATTGTGTAGCCAATTGCTATAAGGGATGCCGCTCATGGCAGATTTGGCTTCCAATGACAGGGTGATTTCATCCCAGCTGATATTCAGCAAGACCATTACCGGCGCTAAAATCAAGGCGAAAATCATTAATGACGCTTGAATGGTGTCGCTCCATGACACCGCCAAGTAACCCCCGATAAAGGTGTAAGTGATGGTTGCCAACGCGCCCAGCCAAAGTGCGGTGGAATATTCCAAGCCGAGTAAGCTTTGGAATAATTTTGCCCCCGCCACGACGCCTGAGGCGCAGTAAATGGTGAAGAAGAACAAAATAATGGCGGAGGAAATAATTTTTAATGCTTTTTTCTGACGCGGGAAACGTTGTGCAAAGAATTCCGGTAAGGTTAAGGCGTTGCTGTATTTTTCGGTGAAAATCCGTAAACGTCCTGCCACTACGCGGTAGTTCATGTAGGCACCGATGGTCAAGCCTACGGCAATCCAGGCTTCGGAAAGCCCAGAAAGGAAGATGGCGCCGGGTAACCCCATTAACAACCAGCCGGACATATCCGATGCGCCGGCGGACATGGCAGTCACAAAGCTCCCCATTTTTCGTCCGCCCAAAATATAATCATCGAAGTTTTGGGTGGAACGGTAGGCATATAAACCGATGCCTAAAATGATCGCCAGGTAGAGGCCAAAGGTGATGTAAATTTGCATAAAATACTCCTTTTATTGTTCTTGTGAGGACATTAATGAGGTATTTCCACCCGCCGCAGTCGTGTTATAACTACGTGAAAATTCATCATACAATGGCAGTAAATCCTGCGTGTGTTGCCAGTCATAGCATTTGAAAATGGCTTTGCTGTTTTCCGCCAACCATTGACGTTTTGCTTTATCAAGTGCGGTCAAATAAATGCCTTTTTGACAGCGACCTAATTGGGTATCTACGCGGATGCCCGGTTTGGTTTTGGCGGCTAGTGGATGTTGCGGTTCCACTAAAATGCGAAAACCTTTGGCCAGCAATTTTTCCGCGGCTTTTTCAGAAGTCTCCAAGTCACCGTTTAAAATGGCGATTTCGCACGGTAGATAAGCTAATGAGTTGCGCTCACCGGTAATACTTTCTAACACCGGTTGCGCGGTTCCTAAGGTATTTTCATCACCGAATTGGCTGTAATACCGAGGGGTTCGGGTGAGGCGTTGAAGGTAGAATTCTCCGCCCGCTTTTGGGCCTGTGCCGGATAATCCGTGTCCGCCGAACGGTTGAACACCGACTACAGCGCCCACGATGTTGCGGTTGATATAGAAGTTACCGCAGTTCAAATGTTGTTCTACGATATCCATATGTTTGCGAATGCGGCTGTGGCAACCGCCGGTTAAGGCATAGCCTTTTTCGTTGACGGCATTGAGCACATTCACCAAGTTGTCTTTTTGATAACGCACCACGTGTAGAATCGGACCAAAGACTTCACGTTGTAATTGATCCAAGTTATCCAACAAATAAACGGCAGGAGCGACAAAATGCCCTTGTGTCGGCGTGTCGATTTCTGCATAGGAGCGGGCAACTTTGCGCATGGTTGCCTTGTGGTTTTCCAGATTTTGTTTGGCTTCTTCGTCAATGACCGGGCCAATGTCGGTTTCCAGTAAGCGCGGATCGCCAAGGCTGAATTCTTTAATGGCTTCGGTGATCATGTTGTAATAATGATCCGATACCTCTTCTTGTAGCAACAAAATCCGTAACGCCGAACAACGTTGACCGGCAGAGTCGAAGGCAGAGCTAAGAACGTCGGCAACCACTTGTTCCGGAAGGGCGGAAGAGTCGGCGACCAGTACGTTTTGACCGCCGGTTTCGGCAATCAGCACCGGATCGTTATCTGCCAAAGTTAAACGTTGCTCAATGAGTTTGGCAACCTCGGTGGAACCGGTAAATACCACACCGTCAAAGGCTTGTTGCACCAGCGCCGCGCCTAAATCCCCCGCACCTAAAACCAGTTGTAGCGTTTCTTTCGGCACGCCGGCAAGATGCAATAGTTTCACTGCCGCATAAGCGATTAATGAGGTTTGTTCTGCCGGTTTGGCAATCACCGCATTGCCGGCGGCTAAAGAGGCAGCAATTTGACCGGTGAAAATCGCCAGCGGGAAGTTCCATGGGGAAATACAAAGTACTTTGCCGCGTGGCTCGGCAAGATGATTTTGGGCTGCCAGTTGTTCCAACTGCACGGC
Source organism: Aggregatibacter kilianii (assembly GCF_003129965.1). GTDB lineage: Bacteria > Pseudomonadota > Gammaproteobacteria > Enterobacterales > Pasteurellaceae > Aggregatibacter > Aggregatibacter kilianii_A. Next base: position 307,115 of record NZ_NRCJ01000001.1, on the reverse strand, counting down.
GTAATAACGTAAGAAATCTACGGCTTCACGCAATTCGGCAATAGCGTTCGGCAAGGTTTTGCCTGCTTCAACCACAGCTAATTTCATTAACAAGCCGAAGTGTTCTTCATACAAATCGGCTGCCTTGCGTAAAACATTGGCTTTTTCCACCGCACTTTTGGCTTTCCATTGTTCGTTGTCGGCTGCGACAAAGACTTTTTCTGCTTGGTTTACGGCTAAAAACGCCACTTCGGCGACGGTTTCACTAAGATTTGCCGGGTTAATTACTTGATGTGCCGGCGCATTTTCCACATTTTCAAATGCGGTTAAGGAGGCCGCATTTTCAATTTGTGCGGCATTCAGCGCTTGTTCTAATCTTGCTAATTCCAATTCATTGCTCAGATCGAAACCGGCAGAATTTTTACGATTTTTGAATAATTCCAATGGCTTGAGTACGAATTTATTCGGCTCGCCGAGAGATTTGGCATAAAGTTTCCACGGCGGGGTGACAAGTTGTTCCACCGGAATATTTTCATCCACCAGTTGGTGTACGAAAGAGGAGTTCGCGCCGTTTTCTAACAGGCGACGGACGAGATAAGCCAACAGGGTTTCATGGGTTCCCACCGGGGCATAAACCCGAACTTGGCGATCGAAATTGTCTTTGCCGACGATGTTGTCGTACAGGCTTTCCCCCATGCCGTGCAAACATTGGAATTCGAATTGTTTGCCTTGTCCCAATTCATAAATGGTGCACATGGTTTGCACGTTGTGAGTGGCAAATTGCGGGTAAACCATATCTTGCGCCGCCAAGAGTTTTTTCGCGCAGGCAATGTAAGAAATATCGGTGTGATTTTTGCGGGTGTAAAGCGGGAAGCCGTCCAAACCGTCGGTTTGTGCCCATTTGATTTCGCTGTCCCAATAGGCGCCTTTTACCAAACGAATCATTAAGTAACCTTGTTTTTCACGGGCTAAATTGATTAAATAATCGAGCACGAACGGGCAACGTTTGGAGTAAGCCTGTACCACGAAACCAATGCCTTTGTAGCCTTTTAATTCCGGCTCATCCAACAATTTTTCCACGAGATCGAGGGAAAGTTCTAAACGGTTGGCTTCTTCCGCATCAATATTGATACTGATGTTGTATTTTTTCGCCAATAAGAAAAGGGCTTTCAAGCGCGGATAGAGCTCATTGATTGTGCGATCATATTTGGAGCGGCTATATTTAGGATGAATCGCCGAAAGTTTTACGGAAACGCTGTTGCCGTTATAAATCGTCCGACCGGCAGCGTCTTTGCCGACTTCTTCGATGGCGTGTAAATAATCGTTGAAATAGCGTTGGGCATCCGCTTCGGTCATTGCCGCTTCACCCAGCATATCAAAAGAGAAAGTGAAGCCTTTTTCATAACGCGGTTTAATATTTTTTAACGCGTCTTGCATGGTGACGCCGGTGACGAATTGTTTCCCTAAAATACGCATAGATTTCACGATTGCCATGCGCATAATTGGCGCGGACAAACGGGAAAAACTGCGGCTTAGTGCATTAGATAAACTTTTTTCATCAAGGTTTTCACTGATTTTTTTACCAAAGAGCAAGCCATAACTTGCTGCATTGATAAAGAAAGAATTCGAATTGCCGATGTGGGATTTCCAGTTACCTTCTTGTAATTTTTCATAAATCAAATCATCGCGGGTTTGCGCATCCGGAATACGTAATAAGGCTTCAGCCAAACACATTAAGGCGACACCCTCCTCGCTACTCAAGGAAAATTCTTGCATTAAGGCATCTGCGCCATATTGTTTTTGTTTAAGTTGGCGTAATTTTTTGATTAATTTAATGGCATTTTCAGTAATTCGTTGTTCTTGTTCGGGAGAAAAATCCAATGTTTTAACCAAAGAATCCACCGCACTTTTTTCATCTAAGCGATAGTTTGCCGTAATGGCTTGGCGCAGGGGACTATATTGTTTGGATAATGTGAATTGCATAAAAAGACTCCTTTTGTTATTTAATTGTTAACAAAATATAACTGGAATGTTGATTGGTAAATGACTTTTTAAAGGATTTGTGATTGAAGTCACATAAAATATAAGGATTTATTGTACGTTATCTGTACGGATTGAATTTTTATGTACTGGGAAATGAGAAGGAAATAAAAAACGCCCTGCATTGAGGGCGTTTTTTTGTTATCGTTCGGACTAGATATTACACACGGCGAACAGCACGATGACGCTATAAAGTGTTGCCAAACCGTAGAAAATAAATCCGCCGGCAGGGATGTGCACTTTGATGTCGTGCATACCGTGATGGACGCGGTGTAAGCCTGCCCACATCGGGAAAATGGTGAGGGCAAGAATGACCAATTTACCGAACCAGTGATGGGCGAAGGCGATGATGTTATCAGGGCTGACTAAGCCGAAAGGCAAGAGCAAGCCGATGATGAGGATCAACACCGGGAAAGCAAGGCCGCTCACCATGCCGCCCGCACTGAACATTAACCATACAGGTGGTTCGTTTGAACGTTTTGGATTTTGATTAACCATGTCTTCCCCCTAGATAAATACTAAAACTAAAGCCAATACGGTGACGGCGGCGAATAATCCGCGTAACGCGTTTTTGATGAGTGTCGGCGGTAATCCGGTGCTACCCGACATCACTTCGCCGGTCATGTCAAATAAGGTCACGGCGTGCAGTAATAAAGCAGCAAGCGAGATGATGTTCAGAATCACTACAATCGGATTTTGCAGAAACGGAATGAAGCCGGCGACAAAGCCGTCCGCTTTACTCAAACAAATCACGCCGTAAAGCAACACTAAACTGAACCAAACGGTTGGCAGTGCGGTGGCTTCGCGTAGCATATAGAATTTGTAGAAATCCCAACTTTTCCACCAAGTCGGGGTGATTTCACGGACGTATTTTTTACGTTTAGTTACTGTTGTAGTCATAATCTCTCCCCTTATGCTTTCGGTTTAAGCATGGAAATCAGATAGTCTTTCGCACTTTCTAATTTACCTTGGTTAATGGCGGTAGCAGGTCCTACATGTTTCGGACAAACTTCGGAGCAGGCGCCGACGAAGGTACAGGACCACACGCCGTTTTCGCCGTTCATGATTTTCATCCGTTCCGCTTTGCCGTGGTCACGGTTATCTAAGTTATAACGGTGTGCCAAGGTTAAGGCGGCAGGGCCGACGAATTCCGGATTTAAACCGAATTGCGGGCACGCGGCATAGCATAGACCGCAGTTGATACACATGGAGAACTGACGGTATTTTTCCAACTGCGCCGGTGTTTGTTTGGTACGGCTTTTTGCCAATTCTTTAGACGGATGCGGTTTGCCGTCCAATTCCGGCATTTTGTTGCCGATAATGTAAGGCTTAATGGCTTCCAGACTTTCAATGAAGTGACTTAGGTCAACTACCAGGTCGCGCTCAATCGGGAAGTTGGCAAGCGGTTCAATACGCATATGACCGCTGTAGTCACGCAGGAAAGTTTTACACGCCAGTTTCGGAATGTTGTTGACCATCATCCCGCAAGAACCGCAAATCGCCATACGGCAAGACCAACGGTAGGACAGTTCCGGCTCAAGTTTGTCTTTAATATAGCCCAGCGCATCAAGCAACGAAGTTTGGCTGTCGAACGGCACTTGATAGGTTTTTAAGTGCGGTTCTTTATCGACTTCAGGATTGTAACGTAGAATTTCAACGTTCATGATTGATTGTTCGGCCATGTTATTACTCCTTACCTGCTTGAGCTTGTTCTTTCGCCTTCGCCGCCGCTTCCGCAGCTTCTGCTTCCGCGCCGTAAACACGTTTCGCCGGTTGAGATTTGGTGATTTTCACCGGGCTGTATTCGATACGTGGTGCGCCGTTTTCGTTATAGAACGCTAAAGTGTGTTTTAAGTAGTTCACATCATCACGTTCGGTGTAATCCAAGCGTTGATGCGCACCACGGGATTCTTTACGTTCAATGGCAGAATTGGCGATAGACTGTGCTACATCCAGGATATAACCTAATTCCACGGTGTATAACACGTTGGTATTGAACACGCTGGAACGGTCGGTAATACGAATATGTTTGTAACGTTCTTTGAGTTCGGCGATTTTATCCACCGCTTGTTGCATACTTTCTTGGGTACGATAAATACCGCAACCCTCTTCCATGGCTTGACCCATTTCATCACGAATATCGGACCAGGATTCGGTGCCTTCTTGATCGTATAAGGCGTTCAAGCGTTTAACGATGTCTTGTGCTTGTGCATCCACTGCGGTTTGGTTGGCAGGCGCGGCTTCAACGGCACGTTGCGCGGCGTATTCACCGGCAACACGACCTAATACCACTAATTCAGCCAAAGAGTTGGAACCTAAACGGTTTGCGCCGTGTAAGCCGGAAGAGGCACATTCGCCCACGGCAAATAAGCCTTTAATGCGGGTTTCGCTGTTGAAGTCAACTTCAATACCGCCCATGGTGTAGTGCACTACCGGACGCACAGGAATCGGTGCCTGTGCAGGATCTACGCCTTCGTAAGCTTTCGCTAATTCGCAAATGAACGGCAAACGTTCGTGTAAGTATTTTTCACCGAGATGACGTAAGTCCAAATGCACCACATCCACGCCTTTGGCGGTTTTCAATGTGTTGCCTTTGCGCCATTCTTGCCAGAAGGCTTGAGACACTTTATCGCGCGGCCCCAATTCCATGTATTTGTTTTCCGGTTTGCCGATCGGTGTTTCCGGTCCCAAACCGTAATCTTGTAAGTAACGGTAGCCGTCTTTATTGACCAAAATACCGCCTTCACCACGACAACCTTCAGTCATTAAGATACCGGTGTTCGGAAGACCGGTCGGGTGATATTGCACGAATTCCATATCACGCAACGGCACGCCGTGACGATATGCCATGGATAAGCCGTCACCGGTTACGATACCGCCATTGGTGTTGAAGCGGAATGCGCGGCAACCGCCGCCGGTGGCGATAACCACGGCATTAGCGTTAATTTGCACCAATGTGCCTTCCATCATGTTCATGGCTACCATACCGCGGGCATGGCCGTCATCCACTAAAATGTCTAATACAAAGTGCTCGTCAAAACGGATGATTTGCGGGAATTGAATAGAGGTTTGGAATAGGGTGTGAAGTAGGTGGAAACCGGTTTTATCGGCAGCGAACCAAGTACGTTCGATTTTCATCCCGCCGAAACGGCGCACGTTCACGTCGCCGTCGGTTTTACGGCTCCAAGGGCAACCCCAACGTTCAAGTTGGGTCATTTCCACCGGAGAATGTTCAACGAAATATTCCACCACGTCTTGTTCACATAACCAGTCGCCACCGGCAACGGTGTCATGGAAGTGTTTGTCATAGGAATCTTCTTCTTTAATAACCGCCGCAGCACCACCTTCAGCCGCAACAGTATGACTGCGCATTGGGTAAACTTTTGATACTAAAGCAATTTTAAGATTTGGATTAGCTTGAGCTGCAGCAATTGCCGCACGTAAACCACCGCCACCTGCGCCAACAATGGCGATATCGACGTTAACAGTTTGCACGATATTCCTCCAAGTAAAGGGATAATAATAAAAAGACCAAAGCGATTTTGGCACTGTTAGGGTAGTGTCATTTTGCCATTATTTTTTGTGATTAAAACCTTTTTTCTCAATTTTGTTACAATTTCGTGATCTAACTCAAAAAAGTTAGAAGGGAGAATGAGTTGTTTATTTTTTGTTCTTGATATTACGCAAAAATGAGTGAATGACGCCTAAAAGTGCGGTCAGTTTTCAAGGCGTTTTTGCATTCGTTTTAACTTGCTTTAGAATAGGTCCAAATTTTCCCCGAACAAAAGGTCATTTTTATGTTGGAACAGGAACAATGGCAGCCGACGGCGTCCATTAAAAATTTACTTACCCGCGCCAAACTTATCGCGGAAATTCGTCGATTTTTCACCGATCGCGGCTTGTTGGAAGTAGAAACGCCGATCTTGAGCGAATTTGGCGTGACGGATGTTCATCTTGCCACGTTCAGCACCGAATTCGTTTCCCCTTTCGGCGAACAGTCCAAAACGTTGTGGCTTTCCACCAGCCCGGAATATCACATGAAACGCCTGTTGGCGGCGGGTAGCGGACCGATATTTCAAATCGGCAAGGTGTTTCGTAACGAAGAAGCGGGCAATCGTCATAATCCCGAATTTACCATGTTGGAATGGTATCGCCCGCATTTTGATATGTACCGTTTAATCAATGAGGTGGATGATTTATTGCAACAAATTCTGGAATGTCCGCCGGCGGAAAGCATGAGCTATCAGTTTGCATTTCAGCAATACGTGGGCTTGGATCCGCTCTCGGCAGAGCATTCTGAATTGGTGGAAAAAGCGAAAAAATACCAATTAATGAATGCGGAAGAGGAAAATCGCGACACCTTATTGCAATTTCTTTTTAGCGCTGTAGTGGAGCCGCAAATCGGGCAGGAAAGCCCGGTGGTGGTGTACCACTTCCCCGCCAGTCAAGCGGCGTTAGCGCAAATCAGCTCGGAGGATTTGCGGGTGGCGGAACGTTTTGAGTTTTATTACAAAGGGTTGGAGCTTGCTAACGGTTTCCACGAGCTCGCCGATGCACGCGAACAATTAAGACGTTTTGAGCAGGATAATCATCTGCGGGAAAAAATGGGTTTGCCGCCACGGGCGATTGATACGCGCTTACTTGATGCGCTGCAAGCCGGCATTCCTAACTGTTCGGGCGTGGCGCTTGGTGTAGATCGTTTATTGATGATCGCCATGGGTGCAGAGCGCATTAAAGACGTGATTTCTTTTGCTATTGATAACGCCTAAAGTGCGGTCAAAAAATAAAATGTTTTCCAACCGCACTTTTATTGTGTTATTTCAAAATAAACATCGGCGTTTGGCTGACGGGATCGCGGTGAATGATGACATCCAAGTCAAATACGGTTTTCAGCAATTGTTCCGACATCACCTCGTCCGGTGTGCCTTTTGCCATCAGGTTGCCGTCTTTGAGCACCACTAAATAATCGCAATAACGGCAAGCCTGGTTCAAATCGTGCAGCACGGTGATCACGGTTTTGCCGTTTTGTTGCATTTGGCGCATCATGCCCATGAGTTCCGCCTGACGATTGAGATCGAGATAAGTGGTGGGCTCGTCTAATAGCACCAGTTCGGCGTCCTGCGCCAAAGTCATGGCGAGAAATACCCGTTGTTGTTGACCGCCGGACAAGTCGGAAACCAACTGTTCCGCCAATTCGGTAGTGTGCGTTTGTTCCATTGCCCAAGTCACCAGTTCTTCATCTTTGTCATTCAATTTGCCCCATAAATTTAAATAAGGCGAGCGACCGTAAGCGATCAGTTCGCGTACTTTAATGCCTTCCGGAACCAGATGCTGTTGCGGTAGAAAGGACAGCTCTTTGGCATATTCTTTCGGTGTTTTTTGCCAAATATCGCAACCTTTGTGGCTAATGTTGCCGGTACGCGGTTTGAGTAAACGGGCGACGGCTTTTAATGTGGTGGATTTGCCGCAGCCGTTCGGTCCGATTAAGGCGATAACCTGGTTATGCGGAAATTCCAAAGATAAATCATGTACGATCGTTTTATCTTGATAGCCTAATTGTAAGTTATTGATCACAATGCTCATTATTTCGTTCTCATCAATAAGTAGAAGAAGTAAGGGGCGCCGATAATGGCGGTGAGAATGCCTGCGGGTAATTCTGTGGGCGGATCAATGATTCGTGCCAGAATATCGGAAACTTGGAGTAATAAGGCGCCGATTAATAAGGCGGCAGGCAATAAAGTGCGGTGACGTCCGCCCACTAATTTGCGTGCTAAGTGCGGTGCGACTAAACCTAAGAAAGCGATAGGCCCGCAAATGGCGACGGCAGTGGTGGACAGCGCAACAGCCAACACTAAGACCAAAATCTGCGTTTTGTTAACAGGAACACCTAAAGTGGAAGCTTTGTTTTCGCCTAAGCCTAAGGTGTCCAGATCGCGGCAAAAAATGAACGGCAACGGCAGAAGGATTAATAACCAAGGCAACACGACGTTCACATACGTCCAACTTCTGCCCCACAAACTGCCGGTTAACCATAGCATCGCCGTGTTGATTTCCACGGGATTGGTTAACATCACATAGTGGCTGATCGCCGCCCATAAGGCGGAAATCGCCACACCGATAATCGCCATGCGAATCGGGCGAAAATTAAAGCCGCAGATAACCCATAAGAGAATGAAGGACAGCACGCCGCCAATAAAGGCAAACAGCGGGATCCAGTAAAAGGCAAGGTTCGGTAAAAAGATTAAAATGGCGACGGCAACCAATCCCGCCGCGTTGTTAATGCCCAAAATATCCGGTGATGCCAACGGATTACGCACCACACTTTGCACCAACACCCCGGAAATGGCTAACGCACCACCGATAAAAATCGCCAGTAAAGCACGCGGCAGTCGGTATTCAATCAGGGTGAAATAGTTTTTATCTTCAGGGTTGAAAGCGGTGATGATTTCAGAAAAAGACAGCGTATAAGTGCCGAGGCGGATACTCAGGACAAATAATATGATGACCGCAACGAAGGCAAGCAGGTAAAAGCCGATGGAACGGAATTTATGATCGGTATTTTTCATCAGCTTCTTCCTTTGGCAAATAACACGAAAACAGGCGCGCCGATAAGCGCCAATACGGCGCCGGCAGGCACTTCGCTCGGAAAATTGACCGCTCTTGCGACCGTATCCGCCATGAGCATAAGCATCGCGCCAAGTAACATGGACATCGGCAGGGATTTACGCAGATCGTAACCGATCCAATAGCGTGCCAAATGGGGAATCAGTAAGCCGATAAAGGCGACCGGACCGGCAACGCTTACCGCCGAACCGACGATAAGGAGCGCCATAATGTTGGCGTACCAGCGTAAACGAAACAAATTAATCCCTAATGAACGGGCGGATTCATCGCTTAAATTGAGCAAATTCAATTTGCTGGCGAAGAAAAGACAGAAAAACGCGCTAAGCACTAAGAAAGGCCAGATAATATGCCATTCGTTCCAACGGGCGTGTGCAATGCCGCCAGCAAGCCAGCTCATCACGCCGAAAGCATGATCGTCCGCCACAATCAGAAGTAATTTGGTCAGTGCCGCGCATAGCAAGGATACCGCAATCCCGGCGAGGATGACGCGACTGCGATCGCCGCTGTTATCATGCCAAGCGTTACTAATGAGCATCACGATAAACCAGCTGATGCCGCCACCGACACTGGCGACCAACGCGACACTATAACCGGATAACGCCGCCGGGCTTAATACGCTGGCGGTGACCATGGCTAAACTCGCGCCGGAGTTGACGCTTAATAAAGAGGGCGAAGCCAGCGGATTACGGGTGATGGTTTGCAACAATGCGCCTGCAACCGCCAAATTGGCGCCTAAAGCGATGGCGACTAAAGCACGCGGAAAGCGCAAATCCACCACGGTGAGTTTGGCAAGATCATCGGCATTCGGGAAAAATGCCCGAATCGCCTCCATTGGCGCGATTTCAATGGGGTAATATAAAAACAGGCTTCCCCATAACAGGAAAGCCAGTCCTAAAACGGGCAAAGCCCAACGAAAAGTGGTGTTCAACATTATTTTTGCTTCACAAATTGTTCAACTTGTTTCGCCATGATTTCACTGGCAGTGATGCCACGTCCACGCGCCCACATGTCGGAGTCAACGCTGAACACATGTTTGGTTTTTACCGCAGGAATGGCTTGCCATAGCGGTTCGGCTTCCCATTTGCGGGCAATACTTTCCTGACGATAATGTGCGATAAACATATAGTCCGGTTTTTCCATGACTAACTGTTCTAGGTTGATTTCCACAAAAGCTTGATTGGTGTTCGGGAGTTTAGGCGTTTCGAACCCCAGTACGCCCAAGAAGCTGGCAACATAGCCGTTGTCGTTTTGTAAATTGAATTTATCTTCGCGGGAGGTGCCGAATACGCCCTTTTGCCCTTTCACATTAATATTCTTGGCAATGTTGTCGATGTACTCGTTATGCTTATTGATTTGTAGCTTCATTTCTCCGCCTTTGCCCACAACATCACCGATTTTCTGTGCGGTTTCGAGGTTTTCCTGATAGCTTTCATGGCGTGAATCAAACATCATAGTCGGCGCAATTTTTTTCAATTCTTCATAAACGGCGGTATGACGGGAAGGATCGGCGATAATTAAATCGGGTTTTAACGCCGCGATGGCTTCAAGGCTCGGTTGGGCGCGGGTGCCCACGGATTGCCAAGGTTGGATTTTGTCGCGTATCTCTTTCAAAATGCGCTCTTTATTGTTGTCATCGGCAACCCCCACCGGGCTGACACCCACTTGCGCCAAGGCGTCCACAAAGGAATATTCCAACGCAACAACACGGGTCGGGGTTTGATCAATAGTAAATTCGCCTTTGGCGTCGGTCACCGTGACCGCGCCGGCGTGAGTGGAAGCAATAAAGAGAAGTGAAGCGAAGGTCGCTTTAAAAAAGTTTTTCATTTCCGAGTCCTAATGTTAAAAAAATCGTTCAGATTATACACAGAAACCCGGATTTGAGAATAGTTCTTTTTAACCTCCGACCACGTCAATAATCATTACTTCCGATTGCAAACCCAAGCGCATCGGCACACCCCAGAAGCCGTAACCGGAGGTCACGAAAAAGTGGCCACCATTAATTTGCTCATAGCCGTAGCTTAAACGATAAATAAATTTCACAATCAGATTTGCCGGGAAAATTTGTCCGTTATGGGCATGCCCCGACACCTGAATATCAATAGGCAATTTTGCGTGCTGCTCAATTTCCGATGGGCGATGATCCAACAGAATAATCGGCAGATTGGTATCCACGCTTTTTAGAAGCTGCGCCGTAGAAGGGCGATCCGTCACCAAATCATCGTTACGCCCGATTAACACAAAACGATTATCCACCACCAGACTTTCGTCCATCAACGGAATAATGCCCGCCTTACGAATTTCCCGCTCAATGCGCGCCTGATCGCCGAAAAAATCATGATTGCCAAGCGTAGCATATACGCCAAGTGGCGCTCTCAGTTTGGCTAAGTGCGGTTGCATTTTTTCCGCTAAATAGGCGTTGACGTTATCGTCCATAATGTCGCCCGGCAGCAGGATAATATCCACTTTCTCTCGTTGCATAATGGCGGCGAGTTTGTCCAACTGTTGTGCCCCGAAAAACTTGCCCAAATGGGTATCGCTTGCCATGCCGATGCGTAGCGGTTGCATTGGTTTGTCTAAATGTACCTGATAGTGACGCACCACAGGTGTATAGGCGTTATACAAGCCCAGTCCGATAAACCCGAGAAAGATGATCGGATAAAGCCATTTCAGCGTTTTTTCCCATTTCTTAAAAAATACATAAAGTACACCGACAATCACACTGCTGAAACCGGAAAAAAGCAGTAGCGTGAGGGTAAACGCACTCACGATAAAGGTTTCGGCAAACAAGCGTAACGGCGCGCTTAACACCACCGCATTCAGAATCACAAACACCCAAAAGGTGAGACGACGCCGTTTTTTCTCCTTCAGATTAAAAATCCAGCTTAACGTGCGGGCGAAGACCCAAAGCATCAGTTGCAACGCCACGAAAGCGATTTCAAAACTAAGGTAGTGTCTGGTTTCCATAATATTCTCTGTCTCGTCAGTAAAAAGTGCGGTGAAAAATTTACGTGTTTTTTACACCACAGGTATCCGGGCGCAAAATTCTACGCACCGTTTCAATGGAAAACGGTGTATTGCGTGTCGGTGTTGCCGACGGTTCCGAAAGGTAAATATTGACTTTGGATTACTGCGCGGAGGATGATGCAGAAACTCCAAAAAGGGCACAATGATAATACGGATAAAATTTCAGAACAACCTATCAATCAAATTTGATCGTTTCCAAGCGGCAAATTTTTCGCTAAAATGCGTGCACTTTTTTACTCAACTTTTTAATAACGGAAGAAAATTTATGTTCGGAAAAGGCGGTTTGGGCAATTTGATGAAACAAGCCCAACAAATGCAAGATCGTATGCAAAAAATGCAGGAAGAAATTGCCCAATTGGAAGTGACCGGCGAATCAGGCGCAGGCCTAGTGAAAATCACCATTAATGGCGCGCACAACTGCCGTCGCGTAGAAATCGACCCGTCTTTAATGGAAGACGACAAAGACATGTTGGAAGACTTGATCGCCGCCGCGTTTAACGATGCGGTGCGTCGTGCCGAAGAGTTACAAAAAGAAAAAATGGCGTCCGTCACCGCCGGTATGTCCTTGCCGCCGGGCTTCAAAATGCCATTCTAAAAAACACCCGTAAAACCCACCGCACTTTATTGACAAAGTGCGGTTTATTTTTTTGCTAAATCTATCGAGCTCCTTATGCAAACCAGTCCCTTGTTAGAAAATTTGATCGAAAGTTTACGCGTATTGCCGGGTGTCGGCCCGAAATCCGCGCAACGCATGGCGTATCATTTATTGCAACGCAACCGTAGTGGCGGTATGCGTTTGGCGCAAGGGCTGACGGAGGCGATGTCGAAAATCGGGCATTGCGAACATTGCCGCACCTTTACCGAAGAAGACGTGTGCAACATTTGCAGCAATCCGCGTCGCCAAAATTCAGGCTTGCTTTGCGTGGTGGAAATGCCGGCGGATATTCTCGCTATCGAGCAAACGGGACAATTTTCCGGCCGTTATTTCGTGCTGATGGGGCATTTGTCACCGCTGGACGGTATTGGCCCGCGTGAAATCGGCTTGGATTTACTGCAAAAACGCCTGCAAACGGAATCCTTCAAGGAAGTAATTCTTGCCACCAATCCAACGGTGGAAGGCGACGCCACCGCAAATTACATCGCAGAGCTTTGCCTGCAACAGCACGTCAAAGTCAGCCGCATTGCCCATGGCATTCCGGTGGGCGGCGAGTTGGAAATGGTGGACGGCACCACGCTGACCCATTCCTTCTTAGGTCGCCGCGAAATCGGCTGATTCCCCCACAACATTTCTCTCTTGCTCATCTATGCGACTGTTTATAGCGGAAAAACCGAGTCTCGGGCGCGCCATCGCCGATGTATTACCGAAACCGCACCAACGGGGTGACGGCTTCATCAAATGCGGCGATAACGACTGCGTGACCTGGTGCGTAGGGCATCTGCTGGAACAGGCGGAGCCCGATGCCTATGACGCGCGTTTCAAGCAATGGCGATTGGACGACCTGCCCATCGTGCCGCAAAAATGGCAACTCATTCCGAAAAAAGAAACCCATAAACAGCTGAAAACCGTCGAAAAACTAGTGCAACAGGCAGATATTCTGGTCAACGCCGGCGACCCCGATCGTGAAGGGCAGCTGCTAGTGGACGAAGTGTTCAGTTATCTCAATTTATCGCCGGAAAAACGCAATGCCATTCAGCGTTGTCTCATCAGCGATTTGAACCCAAGTGCGGTGGAAAAAGCCATCAAAAAATTGCAGCCCAATCGCGATTTCGTGCCGCTCGCGACTTCCGCTTTAGCCCGTGCCCGTGCCGATTGGTTATACGGCATTAACATGACCCGCGCTTATACCATTCGTGGCAGGCAGGCGGGTTATGACGGCGTGCTTTCCGTGGGGCGCGTGCAAACGCCGGTGCTCGGGTTAATCGTACGTCGTGATTTGGAAATCGAAAACTTCCAACCGAAAGATTTTTTTGAAGTGCTGGCTTGGGTACGCGATCCGAAAGACGAAAAAACACCGGAAAAAACGACCGCACTTTTTTCTGCCTTATGGCAGCCGAGCAAAGCCTGCGAAGATTATCAGGACGACGACGGCCGCGTGCTATCCCGCGCGCTAGCGGAAAATGTGGTGAAGCGCATTACCGACCAACCGGCGGAAGTCACCGATTATTCGGATAAACGGGAAAAAGAAACGGCGCCCTTGCCTTATTCCTTGTCCGCTCTGCAAATTGACGCCGCCAAGCGCTTCGGCATGTCCGCGCAGGAAGTGTTGGATACCTGCCAACGCCTGTATGAAACCCACAAACTGATCACGTACCCGCGTTCCGACTGTCGTTATTTGCCGAAAGAGCATTTCGCCGACCGAATGGCGGTGATGAATGCTATTTCCACCCATTTGACGCAATTTCAACCGCTGCCGGAGATTATCGATCCGGAACAAAAAAATCGCTGCTGGAACGATAAAAAAGTGGAGGCGCATCACGCCATTATTCCGACGGCAAAAAATCGCGCCGTGAGTTTGAACCCGGCGGAACAAAATATTTATTTCCTCATCGCCCGCCAATACCTCATGCAATTTTGTCCGGATGCGGAATATCGCAAATGCAAAATCACCTTGAACATTGCCGGTGGTACTTTTGTGGCGCAGGCACGCAATTTGCAAATTGCAGGCTGGAAGCAACTTTGGGGCAAAGAAGACAGTGATGATGAACAGCAGGACGCGCTGTTGCCAACGGTGAAAAAAGGGCAAATGTTGCATTGTGAAAAAGGCGAAATTATCAGCAAAAAAACACAGCCGCCGAAGCCTTTCACCGATGCTACGTTGCTTTCCGCCATGACGGGTATTGCCCGCTTCGTGCAGGATAAAGAGCTAAAAAAAATCCTGCGAGAAACGGATGGCTTAGGCACCGAAGCTACCCGCGCGGGAATCATCGAATTGCTGTTTAAACGCGGGTTTCTGTATAAAAAAGGGCGCAATATTCACAGTACCGAAGCAGGACGCATTTTGATTAACGCCTTGCCTGATGTGGCAACCCAACCGGACATGACCGCGCATTGGGAGTCGCAACTGGACGGTATTAGCCGCAAACAGGCGAGTTATCAGCAATTTATGCAAAATCTGACGGAGCTGCTGCCGGAATTGTTGCATTACATTAATTTTTCCGCTTTGCGCGAGCTCAGTCGGCATAATCCCGGCGTGAAAAAGAAAGCGCCGAGAGCGAAGAAAAGTTAACGGCGGCGAAAAGTGCGGTGCTTTTTTGACATGTTTTTTGCTGATCGAATTTGCACCAAACAACCTAAAAATACACAAAACGACTTGCGGAACGCCAAGATATCCGCTAATATCTGCGCCGTTATTTTTCATTAGAATTTGCTAAATCAGAGAAGATAAAATGTACTCAGCTTTGTTAATCATTTATTTGGTCGTTTCCATTGCCCTTATCGCATTTATTCTGTTACAACAGGGTAAAGGCGCAGATGCAGGCGCATCTTTCGGCGGTGGCGCGTCCGGTACGGTGTTCGGCTCTGCCGGTGCAGGTAACTTCCTGTCCAGAACCACCGCGATTTTAGCAACTGTCTTCTTTATTATCAGTATCGTTATCGGCAACATCAACTCACACAAAAACAACGTCAAACAAGGTGCGTTTGATGATTTATCCGGCACGGCGGAACAAATTCAGCAGCAACAGCAACAACAAGCGCCTGCAGCCTTGGATACGAAAAACAGCGATATTCCTCAATAAAATTTATCAAATTAAGCTCTGGTGGTGGAATTGGTAGACACGCTATCTTGAGGGGGTAGTGACCGTAGGTCGTGCGAGTTCAAGTCTCGCCCAGAGCACCAAAAATAAAACCTAGCGTAAACGCTAGGTTTTTTCTTTTATAATCTTTTTAAAATTTCGCTCTTCATTGATTTATCTATATCATATTTGTAGCTTTTGCTAATTTAAACGGGTTGTATTTTATTTTCATCCATAAAAAATCTTATCTGAGGAATTATTATACGGAAAATACTTTTTATTTTGACCGCACTTGGTTTGACGCAAGGCACTATGGCTAAGACAAGAGTAAATTATGAGAAATTGAGTTGCGGCGAACAGAAGTATTGCAAGGAAATGCGTTCTTGCTCAGAAGCAAAATATCATCTTAATGTTTGCGGAGAAGGGCGATTAGATCGTGATAAAGACGGCATTCCTTGTGAGAATGTTTGCCGTAAATAATTAAAAGCCTTGCTGATTTGCAAGGCTTTCTTTGTAGATAATATTAATTCGATGTTGTTTTTCTTAACAATCCATAACCGATAATCGCCGATACGCCTGAGCCGAGTAGAATGCCTAATCGTGATAGCGTGTCGAAGCTGTTATGTGCGGTTTCGCCGAAAGCCAATCCGGCAAGGAACATGGACATGGTGAAACCGATACCGCAGAGCACGGCGATGGCGAAAATCTGGGCGAAGTTGACACCTTGCGGTAACTTCGC
Source organism: Aggregatibacter kilianii (assembly GCF_003129965.1). Lineage (GTDB taxonomy): Bacteria > Pseudomonadota > Gammaproteobacteria > Enterobacterales > Pasteurellaceae > Aggregatibacter > Aggregatibacter kilianii_A. The sequence goes on along the minus strand of NZ_NRCJ01000001.1, from coordinate 290,974 downwards.
GAGGCGTAATTTCACCGATACGTAACTGAACAGGAATACGCCTAACGGTTTGCCGACGATTAAGCCTAACGCAATACCGAGAGTGAGCGGGGAGTTGAGGCTGGATAAGCCTACGTTTTCCAAGGAAACGCCGGCATTGGAGAAGGCGAATAACGGCAGAATGAGGTAGGCGCACCAAGGTGCCAGAATGTGTTCAAACTGGTGCAATGGGCTTTCGCCGTTGCGATCCCGCATTGGAATGCAAAAGCCGATAATTACGCCGGCAAGGGTGGCGTGTACGCCGGATTTTAATACGGAAGCCCAGAGAACCAAACCGACGACCATGTAAGCACACAACGCCCCTACTTTGAAGCGGTTCATGGCAACAAGGATACTGATTGTGATGGTCGCCATAATTAATGCCGGCGTACTGAGCTCGTGGGAGTAGAAAATAGCGATCACGATAATGGCGCCAAGGTCGTCAATAATGGCTAATGCCAGTAGGAAGACTTTCAGTGGAAGCGGTACACGCTTACCTAACAAGGCAACGATGCCCACTGCAAAGGCGATGTCGGTTGCCATGGGAATCGACCAGCCGGAATGGATTTCCGGGGTGTCTTGCGCAATCAGGAAATAGATTAAGGCAGGCACCACCATGCCGCCAATCGCCGCAATGGCCGGGAATATGGCTTGTTGATAGCTTGAGAGAGAACCTTCCAACATTTCGCGTTTTACTTCCATGCCCACTAAAACAAAGAAGACCGCCATGAAGCCATCATTAACCCACATGAGTAAAGGCTTGGCAATGCTGAATGCGCCGAATTGAATACTGACCGGTGTGTCAAGAAAGTTGAAATAATGTTGGCTTAATAAGGTGTTGGCGAGGATTATCGCCATTAAGGCAAAAATTAATAATAATACGCCGCCTGCCGCTTCGGATTGGAAAAATGTTTGAATGCGCCGAATCAATGTGAATACTCCCCAAAATAGATAAATCATTAAAAAATAAAAGATAGACAAGAGGCAAAGAAGTTACCTTAGTTTGATATGTTTTTCAAGAAAATGGCGGATTTATTAACCGAATAAGACGTGATTGGCGATTTTTTAAGTCATTTATTTATTTTGTATTTTTAAATAAATACCGATTAATTGATATTTTCTAAGTAAGATTTCCCCAGTTGATTCATTTGGCGTTGAATCCAAAATTGTCTGCGTTTGGTATAAGTGCTTGGGGCGTTAACTTTGTAAATAATCGGATTGGGCAGAACGGCAGCTAAAAGTGCGGCTTCATTTTGCGATAAATTTTTTGCCGCCTTTTTGAAATAAAAACGGCTGGCGGCTTCTACGCCGTAAATACCATCACCAAACTCGGCAATGTTTAAATACACTTCTAAAATGCGTTTTTTTGACCATAAGGTTTCCAGCATCAAGGTCGTTGGCACTTCAATGGCTTTTCTTACCCAGCTTTGCCCATGCCATAAATAAAGATTTTTGGCGGTTTGTTGGGAAATGGTGGATGCACCACGGGTACGCTTGCTTTTTTGATTATGTACGAAAGCCTTTTGGATGGCACTGAAATCAAAGCCGTAATGTTCGGGAAAATTTTGATCTTCGGCAGCAATCACCGCAAGTTGCATATGCCAGGAAATCTCATCCAGACTCACCCAGTCGTAACGGGTTTGGTAGTCGAAATCGCCGGACAGCAGATGGGATACTTTCTGTTCCAACATATAAGTGGAATAGGGAATGGGGATAAAACGAAAGGCGAAAGTGATAACAACCGTGGCAAGCAGAAAACGATATAAAAAACGCACCGCACTTTTGCCCGAGATGTGCCTAAAAAAAGGAAATCTGCGCAATCTGAAGTTGCGCAGATTTAGCCCCTTGAAAGGAAACTTAACGGTTTTTTTCTTGCTCATCGAGTTGTGTTTTTATCCAATCAACGAAAGCGGGATCCATGGTTTTTAACATATTGGAACCCCGTGTGATGGTTGCCGCGCTGGTGTTCAGATTTTGCTGAATTTCCCGTTGCGGCAGATTTTTATTGAGTAATTGGGCGACGATTTGGAGGCGAAGACCGAGGGCATCGCGTTCATCAGGCGTTAATAATAAGGTTAATACATCCTGTGCTTTACCTTGTTCAAACGCCGTTTTCAGCATGTCGAGAAAGGCGTTCCATTGTTCTAAATTGCGACTAATGTACATATTAACAATCCTATACTATTAAACTAGTTCGCCTAGTATAGCCGATCAAACTCCTCATTGCTAAAGGTTTGTGGTTCTTCTTTTTCTTGCAGGATTTGATAATAAAAATCATAGGTCAGCACATTCTGCACATAGCCACGGGTTTCATAGAACGGAATGGACGCCACAAATTCGTCCATTGCCAGTTTGCCGTTGGCACGTGCCAGCCATTTTTCTACGCGGTGAGCGCCGGCGTTATAAGCGGAGGCAATCAAAATGCGATTATTCGGGTATTTGGCGTTAAGCTCCGCCAAATGTGCCGTGCCAAGCAAAATGTTATTCAGCGGCTTAAATAAATCCGCCTCACCCGTATAAGGTAGGTTGGCGTTGGTTGCCGTGGCTTTTGCAGTGCTTGGCAAAAGCTGCATTAAACCGCGTGCATTGGCGGAAGATTGCGCCTGCGGATTCCATGCGCTTTCCTGGCGGGCGATTGCCATGGCAAACGTTTTGGTCACGTTGTTGTTTACCATTGCCTGCGGTTTATTACCGATAAATCGTGGGCTAAGCGCAATATCAAAATAATCGCTATAGGCATTTGGCAGGCGCAGCTGAATATAATCAAAGGCTTTTGCCATAATGGAGCCGTCCACGCCTAAATCAAACCAATTTTGTTGATTGGCATATTGGCTCAAGGCGACTTGTTTCCATTTTTTTTCCTCGCCGGACTGATTTTCCAATAAAAAACGCCAACGTTGTTTTGCTGCACCGAGGCGATCCAGTTGGCGTAATTCGGCAATTTCATCCAGTGCGGGTTTTAGTTTTTTGTAGGTCTCAATCCAATATTCATCGGTGATGCTTGGCGCCATCAGTAATTCAGGTTGTCCGAAGTCGTAACCGCTGCCACGGTTTTTCGGATCCAGTTTTGCCGCCGCTAACATGGGATAAAAGCCGCGCTCCTGAGAAAGTGCGGTCAACATTTCGCGCGTTTTTTTGCTATCGCTTTTTTCCATGTTTTTGGCTATCCAATAACGCCATTCCTGTTTTTGCTTACCTTCCGCCGAAAGGGCATTAAGCCACGGTGTTAGCTCGGTTTTTTGCCAGATTGCCATGCGCAAACGGCGCTCGGTCAGGTTATCGGCGTTAAGTTTAGCAATTTCCACATCGCGCCATTGCTGGAATAACGGGCTTTCGTTATCAAAGAATCGCCCGAGAAAAGCCATTTTCCACTCACGGATTTCCGCCTCGTTCAGTTGCCAATCTTTCGCCCACTGCGCATAAGAAGCAAAGCCGGGCTCTTTCATATTTTCCGGCAATGTGCGCAAATAACGGGCGAAACTTTGCAGCACGGCGAATTTCATGGTGATTTTGTTATTTTCCATGAGCGGCAATCTTCCCGCTAATTCCGGTAAACCGGCCGGATTTTTGAGTAATTTTTGTAGCTGTTGTAAGCGCGCAGCAACCATTTCATCTTCTTTGGCGCCATCTACTTTGTTTAATTCCGTCGCCAATAACGCCAAGCCTTTTTCATCGTTTTTAGTAAAGAGATTTTCGGCTTTTTGATAAATTTTCGCTGCTGTTCTGCCGCCGTCGGAATACCATTTAGCCCATAACTGCGCATCATTCGGTAACTCGCCGTTGTTTAACCAAAGCTGTTCGTAACGGGCGAGGATCTTCGGCATTTCGTCAGGATTGGCATTGGGGTTTTTATTCGCCTCGTTACGCTGACGCGCCAGCTGATATTCCGCATTCAGCACGGCAAGCTGCATTTCTAGGGTTTTCGGCTTAACGGTTTGTGAATAGTTCACCAAGTCCTCAAGATCGTCGACATTTGTTAACAAAGTGAAAATGCTTTGCGCTAATTTTTCCCGAAGAAAATGTGTTGGGTGCTGTTTGATAAATTGTTCGATTTCCTGTTTTAGCACCTTCACTTCGTCTTTCGGTGTCTCAAGATTCGTGCTCTTAATCCGCGCGTCAAAATATGCCGCTATGGCGTCTTCTTGCAACGGATAATCTTTCAGATCTTCAATTAATTTCAGGAACACGGCTTGGTTGGTAGAAACGCCGTTATTTTTGACCGCACTTTTTAGCAGGCTTTCCAGTTGAAGAAAGGTCGCACGCTGTTTGAGCAGATTCAGTTCCGAACTGTGCTGTTGTTGTGCCCATTTTGCGTGTTCATATGCCGCATTCGCCTTGTGCCCGTGGCGATCCTTGTGCTGATTGGCAAAGGCGGTGGCGGAAAGTGCGGTCAAAATTAACAGTGAAATGGAGGTTTGTTTCAAAAATCGCATAGTCATTTTCCTGCTTTGAATATGGGAAAGGCGGAGTGTGAATCCGCCTTTGGAAAATTAGTTAAAAATTGATAGTCAATCTTTCTTGAAAATCAAAACACCTTTTTAAACGGTTTGACGATGACATCGCCATAGACGCCGGCTTCCACATAAGGATCTTGCGCCGCCCAGTCTTTTGCCGCTTGCAGGCTGGCAAATTGAGCGATAACCGTGGAACCGGTAAAACCCGCTTCGCCCGGATTTTCATCGTCAATTGCCGGATTCGGACCGGCGGTGAGCAGACGACCTTCCGATTGTAATTGTGTTAAACGGGCAAGATGTTGCTCACGTACGCTCAAACGTTGTGCCAGCGTATTCGGTTTATCTTGCGCAAAAATGACATAATACATTTTATTTCTCCGTTTGATTCGCTTGAATTTGTGCCAAGGCGTTATCCAATTCGTGATTGTTTTCGCGAGGGATGGCTCTGGATTTGCCTTCGTTATTCACGGCGACAAAGGTAAACACCGCCTCGGTAACGCAATAACGTTCGCCGATAGGTTCGCTGGCGACTTTTTTCACCCAGACTTCCACTTTGATTTTGAGGGAACTGCGTCCCACATGCAAACAGCGTCCGTAACAGCATACAACATCTCCGACAGTGACCGGGCGGATGAAGTTCATACTTTCTACTGCCACGGTGACCACACGCCCGTGGGCGATTTCTTTGGCGAGAATCGCACCGCCCATATCCATTTGGGACATAATCCAACCACCGAAAATATCTCCGTTGGCATTAGTATCGGAAGGCATAGCCAGGGTTCTTAACAATAAAGTACCGTGCGGTTGCGCGTTTCTTGGATCAACTGATTGATGTGCCATAGTTTATTCCTTTGTTTGTTCCTGTTCGTTTTTAGGTAAATAGCGATAAATATAAATGCCGCTAACAATGGTGGCAACAAACGTCATGCCGATAATGCCGAAAGATTTAAAATCAACCCAAATATCATCGGAGAGGTATTGGCTGATATAAATGTTTACCAGCATACATAAAATGAAGAAGCCGCTCCAGCCGAGGTTCAAATTTTTCCATGCGGCTTCCGGCAATTCGATTTCTTTGCCGAGCAATTGTTTAATCAGCAATTTTTTGAAGCCGAATTGTGCGATGAGTAACACTAATGCAAAAAGCGCATAGATAATCGTGACTTTCCATTTTAAAAATTCAAGATCGTTAAAGTAGGCGGTGAGCGTACCGAAGAAAACCACGGCGCCCGCAACAAATTTTTGCTGGGTTTCGATTTTGCCGTATTTTACTTTCAAAATAATAAATTGCACGATAGTGGCAACGACCAGCGTTATTGCCGCTTCGCGAATTCCCACCAGCTTATATACGGCAAAAAATAAAATTAACGGAATAAATTCAAGGAGTTGTTTCATCAGTTTTCATCTCTCGGAACAAATAGGGTGTAAAAACGATAAATAATAATCAGCGCAAAAACATTGAGAAAGGCATCGAACATGCCCATCAGAATCGACATAAAAATATTGGCGGAAAGGCGCAATAAAAAAGCTTCGCCCATGGGCAACACGACATAAATCAGCAGGCATAAAATGAATAGCTGTGAAGCCCGCTCGCTGCCGGCACGCAAAACGGTTTGCAGACTGCTACCAATGGAGGCGTTGGTCAGCAAATAATGGATCGGGCTTAAACATAAACGCACATATAAGCCTATGCCGAAAATAATGGCAAGGACGGAAATGATGGAAGGTTCGGTTTTTTGTTGTACTGCGATCAGAGACTCAAGCAGACCGATCAGCATGGGAATCAAAATTGCCACAAATAGGATAGTTACGCCAATAATACGTTTTAATGCGGCAAGAAAACAGTCGGATAACCCCATAAAACGGCGCTGACTGATTTGGTGAATAATCACGACAAACCACGCCGAAAGGAAGATATAACCCAACTGCTTAATCGTAAATGCGCCGATTAAACCGCTTACCATTTCCTCCGGAATGTTTGGCATACCGTTGCTATCCATGGTTATGGTGATGGTTTCTTCCGGCAGAAGTGAAGAAGTAAAAAGCGCAATACAAAAATTCGCCACGAAAAAAAGCAGGGAAAGGGTAATCACCATGCGCTTTTCATTTCGGATAAAATTCCAGCTGTCTCGAATAATTTGGGTAAAGTTTATGGGCATTTAACAGACTCAATTTAAGCTCAAAGAAAGTGCCTAATTATACTGGCTTTAAACAGAAAAGCACAAAAAAACTGCTTATCAATTTATTTCTCTGATCAAAATACCCGAATTTTTTACCGCACTTTAAGGCATTTCTCTGAAATTAAGCCGCCGCGTCTAACATTTCTTGTGCGTTGGCAAGGACGGTATCGGTGATTTTGCTGCCGCCCAGCAATTTCGCGAGGGCTTTCACTCGTTGTGACGGAGAAAGTACGGTCATTTTTGTCTCCGTTTTATTTTCCACTGTAGATTTTTCCACGGAAAAATGATGTGTCCCATGGCAGGCAACCTGCGGCAAATGGGTGACACAAATTACTTGGCATTTTTCGCTCAGTTTTCTTAATAATTTTCCGACTACGTTGGCGGTTGCACCGCTGATCCCCACATCAATTTCATCGAAGATTAAGGTTGGAATCGCCGTTTGGTTGGAGGCTTGCACCTGAATTGCCAACGCAATACGGGAAAGTTCACCGCCGGAAGCGATTTTGGCAAGCGGTTGTGGTGTCTGTCCTAGGTTACTTTGTAGCGTGAAAGTGATGAAATCCGCGCCGTTGGAACCGATTTTGTCATAATCCGTATTTAGTGTAATAAAGAATTCCGCGTGTTCCATGGCAAGTTGCTTAATGGATTTTGTGACCTGTTGCGCCAGTTTTTGTGCGCCTAATTGCCGACTTTGGTGAAGTGCGGTAGCGGTGGCGAGCATTTTTTCATGTGCCGCTTGCGCCAGTTTGATGAGAGCTTCTTCACTGCCGGAAAAATCCACCAATTCGTTTAATTCCGCTTTTAATTGATGATGAAAAGCCACCAACTCCTGCGGCTTCACATTGTGCTTGTGCGCCAGTTGCACCGCCAGCCCCATCCGTTGTTCAATATCCGCCAATAATGCCGGATCCTGTTCGATATTACTGCTTAGCGCTTGGATTTCATTGGTGGCTTCCTGTACTTGAATCAATGCTTCGTTTAACAAGCTCTGCACGTCTGCGTAACGGTTATCCAACTCACAAAGCTCGTCTAAATGTTGGGTGGCGCGATAGAGTAGGGAGTCCACGCTGACCGTTTCATTTTCGCTTAACAGTTGTAACACCGATTGAGACAATTGCGTCAATGCTTCGCTGTTGGACAAACGGCTGTGATCCGCCTCCAGTTCCGCATATTCATCGGGTTTCAGATTGAATTCATCCAATTCGCTCACTTGGTATTGTAAGAGTTGTTTTCTGGCTTCATTTTCCGCGCATTTTTGTTGGAAAGTTTTCACTTGCTGTTGCAGATCGCGCCAACTTTGATAATCCGCCTGCATTTGCTGTAAAAGTGCGGGATGATGGCAGAAACTATCGACCAGTTGTAGTTGATACTCGTTTTTTAATAACAATTGTGAGGCGTGTTGTCCGCTGATTTGAATCAGGTGTTGCCCGATTTCTTTGAGTTGCGCGGCAGAGACGGGAATGCCGTTAATAAACCCTTTGGAACGTCCGTCATGATTTATGATGCGGCGTAAAATACATTCTTCGGGATTGTCCTGATCCTGTAATTCCTGTTCCAGCAGAAATTGATAGGCGGGATTGCTTTTATTGATGTGGAAGGTGGCGCAAATGTCGGCGCGATCCTGACCTTCGCGTAACATAGAGGCTTCCGTGCGTTGCCCTAAACACACACCCAATGCGTCGATGGCAATGGATTTGCCGGCACCGGTTTCGCCGGTAATGACCGACATACCTTGCATTAATTCAATGTTTAAGTGGCGTACGATAGCAAAATTATTGATAGTGAGTTGGGTTAACATAAACAATCCTCTTTACTGTATGTTTGTCAGTATAATACTGTTCTAATATACAGTAAAGCGGATTTTTATGGCGCTAGGATTTATTTCTTAGCCAGCCCAGCTTAGAGCTTAATACTTTGTAATAATTATAGTTTTTTAAGTGAAGTAAACGCAACGTGTGCTCGCTTTTTTGAATATGTACCACATCGTAAGGGGAGAAAGGCATGGCGATTTGGCTGTCGCAACCCACTTCCAGTTGGGAGGTGTTGTATTCGGCGAAACGCATGGAAATTTTGCTGTTGCCGTCAATCACCAACGGGCGGGAAGTTAAGGTGTGCGGAAACATCGGCACTAAGGCGATAGCATCCAGTTTCGGCGTCAGAATCGGGCCGCCGGCAGATAAGGAATAGGCGGTGGAGCCGGTCGGCGTGGAAATAATTAAGCCGTCGGAGCGTTGGGAAAAGGCAAATTGATCGTTGATATGTACATGGAAATCAATCATGTGGGCGATTTTTGCCGGGTGAATCACCGCTTCATTTACGGCAATTCCGCTTGCGACAATTTCATTGTCACGCTCGATGGAGGCTTGTAGCAAAAAGCGTTCTTCTACAAAAAATTCGCCGTGTTCCAGACAGGCTTGGAGTTGCGCGTAAGCATTTTTCGGGTCGATGTCCGTTAAAAAGCCAAGATGACCCCGATTAATTCCAATCAACGGAATGTTGTATTTGGCTAAAATGCGTGCACGACTTAACATATTGCCGTCACCGCCAATCACGATAGCAAGCTGTGCCTGGCTGCCGATTTCATCCACCGAAGCCAAATGTTTCGGCGGAAGTTCGATTTTCTCCCCGATTTCCCGTTCCACCAGAACATGATAACCGTGCTCCAACAGCCAAAAAAACAGGTTTTTATGCATTTGCAGAGTTAAGTCATTTCTCGGTTTTCCCACCAAACCGATGGTTTGAAATGACGTGTGTAACGTTTGCGGTTTTGCCGCATTTAAGGTATCCATATTTATCTTGAGATTAACTTGAATTCGAAAAATTGGGCATTATATTACAACAGACCCCCTTTGCTTGCCAGCAAACAGACATGGTAAGTTTAAGATTTTTTGCTATAATCGCCCAAGTTTTATTCAAGGAGAAATGATAATGACAGACCAACAACGCGCGGACAATCAGCACGAATTGGAACAAGAAGAACTTGTTGATGAAGTGCAAGCGCAAAGCGAAGATCCGCTGGAAGAAGCCATTGCCCGTGTGCAGGAATTAGAAGCGCAACTTGCCGAAACCTCAAAAAAAGAACAGGATTTATTGTTGCGCACCCGTGCCGAAATTGACAATATCCGTCGCCGCACCGAACAAGACATTGAAAAAGCGCATAAATTTGCGTTAGAAAAATTTGCCAAAGACATTTTAAACACCATTGATAACCTTGAACGCGCCCTCGCCACCCCGGCAAATATGCAGGATGAAAGCGTAAAAGCCTTATTCGACGGCGTTGAATTGACCTTAAAAGAATTATTGGCGACCGTTGCCCGTTTCGGTATTGAGCCGGTCGGCGTAGTTGGTGAAACTTTTAATCCGGATTTACACCAAGCCATTTCCATGCAACCGGCAGAAGGTTTTGAAAGCAACCAAATCACCGCCGTATTGCAAAAAGGTTATTTGCTTAATGGACGCATCATTCGCCCGGCAATGGTGATGGTGGCGGCGTAAGTTAAGCTGAAAGTTAAAAAGTGCGGTCGTTTTGAAAAACGTTTTTAAAACCCACCGCGCTTTTCAGAAAAAGAAAAAGGAGAAGTGATGAGCTTCTCCTTTTTTGTTGCTTTGAATCGTTAAAGATCCGCCGGAGACGTGCCCTTCAGAAACTTTCGTATCCAACTACGACTTGCTGTCAGGTGGTGAATTAAGTCTTCGCCAAGCGGGAGCGGTTCGTTGTAAATTAACGATGCCAAGGTTTCGCCCAGTATCGGCGCGGAGGTTAAACCGCGTGAGCCGAGCGCGCCGATGAGGTAGAGGTTCGGGAACACGGCGGCGAGCGGAATCGGTTGTTTGCGACGGCGCAGGTTAAACAGGTTTTTGTAATCGGCACATTGCTGTTCGAAATTCGGCACATTGCCCATCATCGGAATACGATCCCGCACGGCGCAGCGCACGCCGATTCGCGCCAAATTGGCGGAGGTATCCACGTCTTTCACCCAAGGCATTTCAGCTAAATTCTTTTGGATTTTTTCCTGATTTTCCCGTTGTTCCTGTTCGCTAAAGGTTCGGTCGGTACAATCGCGCACATGGCTGGCACCGATGCAATGGCCGGTTTTTGCCTGATCGGCAGGCGTGAGGTAGCCGTCATAACAGAGTACGGATTTCAGTTTCAGCAGATTTTCCGAGGTGGGAATCTGGCTGACTTGCCCGCGCACGGCATAGAGCGGCAAATGCTGCGTTTGCGGGAATTGATGGAGCCGATGCCCGTTCGCCAGCACCACAATGCTGTGTTGATATTGCTCGCCTTGCTCATTTGTCAGCTGCCAGAGATTTTCCCGCCATAAAAGTGCGGTGATTTTTTCCTGCGTTTTTAAGATTAAGCCCTGTTGTTGCAAATAAGCGAACAAATTTTGTACGAACTGCTGCGGCGCGAGCCAAGCGCCTTGCGGAATAAATCCGCCGCCGCAAGGTAGCGGCAAGCCGACTTTTTCGCTTAATTCTGCCTGTGTTAAGGTTTGATACAGGCTTTCAGGCAGCTGAAGTTGCGAAACTTTTTGTAATTTGACCGCACTTTTTTCGTTATATCCGCACAGTGCCACGCCGCAAAATTCATGTTCAAAGGCAATATGTTTTTCCGCTTCGTGTAACAGTTGTAAGCCGTAAGCGAAGGCGTGAATGTAAAAGCGAATGTTGCGTTCGTCATCATCGCTCAGTTGCGGATAAAACGCGCCTTGTTTGTTGCCGGAGGCGTTCATTGCCGGCTGAGGATCTTCGCAATACAGCGTGACGTTGGCGCCCCGTTGCATTAACGCAAGCGCGGTAAACAGAGACGCCACGCCGCCGCCCACAATGGCAACGTCCGTCACGCCTTGAAATTGGGCGGGTTGCGGCAGATACCAAGGGGTAAAAAGTGCGGTCGGTTTTTCAAGTGTTTTTTCGCCCGCCAAACACTCCCGTTTCTTGCCGTAGCCTTTCCGTTTTTGCACGTTGAAGCCTGCCTTCTCTAAGCCCTTACGCACCGAACTTGCCGCCGTAAAGGTGGCGAAAGTGCCTAGCGGTTTGGTGTAGCGATACATTTGCTCGTAGAGTTCGTCGTTCCACATGTCAGGGTTTTTGCTTGGCGCGAAGCCGTCTAAAAACCAAGCGTCAATTTTGTCGCGCATGTAATCGCCCAGTTGCGGCAAATTGTCGTGAATGTCGCCGAACCACAAATCCAGCGTGGTTTCTGCAAAATGAAAACGATAGCATCCTTCGATAGGCTCCAGCCAATATGCCTGCAATTGTTCGGCGAGGGCGGCAAATTGCGGGTAATGTTGATGGGCGAGCGTTAAGGCCTCTACAGTTAGCGGGTATTTTTCAAAGGAAATAAAAAATAAGCGTTTGAGCGGAGATTGCGGAAATTCGCTGCAAAATTGACGAAAAAGCGTGGTCACGGCGGAAAAATTCAATCCCGTGCCGAAGCCGGTTTCCGCAATGACGAAATGCGCCTGTTGGTGTTGTTGCCAGCGTTGCCATAAATGATTGCCCTGTTGGAAAACGTAGCGGCTTTCTTCCAAACCGTCTTGGTTAGAAAAATACACATCGTCGAATTGGTTGGAGACTGGCGTGTTTTCCGGGTTGAAGGTGATGTCGGCGTGAGTGATGACGCGCATTGGGCTTGATTTCCTTTGTTCGTTTCAATGTGGCTTATATGATACGCCGATTTTGCCTAACTGGTCTAACGTTATAATTAATGCTTGCAATATTTTGATTTCATAGTAAATTGCCTTTCAGCTAACAAATGTAAGTCGAAATTGTTTTCCCCAACCCATTAAGGAATAAAGAATGAAAAGAGTCGTAATTACCGGATTTGGCATCATTTCTAGTATTGGTAACAATAAAGAAGAAGTCTTGGCTTCGTTAAAAGCCGGTAAATCCGGTATTGAAGTGGTTCCTGAGTTTATCGAAATGAAAATGCGTAGCCATGTGGCTGGCACGGTGAAACTCAATCCGAGCGAGTTAATCGATCGCAAAATTTATCGTTTCATGGGTGACGCCGCCGCCTATGCTTATCTTTCCATGAAAGAGGCTATCGAAGATGCAGGCTTAACAGAAGAACAAGTCTCCAACGAACGCACCGGTTTGGTCATCGGCGCCGGTACCGGTTCCGCCCACAACCAATTAGTCGCCTGTGATGCCGTGCGCGGTCCGCGTGGTGTGAAAGCCATCGGTCCTTATGCGGTAACCAAAACCATGGCATCCAGCGTATCCGCCTGTTTGGCGACACCATACAAAATCAAAGGTGTGAGTTACAGTATCAGCTCCGCTTGCGCCACTTCCGCACACTGTATCGGTAACGCTTACGAATTAATTCAATTAGGTAAACAAGATGTCGTTTTCGCCGGCGGTGCGGAAGAATTGTCTTGGGAATGCGCTACCGAATTCGACGCTATGGGCGCGGTTTCTACCAAATATAACGACACTCCGACTAAAGCCTCCCGTGCTTATGATGCTAACCGTGACGGCTTCGTGATCGCCGGCGGCGGTGCGGTTGTGGTGGTAGAAGAGTTGGAACACGCTCTTGCGCGCGGTGCGAAAATTTACGCGGAAATTGTAGGCTACGGCGCCACTTCCGACGGCTACGACATGGTCGCACCGAGCGGTGAAGGCGCGGAACGCTGCATGAAACAAGCCATGGCAGGTTTAGATGCGCCGATCGATTATATCAACGTACACGGTACATCCACTCCTGTGGGCGACGTGAAAGAACTGGGCGCGATTAAAAACGTATTCGGCGATAAAATCCCGGCGATTTCTTCCACTAAATCCATGACAGGCCACTCCTTAGGGGCAGCAGGTGCGCACGAAGCCATTTACACCTTGTTAATGTTGCACAACGATTTCATCGCACCGAGCATTAACATCGAAACCTTAGACGAGCAGGCGCAAGGTTGTAACATTGTGACCGAAACTGTGGAAAACGCCGGTTTACAAACTGTGATGTCCAACAGCTTCGGTTTCGGCGGCACCAACGCCACCTTAGTTTTTAAACGTTACAACGGTTAATCTTTCAGGTTAATTTCCCTTAAAAGTGCGGTCGAAATTCAATGTGTTTTTCGACCGCACTTTTTTTGTCCCCGCAAAACTTCTCCGCCTATTTGCCATAAGGTACAATAGCCATCATTTTTCTTTTGTCACGGAATGCTATGAAAAATCTTAAAGACTTTGTTCGACGCTATGTAGATTGGGTGATCCGTCTCGGGCGCATTCGCTTTTCTCTGCTTGGCGTCATGGTGTTGGCGGTGCTGGCGCTTTGCACGCAGATTTTGCTCAGTTTGTTGGTGGTGGGGGAAATTCATTGGGCAGATGTGGCGCGTTCCATCGTGTTCGGTTTGATTTCCGCGCCTTTCGTGATTTATTTTTTCACGGTGTTGGTGGAAAAACTGGAGCATTCCCGCCAGGCGCTTTCCCGTTCCGTGCAAGAATTGCGCAAAGAAGTGCAGGAGCGGGTTTCGGCGGAAAAGAAATTATCGGAGGCCTTGGATAATTTAGAAAAAATCAACCGTGATAAAACGACACTGATGACCACCATCAGCCACGAATTGCGCACTCCGTTAAACGGCATTATCGGCTTGAGCCGCATTTTATTGGAAGAAAAACCCACTGAACGCCAACAAAACTACCTCAAAACCATCAACAGCAGCGCCACCTCTCTCGCGCATATTTTCGGCGATATCATTGATTTAGAGAAAATCGACGCAAAACGTATTGATTTGAATCGCAAAGAAACGGATCTATACGAATTACTCAACGACATTTCTAACTTTGCCCTGCTCATGACGGAAGAAAAGCATCTGCAATTTCATCTTATTTGCCCGCCGACCCTACCGAATTGGCTGATGTTGGACGGTGTGCGGTTGAGTCAGGTGTTGTGGAATTTGATTAATAACGCGGTGAAATTTACCCGGCAGGGCAGTATCACCTTGTCCGTCGAACAAACGGCTGAAGATGAATTTGCTTTGCGCGTCACCGACACCGGCATCGGCATTGCCGAGCAGGATTTGCAGAAGATTTTCGATTTGTATTATCAGGCAGGTTCCGATGCCAATAAATCTTTGGGTAGCGGCATCGGGTTATCCGTGTCAAAAGCCATTGCGCAGCTGATGGACGGCGATTTAACCGTCACCAGCCAGGTTGGTAAAGGCTCCACGTTCTTATTTACTTTCAAAGCCCAACAAGCCATTAAACCGACAGATCAAAACGAACATTTGCCGTTGAAATTAAACATTTTGCTGGTGGAAGACATTGAAGTGAACGTGGTGGTGGCGAAATCTATGTTAGAAAAACTCGGCTATCAAATTGACGTCGCCATGACCGGCGCGGAAGCCATTCGTAAATTTGAACAAAATTACTACGATTTAGTTTTTCTGGACATTCAGCTGCCCGATATGTCGGGCTTTGACATTGCCGCACACCTGCGCAAAAACTACGAAAACGGCGTGTATGATTTCTTGCCGCCGCTCATTGCGCTGACCGCCAATGTGGTTCAGAAAAAACAGGCATATCTGGCACAAGGCATGGATGACGTGATTCACAAGCCGTTATCACTGGAGGAACTCCGACATTGCCTGCATGATTATTTCGGCGAAGAGTTGAGTCAGTTTAGTTTGCCGAACAATAAACCGCTGCAAGATTCCGTGGATCTGGATACAAAAATGCTTGCGGAACTGGTGGAAATGCTCGGTGTGGATTTCGTGAAAAATAACCTCACCTTATTTGAACAAACCATGACGGATTATATTGCCGAACTGCAACACGCCTACCAAACCTATTTAGCCGACCCGCAAACGCAAGGGAATGTGCTTTCCATTGCTCATAAAATCAAAGGCGCACTGGCGTCCGTCGGACTAAAACGCCTGCAACAGATCGCCGCGCTGGCACAGAATGGCGACACGGAAAACTGGCCGGGCAATATTGCGGGTTGGGTGGATATGCTGGCGGCTGAATGGCAAACGGATGTAGCGAAATTGCGGGAATGGTTGGGTGAGTATGAATAGAAAAAATGTGGGAAAGACCGACCGCACTTGAGGTTTTTGGTTTTTGAGGGCCGACTTTACGTCTGTCTGATACCCGCTGATTTGCTCCAAGCGTGGATGCTTGAACCGTCAAATGCGTTCAACGCTATTTTAAATTCCCCAACGGGGAATGGCTGCTTAACCTAGGGTAACTTGTTACCTAGAAGAAAAAACAACGACCGCACTTAATAAAGTGCGGTCGTTTTTCATGGCGTTTTTCAGACGGAAGATTATTTTTTCTTCGCGTATTTCAAGGAGTCAATAGCAACGGCGAGGATGATGATGCTGCCTTTGATGATGTATTGCCAGTATGGGTTGACGCCGATGTAGGTTAAGCCGTAGTTGATCACGGTGAAGATAATCACCCCGGTGATGACGCCGATAACCGTGCCCACGCCGCCGGCGAAGGAAACGCCGCCCACCACGCAGGCTGCGATAGCGTCCAATTCGTACATGAAGCCGAGGTTGTTGGTGGCGGAGCCGATACGGCCGGCTTCCAACATCCCGCCGAAGGCATAGAACATCCCGGCGATGATGTAGATTACCACAAGGTTGCGTGCCACGTTGACGCCGGACACTTTTGCCGCTTCAGGGTTGCCGCCGATGGCGAAGATGTTTTTACCGAAGCGGGTTTTGTTCCACATCACCCAAACTAAGAAAGCGCAAACGGCGGCGTAGATCGTGATGTAGGAAAGCTTAAACGAACCGATACGGAAGAAGCCTTGAGCGAATGTGGAGAAGTTTTCGCTGAAGCCTGCAATCGGCGAGCCGCCCACAGCATCGTAATAAAGTGAGTTGAAGCCGTACACGATGATCATGGTGCCCATGGTGGCGATAAACGGTGTGACGTTTAAATACGCAATGACCAAACCGTTCACCAAACCGATTACAGCGCCCACGGCACAGACCGCCAGAATCACCACCGGAATCGGAATTTCGCCTAAATCAGGGAACACGCGGTTCATGTTTTCCATGGATTGCAACATCGTGGCGGAAATCACCGCAGCCAAGCCCACCTGACGACCGGCGGACAAGTCGGTACCTTGTGTCACCAACAAGCCGGCAACACCGAGGGCGATGATTAAACGCACGGAAGATTGGGTGAGAATGTTACTGAAGTTCATTAAGTTAAGAAATGACGGATCTTGTGCGATGATGATGCCAAGTAAAATCAACAACACAAAATAAATCGCATTCTGTTTCAGAAAATCAAAGGATTTATTTTTTTCTAAAGCACTCATAATGTATTCCTTTCTTATTTATAAATATTTTGCCGCAAGTTGCAAAATTTCTTCTTGTGAGGTTTTCGCGGTTTCCACAATACCGGCGACTTTACCGTTACTCATCACCAAAATTCGGTCGGTCACACCAAGCAATTCCGGCATTTCGGAGGAAATCATGATGATGCCTTTGTCTTTTTTGGCAAGTTTTTGAATGAGTTGGTAAATTTCGAATTTGGCGCCGATGTCGATGCCTCGGGTCGGTTCGTCTAGCATGAGGATTTCCGGTTGGGTTAATAACCAGCGCCCGATAATCACTTTTTGTTGGTTACCGCCGGAGAGGGAACCGATGGTGGTTTTGTGGGATGGGGTTTTTACGTTCATTGAATCAATAACCCATTGGGTGTCGCTGCGCATTTTTTTGTTGCTCAGCAATTTCCATGGGGTGAGGTAAGATTTCATGTTGGAAATCAACGAGTTGAATTCAATGCTTAAATTGGAATAAATCCCCGTGGAGCGACGCTCTTCGGTTACCAGCGCAAAGCCGTTATTGATTGCTTCAAGTGCGGTGTGATTTTTCACTGTTTTTCCGTGCAATGTAATTTTGCCGCTTTTCAGTTCGCGCACACCGAAAATGGCTTCCACCACGTCCGTACGTTTGGCGCCTACCAAGCCTGCGATGCCGAGAATTTCCCCTTTGCGTAAATCGAAGGACACATCCTGAATAGACGGTTGGTTAAGTGCGGTCAGATTTTCCACCGTTAAAATCACTTCCTTCGGCGTATTGGTTTTTTCCGGGAAGCGTTGGGTGAGTTCGCGACCTACCATCATGGAGACGATTTGCTCCATGGTAGAGCCTTTCACCGGCACGGTGTTGATCCATTTGCCGTCGCGCAGAATAGTAATTTCGTCACAAATTTTGAAAATTTCATCCATTTTGTGGGAAATATAAATAATACCGCAGCCGCGATCTTTTAGTTTTTGAATGATTTTAAACAGATGCTCCACTTCTTTTTCGGAAAGGGAGGATGTGGGTTCATCCATAATCACGATTTTGGCGTTATAAGAAAACGCTTTCGCAATTTCGATCATCTGCATTTGAGAAACGGAAAGTTTCGCCACTTTTTCTTTCGGATCAATGTCAATATCCAATTCGTCAAAAATGGCTTTGGTGTCACGGTACATTTTGGCGTGATCAACAAAAGGACCCTTCAACGGATAACGCCCTAACCACAGGTTATCCATCACGCTGGTTTGACGCACCAGGTTCAATTCTTGGTGCACCATAGAAATGCCGTTTTCCAAGGCTTCTTTGGAGGTTTTAAAGTTGACGGGTTTGCCTAAAAATAAAATATCACCTTCATCTTTAGCATAAATACCAAATAAACATTTTAATAACGTGGATTTACCCGCACCGTTTTCCCCCATCAATGCGTGTACAGAATGTGAACGGACAGTTAGGTTTGCATGATCTAAGGCTTTTACACCCGGAAAGGATTTGCTGACATTGGTCATCGTGAGCAGCACTTCTCCCTCTAGGCTTTGGCTCTCACGCGGACGTTGATGTTGTTCTGTCATATCCAACCTCACAAAAAAGGGGAAGAGACGTTATGGTTGTCTATGGCTTCCCCTTGAATTTAAAACAAATGATTTATTTTAAGAATTGAGACAAATTGTCTTTATCTACACCGACATAAGGAATACGCACAACGCGATCTTTAAGTTCCCATTTGGTGCCTTCGGTGGCAGGTTTGCCGTTTGCCAAGTTATTGGACAAGTCCACAACCGCTTTACCTTGACCGGCGCCGTCGTTCAAGACCGTACCGGCAATGTCACCTTTTTTGATGAGTTGCAATACTTCAGGCAGCGCATCTACACCGAAAATCGGTAATTTTTTGCCGTGTGCTTTGGTCGCTTCCAATGCGCCCATCGCCATACCGTCGTTGTTGGAAATAATGACTTCGATGTCATTGGCTTTGGAACTGGATAACCAAGCATCCACTTTGTCTTTCGCCATTGCCGCATCCCACATACCGGTATCGATGAAGAGTTGTTCGGTTTGGATGCCTTGTGCGTTTAATTGCTCAATCACATATTTGGTACGTGCTTCTGCATCAGGGTGGCCCGGTTCGCCTTTTAATAAGACGTATTGGATTTTGCCGTCTTTATTTAAGTCAAATGCCGGCATGGCCTTCCATTGTTTGGCGATTAAGTCGCCTTGGATTAAGCCGGATTCTTTTGGATCAGTGCCCACATAATAAGCGTTTTCATAGCTACCGATGGCTTTGGCGCCCGGATCTTTATTGAAGAACACCACAGGGATATTATCCGGTTTTGCTTTGCCGATAATGGTCGGTGCGGCAGACGGGTCAACCAAGTTGATGGCAAGGGCTTTGACGCCTTTTGACAGCAATACGTCAACTTGGTCGTTTTGGATGGATTGCGCGTTTTGAGAGTCGTTCATGAGCAATTTCACATCTTGTAACTGTTCTGCATCTTTTTGAATTTCTTTACGCATTAAAGACATGAAGTTGTCATCATATTTGTAAATGGTTACACCGATACGGGTTTCCGCTTGCGCCGCACTGATGCCGGCACCAAAAGCTACTGCTAAAGCAACCGCACTTAATACTGTTTTTTTCATACTGCCTGTTCTCCATTGACTGTTTTAAAATTGGAAGAGGTATTTAACGTGATAATTTTTAAGACATTATTATCAATTCTTACCTTTTTACACTGCAATCGCTACTCAGGTAATTGGGCGTAGAATAGCGTTTTTTATGTTTCAAGACTGTGATCATATTCACATTTATGAAAACGATTACATCTTTAATGTAAAAAATATGACAAATTTAGCGTTTTTCTCCTATGTGATGGGCGTTTTCTACTGAAAAGCGTCGAACTAATGTCGGGTTAAATTGTGGATTGATTGGCAGATTTACGTCCTTCTCTACCAGACTGAGCGCCAGTTTTGCCGCATAATTTGCCATGAGATCAATAGGATAACGAATAGTGGTGAGTTTCGGTACTAAATAACGGGCAATGGGCATATCGTCAAAACCGATAATGGAAAATTGTTTCGGCACTTTGATATTGTTTTCATTGAGCACGGATAACGCGCCTGCCGCCATGGAATCGTTATAGGCGACTACGGCGGTGAGGTTATCGTTATAACTTAATAAATTGATCATCGCTTCCTCACCGCCTTCAAAATCCGGTGAATTATGCACGATAGCATTTTCTACGATAGGAATATGGTGTTCGGTCAAAGCGTTTAAATAGCCTTGTTTGCGTTCAACTTCATCAATAATTTTATGATTGGAACCGATATAGCCGATATGTCGATGCCCTGCCTGAATTAAAGTGTTGGTGGCAATAAACGTGCCTTTCTGGTTGTCCAGACTGACACAGCGGGACTCATAACCTTTAATGCAACGATTGATAATCACCATACCCGGCACGGAGTCCAAATAACCCGCCAGTGTTTCATCATCCAATGCTTTGGAATGCACCACCAAACAATTACAGCGTTTGCGTAACAGGGTATCAATGGCATCCCGTTCTTTTTCCGCCTGATGGTAGCCCATGCCGATCAAAATATTTTTGCCGTGCTCCATTGCTACGTGATCCACGGCTTTGACTAAAATTGCAAAAAAGGAATCCGTCACGTCGGTAACCACCACGCCGAGGGTATCGGAACTTTGCGACGCCAGCGCCTGTGCATTGGCGTTAGGGCGATAACCCAACAGCTCAATGGCGTTTAACACCAAATGGCGGGTTTTGTCTTTGGTGGAAGGGTGGTTATTTAATACTCTGGAGACCGTTGCGACAGATACGCCCGCCTGATTGGCGACATCTCGAATCGTGACCATAGAATACCTTTTTAGATTCCGTTGAAATTTGCCAAATCATAAGTCTAAATGTTTCTATTTGAAAACGTTTACTTTCAAAATTGACGGGTTCGTCACAAATT
This sequence comes from Aggregatibacter kilianii, assembly GCF_003129965.1. GTDB lineage: Bacteria > Pseudomonadota > Gammaproteobacteria > Enterobacterales > Pasteurellaceae > Aggregatibacter > Aggregatibacter kilianii_A. Next base: position 270,094 of record NZ_NRCJ01000001.1, on the reverse strand, counting down.
TTTGTCTTTCTTGAGGCATTTTGATGATAAAAGTGCAGGTGAAATCCATTTTTGTGATCTCGGTAACAGTTTATTTTGCTAAATATGCTATGTTATGCCATATTTTTTGTAATCGTTTTCATAAGTCAGCTATAACCGACAAAACCGAATCAGGAGGCGCATGATGACAACCGTTTTTGACCCCACAGAACATCCTCACCGCAGATATAACCCATTGATTGACCAATGGGTTCTTGTTTCTCCGCATCGCGCCAAACGCCCATGGCAAGGGCAACAGGAAAAAGTCAGCGAAGAGCAAAAACCGAGTCACGATCCGAATTGTTATCTTTGCCCGCGTAATAAACGCATTACCGGCGAGCCGAATCCCGATTATCACAAACCCTACGTGTTCAAAAACGATTTTTCCGCGTTGTTGGAAGACACGCCCGCCCCGCAATACAACGACAATCCGCTGTTTCAAAGCTCACAAGCCCGTGGGGAAAGTCGTGTCATTTGCTTTTCCCCCGACCATAGCAAAACGCTACCATTATTGACCGCACTTGAGATCGAAGACGTGATTAAAGTTTGGCAGGAGCAGTTGCGCGAACTCGGTCAAAAATACCAATGGGTACAAATCTTTGAAAATAAAGGCGCGGCGATGGGTTGTTCCAACCCGCACCCGCACGGGCAAATCTGGGCTAACAGCTTCCTGCCGAACGAAGTAGCGCGGGAAGACAAAGCACAACGTCAATATTATGAAAAACACGGCTCCGTGCTGTTGGTGGATTATGTTCAACAGGAACTTGCCCGAAAAGAACGGATCGTGGTGGAAACGGCACATTGGGTTGCCGTAGTGCCTTATTGGGCGGTGTGGCCGTTTGAAACCTTGTTGTTGCCGAAAGCGCATGTTAAACGCTTAACGGAATTAAGTGACGCACAAGCCAAGGATTTAGCGGTGATTTTGAAAAAACTCACGACTAAATACGACAACCTGTTTGAAACCTCTTTCCCGTACTCCATGGGCTTCCACGCCGCACCGTTTAACGGCGAAGCAAACGACCATTGGCAGCTCCACGCCCATTTCTACCCGCCGTTGTTGCGTTCCGCCACCGTGCGTAAGTTTATGGTGGGCTACGAAATGCTCGGCGAAAGCCAGCGTGATTTAACGGCGGAACAGGCGGCAGAAAGATTGCGTGCGTTGAGTGAAGTGCATTATAAAGAAAGATAATCGCATTGCCCGTGGGTAAGTATATCCACGGTTAGGCATAGTCGTTCCCCTTTGGGGAACCTGCAATTTTTACCCCAACGGGGTAAGCTGATAATTAACCTAGGGTAACGCGTTACCCTAGGTATTTCGGAAGGAAATAATATGACCCCAATCCAAAAATCCCAACACATTTTCACCCAAAAACATAACAAACAACCGGAACTCACCGTGTATGCACCTGGTCGCGTTAATATTATCGGCGAGCACACCGATTACAACGACGGTTTCGTCATGCCGTGCGCCATTAATTACGGCACGGCGATTGCCGGGGCGAAACGCAACGATCATATTTGGAACGTGTATGCCGCCGATTTGGATTTATCCGATGAGTTTTCGCTCGATGATTCTCTTATGCAAAGTGAACAAAAATGGGCGAATTATGTGCGCGGGGTGGTGAAATTCATTCAAGAACGTTGCCCGGATTTCAAGCAGGGCGCAGATTTGGTGATTTCCGGCAATGTGCCGCATTCTTCCGGTTTGAGTTCTTCGGCGGCGTTGGAAGTGGCGACGGGGAAATTCTGTCAGCAATTGGGCGATTTGCCGTTAAGTCATACGGACATTGCGCTCATCGGGCAAAAAGCGGAAAACAAATTCGTCGGTGCTAATTGCGGCAATATGGATCAACTGATTTCCGCCCTTGGGCAGCAGGATCACTTGCTGATGATTGACTGCCGTAGCCTTGAAACCAAACCAACGCCCGTGCCGCAGGATGTGGCGGTGATTATCGTGAATTCCAACGTGCCGCACGATTTGGTGACCGGCGAATACAACACCCGCCGTCAACAATGTGAACGTGCGGCAGCATTCTTTGGCGTGAAAGCCTTGCGGGATGTGTCCGTGGCGCAATTTAAGGAAAAAGAAGCGGAATTGACCGCTCTTGATCCGTTAGTTGCAAAACGTGCCAGACATATCGTGACGGAAAACCAACGGGTGCTGGATGCGGTGGATGCCTTGCAACGGAACGACTTAACCCGCTTAGGTGAATTAATGGGGCAGTCCCACGATTCCATGCGCGACGATTTTGAAATCACCGTGCCGCAAATTGATTATTTGGTGGAATTGGCGCAATTGGTTATCGGCAAAAGCGGCGGTGCGCGTATGACCGGCGGCGGTTTCGGCGGTTGTATCGTCGCCCTTGCGCCGCATGACAAAGTGGAAGCGGTGCGCAAAATTATTACCGATAACTACGAAAAACAAACGGGCTTGAAAGAAGATTTCTACGTTTGTACCGCTTCGCAAGGAGTGCACGTATGTTAGAACAGCATGCTCAAGACATTGCGCCGGACGGTTTGCCGTTTCAGGTTTTCACCTTGCAAAATGCGCAGGGAATGCGCGTGCAATTTACCGATTGGGGCGCGACCTGGACATCTTGCCGCGTGCCGGTGAACGGTGAATTGCGCGAAGTGTTGCTCGGCTGCAAATTGGAAGATTACCCCGTGCAACAAGCTTATTTGGGCGTAAGCGTGGGGCGTTATGCCAACCGCATTGCCAACGCGCAATTTCCGCTCAATGACCAAATCGTGACCTTAACCGCCAACCAAGGCAAACACCAGTTACACGGTGGAAACGGTTTTGACAAACGCCGCTGGGCGTTAGAAAAGTGCGGTGAAAATTTTGTGTGTTTTTCACTGCATTCTGCCGACGGCGATCAGGGTTTTCCCGGCAACCTGGATGTCTCCGTGACTTACACTTTAACGGACGAAAATTCGCTGAAAATTGAATATGCGGGGCTCAGCGATCAAGACACCGCGCTGAATTTAACCAATCACGCGTATTTCAACTTGGAAAATGCCACACAAGGCACGGATGTGCGTCATCACAGTTTACGCCTTAACGCTGATTTTTACCTGCCCGTTGACAGCGAAGGTATTCCTAATTCACCGTTAAAACACGTTGTGGGCACGAGTTTTGATTTCCGCATCGCCAAGCCGATTCAACAGGATTTTCTTCAGGGCGAACAGCTTGCCACCAAAGGCTACGACCATTCCTTTATCGTCAACAAAGCCTGGCAAAAACCTTGTGTTTTGTTGAGTTCACCTAATGGCGATTTGCCGTTGGAGGTGCTGACATCCCAAGCGGCGTTACAGGTTTACACCGGCAATTTCCTCGCCGGTACGCCAACCCGTGAAGGGAAGGAATACGCCGATTACAGCGGTATTGCGTTGGAAACCCAATGTCTCCCTGATACCCCAAATCACCCCGAATGGCAAAACTACGGCGGCATCGTAAAAGCGGGTGAGGAATATTATCAATGGACGGAATATCGCTTTAAGGGATGTGAATAAGCAAAAAAAGTGCGGTGAAAAAACATTGTTTTTTGTCACCGCACTTTTTTATCAATAGACGTTAATGTGCGTTATTTATACGCCACCTCATTCCAACGCAATTCATTTTTTAACGCGCCAAGTTCGGTGTTGCGGTTGATGTGGATAAACTCAATGCCGAAAAACTCCGCAAAAGTGCGTAGCATTTCCGCATCAATATCCAGACTGAATGCACTGTGATGCGCGCCACCGGCAAGAATCCAGGCTTGTGTGCCCACATCGAAATTCGGCTGTAATTTCCAGAAGGCGTGACCCACCGGTAAATTCGGCATGTCATGGGGTTTATCAATGGCGTCAATGTCTGCAACGATCATGCGGAAACGGTTGCCCATATCAACGATGGTTGCGTTGACTGCGGCGCCCGCCTTAGATGTGAAAATCAAACGGGTCGGATCTTCTTTACCGCCGATGCCTAGCGGCTTAATGTCCAGTATCGGTTTTTCTTGCGCGATAGACGGGCAAACTTCCAGCATGTGCGCGCCTAAAACGACTTCGTCGTTTTCATCTAAGTTATAGGTGTAGTCCTCCATAAAGGAAGAGCCTTTCGGTAAGCCGTAGCTCATGACTTTGACCGCGCGAACCAATGCGGCGGTTTTCCAGTCACCTTCTGCCCCAAAACCGTAACCTTGTTGCATTAAGCGCTGAACAGGCAGCCCCGGCAGTTGTTTTAAGCCGTTGAGATTTTCAAAGGTATCGGTAAAGGCGTTGAAACCACCTTTTTCCAAGAAGGCTTTTAGTCCGAGTTCAATGCGTGCGCTGTCGAAAAGTGCGGTGCGTTTTTCACCTGTTTCTTTTAGGTTATCAACTACTTGATAGGTTGCTTCATATTCTTTAACTAAGGCGGTGACGGCGTCTTCTTTGACTTGCTCAATGGCATTGACTAATTCATATACCCCATAACCGTTAACGCTGTAGCCGAATTTGATTTGTGCTTCTACTTTATCACCTTCGGTTACCGCAACTTGTCGCATATTGTCGCCAAAACGGGCGATCTTTAAATGTTTTTGGTCATAAATGGCGGCAATGACACGCATCCAACGATCCAGCTTTTGTTGCACCGTTGCGCTTTGCCAGTGACCGACCACAATGGTTCTCGGTCTGCGCAAACGCGCCGCCATAAAGCCGAATTCACGGTCGCCGTGGGCGGTTTGGTGCAGGTTCATGTAATCCATATCAATGTCATTCCAAGGAATGTTTTGATTGAATTGGGTATGGAATTGTAACAACGGCTTGGTGAGTTGGGTTAAGCCCGCAATCCACATTTTTGCCGGGGAAAAAGTGTGCATCCAAGCAATCAAACCGGCACATTGGTCTGTGTTGTTGGCTTCTTGGCAGACCGCAAGAATTTCATCGGGTGTGGTTGCCAATGCTTTTAACTTAATTTGAATAAACGGATTTTGTTGATTCAGATAAGTGGTGATTTGCTCGGCATTTTTTTTCACTTGTTGCAATGCTTCCGGGCCATAGAGATGTTGGCTGCCGACCACGAACCAAACTTCAAGTTTTTTGATAAATTCCATGTGTAACTCCTTGTGTGGATTGAATACATTTAGTGTTTATTTGAACCAAATTCCGCCGCCGCTTTCGCAATCGGAATGCCTTGTTTGTAGCGTTGTATGAATTGTGCATATCCCTGTTTCATTGATGGCTCAGGGTCGCTAATCGAAAGTGCGGTGTTTTTAAAGATTGTTTCTTGCAGGTATTGTTCTAGGGATTGCTTTGGTGCGTATGCCAGGTAATTAGCAAGTAAAGCAATACCCCAGGCTCCGCCTTCGGAAGCCGTATCCATGACGGCAATAGGTACATCCAACGCAGAGGCAAGGATTTTCGAGGCGACATTTGGGGTTTTGAAAATACCGCCGTGCGCCAGAATTTGTGTTATCGCGACTTTTTCTTCGTTCATCAGAATATCCATGCCGAGTTTCATTGCACCGAACGCACTGTACAGAAGCATGCGAATCAGGTTGGCAAGATTAAATTGACTGCCTGTTGGGTGAATAAATAATGGGCAACCTTCTGCTAAACCTACGCCGTGCTCTCCCGAATAAAATCCATAGGAGAGCAAATTGCCGCAGTTTTCATCACCATTTAGTGCATGTCGGAAAAGGGTTTCATAAAGGTTATCCGTATTTTGTTTGATACCGAATAACGTTAGGCATTCACTGAAAATCTGCACCCAGGCATTAATGTCCGTGCTGCAATTATTAGCATGCGCCATTGCCACTAATTTACCGTCCGGCGTGGTTACCATATCGAGCTGTTCATAGACTTTGGAAAGCATTTTTTCCAATACAATCATGGCAAAGGCGGAAGTGCCGGCGGAAATATTGCCGGTGGTTGCCTTAATGCTGTTGGTGGCGACCATGCCTGTCCCGGCATCGCCTTCCGGCGGACACATTTTGATTCCTGCTTGTAGTTGTCCGCTTGGATCCAATAATCGGGCGCCTTCTTCCGTTAAATAACCGGCACATTTTCCTGCAGGTAACACTTTTGGCAGAATATCGGCAATTTTCCAAGGGTAGTATTTTTCTGCAATCAGCTGATCGAAGGCATTTAACATCGACGTATCATAGGATTGTGTTTGTTGATCGATTGGGAACATACCGGAGGCTTCTCCGATACCAAGCACTTTTTCGCCGCTTAACATCCAATGCACATAGCCACTTAATGTGGTGAGATAATCAATTTGCTCAACGTGTTTTTCCTCATTCAGAATGGCTTGGTAAAGATGGGCGATACTCCAGCGTTGCGGGATATTGTAGTGAAAAAGTGCGGTCAGTTTTTTTGATGAATTTTCTGTGAAGTTGTTGCGCCAGGTCCGAAACGGCACGAGTTGATTTTTTTGACTATCGAAAGGAATGTAGCCATGCATCATACCGCTGAACCCAATGGCTTGCGCTGTGATAATAGGGACGCCGTATTTTTCTTTTACCGATTGTGCCAACGCTTGATAAGCATTTTGCAATCCTTGCCAAATGGCTTCCTGCGAGTAAGTCCAAATACCGTCAACCAACTGATTTTCCCAGTTAAATCCGCCGCTTGCCAGAATATTACCTAGCGGATCGATAAGCACCGCTTTTATTCGGGTGGATCCAAATTCAATGCCGATAGAAATGTTGCCGTTGAGGATGAGATCTTTGTTTGACTGCATATTTCCTCCTGAATAATTTTAGAGAATACGTTATGCCAATGACGTGAAATCAGAGGAAATAGTAATCGCGCTTCATAAAAGATGTTAGAGCGTAAAAGGCTATATATATGGATAAAATAGCTACGCTTTTTAATCTGTGAAGTAGAGCATCCTTTTAGGAGTAAGAAAAATAATTGACGTTGGATAATATCAAAAGATGAAATTATTTTATTTTATAAATCAAGAGGATTCTTATCTGGAATTGCGGTATTCCGATGGATTTAATCCGGTGTAGCGTTTAAATAAACGGGAAAAATACAGTTGATCATCGTAACCGAGTTGACGGGCGATATGGTAAATCGGTGCGCCGGATGTGTGGAGTAGATGTTGAGCTTTAATCATGCGTTGTTCTTCCCGCCATTTGATGATTCCCGTGCCGATTTGTTTGGCAAATAAGTGTGCCAGACGTGAGGGAGACATGTGAATGTGTGCGGCGATATCCGCAATTTTATGATTTTTATCTAAATTATCGGTAATGAAATGGCAGGTGGAGAGAATACGGGTATCTAACATACGTTGCTTGTTTGACGGATCCAGCTTGAAGCATTTGATGAGCAGTTGTTCCAACAAACACATGGACATGGCTTCACTGAATAAATCGCCTGAGTTATATTCCCGCTCAATTTGTTGAAATAGCGAAAGAATTTCCTGATAAGTTTGTGGTCCGGGTATGGTTAGCCTGCCTACATGATGAAAGGTGTCCGTCCAGTTTAACCAGTCCAACCAGAGGGCGCGGGGACGAAAATAGATCCATTGGTGATGCCATTCGTTGGCATTATCGGCACGATGGTAGTAATGCACGGCATTGGGCGGAAATAGCAATAAGTCGCCGACAGAACAATCAAAGGCACTTTTTCCGCTGAAAATCGTGCCTTGACCTTTAATGGTGAGATTAATAATGTAACCTTTCATACCGTTTGGGCGATTAATGGCAAAATCCAGTTCTTCGCCTTTTTTGATTGGGGTACAACCCGCCACCAGATAAGCGCCAAAATTGTAGCCGGGAAGTAGCGGGTTGGGTTGCTTATTCATCTCATGTTGTTTCATATTGACATTACTATGCTTTGATAAATTTCTGTTTATATTTATCAAAAATTACCGCGATAAGCAAAATTAATCCACGCACCACATACTGTGCAAACGGCGAGATATTTAATAAGTTCATCGCGTTCTCAATTGTTCCCAAAATCAACACCCCGGCAATAATAAAGGAAATTTTTGCCACGCCCCCGTTTAAAGAAACGCCGCCAAGTACACAAGCCGAGATGGCAACCAATTCAAATCCGATAGAGGTCATCGGTTGTCCACTGGTCATCCGTGCGGCAAGAATGACGCCGGCGAGTGCGGAGACTAAACCTGACACCACAAAAATAATCAATTTGGTGCGATCGACGTTAATCCCCGCCAAACGGGAGGCTTCTTCATTACCGCCGATGGCTAAGGTGTTACGTCCATAGGTAGTTTTGCTTAAAAGGAAACCGAAAATGGCGATACAAATGATGGTGAAGATAATCGGTAGCGGAATGCCGAGCACGGATTCATAACCAATGTCAAAGAATTCTTCGGTGGTGATTCCGACCGCTTTACCGTCCGAGATAATGTAACCTAAACCGCGCGCGATCTGCATGGTGGCAAGGGTCGTAATGAGGGAATTGATTTTCAGTTTGGCAATGACCAAGCCATTGATTAAACCGATTAATGCACCTAAACCAAGACCTGCGGAAACACCGAAGAAAATATTTTGTGTTTGGTTTAATACCACAGCGGTGACCACGCCCGCGCAGGCGATAACGGAAGCCACAGATAGGTCAATTTCACCGGCGGCAAGACAGAATAACATTCCGCACGCAACCATGCCGCTCATCGAGATTGCCAGCCCCAACCCCTTCATGTTGATGACGGTGGCAAAATTCGGAATAAAAATACAGGAAGCGACAAAAATCACAAAGAAAATCAGCAGCATTCCATAAGAGTTCCAGATCTTATTTAATACGCTGACATCGTGTTTGTCTGTTGATTTTGCTGTGCTCATATGACATCTCCCAAATAAAACGTTTATAAATTAAGCGGCTTTGCTTTCGACCATTGCCAGCTTCAAGATATTCTCTTCGGTGGCGTCCTGCCGTTCTACGATGCCCATAATTTGTTGGGCACGCATCACCATAATGCGATCCGACAGTCCGATGACCTCCGGTAAGTCACTGGAAACCACAATAATTGCCAGTTTTTCATCGGCTAATTTGAAAATTAAGTCATAGATTTCGGATTTTGCGCCTACGTCGATCCCACGTGTCGGTTCGTCCAGTAACAAGACTTTAATGTCTTCTGACAACCAACGCCCGAGAATGGCTTTTTGTTGATTACCACCGGATAAGTTAACAATGAGTTGTTCAATGGACGGTGTTTTTACGTTCATTTGGTGACGTTGTTTTTCCGCATTTTCCTTTTCCCATTTTTCGTTAATGACGAATTTCAAGAAATTATGGGAACGACGGGCACTGATATTGATGTTTTCTCCTACAGAGGCAGTTGGAATGATGCCTTCTTTTTTACGATCTTCAGGGCAAAGCACGATACCTTGTTCAATGGCATCTTTTGGTTTATTGATTTTGACGGGGGTGCCATCTAATTCAATAGTGCCGGCGCTCATTGGATCCGCCCCGAAAATGACTTTGAGTAATTCGGAACGGCCGGCGCCGACCAAACCAAATAATCCTAGAATCTCACCTGCACGCACTTCCAAATTAAAATTGCCCTTCAGTTTGGTGCCGGAAAGTGCGGTGGTTTTTAACCGCGTTTTTCCAATCTCACGTGGGCGGTAGTTATAAATATCGCCGAGATTTCTACCCACCATGCTTCGTACAAGCACGTCGTTATCAATTTTGCTTAAATCGGAGAAGGTTTCCACAAATTGCCCGTCTTTCAGTACGGTGATTTCATCGCTGATACGGAAAATTTCTTCCATGCGGTGAGAAACATAAAGAATCACTTTGCCTTCTTGTCTTAATTCATTGATGACGGTAAATAATTTTTCAATTTCCGGGGCAGAAAGACTACTGGTCGGTTCGTCAAAGGCGATAATTTTGGCGCCGCGACTTAACGCTTTGGCGATTTCAATCATTTGCCATTGCCCGATAGAAAGTTCTTTTAATGGCGTATTCGGCGAGATATTCAGTTCCAATTTATCTAAATAACGTTGCGTTCTGGCGATTAATTCCTTTTTATCCACCACACCGAATGCATTCGGTAGTTGACCCAGACAAAGATTTTCGGCAACGGTCATTTCCGGCACGATATTGAGTTCCTGATAAATAATCGCAATGCCGGCAAGCAGGGCCTCTTTTGTGTTTTTGAAGGTCATCATTCGTCCGCCGATAGACAATTTGCCTTCCGTCGGCAGATAGTTGCCGCTTAAAATTTTGAGCAGTGTGGATTTACCCGCGCCATTTTCCCCCATTAATGCATGGACTTTACCTTCATAGCATTTAAATGAGACGTGCTGTAAGGCCTTAACGCCGGGAAAGGTTTTGCTGATATCGTCAAACTCTAAATAGGGAATCTGCATATTGCGCACCTCTTTTCAGATGATTTTGGATGGGATGTTGGTATTCGATAAATCGAATACCAACAATAAGGACAATGTGGTGGTTACAAGCCTTTTTTCGCGAGTTCTTCTTTGAAGTTATCACGTTTTAACAGGACAACATCTTTTACCGCAACGTATTTTTCAGGCTCAATACCGTCTTTCACCCATTTATATAACATTTCGGTGCTGCGATAACCGTGAACGTCCGGGCTTGGCAATAGCGACCCCAAGAAGCCGGTGGCATTCGGTTTGGAAAGTTCGTTTACCGCATCCACACCGTTAATGCCGATACCCACCACATTTTCCGGTTTGAAACCTTGTCCTTCCGTGGCACGTACGCCACCCAGCACCGTATTGTCGTTCATGCCGACAATCAACCAATGTTTCACCTCAGGATGTTGAACCAACATAGAGTTAGCCGCATCTAACGCGCCCGGAATATCGTTACTCTTGGTCGGAGATTTATAGATTTGTTTTTCCGGGAAGCCGGCTTTGATCAGTGCTGAAATGGAGCCTTCGGTACGTCTGCGGGCGGTATCCAGTTCATCGGCGGTAATAGCCAACACGGCAGTATCTTTCACATCCCAACCCCGATTTTGCATTTCTTTATACAATTCCTGTCCTTGACGCTCACCGATTTCCGTCGCCGCCATCATAATTAAAGGCACTTTCGTCATTGGTTCGCCGGCAGCATTTAAAAATTGGTCGTCAACGGCAATTACTTTCAAATCATAGGAACGGGCTTTCGCCATAATGGCAGGACCTAAACGCGGATCCGGTGTACAAATCACAAAGCCTTTTGCACCGCTGGCAGCCAGGTTATCAATGGCATTCAACGTTTTTTCGCCGTCCGGTATCGCCATTTTAATGATTTGTACATCGCCGAGATCTTTTGCGGCTTTATCGGCAAACGCCCATTCCGTTTGGAACCATGGCTCTTCCGGTTGTTTGACCAAATAGCCCAATTTAATTGGCTCGGAAGAGCTGGAATATACTAAGTTTGAATGAAGTCCGGCAGCAAAAAAGACAGATGTTGCAACCAAAGATTTAAGGAAAGTTCTTTTCGTTAATTTCATACTGACGCCCCTTTGAAAATAAATTCTTTAGATTAATCAATAAAATATAACTATTGATGATGAGATTTGCTTTTACGGCAAAATTCATCCTATAAGGTTTATTCAGAAAAAAATTTGATCGTGATCACACTATGGATTTATAGCTAAAAAATCCATATTTTCAGCCGATAACTACTGGTAAAACACTCTGCACTAAGGGGGGCGTTTTTTTGTTTTACTGTGGAAAATCTATATTTTGCTAAAAATTGTCATTGAATGGCAAAAAGTGCGGTGAAAATGCCAAGTGTTTTTTTGCTTAACGATATTTTTTCTGTATAATTGGCAACGTTTTAACGCGTTGTGATAAACGCTTGAAAAAGTCCGTGTGGTGGAATTGGTAGACACGTTAGGTTCAGGTCCTAATGCCCTAACCGGTGTGCAGGTTCAAGTCCTGTCGCGGACACCAAATTGAAAACGGCGCAGATCATGAAGGTCTGCGCCGTTTTGTTTGGGAAAATGAGAGGCTTCTCATTCCGCTTTTGTTATTTCAATATTTTCTTCATCATAATGTCTGTCTGTGCTTCGTCGCCCATCATAAAGACATGTTGATCAAACACAACAAAGCCGTTTTTTGCATAGAAGCGTTGCGCTTTGTGGTTGTGTTCCCACACGCCGAGCCAAATATAATCGGCTTGCCGTTGTTCGGCAACAGTTAACGCTTGGCGGTATAAGGCCTGTCCCACGCCCGTGCCATGGTGGGAATCCAGCACATAAATGCGTTGAATTTCCACCGCACTTGGATCCTGTAGTTCGGTTTGCGCTTCGGCAAAATTGAGTTTCATGTAACCGATGAGTTCACCCCTGCTTTCCGCGCCGTAAAATAGCATGCCGGGATGATTTAACTCGCTTTCCAGCTGCGCCACGTTGAAATTACGCTCAAGATAACGTTGCATATCCTTGTCGCTGCAGGTGCCGACAAAGGTGTCGAAAAAGGTTTTTTCGCCGAGGCGTTTCAGCGTCTGAATATCCGCGACGGAAAGTGTTCTTAACGTGAATTGATGTGCCATTCGTAATTTAACCATTCGTTGTTTTGTTGCGCGCCCAATTTGGCGTAAAAATGTTTCCCGCCTTCATTCCACGGGGCGACCGTCCATTTAATTTGCAGGCAATGATGCGCTTCGGCTTCCGCTTTCAATGCCAACATTAATTGCTCGCCGATGTGCTGCCCGCGATAAGGTGTGTCCACATACAATTCTTTCAAGTAGATGGCAGGGCGATTTTGTGCAGTGAAGGGCAGAAAATAATACACCGCAATGCCGGCAATGTGCTCGCCGTCCGCCGCCACAAGGCAATGAAAATCCGGCGGACTTTTGTCGAATCCGCATTGTTCCACAATGTCCGGCGTAATGGCGAAACTGTCGATATAACGCTCGAAAATCGCCAGTTCGCGCATTAAACGCCAGACGTTGGGGCTGTCTTCGCGTTGCGCTTTTCTAATCGTAATAGGCATTCGTTTTTCCTTTATTTTGAGTTCAATTGTTGGGAAAAATCGTTAATTAAGGCTTAAAAATCCCCGAAAGTGCGGTTGTTTTTTCTGATGAAATGAAACTTAACGGAAGGAAGTTACTATAACGATTTCTTAGAAATAAAACAAAAGGGTGTTTGAAACACCCTTTGTCGTTATTTAGCGCAGAATTATAACCAGCCTAAGTTAATTAAGAATTCCCACCATGCCATACCGATGGTTAAGTGAACGATTAAGCTGCCGAACGCGATGATGGCGCCGGCGGTCCACCAGGATTTGATGTCGTTATAGCCCGCACCAAAGGCGATTGGGCCCGGGCCGCCGCCGTAGTGGGTGACGGAACCACCGTAGGAATTGGCGAACAATAAGCCGAGCGCGAGTAATTCCGCAGGGGCGCCGGCAACATGGCCGACGGTGGCGAATACCGGCACCATGGCGGCAACGTAAGCACCGCCGGAGGCGAACAGGTAACGCACGGCAACGCTGAGGGTTAGGATGACGATTAACGCCAGTGTGCCTTGCCCTTCAAATTGTAAGACGGCTTTTAAGGATTCGGCTAACCAGTCAAAGAATTTCGCTTTTTCCAGCAAACCGGACATACCGATGATACCGCCGTACCAAATTAAGGTGTTCCAGCCGCCTTTGCTTTTTAAGATGTCGTCCCACGCGACGATGTTGAGCACGATACAGCACACCATGACGATTAATGCCACGATAGTTGCGTTAACGTTCAAGGCGGAGGAGAAAATCCAGCCAAACAGGGCGATGATGAATAACACGATCAAGGCTTTTTCGCGGAATGACATCGGACCAAGTTCTTCCAAGCCTTTTTTCGCGATGGCTTTGTTATCCACCTCTTTCATTTCCGGCGGAGAAACCCAGTAGCAGATTAACGGAATGACGAACAAGCACAGCAAGCCCGGCACGGAGGCAGCAAGGAACCAATGTAGCCAGTCGATGTTGAACCCGAGGATCGGCGCCATGAGGGACAGCGCCAATGCGTTCGGTGCCATGGCGGTTAAGAAAATGTAGGACGTGGTTTTTACCACCATGTATACGTTCATCATCAAATAGCGACCGGCTTTTTTCGGGCTTTTATCCGGATCGGAACCCAATGCCACCGCTACGCTGTTGATGATCGGGAAAATGATCCCGCCGGAACGCGCCGTATTGGATGGCGTTGCAGGGGAGAGGAGCAAATCCAGGAACATGGTCACATAGCCTAAACGCAAGGTGGTGCTGCCCATGGCGCCGATCATGTGATAGGCGATACGCTTACCGAGCCCGGTAATCACAAACGCGGAGCTCAAAGTAAAGGCGGTGAAAATCAGCCAGGTAGTGCCTGATTTGTAACCGTTTAGAATGTCCCCTTGTTTGAGGAAATCGCCAGCGCCTGCGGTGTTACCGATAATCGCACCGGAAACCGCCACTGCCGCCAGCAAAATGACCGGCTCGCCGTAAGGTTTTAACACCAAACCGACGATGGTGGCGATATAAACCCCAAGTAAACGCCAGGCGATCAGAGAGAGCCCCTCCGGCGCCGGCAATATAAAGGTGACCAACGGTATGGCTACCAAGATCGCCAGTTTTGCATTTTTAGATAATGCCATGTGAATTACCTCTTAAAGTTTGAAAGAAAATCATCAACGCCAATAAATCGGCGCTGCCGCCCGCGCTTAAATTCCGCGCAATGCAGGCGGCATCAAATTTTACTAAGGCTTGCGTCAGTTTGGCTTTGTCCGACACAAGGGTTTGATCCGCAAGCAGATCGTTTGCCGTTTGTTGCACAAAATGTAACCCTTCCATACCGCCGCGATGCACCACATTGGTATCGGCATTGGTTGCCATTAAATGCAACAAAGCAAGTAATAAGCCATGTTCCCTGTCTTGTTGATGAACCTCATCCAACAGCGGCAACAGTGCCTGAATTTGTTGAAAACCGCTTTCCGCTTCGCCGCGCGCACCGGTTAAACCGAATTGGCGGAATAACCTCACGCCGGCGGTGACGGGCAAATAGTCGGGGTAATGTTTCAGTTCGGCGGTTAAGCCTTGCGTAAATTGCGCCGTCAAATCGCAGATGGATTTAATCTCAAAAATGACCGCACTTTTGGATACATCTTGCGTCTGTAACAAGCGTCCGATAGCGGTGCATACCAAGCCGAAGGAAAAAATCGCCCCTTTGTGCGTATTCACCCCGTGCGTCGCCTTGAACATCGCTTTTTCGGCAAGTACACCCAGCGGGCGAACCTGCGCCAAGATTTGCGATGCGGGCAAATGCGCCGTTTGCATGCCTTTTAACACGAACAACGTAAAAAAGGGCTGTAAACTGACCGCACTTTGCTCGAAAGTTTGCAGGTTCATGTCTTTGTGCGCCCCATTATTGAGGCTGTCCACTAAGCCTGGTTTCGGCGACAAACGCGCTTCTTGAATCAACGCTTGATACACCGCATTGCCGATTTGCTCCGCCAGATCATGTTGTTGCACCCGCTTTTGCATTTCCGCCACAATCTCCGTCACGGCATGAGCACGCGAACGGGCGCAGGTTTTGGCATCCGCACCGCACACCAAACAAGCACGCGGCGGCATACCGAAATCCTTTCGACTGAGCAACTTGCCCGTATGATCAAATACGTCCAAATCCCACAGGCGGGCAAGGGGCAGGCTTTCTTCCAGCTCAATCATCGCCGCTTTTAACGCCTTGGCATCTATCGGCAACACAAAATATGCCTCATGCCCCGTTTCCGGCAGACGGATGATTTCCGCGCTCGGCGTTACGGCTAACTGCGTAAAAAGTGCGGTGAGTTTTTCCCGCGTTTTTGCAAAGACATAATCCAGCAACGCATTTTTCTTCACCCCGCCCACGGCGGTCAGCGTCACACAAAGCAGACTTTGTCCGTATTGCGTTAGCAGTTTTTGTTGCAACAACGCCCGTTCCTCCCGCGCGGCTAACAGCTGCCCAAGGGAAACTTCGGTTCCGGCGGTGGAAAAATGGTTTAGAGAAATTGCCATGTTGTTATAAAAACGTTTGTAAAAACGACAGCACTTTTGTTGATTATTACAATGGCACGCGCCTCCCGACGCGTACTTTCTTATCTTATTTTTATCAGCACGCGTCGGGAGACGCGCGCTATCAAGGTGAGCAATTTACTCTTTCACTTGATAAACCGTATCAATTACCGTTCCGTCCCGATAACGAACAACCGCCACCGGTTTGTCGGTAAACTCGATTTCTTTCGGTTTGCCGGTCAGGCTGTAAGCGCGTTCGCACAGTTGTTCGATGGTGAATAACGGAATGCCCGCGTTGCTTAAGGCTTCGATTAAATCAGGACGTTTCGGGTTCACCGCGACACCGTGGTCAGTGACTAAAATATCGATATTTTCGCCCGGGGTGACGCAGGTAATTACGTTTTCCACGACGGTCGGAATGCGTCCGCGTACCAACGGCGCCACGATAATCGCCACTTGCGCGGAAGAGGCGGTGTCGCAGTGGCCGCCGGACGCGCCGCGAATCACGCCGTCGGAGCCGGTAAGCACGTTCACGTTAAATTTGGTGTCGATTTCCAGCGCGGAAAGAATCACTACGTCCAAACGCTCTACGGAAGCACCTTTGGAGCTGTAATTGGCGTATTGGTTGGCGGACACTTCAATGTGATTCGGGTTGCGGGCGAGAGATTCTGCCGCCACGGCGTCGAAACTTTGCACGTCGATGAGTTTTTTGATTAATCCTTTTTCGTGCAGATCCACCATGCTGGCAGTGATGCCACCGAGGGCGAAGCCGGCTTTAATGCCGTCGCGCACCATTTTTTCTTCTAAGAAACGAGTCACCGCAAGGGATGCACCGCCGGTACCGGTTTGTAAGGAAAAGCCGTCTTTAAAATAACCGCTGGCGAAAATCACTTCGGCACATTTGCGGGCGATTAGCAATTCGCGCGGGTTGGTGGTCATACGGGTGGCGCCGCCGCCGATTTTTTTCGGATCGCCCACGGCATCCACTTGCACGATAAGATCCACTTGGTCTTGTCCGATGCTAATCGGGTGGTGCGGGTAGTCGGCGAATTCTTCGGTTAAAAGCACCACTTTGTCGGCAAATTCCGCGTCCACGCGGGCATAGCCGAGGGAGCCGCATTTGCTCTTGCCGCTGAAGCCGTTGGCGTTACCGAATTTGTCGCAGCAAGGCACGCCTAAAAAGGCAACGTCGATTTTCAATTCGCCGGATTTCACCAAGTGCACGCGTCCGCCGTGGGAGTGAATGTTGACCGGTTCGTTTAATAAACCGCGAGAAATTTCTTCCGCTAATTGACCGCGTAAACCGGAGGAATAAATTTTGGTGACTACACCGTTTTTGATGTGTTCAATAATCGGCGAGTGGCTGTCGATGAGTGAGCTGGACGCCAGCGTTAAATTTTTGAAGCCCATTTCCGCGATTTTGTCCATCACCATGTTCACCACGAAATCCCCCGCGCGGAAAGCGTGGTGGAAGGATACGGTCATGCCGTCTTTTAAGCCTGAACGTTTAATGGCTTCTTCAAGATTTGCGCAGAGTTTGCGATCTTTCGCCGTGCGGGCAAGGGATTCTGCTTTCGGTACTGCCTGATAAGTCGGGCGTCCTGCATTGTATTTTTCAACACGTTGTTCTCTTGTTGTCATTTTTTTATCTCCCTTACTCTTCACGAATGCCTGATTTCGCGCGTTCTAACACGAGTTTCGCACGATCAATAATAGGCGCATCAATCATTTTGCCGTTTAATGAAACTACACCGGAACCTTGTCTTTCCGCTTCTTCCGCCGCTTCGATAATGCGTTTTGCCTGATCTACATCTTTTTGTGTCGGCGCAAACAGGTTGTGCAACAATTCGATTTGACGCGGATTGATCAGGGATTTGCCGTCAAAGCCGAGCTGTTTAATTAACGCCGCTTCGTTTAAGAAACCTTCTTCGTTGTTGGCGTTGGAATACACGGTGTCAAAGGCTTGAATGCCGGCTGCACGCGCTGCCTGCAAAATGGAACAACGGGCGAAAAGCAATTCGATGCCTTCCGGTGAGCGTTCGGTTTTCAGGTTACGCACATAGTCTTCCGCACCTAGAGCGATGCCGATTAACCGTTTGGAGGCGGTGGCGATTTGGTTTGCTTGCGTGATACCTAATGGTGATTCGATGGCGGCGAGCATTTTGGTGGAGCCCACTTCACGTCCGCAGGCTTTTTCGATTTCGGTGATTTCGCGATCCATATCGATTACATCCTGTGCGGTTTCGGTTTTCGGCATCCGCACGACATCCACCCCGGCGCGCACTACAGCGTTTAAATCCGCCACGCCGAACTCGGAATCCAGCGGATTGACCCGCACCACGGTTTCGATTTCTTTATAGAGCGGATGTTGCAAGGCGTGCGCCACCAATAAACGGGCGCTGTCTTTTTCTTTCAATGCCACCGCATCTTCCAGGTCAAACATGATGGAGTCCGGTTTATAAATAAAACTGTTACTTAACATTGCCGCATTTGAACCCGGCACGAACAGCATACTTCTTCTTAATTTCATAGCACCGCCTCCCAGTTAATATTTTCATCTGTAGCACGTAACACTGCCGCTTTCACCCGTGCCTGCAACACGCAATCCAGCGCGCCTTTGTCTTCAATAATCACTTGCGCCGCCGTCACGTTCAATTTGTTTAACACCGCGCGCACGGTGGCGTCGATTTGCTCGCCGAATTGCTTGGCAACGGAGCTGTTGATTTCAATATCCAAGGTATCAAAAGGCTGGATCCGCACTTGCGCGTCACTGGATTCCAGCGTGCCGGCAACGGCTGCTTTGGTTATCTTCATAGGTTTTTCCTTCTATTGAGTGATAGTTAAAAAACTTTTGCTTGGCTCCCACCCGTTTACGGGGGGAGCTGGGCGAAGCCCTGAGGGGGAGGAAGCCCCCTTCCGCCCTTCGGGCACCTTCCCCCGCAAGCAGGGGAAGGAAAGAATTGCTAAAACGCCCTCAAAAACGACCGCACTTTTGCAAATAATCCAACGTCGTGGTCGGTACCAAATCCGCCAATGCCGTCCAATTTTTTTCAACGAGCAATTTTCTGACGAGAGAAGCGGAAATGGCTTGCCCGTTCACGGTCTTACGCGGAATTTCGATGACCTCGATGTTCGGTGCATCCATGTCGGCTTCCATCAGCCAGTGGAACATTTGGCGGTTGTATTCCGCCGTGACGGCGCAGGTCGGTTCGGTGCCCACAAAGCGTCGGTTGATGCCCAGTGCGGGAGCGATATAACGGCGGAATAATTTTAAATCTACGGCAAAATAGCTGTCGTCGGTAACTTTTTGGTCTTTTAGGAAATAATCGGGAAAGGTAGCTCGGGAAATAATGTAATCGGAGCCGGAATGAAGAGTAATATTATTTAAATCGGCAATGCCTTGTCGGATAAGTGAAAAACGTGCTTCATAAGAAAACTGCGAGGCATCTTCGCCTACGGCAAATAAATGCAAATGATCGCACTGTTGCAACGCCTGTTCGATCAAATACCGATGCCCCAAGGTGAACGGGTTGGCATTCATGACGATAGCGCCGATGTGTTTCCCCGGCACCCGCATGGCGCGCCATTTTTCGCATTGTTTTTGTAGGCGGGTGGCGCTGTTTTCCAGCAGCACGACATAAGGATAAGCATCGGAGATAGTGTAGAAGCCACAGGCGTTGAAGAGTTTTTCGTATTCGGGTTTGGTGTAAATAAAGAGGTGAGGACGATTGAGTTCGTAGGCGAGATTGACTAATTCGGTACCAAGCTGCAAGGCGACACCGTTGCCGCGTTGGGATTCGTCGATGGCGACGCATTTGATGATGTTGCCCGCCAATCCTCCGCAGACGACGATGTTTTGATTTTCGTCGTAGCCCACGATGAAATACTCGATTTGCGCATCCAGCCCCAGTTCGTTTTTGGCTAAAAAGGCTCGGATGGCGCCAAGATCTTTGTGCGACGTTGCGATTCGCTCAAACTGCATTTTGCCCTCCGATAAAAAACGAAAAAAGTGGGCGTATTTTACTTGAGTTTAACCGTTTTTGCTAACACAAAAGGAGTATTGTTGATTTTGCTCAATTTTATTTTGATTTTCTTTTTTAAGGCGGATTTTGTGACGCAACACAAAATTCACGGAAAAAAACGACCGCACTTTGCGCTTCCTTTTGCGCTTTCACGGCAAATATGATACTTTTCGCCTGTCAATCCGACGGTAATATTTTTAATTTTATGAACGAAGAACACTCGACCAACCAAGCTGAAGTTACTAAAAAATCTTTCTTCCAATCCCTTTTCGGACGTTTCTTTCAAGGCGAGCTTAAAAATCGCGACGATTTAGTGGAAGTGATCCGAGATTCCGAACAAAACGATTTAATCGACCAAAATACCCGTGAAATGATTGAAGGCGTGATGGAAATCGCCGAATTGCGCGTGCGTGACATTATGATCCCGCGCTCTCAAATCGTGTTCATCGAAACCGATCAGGATTTGGATTCCTGTTTGGATACCATCATCGAGTCCGCCCACTCCCGTTTCCCGGTGATTGCCGACGCTGACGATCGCGATAATATCGTGGGGATTTTGCATGCCAAGGATTTGTTGAAATACCTGCGCGCCAATGCGGAAGAATTTAATCTGTTGAACATGATTCGCCCGACGATGATCGTGCCGGAAAGCAAGCGCGTGGACAGAATGTTGAAAGACTTCCGTTCCGAACGCTTCCACATGGCGATTGTGGTGGATGAATTCGGCGCGGTGTCGGGCTTGGTGACCATTGAAGATGTGTTGGAACAGATCGTCGGAGACATTGAAGACGAATTTGATGAAGAAGAGGTGGCGGATATTCGTCAACTTTCACGCCACACTTACGCCGTGCGGGCATTAACCGACATTGAAGATTTCAATCAACAATTTAATACCCGATTCGCTGACGAAGAAGTAGACACCATCGGCGGTTTGGTGATGCAGGCATTCGGTTATTTGCCGAAACGCGGCGAAGAAATCACATTGGAAAATTTACAGTTTAAAGTCACCTCCGCCGACAGCCGCCGTATTATCCAACTCCGCGTCACCGTCCCGGACGAGCATTTGCCGGAGATGGAGAAAGAGGAAGCGGTTGCAGAATAGATTTATTGACGGCGTGCATTTTCCAATGCGCACCTCAAATATCTCTTTTTAGGGAAAGCTTAACGATGGCGCGCGTCTCCCGACGCGTGCCGTTTCTTTCATTAAATAACGAAAAATTAGGAGTTTGCGTCGCGAAACGCTCGCCATCCCTTTTATGAACAAATACTTAACTTATCTCATCGCCATCATTTCCGGCATTATCGGCGTTTTCGCCTTTGCGCCCTTTAATTATTGGGCGTTGTCCTACGTTTCCCTGTTCGGTTTGATTTGGGTGGTGAAAACGCCGCAAAAATCCACCGCACTTTTGTCCGCCTTTTTATGGGGCTTGAGCTTTTTCACCTTTGGTGTGAACTGGTTGCACGTCAGCATTCACCAATTCGGCGGTGCGCCTTTGGCGGTGAGCTATTTTCTGGTGGTCTTGCTGGCGGCGTATTTGTCTTTGTATCCGCTTCTGTTCGCCTATTTAGTGCGCCGTTTGCAGGTGCAACGGGCGGTGCTTTTCCCCGTGTTGTGGACTTTTACCGAATTCCTACGCGGTTGGATTTTTACCGGTTTTCCTTGGTTGCAATTCGGCTATACGCAAATGGACAGCCCTTTTGTCGGCATTGCGCCGATCTTCGGTGTCACGGGCTTAACCTTCTTCGTAATGTTCATAAGTGTGGTCGTTTTTAACGGCGTTTCTGCGTTGCTGAATCCGCCGAGAAAAGTCAATGTCGCTGTGGCAAATGCGCTGATTTTGGCGGTCATCGGCAGCGTTGCGGCTTATACCTCGCAAATTAACTACGTGAAAGAAAATCCCGAAAAAGCCCTGAATGTGACGTTGGTGCAAGGCAATATCGAGCAAAATCTGAAATGGGATCCGAATTATTTATATCAAACCATGGAAAATTACGGACGATTAATCGGCGCGAATCTGGGCAAAACGGATTTGATTATCCTGCCGGAAGCAGCGTTTCCGATCTATGAAAATGACATTCAGCCGTTTTTCCAATCTCTGCAATCGTTGGCGGAAAAAGCCGGTACGGAAGTGATGATAGGGACGATTTATCAGGACGAAGGCGTCGGCAAATTGCTGAACTCTATTGTCGTTTTAGGTGATAAAAGCGCACCTTACCATATGCAAACCGCCAATCGTTATAGCAAACATCATCTCGTGCCTTTCGGCGAATATGTGCCGTTGGAAAGTATTCTGCGCCCGCTCGGCTCGGTGTTTAATTTGCCGATGTCCGCCTTCCAAAGCGGCGAGGCGGTGCAACAACCGTTAAAGGCGAAAAAACTGAATTTCACGGCGGCGATTTGTTACGAGATTATTCTCGGCGCGCAGTTACAACAAAATCTCACGACAAACAGCGATTTTATCGTTACCGTTTCCAACGATGCCTGGTTCGGCAATTCCATCGGCCCGTGGCAACATTTGCAAATGGCGCAAATGCGTGCGCTGGAGTTCGGCAAGCCGGTGATTCGCGCCACCAATACCGGCGTGACGGCATTTATTGACGCGCAGGGCAAGATCGTGGCGCAGGCGCCGCAATTTGTGGAAACGACGTTAAGCCATAACATCGCGCCGACAACAGGCAAAACGCCATATAGCGTGTTTGGCGATGTGCCGTTATATGTTTTAAGTGCGGTATTTTTCTTGCTGCATTTTGTAGGTATGTGGCTTCAGCGGGTGATGCTAAGAAAGGTGAGAAAAGACTAAACGCTAAAAACAAAAACACCGGAAGTTATCCGGTGTTTTTTTGTGCTATTAAACCTGAAATTAACGGCTGCGGAAAACGATGCGGCCTTTGCTTAAATCGTAAGGGGTCATTTCCACGGTGACTTTATCACCGGTTAAAATACGAATGTAGTTTTTGCGCATTTTGCCGGAAATGTGAGCGGTTACCACATGACCGTTTTCCAACTCAACGCGAAACATGGTGTTTGGCAAGGTTTCTAAAATTGTACCCTGCATTTCAATGGAATCTTCTTTTGCCATTTGATCCTCTAAAATAATTAATCGTTTTTCCGCCGGCTTCCGTTGGCGGAATCTTGTACAAAAAGTCGGTGCGGATTATACCGTTTTTGTTGATGGCAAGAAAGTTTTTTAAACAGGAAGCCCGCAGGAATCGGTTTTTTCTTTGATTGATGGTGAGAAATGCCGTTAAAACTGATATATTACAAACGATTATCATCCATTCCAAAGGGAGACATTATGTCTATGCAAATTTGGCTTTCGAACCAACCGGCGTCCGCCGCATGGGGCGAAAAAGCATTAATTAGTTTCAACGAAGATAAAGCCACGATTCATTTAACCGATTTTTCCGACCGCACTTCTGTGCAAAAAGCCGCCCGCAAATTACAAAATCAGGGCATTTCCGATGTTTCTCTAAGCGGAGAACATTGGCAATTGGAAAGCTGTTGGGCGTTTTATCAAGGTTTTTACAACGCCAAAAAGCGTTTTAAACTTCACTTTCCGACTTTATCCGAACAAGCACAACAAGAATTGAATCATCGCATTCAATGCAGTGATTTCGTGCGTGAAATCATTAACTTACCTGCCGCCATTTTAACCCCGGAAGAGCTTGCCCAACGCGCCGCGAAGTTTATCGGTCAAACGGCGGAGCAACAGGGCAAACAAAGTGCGGTCGGTTTTTCCATCGTTTCTCGTGAGGAACTGCTTGAACGCGGCTATCACGGCTTATGGCAGGTGGGCAAAGGCTCGCAAAATCTGCCGGCGATGTTGCAGTTGGATTTCAACCCGACGGGCAACGCGGACGCACCGGTGTTGGCGTGTTTGGTGGGCAAAGGGATTACTTTCGATAGCGGCGGTTACAGCATTAAACCGAGCGACGGCATGAGCACCATGCGTACCGACATGGGCGGCGCGGCGTTATTGACGGGCGCCTTGGGCTTGGCGATTTTGAGCGGGTTACATCAACGGGTGAAATTATTCCTTTGCTGCGCGGAAAACTTGGTCAGCAGCCGCGCCTTCAAATTGGGCGACATTATTCAATATCGCAACGGCGTGACCGTGGAAATTCTCAACACTGACGCGGAAGGGCGCTTGGTGTTGGCGGACGGTTTAATCGACGCCGACGCGCAACAACCGCAATTTATCGTGGACTGCGCCACCTTAACGGGCGCGGCGAAAGTGGCGGTGGGCAACGATTATCATAGTGTATTATCGATGGATGATGCCTTGGTCGCCGATTTATTCCGTTCCGCCGAACAAGAGCAGGAGCCTTTCTGGCGCTTGCCGTTCGCCGAGTTCCATCGCGGACAAATTAAAACCGCCTTCGCCGACATCGCCAATACGGGCACGGTTCCCGTGGGCGCAGGCGCCAGTACCGCCACGGCATTTTTATCCTATTTCGTGAAAAATTATCAACAACATTGGCTACATATCGATTGCTCCGCCACTTATCGCAAAAGCCCGAGCGATTTATGGGCGACCGGCGCCACCGGCATCGGTGTGCAAACCCTTGCCAATTTGTTATTAGCTAAAGCCAATCAAGCATAAGAGGACATAAATGAGCTTACAACGAACCTTATCCATCATTAAACCGGACGCGGTGAAACGCAACTTAATCGGCGCGATTTTGGCGCGGTTTGAACAGCAAGGCTTTAAAGTGATCGCCGCAAAAATGGTGCATTTCACCCAAGAGCAAGCAGAAGGTTTTTACGCCGAACATCAGGGCAAACCGTTTTTTGCGCCTTTGGTAGAATACATGACGTCCGCGCCGGTGTTCGTCAGTGTGCTGGAAAAAGAAAACGCCGTGCAGGATTACCGCACGTTGATCGGCAGCACCAACCCGGAAACCGCCGCCGAAGGCACGATTCGTCGCGATTTTGCCTTAAGCCAACGGGAAAACTCCGTGCACGGCTCCGACAGCCCGGAAAGCGCCGCCCGCGAAATCGCTTATTTCTTCGTAAGTGATGAAATTTGTGATCATTAATATTTAAGCGTAAAAGCCATTTTGTGAAAACAGAATGGCTTTTTTGTTGTCATTACATAGACGGAAATGTCGCTTGGTGAGCTTGTGTAATACCTTCAATGACCGTCTTGATTAAAAAGTGCGGTCATTTTTTGCGATGTTTTTTGTATTCCTTCAACGATAAACGATGGCGCGCGTTTCCCAACGCGTGCCTTTAACAATAATTGATCACCATGACAAAAATGAAAAAAATCCTTTTCTTTATTTTATCCTTAGGGCTGCTTGGCGCCTTAACTTGTTGTGCGGAAATTAACGTCACGCAAAAAACAAGCGCCAAACAAAGCGGTTTAATGCTCGACATCGCCCGCCATTTTTATCCGCCGGAGGTGATCAAATCCTTTATTGACACCATCAGCCTTTCCGGCGGCACATTTTTGCATTTGCATTTTTCCGATCATGAAAACTACGCCATAGAAAGCCGTTTGCTCAATCAACGGGCGGAAAATGCCGTGCAGGGTAAAGACGGGATCTACATTAATCCTTATACCAACAAACCTTTCCTGACCTATCAGCAGCTTGACGACATCAAAGCCTATGCCAAGACCAAGGGCATTGAGCTGGTTCCAGAACTGGACAGCCCGAATCACATGACGGCGATTTTTAAGCTGTTACAAAAAGAAAGAGGCGAGCTGTACTTGCAAAGTCTGAAATCTCCGCAGGCGGAGGACGAAATTAGTATTACCAATCCCGACAGCATTGCGTTCATGGAATCGCTGTTTGACGAAGTGATTGAAACCTTTGGTGACAGCAAGCACGTTCATATCGGCGGTGATGAATTTGGTTATGATGAGGAGAGTAATCATGAATTTATTACCTATGCCAACCGACTGTCCGATTTTTTAGCGCAAAAAGGGCGGAAAACCCGAATGTGGAACGACGGCTTAATTAAAAGCACCTTTGAGCGACTCAACCCGAACATTGAAATCACCTATTGGAGCTATGACGGCGACACGCAAGACAAGCGCGAAGCCACCAAGCGCCGTGATATGCGCGTCAGCCTACCGGAATTACTGGCAAAAGGCTTTACCGTGTTGAACTACAATTCTTATTATCTTTACATCAACCCGAAAGCCTCCTCCACCTTGCCGCAAGACACCGCGTTTGCCACAAAAGACCTTTTAACCAATTGGGATCTTGGCGTGTGGGACGGACAGAATACGCAAAACCGCGTGCAAAACGCCCATGACATCGCCGGCGCGGCACTATCCATTTGGGGTGAAGATGCCAAAAGCCTGAAAAGCGAAACAATCCAGAAAGATACGAAAGGTTTATTAGAGGCGGTGATTCGGAAGACGAACGGGGACAAGTGAAAAACGTTTGGAAAGATGACCGCACTTTGATAGCGGATAGCGCGCGTCTCCCGACGCGTGCTGAATTTTAAACAGGGCACGCGTCGGGAAAGGCACACCAGCGATGGAGAAATATTCTTGCTATGAAAGATACCAGACTATTTAGGATGCTGTATTACATCTTAGAAAAAGGCAAAGTTACAGCACATGAACTTGCAGATAAATTTGAGGTATCAATTAGAACGATTTATAGAGATATAGATTCTATAAGTAGCGCCGGTATTCCAATCTATGCTATTCAAGGGAAAGGTGGTGGAATAGAGATTGCTCAAGAGTTTATTTTAAGCAAATCTTTACTGAGCCAAAATGAAAAAACACAAATAATGGCAGCTCTTCAGAGTTTTGAGAATACAAGTAAATTATATGAAGATGAGCTGCTAACGAAGTTATCCGCGCTTTTCAAGATAAAAAATCAAAATTGGATAGAAATTGATTTCAATAATTGGCAAAACAGCGAGATATATGAGAAAACCTTTAATGCATTAAAGTCTGCTATTTTAAATAGAAATATTATTTCTTTTTTATACTTCGGTACTAATCAAGAAAAATTATACCGAACAGTAAAGCCTGTCCGCTTACTATTCAAAGGTCAAGATTGGTATTTATATGCTTTTTGTTTACTAAGAAATGATTTTCGATATTTCAAGCTTTCACGAATTAAAAATTTAGAAATACTATCATTACATTTTGAAGACAATTTTAATGATATAAATCTGAAAAAAGACATAAAATCTGATGACAGGGTACGCATAAAAGTGAAGTTTGAGCGTAATGTTGCATTTAGAGTGTATGATGAAATTCATGAAGAGATTACGGAAGATGATGAAGGGAATTTATACACAGAAATAGAAATGCCCAGTGACTATACACTCTATAGCTATATATTTTCATTTGGAGACAGTGCAGAAATATTAGAACCTGAAGAGATTCGAATCAGGATTAAAGAAGTAGCAAATAAAATAGCAGAAAAATATAAAACATGACAAATGGTGTCAAGTTTTCTCTCCTATAATGACGTCAGTAAAGTTACAGAGGAGAAAAGTAAAATGAAGTACGAATGGAAAAAAATTGAGAAAAATCTTTATGGTGTGAAACAAAAACCTGAACTTATCGCTGTGCCGAGCCAAAACTTTATCATGATACAGGGCTCAGGTAATCCTAATGAAGCAGATTTTTCAGACAGAGTATCAGCTCTGTATTCACTTGCTTATTCAATTAAAATGCTATTCAAATCCATTATGAAAAATGAATCTGATGATGTCATTAAAGATTTTTCGGTGTATCCGTTAGAAGGTATTTGGGAAAAAGCTGAAGGGGAAGTGTTAGATAAAGATAAGCTGAAATATACACTTATGATTAAGCAGCCTGATTTTATTACACAGGAAATATTTATAAATGCACTTGAGAACATTCAAAAGAAAAAGCTAAACGCGTTATATGATGAGATAAATTTTGGTTGTATAAATGATGGTAAAGCAATTCAAATATTACATGTCGGAAGCTATGATAATGAACCTATTTCTTTTGAAAAAATGAATGAATTAACAAAGGAGTTGGGATTGGTTAGAACTAATTGTTCTCATAGAGAAATATATTTAAGTAATAAAAACAAAACAGCGGAAGCTAAGTTGAAAACAATTTTAAGATATTCTGTGAGATAAAAAGAAATGTGTGTTCACTCTTGATAGCGTCAGCTTCACAGCGTGTGCTTGTAGTCTATTGATGTTAAAAGGCACGCGTTGGGAAACGCGCGCCATCATGATTATGGGAAAGACATAAAGTCTGTCCCTACGAAAATTCTCCATTGATAATGGGGTGATACCAAAAGTGCGGTCGGTTTAAAAAACGTTTTTCAAACCAACCGCACTTTTTATTTTTCCATCCTGATTTTTAATTCACTTCACGGAACATAATTTCGCTCGGGATCACGGAGCCTTGCCAGTAAAGTTCGCTTGCCACTTTTTCCGCCAGTTGCAGGAAACTGTGGGCGATTTCGCTATCCGGGGCGGCGATGACGGTGGGTTCGCCGCGATCCAAGTCTTGACGCAGGCGGATGTGCAGCGGTTGTTGACCTAATACTTTGATGTTGTATTTATCCGCAATGCGTGCGGCGCCGCCGGTGCCGAAAATGGCTTCTTGATGACCGCAGTTGCTGCAAATGTGCATGGACATATTTTCCACAATGCCCAACACCGGCACGGAAACCCGTTCAAACATGGCGATACCTTTCACCGCGTCCAGTAAAGCGATGTCTTGCGGTGTGGTGACGACAACGGCGCCCGTTACCGGAATTTGTTGGGACAGGGTGAGTTGGATGTCACCGGTGCCCGGAGGCATATCGATCACAAGATAATCCAAATCAGGCCACAGCGTTTCCTGCAATAATTGACTTAACGCGCTACTTGCCATTGGGCCGCGCCAAATGGTGGCGTTGTCTTCGTCCATCAAAAAGCCGATGGAGTTGGCGTATAACCCGTGCGCTTGGATTGGTGTGATGTGTTTGTTATCGGGCGAAGTCGGGCGTTGGTGCGGCGCGCCGAGCATATGCGGAATGGACGGGCCGTAAATATCCGCGTCTAAAATCCCCACGCGTGCGCCTTGTTGTTGCAGGGCGATGGCAAGGTTTACGGAAATGGTGGATTTGCCCACGCCGCCCTTGCCGGAGCTCACGGCGATAATGTTTTTCACGCCTTTCACCGCCGGGTGATTGTTGGCGCGTTTGAGGGTGGCGATTTGGTAGTTAAGCTGCCATTTCACGTTTTCCGCGCCCGCCGCCTGTTTTAACGGCTCGGTCAAGGCGGTTTTTAGTTCTGCAAAGGCGGTGTTCCAAGCAAAGGGCATGGTAAGCTCAATGCGCAAGGTGTCGCCACCTTTTTCAACTTTTTTCAATGTGTTAAGGAAAATGAGATCTTTTTGTAGGGTAGGGTGTTGAAAATCTTTGAATAACCGAACAATGTGTTCCTTTTGTTGTTCCGTTAAATTGTCTGAAAATAACGTCGCCATAATGCCGTCCTTTCTAATGTGGTAAATTCGTTGGCTATATTTAATCACGCCTGCTTTTATCTGTTAAGTTAAAAATGCCTAAACCATGATTAAACTAGAAAAAATACCCTCAATAAGGTAACATAAGCGCCAATTTTTTCTCCGTTTCCTACGAATTTTTAAGGTCAATATTATGTCGAATTCCAAGCGTAAAATTTTAGTTACCTGTGCTTTGCCGTATGCCAACGGTCCGATTCATTTGGGTCACATGCTTGAGCACATCCAAGCGGATATTTGGGTGCGTTTTCAAAGAATGCGCGGCAACGAAATTCACTTTGTGTGCGCCGATGACGCCCACGGCACGCCGATTATGTTAAAAGCTGACCAAATGGGCATTACGCCGGAGCAATTAATCGACGACGTGCGTCAAAAACACATGGCGGATTTTGCCGGTTTTAACATCAGTTTTGATAATTACCATTCCACCCACAGCGAAGAAAATCGCGAGTTGTCGGAAGCCATTTACCATAAATTAAAAGCCAACGGTTTTATTAAAAGCCGCACGATCTCTCAATTATACGACCCGGAAAAAGGTATGTTCCTGCCTGATCGTTTCGTGAAAGGCACTTGCCCGAAATGTAAATCGCCCGACCAATACGGCGACAACTGTGAAGTGTGCGCGGCAACCTACAGCCCGACGGAACTGATTAATCCGCGTTCCGTCGTGTCCGGTGCCACACCGGTGATGAAAGATTCCGAGCATTTCTTCTTTGATTTGCCAAGTTTTGAAGGCATGTTGAAAAATTGGTTGGGCGCCGGCGCCTTGCAATCGGAAGTGGTTAACAAAATGCAGGAATGGTTTGAAGCCGGTCTGCAACAATGGGATATTTCCCGTGACGCACCGTATTTCGGCTTCCAAATCCCGAATGCGGAAGGCAAATATTTCTATGTCTGGCTGGACGCGCCTATCGGCTACATGGCGTCTTTCAAGAATCTGTGCAAACGCGAAAGCCACATTGATTTCGACAGTTTCTGGCGCAAAGACAGCGATGCGGAACTGTATCACTTCATCGGCAAAGACATCATGTATTTCCACAGCCTATTCTGGCCGGCAATGTTGGAAGGCGCAGAGTTGCGCAAACCGAGCAACATCTTCGTGCACGGTTATGTAACGGTGAACGGTGAAAAAATGTCGAAATCCCGAGGCACGTTCATTCAGGCGGCAACCTATTTGAAACACCTGGATCCGGAATGTTTACGTTATTACTATGCGGCAAAACTGGGCAATCGTATTGACGATTTGGATTTGAATTTGGACGATTTCGTGCAACGCGTGAATACGGATTTGGTGAATAAACTGGTGAATTTGGCTTCCCGCAACGCCGGCTTTATCCAAAAACGTTTTGACGGCAAATTGGCGGCGACGTTAGACGATCAAACTTTATTCGACGAATTTACCGCACAATCGGCGCAAATCGCCGCCTATTATGAAAATCGTGAATTCGGCAAAGCTATTCGCGAAATCATGGCATTAACCGATAAAGCCAATAAATACATCGACGACAAAGCCCCTTGGGTGATTGCAAAAGAAGAAGGCAAAGAGGCGGAACTGCAAGCAGTGTGTTCTATGGGGATTCAGTTATTCCGCGTGCTCATGGGCTATTTAAAACCGGTATTACCGAAACTGGCGGAGCGGGCGGAAGCTTTCCTGCAATCGGAATTAACTTGGGCAAATTTAGCGCAGCCGTTGTTAAACCACCAAATCGCACCATTCAAAGCCTTATTCTCCCGCTTAGAGGCCAAACAAATCGAAGCCATGATTGAGGCGTCTAAAGCGGAAAATGCACAAGTAAACGCTGCGCCTGCCACAAAAAGTGCGGTTAAAAAAAGCAACGCTTTTTCAACGTTGGCTTCGCCAACGGCCCCTTCAGGGGTGAATAAGCGAACGAGTGAGCTTATGAATAAAAATTCAAGTGAATCTGCGGGTGGCGTTGAGCCTATTGCCGAAACCATCACCATTGATGATTTCGCGAAATTGGATTTACGCGTAGCGAAAGTATTGAAATGCGAAGCCGTGCCGGAATCCAACAAATTATTGCGCTTTGAATTGGATTTAGGCGATCACACACGCCAAGTGTTCTCCGGCATTAAAGCCGCTTATGACAAACCGGAAGAACTGGAAGGTCGCTTTGTGATTATGGTGGCGAACCTTGCTCCGCGTAAAATGAAATTCGGTGTGTCCGAAGGCATGATTTTGAGTGCGGGAACCGGCGGTGCCGATTTATTCTTGTTGTCTGCCGACGAAGGCGTGACGGCGGGAATGCAGGTGAAGTAGATATTATAAAATGTAGGGGCGGGTCCTGTGCCCGCCCATGGCATCCTGTTGAAATTAGGGCGGGCACAGGACCCGCCCCTACGTATAGACAAAGTGCGGTTGTTTTCCCGAGCGAATTTCTACTCGTACTCTTCCAACCACTTCAGCAAAATGGCTTCTAAAATCGGTTCGTTAGATTTTTGCGGATCGTCGTCGAAATCCTCCAGTTCACAAATCCAACGGTGCAGATCGGTAAAGCGCACGGTTTTCGGATCCAGTTCCGGATTATTGTCATACAAGGCTTCGGCAATTTGCTGGGTGTCGCTCCATTTCATTAATGTGCCGCCTCGTTTGCGTGATTGATGTTATATTTCGGGATTTCCACCACCAAGTCTTCGTCGCCGATGATACATTGGCAGGATAAACGGCTGTCCATTTCCAAGCCCCAGGCTTTGTCTAACATATCTTCTTCCTGATCGCTCGGTTCGTTTAAAGAATCGCCGCCTTCACGCACTACCACATGACAGGTGGTGCAGGCGCAGGAACCGTCGCAGGCGTGGTGGATTTCCACCCCGGCGTTATGGGCGACGTCTAATAAATTGTCACCGGCGGCGGCGTCAACCACCATGCCTTCCGGGCAAAATTCTTCATTGGGTAAAAAAATCACTTTTGGCATACTAAACTTCCTTACTTTCCTACAATATCTTCAACGGATTGCCCCGCTAAGGCGGCTCGAATGGATTTATCCATGCGGCGTGCGGCAAAATCCTGGGTTGCCAGATCTAATGCTTTGATCCCTTGTTTAATGGCAAGGGAATCGTCCTGTTGTTTTAACTGTTCCAACGAAATAATCGCGTTTTTGACCGCACTTAATTCGTCGTCATCTAATAAATCGTAATCCTGCGCAAGCGCCGAGCGTACGCTTTCCAGTACGCGTTCCGCTTCTACCCGTTGTTCCGCCAATAAGCGAGCCTGAATGTCTTCTTTGGCGTTTTCCATGGAGGCTTTTAACATATTGGCGATTTCATCGTCCGTTAAACCGTAAGAGGGTTTCACCTGAATGGAGGATTGCACGCCGGTGGTTTTTTCCATGGCGGTGACGCTTAATAAACCGTCTGCATCCACTTGATAGGTGACACGAACGTGCGCCGCGCCGGCGGCCATCGGCGGAATGCCGCGCAAGGTGAAACGGGCGAGGGAGCGACAGTCGGCGACCATTTCCCGTTCCCCTTGCACAATGTGTACCGACATGGCGGTTTGTCCGTCTTTGAAGGTGGTAAATTCCTGCGCGCGCGCCACGGGAATGGTGGTGTTACGCGGAATGATTTTTTCCACCAAGCCACCCATGGTTTCAATGCCGAGGGAGAGCGGGATGACGTCCAATAATAATAAATCGGAATCCGGTTTGTTGCCGGCGAGAATATCCGCTTGAATGGCTGCGCCAAGTGCGACGACTTTATCAGGATCGATAGACGTTAGCGGTTGTTTTTGGAAAAATTCGCCCACTTGTTCACGCACATAAGGCACGCGGGTGGAACCGCCCACCATCACCACTTCATGCACCTCTTCCGCTTCCACACCGGCATCTTTTAAGGCGCGGCGGCAGGCTAACAAGGAGCGTTTCACCAACGGCTGAATCAGTTCGTTAAATTGCTCGCGGGTAATGTTGCCGAGCCAGTTACGGTAATGAATTGGCGCTTCTGTTGTATTGGTGAGTTTTAGCTTAATTTGATTGGCTAACTCGATAAGCTCACGGTATTGGCTGTCGTTTTCCGGTTTTACCGCTGATTGTTCGATAATCCAATCCGCTAATAATAAATCGAAATCATCGCCTCCCAATGCGGTGTCACCGCCGGTCGCCAGCACTTCAAATACGCCACGGGAAAGGCGCAAAATGGAAATATCAAAGGTGCCGCCGCCTAAGTCATACACTGCGATTACGCCTTCTTGTCCGCTGTCCAAGCCGTAAGCGATGGCTGCGGCGGTGGGCTCGTTGAGTAAACGCAGTACATTTAAACCGGCAAGTTTCGCCGCGTCTTTGGTGCTTTGGCGTTGTGCGTCGTCAAAATAGGCGGGCACGGTAATTACTGCGCCAACCAAACTTCCGCCTAAGCGTTGTTCGCCAAGTGCGGTCAATTTTTTCAGTATTTCTGCGGAGATTTCAATGGGGCTTCGGGTGCCTTGTGCCGTTTGCAATAAAGGCAAACCGTTTTCGCTGGCGATAAATTGATAAGGTAAATTCGGATAACGTTGTTGAATGTCCGCCAAACTGCGACCGATTAAACGTTTGACGGAAATTACGGTATTTTGCGGATCTTGTGCCGCAAGTTCGGCAGCTTCATAGCCCACAATAATGTTGTCATCGGCACTGAAATGCACGACGGACGGCAACAGCGGTCGATCTTGTTGATCGGATAAAATTTCGCTGTGACCGTTACGCACGGAGGCGATGAGGGAATTGGTGGTGCCGAGATCGATGCCTACCGCTAATTTATGTTGGTGCGGTGCGGCGCTTTGACCGGGCTCTGCAATTTGAAGTAATGCCATGTAATATCTCGATATTCTTTATTATAGATCCAATAAATGTTCTTCAACCCGCTCAATTTCGGCTTGGAGTTTTTGAATAAACCGGAGTTTATCCGTAATCGCCCGCGCCGTTTGCCATTGTTGCTCATCAAGTGCGGTGGATAATTCCGTTAAAATGCCGTTGCGGGTTTGGGCAATCTCTTTGCCGAATGCGGTCAGTTCGTCGCTGTTTTTGTTATTTTCGATATTTTCCAGCGTTTCCCGCCATTCCAGTTGCTGCATTAAAAAGCTCACATCGTGCGTGCTTTTTTCTTCTACGTTTTCTGTTTCACCGGTGTTAATGTTGATAATACTGTCGGCGCGTGCGATGGGATCCTTTAAAATTCGCAAGGCATCGTTAATTTCCGCCGATTTTTGCATGGCAAGACGTTGGTCTTGAGCGGACGCGGCGGAAAAATTATCCGGATGAAGGGATTTTTGTAACGCCAGATAACGTTCGTTTAATAATGCGGAATCCACCTGAAACGCAACGGGTAAATCAAATAAAGCAAAAGGATTGTTCATCATTGTCTCGATTACACGTTAAAACTTTCACCGCAACCGCATTCGTCTTTCACGTTCGGGTTGGCGAATTTAAAACCTTCGTTTAAGCCTTCTTTGGCGAAATCCAGTTGAGTGCCGTCTAAATAAACCAGACTTTTGGTGTCCACGATGACTTTCACGCCATGTTGCTCAAACACCTGATCGTCTTCGTTTAACGTGTCCACAAATTCCAGCATATAGGATAAGCCGGAACAGCCGGAGGTTTTGATACCTAAACGTAATCCGATCCCTTTCCCACGTTTTTCTAAAAATGTTTTCACGCGATTTGCCGCGCTTTCGGTTAATGTGACTGACATAATCATTCCTCTGATATTTCTAAGTAAACGTGCAGTCGTTTTTATTGATCAAATAACTTAAATCCTACAAGACCAACGATAAAAGACGAATAAGTCAATAATACGCTGCAAATTGTCGCATGTAGCCAAGATTTTTGAATAAATTGCGGCTTAAATAGTGCCGGAAAAATAGAAACGAAACCGGCAGCAAGACTCCATACAAGATAAATTGCCCACATTGCCGATCCGCCTTTAGGATCGCCGCTAGTGACTGACCAATAAGCGAAAAGCATGAAAAGCGCTGTGATCGCTAACGCCGAACCGGTTACCGCCGCAGCACGAACCCGTGTATAAAAAATGGTCGCAACAAACAGACAACCCCAGTAATACAGTAAATTCAGAAAGGTTAATTCTAATTCGCCAAAAAATGACGGTGTGACATAGACGGTATAAATCAGCGGAACCAAAATACCGATCAACACCGCAGCAATGGCAAATTTCTTTTCTGTGGTCATTTTTATTATTTTATAACGGATAAGTGCGGTGGATTTTCACGGCGTTTTAAAAAACACTCGGAAAAACGACCGCACTTTTATCGTATTAAGAACCTTTTTTCGCTTTGTAATCGGCGATGGCGGCTTTAATGGCGTCTTCCGCTAAAATAGAGCAGTGCACTTTTACCGGCGGTAATTCCAGTTCTTCGGCGATTTGGCTGTTTTTGATGGCGCCCGCTTCTTCCAAGGATTTGCCTTTCACCCATTCGGTGATTAAGGAGCTGGAGGCGATGGCGGAGCCGCAGCCGTAAGTTTTGAATTTGGCGTCTTCAATAATGCCGTCGTCGTTCACGCGGATTTGTAATTGCATGACATCGCCGCATGCCGGTGCGCCCACCATGCCGGTGCCGACGGCACTGTCTTTTTTGTCCATAGAACCCACGTTACGCGGGTTTTCATAATGATCGATAACTTTGTCGCTGTATGCCATTTTTCTGTTCCTTTCCTAAAATAATGAGCTTATCGGGCGGATTCCATCGCCCGTCGAATTAGTGGGCTGACCACTCAATGGTGTTTAAGTCGATGCCTTCTTTGAACATATCCCAAAGCGGGGATAAGGCGCGTAATTTTTCCACCGCGCCTTTCATCAGGCTGATGGTGTAGTCGATTTCTTCTTCGGTGGTGAAACGACCTAAGGTGAAACGGATGGAACTGTGTGCCAATTCGTCGTTACGACCTAAAGCGCGCAATACATAAGACGGCTCAAGGCTGGCGGAGGTACAGGCGGAGCCGGAAGAGACCGCGATGTCACGCAATGCCATCATCAAGGATTCACCTTCCACATAGTTGAAACTGATGTTGAGGTTGTTGGCGACGCGATGTTCCATAGAGCCGTTCACATAGGTTTCTTCAATGTCTTTTAGGCCGTTGTACAGGCAATCGCGCAAGGCTTTAATGCGCGGAATTTCCGTTGCCATTTCTTCTTTGGCAATACGATAGGCTTCGCCCATGCCGACGATTTGGTGCACCGGTAATGTACCGGAACGCATGCCGCGCTCATGACCGCCGCCGTGAATGATGGCCTCTAAACGAATGCGCGGTTTACGGCGAACATATAAGGCACCGATGCCTTTCGGCCCGTATAATTTGTGGCTGGACATGGACATTAAATCCACCGGCAATTCGGCAAGGTTGATGTCCACTTTACCTACGCTTTGGGTGGCGTCTACATGGAAAATGGTTTTGTTAGCACGGCATAATTCGCCGAGGGCTTTGATGTCCTGAATCACGCCGATTTCGTTATTGACGTGCATGATGGAGGCTAAAATCGTATCCGGACGCAACGCCGCTTTGAATTTTTCCAAGTCGATTAAACCGTCGGACTCCGGTTCCAAATAAGTGACTTCAAAACCTTCGCGTTCTAATTGACGGCAGGTATCAAGCACGGCTTTGTGTTCGGTTTTGCAAGTGATAATGTGCTTACCCTTGGTTTGGTAAAAATGCGCTGCGCCTTTGATGGCGAGGTTGTCGGATTCCGTGGCGCCGGAGGTAAACACGATTTCGCGAGAATCGGCACCGATTAAATCGGCGATTTGATTACGCGCGACATCAACCGCTTCTTCCGCTTGCCAGCCGAATTTATGGGAACGGGAAGCCGGGTTGCCGAAAACGCCGTCGATGGTGAGGTATTCCATCATTTTTTTCGCTACGCGCTCATCAACCGGGCAGGTTGCCGCATAATCTAAATAAATGGGTAATTTCATTTTCACTCCTAAATAAATAGTCATATTTTCGACCGCACTTTGTATATTGTGTCGGTCGTTAGCCGTTCATCACGACTAAATTTTCAAAATCCTGATGTTTTGTATGAGAGGCGACGCCACGTTGTCTGTCTTTTTGTTGGATAACCAACTCTTCTAACGTAATGTCATTTAAGAAATCTTCAATGCGCTGGCTTAATTTTTCCCATAAGGAATGGGTCAGGCATTCGGAGCCGTTTTTGCAGTTGCCGCGACCAAGACAACCGGTGGTTTCAATATTTTCATTGACGGCGGAAATGATCATACCGATGGAAATTTCGCTCGGCGCAAAGCCTAGTTTGTAACCGCCGCCCGGCCCGCGCACGCTTTTTACCAGATTTTGGCGGCGCAGTTTGGCAAACAATTGTTCTAAATAAGATAAGGAAATATGTTGTCGTTCGGAAATATCAGACAAA
This sequence comes from Aggregatibacter kilianii, assembly GCF_003129965.1. Classification (GTDB taxonomy): domain Bacteria; phylum Pseudomonadota; class Gammaproteobacteria; order Enterobacterales; family Pasteurellaceae; genus Aggregatibacter; species Aggregatibacter kilianii_A. Next base: position 232,303 of record NZ_NRCJ01000001.1, on the reverse strand, counting down.
CTCACCGGCCCATCATTGGCGTAAAGAGCAATGTCCAAAATTGCGGTTACCGCATAACGACCTTTGGAGGTTAATTTCATCTTTTTGTGTTCCTAATAAAGTTATTACTGCCAAAATCTTTACATTGTTGACTTCTTTAGTCAACTATTATCCTTGTGAAGATTTTAGTTTTTTTTCGACCGCACTTAACACCCCAAGCAGAATATTCAGTTCTGTTTTTTCTATCCCTGTGCGACTATATAAACGTCGTAGCTTTTGCATAACACCTTGATTTTGAATGAAACCAAGTGATTGATAAAGCTGCTCCGTGTGGCTGAAAAAATATTCTAATTCCTGCATCGACGGATAAATATTCCCTTCATTGGACGTATTTTTCGTCGCTGATTCCGAATGATAGGCTAAATATGCCATTCTGACTTCATAAGCGATAAGTTGTACCGCCATGGCAAGATTGAGCGAGGCATATTCGGGGTTGGCAGGAATGGTCACATGATAGTGGCATTTGAGCAATTCTTCGTTGGTTAAGCCCACGCGTTCGCGACCAAACACAATGGCGACTTTTCCGTTTGCTGCATGGGTAACGGCTTTTTCACCGCATTCCCGAGGCTCAATGAGAGAATTTTGCAAATGGCGCAATCTGGCACTGGTGCCGATGACCAAAGAGCAATCGGCGACCGCTTGAGAAAAGCTCTTCACAACGACCGCACTTTTCACCACATCTTCCGCGCCGGCGGAAAGGGCGATTGCTTGCTCATCCACGCCTTGTTTCGGCGCAACCAACACCAAATCCGTTAAACCCATTGTTTTCATTGCCCGCGCGGCGGAACCGATGTTGCCGCTGTGCGAGGTTTCAATTAAAACAATCCGAATATTCTTTAACATTATTTTTATTATGTAATTTAAAACGCGGGCTATTCTACCATAATACCCCTTGCTTTTAGTCAACAATTCTAAAAATTTTTCTGATAGCTATTTCCTTCTAAACTGCTTATAATTTCATACCTGACTGTTCTTTAAAATCTGGTGGAATCTATGAATCCAATGTTAAATATCGCAATTCGTGCAGCACGAAAAGCGGGCAATATTATTGCGAAAAACTATGAGCGTCGTGACGATATCGAAACGATGGAAAAAAGTAAAAACGATTATGTGACGAATGTCGATAAAGCCTCCGAAGCGGCGATTATCGAGGTCATTAAAAAATCCTATCCCGAGCATACCATCATCACCGAAGAAAGCGGTGCGCTCGAAGGAAGCGATAATGATGTACAATGGGTCATTGATCCGCTGGATGGCACCACTAATTTCGTCAAAGGCTTACCGCACTTTGCCGTATCCATCGCTATTCGAGTCAAAGGTCGCACCGAAGTGGGTGTGGTCTATGATCCCATCTTGAACGAACTGTTTACTGCCGTACGCGGCGAAGGCGCAAAATTAAACGAATTACGTTTACGCGTTGAAAACAAACGTGACTTAAACGGTGCGATTTTAGCTACCGGCTTCCCGTTCAAACAAACCAAATACATGCCGATGCAATTCAATATGATGCAAAGCCTTATTACAGACGTAGCGGATTTCCGTCGCACCGGCTCCGCCGCGTTGGATCTTTGCTATGTGGCGGCAGGCCGTGTTGATGGTTATTTTGAATACGGTATCAAAGCTTGGGATGTCGCGGCGGGCGATTTAATCGTGCGTGAGGCGGGCGGTATCGTCAGTGATTTCAACGCCGGCCATGCTTATTTGAAATGCAGCCATATTGTTGCGGCTGCACCGCGTGTGTTAAAAGAGATCCTGAATAAAATCCAACCGCACATTGCCGAGGATTTAAAATAACATAAAAAAGGACCGCACTTTGTTGAAGTGCGGTTCTTTTCTTTGGCGTTTTTATTTCGTTGTTTTTTCCGTTGTGTTCGGTTCAACTGCGTCTTGTTTTTGAGTCTCTGATTGAGGATCAACCTGTTGCGGCGGCTGAGCCTCCTCCGATATCTCCTCTTGAGTCTCGCTTTCCTCCGTCCGGTTCAGTATCTCCTGCTGAATTTCTTCCTCGGTTTTGCCGTTGATAAACGTGCCTTTATCTGTTTTTTCCAGTTTAACGGCGTAGTTGTCTTTGTCTTCGGCGAAAATCGGCGAAAGTTTACCTTCCGGTTTGATGCTCATGCGTAGATATTGCCAGAACGGCGATTCATTTTTGATTTTCAGGCTTGCTTCGTTTGTGTCGTCGATTAAGTGCTTATCAAGCGCAAGGCTGAATGTGCCTTTCGTGTTTTTAGTGAAAACATCTAACTGCGTTAGGCTGTCTTTTTGTGGCGCAATTGCGCCTTGTACGCTTAGCTTAACGGGATAAGCCTTAGTTGCGGGATAGGTATTTAAATTAACCTCCAAGCTTGTATTCTTGGTCGTTAGATTGAGATTTTTCCACTGATTTTCTAAGGCGTTACGGAGAGTATCTTCTGTGAAGTAGGCATAACATAAAATGCCGTACATACTTGAACAGAACTGTGACTCGGCGAATTTTGCATAGTCTTTTAAAACAAGCGGCATGTCAATTTTGAAATCTTCCAGTTGCAACTGTGCTTCAGGCAGACTCAGTTTTTTCAAGGCAAAGGTTGAATTGCCGATATATTGCCCGTTTTCATCCTTCGTTTCGCTTTTCACTGCTAAGGACTCAAGGGCGGTGTCACCATAATTAAAAGATTGTAAGGTAATTTCCGAATAGCCGTTGCCGCTAGATTCTTTCGCCCATTTGTCTTTCAGTGTTAACAATGCCTTATTGTTTTCTTTCGGCGGGTTTTTTACCGCGAAGGAATCCAAATAAAAAGGGATAAACGCCAATTCATTTTCCAAATTGTAATCTTCTAAGTGATAAACAATTTTGGCGCCTTTTGCCTGCCATTGTTTGCTTTGGTCTTCCGGTGTTTGTTTCATACCGCCGACATTGAGCTGAAGATCAATATCGGCTTTGGTGAGATCTTCATTCGCCAGTTTGAGGCTAAAGGTCGTGTCGTTTAAATTGAAATAAGGTTTTTGATTTTTCGGCGCTTCAACGGATTTAACGGAAAGCGAACCGTTAAATGCCTGATTTTGTGTTAACACGGCAACCAAAAAACTCACTGCATTTTTGATACTTTGCGCATCACCAAGTTGTTTTCTAAATTCATCGGCAAAATTGACCGCACTTTGCACGCCTTTTTGCTCAATATTGAGCGACAAGCCGTTAATGGTGGTTTGGTTTTCCTCCGTGGTACGTTCTTTGTTGGCGATACGTAGTGCGTCACTGTTAAATTTAGTGGTTAAATCCCGTTGTTGCGCTTCTTCATCTTTTTTAACGTCAAACTGATATTTGGCGTTTTTAAGCTGAATTTTGGTATTTTCGCCGTTCATTAAATCCAATTCGGCATTTTTTGCATTCAATTCAAGGGACGAAATATCATATTGATTGTCGCCTACAGGAACAAACTTAAGCTGTCCGTTAATCTGTTCCAATTTACTGTTTTTATCGTAATTAAATCCGCTTAAGTTGGTTTTAATATTCACGTTTTTATTTTCCGCATTGAAATTCAAAGTAACGGAAAGGTTTTGTGGTTTATTGGTGAAATCGCGGAATTCGGTGAGCACGTCCGATTGCAGATAGTCGCCCACCGGTGAAAATTTGCTGTTAATAGTGTTTTTATCAATGGTGATATTGAGATTTTTGTTTAATTGACGCACCAACTGATCGGAAAGTTTGGACTCCGCCGTAATAAAAAACGGTAGGGCGGTGAGCTTGGTGGAAATCACATCGGTGTGTTTGCCGTCGCCATTTTCAAGGCTAAAGATTAAATCACGACTGAAAAAGTTGTTACCTGTTTCGGTGACATTAAGGCTAAGTTGGTTATCCAAAGAATAAGGGAATTTTTGTAAAACCCGATCTACTTGCTGATTAGTATAAATCTGCGCGCCACCACCAATGGCAACGATAATCGCAGCAAGGGTCAATGTGATTTTTTTCTTTTTGCTCATGTTGTCCTCAAGTTTGAATTTTATCGGTTCCCCAAAGGGGAACGCCTATGCCTAACCATGGGGAATTTATTACCCATGGCAGTTTCCAAAACGCCGTAAATAATAACCGCACTTTAATCTTTTGAATACAAAGTGCGGTTAAAATTTCAATTATTTTTAACTTTTATTCTTTTTTCAGCAGGAAAACCCCTTGTTCGGAAAGCTGAACATAGGCTTCTTGTGATGCCGGGTTGAACTGTTCAGGGCGGCAGTTAATCAGCAAATCTTTGCCGTGCCATTGCGCCACCACTTCCCAATGATTGCCCATATACACCGCACTTTTAATGGTGCAGCGTTGTGCCTCACTGCCGCTTTCATTCAGGTAAACCGCTTCCGGACGAATCCCGACCAAGCAATCGCCGTCCGGTAAATGAAATTGGGCGGCGTCTTTTAAGGTGATTTCGTAGCCGTCAATGTTAACCGTATTGCCTTGCAATTTCGCCGGGAAAATGCTGGATTCGCCCATGAAGTTGGCAAGAAACAGCGAGTTTGGGCGTTGATACAGATCTTTTGCCGGCGCTTTTTGCATGATTTTCCCTTTGTTCATCACGATAACTTCGTCGGACACCGCGAAGGCTTCCGTTTGGTCGTGGGTCACATAAAGAGAGGTAATCCCGAGGCTTTGTTGCAACTCACGGATTTTTTCCCGCATGGCACGGCGCAGGTTGGCATCCAAGTTACTCAACGGCTCATCGAACAATAGCACTTTCGGCTTTAATACCAGCGCACGCGCCAGCGCCACACGTTGTTGCTGACCGCCGGAGATTTGGTCCACATAGCGATCTTCAAACCCTGCCAAGTCAACCAATTCCAAGGCTTCTTTGACACGTTGTTTGCGCTCTTCCTTGCTTACGTTTTGCATACGCAAGCCGTAGCCCACGTTGTCGCCGATACTCATGTGCGGGAACAGGGCGTAAGACTGGAACACGATACAAATATCGCGGTTTTGAATGGAAGATTTGGTGACATCTTCGCCGTCAATGAAAATTTGACCGGAAGTCGGGTTTTCCAACCCCGCCACTAAACGCAAAACCGTGGTTTTACCGCAACCGGACGGGCCAAGCAGCGTCACCATGGTGCCGCGTTTAATGTTTAAATCCAAGTCATCAATCACGACAGATTTACCAAAGGCTTTGGTGACATTTTTTAATACTAAGAAATCATTACTCATATTTTTTACCTACAACTTAATTCATTTTTTTCGCTTTAGAACGGGAAATGCGGGTGTCACCGACAATCCAGTCGAAGAATAAAATAATCGCCATCATTACCACGATTAAGATGGAACCGTATGCAATGGCAATGCCGTATTCGCCGTCTTCTACACGGTTGAGGATGTATGCCGTCGCCACGCGGGTGTCGGCGGTGACCAAGAAGATGATGGCGCTTACGGTGGTCATGGCACGCACGAAGCTGGTAACCAAGGCGGACAACAATGCCGGTTTTAACAATGGCAGGACGATATACCACAGGGTTTTCCATGAGCTACCTTTCAAGGAAAGAGAGGCTTCATCCAGGGATTTATCCAGTTGCCCCAAGCCCGCAATTGCCGCCCGCATACCGATTGGCAAGTCACGCATGACCATAGAAATCACCACGATAATACTGGTGCCGGTGATGTACATCGGTGCATTGTTAAAGGCGAGAATATAAGATACCCCGGCGACCGTGCCCGGTACGGCAAAACAGAGCATGGTTAAGAATTCAAGAGATTTTTTCCCTTGGAAATCTTTGCGTACCACAATGTAGGCGATTAATAAGCCAAAAATGGCGGTGAGCGGTGCGGCGATACCGGCGTAAATTAAGGTGTTGATTAAAGAAGGCCATGCGCCGTCACTTAATCCTTGACCGAACAACATGGCGTAGTTTTTCAGGGTTAAGGTGTAATCTACGCCCCAGTTCACGGTGAAGCTACCGTAGAAAATGCTGCCGTATAAGGCGAGGTTGAAGATCACCCAGAAGCCGAGCATGAAGATAATGGTGTATTTCAAGCCCGTCGGCAGATCCTGCACGTCGCCGCGATAAGATTTACCGGAAACGGTCACATAAGAGCGGTTGCCGATCCACAAGTATTGAATGATGAAAATCGCCAGAGAGAAGATGAGCAACATGGAGCCGAGGGTACTGGCGGAGGCGTAATCTAATTGTGAGCCGGCAATGTAGAAGTAAATTTGCGTCGCGATCACGTCGAAGCTACCGCCCAACACCAACGGGTTACTGAAGTCCGCCAAGGATTGGATAAACACGATTAAGAACGAGTTTGCCAATGCCGGACGCAATAACGGAAAAATGATGTTATAAAAGGTTTGGTAACGGTTGGCGCGCAAGGTGTATGACGCCTCCTCAATGGACGGATGCACGGATTTTAACGCGCCGTCTAAAATCATGAAGGAAATCGGTGCGAACGCCAAAATTTGCGCAATGGCGATACCGTTAAAACCGTATAACCAGTTGTGGTTGGTGAAACCGAAATAAGTGGATAAAAATTCGGTCACATAACCGGAACGACCCAGCATTAAAGTGACCCCTAAACCCACCACGAACGGCGGCGTGACGATAGGCAAAATAGAAAAAATCTTACCGATAAATGCCGTGCGGCGCGCGATACGGGTGGTATAAAGGGCAAATGCCAAACCGAATACCGTGGAAACAATACCCACAAAACCGGATAAGAACAGCGAGTTACTGATCACGCGCACAATGTAGCTTTGCGTCAAGATACGCATCACTTGTTGCGGCGCAAAGGTTTCGCCGTCGTAGAACATGGAGACGAAAATCGCCAATGTCGGGTAAACGATAAAGAAGAAAATCAGCAAAATAATGCAAAGCAGGGACGCGATGATGAATTTATCGCCCTGCATAATTTTCAATTTGGCAAGGGATAGCGTGGCAAGTGCGGTGTAACCGATGAGTAAAACGATCACCGAATAGCCCATGCTGATTTTCAACATGCTGGCGCTAATAAAGGTAAACAGCGTGGCGATTGCCAGTAAGTAAAGTTCCGCTTTGGCTTGGGTGTTGACGGGTAATTTCAGCCACGGCAACAAACCGTACAAAATCACCGGCAGGAACCAAAAAACGGTAATATCAAAAGAAGACCAACCCATGGCATCATAGAATTCGTCGGCAGTGCTGTCGAACAAGCCGTAATCCAAAGCATGGGAAGGTAAAACCAAAAATGCAATTAAGGATAAAATTATCCAAAAATTGGCAGAATGTGTTATCGGAAGTTTATTTGCGTTCATACAACCTCGCATAAGTAGAAAGGAGAAGCAATGCAACGGCGCATCGCTTTTTTTCTAATTCATGGTTTATTTGGCTAATTTGACGTCATCCACCCATTTGGTGATCAGGCGTTTACGTAAATCGGTGGCGCCGTATTTGTCAAAATCATAGTTAATTAAATTAACGGATTTAAAATCCAACGCATAAGGCGATTGTTGCGCGGTGGTGTTGGTTAAAATGGAATAGGCTTCGCCTTTTTGCCAGGTTAACTCCTGCGCTTCTTTAGATAACGCCCAATCCACGAAAAGTTTGGCGTTTTCAAGATTACGGGCACCTTTGATGACGCTTACACCGCCGATTTCATAGCCCGTTCCTTCACATGGAACCACCAATTCTACCGGCGCGCCTTTGGCTTTCTCTAAAGAATATTCGTGTAAAAAGCCGATACCGATTGCCGTTTCGCCACGGGCAGTATTACGGGTCGCCGTGTTGCCGGATTTGGTGTATTGGGATACGTTTTTATTCAAGGCTTTAAGGTAGTTAAACGCTTCCTCTTCGCCCCAAAGCTGCATATAAGTGGCTAATTGAGTGTAGCCTGTGCCCGAACTTTGCGGATCCGCCGCCTGAATTTCATTGCGATACATCGGGTCGGTTAAATCTTTCCAGCATTTTGGTATCGGCAAATTGAGCTTTTGCAAGCGTTCAGGATTTACACCAAAACCCAGCACGCCAAGATAAATGGCGGAGGAGTAATTGCCTTTCATTTTTGCCGGATCGCGAAATTGTTCCACAATTTGCGGTAAATTCGGTGATTTATAAGGTTCTAACAAGCCCATTTCACCCGCTTGAGAATGCGGATCCATGGTGCCGCCATACCAAACGTCCCCTTGCGGATTCTCTTTTTCCGCCTCAATTTTGGCTAAAATGGTGCCGGTACCGCCACGAATAAAACTGGTTTTCACATCATATTTTTTCTCGAACGCCATGGCTTCCTGTTCGCACATGGTATTTTGTGCGCTGCAATAAATCACCAAACGTCCTTTGGCAGTGGCATTGCCGCTCAATAACACCCCACTTAATACAACACCTGAAAGCGCTAACGCAATTTTTGAGAGTTTCATTTTATGACTCCGTTATAATTTTTACGCTATGTTCTTTGGCTCCCTCCGTTTACGGGGGGAGCTGCCGAAGGCTGAGGGGGGGATTATGCCCCCTTCCGCCCTGCGGGCACGTTATTCGCAAGTTCGCACAGCTTACTTGCTCACCCCTTTAGGGTCGTTGGCAAAGCCAACGCTCAAAACGCTTTGCGTTTTGTCCCCCCGCAAGCAGGGGAAGGCAAGATAATACAGAAATAAAAGTGCGGTCAAAAAAACAATTCAATTTTCGACCGCACTTTTTGCGTTATTTCGCTAATTTCACCTCTTGTACCCATTTTTCAATTAAGGCTTTGCGTTGTTCGGTGGCACCATATTTTTCAAAGTCATAATTGATCAGGTTCAATTTGTTCGGATCGAATGCGGTTGGGGATTGTTCTGCGGTGGTGTTGGTTAAAATTTGTAAGGAATCCCCTTGTTTCCAAGCAAGTTCTTGACCTTCTTTGGATAACGCCCAATCCACAAATAATTTGGCGTTGTCGAGGTTGCGGGCGCCTTTTAAGATGCTCACACCGCCTAATTCATAGCCGGTACCTTCGCACGGCACGACCAATTCCAACGGAGCGCCGTTGCGTTTTTCAAGGGCGTAATCGTGTAAGAAACCGATACCGACCGCCGCCTCGCCGCGCGCCGCGTTACGGGATGGGGTAACGCCGGATTTGGTGTATTGGGAAACGTTCGGGTGTAAGGCTTTTAAGAATTCAAAGGCGTTGTCTTCGCCCCAAAGTTGCACGAAGGTGGCAAGGGCGGTGTAAGCTGTTCCCGCACTTTGTGGATCGGCAACTTGGACTTCGCCTTTTAAGCGTGGATCAGTTAAGTCTTTCCAGCATTTCGGCACCTCTTTAATGCCTAATTTTTCAAGACGTTCGGTGTTCACACCGAAGCCTAAAATCCCCATGTAAATGGCAGAAACGTAGTGACCTTTGGTTTTTGCCGGGTCGCGGAAGCGTTCTACGATTTCATCAATGTGTTTGGATTTGTATGGTTCAACCAACCCCAGTTCGGCAGCTTGAGCTTGCGGGTCAAAAGTGCCGCCGAACCAAACGTCCGCTTGCGGGTTATTTTTTTCCGCTTCTACTTTGGCGAAAGTACTGCCGGAACCGTTACGAATAAAGGAGGTTTTGACATCATATTTTTCGCCGAAGGCTTTGGTAGTGGTTTCACATAAAATGTTAGTGGCGCTACAATAAACCACTAAGCGTCCTTTGGCGGTAGCCGCTTGGGAGGCAAGTAATCCGCCGGCGACAAGTGCGGTGGAAATGGCGAGAGAAAGTGATTTTAATTTCATACGAATAACCTCTTAATTGTCCATGAGATATAAAAATTTAATGCCAACCTGCGTTGGCATTTGGTTTTAGGTTGCTGGGAATATTAACGAAATTTTTTAAAAATTAATGTGAGAATTCTCACAAAAATAATAATTTTATGGAGTGAATTTATCGTTTCAGCTTTTGATTGGAGAAATTTTGTTTATCAATTGGCGATAAAGCCTGTCGAATTATGGGCGGGCACTCTATAAAAATAGGATTTTTTTCTTTATAATTTGGCGCATTTATTTACCCGCGCATCACAGGTCAAAAGGGAAGGAAATCGGTATGTCAGACACGCAACATTCATCTTGTATTATTATCGCTATTGCGGGGGCTTCCGCCTCCGGTAAAAGCTCCATCGCTTCCACCGTGCACAAAGAGTTGTGTAATGAATTAGGTTGCGAAGAAATCGGCATTATTGCGGAAGATAGTTATTACAAAGATCAAAGCCATTTGGATATGTCCGTGCGGGTGAAAACCAATTATGACCATCCTAATTCCATGGATCGCGACTTGCTTATTCAACATTTGAAAGCGTTAAAAGCCGGCAACGCCGTGGATATTCCCGTTTATAGCTATGTTGATCACACCCGCACCGATGACGTCACCCATTTCACCCCGAAACGCATTGTTATTTTAGAAGGCATTTTATTATTAACCGATGAGCGTGTGCGCCAATTGGCGGATATTTCGGTGTTCGTAGATACACCGCTGGATATCTGCTTTATTCGTCGTTTACAACGTGACATGGAAGAACGAGGGCGTTCGCTACAATCGGTGATCGATCAATATCGCGCTACCGTGCGTCCGATGTTCCTGCAATTTATCGAGCCGTCCAAACAGCACGCCGACATTGTCATTCCGCGCGGCGGCAAAAACCGCATTGCGATTAATATGTTAAAAGCGCAAATCATGCAGTTGTTAAGCAAAAAATAGGAGCTGCCCATGAGATTATGTGATACCGACATCGAACGTTATCTGGACGACGGTTTGATTTCCCTGAATCCACGCCCGTCTAACGATAAAATTAACGGCGCTACCATTGACGTGCGTCTGGGCAATTCCTTCCGCGTATTTCGTGAGCATTCCGCGCCTTACATTGATTTAAGCGGGCCGAAAGAAGAAGTGTCGGCGCAGTTGGAATCGGTGATGAGCGATGAAATCATTATCGGTGACGACGAAGCCTTTTTCTTGCACCCCGGCGTGTTGGCGCTTGCCACGACCTTGGAATCCGTCAAACTGCCGGCGAATATTATCGGCTGGCTGGACGGTCGCTCTTCCTTGGCGCGTCTGGGTTTAATGGTGCACGTTACCGCCCATCGTATCGATCCGGGTTGGGAAGGCAAAATCGTATTGGAATTTTACAACTCCGGCAAATTGCCTCTTGCGCTGCGCCCGAATATGATCATCGGCGCCCTGAGCTTTGAAGTGTTAAGCGGCCCGGCGGCGCGCCCTTATAGCAGCCGTAAAGATGCCAAATACAAAAACCAACAAAATGCCGTTGCCAGCCGCATTGACGAGGACAAATAAATGAAAAAGATCGCAATGATTGCGGTGGTCGTGCTTGTTGCGATCTTTGCCTTTTTTTACGTCCAAATTCAGAAACTGGAAACCGTCGTGACCGCTAAATTGGCGCAACACGAAACGAGTTTCCGACAATTTAAAGTGGGTGTTTTCCCACAGCCTTATCTTGCATTTGAAAATGTTAAGCACAACCAAATCAGTATTGCAAAACTGACGGGCAAGTTCCCCTTGTCGGCATTATTTTCCGGCGATGTTAAATTGCAGGAAGTCGACATTCAAAACGTCAAGCTCTCTGAAAACGCGCAAAACTCGGCAAACATCCAAATGCGCTTTTCTGATTTTTCCTTGGATAACATCACTCCCGACAAGATTACGTTGAGCGGTGAAAATCAGGTTGTTGTTGAATTGGCAAAACCGCTTTATGGCAACAATAGAGTTTTTCATTTCAGCTTTATCAAAGGCGGGATTCAACGTAGCGATGAAAGAAAGCTTGTAACATATTTTGATCATGTTGTGTTGAATGAAGCGAAATTGGGCTTTATTAAAGCGGAGCTGGACTTATCCCAATACACCAAACACCTGACCGCCGATATTGATTCTTATTGTTCGCCGGATTCACCTTGCACCGCACGCTTGAATTATGTAAGCGAACCGGAAAAAAGTGCGGTCGGTTTTTCCGCTAAAAATTATCCCATGGAGCGCCTGCTCACTTGGCTGACTTTCCCGAAAACCATTACCGGCAACGCCGATGTGGAAATTGCCGTGCAGTTTGCGCATTCCAAAATTATTGACGGTCAGTTTTATTTTGATGCGAGAAACGGCGAATTACTGGGCCTGAACCTGTTAGATCTGGCAGGGCAGTTTTTACCGATTAATTGGGATGAAATCAAGTTAAAAGATAAAGATGGCATTAATACCAAATATGAACAGGTGATTAGCCGCTTCCGTTTACAGGAACATCAACTTGACATTGAAAAAATGACCTTAAAAACCACCGCACTTTTAGGCGAGGGCAATGGTCGGGTGGATTTACAATCTATGCAATGTAACATTCTCCTTAACCTTAGACTGATGAATGACAAATATGCGGAGTTCGTTTTACCTATTCGCTTCTTTGATAGTTGCTATTCACCACAGTATGAAGTGCAATTAGACAAAGACTTTCGCAATAAAATCAAAGATCTGATTCGACGTAAATTAAAACAATAATATGGTTTCTTTAAAAATTGTACGACGTCTGAAATTTTTTCGCGTCGTTTTGTTGGCATTTGCCGCGTTTATTTTCAATACTACGGAATTCTTACCTGTTGCGCTGTTGTCCGACATTGCGCAAAGTTTCCAAATCCCCGTACAGCAAGCCGGCTTGATGATTACCGTTTATGCCTGGATTGTTTCCCTGATGTCGCTGCCGTTTATGCTGATGACGGCAAAATTGGAACGGCGTAAGCTGTTGATCACCTTATTTATCGTCTTTGTCGCCAGCCATATCTTATCGGTATTGGCGTGGGATTTTTGGATCCTGCTGTTATCCCGTATCGGCGTGGCGTTTACACATGCGATTTTCTGGTCGATTACCACCTCTCTGGCGGTACGGGTGGCGCCGAAAGATAAAAAAGCGCAGGCGATCGGATTGTTGGCGATGGGGAGCGCCTTGGCAATGGTGCTCGGATTGCCGCTGGGGCGGATTATCGGGCAATATTTCGGCTGGCGCGAGGCGTTCGGCATTATTGCGTTTTTGGCGTTTGCCGTGCTTGTGTTGCTTTATCGCTTCCTACCGCACTTGGCGAGCCGTAATGCCGGTTCGTTAAAATCCGTGCCGTTGCTGTTCAAACGCCCGCTGTTGGTGGGCTTATATGTGCTGACCATTCTTATTATTTCGGCGCATTTCACCGCATACAGTTACATTGAGCCTTTTATCGTGCGTATCGGTGAAATGAGCGACAGCACCGCCACGGCGATTTTGCTGATTTTCGGTTTATCGGGCATTACCGCCAGCTTGTTATTTAACCGCTTTCACCGCTTTGCGCCGGCAAAATTTTTGTTAAGTGCGATGTCTATTTTAATGCTTTCCCTGTTGTTGCTATTGCCACTCAGCCACAGCCAAACCTCTATGTTTCTGCTGGCATTCGTGTGGGGCATCGGCATTTCCGGTATCGGTCTGAGCTTGCAGGTGCGCGTGTTGCAACTGGCGCCCGATGCCACGGATGTGGCGATGGCGATTTTCTCCGGGCTGTATAATATCGGCATCGGCGGTGGCGCACTATTGGGTAATCAAGTTATGCAATACATTGGGCTTGCCAATATCGGCTTCTACGGCGCGGTGTTTGCGGCAGTTGGGATGATGTTGTTTATATTTATTCATTTTCGCTATGGAAAAGCCAATAGCGGAAATTCTCTCTAACAAAAAGAAGGACACTTTATGAAAAAATGGCTTTCACAATTTGTACAACTGGCAAAACAAGCCTTGATTCGACATCCTGTTGAGCTTTTATTGGTGGCGATTTGCGGCGCAATTCCGATTTTTGCGTCGGATCCTCATGCAATGATGGAGCGTTATGCCGACTTTTTGGTGTGGGCATTGATGGCGTTTATGCTGGTGAATCTGACCCATGGAAGCAAGTATTATCGCTTGAGTATTTTCATTCCTATCGCTTTTGTGTTGCTGGCGAAATTCGTTGATCTTACCGATTTCATACAAAGTGCGCGTTTCGGTATTTTAAACCTTGCCGTATTAGCGATTTTCTTATGTGAAAACGCGGCAAAAAACAACCGCACTTTTATGAGTGAGCTTCTGCATAAAATCCTGAATCTCGTGTTTGCACTGTTGTTGGCTTCCGTATTTGGCGGAGCCGGTAGCGGATTGGTGGCAGCCATTGAAGCATTATTTCATGTTCGTCTGTATTCCTTTGACGTGTATTCCCGCATTTGGCTCGCCGCGTGGTGGTGGGTTTTCCCGCTGTCATATTTAAGTTTGTCACAACGCGCGAACTTAACCGGGGTACGTTTTAATGAATTAGCTAAAATCTTGCTGAATTGGTTTTTATCACCGGCGTTGGTGATTTACACCCTGATTATTTATGCTTATGCGGTGACGATTCTGGTTCAAGGCAAAATGCCGGAAGGCATGATCGCCAATGTAGCGTTTCCTTATTTGATGATCGGCATTACGCTTTATACCGTGCAAGTGCTGTTAGATAAAGAAAAATGGCAAAAATTCTATCGTCTGTTGCCGTGGTTGAGTCTATTGCCGTTGGCAATGTTGTGGTATGCCGTCTCTATTCGCATCCATCATTACGGCTTTACTCAGGAACGCGTGTACTTAGTCATGGGCGCCGTGATACTTGTATTATGGCATCTCATTTTGCTCGTGCCGAAAATCAGACAATATCGTCTTCTGGCGGGCGTGTTGTTGGTGGTGTTATTGAGCAATGTTTTTGTGATTGATGCTAAGCAAATCGCTTACCAAGATCAATTAGTGCGTTTTGATAATTTCGTGAAAACCCAGCAATTATTAGATAGCAACGGCAAATTATCGGAAGAACGCATTAACCAATGGGTCGAAAAAAATAAAGACGGTGAATCTTCCAAGCTCATTGACGAATTTCGTGAACTACATTATGCCGTGTTGTTGAATAGCGGCGAAAAACGGGAGGCTGAATTTAAGCAGCGGTATGGCATTCCGAAAGAGGAAGGCGCTTATAAATGGATGCCGGACTCCGTGGAGAGTAGAGCGTATAAAAATCGTTTAACGGATTATTTTCTCATTCAGAATAGAAAACAGCAGACCATAAATATTCAAGGTTACAATCAATTCCTTTGGGTTAATGGCGCCATGGCAGAACGTTATCTTGTCAGTAACTCGCAGGAACCATGCCGCATTCAGCTGGAAACGGTGATTAATTTTGAGGGGGAGGTAAATGATGTTTATGCGGAATGTGATAATTTCCTGCGTAATAATAATCCACCTGATTTTCTGTTAAAAATTCAGCAGAAAAATAGCGAAGAATACGTCATATGGAATCTTGACGCCTATCTGCGGGATTTATTCGTGCAGCACAATTTGGATATTCACAAGAAATACACTGAGAATGAATTAGAGGTATTAACGAAAGGGGGTAAACCTTATGTAGTGATAAACGATACCGTGATTTTGTTTGAGGATTTTGGTATTGAATATGTGGAAAGGGGTGAATATAAAGGCTATGCTTTCAAACGGTTATCCATTGACGGCGTTTTATCAAAATAATTAATGACAAAAAAGTGCGGTGATTTTTCACCGCACTTTTTTTATCTTTCTTTGCTTTTATCTTTTCGCTTTTTTAATAAACTTCATCAAACGCTTACGTTTACGCAATTGGTTTGGCGTGAGTTTATTGCGTCTGCCGGCAAACGGATTGTTGCCTTCTTGGAATTGCAGACGAATCGGTGAGCCGATGATTTTTAGGCTACGGCGGAAATGATTGGATAAATAACGCTTGTAAGAATCCGGCAGTTTATCCACTTGGTTGCCGTGAATCACAATAATCGGCGGGTTATAGCCGCCCGGGTGGGCGTATTTGAGTTTCACGCGGCGACCGCTAATCATCGGCGGCTGGTGCTCGTCCACCGCAATTTGCAGAATGCGGGTGAGCATGGAGGTGGTCATTTTCTGCGTGGCGCATTCATAGGCTTCTTTGACGGAGTCAAACAAATTGCCGACACCGCTGCCGTGCAGGGCGGAAATAAAATGCACGCGGGCGAAATCAATAAAATCCAAACGGCGATCCAGTTCGGATTTCACCCGATCTTTCACGTCCGAATCCAAGCCGTCCCATTTATTCACCACAATCACAAGAGAGCGGCCGGCGTTCAAAATAAAGCCGAGCAGGGATAAATCCTGATCGGAAATGTTTTCCCGCGCGTCAATCACCAACAGCACGACGTTGGCATCTTGAATGGCTTGCAAGGTTTTGATCACGGAGAATTTTTCCACCGCTAAATGCACCTTGCCGCGTTTACGCACGCCGGCGGTGTCGATTAAGGTGTATTCCTGCCCGTCGCGTTCCATCGGAATATAAATGCTGTCGCGGGTGGTGCCCGGCAGGTCGTAAACCACCACGCGATCTTCGCCTAAAATACGGTTGGTCAGCGTGGATTTGCCCACGTTCGGGCGCCCCACAATGGCGATTTTGATGTTTTTCTTATCGGGCGTTTGTTCGTGCGCCAGTTCTTCGTCTAAAAGTGCGGTGTCTTCTTCGTTGGAAAAATCGAAATCTTCGTCCCATTCGTCAAATTCGGCAGATTCGGAGATGTCAGAAGAAACGTCGGAATTTTCCACCGCACTTTCTTTCGTTTCGTCTGCCAGTTGTTCCGCCAGCGGGCTTAACACCTGTTCCATCAGACTGACGATACCGCGCCCTTGGGAGGCGGCGATTTGGGCGATGTCACCCAAGCCTAATTGATAGAATTCCGCGCAGTGGGAATCGGCATCGATGCCGTCCACTTTGTTGGCAACCACCACAGTGGTTTTGTTTTGTCGTTGGCGCAAATAATTGGCGATGCCGATATCTGCCGAAGTGAGACCTGCACGGGCATCGACTAAGAATAAAACGATATCCGCTTCTTCAATGGCGAGAAGTGATTGCTCCGCCATTTTTTCTTCCACGCCTTCTTCCGTGCCGTCGATACCGCCCGTATCAATGACGATAAAATCGTGCCCGGCAAGGTGGGCGTGACCGTATTTGCGGTCGCGGGTTAAACCGGGGAAATCGGCGACAAGGGCGTCGCGGGTGCGGGTCAGGCGATTGAATAGGGTGGATTTACCCACATTCGGACGACCGACCAAGGCAACTACGGGAGTTGTCATAAAAACCTCTTATAAATGAATGTGCCACGGGAGTATTGACATCGGCACTTGAAAAATGGCAGGCATTATAGCGGATTTTAGCCATGATGAGAAATGACAAGGCTTCAGCGTGATAATTTATTTCAAAAAATCACTTTAAAAATTCGAGGTTGGCATTATATTAAATAGACGAAAATTTATACTGTTCCTCTGATCAAGTCATCAAATTGCCCTAAGCAGTTCAGAATTTAGTGGTAAATCAAACCGAATAATACGATTTAAACATTTAAAGAAATAAGGATAACTATGGCAAAACAAACTTATTACGAGATATTAGGCGTGGACAAAAATGCCGATCTCGACGCAATTAAAAAAGCGTACCGTAAATTGGTGCGGAAATATCACCCCGATGTGAGCAAAGATCCCGACGCGGTGCAGAAAACCGCCGAAGTGAACGAAGCGTATGAAACCCTGAAAGATACGCAAAAACGGGCGGAATATGATGAAATGCTCGCCAACCCGTTTGGCCATGCAGGACAAGGCAATCCGTTCGGCGGCGCTCGTCAAGGCAACCCGTTTGAAGGGGCGTATGGCGACGGCAACGGTTTCCGCCATTATGAATTTCATAGTGGTGCGGACGGCGAACCGTTCGGGCAGGGCGATTTCCATTTTGAAGATTTATTTTCCGCTTTCGGTCGTCGCGGACAGCAACAACCACATGGCCGACAAACGGGACCGATGAAAGGGGAAGATCAACATGCCGAATTAAGTATTGATATTTCGGCGGCATATCACGGTGCGGAGCGTTCTTTGAGCTTGAACGTGCCGACCATTGACGACTACGGACGAATTACGCACCAAGCGAAAACCTTGAATGTGAAAATCCCGAAAGGCATTGCCGAAGGGCAACAAATTCGCTTATCAGGACAAGGGTTGCCGGGCATTAACGGCGGTTCAAACGGCGATTTGTATTTGAAAATCCGTTTTCACGAACAGCCTGATCTTTATGTAAAAAACAAAAAAGACGTTTACCAAACCATCGATATTTTCCCATGGCAGGCGGCGCTGGGCGGTAAAACCGTGGTTTCTACCATCGGCGGAACATTGCAAATTAACTTACCGGCAAACAGTCAAAGCGGCAAAAGCATTCGCTTAAAAGGCAAAGGGATTCCGGCGAAAGAAGCGGGGGATTTATATTTGAATATTCGTATTGTGGTGCCGACTGTGGAAAACGACGCGGATCGTGCCGCATGGGAACAATTGAGCGCGCATTTTGTAGCGAAGAACAAGGCATAATGGAAGAATAAGGACTTAATATGATGAATCAAGATATTGATATTAAACTGAGTTTTAGTGAAATGTTAAATGTGTGTGCCGGTGAGCGTCAATGGCTGCTGGCGTTGATTGATGAAGGTATTATTTCTGTGGAAGGACATCCGGAGCACGCAGTATTCAGCGGATTCCAAATGGCGCGCGTGCGTCGGGCACATCGTTTGAGTCATGATTTTGATGCCAGCATGCCGGCGTTAAGCTTGATTATGCAGTTGTTGGATGAAGTGGAGGAGTTGCGTAAACAAACCAGACCGATTTCATTGTTAAACGATCGTTAATAAAATACCTGAAAAATCCACCGCACTTTTTATTAAAAGTGCGGTTTTATTTTTGATTGCTTTGTAAGTTTTGTGTAAGCAATTGTGATTCTTGTGTCAATAATGTAAGCATTTCTTTCTCTGTATAAAGAAGACAGGTTTTCTGATTTGTTTTATTTATTCTTTTTATTTTATTTTGTTTTTTTATTCCTGACTTTTACTTTTCTCCTCTATGTTAGTTCTGTTTTAACTTGTTTTTTTTCTTTTGTTATCATTGCTTTGGTTGCTGTATTTTTTGGGCTTTTATATTCTATAGGTTTATATGTTAATTGTTTTTATTTTAAAAAATATCATTTAAATGTTTTTTTTGTGATGTTTTTATAAAAAAGTTTTACCTGAATTTTTGCATTTTATTTTTATTGCTAATTTATTCTCTGTTTTTATATTTTTAGAAGTGTATTTTCCTTTTATTTTTATATTCTAATATTATTTTTAAAATCCTATTTGGATAGGTTTTGTTTTTGTGTTTATAATGAAATTTGGTTATATATCAATCTGTTGCGATTTTATTGCTGTTTTTTATTATCGGTTTTTTTAATTTTGTTTAGTGGTTAGACCAGATTTTCTTTATGAACTATTTTTATCGATTTAAAGTCCTAGCTGTATCACATCTAGTTCTATTAAATAATATTTATCGGGATTTTTTATGGGTGGCGGGATTTTTCAAGTATGTAAAGATAAATTCAAGCCATTAAGTTAAATACACAGAGATGTCATCTATGGATCTTAAAAATTATAAAATCGGCGTCGTTGGCTTGGGTTATGTAGGTTTACCTTTAGCCGTCGAGTTTGGCAAAAAAATCGCAACTGTAGGTTTTGATATTAATCAGGAGCGAATTGAGGAATTAACATCAGGTAAAGATCGCACATTGGAAGTGGCACCGGCAGATTTAAAGGCCGCAACGCATCTTTCCTATACCGCAGATTTGGCGAAGTTAAAAGAATGTAATTTCTTTATTGTGACTGTGCCAACCCCTATCGACGATGTCAATCGTCCTGATCTCACTCCATTACAAAAAGCGAGCAAAACCGTCGGTCAAGTGCTGAAAAAAGGTGACATTGTGGTATATGAATCCACAGTTTACCCGGGTGCAACCGAAGAAGTGTGCGTGCCGATTTTAGAGCAGGTTTCCGGTTTGAAATTCAATGAGGATTTCTTTGTTGGATACAGCCCTGAGCGCATTAACCCGGGCGATAAAGTTAATACGTTAACCAAAATTAAGAAAATCACCAGCGGTAGCACACCGGAAATTGCAGATATTGTGGATGCAATTTACGGAAGCATCATCACAGCAGGCACCCATAAAGCGTCTAGCATTAAAGTGGCGGAAGCGGCGAAAGTGATTGAAAACACCCAACGCGATTTGAATATTGCGTTAATCAATGAGCTATCCATTATTTTTGAGCGTATCGGCATTGATACCTTAGATGTGTTGGAAGCTGCCGGCAGTAAATGGAACTTCTTGCCATTCCGTCCGGGCTTAGTGGGTGGACACTGTATCGGTGTGGATCCTTATTATCTTACCCATAAAGCGGAAGAAGTAGGCTATAACCCGCAAGTGATTTTAGCCGGTCGTCGTATTAATGACGATATGGCGAATTATGTAGCTCAAAGCACCATTAAAATGATGATCAATAACAATATTGATGTGGCGCGTGCCAAAGTGGGTATTTTAGGTGTGACTTTCAAAGAAAACTGCCCGGATATTCGCAACAGTAAAGTGGTGAATATGATCAAAGAATTTGAAAACTGGGGCGTGGAAGTGGTGATTGCCGACCCTTGGGCAGACGCAGAGGAAGTGAAGGAAGAATACGGTTTAGAACTCGCTTCCATTGATGCCAAACACCCGGTGGATACCTTGGTGGTTGCCGTGGGGCATAAAGAATTCCGTGATTTGGATTCTAAAACCTTGCGTTCTTATGTTCGCACCGAAAAACCGGTATTGGCGGACGTGAAAAGTCTCTTTAATCGCGACACCTTGGCAGAGCAAGGTTTCAGCGTGTTCCGTTTATAAATTTTAAGGAAAGCAGAATATGAAAAAATTTGCATTAATCGGTGCGGGCGGTTACATCGCCCCCCGACATTTAAGAGCAATTAAAGATACCGGCAATACCCTGGTGGTGGCGATGGACGTGAATGATTCTGTCGGGATCATGGACAGCCACTTCCCTGAAGCGGAATTTTTCACCGAGTTTGAAGAATTCGAAGCCTTTGTGGAAGATCAAAAATTAAAAGGTGAAAAGTTGGACTACGTTGCCATTTGCTCGCCAAACTACTTACACGCACCACACATGAAATTCGCACTGAAAAACGGCATTGATGTAATTTGTGAAAAACCGTTGGTGTTGAATTCTTCCGATTTGGATATGTTAAGTCAGTACGAAAAGAAATACGGCGCCAAAGTCAATTCTATTCTGCAATTACGACTGCATCCATCCATTATTGCATTACGCGACAAAGTGGCTGCCGCTCCGGCAGATAAAGTGTTTGACGTTGATTTAACCTATCTCACTTCACGCGGAAAATGGTATTTGAAATCTTGGAAAGGTTTCGATGAAAAATCCGGCGGTGTAGCAACCAATATCGGCGTGCATTTCTACGATATGTTGCATTTCATTTTCGGCAAAGTGGTCAAAAACGAAGTGTATTACCGCGATGAAAAAACCGTTTCCGGCTATTTGGAATATGAACGTGCGCGCGTGCGTTGGTTCTTATCCATTGATGCCAATAATCTCCCACCAAATGCGATACAAGGTGAAAAACTCACTTACCGCAGCATTACCATCGAAAACGAAGAACTGGAATTTTCCGGTGGCTTTACGGATTTGCACACCCAAAACTATCAATTAGTGTTGGAAGGCAAAGGCTATGGTTTGGAAGAAAACCGCACCGCCATTGAAACCGTAGAACACATTCGTACGGCAGACATCATTAAGAACCCAGCACACCCGCATCCGTTCTTAGCGAAAGTATTGAAATAGGAAATTTTGTATAAGGATATCGACTGCGCTTTGGGCGGATAACGTCAAAAGTGCGGTCGATTTTTTAAATGTTTTTCACAACGGATAAAAAAGCGATGGATTACTATCAACACGAAACCGCGATCATTGATGAAGGCGCGCAAATCGGCGAAGGTTCGCGTATTTGGCATTTCGCTCACGTTTGCGGCGGCGCCAAAATCGGCAAAGGCGTGTCACTGGGACAAAATGTGTTTGTCGGCAACAAAGTCACCATCGGGGATAAATGCAAAGTGCAAAATAACGTTTCCGTGTATGACAACGTGCATTTGGAAGAGGGCGTATTTTGCGGGCCAAGCATGGTATTTACCAACGTTTATAACCCGCGTTCTCTGATTGAACGAAAAAGCGAATATCGCGATACCCTTGTGAAAAAAGGCGCGACCCTTGGTGCCAATTCCACCATTGTGTGTGGCGTGACCATTGGTGCTTATGCCTTTATCGGCGCCGGTGCGGTGATTAATCGTGATGTACCGGATTATGCCCTGATGGTCGGCGTGCCGGCGAAACAAATCGGTTGGATGAGCGAATACGGCGAACAGCTTGATTTGCCTTTGGAAGGTCAAGGCGAAGCCCGTTGTGAACATACGGGTGCGATTTATCGCTTAGACGGTAACAAAGTGACGAAATTGTAAATGGGGAAGCAAGATGGAATTTATTGATTTAAACGCACAGCAAGCACGCATTAAAGCCAAAATTGATGCGGGCATTCAGAAAGTATTAACCCACGGAAAATATATTTTAGGGCCGGAAGTGACCGAGCTGGAAGAAAAGCTAGCAGCTTACACAGGCGCAAAATATTGCATTACTTGTGCCAACGGCACCGATGCCTTGCAAATTGCGCAAATGGCATTGGGGATTGGTGTGGGCGATGAAGTGATTACCCCAGGCTTTACTTATATCGCTACTGCAGAAACTGTGGCGCTATTAGGTGCGAAACCGGTTTATGTGGACGTCGATCCTAAAACCTACAATCTTGATGTCGCGAAATTGGAAGCAGCGATTACGCCACGCACCAAAGCGATTATTCCGGTGAGTTTGTACGGTCAATGTGCTGATTTTGATGCTATTAATCAGGTTGCGCAAAAATACAACCTGCCGGTGATTGAAGATGCGGCGCAAAGTTTCGGTGCAACCTATAAAGGCCGTAAGAGCGGTAATTTATCTACCATTTCTTGCACCAGCTTTTTCCCGAGCAAACCTTTGGGTTGCTACGGCGACGGCGGGGCGATTTTCACTAACGATGAAACATTAGCAACCGTGATTCGTCAAATTGCGCGTCATGGACAAGATCGTCGTTACCATCATATTCGTGTGGGCGTAAACAGTCGTTTGGATACCTTGCAGGCAGCCATTTTATTGCCGAAATTGGAAATCTTAGAAGATGAAATCCTTGCCCGTCAGGTCGTAGCTGCAAACTACAACGATTTATTCCAAGCCGCAGGCATTACCTCCACACCGTTCGTGGAAGAACATAACCGTAGTGCTTGGGCGCAATATACGATTCAAGTAGATAACCGTGCCGAAGTGCAGGAAAAACTGAAAGCACAAGGTATTCCGACTGCCGTGCATTATCCGATTCCGCTAAATAAACAACCGGCAGTTGCCGATGCGCAATCGAATTTACCGATTGGCGATAAGATCGCAGAACGTGTTATGAGCTTGCCGATGCATCCGTATATGACTTTAGAAGAACAGCAAATCATCGTTGAGGCGTTGGCGTAGGATTGATTGATGGAGCGAGAAAATTTACGCGTATTGCTGGTAAGTGATATGGGGCATATCGGCGGCACGGAAATTGCCACGCTGATTGCCGCCACGGAATTAACGCCATTGGTGGAATTCGTTGGGGTATTTGGCAAAACAGGCCCGTTATTTGAACGTATCGAAAAACTTGGCGTGCAGCAAATTAACGCAGATTGTCACACCAAAAATCCGCTTAAACTCCTTGATTATGTGTTTAAGCTGGTGAAAACCGTCAACGACAATCGAATTGATGTGATTCATGCCCAAATGGCGCGTCCGTTGCCGTTTATCTGGTTGGCAAAGAAATGCTTCAAAAATAAAAACGTGAAGATTTTCTGGACATCCCGTGGCTTGGATCATGAAACTTATCAAAAAGTCGTGCCGTTTTTCAGCAAAATGGGCGTGCGTGGTTTAGGTAATTGCAAGTTGGAACAGCAAAAACTGATTCGTTATGGCTATCCGGCAGCACAAACCGACTATGTGTATAACGCCTATCGTTTAACGCCGACGGACAAGCCGATGAAATCGCTAGACAAAGAGAATTTCACTATCGGTACTTTATCCGCCTTGCGTGAAGGACGTAGCGTGGAACTGTTTTTGGAATTAGCCAAATACATGCTGAAAAACAATGCGGATCGACAACTCCGTTTTGTTATTGGCGGTGACGGTAATCATCGCGCCACATTGGAAACACTGGCGGTGGATTTAGGTATCGATCAGCAGGTGCAATTTTTAGGCAGAATTACCGATGTCGCCACCTTTATGGATGACATCGACGTATTCGTTAGTCCCTTAGTGGTGGACGGTGATACCGGTGCAGGACTGTCCAATTCCATCGTCGAAGCTATGATCATGAAAGTGCCGGTGTGTGCCTTCCGTGCTGCCGGTATTGAAGAAATCGTTATTAATGACCAAACGGGGCATTTGATTGAACCGCGAGATATTCCTGCCATGGCGGAAGCGGTGATTAAAACCCTCGATGAGAAAAATCAGACAGAAAGTGCGGTCAAAAATGCCTACGATTTGATTATTCGCGAGTGCGAACCGAAAGAATACGCGCAAAAACTGTTACGTTTGTATAAGGAATTGTAATGCATATTTTGCTGTTGCCTTCTTGGTATCCGTTACATCAAAACGATTTAAACGGCTGTTTCTTTCGAGAACAGGCGCAGGCGTTGGCGCGTAGCGGGGACAAAGTCGGCGTTATCGTACCGCAGTTGCGTTCTTTGCGTTTAGGCAAACGCGCGGTGTTCGGCAGATATGATGAAGAATTATGGCAAGACGGTGACGTCGCCACTTATTTCAAACACGGCGTGGCGTGGTTCCCCAAAGTGCCTTATGTGGACAGCAAACGCTGGGTAAATGCCGGTCTTGCGTTATTTGAACGCTATGTGAAAGAGCAAGGCAAACCTGATGTATTGCACGTGCATAGTTTGTTACACGCAGGGCCTTTAGCCGTTGCCATTCATGACAAATACAACATTCCTTATTGTGTCACCGAACACAGCACCGTGTATGGTCGAGGCTTGGTGCAAAATTGGGAATTACCACAATTAAAACGTGCCGAACAGGGCGCAGGAAAATTGTTGGCGGTCAGCAAAAGTTTAGCGGATATTTTAAAAGCGATGTTAAACGGCAAAGATTGGGAAGTGTTCCCGAATCTGCTGGATAACGTGTTTATTGAGCAAAACGGTGTTGATGTTGCCAGAAAAGAACAGCTTTGTGCCGTGGGTTTTTTGCATCAAAAGAAAGGTTTTGATGTACTGATTAATGCCTTTGTGATCGTGTTGAAAACGCACCCGCACTTGCGTTTAATGATTGCCGGCGACGGTCCGGAAAAAGCCAATTTATCCTCATTAATTACGCAACTTGGATTACAAAATAATGTGGTGTTACTCGGTGCACAGACTCGCCCCGAGGTGCGTCGTTTAATGCAAGAAAGCCAAGCCTTTGTGCTGTCCAGCCATATTGAAACTTTCGGTGTGGTGGTGATTGAAGCCTTGTCGCAAGGCACACCGGTGGTGGCGACCTTATGTGGTGGGCCGGAGTCGATTTTAACGGAGCAGGATGGTTTGTTTGTTCCGGTGAATGATAAAAGCGCCTTGGCGCAAGGTATTTTAGATTTATTGGCGAATCGGGATAAGTTTGATCATGAATCGATCAAAACCCGTTGTATCGCCACCTATTCCGAATCGGCGTTTGTGCGCAGATTGCACGGGATTTATGAAGCTATTTTAAAGAATAAATAACACTATGATTAATTTGATATCGATGGTTTTTGTCAGACAAATTTTAGTCGGCGTGTTACAAGTCGTGACCCTGATTATTATCGCCAGAGGTCTTGGCACGGAACAAATGGGGCAATACACCTTAGCGATTTTATTGCCGACGTTGTTCTCGCAAATGATTACCTTCGGTTTGCAAAGCGTCAACATTTACGCCATCGGCAGAAAAATTGTGAATGAAAGACAGGCGTTATATGCCAATTTGGTGTTGTTAACCTTGATTTCACTGCTGACCGCGTTAGTTTTAACGGTAGTGGTGCATTATTTCGGCGCCTATTTCTTTAAAGACGTACCGGTAATGTTGCTGTATTTATCTATTGCTTCACTGTTGCCGCAAACTTTTTTCACTGTGTTGCCGTCCCTCGTGCAGGCAATGCAGAATTTTAAATGGTTCAACATCTTATGTGTAGCGCAACCGGCGATGATTTTCGTTATTTCACTCATTGCGGTGTTGCTGTCGAATAATGTGGAATCCGTACTGATTGCTTATGTAGTGAGCCATTGGCTGAGTTTTATCATTTTGATGCGGATCATTTTGAAGCTCATCAAAATCGAAACTTATCCGATTTTTAAGTTCTTGCGTGAATTTATCGGTTACGGACTGAAATCCCATTTAAGTAACATTATTACGTTGCTGAATTACCGTTCTTCGCTGTTGATTCTCGGCTATTTCACCACGCCGGTAGTGGTGGGGATTTATTCCGTGGGAATGCAGTTGGCGGAAAAACTTTGGTTGCCGTCGCAAGCAGTGAGCACCGTGTTATTACCGCGCTTATCCAATAAATTAGGCGAGGGTAGCGATGCCAAAGAAGTGGCAAAACTGACCTTAGACAGCGCAAGAATGACTTTATTGGTGACGTTAATTATCGGTGTTGCTTTTGCCGTCGTCGCCCCTGTTGTGGTGGATTTATTATTCGGTGAAGCCTACAACCAAGCGGTTTATGTGGTGTTGTTGCTGTTGCCGGGGATTTTGGCGTGGACGCCATCGCGCATTTTAGCCAACGATCTTGCCGCCCGCGGATTTGCCGAACTGAATTTGAAAAACTCCTATTGGGTTTTCGGCATTAATGCAACCTTAAGTTTATGTTTAGTGCCACTGTTCGGTTTAATCGGCGCTTCATTAGCAACCACCGTCGCTTACACAATGGATTTGGTTTTACGTTTGAAGGCTTTCGATCAGGTTACGCACAGCGGTGCATTTATGAACATCGTGCCGAAATGGTCGGACTTTAAAATGATGTTCGGTTTTGTCAAAGGAATAAGAAGAAATGCAAGATAAAAAGCATATTTTATTGGTTGCGCCTTATGTGACCTTTCCCGATGAAATGGGGATGAATCGGTTTATTTACCTTGCCAAATTGCTTGCCAAGGAATTTGATGTGACGTTAGTCACCAGCAAATATTGCCATTTCTTGAAAAAACACCGCGAAAATCGACCGCACTTTGAGGGTGTGGAAGTGGTGTTATTGGATGAACCGGGCTATGCCAAAAATGTTAGTGTTCAACGTTTGCTAAGCCATCATCAATTTTGTCGCCATTTTGAAACCTTTTTGCGTAATTATGAGAAAAAAATTGATGTGGCATATTCTGCTTATCCGCTCATCCGCACCAATTATATTTTGGGTAAATACAAAGCGGAAAAAGGCTACAAATTAATTATCGATGTGCAAGACGTATGGCCTGAAGCCATTGCCGGGCCGGTTTCTTTTTTATCGGGCGCGTTGGGCAAAACCCTGATGTATCCGATCACGCTTTATGCCAACGAAACCTATGCTCATGCTGATGCGCTGGTGGCAGTGTCCGAAACTTACTTACAACGGGCGGATGTAAAAAATCTGCCGTCGGATTTAAAAACTGCCGTGTATATCGGCGGTGATGCTTTGTTCTATCGTGAGAATAAAAACAAAACCACAGAAAAATTGGTTGCCACTTATTTAGGCACGATGGCGGGCAGTTATGATTTGGAAACCATTGTCCGCGCCGCACCGCTTTGTCATGAACAGGTCAAGATTCAGTTTATCGGTACCGGACCGCACGAACCTGCTTTGCGGGAATTAAATGAAGAATTGGGTGGCTATGTGTCGTTTCTTGGGGTCCATAGCTATGACGATGCCATGGATATATTGGCGAACTCCGATGTGGCGTTAAACGCCATTAAAGCGACATCGCAAGGCAGTATTACCAATAAATTATCCGATTACATTTGCTGTGGTTTGCCGATTTTAAGCTGTCAGGAACAGCCGGAAGTGGAAAAACTGCTTGGTGAAGGCGGTGGAATTCAATATTTGGCGGGTAATTATGAGCAACTTGCCGATTTGTTAAATCAATTGGCGCAGGACCCGAGACGATTGGAACATATGTCTGTGATCAACCAACGTTTGGCGCAAGAGCGTTTTTTACGGGAACATTCGTACCAAAACATTATGCAACTTATAAAGAAAGTTATTTAGATGAAGATTCAACGTACCGACGTATTTAAATTACTCTTATTATTCAGCGTAGGGCTGACCGTGTTATCGCCCGCGCTGTCTAATCTTGCCGGACTGCCGCGTTTGGACAGTGCGTTAGGGTCGGTTTTCTTTATTTTGTCGGGGATCGCCTTATTTGCACACAAAATTGAAACGGACTTTCTGAAATTCTTGATGCCCTTATATGGTATTTTCTTTTTCGGTTTCTTATCGGTGTTGAGTTCCTTTTCTACGGAAAAGCTGGTGGACTTATTCTTCTTCGGGATTGTAATTTTCACCTTCCACTATTCCTTCCTCGCCTTCCGTCATCGTAACGGAGAAAATGACATGAGATTCCTGTTGTTAGGGATTTCCTTATTCGTCTTGTTAGGTTTCTTCATTGAAGCGGGGCTGGGCATTCAGTTGGTGTCGGGTAACGAAGAATTAACCGTGACCGATAAAGCATTTAAAGGGTTCTTCTTCAACACCAACGACCAAGCGGTGGTCATTGTTTCCCTTGCAGCTGCCGTGGGCTTCTTTTTTATCATTCGCGGGACAAGTCTTAAATTAAAAGCCATCGGCTATGCGTTGTTATTCATGATGGGTATTGTGGTGGTAGTCAGTGCCTCCCGAAGCGTATTGGCAAGTTATTTGCTAATGTTGATGTTGTTGCTTTTCCTCAATGCCTCGGTGTATTTCAAAGCCGTGTATGTTTTACTTGGCTGCGTGATTATGCTGTTTATTTTTAATCTGTCTTGGTTGCAGGAAGTCTTCATTCAGTTATCCCGTATCGAATGGTTGGAACGTCCTATCGAGCGTTTCTCCTTGGCGATTTTCTCCATGAATGACGATAAATCCGTAGGCTATCGTACCGAAATTTACACCACTTTTATCGACAACTTTAAGGTGCTCTGGTTAGGTTATGGTCCACGTGATTACATTCATTATTTCGATCAAATTAAACTCAGTTTCCCGCTTGGTTACACCAACCCGCACAGTTTCTTTATTGAAGTGTATTTGGCGTTCGGTATTTTCGCCTTTGTTTGTTTTATCGGTTTTTTGCTGTTCTCTGCATTTTATGTGCTGAACAGCGGTGCATTAAGCTGTAAAGAAAAGATTTTTATTTTATTCATGATCGCCAATTTCTGTTGGATTGTTTGGGTGCCATCATCCATTTTCAGGCTACCGTTGGTGTGGTATCCGATGTTTTTGGTGTTAATCGATATGATCCTGAATAAGCATGACGTATTTGCTAAGAATAATAGGTAAGTCATTATGTTAAAACGCATTTTTGATATTGTTGTTTCCGCGTTGGCGCTGTTGGTGCTTTCGCCTGTTTATTTCCTTGTTGCTTACAAAGTGAAGAAGAATTTAGGTTCACCGGTGTTGTTTAAACAAACCCGTCCGGGCTTGCATGGCAAACCTTTTGAGATGATTAAATTCCGTACCATGAAAGATGCCGTGGATGCAGAAGGCAATCCCTTGCCTGATGCGGATCGTTTAACCCCTTTCGGTAAAATGCTACGCGCTACCAGTTTGGACGAACTGCCGGAGCTTTGGAACGTGTTAAAAGGCGAGATGAGTTTGGTTGGTCCGCGTCCCTTATTAATGGAATATTTACCGCTCTATAACGAAAAACAAGCCAAACGCCATGATGTGAAACCCGGTATTACGGGCTACGCGCAAGTTAACGGACGTAATGCTATCAGTTGGGAACAAAAATTCGAGCTGGACACTTGGTATGTGGAGAATCAATCCTTTTGGCTGGATTTAAAAATTTTGTTTAAAACCGTGCAAAAAGTTATCGCAAAAGACGATATCAATGCGGTGAATGACGCCACAATGCCTAAATTTGAGGGAAATAAAAAATCATGAATATTCTAATTACATCAGCGGGACAACGCGTTTCTTTGGTTCAGGCATTTCAAACCGAACTGACAAAATTAGTACCGAACGGCAAAGTGTTAACCGTGGATTTAAATCCGATTCTTGCGCCGGCTTGTCATGTAGCGGACGGCTATTTCCAAGTGCCACGTGTGACGGATAAAAACTACATCGACACCTTGTTGCAAATTTGTCTTGAAAATCAGATTAAGTTAATTGTGCCGACCATTGATACGGAGCTGTTAATTTTAAGCGAGCATCATGAATTATTTAAAAATCATGGTATTGCCATTTCCATTAGCGATGCCGAATTGATTAGAAAATGCCGCGATAAACGCTTAACCCATGATCTATTTACCGAATACGGCATTGATATTCCAAAACAATTTGATCGTGATAATTTGCAATTCCCCTTATTTGCCAAACCCTATAACGGTAGCCTAAGTAAAGGCATTTTTGTGGCAAAAAGTGCGGTCGATTTAACGGAAGAAAATTTAAATAATCCGGAATTGTTATTCATGCAATACATTTCACCGGAAGAGTATGACGAATATACGGTGGATTGTTATTTCGATAAACACTCCGTCTTAAAGTGTGTCGTGCCGAGAAAACGTATTTTTGTGCGCGCCGGTGAAATTAATAAAGGCGTCACCAAGAAAAATCAAATTATTGATGTATTAACGGAAAAACTTTCCCATTTAAAAGGCGCACGCGGCTGTATTACGGTGCAGGTTTTTTATCATAAAACGCAGTTTAACGTATTAGGCATTGAAATTAACCCGCGTTTTGGCGGCGGTTATCCCTTAAGTTATTTGGCGCGCGCGAATTATCCGCAGTGGTTGATTAAAGAATATTTCTTTAATGAAGCAATTCCGGTATTCGGTGATTGGGAAGATAACCTCTTAATGTTGCGTTATGACGCAGAAGTGTTGGTGCATCACTATGAAAAATAAAGCCTTGGTTTTAGATTTGGATGACACGCTCTATGCGGAAATCGATTTTTTATATTCCGGCTATAAACATATTGCCATGCGATTGGAACCGGAAGATTGGAAGCCTTTATTCGATCATTTAGTCAAGTTATATCACCACGGTGAAAATGCCTTCCAATATTTAACCGATAAATATCAGGTTGAATTAACGACATTATTGGATTGGTATCGCCATCATCAACCGGAAATTAAATTATTCAATAATACGCAGGAAATATTAACGAAGTTGAGTAAGGATTATAAATTGGCGGTGATTACCGACGGGCGATCCATTACTCAGCGTAATAAGTTAAAAGCGTTGGAGTTAGAAAATAAATTGGATTTTGTGGTGATTTCTGAAGAAATCGGCAGTGAAAAACCGGATCCGAAAAATTTTCTGAGCGTACAAGATGCTCTTCAATGTGAAAAATATATTTATATCGGCGACAACCCGAAAAAAGATTTTGTGACGCCGAATAAACTTGGCTGGGAAACCATTTGTTTACGGGATAAAGGCAACAATATCCATAAACAGGACTTTAATATTCACTCGGAATTTCTACCGCACTTTTATATTTCTGAATGGTCAGAATTAATATCTGTGCTTTAACCTTTTGTTAGTAAGGAATAATTATGCTTAATACGTCTTTTGAACCTTGGCCGTCATTTACCCAAGAAGAAGCGGATGCCGTTTCGCAGGTGATTTTATCCAATAAAGTAAACTACTGGACGGGCACAGAATGTCGTGAGTTTGAAAAGGAATTTGCCGCCTATTGTCAAACCAAATACGCGGTGGCGTTGATGAACGGCACGGTGGCGTTGGATGTGGCGTTAAAAGTGCTGAATATCGGCCCGGGCGATGATGTGATCGTGACATCCCGCACCTTTTTAGCTTCTGCCAGCTCTATTGTGACCGCAGGCGCCAATCCGATTTTTGCCGATGTGGAATTAGATTCGCAAAATATTTCCCGTCGCACCATTGAAGCCGTATTAACACCGAACACGAAAGCCATTATTTGCGTGCATTTGGCGGGCTGGATGTGCGATATGGATCCGATTATGGCGTTGGCGCAAGAAAAAGGCTTATATGTGTTCGAAGACTGCGCGCAGGCGCATGGCGCGAAGTATAAAGGTAAACCGGCAGGGTCTATCGGACACATTGGCGCTTGGTCGTTCTGTCAGGACAAAATCATGACCACCGGCGGTGAAGGCGGTATGGTGACGACCAATGATGAAGCGCTGTGGAAAAAAATGTGGTCGTACAAAGATCACGGTAAAGATTACGACACCGTATATAACAAACAACATCCGCCGGGATTCCGCTGGTTGCACGATTCTTTCGGCACCAACTGGCGCATGATGGAAGTGCAGGCGGTGCTTGGGCGAATTCAGTTAAAACGTATGGCGGATTGGACGGCAAAACGCAATGCCAATATGGCATTGGTTTTAGACGCGTTTGAAGGCAGCCCGTATTTTACCGTACATAAACCGAATCAGGATTATCTGCACGCCGCCTACAAATGCTATGTGCAAGTGAATTCTGATGCGTTGCCGGCTGGTTGGTCGAGAGATCGTATTATGCAGGCGATTAATGATCAGAATGTGCCTTGTTACAGCGGTTCTTGCTCCGAAGTGTATTTAGAAAAAGCCTTTGACGGTACACCATGGCGACCAGAAGTGCGGTTAAAAAATGCGGTGAAATTAGGCGAGGAAAGCTTGATGTTCCTAGTGCACCCAACCTTAAGCGAGCAAAGTCTTGAACGTTGCCGCCAAGCGATTAAAAGCGTGATCAAACAATTGGCCGACGAGGCGTAATTAAGAGGCGATATATCGTGATAAAGTCTTTTATTGCAAGGTTGGTGATTGCATCCATGTGGGCAAAAGTAGCGGGTCTGATGTTAATGGATCTGTTGGTTTTTCCGATTTTGTTGTGGATGTGCTATTCCCTACGCCTATTTGATGTTTCCATCTATTACATCGTGCCGCAAATTTATTTAAGCGAAGTGTGGATTGCGGTACTTGCGGTGGCATGTTTATTTATTTGTCGAATTTACCATTTTGTCATTCGCACATTTAATGAAAACCTGATTTTCAGATTGATTATCGCCACGGCAATGACCGTTATCGCGTTATTTTTACTGAAAAATTGGACAAATACCTTTATTCCGACATCGGTCATTCTGATGTTCGGTTTTATGATGTTCCTGTGGGTTTTACTCAGTCGAACCATTATTCGTCTATTGGTGCGTAACATTTTAAGTTCCAGCAAGGTCAGTAAGCGTATTGCCATTTACGGTGCGGGTGCGGCAGGTCAGCAAATCGCGCAGACGTTGGTGAATTCCGACGAGCATGTGCCGTTATTTTTCATTGATGACGATAAAAATTTAATCAACCGCCGTGCGGGCAGATTGAAAATTTATTCTGCGGAAGCCGGGTTAGAGGCGTTAAAACGTTACGAAATCGATGAAATACTGATTGCTTTACCGTCAGTCAGCCGAGCCAGAAAAAATGAAATTGTCGAGTTTTTGTCCCAATCCCATTTGCGCATTATGGAGTTGCCGGGCTTAACGGAATTGGTGGACGGCAAAATTAATATCGCAGACATGAAAGAAATCAATATTATTGATTTATTGGGTCGCGATCCTGTTGATCCGGTGCCGGAACTGTTCAGTAAAAATATTCGTGGGCAGATTGTCATGGTGACAGGCGCAGGTGGTTCGATTGGTTCCGAATTATGTCGTCAGATTATCCGTAATCGTCCGAAACTGTTGCTGTTGTTTGAAATTTCCGAATATGGGTTGTATGCCATTGAGCAGGATTTGAAAGACATCATGCGTAAGGAAGGAATTCAGGATGTAATCATTTTCCCGTTATTGGGTAGTGTACAAAATACCCAACGTTTGACGGACATCATGCAGACTTTCCAAGTGGAAACCGTTTACCACGCGGCGGCATATAAACATGTGCCGATGGTGGAATATAACGTGGTCGAAGGGGTGCAGAACAATATTTTCGGTACTTACAACACGGCAAAAGCGGCGATTGCGGCGGGCGTAAAATCTTTCGTCTTGATTTCCACCGATAAAGCGGTGCGTCCGACTAACGTCATGGGCAGCACCAAGCGCATTGCCGAACTTTGCTTGCAGGCGTTGGCGAAGGAAAAAGGTAAATCCCACGACACCCTATTCTCTATGGTGCGTTTCGGCAACGTATTGGGTTCTTCCGGTTCCGTTATCCCGTTGTTCAAGAAACAAATTGAACAGGGCGGGCCGATCACAGTGACCGATAAACGCATTATTCGTTACTTTATGACCATTCCGGAAGCTGCACAGCTGGTGATTCAGGCCGGGGCGATGGCGAAAGGTGGTGATGTGTTTATTTTAGACATGGGCGAACCGGTAAAAATCGTGGATTTAGCCCGCAACCTGATTAAACTTTCAGGCTTCAGCATTCGTGATGAAGAACATCCTGAGGGTGAAATCGAAATTCGTTTTACCGGTTTAAGACCCGGGGAGAAGCTTTATGAAGAGCTTTTGATTGGTGATGACAATGTCGAACCGACCTATCATGAACGAATCATGACGGCAAGAGAAGTGTATTTGCCGTTAAATGAGTTGAACTCGCTGATTAGTCAGCTGGAAAAAGCTTGCGATAATAATGATTGCGAAGAAATTCGCCGTCTATTATTAAACGCGCCGACAGGTTATCACCCTGTCAGTGAACTGGCGGATTTTGTCTGGACAAGACAACAAAATTCGAATGATTAACCTCGGCTTGACGTTTCACAAGCCCATACTATAACGATTGAAATTATGAAAAAACTCAGTAAATCTCTCTTTTTGGTCGGTGCCGTGTTTTCACTTTCGGCCTGTTCCGTTTTGTTGCCAAGTTCAGGTTCACCAATGACCAAAAAAGCCGAAGTCGTCGGTGAAAAAGTGGATTATGCAAAAGCCGTGGATGCTTATTTGATTACGCCGCAATTATTGCGCCAACTTTCTCCGGTGAATGCCTCCGCCCGTTCTAACACCCGCTTAGATAGCGCCGTGAAAGGGTATCAATATCGCGTCGGTCCGGGCGATGTGTTAAATGTCACTGTGTGGGATCATCCGGAATTAACCACGCCGGCAGGTTCTTATCGTTCCGCCTCCGAAGCAGGTAACCAAGTGCATGCCAACGGTACAATGTTCTATCCTTATGTGGGTTCCGTGAAAGTTGCCGGTTTAACCGTACAGCAAATTCGCGATCGCTTAACCAAATCTTTAGCCGGTTACATCGCTGATCCGCAGGTAGAAGTAAATGTTGCCGCCTTTAAATCACAAAAAGCCTACGTGACCGGTGAGGTGAAATCGCCGGGGCAACAATTCATCAGCAATGTGCCTCTGACATTGTTGGATGCCATCAACAAAGCGGGGGGCTTATCCGATCATGCCGACTGGCATAATGTGAAAATCACCCGTAACGGCAGAGATGAAACGGTTTCCGTGGAAGCGTTAATTCAACGTGGCGATTTAACCCAAAACCGCTTATTGACTAACGGTGACATCGTGCATATTCCGCGCAACGACACCATGAAAATCTTTGTGGTGGGCGAAGTAGTGCAACCGCAATTCCTTACCATCGGACGTAACGGTATGACCTTAACGGAAGCCATTAGTGCCAGTGGCGGTATTGACAAACTGTCTTCCGACGCAACGGGGATCTTCGTCATTCGTGGTCAGCGCGGTGCACGTGAAATGGTGAAAACCGACAAGGGCGAGCAAGTGGAAAAAGTGGCGAATATCTATCAGTTAGATGTGACCAACCCGACCGCTTATATCTTAGGGACGGAATTCTACTTACGTCCGCATGATGTGGTGTATGTCACCACCGCACCAATTACCCGCTGGAACCGCGTGATTTCACAAGTGGTACCGACAATCAGCGGTTACAACGACTTAACCGAGGGTACGTTAAGAATCAGAACATGGGGACGATAGTCCGAATTTGATTAATCAGGAATGAAATACCGAGAGAATTTGTGCGGTATTTCTTCCATCAATGCTTTTTTGTAACAGTTACCGTTTTCCGGTATTAAAAAAGCCGAACAAAGGGTTTTATGATGAGTAAAAAACAGAATGACGTAATTGATCTGAGTAAACTGCTAGCCGTCTTTTGGGATCGGAAGGGAACTATTATTTACACCACCTTCATCTTCGTGGTGTTGGGGGTAGTTTATGCTTTATTGGCACCGTCGATTTACACGGCGAATGCGTCCGTTCAAGTGGAAGCAAAATACACCGGCGGGGCGTTGAAAGATCTTTCTACCATGTTTGAGCAGGAATCTTCCGCAGGCACCGAAATCGCCGTGATTAAATCCAGAGCGATTTTAACGGGCGCAGCGGAAGACTTAAATCTTTCCACTCAAATCACCCCTAAATACACCATCCCGTTTTTCAGCAAAGGCTGGGAAAAGCTCACCGGTGAAACGCCGGAACTGACCACCTCCCGCTTTATTCCGAAACGTAAAGAATTGGAGAATGCTGTGTTGGAAATCGGCCCGAACACCGATGAATACCGCTTGTTTGATGACGACGGCAAATTGGTTTTGGAAGGCAAAATCGGTCAAACCTATGATACTGATGACGTGAATATTGAAGTTACACACTTAAAAGGCGAGCCGGGTAAACGTTTTTCCTTGGAAAAATTAGACGAACTCAAAATCGTCACCGAGTTACAGAAAAAACTTTCCGTAGAAGAGCAGGGTAAGCTCACGGGCGTTATCACATTAAGTCTGAACGGCGAAGATAAAGAGTATATTTACGACGTATTACGCGCCATCACCGCAAGTTATATTCGTCACAGCACCGCGCGCAACTCCGCCGAAGCGGAAAAAAGCCTGGAGTTCTTGAAGAATCGCTTACCGGAAGTACGTGAGCGCTTGGCGCAATCGGAAAATGCATTAAACCAATATCGTCAAAAAACCACCTCGTTAGATTTAGGTTTAGAAGCCAAATCCATGTTGGATACCATGGTCCAACTGGAAGAAGATTTAAATGCGTTGACCATTAAAGAAAGTGAAATTTCCCAACGCTTCAAACGTAACCACCCGACTTACGTTGCATTGCTGGAACAACGTAAAGTCTTATTGAAAGAAAAAGCCCGTCTCACCAAAGACATGGAAAACTTGCCGGAAACACAAAAAGAAGTGGTGCGTTTAACCCGCGATTTTGAATCCGACCAAGAGATTTACGTTCAGTTACAAAATAAAATTCAGGAACTTGACGTCATCCGTGCCGGTGCAGTGAGCAACGTACGCATTCTGGATCAGGCGCAAGTGATGCCGGATCCGATTGCGCCGCGTAAGTTACTGATTTTGATATTCTCCATCATCTTAGGCGGCATGGCAGGTTGTGCCATCGTTATCCTGAAAAGTTTCTCCAATAAAGGCATTAAAGGAACGGAAGAGATTGCCGATCTCGGCTTAAACGTCTATGCCACCGTGCCTTACGCCCATAAACAAAACGCTTTATCCCGCAAACTGTCGTCGAAAAAAGTCAGTGATGTCTCCATTTTGTTATCGGAACGCTTCCCTGACGATTTAGCCGCCGAAGCCCTGCGAGGGCTAAGAACCGACCTCAATTATCTGTTGAGCCAAGCTAAAAATAACCGCGTTATGTTCTCCGGCGTCACTGCCAATGCGGGGAAAGGCTTTATTTCCGGTAACCTTGCTAATTTAATGGCTCAAACCCACAAAAAAGTGCTGCTCATTGACGCGGATTTACGTCGAGGTTATTTGCACAAGCTATTGCGCCTCGATAACCAAAGCGGTTTAGCGGACGTGTTAAGCCAAGGTACGGCGTTTGATCAAACGGTACAGGTTGCCAATGATTACCTCCATGTCATCACCCGTGGCACAGCGCCGCAAAACCCGTCGGAATTGCTGTCTTCCGTCCGTTTCGCGCAGCTATTGGATTGGGCATCGGCAAATTATGACATGGTGATCGTTTCCGCACCGCCGATACTTGCCGTCACTGATGCCGCCGTCATCGCGCAACACATGGGAACGGTCTTGCTCATCGCACGCTTTGACCACACCACGCCAAAAGAAATCGACGTCTCCCGCCAACGTTTCGCCAACGCTGGCGTACAGGTAAAAGGCATGATCCTCAACGGACTCAAAGCCCAAGCCTCTACCAAAGACGACTATTTCCACCGCTATTACGGTTAAAAGTGCGGTTAGTTTTAGCAGTGTTTTTTTAAGGTCACGTTATGTGGCCTTTATTTTTTGGGGTTTTTATACCCACCGCCCCAAATGCAACTCCACAATATCCACGATGTGTTTCAAGAATGTGGTGTCTTGTCCGTTGTGGAAGCGGGTGGTGTCTCGGGACGTGAAGAGTAAAAGTGCGGTGGGTTTGTGGGTGGTTTTGGTGCCGAGCAGGCAGATTGCCACGGAACCGATGGGGAATTCTTCCGGCAGGAACATCAGGTGTTTTTCTTTGTTGCTTAAATCGCCCAAATAAAATTGGCGTAAGCCGAGGCGTTCCAAGCGGATGAGTTCAAACGCCTTGCGGTCGATCCAATATTGCTCGGGAATGGCTTCGTTTTTTTGCCATTCATCGCTAAACAGCAAGATCTTCGCGCCGTCCAGTTCGTAGGATTGCGCCCATTGTCTGAGTTTTTCTTCACCGCGTTGGAAATCTTCCGCCTGAAATAATTTCTTTTGTAACGGCATGAGCGCGTAGAAAATGTCCGCTTCCTGATAAGCGAGTTGATGAAATTTTTCTAAGAATGCGGTGAGGGTGTGGATTTGTTGGCGTTGCTGTTCTAGTTGGGCTTCCACTAACGACAGCGTGCCTTTTTGCGGATGCACGACTGAAAGTTTGGCGAGCAAATCGGTGTGTGTCGTGAAAAAATCGGGGTGTTCGGTCAAATAGGCGACGACGTTCTTTTCCTGTTCATTCATAAAAAAACTCTCCAAAAAAGAACCGCACTTTGATGGCTCAAAAGTGCGGTCATTTTCTCATGCGTTTTTACGCGGCAAAGGGATCTTGCAAAATCATGGTTTGTACGCGATCCGGCCCTGTGGAAAGGATGGCAACCGGCACGCCGGTGACTTCTTCAATACGTTTGATGTAATTACGGCAGGTTTGCGGCAATTGGTTTACATCGGTCACGCCGAAAGTGTTTTCTTTCCAGCCCGGCAGGGTTTCGTAAATCGGCTCGACGCCTTCCCAGTCTTTCGCGGCAAGCGGCGCGTATTCTACGATGTCGCCGTTCGGCATTTTGTAACCCACGCAGATTTTCACTTCATCGAAACCGTCCAACACGTCTAATTTGGTCATGCAGAAACCGGAAATGGAGTTCAGTTGAATGGCGCGACGAATTGCCACGGCGTCAAACCAACCGCAACGACGCGGACGGCCAGTTACCGCACCGAATTCGTTTCCTTTACGGGCGATTTCTGCGCCTGTTTCATCGAATAATTCGGTTGTGAACGGACCGCCGCCTACACGGGTGCAGTAGGCTTTGATGATACCCAACACATAATCTAAATTGCGCGGACCGAAACCGGAACCTGTCGCCACGCCGCCGGCGGTGGTGTTGGAACTGGTCACATACGGATAGGTACCGTGGTCGATGTCCAACATGGTGCCTTGTGCACCTTCAAATAAAATGTTGTCGCCGTTTTTGCGGGCGGTATCTAAGATGGTGGTGATGTCGGCGACCATGCCGGTGATAATGTCGGCAACGGCGAACACGTCATCTAAGGTTTTTTGATAATCGACAGGTTCGACTTTGTAGTAGTTGACTAATTGGAAGTTGTAGTAGTCGAGGATATTTTTGAGTTTTTCGGCGAACAGTTCGCGATCAAATAAATCGCCTACGCGTAAACCGCGACGTGCTACTTTGTCTTCATAGGCAGGCCCGATACCGCGACCGGTGGTGCCGATGGCTTTTTTGCCTAACGCCGCTTCACGGGCGTGATCCATGGCAACGTGGTAAGGCAGAATTAACGGACAGGCTTCGGAAATTAACAAACGGTCGCGCACATTTACGCCGCGATTTTCCAATTCGCCCATTTCCTGCATGAGTGCCGCAGGGGAAAGCACCACGCCGTTACCGATTAAGCAGGTGACGTTATCGCGCAAGATGCCTGATGGAATTAAACGTAGAACGGTTTTTTCACCGTTGATGATTAAGGTGTGACCGGCGTTATGGCCGCCTTGGTAGCGCACCACATATTTCACGCGATCGGTGAGCAGGTCAACGATTTTACCTTTCCCTTCATCGCCCCATTGAGCGCCGAGAACGACAACACTTTTACCCATAATTTTCCGCCTTTTTTAGCTTGAGGTTATAAAAATCAACGGTTGCTTACTTTACTATTTTCGGCTTGGAATCTCAATGCAATTCCTTTATTTATTCGCCAAAATGACCGCTCTTTTCGGCGCAGGATAGCCTTCGATGGTTTTGCTGTGATCCGTCGAGTCAAGAAAATCAATTAAAGATTCATTTTCCAACCAGTCGGTTTTGCGTTGTTCTTCCAAGGAGGTCACCGCCACATCCACGCAACGCACGTTTTTAAAGCCGGTTTTTTGTAACCAATGAATCAGCGCGGCGACAGACGGAATAAAATAGACGTTTTTCATTTTGGCGTAGCGATCCATCGGTACTAACACGGTGTTTTCGTCGCCGTCCACCACCAAGGTTTCGAGCACCAATTCACCGCCGTTAACCAGTTGCGCACGCAGTTGGGAGAGGTGATCTAACGGCGATTTTCGATGGTATAACACCCCCATAGAAAACACCGTATCAAACGCCGCCAGCGGTTGCATTTGTTCGATGCCGAGCGGAATCAGATTGGCGCGGCGATCGTCGTTTAACAGTTTGCGTACCGCTTCAAATTGGCACAAAAACAATTCCGTCGGGTCAATGCCTACCACCATTTTTGCGCCTTCGCCCACCATGCGCCACATGTGGTATCCGCTGCCGCAACCCACATCTAAAATGGTGCGATCCTGCAACGGCGCAAGATGCGGGAGCACGCGATCCCATTTGAAATCGGAACGCCATTCGCAATCTACATGAATACCAAGCAAATCATAGGGGCCTTTGCGCCACGGCATAAGCTGTTTCAGGTGATAAATAATGCGCTGTTTTTCGCCGTCGGAAAGCGCAGAATCCCGCTCGGATTTGACCGCACTTTTTAGTTCGATACGATCGGCGCTCAAGTGCGGTAGGAATTCCAAGACTTTTGCCCACTTGGCATATTCCCCGTGAGTTTGTTGTTGCCATTGTTTTATTTGTAACGGCAGGGTTTCCAGCCACGGTGAAAGGTTGGTGGTGGCGATTTGTTGGTAAAACGGGCGAAAATCAATCATGTTATTCTCTCGGTGATAAGGCGTCTTTATAGGCTTTGTGGGCTTTATCAAAGGTTTCGGCAATTTCCGCATCAGGCTTTTTAGAGAGCAGGGAAACTGTCACAATGGCTAGGGCGGCAAACAAAAAGCCCGGGATCATTTCGTACACCTGTGCCCAACTGCTGTCTGCCGGCAGTCCTTTTTTCCAAGCAACCACAGTCACTGCGCCGGTCAGCATGCCCGCCATAGCACCGGTGGAGGTCATGCGTTTCCAAAATAAGGAAAATAATACGACCGGACCGAATGCGCTACCGAAGCCTGCCCAGGCGAATTCCACCAGTTTGAGCACTTGGCTTTTTTCATCCTGCGCGATCCAAATGGCGATGCCTGCAATCACCAACACCATGGCGCGACCAAGCCAAATAAGTTCTTTCTCGGAAGCTTTCGGGCGAATGAAGCCTTTATAAAAATCTTCTGTAATGGCGGTGGAGGAAATCAATAATTGCGCGCTTAGGGTGCTCATCACCGCGGCAAGAATGGCGGACAGCAACACGCCGGCAATCCACGGGTTAAACAAAATGCGGGATAGCTCGATAAACACCTGCTCCGGTTCTTTGTTGACCAGCGCGGCGGAGGCGGTATCTGCGTTAGCATAAAAATATACCATGCCGAAGAAGCCGATCGCGATAGCACCGACCAAACAAAGCACCATCCAAGTCATGCTGATTTTGCGTGCGTTATTCAGTGAGCGCACGGAATCCGCCGCCATGAAACGGGCGAGAATGTGTGGTTGTCCGAAATAGCCCAATCCCCAAGCGGCAAGGCTTAATACGCCGATGGTAGTTGTGCCGCGAAATAAATCGGTAAAGTCTTTTTGCGCGGCGGCTTCCGCCTGTTGTAACACATTTTGCAGTTCATCCGCACCGCCGATGGAGATCACCACAAAGATCGGCGTGAGCAATAAGGCGAAAATCATTAAAGTGGCTTGAATGGTGTCCGTCCAGCTTACGGCGAGAAAGCCGCCGATGAAAGTGTAGGCGATAGTGGCAAGGGCGCCGTACCAAAGTGCGGTGGAATATTCGATTGAAAATAGATTCTGGAATAATTTCGCGCTGGCGACGACACCGGAAGCGCAATAAATCGTGAAAAACACCAAAATAATGGTGGCGGATACGATTTTTAACAAATTATGTGACGTGCCAAAGCGATGATGAAAATATTCGGGCAGGGTTAAAGCGTTGTTGTTGAATTCGGTGTAAACGCGCAATCGTCCTGCGATAAATAACCAGTTTAAGTAAGCGCCGAGCGTTAAACCGATGGCGATCCAGCCTTCAACTAATCCGGAAAGGTACACAACGCCGGGTAAGCCCATCAATAACCAGCCCGACATATCGGAAGCGCCGGCGGACATGGCGGTGACAAAGCTGCCTAAGCGGCGTCCGCCGAGAATGTAATCGGAGAAGTTTTTGGTGTAGTAGTAAGCGGCAATCCCGATACCGAGCATGCCGACGATATAAATGACAAATGTGACAATTGTTGGATCTAACCCAAACATCGTTCCAACCTTAGTACATACTTAGTACATAGACTTTTTAAAAATGTGAAAAGAGGCGCATTTTACCGCATTTGCCCCTATTATTCTATTTTCCTTTTCGTTAGACTAATCAGCCGACAAGACAATTATCAAACTTTAACATCAGGGAAGTTATGGATTCGGTTGAATTATTGGTCAATGTGACGCCTAACGAAACGCGCATTGCCCTCGTAGAAACAGGTTTATTAAAAGAAGTCCATATTGAACGCCAAGGCAAACGCGGCATTGTGGGGAATATTTACAAAGGACGCGTCACCCGCGTGCTGCCGGGGATGCAATCGGCGTTTGTGGACATCGGCTTGGAAAAAGCCGCTTTTTTGCACGCCTCGGACATCGTCTCGCACACCGAATGTGTGGACGAAAACGAACAAAAGCAATTCGTGGTGAAAGACATCGCCCAGTTGGTGCACGAGGGGCAGGACATCGTTGTGCAGGTAGTGAAAGATCCGCTCGGCACCAAAGGCGCGCGCCTGACCACGGACATTACCTTGCCGTCCCGTTATCTGGTGTTCATGCCGGAAAACAGCCATGTGGGCGTGTCGCAACGCATTGAAAGCGAAGAAGAACGTGTCCGTTTGAAAGAATTAGTACTGC
This sequence comes from Aggregatibacter kilianii, assembly GCF_003129965.1. Taxonomy (GTDB): domain Bacteria; phylum Pseudomonadota; class Gammaproteobacteria; order Enterobacterales; family Pasteurellaceae; genus Aggregatibacter; species Aggregatibacter kilianii_A. The sequence goes on along the minus strand of NZ_NRCJ01000001.1, from coordinate 188,697 downwards.
CGTTGTGTGATGAACTGGGCGGCTTTATTATTCGCACCGCCGCCGAAGGCGCCAGCGAGCTGGATTTGCAACAAGATGCGGAGTTTTTAAAACGCTTATGGCGTAAGGTGTTGGAGCGTCGCGCTAAATACCCGACCCGCTCCATGCTTTACGGCGAACTGGCGCTCACCCAACGCATTTTGCGCGATTTTATTGGCGCCAAATTAGACCGTATTCACATCGACTCCCGACTGTGTTTCAACGAAGTGAAACAATTCACCGAAGAATTTATTCCAAACCTCACCGACAAACTGATTTTATACTCGGGAAATCAACCGCTCTTTGATGTGTACAGCGTGGAAAACGGCATTCACAATGCCTTGGATAAGCGGGTGAACCTCAAATCCGGCGGTTACCTGATCATCGAACAAACGGAAGCCATGACCACTATCGATATCAACACCGGCGCGTTCGTGGGGCATCGCAATCTGGAAGAAACCATTTTCAACACCAACATCGAAGCCACCAAAGCCATCGCCCAACAGCTTCAACTACGCAACCTCGGCGGCATTATCATTATCGATTTCATCGATATGCAAAAAGAAGAGCACCGTAATCGCGTGCTGGAATCCTTGCGCGAAGCCCTCGCCTCCGACCCGGTGAAAACCAACGTCAACGGCTTCACTCAACTTGGCTTGGTGGAAATGACCCGCAAACGTACGCGCGAAAGCTTAGAACACATTCTGTGCGACGATTGCCCCGCCTGCCAAGGGCGCGGACGGGTGAAAACCGTGGAAACCGTGTGCTACGAAATCATGCGCGAAATCATTCGCGTGCATCACGTTTTCGCCAGCGAGCAATTTGTGGTTTACGCCTCCCACGCCGTCGCCGACTACCTGATTAACGAAGAATCCCACGGCTTACTGGCGGAATTGGAAGTGTTTATCGGCAAACAAATCCAAGTCAAAACTGAGGTGTTCTACACCCAAGAGCAGTTTGATGTGGTGGTGATGTAAAAAGTGCGGTGGGTTTTGGCGGTGTTTTTTACATCTTAGTGTGATCGAATGCTGTTTTTTTCCTCTCGCCCGCTTGCGGGAGAGAGACAGACGGAAATTGCGTTCAGCAATTTTCGTCAGAGAGAGGGGAGCTTGTAGTTTATTCCCCTCTCCCTCCGAAAATCCTCCGGATTTTCTCCACCCTCTCCCGTAAACGGGGGAGGGGAAGTCTAAATCTTATACATCGCTCGATAGCGTAAAGGATGGCGGAAGAAGGAGTGTGATATTTGAAAAACACCCACAAAACCCACCGCACTTTCCCGACAGCAACAACAAAAGGAGACCTTATGAAACTCTACGTTTACGACCATTGCCCGTTTTGCGTACGCGCTCGCATGATTTTCGGCTTGAAAAATGTACCGGTGGAATTGGTGACCATCCTAAATGACGACGTGGAAACGCCGACCCGTCTGGTAGGCAAAAAAGTCGTGCCGATTTTAGTCAAAGAAAACGGCGAAGCCATGCCGGAAAGTTTAGATATCGTGCGCTATATTGATGAAAACTACGGCGAAAAAGTGTTATCGGAAACGGTTCGTCCGGAAATTGAAGTTTGGCTAAAACAAGTGGGTGGCTATCAAAACCATTTGGTGATCCCACGCTTTACCCGCCTCGGCTTAGCCGAATACGCCACCCAAAGTGCGGTCAATTATTTCACCGAAAATAAAAAAAAATCCATCGGTAATTTCGCCGAAAATCTGGCAAACACCGAAACCTATCTTGCCCGCCTCGCACCCGATTTAACCCAACTTGCCGATTTAATCCAAAAAGACACCGCACTTAACGGCACCCTTTCCTTAGAAGATATCCTCGTCTTCCCGATCCTGCGCAACCTCACCTGCGTTAAAGGAATCAACTTCCCGCCGAAAGTGAAAGCTTATGTGGAAGTGATGTCACGCCGGAGCAACGTGCCGTTGTATTGGGAGAAGGCGATTTAATTCAGGAGGCAAACATGAAACCCCTTTGTGTCGTGTTAAGCGGCGCGGGCATTAGTGCCGAAAGCGGTATTCCGACTTACCGCGCGGAAGATGGTTTATGGGCGGGACATAAAATTGAAGAAGTCTGTACGCCGGAAGCCCTGCGACGCAACCGCAAAAAAGTGCTGGATTTTTACAACGAACGGCGCCGTAATTGCGCCGAAGCTCAACCCAACGCGGCGCATAAGGCGTTGGTGGAATTAGAATGGGGCTACAACGTGCAAATTATCACGCAAAATGTGGATGATCTGCACGAACGCGCAGGCAGTGCCAATGTGTTGCATTTACACGGCGAATTAACCAAAGCCCGCAGCAGTTTTGACCCCGATTACATCGTGCCTTGCTTGGGCGATCAATCCGTGGAGGACAAAGACCCGAACGGACACCCCATGCGCCCGCACATCGTCTTTTTCGGTGAAAACGTCCCTATGCTGGAACCGGCAATCAATTTGGTCGCACAAGCAGACGTCGTGCTGCTCATCGGCACCTCATTGCAGGTTTACCCCGCCAACGGTTTAGTCAACGAAGCACCGAAAAACGCCCGAATTTACCTTATCGACCCCAACCCGAACACAGGCTTTATTCGCCATAGAGTCAAGGTCGTTAAAATGAAGGCAGGCGAAGGCGTGCCACAAGTGGTGGCGGAATTATTAGGGGAAGTGAAAAACACTTAGAAAAACAACCGCACTTTTGTGGTAGATCTTTGTGGTGGGATGATTATCATCTGCGCATTTTGATTAAACTAAGGAACCACTATGGCAAATAATATCAATCAGATTGTCGATTCTTTAATTTCTATCAGCCAAGTGATCGAAAATTTTCGATTACAACGCGAAAAAACCGAACTGTACGATTCGAATCGTTTTAATCCCTTTCAGTTTATGCGAACGGATGAAATGGGTTTGTCAAAAATTCTTGCCTTTCTGTTAGATCCAAAAGAAGCCCATGGGCAAGGGGATCTATTTTTAAATAGTTTTTTGAAATTTATTGGAAAACATAATTTTTTAGCATACGACAGCATTCAGGTAAGTGTAGAAAAAGCGACAAGTAAAAATCGTCGTCATGATATTTTTATTGAGGGTTTCTTAAATAATGTACGCCGTTGGATAGTTTCAATTGAAAATAAGCTAAGATTTGCTTCTGACCAAGAAGAGCAGTTAAAAGATTATCGTGATGATTTGGAGAAATATAAAGAAGCCGAATACTGTCTTATTTATCTTCCAGTCTTTAAAGAACCTCCCTCCGGAAACTCTATTCGGAAAAATGAGTGGGAAGATCTAATCAGTAAAAAAAAGGCTATATTACTGTCAGCCAACGACTTAATTGGCTGGCTGGATAACACACTAATTGTAGCACCGGCAGTTAAACAATTTTGTCAGGATTTTAAAAAATTTTTAAGTGAGGAACTTATGGGGAATATGGAAAAGAGTAATGAGTTAGTTAATTATTTAATGGAGAATAATGACGCCTTATACTCAGCATTGAATATTATTGATTCAACTGAAAAACTATATGAAAGTCTTGTGAAAACTCTAATAGAGCAATTACAAGAACGTTTTGAACGTAATTATAAACAATTAAAGAATTATGGGTGGAAATGTAATTCTGCTGGTGATGTTACAGCTAAAGAATTTGGTATTTATTTTGATCAGGACGATATTTATTGGGGAATTGGTATTGAATTTGGGGCTAGTCACTTCAGAGATGGGTATTATGGAGTGTATTGTAATAAGAATCAATATGAAGAATTATATGATTTCCTAGGAAGTATTTTTGATGAGGCAAAATTAAGATCTAATTTTAGATACAGTAGACGTTGGGCTATGTGGAAATGGTTAGATAGTAATCTATTGAATTGGGATGCTGAAATTTTAAGAAAAATTCCAAATAGTGAATTAGCTGATCAAATTTTCGATTTATGGAAACCCTTATTGGATGTCATTACAGAAAATCTAGATGAAATAAAAAAACTGGATATTAAAAAATCCTAACAACATCATTATTATTAAAAAACTCCTTACCAACTCGGTAAGGAGTTTTTTATGCTTGAATATAAGTTAAATCTATACCCTAAATAATCTACGCCTAATCCTCTCTTTTCCCTCAAAAAACATCAAACTTATCGGCAGTTTTGACGCACTTTCCTTTTCGGTTTCGGCGGGAAATGCGTTATAATTCCGCATAATTTTTTATCGATAAAATAACCGGGATTTACATGTTAAAAAAAGTAACCGAAAGTTTATTGGCGCAGAGTCATTTGACGCTGGCGGATTTGCCGAATGTGTTTGATACCTTGGCGCAGCGCAATGTGGATTATGCGGATTTGTATTTTCAGCTCAGCCGGGACGAGAGTTGGGTCTTGGAAGACGGGATTATTAAGGAAGGCGGGTTTCATATTGATCGCGGCGTCGGCGTACGTGCCGTCAGCGGTGAGAAAACCGGTTTTGCCTATTCCGATCAAATTAATTTAGCCAATTTGCAGCAATGCGCGCAGGCAGTGCGGGGCATTGCGCAACCTTCCCAATGTAATTTTATTCTGCCGGTGAAGTTTAACCCGGTGGACGCGCCGTTGCGTTATCAGCCGATTAATCCTTTACACAGTTTAAGCCAAGAGCAAAAAATCGAATTATTGCGCTTGGTGGACAGCACCGCGCGCGCAGAAGATCCGCGCGTGGTGCAGGTGAATGCCGGGTTAAGCATGGTATATGAAGAAATGCTGGTAGCGGCAACGGACGGCACGTTGGCGGCGGATATTCGCCCGTTAATTCGCTTGTCCGTTTCCGTGTTGGTGGAGCAGGACGGCAAGCGTGAACGCGGCAGTGCGGGTGCGGGCGGTCGTTTCGGTTTGGAGTGGTTCTTTGAAAGCTATAAAGGCGAGCAAAGAGCGGTCTATTTTGCTAAAGAATCTGTGCGTCAGGCGTTGGTGAATTTAGGCGCGGTGGCGGCGCCGGCGGGTTTAATGCCGGTGGTGTTGGGCGCAGGCTGGCCGGGCGTGTTGTTGCATGAAGCGGTGGGGCATGGTTTGGAAGGGGATTTCAACCGTAAAGAAAGCTCCCTGTTCACCGGCAAAATCGGCGAATTGGTGACATCACCGCTATGTACCATTGTGGACGACGGCACGTTAATGGATCGTCGCGGTTCGGTCACGGTGGATGACGAAGGCGTGCCGAGCCAACATAACGTGTTAATTAAAGACGGTATTTTGCAAAAATATATGCAGGATAAAATGAATGCCCGTTTGATGGGCGTGCAGCCGACGGGCAACGGGCGCCGTGAGTCTTACGCGCATTTGCCGATGCCGCGCATGACCAATACGTATATGCTGGCGGGCAAAGATAAATTTGACGATTTGGTGGCTTCCGTAGAACACGGGATTTTTGCACCGCACTTTGGCGGCGGACAAGTGGATATTACGTCCGGCAAATTTGTGTTTTCTACCTCCGAGGCTTATTTAATCGAAAAAGGCAAGATTACCAAACCGGTGAAAGGCGCCACCTTAATCGGCAGCGGCATTGAAGTGATGCAAAATGTGTCCATGGTCGCCGACGAAGTGGAATTGGATCATGGCGTGGGCACTTGCGGTAAAGAAGGTCAAAGCGTGCCGGTCGGCGTGGGGCAGCCGGCGTTGAAAATCGACCGAATTACCGTAGGCGGGACGAATTAACGATGACGTTAAATTGATTAGCAAAAGAGATTTTTAGGAACGGAGAAGTCCTATGCAGGGCAAAATAAAATTTTCGGTACTTGGCGCGCTTGTGATTGCAGCGGCAGCAGGCGGCGCTTATTGGTATCAACATCAAAAAAGTGATGAAAGTAATGCGGTTAAAGTGAAATTTAACCCGATTGAGCAAACCTATTATGGTCAAGGTTACGGCAGCCAAGCGGCGACAAATACGGTTTATCCGTTAAATGTGGAGTTCAGCGGCGCGGCGGCACCGATTGATAAGGTGAAAAGCGAAATTACCCAAGGCATCAAAATGGAGCCGGCAATTGAAGGGAAGTGGGTTTGGACCAGTGATTATTTGCTGACCTTTACACCCGCACAAGATTGGCCGACGGGGCAAGAATATAAAATCACCTTGGACAAAAGCGCGTTAAACCCGAGTTTAACCTATGCGAAATCCGTTACCGGCACGCATTCCGTGAAAACCCAACCTTTCAGCTTGGTGGAATCCGACGCGGAGTTTTATCAGGATCCAAATTTATCCCATATTCGCCATTCCTTAACTCATCTGGTGTTTTCCAATCCGGTGGACCCAAAGGAACTGGAAAAAGCGGTTGAAGTAAATTTGGTGCACAAAAATCAGGATCAGTCTCTGAATCTGATTAATCCGCTGAAATTCAAAATTCGTTATTCCGACAATAAATTGGAAGCCTGGATCAGTTCCGACGAACTGTCTTTATCGACCCAACCGAATCAGTTCGTACAAACCAAAATCAGTCAGGCATTGCGTGCGAAAACCGGCGTAAATACTTTAGAAAAAGAGATCACCAAGCTGGTGCAAGTGCCGTCGAAATACAGTCTGCAAAATTCTTATAACAGCTTCAAAATCATTAATAATCAACAAAATGAAGCGGAGCAGGTGCTAACCTTTAACTTCAATTACGGTGTGAAAGGCAAAGACATCGCCGATAATTTAACGGCGGTGTTATTGCCCGAGCCGCCGGAAGGTAAAAGCTGGGAAACGGATAATTTAACCGAAGCGGTGGTGAAACGTGGCGAACGCATTCAACCGGAACTCATTCCTAGCGAACATCCTTATGCTGCTAATCAATCTTTCCGTTTTAATATTCCGGAAGGGCGTTGTCTGTATTTGCAATTGGATAATAAATTCACCGCATTAGGCGGTTACCAATTGAAAAAAGCCATCGGCAGCCTGGAATGTGCGCCGAATTATCCGACCTATGTGAGCTTTGTGGGCAAAGGATCTTTATTGTCGCAATATGGCGACGGCAAAGTGACCCTTGCCGTGCGCAATGCGGACAGCGTGCAATTGGATATTGGTCGCGTGCAGGGCGAGCAACTTCGCCATGTGGCAAATTTAAACGGTAACAGCTTCCAAAAACCGGATTTGGGCAATTTGAAATTTGATGATATTGCGACCTTCAAAACAGAAACCTTAAACGTGAATAATCGTGATCCGCGCAAATCCGATTACCTCAGCGTGGACTTGACACAAAAAGGCTTGCCGAAACAGGGGATCTTCTGGGTGAAGGCAAGTGCGGTCAATTCTAGCGATGAATCTGAAGGCGATAGTTTAAAAGACAATAACGGTGAGTATGACGACTTTGATTCTGATCCGGATTCACAAAAAAGCGATTACCGTTTAATTGTGTTAACGGATTTAGGCATCATCGCGAAAAAAGCGGCGGACGGCACGCAATCCGTGTTTGTGCAATCCATTGCCGGCGGTGCGCCTGTTTCCAGTGCCTTGGTGAAAGTGATTTCCCGCAATAACACAGTGATTGCCAGCCAATACACCAATAAACAGGGTGTCGCTCAGTTGCCGTCTTTAGAGAATTACAAACAGGAACTTGAGCCGGTGATGTATTTGGTGACGCGCGGGCAGGATCAGTCTTTCCTGCCGATTGATAAAGCGGATCGCACCTTAGATTTCTCCCGCTTTGATATTCGCGGACAGGAAATATCGCAGGAACAAAATGCCATTAAAACCTTCCTATTTAACGATCGCGGCATTTATCGTCCGGGGGAATCCGTGTATATCGGCATGATCAGCAAAGCCCTAGATTGGAAAAAATCGCTGGCAAATGTACCGTTGACCTTGGAAATTACCTCCCCATCCGGCAAGACCCAATGGCAAAAAAATATTCGCGTGAGCGAAAGCGGCTTTAATGATCTGACCTATCCGTTATCGGAAAATGCGGAAACCGGCGAATGGTCGGCGCATATTTCTATCGCGCAGCAGCAAGAGCAAATTGACGTGGGATCCATGACATTCCAAGTGCAGGAATTTGAACCGGATACTTTAAAAATCAATACCATGTTTAATAACAGCCCGCAATTAGGCTGGGTTTCACCGCAGGATTTAAATGCCACCGTGCATTTAACCAATTTGTTCGGCACGCCGGCGCAAAAACGTCGGGTGAGTGCAAACATCATGTTGCATTCCATCTTCCCGAGCTTCCCGCAATACAAAAATTATCAGTTCTATGATAATCAACGTAATAAAAACGCCATTTTGTTGGAAACCGAATTACAGGATCAAACCACGGATAACAACGGCAATGCGGTTTTTGCCTTGAATTTGGCACAAGAAGCGGAAAATACCGTACAAATGTTGTATTTCACAGCGGACGGTTATGAAAATAACAGCGGTCGCGGCGTGTCTAAGGTGCAATCGGTGTTGGTTTCCGCGCAACCTTGGCTGGTAGGTTATAGCAGTGCACAGGATTTAAATTATTTAAGAGAGAACGGCGAGAGCAAAGTAAATTTAATCGCCATTAATCCAAGTCTGCAAAAAACTTCCGTGCAGGGATTAAGTGCGGTCTTAATGGAGCGCAAATATGTCTCCGTGCTGACTGAACAACGTTCCGGTGCGTATAAATACGAATCCAAAATGGTAGAAAGCCAACTGGATGAAAAACCGTTGAATATCGATCAAAACGGTTCGGATTTTGCCTTGAATACCGAACGTAGCGGTGATTTTGTACTGGTGATCAACAACCAATACGGCGAAACTGTGAACCGTATTCCTTACACGGTGATCGGCAACCGCAATGTGACGGTCGCGATGGATAAAAACACCGAACTGAAATTGAATTTGAATAAAAAACAATTTATGCCGGGTGAAGAAATCGAAGTGGCGATTAACGCGCCTTATGCGGGTAGCGGTTTAATCACCATCGAACGTGAGCGCGTATATGCCCACCAATGGTTTAAATCCACCACCAACCGTTCCGTGCAAAAAATCAGAATCCCTGAGAATTTTGAAGGTAGCGGTTACATTAACGTGCAATTCTCCCGCGATATGCAATCCGATGATATTTTCACCAGCCCGTTAAGTTATGGTGTCGCACCGTTCAGCGTGAATGTGGATAACCACCGCTTGAACGTGAATTTAACCGCACCGCAACAAGTGAAATCCGGCGAGAAAGTGCAATTTACCCTATCTGCCGATAAGCCAAGCAAAGCGGTCATTTATGCGGTGAATGAAGGCATCTTGCAAGTGGCGGGGCATAAACAGGAAGATCCGTTGAAGTTCTTCTTCCCGAAATATGCCTTACAAGTGGAAACCTTACAAATTCTGGATTTGATTTTGCCGGAATTCCGTAAAGTGTTGCAGTTCGCCCAAACCGGTGGTGACTCGGAAGAAGCGGCTGCGTTAGAAAAAGCCATTGCGGCGAATACCAATCCGTTTAAACGGAAAACCGATAAACCGGCGGTGTTCTGGTCGAATATCGTGGATGTGGACGGCAGCAAAACCGTGACTTACCAAATTCCGCAAGGCTTTAACGGCAACCTCAAAGTGATGGCGATTGCCGTCACCAACGACGGTTCCCAAATGAACATCGGACAAACGGAAACCTTGGTGCGTGACGATATGATTTTGTCACCGAGCGCACCGATTACCTTGGCGCCGAATGATGAAACCAACGTCAGCTTAACGGTTTCCAATAACACGAAAAACAAGCAAAACGTGTTGGTTCTGCTTAATGTCGCACCGCAATTCCAAGTGTTGAGCAATGCGCAAACCTCAATCATGTTGGAACCGATGAGCGAGGGCGTGGTGGACTTCAAACTGAAAGCCACGGATGTTCTTGGCAGCGGTATTTTATATTTCACCGCCGCTTATTTGGATGAACAGCAACAACCGGCGCAAGTGGAGCGCAAATACGGCATTTCCGTTCGCCCGCTGACGGCGAAACAGCAGTTCATCAAAGTGGGTGAAGTGGCGGCAAATCAACAGGTTAAAAGCGAATTGCCGAATCTGTTGTTCCCGCAGCGTCGTGAGCAAGCCGCATTGATGTCACCTGCGCCGTTAGCCTTGGCGCAAGGTATCACAAGCTATCTGGGCAATTACGACAACCTGTGCACGGAGCAAATTATTAGCGCCGCCATGCCGAATCTGCTGTTTGCCAATAATCCGGAATATCAAAGCCTGCTCGGGGTCTTGTCACAAGCGGGCGATAACCAAGCGATTCAAGCCAATAAGCAGCAAATCCAAGGTAATTTGAATCGTGTCTTTAGCTTGTTGCCGGCGCGTCAAACCGTGAATGAAGGGTTTGGTTTGTGGTCCGGTTTGGAGGAGGACAGCGAGTTCTTAACGGCGTATGTGGCGCACTTCTTAATTGAAGCGCAAGAGCACGGCGTACAATTACCGGCAGCTTGGACTGCACCAAACGGCTTGTTTAATAAATCCATCACGGCGTTAGAACGTCTAAGTCGTCCTGAAAGTGAAGATGATTTAGCCATGTTGCGTCAACGCGCTTATGCCACTTATTTATTGGCGCGCTTAGGTCAAGTGCCGAGTGACAGCTTGATGTCAATCCGTAGTCTGTTGGAACGCAATTTCAAAGCGGAAGAATGGCAATCGGATCTCACTGTCGCTTGGTTGGCGGGGGCTTATCAATTAGTGAAACAGGAAGAAGACGCGGATAGTCTGATTAGCAACGTGATGGCGAAATTCAATAATTCGCAACCGAAAACCGAATGGTTCTACCGCGATTATTTGGATCCGTTAATTGAGAAGAGTTCTGTGTTTTATGTGTTGTCCCGTCACTTCCCTGAACAGGCGGCACAAGTGTCCGATACGTTGTTAAACAGCATCGTGCAGGATTTGAACGACAACCGTTATAACACCTTATCTTCCGCCATGGTATTACTGGCGTTGGATGATTACGGCAAGCAACATCCTGAACAAATTGCGAATTTGCATATTCAACAAGATGGACAAAATCTCGGCGGTGTGCAAGGCGCGTTCCTGTTAGCCGATATTCGAGCGGACAAAGCACAGCTCAATTTCGTCAACCAAAGTACGCAAAAGGCCTGGTATGCCATCAGCCAATCCGGCTATGTGCAACAACCGCCTGCCGAAGCCATTAAAAACGGTGTGGAAATCGACCGCACTTATTTGGATAAAGAAGGCAAACCGGTGACCTCTGTGAAACTCGGCGAGGTGATTAACGTGCAGGTTAAAGTGCGTTCATTACAAAACGAACAAGACAACATGGTGATTACCGATCTCTATCCGGCAGGTTTTGAAGTGGTGAATAGCAACAGCGACGAAACCATGAATGTGAAAGAAGGCGATGTGATTTACATGTTTAACTTTGTGCATCGCGACCTGCGCGAAGACCGTATGTTGAGCTACGGCTCGGTAGGCGACACCACCACGGTGATTAACTATCAATTAAAAGCCGTCAACGCGGGGAAATTCCAAATTCCGCGCGCCTACGCAGAAAACATGTATAACCGCACGGTAAACGCACAGTCTGCCGATAAAGGTTATATTGAAGTGGTTCAATAGTTAATACGAAATGAAATATAGGGATTCATTCTCTATATTTCTTCTATTTTTATATCAACCTTAACAAATAGGGAATTTAAATGTTCTTATCAAATAAACTTAAGTTAGTTTTTTCACTAATATTTACTTTATTTTTAACCGCTTGCTCAACTATGTATAACCCGTTAGATACTATTTATTGGAACGGAAGAGAAGATACGGAATTTTTTGCCCGTAAGCGTCTTCCTGATGAATCGTATCGTTGTATCAAAGATAATGAACTTAAGTTTATCCATGCTTATCGGTTGGCACTTTATGATTTAAAAACTTATGAAGTCGGTCGCAATTCTACAACAATCTTCCTGAGAACCGATAAGGTTTATACAGGAGGCGTAACATGGACTTATGTCTTTACTGATGCGAATCATAAGATTACCTCAATTCGAGATGCTACCGGCTTTGGTGATATTGAAAAAGAATTTGGCTGTGGCGAATATCAGGAAGCTGTCACGATTGCTTCTCCTGCAGATTTAAAGAAACGTAAAATGAAACCACGTTTATGGGCGGCTATTGTTCGTACACCTGAGCAAAATCAAATGTTATGGGCTTCAGATGCTGCTTATAAAAATGTTAGAGATGCTGAAAATGATGCGTTGAAACAATGTAAAGAGTACGGTGGTCAAAATTGTCAATTAATGATGGCTATTAGTAATATGTGCTTGGGGCTTGCGACCGGAAAGAATAGTAACGGTATGTTTGACTCATTTGGTACCAGTATTATTCCTGACCACTCTAAATTGATGGCGGTTGAGAATTGTAGAAAACGCGGAGGATCAAGTTGTGAGGCAACTCCGGTTCCTGCTCTTTGTGCGATTCCTTGTGATATGCTATCTGATAATAAATGTTTCTTTGATCAGCCACAGGTCATTATACCAAAACTGAAAGGTGGTAAACCGGTAGCTGTTGCTTTGGATGGCAGTGATCCTATTGCTAGATAACGTTAATGAAGTGCGGTCAAAATTTTGAGTGTTTTAAATAAAAGTTTGACGTAATCAATCGGTAGCGCATAGCTTTTTGGTATGCGCTATCACTTAACCTATTTTCCCTCATTCCTTATGCCCCGATTACATAAAAGAACCTATTTTTTTATTTTTTTACTACTTCTCCTCAGCATAGGGTTACTCATCCATTTTTTACCTCATGAATCTCTGAAACAACGCTTTCCTTATTCTGTTGCGGTGTATGACGAGCAACAAAATCTGTTACGGTTGACCACGGCAAAAGATCAGAAATATCGCCTGTGGACGCCGTTGGAGGCGCTTTCTCCGCAATTTGTGGACGCGGTGTTATTTCAGGAGGACGAATGGTTTTATTATCATTTCGGTGTGAATCCTTACGGTTTGCTGCGTGGGGCGACGCAAACCTATTTGTTCGGCGGTTCGCCGCAGGGCGGTTCCACCATTACTATGCAACTGGCGCGGATATTGTGGAATATTGACAGCCGTACCCTCGGCGGGAAGCTGGAACAGATTTTGCGCGCGGTTCAGCTGGAGTTGCAATATTCCAAGCATGACATTTTGGAAGCCTATTTCAACTTTGCGCCTTATGGTCGGAACATTGAAGGCGCCGGCACGGCAAGCCTGATTTATTTTAACCGCGCCAATAAAAATCTGAATTTGGCGGAAGCCATGACCTTGGCGATTTTGCCGAAAAACCCGAACGGTTATATTCAACAGAATAATCAGCAGCTGAATCCGCAGCTCTTTAACGCACGCAATAAGCTCTATGCCCGCTGGGTGGAAAGTCATCCGAAAGATCGTCAGTGGCAATCCCATTTCAAATTAAATTATCCGTTGCGCCCCCTTGAAAAACTCCCGTTTTTTGCACCGCACTTTACCGACCAAGTGCTGCAACAGTATGCGGAAAGTGAGGCGATTCAACACGGGCAGATCGTGACGAGTCTGAATAGCGGCTTGCAACGTTTGGTGGAGCGCATCAGCCAGCGTTATCTGCAACAACAAAAACAATATGGCGTGAACAATCTGGCGGTGTTGCTGGTGGATAACCGTACCATGCAGATTAAGGCGTTGGTGGGTTCCGGCGATTATTTCAATTCGCAAATCAGCGGACAAATTAACGGCACGTTGGCAAAGCGTTCTTATGGTTCAACCTTGAAGCCGTTTATTTATGGCTTGGCGTTCGATCAAGGTTTGGCTCACCCCAAAACGATTTTAAAAGATCTTCCGACGCATTTTGCCGATTATCAGCCGGAAAATTACGAGGGCAATTTTCTTGGCCCGGTGAGCGTTACGCAGGCGTTGCTGCAAAGTCGCAATATTCCTGCGGTGGAAATGGCGCAGCGCTTGAAATATCCCGATCTTTACGATTTGCTCAAGCTGGCGAAGATTGTGTTGCCGAAGGAAAAAGCCCATTATGGCTTGTCCTTAGTTTTGGGCGGAGCGGAGCTTTCCATGCAACAACTGGCAGGTTTATACGCCGCCCTTGCTAACGGCGGGAAATGGCAGCTGTTACAATGGCTGAAAAATACACCAGCCACGCAAAGCACGACGTTATTAAGCCCGGAAAGCAGTTATATGTTAGGCGATATATTGTCGCAAAACATTCGCACGGATATTTATAACAAATCCATCAAAACCAAATTGCCGATTTATTGGAAAACCGGGACCTCCAACGGTTTGCGCGATGCCTGGACGGCGGGTTATTTCGGCAATTACACGCTGGTGGTGTGGCTCGGCAATTTTAACAATAAAAGTAACCCGCACTTTATCGGTCGCCGCCTCGCCGCGCCGTTATTTTTACAACTGGCGGACGCCATTATTGCGCAATACCCGAACATGAACGATCCGCTTAGCCGTGAGAAGTTAACACTGAGGGACGTGCCGGTTTGCGCCGCTGACGGTAATTTGCCGAATAAATATTGCCAACAGCTCACCAATACGCTCTTTATTCCCGGCAAATCACCGATTCAGGTAAGCAATATTTATCAGCAGTTACGTGTGCGTAAAGGCTCGGATATTTTGGCTTGCGCAAGTGATCCGAACGAGCAAACGGAACAAAAAATTTACGAAATTTGGAGCAGCGACTACCAGAAATTGTTCGCTCAGGCGGGCATTATGAAACGCAATCCGATGGTGAACCCGGAATGCCCTTATGAGCAACAAAATCAGTCGCTACAACAAATTACCCATAACCCGCTGAAGATTACGTCACCGTTGGAAAACCGTACTTATTACTTCAACCCGAACAGTGCGGAAAATCCCATCCCGCTGACGGCGACAACCTCGGGCGAGATCCAACGTCTTTATTGGTTCGTCAATAACGCTTATTTAGGCGAAAGCCCTTCATCGAAAACGTTCTTATGGCGACCTGCCAAAAGCGGAAACTACCAAATTACTGCCGCCGATGAGCAGGGCCACAGAACAACCATAAATGTGGTGGTGAGCGCGGTGCATTAGGTGGTTTGGAGGAAAGTGCGGTTGAAATTCATTACAAATTTCAACCGCACTTTTTCATTGATGGGCAGACTAAGCCGCCGTCTGCATGATGATTTTACTTGCGTCCCAGAAATCTACCGGGGCGTTGACTACCGGTTTGATGATGTCGGTGCGGATGACGAAATCGCCGAAGCCTTCGTTGGCGTGGCGTTCCGTTGCCCATCTGCCGATTAAACCGTCCAGTTCGCTGACGATTTCCGGTAGCGTGATGTTTTCTTTGTATAAACGTGGGATGCGTATGCCTTCGCGGTCGCCGCCGATGTGCAGGTTGTAGCGTCCCACTGCTTTGCCGACCAAGCCGATTTCCGCCAACATGGCACGTCCGCAGCCGTTCGGGCAGCCGGTGATGCGGGTGACGATGTAATCGTCGGCGACATGATGTTTTTCCATCACTTTATCCAATTCGTCGATAAAGCCCGGCAGAATCCGTTCCGCTTCCGCCATGGCGAGCGGGCAGGTCGGGAAGGAGACGCAGGACATGGAATTTTCCCGTAATTTGCTGATGCCTTCGTGAATTAAGCCGTACTGACGGGCGATTTTTTCGATTTTGGCTTTGTCTTTTTCCGCCACATTCGCCACGATGAGGTTTTGGTTCGCGGTAATCCGAAAATCCCCTTTGTGTATTTTGGCGATTTTCAATACGCCGGTAAGTGATTGTTTTTCCTCGTTATCCACCAAGCGTCCGCTTTCGATAAACAGGGTTAAATGCCAGTTGTTGTCGATGCCTTTCACCCAGCCGATACGGTCGCCGCGTTCGGTGAATTTAAACGGGCGAATCGGCTCGAACGGAATGCCCATGCGACGTTCCACTTCCGCGCGGAAGCCGTCTAAGCCCATGTTTTGAATGGTGTAGCGACTGCGGGCGTTTTTCCGGTCGCTGCGGTTGCCGAAATCCCGTTGCGTGGTAACGACCGCTTCCGCTGCTTTTAGCGTGTATTCCAACGGCACATAGCCCAGTTCCAAGGAAATATTCGGGTAAGTTTTGGTGTTGCCGTGTTCCATGGAAAGCCCGCCGCCGGCAAGTACGTTAAAGCCTGCCAAATGCCCGTTTTCATCGGCGATGGCGACGAAATCCAGGTCATTGCCGTAACAATCCACGTCGTTTAACGGCGGGATCACCACTGCGGTTTTGAATTTACGCGGCAGATAGGTTTTGCCTAAAATCGGCTCGTCTTCCTGCAAGAAATCGTCGGAACTTTGTACTTTTTTTCCGTCAATCCACACATCCAGATAACCGCGCGTACGCGGCAGCAAATGTTCGGAAATTTTCTTGGCGAATTCATACGCCTGCTGGTGCAATTGCGATTCGATGGGGTTAGAGGTGCACAGCACGTTACGGTTCATGTCGGAGGCGGTGGCGATGGAATCCAGCCCCAGTTTATGCAACAAACGGTGCATGGTTTGCAGTTGACCTTTCGGCACGCCGTGGAATTGGAACGTTTGACGGTTGGTTAAACGAATGGAACGGTAATAACTGTTTTCACGGGCAAATTTATCCAGTTCGACCCATTGCTGCGGTTTGATAATCCCGCCCGGCAAACGGCAGCGCAATAACATGAATTTCAGCGGTTCCAGCTTTTCTTCCGTCCGTTCCGCCCGAATGTCGCGGTCGTCCTGTTCATACATTCCATGGAAACGGATTAACTGAAAGTTATCGCCTTTAAACCCGCCGGTGAGCGGATCCTGCAAATCCTCTAAAATCGTACCGCGCAAAAAACGGCTTTGTTCTTTTAAACGCTCGTTATCCGATAAAGGTTTTTCTTTCCACTCTAAGCCTTTTTTAGTTTGTTCACTCATCACTCACTCCTAATACACATCTCGTTGATAGCGTTGGTTTTCACGCAAATCGTTTAAATAATCTTCCGCATCGTCAGCGCTCAATTTGCCTTCTTGTGCGATCACATCCAACAATGCCCGTTCCACGTCTTTCGCCATTCTTGCCGCGTCACCGCACACATAAACATACGCGCCATCCTGCAACCATTGCCAAAGTGCGGTGGATTCTTCACGTATTTTGTCCTGTACATAAATTTTCTGCGCCTGATCCCGCGACCAAGCGAAATCGTATTTATGCAGGAACCCATCTTTAGCGATTTGCTGCCATTCCGTTTGATATAAAAAGTCCGAGGCGAAATGCGGGTTACCGAAAATCAGCCAGT
The DNA here is from genome assembly GCF_003129965.1 of Aggregatibacter kilianii. Classification (GTDB taxonomy): domain Bacteria; phylum Pseudomonadota; class Gammaproteobacteria; order Enterobacterales; family Pasteurellaceae; genus Aggregatibacter; species Aggregatibacter kilianii_A. The sequence continues at coordinate 171,548 of NZ_NRCJ01000001.1, read as the reverse complement.
TTTTGCCTTCCGCTTCCGTCGCCGCGCGTTCCTGAATAAAGGCGCGGAACGGGGCGATACCGGTGCCGGAGCCGATCAAAATAATCGGTTTGGATGAATCCTGTGGCAGACGGAAACCGTCGTTATGCTCCACAAACACCCGTACCGAGCCGTCTTCTTCCACGCGATCCGCCAAATAGCTGGATGCCGCACCGTTGCGCGCTCTGCCGTCATGCTCAAAACGCACTACGCCGACGGTTAAATGTACTTCGTCGCCCACTTCCGCCGGTGAGGAGGAAATGGAGTAGAGGCGCGGCGCGAGCGGGCGTAATAAGCCGATAAGCTGTTGCGCCGTCAGCTTGGCGGGGAAATCATGCAACACATCCGCAATCGGCGTATTTTGCACATAGGCTTGCAGTTTTTCGTTATCCGCCACGAGCTTGTCCAGTTTCTTGTTCTTGGCAAATTCCGCGTAACCTTTCACGAAGCTCGGCGTGTTTTGGGTCAGCTCCACATGGGATAAAAGTGCGGTGGAAATTTCCAGCGTTTTTTCATTTAAGGTCACGCTTTCGTTTTCCTCAATTTGTGCTAATTGCAAGATTTCTTTCACTAACGCCGGATCGTTATCAAACCACACACCCAGCGCATCGCCAGCGCGGTATTGCAAATCGGAGCCGGTCAAATCCAGCTCAATATGGCGCACGTCTTTGTCCGATTGGCGGGCGGTAATTTTCTGATTGGTCAGCAAGGTTGCCGGAAAGGGATTTTCTTTGTTGTATTGACTGGTTTTGGCAGGCGTTTGCGCAGGATTGGTTTGCGAAACGGTTGTTGGTGTCGCCTGTGCGGCTTTTTCTTTCACGATCGCCGTCACATCCTCGACCCATTTTTCCGCTACCGCCGCGAAATCCAGATCCGCATCCACGCGATCAAATAAGCGGGTCGCACCCAATTCCGCCAGACGTTTATCAAAATCCTTGCCTGCCTGACAGAAATTCGGATAGGAGCTGTCGCCTAATCCCAACACCGCAAAACTGAGCCCGTCCAGTTTTGGCGCTTTTTTGCCGTTGAGCAGCTTATGCAACACCACCGCTTCCTCCGGCGGCTCACCTTCCCCTTGGGTCGAGGTGACCAACAACAGTAATTTTTCCTCGGCGATCTGTTTCGCTTTGTAATCTTTTAACGCGACACGTTTAACGTTTACGCCCGCCGCCGTTAATTTCTCCGCCAGCTTATCCGCCACGCCCTTGGCATTGCCCGTTTGCGACCCGGACAGCACGGCAACAGTGATGGGCTCGGCAGAAAGTGCGGTGGAAATTTGCGGTACATTTTCGCCTATGACGACATCCGCATTTTCCGCTTTCGCCCAAGCATAACCGGACAACCAAGCCAGTTGTAACGGCGTTAAGCCGGGCAGGAGCTGTGTGATTTCAGGTGGTAATGGATTTGTGTTTGGCATAAGGTTGTTTTCCCACAAGTAAAGTTTTAGTTGAGTTTAAAATCAGGGTTTCGCCTGATGGTGAGTTACTTTTCTTTGCTTCGCCAAAGAAAAGTAACCAAAAGAAAGGCGACCCCGGATAAGCCGCTTTTCCTCTCTCCAACAGGATTTTCTTCACGGAAATTTTCGAACTCGCCGCAAGCGGCTCAAACAAAGCGAAAATTTCCTAAAAATCCTATTTCCGTTCGGGCGTCTTATACGGGGACCCCGATTTATCCGAGCGTTATTTGGAAAGTGCGGTCAATATTTTTAATGTTTTGGGGTTTGTTTCTAGGGTTGTTGTTTTAGCTTATTCCCTTCTTTGCCGCCTTTGTGGAGTTGAATTTGTAGGAAATTTTCGCTTTGTTTGAGCCGCTTGCGGCGAGTTCGAAAATTTCCGTGAAGCAAATTCAATGGAACAAAGGAAACAAGGCAAAGCAGGGTGTGCTTTCTTTTTGCCTACTTTTACTTTGCACAAGCAAAGAAAAAGTAGGTCGCCCATCGGGCGAAATGCGATGTTTAATAACGCTCCATTATTAAATATATAAGATCAAAATATCATCCCCGCCGCCACCGTGTTATACGTCGCCTCATCAATCAACACAAAAGATCCCCCCGCGATATTTTCCTCATAACTTGTCGCCACAATGGGTTTTTGCAGGCTTAATTTCACTTTTGCGATGTCGTTCATGTTCAGCGCGGTAGCGCCCTGTTCGTGTTCTAGTGTGTGCACGTTTAATACACTTTCGATTTCGCTGATTTTGGCGAAGACGGTTTGTGTGCCGTGTTTAAGCAGGTATTTGCGGGCGGTGTTGAGCGGGCGTTCGTCGAACCAGCAAATGGTGGCTTGTAGCTGTTTTTGCGGGGTTAACGGCGATTGTGCATCAACGAATAAATCGCCACGGGAGATGTCGATGTCTTTGTCCAGACGGATTGTCACCACTTCGCCCGCAACGGCTTGTTGAACTTCACCTTTCGGTGTGATGATTTCCGTCACGACGGCAGTTAAGCCGATAGGTTCGATGCGGATTTCTTGTCCGAGCTTGACGGCGCCGCGTTCGATACGCCCCTGATAGCCACGGAAATCATCCGCTTTGTCGGCATCCTGACGAATGACCAGTTGCACCGGTAGATAAAAATCGCTTTCGGCGTGGCTGACTTCGTCCACGCTCGGCAAATTTTCCAAAATGGTTAAAATCGGTTCACCCCGATACCAAGGCGTGCTGTCGCTACCGTAAACCAGATTGTCGCCAAGTAAGGCGGAAACCGGGACGAAATGCACGTCTTTTAAACCGAGTTGCGCCGCCAATTTTTCATAGGCCTGCACGATGGCATTGAATTTTTCTTCACTGTAATCCAATAAATCCATTTTGTTCACCGCCACCAAAATGTGCGGGCAGTTTAATTGGCGCAAAATGGCGGAATGGCGTTTGGTTTGCGGCAATAGTTGCAACGGTTGTTCGTCAAAGTTTAATTGTGAGGCGTCAATTAACACGATTGCCGCCGATGCCGTGCTGGCGCCGGTCACCATGTTGCGCGTGTATTGTTCGTGCCCCGGGGTGTCGGCGATGATGAATTTGCGCTTTGCCGTGGAAAAATAGCGATATGCCACGTCGATGGTAATGCCTTGCTCGCGCTCCGCTTCCAAGCCGTCCGTTAAAATGGAAAAGTCGATGGCTTCTTTGTTGTGTTTGTCTTTGGCGTTGTTCAGCGTGGTAAGCTGATCGGAAAGCAGGGCTTTGCTGTCGTAAAGTAAACGCCCGATTAAGGTGCTTTTGCCGTCATCAACGCTACCGGCGGTGATAAAGCGGAGGGGAGTGGTGTGTTGCTGGGTCATTTTATATTCCTTGTTTTTCTTTAATATCAAAATCATTTTTTCGCCTTAGTGTCACTTTTCTTTGCTTCGCCAAAGAAAAGTAACCAAAAGAAAGGCGACCCCGGATAAGCCGCTTTTCCTCTCTCCAACAGGATTTTCTTCACGGAAATTTTCGAACTCGCCGCAAGCGGCTCAAACAAAGCGAAAATTTCCTAAAAATCCTATTTCCGTTCGGGCGTCTTATACGGGGACCCCGATTTATCTGAGCGTTATTCCGAAAGTGCGGTCGTTTTTTTAAGTATTTTTTATTTCTCTTTTAATATTTAATTAATGCACTTTGATAGCGCGCGTTTCCTAATGCGTGCTTGTAACCTATTGTTTGTGCTTAAAAATACCCTTCCTTCTTCCGCTTCTCCATCGCCGCTTCGCTGGCTTGGTCGTCTAAGCGGGTAGCGCTACGTTCGGAGATGTCGGCGAGGGCGGTTTCTTGGATGATTTCCAATGCGTTGGCGGCTTGGCTTGCCACCGGGCAGGTGCAGCTGATGTCGCCTACGGTGCGGAAACGGACGTCGAGTTCTTCGCTCACTTCGTTTGCTTGTTTCGGCGTCAGCGGTGTGACCGGCACAAGCAGGCCTTTACGGCGAACCACTTCTCGTTTGTGGCTGTAATAAATCGGCGGTAATTCTAGATTTTCGCGGGCGATATATTGCCAAATGTCCAGTTCGGTCCAGTTGGAAATCGGGAATACGCGCATGTTTTCGCCTTTGTGTAGCTTGGCGTTATACAGTGACCACAATTCCGGGCGTTGCGCTTTCGGATCCCATTGACCGAATTCGTCGCGGAAAGAAAAAATCCGTTCTTTTGCTCGAGCTTTTTCTTCATCGCGACGCGCACCGCCCATTAATGCGTCAAAGCCGTTTTCCGCAATGGTTTCGAGTAGCGTCACCGCCTGCGCCGCATTGCGCGAATCGGTTTCTTTACGCAACACTACCGTGCCTTTGGCAATGGAGTCTTCCACATGCCCCACCACCAAGCGCGCGTTCAGTTTATCCACCTGTTCATCACGGAATTGGATCACTTCAGGGTAATTATGCCCGGTGTCGATATGCACCAAAGGAAACGGCAAATGCACCGGACGGTCGCCAAGCTGAAAGGCTTTACGCGCCAACGCCAGCAAAACCACGGAATCTTTCCCGCCGGAGAAAAGCAACGCCGGATTTTCACATTCCGCCACCAGTTCGCGGATAATATGGATGGATTCGGCCTCCAACCAGTCGAGGTGGGTGTTGTTGAGTTCGGTTTGGGTCATGTTTTATTCCTTGTTTTTCTTTAATATCAAATTCATTTTTTCGCCCTTAGTGTCACTTTTCTTTGCTTCGCCAAAGAAAAGTAACCAAAAGAAAGGCGACCCCGGATAAGCCGCTTTTCCTCTCTCCAACAGGATTTTCTTCACGGAAATTTTCGAACTCGCCGCAAGCGGCTCAAACAAAGCGAAAATTTCCTAAAAATCCTATTTCCGTTCGGGCGTCTTATACGGGGACCCCGATTTATCCGAGTGTTATTCTGAAAGTGCGGTCAATTACTCCCCTCTTTAGAAAAGAGGGGCAGGGGGAGATTTGATTAAACCTATTAACCCAGAGATTGTATGGATAAACAGCAGAAAACGTTGACTATTCCAGTCATCTAGGTGTATCACGTCTGCTAAATCTCCCCTAACCCCTCTTTACTAAAGAGGGGGATTTGTTTACTTATGTAACCCACACTCCTTACTATCCTTATTCTCCCACCACCATCTCCCCGCGCGGATGTCTTCGCCTTCTTTTACCTGTCGCGTGCATGGGTCGCAGCCGATGCTGGGGAAGCCTTGGTGATAGAGTTCGTTGTAAGGCACGTTGTTTGTCAGGATGTAGCGCCATACGTCGGTTTCTGTCCAGTCGAAAATCGGGTTGTATTTGTCAATGCCGCGTGCTTTATCCCATTCCGCGAAAGGCAGCTCCGTGCGGGTGGCGGATTGTTCGCGGCGTTGTCCTGTGAGCCAAGCGTCGGCGCCGTTGATGGCGCGGTTGAGCGGCTCGATTTTTCGGATATGGCAGCATTCGCGGCGCAGTTCGACGCTTTCGTAAAAGGCGAATTTGCCTTTTTCTTCCACATAATGATCGGCGTCCTGCTGAATCGGGCGAAAACGTTCTACATGAATGTGCGGATAGGTTTTCGCCAGGTTATCCAATAAATCCAAGGTTTCTTGATGAAGCAAGCCGGTATCTAACGTAAAAATACCGATGTTCAAATGCTCGCGGGCAATCATGTCGGTAATGACCATATCCTCCACCGCCAGACTGCTGGCGAAACGGGCGTCTTGGTGGCTGTCGGCGATTTGTGTCAGACGCTGTTTTAGCGCGGCGGTTTGTTCCGTTAAGCGGTCCGTTTGTTCAAGGCTAATTAGCGGGATTTGCCAGAATGTCGGTTTCAAAAAGCTCATCGCACTCTCCTCGCCGCCTTATGCCACTTGTCCGATAGTCAGGCTGTCCAGCGTAAAGTGCGGTCGTTTTTGACGCTGTTTTTCTTCCCCGAACCACGCCAGTTTTTCATGCAGAGCAACCACTTCGCCCACCACGATTAATGCCGGTGTCGGCGCATTTTCGGCAAGTTGCGCCAGATTTTTAAGCGTGCCGACGGCGGTGCTTTGGGTAAGCTGCGTGCCTTGGCTGATAATAGCGACCGGCGTGTCGCCGCTTCTGCCGTGTTGTTGTAAGCGTTCCGCGATAAAGGCGGCTTTTAAGGTGCCCATGTAAATCACCAAGGTCTGGCTGCTACGCGCTAAGGTTTGCCATTCAATATCGGCGGCATCGGCTTTGCGATGACCGGTGACGAACACCGCACTTTGTGCATGATCGCGATGCGTGAGCGGAATGCCGGCGTAAGCGGTGGCGCCGATGCCTGCGGTAATGCCGGGGACGACGGAAAACGGAATATCGTGCGAAGCGAGGATTTCCAACTCTTCACCGCCGCGTCCGAACACAAAAGGATCACCACCTTTTAAACGCACTACGCGTTTGCCTTGTTGGGCGAGCTTCACTAAAAGTTGATTGGTGTCTTCTTGTGCGACAAATGCGCCCTTCGCCCGTTTGCCGACGAAAATGCGATCGGCGTCACGGCGAATTAAGGACAAAATTTCTTCGGAAACCAAGGCGTCATAAAGCACCACGTCCGCTTTTTGGATTTCCTGTAACCCGTTGAGGGTCAGTAATCCCGCATCGCCGGGGCCGGCGCCTACTAGGGAAACAAAACCGCCCTGATAATTCTTCTCAAGCTGTTGAGCCAATTCCGCTTCCGCTTGTGCGATTTGCTGATTTTTCACTAAATTGGCGAAGCGTCCGTTAAATAAGGTTTCCCAGAAACGGCGGCGTTCGGTGACGGAATGCAGTTTGCGTTTGACTTCATCACGCCATTTACCGGAAATTTCGGCGATTTTGCCTAAATGCTGCGGCAACAGGGCTTCCAGTTTTTCCCGCAACAAACGGGCGAGTACCGGCGCTCTGCCGGCGCTGGAAATGGCGATTTGTAATGCGCCGCGATCGATAATGGAAGGAAAAATAAAACTGCAATGAGGTTGATCGTCCACGACGTTGACCAGCTTGTGTTGGCTTTCGGCAATGCGGAAAACCCGTTGGTTAAGTTGCTCGTCGTTAGTGGCGGCGATGACCAGAAAGACCGAATTGAGTTGTTCGGCGGAGAAATTTTTGGCTAACCAGAAAACCTTGCCTTGCGCTTCAAGTGCGGTCAATTCCTGATTCAATTTTTGCGCCACGATACGCACTTCCGCGTTGGCTTGTAGGAGCAGATTCACTTTACGCGCCGCTACCGAACCGCCTCCCACAACAAGCACGGGGCGTGATTTTAAATCGGCGAAGAGGGGAAAATAGTGCATGAATCACTCCTTATTTGTATTTTTCGCGCCGTTTTGGGCGGCGATATAAAGTCGATCAAAAAGGGCGTTATCGACAAAATGTTGTTGGTTAATTTGTTGCCAATCACCGAATTGTTGATTGACATCGAAACTGTTCACCGACGGGAAAAGTGCGGTGTATTTTTCCGCTGTTTCTTCATCGCGCGGACGAAAATAATTTTGCGCGGCAATCTCTTGCCCTTGTGGCGACCATAAATGACGCAAATACGTTTTCGCCAACAGCTGTGTGCCGTTGTGTTTGGTATTGGCACTTACTTCTGCCACCAGCACCGGCGTATAGGCACTGATGCTCGGATAAACCAAATCGAATTGATCTTTGCCCAGTGTTTTTGCCGCCAGCGCCGCTTCGTTTTCCGGCGTAATCAGCACATCGCCCATATTGCGTTGGGTGAAGGAGATGCTGGCACCGCGTGCGCCGGCTTCCAACACCGGCACGTTACGCAATAAACGCAACATAAAATCCTCGGGATTTTGGCTATGTTTCTGTGCATACGCCAGCGCGGATAAATAAGCGAAGCGCCCGTTAGCGGAGGTTTTCGGGTTGGCAAACACCACTTTTACGTCGGCGCGGGTTAAATCCGCCCAATCACGAATGTGCTTCGGGTTGCCTTTGCGCACCAAAAATACCATCACCGAACCGAAAGGCGTCGCCTGATTCGGTAAATCTGTTTGCCAGCTTGCCTTCACCAAGCCTTTTTGCACCAGCGCATCAATGTCATTGCTTTGGGTTAGCGTCACCACATCCGCCGGTAAACCGTTCAGCACGCTTAACACCTGTTTGCTGGCGCCGCCGTGGGATTGGGAAATCATCACATCAGGGGCATATTCGCGACGAAATACCGGGTTGTATTCTTTGTAAAAATCACGGATCACGTCATAAGAAACGTTCAATAACACTTTCGGTGTGTCGTTTTTAGTTTGTAAACAAGCCGTGATAATCGACAGAGCGGCAAGCAATGAAGCTGCTGAAAATAAAACCATTTTTTTCATTGCCGGCTCCTCTCTTTATTTCTTGAGTTATTCTCGGAATTAATCCCTTGCTTTTTCTGGGGCTAATTTATAGCGCAAAAGAAATGATTAAAAAAATAACAAATTTGAATTTTATATAACTAAATAGAATATTTTCATGAATAGCAAACGGTTACTTATTTCTAAATGGAATGATAAATAAATTTCTGATCTTTGCGCCTTATAAAAAGTGCGGTTATTTTTTTAAACATTTTTTAGGATTCCTGTGGGAAAAGGTTGGAGACGTTATCATGCAAACCGTTTTACCCGGTTTTAAACGCGGTATGTTCATTACGCTGGGCTGGCTCGGTTCAATGGTGGTTCTGCCGCTAATTCTGTTGTTTTTCAGTGCATTGCAGCTAGATTGGCAGAGCATTTGGCAGATCATTGGCAGCGAGCGGGTGATCGCGTCCATTTTGCTGTCTTTTCGTATGGCGTTGGTGGCGACGCTGATTAATGTGATTTTCGGCTTTTTACTGGCGTGGATTTTGGTGCGTTATGACTTTCCCGGTAAATCGTTCGTCAATGGGTTTATCGACCTGCCTTTTGCGCTGCCTACCGCCGTGGCGGGGATTGCATTGGCATCTTTATATGCGCCGACAGGCTTGATTGGCGGGCTGTTGGAAAAAATGGGTATTCAGATCGCCTATACCCCGAGCGGCATTGCCATCGCCTTGATTTTCGTCAGCCTGCCTTTTGTGGTGCGCGCCATTCAGCCTGTGTTGGCGAACTTGGATCCGGCGTTTGAAGAAGCCGCACAGATTCTCGGCGCAGGCAAATTGACTATTTTGCGCAAAGTGATCATTCCCGCCTTGCTCCCGGCGATTATCGGCGGCGCGGGCATGGGGTTCGCCCGCTCGTTAGGCGAGTATGGCTCGGTGATTTTTATTGCCGGCAACGTGCCGTTGGTCTCCGAAATCGCGCCTTTGATCATCATGTCAAAACTGGATTTATACGACGTGCAAGGCGCTTCCGTGGTGGCGTTGCTCATGCTGGTGATTTCTTTTGCCTTGATTTTTTTAATTAATTTAGCCCAATGGACGGTGGCGAAACGCATGAGTCAAGTGAGGTAATTTATGGGTGCAAATTGGCAAAAATGGACGTTAATCAGCGTCGGTTTAATTTTTTTCACCGTCATTCTGTTGTTCCCGCTATTTACGGTGTTTTATTCCGCCTTAGAGCAGGGCGTACATTTATTCTGGCAGTCAATCAATGATGAGGAAGCTCGCGCCGCCATTTGGCTGACCATAAAAGTGGCGTTAATCGTTTTGCCCGTGAATTTATTCATCGGCGTCGTCATGGCGTGGACTATCGCTTATTTCAACTTCAAAGGAAAAAGCATTTTAACCGCACTTTTGGATCTGCCGTTTTCCATTTCGCCGGTGGTGGTGGGGTTAATGTTCTTGCTGCTTTTCGGGCTTGACGGCTTATGGGGCGCCTGGCTTGCGGAACACGACATTCGCATCATGTTCGCCACCCCGAGCATTGTTACCGTAACTTTATTCGTCACCTTCCCGCTCATCGCAAAATCCCTGTTGCCGAGCATGACCGCACAAGGCAACAGCGAAGAACAAGCCGCCCTTATCCTCGGCGCATCGGGCTGGACGTTGTTCTGGCGAATCACCCTGCCGAAAATCAAATGGGCGCTGATTTACGGCGTTATCCTCAGCAACGCGCGCGCCATGGGCGAATTCGGTGCCGTTAGCGTTGTTTCCGGTCATATCCGCGGCTTAACCAATACCATCCCGTTGTATGTGGAAATCACCTATAACGAATATCAGTTTGTTGCGGCATTTGCCTGTGCGAGCCTGCTGGCGTTGGTGGCGATATTGACGTTGGGGGTGCAGAGTGTGGTGCGGGGTAGGGAGGAGAGAAGGGTTAAGAGATCGTTGGAGCGGGGAGTGCAAAAGTGATTTTGCGATTTTATTTGGTTGACTTGGGTTTCGCCGACGGCGAGTTACTTTTCTTTGCTCGCCAAAGAAAAGTAACCAAAAGAAAGGCGACCCCGGATAAGTCGCTGTTCCCTTTTTCTAAGCATTTTTCTTAACGGAAAGTTAGCAGACTCCACTTGACGCGTCGCTGGCGTAACTTCCCTAAAAAATCCTTAGAAAAAGGGGCGCCTTAAACGGGGAAAATTATTTTTTCTCCGAATAGATTTTATCTATTCAAAAAAATAAATTTAAGGTGCGGTTAGTTTTACGAATGTTTTTAACCTTAGAAAACAAATTAAAAATCCACCGCACTTTTCAAATAGTGCACCAACGGGGTCCCCGTATAAATTGCCCGAACGTGCGTTAATTTTTAGGAAAATTTCGCTTTGTTTGAGCCACGTAGTGGCGAGTTCGAAATTTTCCGTGAAGAAAATTAATGCTAAGAGAGGAAAAGCAATTTATCCGGGGTGCACTTTTCTTTGCTTACTTTCTTTTGTGCAAGCAAAAGAAAGTAAGGCGCCTATCGGGCGCAACCCGATATATAAATTAGATAAAGAAGATATTTACAAACACAAATTAAAAACACAAACAGGATCAACACCATGTCCATCACCCTCACAAACCTCGAAAAACACTTCGGTTCGTACCACGCGCTGAAAAACATCAACCTCAGCTTTCCTAACCATCGCCTGACCGCGTTGCTTGGTCCTAGCGGGTGCGGGAAGACGACGTTGTTGCGGATTATTGCCGGGTTGGAGTTTTCCGACAGCGGGCAAATTTTGTTTGGCGAGCGCGATGTGACGCGGGTTTCGGCGGCGGAGCGGGGGGTGGGGTTTGTGTTTCAGCATTATGCCTTGTTTCAGAACATGACGGTGTTTGACAACGTAGCGTTCGGGTTGCAGGTGAAGGCGCGCAAAGAACGACCGGGCAAGGAAGAAATACGTGAAAAAGTGACCGCACTTTTAAAGCTGGTGAAGCTGGAATGGCTGGCGAGAGCCTATCCGAATCAGCTTTCCGGCGGACAGAAACAGCGTATCGCGTTGGCGCGCTCTTTGGCGGTGCAGCCGAAAGTGTTACTGTTAGATGAGCCTTTCGGTGCGTTGGATGCGCAGGTGCGTAAGGAGCTGCGCCGTTGGTTGCGGGATTTACAGCAGGAACTGAAAGTGACCAGTATTTTTGTGACTCACGATCAGGATGAAGCACTGGATATGTCCGATCGTATTGTGGTAATGAATCAGGGGCAAATCGAGCAGGTGGACGAGCCGAATCAAATTTATCACGCCCCGCAAACGCCTTTTGTGACGCAATTTGTCGGCGATGTGAACGTGTTCCACGGGCATGTGGAGCGCGGCAATCTGGTGGTGGGGGAATTCGCGCATAATCTGCAAGCTCACAGCAACGCCACCAAAGCAGTGGAAAACCAATCGGCGACAGTGTATATCCGCCCTTATGAACTCACTCTGTCGCGTCACGCCGAAAACGCCCTTGCCACGGGTAAAATCAGCCATATCAACGCCATCGGTTTTATCGTGCGGGTGGAGGTGGACAGCCCGCAGAGCGAACAGCCGATTGAAGTGATTCTAACCAAAAATAATTACTTACAGGCGCAATATCAATTGGGCGAGCAGGTGTATTTGGTGCCGGATAAATTGAATCTATTTCAGGAGATGAATATTTAGGAAACTTGAAAAGAAAAAGTGCGGTTGAAAAAACAGTTAAATTTTCAACCGCACTTTTTTGGAATTTTACTCATTGATCCCAAAGGTTTTGGTGGCTTTGTCGTATTTCAGACCGGAATGAGAGCCTTCGGAGCCGTTGAAGTAAATGTCTTTCGGTTGGGAACAGGCGGCAACGGTTAAAATGCCCGCCAGAACAAGAAGCAGTTTTTTCATGAAATACCTCAATTTCTAAGTTAAATGTGGCGCGATTATAGCACAACAAGGCAGTCGGTGAGTATCGGATCGTAAGGCAAAAAACAAAAGGCTTGGTTTCCCAAGCCTTTTGTCGTTTAAAGTGCGGTGGTTTTTACGGGTGTTTTTATTACTCGTTAAACATCGCGGAGATGGATTCTTCGTTGCTGATGCGACGGATGGCTTCGGCGAGCATGCCTGATAGGGTCAGGGTGCGCACTTTGCCTAAGGCGCGGATTTCCGGCGAAAGCGGGATGGTGTCGGTGACTACCACTTCGTCCAAGGCGTCGCTGGCAAGGTTTTTGGCTGCGGAGCCGGAGAAGACGGCGTGGGTAGCGTAGGCGAATACGCGTCTTGCACCGCGTTCTTTTAAGGCTTCCGCCGCTTTGCATAAAGTGCCGCCGGTATCGATCATGTCGTCAACCAGAATACAATCACGATCCGCAACGTCGCCGATGATGTGCATCACTTGTGATACGTTGGCGCGCGGACGGCGTTTGTCGATAATCGCCATGTCGGTGTCGTTCAATAATTTGGCTACGGCACGGGCGCGAACCACACCGCCGATGTCCGGAGAAACGACGATCGGATTGACGAGGTCGGTCTTTTTGCGGATGTCGTCTAATAACACCGGTGAGCCGAACACGTTATCTACCGGCACATCGAAGAAGCCTTGAATTTGTTCGGCGTGCAAATCGCAGGTTAATACGCGGTCAACGCCGACGCTGGAGAGGAAGTCCGCGACCACTTTGGCGGTAATCGGTACACGGGCGGAACGCACGCGACGATCCTGACGGGCATAGCCGAAATAAGGAATCACGGCGGTGATACGACCGGCGGAGGCGCGACGTAATGCGTCAACCATGACCAATAATTCCATTAAATTATCGTTGGTCGGTGCGCAAGTGGATTGAATGATGAACACATCGCTACCGCGCACGTTTTCGTTAATTTGGACTTGCACTTCGCCGTCGCTGAAACGGCCCACAGTGGCATCACCTAATTTGGTGAATAGGCTTTCGGAAATGCGTTTCGCGAGTTCCGGCGTGGCGTTACCGGCGAAGAGTTTAATATCAGGCATCGTAAATTTGACCTCAGGAGTTAGGTTGTAAATAAGTCGGTTAATTCGTTGAATCAGGCACGGTTTTCAACATGTCATGCAATGGAGAATGATTTAATCCTTTTGCGACGAAACCGAAACAATTTTTCGGTTTGGCTTGGAGAACTGATTGGGCGGATTTTTCATCATCAAATTCCGCAAAAACGCAAGCACCAGTCCCGGTTAATCTGGCCGGTGCATATTTTACCAACCAGTTCAGCAATTCTTCAACCTCTGAATAATGATCTCGCACAACTTTTTCGCAATCGTTTGCGTATTTTTCTGCCAGTAATTGTGACAGCGGTTTTTTCGGCGTATTGCGCGTTAAGCTCGGATCAGAGAACACCACGGCGGTGGAAATAGACACATCGGGTTTGAGCACCAGATACCATTTTTCCGGCGGTTCGCAATAGGTGATTTTTTCGCCCACACCTTCCGCAAATGCCGCTTTTCCATGCACGAAAATCGGCACATCGGCGCCAAGCTGTAATCCCAGCTCGGCGAGCTGTTCGGTGTTTAAACCGGTTTGCCATAAATGATTTAGCGCAACTAAGGCGGTTGCCGCGTTGGAAGATCCGCCACCGACGCCACCGCCCACAGGCAGGATTTTATCTAAGGTCAAATCGGCGCCGAGCGTGCAGCCGGTATGTTGTTTCAACAATGTCGCCGCACGATAAATTAAATTGTCTTCCGTGTTTAAATCGGCAATGGTGGAGATTAAGTGAATCTCGCCATCCTGACGCACCTTAATGTGTAACCAATCGCCAAAATCCACAAATTGAAACAGGGTTTGTAACTCGTGGTAACCGTCCGCCCGTTTGCCGTTGATGTAGAGAAATAAATTTAGTTTCGCCGGGCAAGGAAAGCGCCAGCCGTCTTCGCTTTTTAAGCGTTCAGGCGTGAAAAGTGCGGTAGAAAATTGATACGTTTTCATTGAAATTGCCATTCATCTACACGGATTTTTAAGGTTTGCCCCTCCGTTTTCAGCAAAATATTCTCCGGCATCGGCGGGCGATGATTCACATGATAGGACAAATAATCCGCCGTCCAAGGTTTGCCGTCGAGGGTATGGCTGAACGTCGCAAGGAAATGATTTTCACCCACTTGATAATCGGCGCTGTCTTCCGGCTGTCCTTTCAGCCAGAAGGCGAATTGTGCCAGCGGGAAATCCATGCCGATGATTTCGCGTAACAGCATTTTCGCATCGGCGGCGGAGCGTTGGCGTCCTTTGTTGTCGGAGATGGTCATGCCTTGCTCGTGCATTTGGATTTGTAGGGTTTCACTGCTGATGGTGGAGTAGAGCTTCAGGGTGTAATCGCGCGGGTTGTTATATTGCCAGTCGAAACGCGTGGAAAAGCGTTCTTTGCTGCTGATGTAGCCTAATTGCCCGAGTGCTTGATAGCCCTGAATTTGTTTTAATTGGGTTAAATGCTGCTGCCAAGTGCGGTCGGTTTTGGGAATGTATTTTACGTTGGTCGGACGTTCCTGATCCGTCACACAGGCGGTTAAAAATAACGCGGCGAACACAAGTAAAAAATAGGATTTTAATTTTTTCATAAATAATCTGTCTTCCTTAAAATAGTGCTGTTTTTTGTCTCGCCGCAGAGGCGCGACCTTTTATTTGGACTCGACAAAATGCGGTAAGATTTCCGTGCGTTTTTGTTTCACGGCAAAAATTCGTCCGCGATTGAGTTGATCGCGAATGGCTTTATTTTCAAAGCCTGCCGCGATAATGGATTGAATATCCACTTTCAACGCCGCTTGATATAAGGTGATAGCAAATTCCTGCTGCGGATACGGAATATGCGAGAAGCCTTTGCGCCCGCGCGTATCGGCAAAGCATACCAACAAAAATTCCATGAAGCGCAGGGGCTTCCGCCATACATCAAATGTATTGAACAGTTTGACGATAGTTTCCGGGCGCAATTCAAAAATTTTGTGAATATGGGTGTGATATTCGCAGGTGAGTTCAGCCAGTTGCTGAAAATAGCCGGGCACTTTCAGGCGTTTGCACAGGCTTTGGGTCGGCGCAATGCCGAGCTTTTCATGGCCATGATGATGCGGCCAGTTTTGTTTCGGTGTTTTGGCTTTGCCCAAATCATGACAAATGGCGGCAAAACGCACCGCACTTTTATGGCAATCTACCTGTTCGGACAGCAACGTCGCCTGTTGCAACACCATCATGGTGTGCACGAAACTGTCGATTTCCGGATGGTATTTCGCCGGGTTTGGTACGCCGTAAAGGGCATCCAATTCCGGAAACAACACCTTGAGCGCACCCACTTCACGCAAGGTTTCAAAATAGATTTCAGGATTTTTTTCGTTTAATGCTTTTTCCGTTTCCGCCCAAACCCGTTCGGCGGCGAGATGTGCCAGTTCCCCTTGTGCGGTGAGATCTTTCATCAGTTGCAGGGTTTCTGCGGCGATGCGAAAACCTAAATAACGATAACGGGCGGCAAAGCGCGCGACGCGTAGCACGCGTAGCGGATCTTCAATAAACGCGGGAGAAACATGGCGTAAGATACCATTCGCTAAATCCTGTGCACCGCCGTAAGGGTCAAATAGGTTGCCCTGCAAATCCTGCGCCATGGCGTTGATGGTGAGATCGCGACGAATTAAATCCTGTTCAAGGCTGATGTCGGGGGAAAAATCGCAGATAAACCCGGTGTAACCCGAACCGGATTTGCGTTCCGTACGGGCAAGGGCGTATTCTTCTTTGGTTTGCGGGTGCAAAAAAACGGGGAAATCTTTTCCCACCTGATGATAGCCTTGGCTAAGTAACGCTTCTGGTGTTGCGCCCACAATGACCCAGTCGCGATCTTGAACGGGCAGGTTGAGGAGCTGATCGCGCACAGCCCCGCCAACCAAATAAATCTGAAAAGTGTTTTCGGACATTACGCCCAACCATCACGACGACGGCGTTTCGGCATGATTAACGGTAAAATCAAACCGATTAACAAGCCGACCCCAAGTACGGAACCGCCGTAAATAAACCATTGAATGGCAATTTCGCGTTTGCCCGCATCCAACATGGCTTCCAAGTCACGATTTTTATTTTTGGTGATTTCCAATTCGCGTTTTAATTGTGAATTTTGTTCTAATAATTCGCTGCTTTGTTGTTCCGCCTGTTTGGTGCGACGTTGCATTTCAACGGTGCGTTGTTGCCAGTCGCCGTCTAAACGGCTTAATTTCAGGCTTAATTCCTGAATTTGGCTTTTTAATTTCGGATTTTCCAGTTTGCTGCTGGCTTCGTTGCTCAATTCGTTAGTTAAGATCCAGGCCTCGCGGTTTTTACCGTCGCGAATGAGGGTATAGCGATCCTTTTGATCCAATACGGTAACCTGTTCGCCCGATTGAATGGCGCCGGCGATTTTATATTGGTCTCCTGCGCCTTTACGTAAATAAGTAGAAAGGTTTTCCGTTACGTATTTGGTTTCCGCCTGAGCGGTGCTGATGCCTATGCCAAGAAAGGTTAACGCGAGAAGGTATTTCATTGTTTTTTGCATGCTGTAAACCCTAAGTTAAGTCATAAAAAGGTGAAATATAAAATTAAAAGTGCGGTGAAAAATAACCGCACTTTTAAGGGTAGATTAATGGAAAATTGCTTTGAGCAAATAATAAATAATTACAGAGAACAACGCGCCGGCAGGCAAGGTGACAACCCATGACACCACAATGTTGCGAATGACAGTGAGGTTAATCGCCGCGATCCCGCGCGCAAATCCGATACCCAATACTGCGCCCACTAAGGTTTGCGTGGTGGAAATCGGTAGCCCTGTGCCGGATGCCACAACCACGGTCATTGCAGTAGCAAACTGTGCGGCAAAACCACGGCTTGGCGTTAAATCCGTAATACCCGTACCGATGGTCGCCATGACTTTATAACCCATCACAACTAACCCGACGACAATCCCTGCCGCCCCTAAAGGCAGGATCCACCAGGCAAGGGGAACGTTGTTGGCAATTTGACCGCCACTTTCAATAATCGCAACGACAGCGGAAAGTGGCCCGATGGCATTGGCGACATCGTTGGAACCGTGGGCAAATGCCATGGCACAAGCGGTCATCAACATGAGGATGCTGAATACTTTTTCAACACCGCCAAACTCGCGGTTTTGACGCATTTTCAGTTTGAATCGGGCGCTGCGGAAGTAGAAATAGCTGTAAATAATAGATACGGCACTGATAGCGAAAGAAATTAAAAAGTTTTCACTACCGGTTAAATTTAAGCCGACGTGTTTTAAGCCTTTAGTGAGGGTAACAATACACAAAATAAAAACGGTTAAACCCATATAATATGGACCATATTTTTGTGCATTTTTAAGCGGGCTTTCCGTGTCAAAAATCAGTTTTTGCGTACTAATAAAGATGGCATAGGCAAGTAAACCTGCAACGACCGGTGTAACAAACCAGCTGCCGACAATGTTTTTGATATTGCTCCAATCTACGGCATGTGGACCGACGGTGACACAGGCAAAGCCGATAATGGCACCAATGATGGAGTGAGTGGTGGATACCGGCCAACCCATTTTTGAGGCGATTAATAGCCACGCGCCGGAGGCAAATAGCGATGCCATCATGCCGAAGACCAAAACCTGTGGCTCATTGACGAATTCCATCGTGTCAATAATGCCGCTTTTAATGGTTTCCGTCACTTCGCCGCCGGCTAAATAAGCACCGGCCGCTTCAAAAATCATGGCAATAAAAATGGCTTGTTTTGCTGTGATTGTTCCTGAGCCAACAGATGTTCCCATAGCATTTGAAACATCGTTGGCACCTACGCCAAAGGCCATAAAAAAGCCGAAAATCGCGGTAATTATGATTAATAATGAACCGTATTGATTGAGTAATTCCATTGAAAAATTCCTGAGTAAATGGAAATTATGAACGCGCCAACATCAATTCAATGCGCGATCCGACACGTTGCGCCTGATCGGCGAGTACACCCACCCATTCGATGACTTTATATAAAAACATCACATCAATCGGGTTAAAGCGATCTTCAATATCGAATAACATTCTTCTCAATTTAATTTGCATTTGATCGGTATCATCTTCAATGATATCGAGTTCATTGATCATTTGATTCACGAAATTTAATTCGCGTCCCTTGAAGCCGGTTTCCAGCAATTGATCCATTTCTTCAATGACTTTATGTGCCTGTTCGGTGGCGTCTAAACTGCGGCGCACATAACTCATGAATTCGTTTTGCATTTCTTCCGGAATACCGAATTGACGTCCGATCATGCGGCCTGCGATGTCTTTGGCATAGTTCGCCAATTTATCCTGTTGGGTTACTAATTCCAATAAATCGGTACGATCAATCGGCATGAATAAACCACGTGGTAATTTTAAACGGATCTCACGTTTTAAGGCGTCCGCCTGACGTTCGTGAGCGGAAATATCCAAGCGAATTTGCTCCGCTTTATTCCAATCGGAAGTAAAGGTCGCTTCAAAAAAAGGGATTAATAATTCGCAACATTCGGTGACTTTATTGGAATGTTTTTGCAGGGGTTTTAAAGGGGAGTGGGCAAATAATCCGAGGATATTATTCATTGCCATAAAAAAGACTCCTTTAAGGAAGGTTAATAATTCAGGCGCATATTACATTATGTTGATGAAAAATTCACGATTTTAATCGAAAAATCCCTACATTTATTGGATAATGAGCCGTTCATAAATCAAATGAAAAAGCAAAACTTCATGATCTTTAAAGGATTTTATAATGCAGGATGAAATTGAATTGAAGTTGGCGGTAAATTCTGCCGATGTAGCACAATTAGACAATATTTTGAATCATTTCAATGTGATCGAAAAACAATGCGATTTTTTAGCCAATACCTATTACGACACCTCCGATCAGTTTTTCACCAAACATAAAATGGGTCTGCGCGTACGCCGCCAAAAGGATGATTACACCTTAACCCTCAAAACCGACGGCAAGGTGTCCGGCGGGTTGCATGTTCGCCCTGAATACAATGTTGCTTTGCTTGATGCGAAACCTGATTTATCCGCACTAATTGAAGCCCATGGTTTGCAATTGGGCAACCCCAACAATCCATTACAACCGATTTTCAGCACGGATTTTGAGCGCCAAATGTGGCTGGTGCAATACGCTCCCGATTGCCAAATCGAAGTGGCGTTTGATTCGGGGAAAGTGCTTGCCGGTGATCGGGAACAAGTGATTAGCGAAATTGAATTTGAAGTGAAATCTGGCGGATTGGGAGCGTTTTTGGCCTTTGTGGCGGATTTTTTAACCCGTTACGAAGGCAAGGTACATTTTTATTCCCTGAGTAAAGCCAAGCGCGGCTATCAATTAGCACAAGGCAAAACCGCTTATTCAAGCGATTGGATCGAACAGTGGCGC
Organism: Aggregatibacter kilianii; assembly: GCF_003129965.1. Lineage (GTDB taxonomy): Bacteria > Pseudomonadota > Gammaproteobacteria > Enterobacterales > Pasteurellaceae > Aggregatibacter > Aggregatibacter kilianii_A. The sequence goes on along the minus strand of NZ_NRCJ01000001.1, from coordinate 151,997 downwards.
GGCTTTTTACACCAGGAAAAACGTGCGCAAAAAACAGCGGAAAAACTCACCGCACTTTTGGGCTATGAACAAGCGTTAATCGAAGAAACGCTTGCCTTGGGCGCGGATTTCTTCGCTGCCGATTTCATTAAAACCGTGGAGCGGGTGGGCGCGTTTTTCAATTTGTATCATTATTACGCAGACAATAAAGCCTTGTTGGAAGCTGCATTGAGCGAACAACAGGCGGCAAATTGCCATTACGCGCAGGAAAATGTGTCGGCGGATTTAGCCGAAGCCAATGGGCATGTTTTGATGCAGCTGCACGAGATTATTCGGTTACACAGCGAAACCAAAGACAACGCGTCGGCGATGAATAAATTGCTCGATCTCATCCAAACGCCGCAATATGCGCAGCGCATGCTTCATCTTATGACGTTAACGATGGGAGCATAACCGATGGCAAAAACAAAAACGGCTTATGTGTGTAATGATTGCGGCGCGGAGTATTCCCGCTGGCAGGGGCAGTGTTCCGCCTGTAAAGCTTGGAACACCATCACCGAAGTGCGGTTGGTTTCTACGCCGAATCATAAAGCGGACAGGTTTAGCGGCTATGCGGGCGAAACCCGTGCCAAAATTCAGACTTTAAGCGAAATCAGCCTGCAGGAAACACCACGTTTCAGCAGCGGTTTTTACGAATTGGATCGCGTGCTTGGCGGCGGTGTCGTGCCGGGCAGTGCGATTCTCATCGGCGGGCATCCGGGGGCGGGTAAAAGTACGTTATTGTTGCAGGTGATGTGTAATCTATCGCAAAAAATGACCGCACTTTATGTGACCGGCGAGGAATCCCTGCAACAAGTGGCAATGCGCGCCAAACGCCTTGGCTTGCCTCCGGAAAAATTGAATATGTTGTCGGAAACCTCCGTGGAGCAAATTTGTAATCTGGCGGATCAGTTAAAACCGCAAATTATCGTTATCGACTCCATTCAGGTCATGCACCTCGCAGACATTCAATCCTCGCCCGGCAGCGTGGCGCAAGTGCGCGAATGCGCTTCTTTTTTAACCCGCTATGCGAAAACCCGCCAAGTGGCGATCGTGATGGTCGGACACGTCACCAAAGACGGCACGCTGGCAGGTCCGAAGGTGTTGGAGCACGCCATCGACTGTTCCTTGTTATTGGAAGGTGAAACCGACTCACGTTTTCGTACCTTACGCAGCCATAAAAACCGTTTCGGCGCGGTGAACGAGCTGGGCGTATTTGCCATGACGGAACAAGGTTTGCGCGAAGTGAAAAATCCGTCGGCGATCTTTTTAAGTCGTGGTGAGGAACAAACGCCCGGCAGTTCGGTGATGGTGTTATGGGAAGGCACACGTCCGCTGTTGGTGGAAATTCAGGCGCTGGTGGACCATTCCATGCTCGCCAACCCGCGCCGTGTCGCTGTGGGGTTGGAGCAAAACCGCCTTGCCTTATTACTCGCCGTACTACATCGTCACGGTGGGTTACAAATGGCGGATCAGGACGTGTTTGTCAATGTAGTCGGCGGCGTCAAAGTCACCGAAACCGGCGCCGATTTAGCCTTGCTCCTCGCACTCATCTCCAGTTTCCGCAACCGCCCGTTGCCGCAGGATTTGGTGGTCTTCGGTGAAGTTGGCTTGGCGGGTGAAATCCGCCCTGTCCCAAGCGGACAAGAACGCATTAGCGAAGCCGCCAAACACGGCTTCAAACGCGCCATTGTGCCGTTTGGCAATAAGCCGAAACATGCTGTGGAAAATATGCAGGTGTTTACGGTGAAGAAGTTGGTGGATGCGATTGGGGTGTTGGATAATTTTTAAATCGGGGGTTCGCCAAGGCGAGTTACTTTTCTTTGCTTCGCCAAAGAAAAGTAACCAAAAGAAAGGCGACCCCGGATAAGTCGCTGTTCCCTTTTTCTAAGGATTTTTCTTAACGGGAAGTTAGCAGACTCCGCTTGATGCGTCGCTGGCGTAACTTCCCTAAAAAAACCTTAGAAAAAGGGGCGCCTTAAACGGGGAAAATTATTCTTTCTTCGAATAAGGTTTATCTATTATAAAAAATAAACTTAAAGTGCGGTCAGTTTTTCAAGCGTTTTTAATCGCTTGAAAAACAACTCTAAAATCTACCGCACTTTTTTTCAAATAACGCTCCAACGGGGTCCCCATTTGAACCGCCTGAGCGACTTGCAATTTTTAGAAAATTTTCGCTTTGTTTGAGCCACGCAGTGGCGAGTTCGAAAATTTTCGTTAAAAAAATTGCAAACGAGCGAGGATAAGCGGTGAAGTTGGGGTGCACTTTTCTTTGCTTACTTTCTTTTGTGCAAGCAAAAGAAAGTAAGGCGCCCATCGGCGAAACCCGATCTTTAATTTAAAGATAAATGTAAAAATAGCTCCAAAATACCAATACCTCACTTTATTACTGAAATTCCCTCCAATTTACGCTAAAATCTCCCCTCAATTTTCAACCTCAACCCAAACCCAAAAACCCCATGGAAAAAAAACTACCCAAAGCTCTTGATGCTATCGACATAAAAATTCTCAACGAATTGCAACGCAACGGAAAGATTTCCAACATTGATTTGTCCAAGAAGGTGGGATTGTCGCCGACGCCTTGTCTGGAGCGGGTGAAGCGGTTGGAGAAGCAAGGGGTAATTATGGGCTATCGCGCCTTGTTGAATCCCGAATTATTGGATTCGCCGTTGTTGGTGATTGTGGAAATTACCTTGGTGCGCGGTAAACCCGATGTATTTGAAGAATTTAACGCGGCGGTGCAGCAGTTGGACGAAATTCAGGAGTGCCATTTGGTTTCCGGTGATTTTGATTATTTATTGAAAACCCGAGTGGCGGATATGGCGGCTTATCGTAAGCTACTTGGCACAACCTTGTTGCGACTTCCCGGGGTGAACGACACGCGCACCTATGTGGTGATGGAAGAAGTGAAACAAACGAATTTTTTACAGTTAAAATAGCGCATGATTAAACATATTACCGAACATTTTTCACCGAAGTATTACCTATTAACTTTGCTGTTAGGATTGACCGCACTTTTCGGTTTGTACCTGATTATCGCCTGGTCCGGCTACACGCCGTTGGATAATTCCTGGGCGACATCTAGTTTTGCGCCGGAGACGATTAACAAAGCGGGGGCGTTCGGTGCCTGGTTTGTAGATCTATTTTTTGTTTTCTTCGGTTATGTGGGCAATCTGATTCCTTTCGTTTTATTTTTTATCCCTATTTATCTGATCCGTTCCAAGCGGGTAGAAAATCTCACTTGGACGAAATTTGCGTTGCGCGCTTTCGGTTTTATTTTGTTGCTTTGCGGCTTAACCGTGCTTGCCACGCTTTCCTTAAACAACCCGCCTGCTTACCTTGCCGGCGGTGTGTTGGGCGGTAGCCTTACCTTGAATTTATACCCAAGCTTAGGTAAATTCGGCGTGCTGTTGCTTGCCGTGATTTTCGCCGCTGTGGGCTTTATTTTTTGCTCCGGCGCGTCTTTTATCCGTTTATTAATGAAGTTTTATCGTTGGCTGACCATGCAAAATCCGCCGCCTGAAGCGGAAGAAGATGAGAAAAACGAAACAACCGAAGCACCATCGGAAGAGACTTTAGAAGAAATTGTGATTGCGGAAACCGCACCGCAGGAAACATCGGAACAAACAAAGGCATTGGTCAACCCGACGGATTTCATCAATATTTCCGGCTTGTCAAAAACCGCGGAGAGTAATGAAACGCCAATCACCCATGGCGATACTGCACAAGCCTTTGCTTCGGAAGAAACACCTGATGCGTTCGTGAAGTATGATTTTGAGCAACAGGAAAGTTTGCCGAACGTGAGTATTTCTACGCAAAACAGCCAAGTGGAATTACCGAATCAACAGGACTTCACCCCGACATGGCAACAGGAAAACCCGTACGGTGAGCCAAAAAGTGCGGTCGGTTTTCAAAATAATTTTTCTACCGCCGAGGAAATACCGAGTGTATCGCTGGCCGACCCGTATGCGGATGTGGCTGAGGATGATCCTGAGCAAAGCGAGCTTGCCCGTCAGTTTGCCGCGCAGGAACAGCAACGTTTACAGGAAATGGAGCAGCGCGCGAAAGACATGGGCGCACAAGACGTTTATCAAAAAATTCTGCAGGAACCCGCGACGGAAGCGACGCCAAAAACAAATAATTATCGACCTTACGGCGATTCCCTGATTCATCCGGCATTTCAACAACATAAAAAGGCTGTGGAAAAACCGACCACACCATTGCCGAGTCTGGATTTACTGGAACATCGCCCGACCCGCGAACAGGATATTACTCAAGCGGAAATTGTGGAAACCTCGCAACGCATCGAGCAGCAATTACGCAATTTCAACGTGAAAGCGAAAGTGAAAGATGTGTTAGTCGGACCTGTGGTGACGCGCTATGAACTGGAATTGGATCCGGGCGTGAAAGCCTCCAAGGTGACAGGGCTGGATACGGATTTGGCGCGCGCGTTAATGTTCCGTTCCATTCGCGTGGCGGAAGTGATTCCCGGCAAGCCGTATATCGGTATCGAAACGCCGAACGATCACCGCCAAATGGTGCCGTTGCGCGACGTGTTGGACAGCGACGAATTCCGCAATTCCAAAGCCTTACTTTCCATGGCGTTGGGTAAAGACATCAGCGGCAAACCGATGGTGGTGGATCTTGCCAAAATGCCGCATTTATTGGTAGCGGGAACGACCGGTTCCGGTAAATCCGTCGGCGTGAACACCATGATTTTGAGCTTGCTTTACCGTGTTAAACCGGAAGAAGTGAAGTTCATCATGATTGACCCGAAAGTGGTGGAGCTTTCCATTTATAACGACATTCCGCACCTGTTAACCGAAGTGGTGACGGACATGAAAAAAGCGGCGAACGCCCTGCGTTGGTGTGTGGATGAAATGGAACGTCGCTATCAATTATTGTCGGCGTTGCGGGTGCGTAATATCGAAGGATTTAACGAGAAAATCGACGAATATGATGCGCTAAATATGCCGATTCCGAACCCGTTATGGCGTCCTGGTGATTCCATGGATCAGCTTCCGCCTCCGCTGGAAAAACTTAGCTATATTGTGGTGATTGTGGATGAATTTGCCGATTTAATGATGGTTGCCGGCAAACAAGTGGAAGAATTAATCGCCCGCTTGGCACAAAAAGCCCGCGCAGTGGGCATTCACTTGATTTTGGCAACCCAACGCCCTTCCGTGGATGTGATCACCGGCTTAATCAAAGCCAACGTGCCGAGCCGTATTGCTTTCACGGTGGCGACTAAAATCGACTCGCGCACCATTCTTGACGCGGGCGGTGCCGAATCCTTGTTAGGCAAAGGTGATATGTTGTATTCGCCGCAAGGCTCCACCGAATTGATCCGGATTCACGGGGCTTTCATGACCGATGACGAAGTGGCGCGTGTGGTGGACGACTGGAAAGCGCGCGGCAAACCGAATTACATTGACGGCATTTTAGACGGCGACGAAGAGGAAGCCGGTGCAGAACGCTTAGGCGAACGCGGCGGCGAAATCGATGAATTATTTGATGAAGTGGTGGAGTTTGTGGTCAGCACCGGCACCACCTCCATTTCCGCCATTCAACGCCGTTTCCGCGTGGGCTTCAACCGAGCCGCCAATATTATGGATCAACTGGAAGAACAAGGTATTGTTTCTCCGGTGCAAAACGGCAAACGGGAAGTGCTGGCGCGTGGGACGGACTATTAATCCAATCCGCTGACTGAATTAAACGGTAGTTTATTTGTCTATTGATGAACAAATCTTCGGGGCGCGTGAACGCCCCTCTTACATGGAATACAGGTAATTTTATGAAAAAAACATTGTTAAAACTGACCGCACTTTCTCTGCTCGGGCTTTCTTCCCTTGCTTGGGCGAATGCCGATATTGAGTTGCAAAGCCGCTTAAATAAAGTGGACGTGTTAAGTGCGGATTTTGCGCAAACCGTGAGTTCGGCGAACGGTAAAAACGTGCAACAAGGCAATGGAAAATTGCAAATCAAACGCCCGAATTTGTTCCGCATGGACACCAAAGCGCCACAGGAAACCCAAATTATTGCCGATGGGCAAACCCTTTGGTTTTATGATCCCTTCGTGGAACAGGTTACTGCCAACTGGGTGAAAGATGCGGTGAATAATACGCCGTTCGTATTGTTGACCAGTAATGATAAAAGCCATTGGGCGCAATATTCCGTAGAACAAAAAGATGATACCTTCGTGCTAAAACCGAAAGCGCAAAACAGCAACATCAAACAATTTGATATTCGTATCGATCAAAACGGCGTGTTAAAGGGCTTTAGTACAATGGAAAAAGACGGTCAGACAAATCAATATGTTTTGCGCAATATTACCAATCAAACGCTGGATGACGGTTTGTTTAAATTCAGCGTGCCAAAAGGCGTCGAATTGGACGACCAACGTAAAAAATAATCGGTTCGGTTATGTCTAACTTCAGCTTTGATTTCAACGAAAACGACTTTCGCCCGCTTGCCGCCAGAATGCGACCGACCACGTTGGCGCAATATTGCGGTCAGTCTCATTTGTTGGGCGAAGGAAAACCGTTGCGCAAAGCCATTGAAGCGGGATATGTCCATTCCATGATTTTCTGGGGCCCGCCAGGCACCGGAAAAACCACGCTGGCGGAGATTATCGCTCATCGCATTAACGCGGAAGTAGAGCGCATTTCCGCCGTCACCAGTGGTATTAAAGAAATTCGTGAAGCCATTGAAAAAGCCAAACAAAATAAATTGGCGGGCTTACGCACCATTTTATTTGTGGATGAAGTTCATCGCTTCAACAAAAGCCAACAAGACGCCTTCCTGCCACACATTGAAGACGGCACCATTATTTTTATCGGCGCCACCACGGAAAATCCCTCCTTTGAATTAAACAACGCGTTGCTGTCCCGCGCGCGGGTTTACATTCTCAAACCCCTTTCCGCGCAGGAAATCGAGCGTGTTTTACAACAGGCGATTGAAGATCCGGAAAACGGTTTGGGCAAAGTGCGGTTGGATTTACAAGAGAATTTGTTGTCGATGTTGGCGGAATATGTCAACGGCGATGCGCGTCTTGCCTTAAATTGCCTTGAAATGATGGTGGATATGGCAACGGAATCGAAAAACGGCAAAATTTTAGACCGCACTTTACTCACGGAAGTGTTGGGTGAACGACAGGCACGTTTCGATAAACAAGGCGATCGATTTTACGATTTTATTTCCGCACTCCACAAATCCATTCGCGGTTCCGCCCCTGATGCGGCGCTCTATTGGTACGCACGCATTATCACTGCCGGCGGCGATCCTCTTTATGTGGCGCGCCGTTTGCTGGCGATCGCCTCGGAAGATGTGGGCAATGCCGATCCGCGTGCTATGCAAGTCGCCCTTGCCGCATGGGATTGTTTCACCCGTGTCGGCGCCGCCGAAGGGGAACGTGCCATTGCACAAGCCATCGTGTATCTTGCCGTTGCACCGAAAAGCAACGCCGTGTATCTCGCCTTCAAAGCCGCCAAAAAACTCGCTGTCGAATCCGCCGATTTCGACGTGCCGGAACATCTCCGCAACGCCCCGACCCACCTCATGAAAGATCTCGGTTTCGGTGCTGAATATCGCTATGCCCACGACGAACCCAACGCCTACGCCGCCGGCGAAAACTACTTCCCGCCGCAACTAAAAGACAGCCAATTCTATTTCCCGACAACAAGAGGCATGGAAATTAAGATTAAGGAAAAGTTGGCATGGTTACGGACGCAGGATGCGGAAAGTGGTAAGAAACGGTATGAATAGAAACGTTTAGGTTAGTCTTACAGAATAAGAGCTTTGTTAAAGTGCATTTCGGATGTATATAAAGTGCGGTCATTTTTTTTATCAAATCACAAAATCTGCAAAAAACCTGTTCTATATCAATAAATCCATGCTTTTTGTGAGCCTATGTTTTATGTTTAGGAGTATGATGGCTTTGGACAATAACAATAATTTATCCATCTCGTGTTGTATCTCAAATAAGGACATTACTATGGCAATTAAAAAAGTGATTACTGTATGTCCGTATTGTGCCTCAGGTTGTAAGATCCATCTTCTGGTGGAGAATAACAAAATTGTGGGAGCTGAGGGTGCAAACGGCAAGACCAACGAAGGGGAGTTGTGTCTAAAAGGATATTATGGCTGGGATTTTGTGCATGACACAAAAATCCTGACTCCTCGCCTGACTCAACCGATGATCCGCTACAAACGTGGCGAACCGTTCACACCGGTAAGCTGGGAAGAAGCCATTTCTTACACAGCGAACCGTCTCAGAGAAATCAAAGAAAAATACGGCAACGAATCTATCATGGTAACGGGATCTTCTCGTGGACCGGGCAACGAAGTGAACTTCGTGATGCAAAAATTCGCCCGTGCGGTATTAGGAAATAACAACGTTGACTGTTGTGCGCGCGTATGACACGGCCCTTCTGTAACAGGTCTGCTCAAATCGGTCGGTAACGGCGCAATGTCCAACTCAATCGTTGAGATTGAAGATACCAAATGCGTATTTATTTTTGGCTATAATGCCTCCACTTCACACCCGATTGTGGCGCGTCGAATTAATCACGCCAAAGAAAAAGGTGCGAAGATCATTGTTTGTGACCCGCGTAAAATCGAAACTGCCCGTATTGCGGACATTTATGCTCCGCTTGCCAACGGCAGTAATGTGGCGTTCCTGAACGCCATGATGAATGTGATTTTGGAAGAAGGGTTGCAAGATCAAAAATTCATCGACGAACACACCGAAAACTTCGATGCGTTCTATGAAACCGTCAAAGCCTACACACCTGAATCCACCCAACATATCACCGGCATTGCGCCTGAAATGTTGCGTGAAATCGCCCGCACTTATGCGAAAGCGGAAACCGCCACGATCTTGTGGGGGATGGGTGTATGTCAATTCCGTCAAGGTGTGGAAACCGTGCGTGCGTTGGCAAGTTTGGCAATGTTAACCGGTAATCTCGGTAAACCGAATGTGGGCGTCAACCCGGTACGTGGTCAAAACAACGTACAAGGCGCTTGCGATATGGGCGCGTTGTTTAACGTCCTGCCGGGCTACCAAAGTTTTGCCGATCCGGAAATCAATGCGAAATTCGCTAAAGCTTGGGGTGTACCGTCTATTCCAACCAAACCGGGCGTGCCGTTAAGCGAAGTGCCGGAAGCCATCATGGAAGATAAAATCAAGGCGTTCTATATTATGGGGGAAGACACATTGCAAACAGAGCCTGATATTAATGCCGTGAAGAAAGCCTTTGAGAAAGTGGAATTTCTGGTTGTGCAAGACATCTTCATGACACAAACCGCCGCGGAAGCGGACGTGTTGTTGCCGGCGACTTCTTGTGCCGAACATGAGGGCGTGTATAGTGCCGCCGACCGTGGTTTCCAACGCTTCTATAAAGCCGTTGAACCGACCGGTAACGTGAAAGACGACTGGGAAATTATCAGTCTCATCGCGCAAGCCATGGGCTACCCAATGCACTACAACAACACCCAAGAAATCTGGGATGAACTTCGTTCTCTTTGCCCGATTTACAAAGGTGCGACTTACGAAAAAATGGCAGGTTTGGGCTACATTCAATGGCCTTGCACTGACGAAGGACCGGAAGACCAAGGCACGTCCTATTTGTACAAAGGACAAGTCTTTGACCGTCCGAACGGTAAAGCCGAGTTCTTCGCCTGCGACTGGGAACCGCCGATGGAAGAAGTTTCCGAAGAATTCCCATTGGTGCTTTCCACCGTGCGCGAAGTCGGTCACTATTCCTGCCGCTCTATGACCGGTAACTGCCGTGCGCTCGCCGCCCTTGCCGATGAGCCGGGATTCGTGCAAATGAACGATCAAGATGCCAAAGCCCTTGGTATCAAAAACAACGACCTGGTATGGATTGCGTCCTCACGCGGTAAAGTCATTTCCCGCGCCGATGTCAGCACTCGTACCAACAAAGGCGCTTGTTATATGACCTACCAATGGTGGATCGGAAAATGTAACGAACTCACCGCCGAACATTTGAACCCGGGTTCCAGAACGCCGGAATACAAATACAGCGCGGTGCGCATCGAAAAAATCGACGATCAAGCCTGGGCGGAACGCTATGTGGTAACGGAATATACCAAGTTGAAGAATCGATTGAAACAAACGGCGTTAGTGGCGTAAGCGTTGTTTTAATTTGACAAAAATGATGACCGCACTTTTAGGGAGTAAAAGTGCGGTCATTTTTTTCAGTGTTTTTAAAGAAGGAACTTAGTCTTTCAATTTCAACCACTTGTTACTTAATGTGCCTGCCGTCATGGCGCCGTTAACGTTAAGCGCGGTGCGTCCCATATCGATAAGCGGTTCGATGGAAATCAATAAACCGACTAATTCAAGCGGTAAGTTTAACGTTGAAAGCACGACGATGGCTGCAAATGTCGCGCCGCCGCCAACGCCTGCAATGCCGAAAGAGGAAATAGCGACTACTAAGACCAAGGTGGCGATATAGCTTACGCTGAACGGATCCACGCCGACGGTCGGGGCGATCATCACCGCCAACATTGCCGGATAAATCCCCGCGCAGCCGTTTTGTCCGATGGTGGCGCCGAAGGTGGCGGAGAAATTGGCGATTGCCGGGTTATTGCCGAGTTTATCCGTTTGGGTTTCGATGTTTAACGGAATGGTCGCCGCACTGGAGCGGGAGCTGAAGGCGAAGGCAAGTGTCGGCATGACTTTTTTGAAGTAGTCGATCGGGTTAATGCCGGAAAGGGCGAGTAACACGCCATGCACCACAAACATCAGAATAATGGCGATGTAGGAAGCGATGATGAAGGTGCCGAGGTTTAGAATATCCGCCCACTTGGAGGTGGCGGCGATTTTAATCATTAATGCAAACACGCCGTATGGGGTGAGGCGAATCACGAAGCGCACCAAGCGGCTAACCAGTTTATTCAAGGTTTCCACGCCTTGTGCGATGCGATCGCCCAGCGCCTGATCTTCTTTACGCAAACTTAATGCCGCGACGCCAAGGAAGGCGGCGAAAATGACCGTGCTGATGATGGACGTCGGGTTTGCTCCGGTGAGTTCGGCGAACGGGTTTTTCGGAATGAAGGAGAGCAACATTGCCGGAATGGTTAAATTGCTGACCTGATCCACGCGTCCTAACACTTTGGCTTGCGCCGCAACTTCACGTTCGCCGGCAACCAAACCTTCCGCCGATAAACCGAAAACATACACCATCACGATACCGATAAAGGCGGCGATGGCGGTAGTGATTAACAAAACGGAAAGTACACTGAAACTGATTTTACCCAGTGCACTTGCCTGATTCAGGCGGGTAATCGCCGATAAAATGGAGACGAACACCAACGGCATGACGATCATTTGCAATAAGCGCACATAGCCGCCGCCCACCAGATTCATCCAATCCAGCGCATTGGTAATCAGCGTTTGATCACCGGTGCTTTGTAATAATGCGCCCGCGCCCAAGCCCAATACCAAACCGACAAACACCGTTTGCCCCAGTTTCTGTGTTTTTTGATACAAATAGCCAAGGAAAACCAAGACCAGCGCGAAAATCGCTAAGGTGACTATTAACATTGTTTACTCCTAAAAAAATAACAAACCGAGAAATTAAATCCATTTAACCATCAGAAATCTAATAGATTTTCGGCATAGATTATAACCGAAAGTGATGAATTCAGCGGGTAAAACGACCGCACTTTTTCCATATGGAACAGTAAAGTGCGGTTGTTTTTTCAGTGTTTTTTACTTCACTTGATCCAACAGGAATTGCACCAGTAACGAAACCGGTCTACCGGTGGCACCTTTATTCGCGCCTTGTAGCCATGCCGTGCCGGCGATGTCGAGGTGCGCCCACGGGTATTTCTTGGTGAAGTTGGAGAGGAATGCACCCGCAGTGATGGCACCGCCCCAGCGTCCGCCGATGTTGGCTAAATCGGCGAAGTTGGATTTCAGTTGTTCCTGATATTCTTCGCTTAGCGGTAAACGCCACGCCTTGTCGGCACTTTGTTGAGCGGCTTTTTCAAGGGCGGCGGCAATGTCGTCATGGGTGGAAACCAAACCGCTGTTGTGTTGCCCCAATGCCACCACGCAAGCACCGGTTAAGGTAGCGATGTCAATCACCACTTCAGGATCAAAACGTTCCACATAAGTCAAGGTGTCGCACAAGACCAGACGCCCTTCTGCGTCGGTGTTCAGCACTTCTACGGTTAAGCCGTTCATGGTGGTCAAAATATCGCCCGGGCGATAAGCATTGCCGTCCGGCAGGTTTTCACAGCCCGCCATCACGCCGATGACGTTTAACGGCAGTTGCAGCTGCGCCAAGGCATTCATCACGCCGTAAACGGATGCCGCACCGCACATGTCGTATTTCATTTCGTCCATGTCGGCGGCAGGTTTGAGGGAAATGCCGCCTGCGTCAAACGTTAAGCCCTTGCCCACCAACACGATAGGTTTGGCGTTCGGATTCGACGCGTTACGGTATTCCATCACGGAGAGTTTCGCTTCGTTGTGCGCACCGCGAGACACCGCCAAATACGCGCCCATGCCTAATTTTTCCATTTCGGCTTCATTGATAATAGTGGTTTTAATTAATGGAGAGGTTTTCGCCAAGTCCAAGGCTTTGTCGGCAAGATAGGTCGGGTTGCACACATTCGGCGGGCAGTTCGCTACGTCTTTGGCAAGGCGCACGCCTAACGCAATGGCGGCACCGTGCTGAATGGCTTGTTCGGCGGTTGCCTGATCGTCGGCGCCTACGTTAAAAGTCACCTCGGAGAGTGCGGTGGATTTTTCCGCTGTTTTTTGGCTTTTGAATTGGGTGAATTGATATGAATCTTGTTCTAGGGTTTCCACCGCAAAACGAATGTTCCAGTAAAGGTCACGTTGATTAAGTTGAATTTCAGTTAAAAAACTGACCGCACTTTTGGCTTGGGTTTCTTTCAATGCTTGCGCGGTTTTTTGCATAAGTTGTTTATATTGACGTTCGTTTAACTCGCCTGCTTTGCCGCAACCGACCACCAGCACGCGCGCGGCGGTCACATTCGGCACATGGCGTAATAACGCAGTTTGCCCTAATTTGCCGCCAATTTCGCCGCTTTCTACCAAACGGCTTATGTATTTGCCGGAAACGTTGTCAATTTCCACCGCACTTTGGGACAGGGTTTTCTCTTCAAAAACGCCCACAATCAGGCAGTCGGCAGCCGGGTTGACGGCACATTGTTGCGCGCTGTACTTCATTTTTTCCTCGCTTATTTTGCTGTTTTAAATGTCAAATTAGGGTATTATACGCTACTTATTATTTAGGCAAATGAAGCATTTGCCTTTGGTAAACGGAATGAATTTAATCTCTTTTGCTTAAATTGCAAGAGAAAAAATAGGCGATAAAGTGATTTTAACCAAATATTTAACCAAAGAAATTTTTAAAAGCCAGGTCGCGATCCTGTTTATTTTGCTGTTAATCTTTTTTTGTCAGCAATTGGTACGCGTGCTGGGATCGGCGGCAAACGGGCAAGTGCCGGCGGATTTGGTCTTTTCTTTACTCGGCTTAGGCATGCCGACCATGGCGCAGCTCATGTTGCCGCTTTGCTTGTTCATTGCAATTTTGCTCACTCTGGGGCGTTTGTACGCAGAAAGTGAAATCACCGTGATGCGCGCCTGCGGCGTAGGGCAACCGATTTTAATTAAAGTGGTGCTTTTGCTTTCCTTATTGACGGCGGGCGTGGCGGCATATAACGCCCTTTGGCTCACACCGTGGGCGATTCACAAGCAAACGGAAATCGTGGAGGAAGCCAAAGCCAATCCGAACATGGGCGCGTTGTCCGCCGGGCAATTCGTTACCGCCAATAACAGTGATTTTGTGTTGTTCATCGATAATATTCAAAATAATCAAATCAATAACGTTTATGTCTTCCAAACCCAGCCGCGCGGGCAAACCAAGCCGTCGGTGATCGTGGCGGAAAAAGGCGAATTGAAAGCCCTACCGAACGGCGATCAGATTTTGAATCTGCAAAACAGCGAACGCTTTGAAGGTACAGCGGCGTTGCCGGATTTTCGCATTACCCATTTCGATGAATATCAGGCGTATTTAGGGCATAAAGCGGTGACGGACGAATCCGGCGAAGCGGCAGAATTGGGGTTAAGTGAATTATTAAGTACCAATACACCGGCGTCAAAAACCGAATTGCATTGGCGTTTAACGCTCATTCTTGCGGTACCGATTATGGCGTTGTTAGCGGTGCCGTTAAGCCGCGTAAATCCGCGTCAGGGGCGATTTGCCAAGGTGTTGCCGGCATTGTTGCTGTATTTAATTTATTTCTTATTGCAAAGCTCGCTGAAATCCGCCGGCGGTGCGGACAAATTGAACGCCGCATTCTTTATGCCGTTAGTTAATATTGTCTTTTTCTTACTGGCGATTTTCCTGAATAGCTGGGATAGCGCATTTATGTATCGCATTCGTTATTCGTTGAATAAAAAAGCGGTAAAACAGGGATAACTCGATGAATACCTTAGAACGATATATCGGTAAAAGCATTTTAGGCACAATTTTCGCCACCTTGCTCATGTTGGTGGGGTTGTCCGCCATTATTAAGTTTGTGGAACAATTCCGCAGCGTCGGCAAAGGCACTTACGATATTTTGCAAGCCATCGCTTATACGGTGCTGACCATGCCGAAAGACGTGGAAACCTTCTTCCCTATGGCAGCATTGCTCGGCGCGTTAATCGCTTTAGGCAACCTCGCCAGCCGCAGCGAATTAGTGGTCATGCAGTCTTCCGGCTTCTCCCGTATGCGTATTGGTCTTGCCGTGATGAAAACCACCATTCCGTTGGTGTTGTTGACCATGGTGATCGGCGAGTGGGGTATTCCGCAAACGGAACAATTCGCCCGCGATATGCGCTCCAGAGCCATTTCCGGCGGTTCTATGCTCTCGGTGCAAAACGGCGTTTGGGCGAAAGACGGCAACAATTTTGTGTATGTGCGCCGCATTACCGACGACGTGGAATTAAACGATATTTACATCTACACCTTCAACGATCAGCGTCAGCTGGAAAAAATGAAACATGCCAACCGTGCGGCGTTTAACAACGGCAAATGGGTGTTGCAGCAGGTTAACGAATCCCGCATTCAACCGGAAAGTATTCAAACCACCAACCGCTTAAACGAAGAATGGCAAACCAATTTGACGCCGGACAAACTCGGCGTGGCATCGCTAAGACCGACTTCCTTATCTATTTCAGGCTTGTCTAACTACATTTCTTTCTTAAAGGAAACGGGGCAGGATTCGAAAAACTTTGAGCTCACGTATTGGCGCAAATTGTTCCAACCGATTTCTGTAGGTGTGATGATGATGTTGGCGCTGTCCTTTATTTTCGGGCCATTGCGTAGCGTCACCGCCGGCGCGCGGATTCTCATCGGGATTTGTTTCGGCTTCTTGTTCTATGTGGTGAACGAACTGTTCGGCAAATTCAGCTTGGTTTATAACACCACGCCGCTTATCGGCGCGCTCATGCCGAGTGTGTTGTTCCTGATCATCACTTGGTGGTTGTTGGCACGTCGCCGTAATTAGGTAAAAGTGCGGTAAGAATTTTCGGTGTTTTTGAAGCCCGTGATCGATCGCGGGCTTTTACTTAGCGTATTAATCCGATTCATTAACTGAATGAAATATTTGAAATTGACACATATTCGTTTTCTCTTTAACCTCTTTCTCTATAACTTAAACGAACATTTTCGACCGATTAAACACACGAGGTAACTTTATGAGTTATGCAAAAGAAATTGATAATCTGAACCAACATTTAGCCGATTTAAACGGCAAAATTAACGTTTCCTTTGAGTTTTTCCCACCTAAAAATGAAAAAATGGAAAACCTTCTATGGGATTCCATTCACCGCCTGAAAGTATTAAAACCTAAATTCGTTTCCGTGACTTATGGCGCCAATTCAGGCGAGCGTGAACGCACCCACGGCGTGGTAAAACGCATTAAACAGGAAACCGGATTGGAGGCCGCGCCGCATTTAACCGGCATTGACGCCACACCTGATGAGTTGCGCCAAATTGCAAAAGATTATTGGGACAGCGGCATTCGTCGCATTGTGGCATTACGCGGCGACGAGCCGAAAGGTTATGCGAAAAAGCCGTTTTATGCTGCGGATTTAGTGGCATTGCTGCGCGATGTCGCGGATTTCGATATTTCCGTGGCAGCCTATCCGGAAGTGCACCCGGAAGCCAAATCGGCGCAAGCGGATTTAATCAATTTAAAACGTAAAATCGACGCCGGCGCCAATCATGTGATCACCCAATTCTTCTTTGACATCGAGAGCTACCTGCGCTTCCGTGATCGTTGCGCTTCCATCGGCATTGATGCTGAAATCGTACCGGGCATTTTGCCGGTGACAAACTTCAAGCAGCTACAAAAAATGGCGGCGATTACCAATGTGAAAATTCCTGCCTGGATGGCAAAAATGTATGATGGCTTGGACGACGACCAAACCACCCGTAACTTAGTGGCGGCAAGCATCGCCATGGACATGGTGCGTGTGTTGTCCCGCGAGGGCGTGAAAGATTTCCACTTCTACACCCTAAATCGCAGCGAACTCACCTACGCCATTTGCCATACGCTGGGCATTCGCCCAAGTTTGTAATTTAAAAAACAGGCTTGAAAACGACCGCACTTTGAGAGGGCATTTCAAAGTGCGGTTATTTTTTTCAGTGAATTTTAACTCTGCTGTTTTTTTAGCAAGGAACACAGGAACAGGAAAGTGGAGCAGATGACGACGGATGGCCCGGCAGCGGTGTCGTAGTAAGCGGATAAGAGCAAGCCGAGGGAAACGGCGATCATGCTGATGAAGACGGCGATAATTGCCATGGTTTCCGGTGTGCGGGCGAAACGACGGGCAGTAGCGGCGGGAATAATCAGCAGTGATGTGATGATCAACGCACCTACAAATTTCATGCTTAAAGCGATAGTGAGCGCGGTTAAGATCATCAGGATAAAGCGCATTTTTTTCACGTTAATACCTTCCACTTGCGCCAGTTCGGGGCTGATGGTGGCAGAGATCAACGGCTTCCAAAAATAGCATAATGCCGCTAACACGATAACGACGCCGATGCCGATGTAAAAGAGATCGTCATAATTGATTGCCAGCAGGTCGCCGAATAAATAAGACATTAAATCCACCCGTACGTTTTTCAGCAAGCCTACCGTCACTACGCCGATGGAAAGGCAACTGTGCGCGATGATGCCGAGCAATGTATCTACGGAAAACTGCGTGTTATTTTCCAGCCAGACCAACGCTACGGAAAGCAATAACGTCAGTACTAAAATGGCAATATAGGGATTGATTTGCAGGAAAATCCCCAACGCCACACCGAGTAGCGCGGAGTGAGAGAGGGTATCGCCGAAATACGCCATTTTGCGCCACACAACGAAGGCGCCGAGCGGTGCGGTAATGAGGGAAAGCATGATGCCTGTGAGCCAGGCGGGAAAAAGAATATCAAACATAGTAGAAATCGTTATTGGGGTTGTTTTGGTTCCACGCGGCAGATGTTGCCGTGCATATCGTGGCGGTGATTGTGATGGTGCGTATAAACCGCAATATTTTTGGAAAACTGGTCGCCGAAAAAGTGAATAAAGGTCGGATCGTTAGAGACGGTTTCCGGCGTGCCGGCACAACAAATATGCTGATTAACGCACAGTACTTCGTTGGTGTCCGCCATGACGATATGCAAATCGTGCGATACCATCAATATTGCGCAGTTTAAATTCTCGCGGGTTTGATGGATGAGTTGATATAGCTCCGCCTGACCGGTCATATCCACACCTTGGGTCGGCTCGTCCAATACCAGTAAACTCGGTTTATTTAGAATGGCGCGCGCCAACAGCACGCGTTGCATTTCACCGCCGGAAAGTTTTTGCATACTGTTATGAATAAGATGGCTAATGGACAATAACGCCATCGCCTGTTGAATGTCCTGCGGATGAATGCCTTTTTTTAGCGATAAAAATTTTTCTACCGTCATCGGCAGATTCGGGTCCAAATGGATTTTTTGCGGCACATAACCGATACGGATATTTTTATTGTAAATCACCTTGCCGGAGGTTGGTTGTTGCAGTTTCAGCAATACTTTCAGCAATGTGGATTTGCCACCGCCGTTGGGACCGACGATAGTGATGATTGAATTTGGATAAACGGTCAGATTGATGTTTTGCAAAGCGGTTTGTTGCCCGAATTTTACGTTAATATTTTGTAATTCGACTAAAGGCAGTTTGATAGCATTGATTTGCATTGTTAGGTTCGTTTGAAGAAAAATTGCGCTAAAAATAACTTATTTTTTGCTATTTAACAAGTTCCGCGCCGATTTATGTGTATAATTGAGCCGTTTGTTCGGCATTTATCATTTTTCGCTGAATTTTTTAACATTTGTTTGGTCATAAATACACTTAAACCATAATCCGTAGTCAAGGAATCAACGTCGTGCAACATGTAAAATTGGCAAGAGATCGCCGTAAAAGAAAATCGCGTATTAAAGCGATTGTTTTTTTTATTGCGCTTTTTTCTATTTTTACCGGGCTTTTTTTACATTTGAATGATTCCGCTTCTGAAAAAATCGACACTGTCGATAACCCCACTTATTCCGATACCTTAAGAAATAACGGCTTTGCCGATGGTGAAGAGCAGTTTCAGGATATTTTGTCCGACGATCTTTACCCGGCTTCCGCGTACACCATGTCCTTCGCCAACGAGGTTTCCCATGAATTGCAAATTCTGGCGGATACGCTCGGTATTAGTACGGTTGACAATAACGCCACCTCTTATGATGATGACGTCGGTAAAGATGATGAAGTGGAAGAAGTCAAAACTCACGATGAATTTGATGATTTGGATAAACTGCCGGACGATGCGAAAAGTGCGGTCACAAGTATCTTAGATGTTGCTGATCAGGCGATTCGCATTAAAGATCAATTCAGCCATACCGTCGTTAAAGGCGATACGTTAAAAGACGTATTGGAGTTATCCGGTTTGGAAGATGACACCAGTAAACAGCTTATCGCCTCTTATCCCGAGTTGAAACATTTACAGGCGGGGCAACAATTCTACTGGATCTTAAATAATGAAGGCGAATTGGAATATTTGAATTGGTTGGTTTCACAGAAGAAAGAACACATTTACGAATTAAAGGCGGACGGCAAATTTAAGCGCCAAATTGTTGAGAAAAAAAGCGTTTGGAAACGGGAAGTACTGCGCGGCGAAATGGAAGGTTCTTTCGTGAACAGCCTGAAAAAGCTTGGCTTGGATAATCGTCAGATTTATCAGCTATTCTCCGCGTTGCAATGGCAGGTCAGCTTGAAACAGCTGAAAAAAGGCACGAAGATTTCCATTTTGGTTTCCCGTGAATATCTGGAAGATAAACGTACCGGGCAAGGTAACGTTGAGGGCATTCACATTGTCAGCAATGGCAAGAGCTATTACGCTATTCAAGCGAGCAACGGTCGTTACTATAACCGCCAAGGGGAAACGCTGGGCAAAGGTTTCGCCCGCTATCCGTTGCAGCGTCAGGCGCGAGTCTCATCACCATTTAATCCGCGCCGTCGCCATCCGATCACGGGACGTATTGCACCACATAAGGGTGTGGATTTTGCCATGCCGACAGGCACACCGGTCATTGCACCGGCTGACGGTACGGTTGAAAAAATTGCTTATCAAGCCTACGGTGCAGGGCGTTATGTGGTGCTACGCCATTCCCGTGAATACCAAACTGTGTATATGCACCTCAGTCGCCCGTTGGTGAAAGTTGGACAAACCGTGAAGAAAGGCGAACGTATCGCTTTATCCGGCAACACCGGCGGTTCCACTGGTCCGCATCTGCACTACGAGTTCCACATTAACGGACGCCCGGTCAACCCGCTCACCGTCAAACTCCCGGGGGGCAACAGCGGCATGGGCACCGCCGAACGTAAACAATTCCTGGTTAAAGCGAATGAAGTGGAACGTTTATTGCGTTAAGTGTAAAAGTGCGGTCAGAAAAAATATTATTTTTTCGACCGCACTTTTAGCGAATAAAAGCCTAGAATTTTTTCTAGGCTTTTTTGTTGTTCACTTCCCATTGCATTTCTGTTGTTATTACTTGCCAATTACTCTCTTTTCTGGTTTGAACTAAAATTTTCCTCCCTTTAATTTTTCTAAATAATATTTTAATTAAAATATTTTTCATTCAAAATGAAAGTAAATTTATTAAAATGAGACATTGATCACATTTTTATATTTTGTTTTGAAATAAAATGCTTTCAATGATTAATCATTTTGATTATTCAGATGTAGGTTATCTTTCAATTCAAACTATGGGGTTGCATTTATGGAATACATTACTCACGCCGCAGAATGGTTTATCGGGCTGTTCCAAAAAGGTGGTGAAACCTTTGTCGGTATGGTCACGGGAATTCTGCCGTTACTTATCTCTCTTCTCGTTGTAATGAATGCTTTGATCAAGTTTGTTGGTCAAGAACGTATTGAGCGCCTTGCACAACGTAGTGCCGGCAATCCTATTTCACGCTATTTGATTCTTCCCGTTATCGGCACTTTCATTTTCTGTAATCCGATGACATTGAGCTTAGGGCGTTTCTTGCCGGAACGTTATAAACCGAGTTATTACGCGGCGGCATCTTACAGTTGTCACTCCATGAACGGTTTGTTTCCGCATATTAACCCGGGAGAACTGTTCGTTTATTTGGGCATTGCAAACGGTTTGACAACGTTGGGATTGCCATTGGGACCGCTGGCGGTGAGCTATTTATTGGTGGGAATGGTGACCAACTTCTTCCGTGGTTGGATTACCGACTTTACCACGGCGATTTTTGAAAAACGTATGGGCATTAAGCTCGATCGTGAAGTTCACTTATAAGAAGGAATCGTAACATGAGCAAAGCGTTATATATCGAAAAAGGTAATGGCGGCTGGGGTGGTCCTTTGACTTTACCTGTCGTTGAAGGCAAAAAAGTACTGTACATGACGGCCGGAACCCGTCCGTCAATCGTGGACAAATTGGTAGAACTGACCGGTTGGGAAGCCGTTGACGGTTTCAAAGAAGGCGAGCCGGCAGGCGAAGAAATCGGTATTGCGATTATCGACTGCGGCGGCGTATTACGTTGCGGACTTTATCCAAAACGTCGTATTCCGACCATTAATATTCACGCTACCGGAAAGTCAGGTCCATTAGCCGAATTTATCGTGGAAGACATTTATGTGTCTGCCGTGAAAGAAAACAACATTAAGCTGATTGATAGCGATATTCCCACAGCCGAGCAGGTTGCAGCACCCGAAAAAGCTGCGCAGGTTACACAAAAATCGGTGAAAGACTACGATGGTTCGAAAAAAATCACGTCACAAAGTGACGGTTTGTTGGCGAAAATCGGCATGGGCATGGGCTCTATTGTGGCGGTATTTTTCCAAGCGGGCCGTGATACCATTGATACTGTGTTAAAAACCATTTTGCCGTTCATGGCATTTGTTTCCGCACTAATCGGGATCATCATCGCTTCCGGCTTAGGTGACTGGATCGCAAACGGATTAACGCCGTTGGCAAGTAGCCCAATCGGTTTGGTGACGTTGGCATTAATTTGTTCCTTCCCGTTACTTTCCCCGTTCTTAGGCCCAGGCGCAGTTATTGCGCAAGTAATTGGCGTATTGGTCGGCGTACAAATCGGTGCGGGCAACATTCCACCAGCCTTGGCGTTACCGGCGTTATTTGCCATCAACGCACAAGCCGCCTGTGACTTTATTCCTGTCGGGCTTTCCATGGCGGAAGCAAAACAAGATACCGTGCGGGTAGGTGTGCCTTCCGTGTTGGTCAGTCGCTTCTTAACCGGCGCGCCAACCGTATTAATCGCATGGGTTGTTTCCGCCTTCATTTATCAATAATCCACTTCCCTTAACCCTTCTTTCCCGGCGGGAAAGACAAAAGATTCCCCTTTCATGAGTAAAGTGGGGTTAGGGGGTTTTTTTTCTCAAAGGAGAGCAGACGATGACGATTCTTTATCAAACCACCTTCAATAAAATCGGCAATTTTGCCCGTGATGCGTTAGAGGAAAACATGATGATTACCTTTAAGCAAGGGGCGCCGGCGGATTTGGAAGATTATTGTTTTATTCATGAACACGGTGAACTCATTGATGACGTGAAAGTAGGCGATGTATTGGAGATTGATGGTGTGGTTTACCCAATTACGGCAGTGGGCGGTGTGGCCTCTTTCAATTTGAAAGAATTGGGCCATGTTACCTGGCGTTTTGATGGTGCCGACGTGGCGGAATACCCGGGCACGATCCATGTACAGGGCGCGATTCCCGTTTCCATTGATGTGGGTAGCGTATTAAAAATCTGCCGAAGTTAAGTATCTATTTTTGTCAAATTAAGGAGTTATATTATGAGTAGTAAAGTAGCGGTCGTCATTGGCGGCGGACAAACACTGGGTGCATTTTTATGTACAGGACTGGCGGAAAACGGCTATCGCGTTGCTGTTGCCGATTTAAACGGTGAAAATGCACAGAAAACCGCCGCGGAAATCAACCAAAAAGCGGGGCAGGATGTTGCCAAAGGTTTTCAGGTGGATGCCACTGATGAGAACAGCGTAATCCGCTTGGCACAAGATGTGGATCATGCTTTTGGACGCGCCGATTTGTTGGTGTATAGCGCCGGCGTGGCAAAAGCCGCACCGATTACCGCTTTTCCACTGAAAGATTTTGAATTTTCCGTGAAGGTGAATTTAACCGGTTATTTCCTGTGCGCCAGAGAGTTCGCCAAACTGATGGTGCGCGATGGTGTTAAAGGGCGTATTATTCAAATTAATTCAAAATCGGGCAAAGTGGGCAGTAAACACAATTCCGGTTATAGTGCGGCAAAATTCGGCGGTGTTGGACTGACCCAATCGTTGGCGCTGGATCTTGCAGATAACGGCATTACCGTCAACTCGCTGATGTTGGGGAATTTGCTCAAATCGCCGATGTTCCAATCGCTGATTCCACAATATGCGAAAAAATTAGGCATTCCGGAAAGTGAGGTGGAGCAGGTTTATATTGATAAAGTGCCGCTCAAACGCGGTTGCGATTATCAAGATGTGTTGAATGTGTTATTGTTCTACTCAAGCGAACAGGCATCTTATTGCACCGGTCAATCCATCAATATTACCGGCGGACAGGTGATGTTCTAACCCGATTCACAGGCGGTTTTGCGCGCCGCCTTTGTTTCTTTATTATTAGGGAGTTTCACGATGGAATTTTATTTGGATACGGCTAACGTTGAAATCGTCCGAAAATTACACCGCACTTTGCCCCTTGCCGGCGTGACGACCAACCCGAGTATTGTCGCAAAAGAAGGACGTCCGTTATTTGATGTCTTGACCGAATTGCAGGACATTTTCGGTGATAAAGGACAACTTTTCGCGCAAGTGATAGGGCGTTCCACCGAGGAAATGGTGGAGGATGCATTAAAACTGCGGGAGCGCATTCCTTCTATTGTGGTAAAAGTCCCCGTGATTCCCGAAGGCATAGCGGCAATAGCTAAATTAACCGAACTTGGCGTGCCGACGTTAGGTACGGCGGTTTACGGTTCTGTGCAGGGATTGTTATCCGCTCTTGCCGGCGCAAAATATGTTGCGCCTTACGTAAATCGAATCGATAGCCAGGGCGGGGACGGCATTGCGGTGGTAGCCGAATTGCAAACGCTGATTGACTTACATGCACCGCAATCCATGGTATTGGCGGCAAGTTTCCGCACGCCGCGTCAAGTGCTGGATTGCTTGCTGGCCGGATGTCAAAGCGTGACTGTCGGTCCGGACATAGCCCAACAATTTTTATCCGATCCTGCCGTTTTTGCCGCATTGGATAAATTTGAACTTGACTGGGAAAGCGCTTTTGGACGAAAAACCTTATAAAATGTTTCGTTAATCGTTAAATTGCTTTCAAAATATGAGATAATTTATGCAAAATACAACCAATACGCTGATTTTTATTGCCGTTGGCGCCTGGCTATTACAAATCCTCCTCGGCTGGTGGCAGGTTTCCCGTTTCAATAAAGCGTTTGAGTTGCTGTGCAAACGAGGCAAAGTGGGGATTGGTCGCACAAAAGGTCGGTTTAAAGCAAAAGTGGTTATCGCCGTTGCCTTTGATGAAAATCGTCATGTTACGGATTCTATTATGATGAAAGGCTTGACGGTATTCTCCCGCCCGCAACCGATTCCCGCCCTAAAAGGGCTACACTACGATGAAATTCGTCCGCAGGTAATTTTTCCCTCTGATCGAAATGCACAAGAGGCACTTGCCGAGGCAATCCGTTTAACATGACATTTTATTTCTATGAAACCAAGAGAAAGACAACAGGCAATTTTAGATTATCTGAAACTTCACGGCAGAACGCCCGTAGAGCAGCTTGCCGAACATTTTAATACCACCGGCACTACCATTCGCAAAGATCTCACCGCATTGGAAGAAGATAACAAAGTTCTACGCACTTATGGCAGCGTAGTTTTAACCAACACGACCAATAACGAAGAATCTGAACTGCCTATCGTCAACAAGGCAGGTATTAACCTTGAAACCAAAAGAAAAATTGCGCAGGCTGCCGTGGAATTGCTCAAAGACGGTGATTCAATGATTGTGGATTCAGGTAGCACGGTGTTACAAATGATTCCGTTCTTGGCGAAGTTGAATAATCTGACCATCATGACCAACAGTCTGCATTTCATTAACGCATTGACGAATTTGGATTGCGACCATGAATTATTAATGTGTGGCGGTACTTATCGCGCTAAATCCGGATCTTTCCACGGCATCTTGGCGGAGTCCACCTTTGAGAAATTTTCGTTTGATAAATTATTTATCGGCACCGATGGTTTCGATCTGAATGTCGGTTTAACCACATTTAATGAAGTACATGGCGTAAGCAAAGCCATGTGCAGCGCCGCCAGAGAAATTATTGTGCTGGCAGATTCCTCAAAATTCAACCGTCGCAGCCCGAATGTGGTTTGTCCGCTGGAAAAAATCGATGTAGTCATCACGGATAAAAACCTCGATCCGAATCTGTATAAAATCCTCACGGAAGAAAAAGGCATTCGGGTGATTTTGGTTTAGAATTCACAAAAAAGTGCGGTGGATTTTCCAAGTGTTTTTAAAAACACCGCGAAAATCCACCGCACTTTCGCTATAACGTACATCACATATGATGCACCACCAACCTTTTCCCCTGATAATCCAATACGTCCGCATCCAGATTAAATACGGTTTTTAAGTTAGCTTTCGTGATGATTTCTGCGGGCGTGCCGATCATGGCGATTTCGCCGTTTTTCATGGCGACAATAGTGTCGGCGTAGGCGGCTGCCATGTTGATGTCGTGGACAACCATGACGGTGGTGAGCGCCAGTTCGTCGGTGAGTTGGCGTAACAGGCGCATGAGTTCGCG
Source organism: Aggregatibacter kilianii (assembly GCF_003129965.1). Lineage (GTDB taxonomy): Bacteria > Pseudomonadota > Gammaproteobacteria > Enterobacterales > Pasteurellaceae > Aggregatibacter > Aggregatibacter kilianii_A. The sequence continues at coordinate 126,544 of NZ_NRCJ01000001.1, read as the reverse complement.
GGCATGGAACATATCCAGATTATTCAGCGGTTCGTCAAGCAGAACGTGATCGGTTTTTTGGCAGAAGGTCATGGCGATAAGCGCCCGTTGCCGTTGTCCGCCGGAGAGTTCGCTTAAGAAGCGATAGGCGAGGGGATCCAAATCAAAACGTTTTAATGCTTCCTGAACAATGCGTTTGTCTTCTTCCGTCGGTCTGCCTTGGTGGTGCGGGTAGCGTCCGAAAAAGAGCAAATCCTGCACGGTAATACGGCTGTGAATCACGTTATCTTGGGTCAGGATTGCCAGATTTTGCGCGATGGTGCGTGAGGCGGTATTGGCGATGTCCATGTCATTTAGCCAAATCTTCCCCTGCTGAATGGGATTTAAACGGGCAATTAAGGATAACAATGTGGATTTTCCCGCGCCGTTCGGACCGATAAGTGCCGTCACGCCGCCGTTGGGAATGGTGAGATTGATGTTATTCAAAATGGTAGCATGACCGATGTTATAGGTAATGTTTTCGATTTTTATCACAAGAAATTCCTTTATTTTGCCCGTTTTAACATTAAATAGATAAATACCAAACCGCCGACAAATTCGATGACTACGCTGAGTACGCCTTGCATTTTCATTACTTGTTCGAATAAAGCTTGACCGCTTACCAGCGTGATGGCAGACACCATGAATGTCATGGGAATGCGTCGGTTGTGCTGCATGGTCGGGCTAATGGCGTTGACGATGGCGCACACCAACAAGCCCAGGAACAGAATCGGGCCGACAAGTGCGGTGGAAACGGAGACCAAAAATGCACAGCAAATGAGTAGTTGACGGCTGAATTGATGATATTCCAAACCGAGTCCGATGGCGCGATCACGCCCGAGTAGCAGGACGTCTAATTTAAACCGTTGTTGCCAAATCCAGAGGGCGCTGACGAGCGTGATTGCCGTGCCGATCCAAAGTAATGTCGGGTTGACCGTGTTAAAACTGGCGAAGGAAGAACCTTGCGCCACGGCAAATTCATTGGGATCGATCATGCGTTGCAGTAAGTTATTCAGACTACGGAATAACACGCCGAAAATAATCCCCACTAAAATCATACGCGCTAAGTCGCTGTTATTTTGGGTTAAGGTGCGGAAGAGCAAGAGGGCGCCGAACAGCATGAGCAGCGTTTCAAAGGCAAATTTGCCGGCGATGTTTAATTGTGTGAAACCGATGCCGCCGAAAATAAACACCAGCAGGCTTTGTACCAATAAATACAGGGAATCAAAGCCCAAAATGCTTGGCGTGAGAATAGGGTTGTTGGTCAATGTTTGGAACAACAGTGTGGAAATGCCGATGGTGTAAGCCATGATGAGCAATAACAAGAGCTTTTTGCCTCGGAATGGCAAGACAAAATCCCAGTTACCGTTTGCGTTGTAGCTCATGAAAAAGACACAGGCAAGGGCGAGTAACACGCCTAGAAACAGCATTAAACGATTATTTCCCATGAGCTTTCCCCTTAAACAATAAATAGAGGAAAATCAACGTGCCGACGATACCGAAAACCGTGGAAATCGGCACTTCATAAGGCGCATTAATCACCCGCCCTACAATGTCGCAAATCAGCACCAAATTGGCCCCGAGCAATACCACGGAAGGCAGATTCTGACGCAGACGATCGCCGGACAGGCGGGAAATGATATTGGGCACCACTAAACCGATAAAAGGAATTTGCCCCACGGTGACGACCACCACCGCCGTAATCATGGCAACCACAATTAACGCAAACCAAGTCATTTGGCGGTAATTGATGCCGAGTGCGGTGCTGATGTTGCGTCCTAAGCCGGTAATACTCAATTGATCCGCCATAATATAAACCAGTACGGCAAGTATCGCTGTCAGCCACAGCAATTCATAGCGTCCTGCAAGGACGGCGGAAAAATCACCGGCGAACCAAATAGAAAGGATTTGTATGCTATCCGTTTCGTAAGCAATAAAGGTTGTGACCGCTTCAATGATGTTACCGAACACGATCCCCACCAAGGGCACCATGAGACTTTGGTGGGGCGGTAATTTTTGCAGGAGTAGCATAAAGATACCCATGCCGACCAGCGCACTTAGGGTGGCGACCGACATCTTGAGGAGCGGAGCGGCACTTGGGAGGAGGAGACTGATTAATAACACGCCGACCGCCGCGCTTTGGCTGGCACCGATCATGCCGGGTTCAATAAAGCGGTTTTTTAACACGATTTGTAGCACCATGCCCGCTACGCCAAGGGTTGCGCCCACTAAAATTACGGCGGCGGTTCTTGGCAATCGGCTGATCAGCAACACCTGCATTTGTTCCGGGTGGGAAAAAAACTGCGACCAATGAAAATCCGCCACGCCCACGGTAATGCTGAGAAGCGAGAGCAACAGAAGAATGAAAAAATTTATTCGATTTAGGGTGAAAACGTTCGACATGTTGGCTTAACACAAAAAAGTTCTCTCCTGTAGGAGAGAACCATTAACGGAGATTGGCGATTATTTTTTCTCAAAAGCGGATTTAATGTTGTTTAAATCCATTTTTAATTGTTCCACGCCGCCCGGAGCGAGGTAAGACGCACCGCTTAAATACACGATATTGCCGTTTTTCCAGGCTTTGGTGTGATGAATCAACTCGTTATCCAACACTTCTTTTGCGCTTTTACCTTCTTGTCCGATAGCGGCAATGCGGTCTAACACAAACAACCAGTCCGGATTGGTTTTTTCAATAAATTCAAAGCTCACCGGCTGACCATGCCCGCTGCTGTTAATATTGGCATCCGCCATCGGCACGCCCAAATCATCGTGGATAAAACTCAAACGATAGCCTTTGCCGAACGCCGAGATTTTGCCGCCGTTAACCAAAATAATTAAGCCGTTGCCTTTGCCTTTCACAGCTTCTTTGGTTTGGTTAAACAGGGTTTCGATTTCCGCTTTCAATTTATCCGCTTCTGCCTGTTTATCAAACAGCTTGCCGAAACTTTCAATACGTTGAATACCGCTTTCAATCAATTTATCGCCGTTGTCGGTTAAATCAATAGTTTTGCCAATGGCGCTTACGTCATCAAATTTTTTTGCGGTACGGGTGCCGACAATAATCAAATCCGGTTTTAGTTCATTTAAGGCTTCCAGATTCGGCTCAAAAATCGTACCGACATTTTTTGCCTGTTCCAAGGTCGGTTTCAAATAAGGAAGCAGTTTACCTACATCCGCCGCACCGTCCACTTTCACGCCCAAGGCTTGCAACGTATCCAAACTTCCCGTATCAAATACCGCGATTTTCGCCGGCGGTGCATCCAATGTCACTTCGCCGCGCGCGGTAGGAATGGTCACGTCTTTTGCTAACGCAGATGTTGCCACTGCAATGCAGGTTAACGCCAATAATGTCTTTTTCAACATCCTAAATCTCCTCATTTTTGTGATTGAAAATAATTCTCATGTATTTTAACGAGATTTATTAGAAGGTAAATGTAAATTTTCATATGCCGAAAACTATTTTGCGTATTCTTAGAATTTTAGTAGGTTATCCCTACGTTCATCTATATAATTGAGAACCATTCTTAATGGCAAATTATGGAGTTACTATGCTTAAAAAAACAAAACTGGCGGCATTGGTTGCCGCGGTTTGTACCTACCAAAATATGGCAATGGCGGAGGAAACCAATCAATTAGAGGAAATTTCCGTTGTTGAAATTGAAACCAGCGACACGTTGGTCAACACCAAAGTGGATAGCAAAGATATTTTCTTGCGTCAGGCGAAAGATGTGAAAGATCTGTTTTCCAATAAACTAGACGTGAACGTCAGCCAATTACAAACGGCGCGTTCTGGTGGTGAAGGGGTGAATATTCGTGGTTTGCAAGGTAACCGCGTCACCACCACCGTCGATGGCATTCCATTGCCGGAAGCGCAAGAAAGCAAGCATTTTATTTCTTACGGCGTGGAATTCGGACGAGCCGATTATGTGGATGTGAGCGGTCTGCGTAGTGCGGACGTGCAATATGCCGGCTCCGCCAACAGTTTATCGGGCAGTGTGAATTTCGCGACACTGGAACCTGCAGATGTATTGAAAGGGCGTGCTCTCGGCGGTTTTATCGGAAGCGGTTATAGCAGTGCTGATAATTCCGTTTACGGCACCCTCGGTGGTGCAGGGAAAGCCGGAGATTATGAGGGCATGGTGATGACCACCGTTCGCAACGGCGATCAAACCGATAATAAAGGTTCCAATGCCGGCACCGGCGTAAATCGCACCGAACCGAATCCGGCGGATACACAAAATAATTATGTTCTCACCAAACATTACTATCAGTTAAATGATCAACATCGTATTGGTGCGGCTTTTGAGTATCAACGTAAAAAAATTAAGACTGATTTACTGACATTAAACGATACCAATATTGATAGAAACACAGGTATCCAGACCAAAGGCAACGCCATTGACCGCGTGAAGCGTACTCGTTTTTCATTAAGCCACGACTACAACAACGAACACGGTTGGCTACAAAACGCGAAAACGCAGGTTTATTATCAAAATGCCGGCACCGATAACTATCGCTATCGTCAGGGTACTCATAATTACCGTTTTGAAGAATCCGACGTGAAATATAAAACTTATGGCATTAACACGCATTTAATGAGTTTTATTGATGGAAATATTCCACAAATTCTGCGTTACGGCTTAAGTTACAACCACACCAAAGCCACCAATTATTTACACTATGAACGTCCTGCTTACGGCAACTCCAGACAAGCCTACTTCAATGGAAAGCCGACATCGGATACGAAACAAGATAAAATTACAGGGTATTTTGAAGATGAAATTGCTTTGGGGAAATGGGTTGTCACACCGCAAGTCGGCTTTGTGTATTATCGGGTGAAACCTTCCGGCGGTAACAGCGAAGTTTCACAATTCCAACCGTCAAAACGTTCCGAAACGAAATTCGCACCGAAGTTGAGCCTAGAATATCGTGCCGCACCGGAATTTATTCCGTATGCACAATATTCCCGAGGCGTAAGAACGCCATCGCCACAACAACTAACGTCTTATTTCTTTGAAAGCGTCAATTATTTCGTGCCGGGATTGGGCCCGCAAACTGCCAATGTCGCCGTCATCGGTAACCCGAATTTACATTCCGAAACCGCCGATAACTTTGAAATCGGGGTAAAAGGTCAAAATGACAGACTGCAATACTTGGTCACCGGGTATTACAACCATTACAAAAACTTTATCGATTGGATCTCCAAGCCGACACAAGGCTACAACACCTTTATTCAATACGACAATTTGGATAAAGCTAAAGTTTACGGTTTCACCGCCGATGTGAAATGGACGTTTTATGAAGACTTTTACTTAACTAAAGGTATTTCTTACAGTCGCGGCAAAGCCACCAACAACGGGGGGAAAACACCGATTAACAGTATCCAGCCGTTAAAAGTGAAATTCGGTTTGGGTTACGAAGGGGAAACCTACGGCGCCAATATTCAATGGACGTATAACCGTGGCAAGTCCGACAAAGACATTGAGCAATCCTCCGCTTACCTGTATAACCCGACAGGCGGTTATTCCTTGTTTGACTTAGGCGTTTATTGGAAACCGACGGAAAATCTGACATTGACCGCCAACGTAAACAACCTATTTGATAAAAAATACTGGAACTGGAACGACATTTCCTATCTTGCTCTGCTAAGTAAGGCGACGCAGGATCAGGGGCGTCCGGCAAGTAGCATCCCATTGGCGATTACCTCCGCCAACGCCGATCGTTACAGCGCACCGGGACGCAATTTTAACGTCGGCATTCGTTATGAGTTTTAAAAACACTTGCTATTTTACTCATAAATCACTGAAGTGATTTATTTGCTCCTTCGGAGCCGTTGGCAGCGCCAACATTCAAAATCCTTTGGATTTTGTGACCGCACTTTTACCGTTCTCTGCGTTGCGGTTCTAAAAGTGCGGTCATTTTTTTCGATAAATTTCTTGCTTTTCCAAATTAAAATTCACCGTGAAAAACCACCGCACTTTCCCTTTCAAAGCCCTCTCGATTTCCTTACAATAAAGCCGTATTTTTCCCAACTAAGGATCTTATTATGATGAATCGAAGACGTTTTATTCAAATCGGCGCGGGTACTGTATTAGCGCTCGGTTGTCATCGCGTGGCGTTTGCCAAAAGCGATAATCAGGTGGATTTGCGTATTGTCGGCACCACCGATATTCACAGTTTTTTGACGGATTTTGACTATTACAAAGACGCGCCGACAGAGAAATTCGGTTTTACTCGTGCGGCAAGTTTGATTCGCCTGGCGCGCGCAGAAGCGAAAAACAGCGTGCTGGTGGATAACGGCGATTTGATTCAGGGCAACCCGATTGCCGATTATCAGGCGGCGGTCGGCTATAAAGAAGGCAAACCGAACCCGGCGGTGGCGTGCCTGAATGCGTTGCATTATGACGTAGGCACGCTGGGCAATCACGAATTTAATTACGGCTTGGATTATTTAGCCGATGCCATCAAACAGGCGAATTTCCCCATCGTGAACGCCAATGTGGTGAAAGCAGGCAGCGAGGAGCCTTATTACATGCCTTATGTGATTCAGGAAAAGGCGGTGACGGACAATCAGGGCAAATCCCACAAGCTGAAAATCGGTTATATCGGTTTTGTGCCGCCGCAAATTATGGTGTGGGACAAGGCGAATTTAACAGGCAAAGTGGAAACCCGCGATATCGTTAAAACCGCGCAAAAATATGTGCCGGAAATGAAGCAAAAAGGGGCGGATATTATCGTTGCCTTGGCGCATACCGGCCCGTCAGATGAGCCGTATAAAGAAGGTGCGGAGAACGCGGCGTTCTACCTTGCCGATGTGCCGCACATCGACGCGGTGATTTTCGGACACGCCCATCGTTTGTTCCCAAACAAAGAATTCGCCAAATCACCGAATGCGGACCTTGCCAAAGGCACGGTGAAAGGCGTGCCGGAAAGCATGGCGGGCTATTGGGCGAACAATATCAGCGTGGTGGATTTGGTGCTGACCGAGCATAACGGGAAATGGCTTGTGACTGACGGCAAAGCGGTGTTGCGCCCGATTTATGACGCGGAAAACAAAAAGTCATTGGTAGAAAATGACGCAGAAATGACCGCACTTTTAAAAGAAACTCATGAAGCTACCCGTAAATTCGTGGCACAGCCGATTGGCAAAGCCACCGATAATATGTATAGCTATTTGGCGTTGGTGCAGGACGATCCGACCATTCAAATCGTCAATCAGGCACAAAAAGCCTATGTGGAAAAGGTCGCGCCGAGCGTGCCGGCAATGGCGGGTTTGCCGATTTTAAGTGCGGGCGCGCCGTTTAAAGTGGGTGGACGGAAAAACGATCCGACCGGTTACACCGAAGTGAACAAAGGCGAATTGACCTTCCGTAATGCGGCAGATTTGTATTTGTATCCGAATACGCTAGTGGTGGTGAAAGTCAACGGCGAACAACTGAAAGAATGGTTGGAATGCAGTGCGGGGATGTTTAAGCAAATCGACCCGAAAAGCGACAAACCTCAATCTTTGCTGGATTGGGAAGGATTCCGCACTTATAACTTTGATGTGATCGACGGCGTGCAGTACGAATATGATTTAACCCAACCGCCACGTTATGACGGTGAATGTAAGTTGATTAATCCGAATTCCCATCGCGTGGTGAATTTGACCTACCAAGGTAAAGCGGTGGATCCGAAAGCGGAGTTTTTAATCGCCACCAACAATTATCGCGCGTACGGCGACAAATTCCCGGGCACCGGCGACAAGCACATTGTGTACGCTGCGCCGGATGAAAATCGTCAAGTGCTGGCGGATTACATCAAAGCCACCAGTGAAAAAGAGGGGGCTGTGAATCCAAGTGCCGATAAAAACTGGCGCTTCGTACCGATGAAAGGCAACGATAAACTGGATGTACGCTTTGAAACCTCGCCAAGCGAACAAGCCGCAACGTTTATCAAAGAAAAAGCGCAGTACCCAATGAAACAGGTGGGCACTGATGAGGTGGGCTTCGCCGTGTATCAAATTGATTTGTCCGGTAAGTAATCTCCAAAAAACAAAAGGCATCCGTCGGATGCCTTTTTTCTCGCAAAAGTGCGGTTGTTTTTCTCCGTGTTTTTTCGCCTAGCTAAATCATTCCGCCGGGAAGACAAACGGGTTTAAACCGCTTTTCATAAAGCCTTTTTTCTCCATTTCCATATCCAAAAAGATGGACGCCAAATCATCGGCGATGACTTCCATTTTCGGATCTTTTTCCTGATATAAGGCTTTCAGGTAGCTATGGCAACTGCCGCAGCTTTCGCTGCGAATCGCCGCCAAATATTCGTCAAACGACCAATAATCCAAATCGCTACTTTGTCCGCAGTTGGTGCATTGGTTGCGCACCATGTTCCATTCGCTTTCGCATAAGGAACAGTGCAGGTAGCGCAAGCCTTGCTTGGCGCCGAAATGAATCATACTGGCGGTCGGTGCGGAGCCGCAAACCGGGCAAACGTGCAGGTTTTCCGTGTTTTCCTGTTTGGCGTTGTGCGGGATTTGTTGCACTAATTGCAACCAATATAAGGATAACGCCGCCCACACAAATACCGCTTTGTCGCTGGAAATCACGGAAAACTCTTGCGCCAATACCTTATCCGCAAGGTCTTCCAATTCGCTGTCGGCGGCTTTTTCCAACCATTCGATGGTGGTAAGAATTTGCTCGTTAGCGGACGGTTTTAATTTGGCTAAAAGTGCGGTCAATAATTGGCGCCAAATCGGGTCGCGTTGCCAGTTTTTCACATCTAAGGGTTTGTTCCCCAGTTGCTCGGCAGACAACACCTGCAAACGCGGATCCGACGGAATCGGCATCGTTTCAAAGAGTTCCAGCTGCGCATCGGCAATGGCGGCGGCAAACAATAAATACTCGGCGAGCGGATGATCCTGTGCCAATTCTCTTAAGCGTGCGGCGCGGCGTTGATATAAATTTTTCGGATTGGAAAACAGCAGCGGCGGCGTCACATAAGAGGCCGCCGCCTGTTTAATTTCATTTTCGGGAAGAATTCGGATGCTCATCGTTTTTTGTAAATAGAAAGTTAAAATTCACGCCTATTATAGGCGCATAAATTTGCCGTTCAATGACCGGAACGGGTAATTTTTATTTATTTGCCAACCATTGTTTAATGCGATTCACGCCTTCCTGCAAATGCTCGATGTTACGGGTGTAGGCAAAACGCAAATAATGCTTCGTGCCGTTTTTCCCGAAATCAATGCCCGGCGTGGTGGCGACTTGAATTTCATGCAGCATTTGTTTGGCGAATTCATAGCTGTCGTCAGTGTATTTCGATACGTCCGCCCACAAATAAAATGTCCCTTGCGGTTTAAATTCGATGGTGAAAATGTCTTTCAGAGCGTTGTACAGAAAATCAAGGCGCGCCTGGAATTGTTGTTTTACCTGCGCTAAATGCGTTTCATCAAAGGCTTCCAGTGCGGCATATTGGCTTAATGTCGGCGCGGAAATAAAGATATTTTGCGCGATGATTTCCGCTTCGCGTACTTTGTCTTCCGGTACGATTACCCAGCCCAAGCGTAAGCCCGGCATACAGAAATATTTGGAAAAGCCGTTAATGACATAAGCGTCCGGATTAAATTGTAATGCCGTCGCCGCTGTTTCGTCGTACACCAAGCCGTGATACAACTCGTCGGAAATAAACGCGATATGATGTGCGCGGCAATAGTCGTTAAGCGCTTTTAAACGTTCGGCGGTGTAAATATTACCCGTCGGGTTTGCCGGGGAGGAAATTTGCAAGGCTCTAATTTGATGACGTTCCAGCTGTTCCACGCTTAATTGATAACAATCCTGTTTATCCACCGGCATGAATTCGGGCTGAATGTCCATCATATAGGCAAAATTTTTATAACAAGGATAAGAGGGATCTGTTAAGCCGAGTTTGTCGCCATGTTTTAACGTGAGCGTGTAAGCCACCAAAAATGCGCCGCTGGTGCCGGGTGTGAGCACGATGCGATTCGGGGTGATGTTGACCTGATAAGTGCGGTCATAATATTCGGCGATTTTTTCCCGCAAGGCAAGCAATCCAAGGCTTTCCGTGTAACTGAACCGATTCTGTTGCACTGCGTTTTGCAAAGCGGCTTTAACCTTATCGGAAGGCGGCAAATCCGGCTGTCCGATTTCAAAATGAATGGCGTTGGGGTATTTCGCCGCTTCCCGTACAATATCCATGACAATAAAGGCGGACATTTGGTCGTAACGCATAATTTTTCCTTTTTTTCTCTTTTTTAGAAAATAATTAAGCCTCTTAATACTTTCTTAATTTTTCTTTCGTTTAATAGCTCGCAACAAAGCCGGGCTTTGTTACTTACAAGATAAATTTAATGAGGAGATTTCAAATGAAGAAACGTAGTTTAGCAACAATTTTCGTATTATCAACTATCGCCGCCACCGGCGCCTTTGCCAAAGGCGGTTTCCAGGATCCGAATGCGCCGCAACAGGAACACCACAAAAAAGGTGATTTCAAACGCGGCGGTTTCGTGAACAGCGACCAAGCGGTCAGCAAAGTCTCTGACGCGAACACCTGGAAAGACGATCAATACATCATCTTACAAGGCAACATCGTGAAACAAGTGGGCAAAGAAGACTTTATCTTCAAAGATGCGAGCGGCGAAATCCAAGTGGAAATCGAACGCAAAGCTTGGCACGGACAAGATATTTCCCCAAGCGATGAAGTGAAACTTTACGGCGAAGTGGATAAATCCTGGGATAAAACCGAAGTGGATATTGATCGCGTCGAAAAAATTGTAAAATAATCCGGCAAGAAAACAAAAAGTGGTGATGAGCCACTTTTTGTTTTGGTATTTTATTTTTTGTAAAGAGATTAACTCAAAAAGTGCGGTAATTTTTTTATGCGGATTTTATTAATCGAAGATGATCCTTTAATCGGCAACGGCATTCAAATCGGCTTGACCAAATCGGGTTTTGCGGTGGATTGGTTTACCGACGGCAAAACCGGGCTGGAGGCGGCTCAGTCGGCGCCTTATGATGCGGTGGTGCTGGATTTGACGCTGCCGAAAATGGACGGATTGGATGTGTTGCAAGCATGGCGTAAAAACGGGCAGGATGTGCCGGTGTTGATTCTGACAGCAAGGGATACCTTAGACGAACGCATTATCGGCTTGCAACGCGGCGCGGATGATTATTTGTGCAAACCTTTTGCCTTGGCGGAAGTGGTGGCGCGTTTGCAGGCGTTGATTCGTCGTCGCTACGGACATGCCAACCCGATTATTCAACACAGCCGGGTTAAATTCGACCCGAACCAACGCAAAGTTTTCCTGTACGATCGGGAAATCGCTTTAACCACCCGCGAATATAAGCTGCTTGAGCTTTTTATGCTGAACAAAGAACGTGTGCTGACCCGCGATTTTATTGAAGATAAACTCTATAACTGGGATAACGAAGTGAGCAGTAACGCCTTGGAAGTGCATATTTATAACTTGCGCCAAAAACTGGGCAAACAATTTATTCGCACCGTACACGGCGTGGGTTATGCGCTGGGAAAAAATGATGAAACTGACGAACTGGCATAATTATAGCTTGCGTTTCCGCCTGATTGTCACCTTGTCTTTGGTGTCCGTATGCGTGTGGCTGATTTCCACCGCAGTGGCGTGGTTTCAGGTGCGTAAAGAAGTGAATCAAGTATTTGATGCACAACAAATTTTATTCGCCGAGCGGTTGGCGTCTTCCGATTTGCGTACGATTTTAATCGGTCATCACCGTGGCAAACCGCCTCACAAACGTCGCGGTTTTAAAAGACCGGATTTTGAAGATGACGCGTTGGCGTTTGCCATTTTCGCGCCGGACGGGGATATTTTGTTGAGCGACGGCGAAAACGGCGAAAACTTTATTTTCGCGCCGGAACGTGGCTTCAGCCAAGCCCGTTTGCGGGAAGACGATGACGAGTGGCGCATTTTCTGGCTTCCGGTGGGCGACGGGCCGCTTATGATCGCCGTGGGGCAGGAGCAGGAATATCGCGATGATTTAGTGAATAAAATGGTATTCGGGCAAATGTGGATTTGGTTTGCCGGGTTGCCGTTTTTGTTAATTGCCCTTGGGTTGATTATTCGTAAGGAATTGAAAAGCCTGAAACAAATCGGCGAACAAGTGGCGCAGCGCACGCCTGACGACACCACGTTATTGAACACCGCAAATATTCCGACGGAAATTCTGCCGCTCATTCAAAGTTTGAATCAGTTTTTTGATCGCACTTCCAGCATGTTATTGCGCGAACGCCGTTTCACCTCCGATGCCGCCCATGAATTGCGTAGTCCGCTTGCCGCTTTACGCATTCAAACGGAAGTGGCGCAAATCGCCGGTGATGACGCCAATGTGCGTGAACAGGCGCTGGATAATCTCACCAAAGGCATTGATCGTGCCAGTCAGCTTATTGAACAATTATTGACCCTTTCCCGTTTAGACAGCTTGAAAGAATTGGACAATTTGCAGGACATTCATTGGGAGCAAATCATTCCGTCGCTCATCGGCGAATTGTATTTCCATGCGGAAAAACGTCAAATCACCCTTGAATTTGAAGAAATTTCCGTGCCGAAGGCTAAATCGGGGCAGTCCTTGTTACTTTCTTTAATGTTGCGTAATCTCATCGACAACGCTATTCGTTATTGTCCACAAGGTAGCCACATTAAAGTGCGGTTAGAAAAATCAAAGATTTCCGTGGAAGATAACGGCGGCGGCGTTGAAGAGGTCGATCTTGCCAAACTCGGACAGCGTTTCTATCGCCCGGCAGGACAAAATGAAAAAGGTAGCGGCTTGGGGTTATCCATCGTTTACCGCATCGCCGAGCTACACCATTACAAAGTGCGGTTAAAAAACACAACGGATCCGAACGGCAACCGAGCGGGATTGCTGGCGGAGATTTTGTTGTAAGCCGTTTGATAAAAAGGTCGCATAGTGTGCGACCTTTTTTATCTTTTGGCGTAAAAACATCTAAAAAAACGACCGCACTTTTCCTTCTTCTCCTTCTTTCCTCATAATTCTGTGATCAACATCATAATTTAACAATTTTCCAACCGTTTCTATTGACATCAAATAACTGACCAATTAACTATGTTTCTCATTTCTATAAATGATAATTATTCATATTTGAGAATTCGGGAGAAATATATGGAGACGAAAACCAAAATATCTTTACTTATCTGCCCTCTGGCATTGTCGATTCATCTGGCGCTTTACGCCGAAGAAGCAAATACCGAAACGTTGGAAACCATTACGGTGAGCGGACAGGCGGAACAAAAAGCGCAACAAGGCAAAGACGAAGTATTCCTGAAAGATCAAGTTACCGAATATAAAAGCAAAAAAGAAATCGAGACCTATAAAGGGCATTCGGTAGGCGAATTGTTTAACGGGATTAATGGGGTGTATAGCGGTGACACCCGTAATAGTGGTGCATTAGATCCGAATATTCGAGGCGTATCGGGACAAGGACGAATTCCGGTTATTGTTGATGGCACAGAACAATCTATTACTGTTTGGCGGGGCTTTGCAGGAATACAAAACCGTAACTATATTGATCCGTTTTTAGTTAGTAGCATTAGCGTGGAAAAAGGACCGGCGTTAACATCGGATTTGCATAACGGAACCGGAGGTGCAGTTAAAATGAAAACGCTGGAAGTGGATGATATTGTAAAACCGGGTGAAAAATTTGGTTTCGAACTTAAAACTGAAACCGCCAATAATTCTATTAAGCGTCGTCAACATCCTTTCCCTATGGGGGTGGATTACCGTACTTTGCCAAATGCAGGTGAAGTTCAGTTAGGCGAATGGGCAATGTTCTTTCGTGATAATGAAGGGTTACCACCACGCTCCCATGGGCGAAATCATTTTTTTAAAGACTATGCCTATCGTTTTGCGGCGGCGGTAAAAGAAGATAAATTTGATTTTTTGGCAGCTTATGCTTATCGCAATAAAGGTAATTATTTTGCCGGTAAAAAAGGCGCAGAAAAATACGGTAGAGACATTACTTGGAAAGATATTGAACAAACAAATTTGGCTCAGTTTGATGATCCTTATATTCCAATTATGGGTGCTGTATATAAACCCGGTAATGAGATGCCAAATACATCTATTGAAACCAAATCCTATCTGTTTAAAACGTCATTCCAACCTACTCCGACACAAAAACTCAGTTTAGGTTATCGTCAAAGTGAGATTAATTACGGAGAAATTATGCCTTCCCGTTTAACAAAAACCATGGCGACTTTGGGGACTGTGCTGGAATGGCCGCTATCGGAAGTGAAACAAAAAGCAGTGAATTTCGATTATGAATACAATCCGGAAGATAATCGTTGGATTAATTTAAAGGTAGGTGTTTGGGCAGTTTTTAATGACGGCATGACCAATACCTCTAACGGTTCTCCGGGAGATGTACTATTTGGTGATACGGCTTTTGATATGGCTTGGGGGCAGTGGTATCAAAAAAATACGAACTATACGATTATCCAAGGTAACGATTATCAAAAGTGGGTTGATTACTATTTACTGGATCCAAATCTTTGGTATGGTTATCAGGAAGGAACGATTTCTGAAGTTGATTTTATGAAAGCAGTAGAGGAAACCCGTCAACAAAAAATAGCCGAATTAAAACCTGAAGTGGAAAGGCTAAAACAACAAATTAAACCCACCGTTCCAAACATAAACGGTATTTTTAACACTATGCCAACACAAGCTCAATTTTCAAAAGATAACCATTGGGGGATTAATTTTAGTAATCGCTTAACAATTACTCCGAAACTTAACCTAACCGTAATGGCAAACTATAAGAGGGAAACACTGGATTCCAATAGTCTATTCCCGCTATGGGATCAATATCGTTATTTAACTGGTGATCCTGATTCTGGTTATAGTCAAATCTCTAATGGGGTAACAGAATATAACGGTCGTCGCTATGGCAATCGGAACGAGTTTAATGCCGGTTTTAAATTTGATTATCAAGCTACGGACTGGTTATTGCTTTCCGCAGGTGCCCGTTATACCCACTATAAATCAAAAGATAATGGGTTAAGTATGAAGGCGGCTAATACAAACAGAGAGAATATCACGCTTAATCAAGGTAAGCGTTTCACGATGGGGCGTCTTGCCACAAAAGCGGAAAGAGACTTTTTCACTTCTGTACCTGAGATGATTGAAGATCCTAATGGCGGTGGAACACTTAATGTTGATGAACATTGGGCGGCATATCATGCTCTTTCTTTGGAAGATCAAGCCAAATATGATTTGATGACTCGAACGGAAGATAATGAAATTAGGGTTAAGGATGTGAGCATTGATTGGCGACGCGAACCCGGGCGAGAAAGATTCCCTATTGAAAAATTTCCATATTATGACGGTCGAATTAGTTCTGAAATGTTAAACCGAAAGGTTATCTCCGAAATCGATGGTAAAGAGGTGTATTACTATACGTTACCGGAAGTTACTGAACTTGGGGATGAAGTTATTACTGAAGAAGAATATCAGGAAATGCTCAAAGCCGAACGTAAAGATCACGCATGGGCACCGTCCTTCGGTGCAACCTTCTTGATTACACCAAATAGCCGTATTTATGTGCGTTATGATGAAGTTAAACGCATGCCGAGTATTTATGAAGATACTATCGGTTATTCTAATGTGACTGTGAGACCGCTATATCGCCATAAACCGGAACATAGCAAAAATTGGGAAGTAGGTTATGTCCATGATTTGCGTGGTTTCTTCCCCGAACTACGTTCTGCCGATATAAAATTAAATTATTTCCATAATGTGACCCACAATATTTTTGACCGCTCCTCAGACTATACCATTTCCCAATTTGATAAACGCACTTTATCCGGACTTGAATTGCAAACCCGTTATGATTCGGGGCGCATCTTTGCTGATCTTAGTGTGGTCTATAACATTAAAAATAAATTCTGTGATCGTTACAGTGCGGTCATGGATTATGGTTGGTTTACCGTGGATCCGGATACCCGCAGTTTTAAAACATATCCTACCTGTGTGAATGGCGGAAATGAAAATGGCTATCTTAAAAATGCTATAGCACCAAAATATTCCATCACTACAAATTTTGGTATGCGTTTCTTTGATGAAAAATTAGAAATTGGTGCCCGCTGGCAATATCACAGCAGAGTAAAAAACAGTAGAACGCGTTCATTGCGTGAAGCCGGATTTTATGAATATGGCGGCAATGAAGTCCGTTGGCAACCGGTGTCCGTATTTGATGCGTATATCAATTACAAAGTGAATAGCAACCTGTCCTTAGAAATTGTCGGCACAAATTTAACTGACCGTTATTATTTAGATCCGCTTGCCCGCTCCTCCATGCCGGCACCGGGTAGAACCATTAAATTAGGGTTAACGGCGAGTTTTTAATTAGATGATAAAAATTATCATTTGTATTTGTCAAGACTTTAGACTATAGTTAATTCGTCGTTAATAAGATGTTACGCGACAAAAGGTAATCAATTATTTCAATTCACTTTATAGAGGAACAATCTATGAGAATGTTAACTAAAACAACAATTGCTATCGCCGTATTAACTATGGTTGGAACTGCAAGTGCGGCAACGGTTGGTGGAGTAAGTCGTACAACTGATAAAACCAAATATGTGCAGGTGGGAAATTCAACCCAAGATAAAGCAAAAGCTGGGATAGATATTGCATATCCTAAAGTAGCTAAAGATACAAATACAGCTAACAATAAATACCAGTCTTTCAGTAAAATAGCATCTATGGCTGGCAAATGGTATGTTCCTAGTTCCGTAGCCACAAAGGACAGTAATCAAGTCTATGTTGCCCGTATGTATGCAATGCCTAAGGCTTTTGCCGTTGTACCAATGATGCCGGAACACCGAGATCTCGGCAGAATGTCCTTCAAACAAGTGGGCAATCAAGATGTCTGGTTCGGTGACTGGGAAGATGTACCACGCAATAGTAAAAATGCAGCTGCACAATCCTCCAAATACACCGTTTACTATGCAGGTTCCAATCCAACAACTGCCGCACAGTTACCAAAATCCGGTCAAGCCACTTACACCGTGGTTGGTATCAATAAACATCGTGGTCCGAACACTGCCGTGTTGAAAGGTGAAATGAAAGCTGACTTTGGTGCTAAGACTTTGAATGGTACGATTGCCAGAAGCGGTTTATCTGTTGCGGTAAACTCCAAAATCAATGCCGACGCTTCATTTAACGGCACGGCAAAAGCCAATAACAGCGTGAACGGCATTTCAAAAGGTCACTTCTACGGCAACCAAGCTGCCGCTTTAGCGGGTATTGCGGACTTCGGTGCACATAATCAATACAACACAGCCTTCGGCGGTACGAAAAAATAAGGATAGCTATTTATGAATAATGACTCGAATTAGCCCTTTTCATCTGTCGGTGGAAAGGGCTTTTAGTTTATATGAATTGTGGAGAGATTATGCGTTATCAATTAGCATTATTATTGGGGTTGAGTGTCACCAGTGCGTTGTGGGGGGCGGAGGTTGATACGGATGTGAAATTGCGTCAGCAAGCGGAATTGCAGCGTCAGCAACAGGAGCGACAAATCGTTAACGACGATAATTTCTTCAGCGGACAGCAACAGGAAGAACAATTTGAAATTAATACCTTTGAAGACTTAACACTCGCGCTGCTTACGTCGATTAACAATAAAGATACGCAGGCAATTCAACAGCTGCTGGAATTTTATCGGATTCAACCACAGGCAGAAGAAGGCATGATCTTATTCGCCGAAGCCAATATCGATCTCAATCAGAATCGCTGGACGCAAGCCATCGACAAGTATAAGAAACTCGTGGAAAACGAACCGCACTTTGCTCGCGGTAAGCTGGATTTGGCGCGTCTTTATTTTGCTGATTATCAATTGAAAAATTCACGTCGCTTATTTGCTGAAATTGATTTGCCCGATAACCCGAACGTGATGGAAAAAGTAAAAAACTATCAAGCAGAGCTGGATAATCGTGAAAGCTGGCATGGTTCCTTTGCATTAGGTTTTGGCTATACACGCAATATTAATCAGACTTCCCGTAAAAAAGTCGAGTTAACTGCCTATGATCCGCTGTTTGGTTTTGAATATCGGTACACCCGCGAAGCGGAACCAATGCGCTCCGCCAGCGGTTTAAAATATGAAGCGACTTTGGATAAATATCACAATCTCACCGGTCATCACGGGTTAAGTTTCAAAGCGTCAGGATACGGCGATATTTATCGTAATAATTCTACTGATACCGAGCATAATTTCTCATTTGGTCTAGGTTACGGCTATCGTGATCGACAACATAGTTTAAGTTTGTTACCCGTTTTTGAAAGCGTACATTACGGCAATCATGTATTCCTCACCCGCAAAGGCACACGGCTGGAATATGCCTTTAATAATCTGGAACGTCTTTATTCCATGCTGACCTTGGAATATAAAAATGAACGTCATAAAAATAAACAGTACCGCTATTATGACGGGCAGCTGTTTTCACTATTTGGTACACAAGTTTTTGCGTTTAATGAAAACGTCACATTATTGGGCGGAATGAATTATAGTCGCAAGGGTGGAACAGCATTTGATTCCGATAAATATCAACGTTACGGCGTTTATTTCGGCGCCGATTTAGCTTCAGGTTTCGGTATTGATCTCGGTTTGTCGGCAAATTTGCGTCAAACTCGTTATCGCGCTTACGATGCTTTGCTTGATGCTAAACGCAAGGATAACGAACAGATTTACAATGTTTCGTTAAAAATCCCCCGCTGGGAATTTTGGGGCTTTGTGCCAAGTCTTAACTATAAACACACTAAAGTACGCAGTAATGTAGATTGGCTATATTCCTACAACAAAAACGAAATCTACTTTAAACTTGAAAAGTTTTTTTAATGGTAAATGTAACGGTCTAGTTACCTAGTTCAATCCCAGTGTATATATATTTTTTGCGATCTTATTCACAAATTTTTACGCCGGATTATCTATATCCTTAAATTCCACCTCAAAGCCATATTCTTTTGCCAGCCATTCGCCTAAGGCTTTCACGCCGTAGCGTTCGGTGACATGGTGACCGGCGGCAAAAAAATGAATCCCTTGTTCTCTGGCGGAATGGATGGTTTGTTCGGAAACCTCGCCGGTGATGAATGCGTCGCATCCTTGAGCCGCAGCAAGGTCGATATAACCCTGTCCGCCACCGGTACAAATGCCGACTTTGCGGATAAAGTGCGGTCCGTTTTCCGTGCAAATTAGCGGCGTGCGGTTTAATACGCGCTCAATGTGTTCGGCAAATTGTTCGGCGGTGAGCGGTTCTTTTAATGTGCCCCACACGGGAATACTGACCGCGCCTTGTTCCAACGGTTGGAGGTTTTCAATGCCGAGTAATTGGGCGAGTCGGGCGTTGTTGCCGAGCTCCGGGTGAACGTCCAAAGGCAAATGGTAGCCGTATAAATTGATGTCATTCACCAATAAGGCTTTGATTCGTCTGCCTTTCATGCCGCGAATGCAAGGTGTTTCGCTTTTCCAGAAATAACCGTGATGAACAAGTAATGCGTCGGCTTTTTGCGCAATGGCGTAGTCAATTAAGGCTTGGCTGGCGGTGACACCGGTGATAATTTTTTTGACTTCGGGCTTACCTTCCACTTGCAATCCGTTAGGCGCGTAGTCGTTGATGGCGTTGCTGTTGAGTTTTTGATTAAGTAAATTTTCAAGGGCTAAATTGTGCATAAAAATTCTCTGAGTGAAGAAAACGAATGGCGTAATGATAATGGCTTTGATGGGGAATAAGAAGAAAAAAATGGCCGGTGCGAATATCTTTTGTTAAAGACGTGGGGGAGTGTTTGCACCGGCCACTGTGTTTAAGAATGACGACTATCTTAAATAAAAACGCCTTCATTATACAAATAAATATATAGCGATCAAGTGAAACTTAACAATTTAGTAGAAAAAGTTTATTCGATACCGATTAATTTGTGCGTTTGTACGCTTAATAACCATTTGGGTTTGTTTGGACGTTGGTTTAATAACCCTAATTGAGTAATGGTTTCCAGCAAATTCATTTTGCCGTTAATTTCACAAGGAGAAAGGTAATAGCGGTCCGCGCGGATTTTGGTTTCAATCAGCTCACAAAATGCCAGCACATTCTCATCCGCCACAATACGGACTTCGTGGGCGAAATCAATGCAACGCTGTTCATATTTATGTTGATATAACCGTTTCGGGCTAGTGGCGATGTAGTCAATTTGCGGCGGAATCGGTTTTAGTCCGTTGGTTTCGATAGCGAGAAAATAACCTTCCGATTTCATTTGGTCGAGTAGAACATCTATATTCGGCACAATGGTCGGTTCGCCGCCGGTGATGATGATATTCTTGGCGGAAAACGACCGCACTTCTTCCATCACCTGCGCCAGCGTCATGCGCTCAAACTGATTGTAATTGGTGTCACACCAAGGACAGGCAAGGTTGCATTTGCCAAAACGCACGAAAATACTCGGCATGCCGGTGTTAAAGCCTTCGCCTTGCAGGCTTTCGAAAATTTCAACGATGTTGTAAGAAGGCATAAAAACACTGTTATTTTGCACCGCACTTATTCCTCGTATTCACAAAAAGAGGTGGGCGTTTCCCATAAACGAATGGCAGAGACCGGAAGGTCTTCCTGATATTTCAATCGATTGAAAATGAATTGTGCTAATTGTTCCGCCGTGGTGCGAAACGGCACACCGAAGGTTTTGGAATTGAGCTCTTGTAATAAGATGGCAATTTTGCTTTCCCGCTCGCTGGTTTGATCGTAAATAAAAGCGTGATCCATCGGCGCTAAAATGGCGTTATTCACGATTTTCTTCAAATCGCTGAAATCAATCACCATGCCTTGTTTAGCACCATCCTGATACAAATCGCCGTGCACTTCTACCTGCAATTTATAAGTGTGTCCGTGTAAATTTTGACACTTCCCGTCATGTCCATCCAGCAGATGCGCCATATCAAAACTAAATTCTTTAGAAACTTTAAACATACTCAGCCTGTTAATCTGGTTAATATTTATTTAGGCACTGCCACCCGAATAAAATTCAATCGGTGATCACAAGGGAATTTTGAAAGGAAAGGTTGAAATGTCATGTGATACCTAGTTTTTTTATGTAGGAGGTTTGCGAACTACAAAATCAGTGATGACCGGGAGGTCATCACTTTTATCTCTGAATTATTTCTGACGCATTGCCGGGAATAAAATCACATCGCGGATAGACGGTGCGTTGGCATAGAGCATTGCCAAGCGGTCGATACCTAACCCTTCGCCGGCTGTTGGCGGTAAGCCGTGCTCCAATGCAACCACGAAGTCTTCATCTTTAAACATGGCTTCATCGTCACCCGCTTCTTTTGCGGCAACTTGCGCATCGAAACGTTCATTTTGGTCTTCCGCGTCGTTTAATTCTGAGAAACCGTTACCGATTTCACGTCCGCCGATGAAGAGTTCAAAACGGTCGGTGACTTCCGGATTTTCATCGTTACGACGGGCAAGCGGTGAAATTTCCGCAGGATGTGCCATTAAGAACGTCGGTTGAATTAAGTGATGTTCCGCTACTTCCTCAAAGATCGCATTCACAATGCTGCCTAAACCCCAAGATTTTTGTACTTCGATACCTAAACGTTTAGCAACAGCTTTGGCGCGATCAATATCGTATAAATCTTCTTTCACAATGCCTTTGTCTGCACCGTATTTGATGGTCGCATCATGTAGTGTGATACGTTCGAATGGTTTACCGAAATCGAATTCGTATTCGCCGTATTTCACGATGGTGGTACCAAGAATATCGATAGCAAGTTTGCGTAATAATTCTTCGGTGTTATCCATTAAATCGTGGTAATCCGCGTAGGCTTGGTAGTATTCCAACATAGTGAATTCAGGGTTGTGACGAACGGAAACGCCTTCATTACGGAAGTTGCGGTTTAATTCAAATACGCGCTCAAAACCGCCCACGACTAAACGTTTTAAATAAAGTTCAGGGGCGATACGTAGGTACATATCTACGTCTAGCGCATTATGGTGAGTCACGAACGGACGCGCTGCCGCACCGCCCGGAATTACTTGTAACATTGGGGTTTCTACTTCCAAGAAACCTTTCGAAATAAAGTATTCACGAATACCGGCTACCACTTTAGAACGAATAATAAAAGTGCGGCGGGATTCCTCGTTAGAAATTAAATCTAAATAGCGTTGGCGATAGCGCACTTCTTGGTCGGTCAAGCCGTGGAATTTATCCGGCAACGGACGAAGCGCTTTGGTTAATAATTGAACTTCGGTAGTTTTCACGGTGAGTTCGTTGGTTTTGGTTTTGAATAACGTGCCTTTTACGCCCACGATGTCGCCCAAGTCCCAGTGACCGACATCATCTTTGTACACGCCTTCAGGCAGGTTATCGCGCGCCACATAAAGTTGGATTTTACCACTCATATCTTGAATAGTGATAAACGTAGCTTTACCCATTGCACGGCGGGTCATAATACGACCGGCAACGGCAACTTCAATGTTTTTTTCTTTTAACGTTTCGCCTTCTTCCGCATCGTATTGTGCGTGTAAGTCTTGTGCTAACGCATCACGACGGAATTTGTTCGGAAATGGGTTACCTTTGGCGCGTAATGCCGCTAATTTTTCACGACGAACGAGCATTTCGCCGTTCAGGTCTAATTCTTTTACTTCTTGTTCTGACATTTTTGTTTACCTTTCTTAAATTAATTTAATTTTTTGTAGGGTGTGTGAACCGTAGGTTCACGCACGAAGAATTTAATGATCAAATACGTGCGTGGATTGTGCCAATCCACACACCCTACATTGGTTCTTGCAGATTACAAGCCTGCTTTTAAACTCGCTTCAATAAAACGATCCAAATCACCGTCCAACACGGCTTGGGTATTTCGATTTTCCACGCCGGTGCGCAAATCTTTAATGCGGGAATCGTCCAACACATAAGAACGAATTTGGCTGCCCCAGCCGATGTCGGATTTACTTTCTTCCATCGCTTGTTTTTCAGCGTTTTTCTTCATCATTTCCATTTCAAACAATTTTGCTTTTAATTGTTTCATGGCTTGATCTTTATTTTGATGTTGGGAACGCCCATTTTGACATTGCACCACAATACCGCTCGGCATATGCGTAATTCGCACTGCACTTTCGGTTTTGTTGACGTGCTGACCGCCCGCACCGGAGGCGCGATACACATCGATACGCAAATCGGCAGGGTTGATTTCAATATCAATATCGTCATCAATTTCCGGATACACGAATGCCGCGCTGAAAGACGTATGGCGACGGTTGTTGGAATCGAACGGGCTTTTACGCACCAAACGGTGAATGCCGGTTTCCGTGCGTAGCCAACCGTAAGCGTATTCGCCGCTGACACGAATAGTCGCGGATTTTAAACCCGCCACATCGCCGTCGGACACTTCCATTAATTCGGTTTTGAAACCTTTGCTTTCCGCCCAACGTAAATACATCCGCAACAACATTTCCGTCCAGTCTTGCGCTTCAGTACCGCCGGAGCCCGCTTGTAAATCCACATAGCAATCGCAGGCATCGTGTTCACCGCTGAACATACGGCGAAATTCCAGTTTTGCGAGTTGTTGTTCCAGTTCGTCTAATTCTACGACAGCTTCATTGAAGGTGTCTTCATCTTCCGCTTCCACGGCAAGCTCAAGCAAGCCATCCACATCTTCCAAGCCTTGCTCGAGGTTTTTAATGGTGTTGACCACCTGTTCTAAAGAAACACGTTCTTTGCCGAGCGCCTGCGCTTTCTCTGCGTCGTTCCACACATCAGGCTGTTCCAATTCGGCGTTAACTTCTTCTAAACGCTCCGTTTTGGCGTCGAAGTCAAAGATACCCCCGAAGCACCGAAGTGCGGTCGGTTAAATCGGTGATTTTATTTTTGATAGGATTAATTTCAAACATGATAATGAATGTGATAAAGACTAAATTAAGTGCGGGATTATAAGGGATTTCGTGGGCTTTTGGTAGGTTGTGAAGGAATAAAAAACCTTATTCACAAAGAATGAATAAGGTTTGAAATTCATATTATTAAAAATGCATTATTCGTCAGCAGGGAATTTTTCTTCCAATTGCTCGGCTAATTTGTCAAATGCGTCTTTTTTCGCATTAGCATCAGCAACCCCTTGCTGGATTTTTTCAAGGTTTTCCGCTGCCGGTTTTTTAGCTTGACTTAAAAGCACATCCGTCAGTGCTTTCTCAGCACTCAAGTACTCTTTGTATTGGCCGACAAGCGGGCTAACTTCTTCGCTTTTAATGCCTAATGCATCTAATTCTGCGGTCAGTTCGGCTGATTTTTTATCAAATGCTGCAATCGCTGCTTCAGTTTTCGCTACATCGTTAACACCTGCGGCTTGAGTTACAGCATCAAATTCGGCTTCAAGTTTTGAGGTCGCTGTTTCTTCCCACGCTTGAAATTTTTTCACTTCTTCTGCTTGTTGAGAAGCGGCAAATGCGCTTACTGAAGCGAAAGTTAAGGCTGCGATAGCTGTCATTTTTAATAATTTTTTCATTTTTAAATACCTTTTAAGTAATTTATAGGATGAATTTGTGTAAAAAATTACACGGGCGTCATTGTAAAGAAAAACCTAGGGTGTCTGTCAAGTATTTTTATTTTTCAATTAATTTTTAAAATTTTGGTCTTTTTTGCATAACGTCCCAATTACTTTTATAATTCACGGTCATTTTCACAATTTAGGAACAAAAAAATGAAGAAAATTTTGACCGCACTTTCTCTTGTCGCCCTTTCATTTAGCGTTTCGGCGAACGATGCCGCGCTGAAAAGCAAATTGGAAAAATTAGGCGCGAAAGACATTGATATTCAAACTTCGCCGATTAAAGGTTTAAAAACCGTGGTGAGCGACCAAGGCGTGTTCTATGCCAGCGAAGACGGTGAATATTTATTGCAAGGGAAAATCTACAAATTAACCGATAAAGGCATCAGCAACGTCACAAATAAAGTATTGGTGGATAAATTGAATTCTCTGAAAAGCGAAATGATTGTTTATCCTGCAAAAAACGAAAAGCACGTAGTCACTGTATTCCTGGATATTACTTGTCACTATTGCCATTTGTTACATCAACAAATCAAAGAATATAATGATTTAGGCATTACCGTGCGTTATTTGGCGTTTCCGCGCGCCGGTCTTAACAGCCAAACCGCAGGTCAAATGGAAGCGATTTTTACCGCGAAAGATCCGGCGTTCGCGCTAAACGAAGCGGAAAAAGGCAATTTGCCGAAAGAATTGAAAACCCCGAATGTAGTGAAAAAACATTATCTGCTCGGCGTTCAATTCGGCGTAACCGGCACACCGACTATCATCACCTCTGACGGCGAATCTATCGGCGGTTACATGAAACCGGCGGATTTATTAGCCGAGTTAGAAGGTTAACGCAGGCTCGTCGTGCAAAAACGAATCTTACGTCGTGAGGTGCCGGTAGGCGATAAACTCTGTGACGATCCGTTATTGGATCGTCTTTATCGTTCACGCCACATTAAAAACGCCCGCCAATTAGACCGCACTTTAGCCGCCATTCACAATCCGAATCTGATGTCGGGCATGGATGTGGCGGTGGAATTACTGCTTGAAGCCTATCAAAAACAGCAGAAAATCGTCATCGTCGGTGATTTTGACGCGGACGGTGCCACCAGTACGGCCTTGGCGGTGCTGGCGTTGCGTCAGCTGGGTTTTGCTAACGTGGCATATTTGGTGCCGAATCGCTTTGAGCAAGGTTATGGGCTCAGTGTCGCCGTGGCGCAGGAAGCCTTGACACTGGATGTTGAGCTGTTAATTACGGTAGATAACGGAGTGTCTTCTCATGACGGCGTGTCGTTTTTAAAAGCGCAGGGCGTGGACGTGATTATCACCGATCATCACTTGCCGCCGGAAACCTTGCCGCCCGCCGATGCGATTGTGAATCCGAATCTGGCGCATTGCGGTTTTCCGTCAAAAAATCTTGCCGGCGTAGGCGTGGCCTTTTATCTCATGCTCGCTTTGCGGGCGAAATTCCGCGAACTTGGCATATTTGATGCGAAAAATCAGCCGAATTTCACCGAGCTGTTGGATTTGGTTGCCTTGGGTACGGTGTCCGATGTAGTGCCGTTGGATCAAAATAATCGCATTTTAGTGTATCAAGGCTTGGCGCGCATTAAGGCGGCGCGTTGTCGTTGTGGTATTCGCGCCTTAGCGGAGGTGGCGAAGCGGGAGTTGGCAGGATTTTCCGCGTCGGATTTAGGTTTTTCCATTGCGCCGCGTTTAAATGCGGCGGGGCGTTTGGATAATATGTCCGTGGGCGTGGAATTGTTGTTGGCGGAGGACATGGAAACCACCCGTGCGTTGGCGTTAGAATTAGACGGCTTAAATCAGGCGCGTAAAGAAATTGAGCAGGGCATGAAGCTGGAAGCGCTAAAAATATGCCAAAATCTGACCGCACTTGAGAATCGGTTGCCGCATGCTATTGTGTTGTATCAGGCGGATTGGCATCAAGGCGTGCTGGGCATTGTGGCTTCGCGCATTAAAGACCGATTTCATCGCCCGGTGATTGCCTTTGCACAGGATCAGGACGGCATTTTGAAAGGTTCCGCCCGTTCCATTCCCGGGTTGCATATTCGTGATGTGCTGGAGCGGGTTTATTCGCAACACCCTGATTTAATTTTAAAATTCGGCGGTCATGCCATGGCGGCAGGTTTGAGCATTGCCGAAAAATATTTTGCCGATTTCCAACGGATTTTTAACGACACGGTAAGTGAATTATTAGCGCCGGAACAGCTGTTAGGCAGCATTTGGACGGATGGCGAATTGCAGGTGAATCAGCTGAATTTAACTACGGCGGAAACCTTACGTCAGGGCGGGCCCTGGGGGCAAGCGTTCCCCGAACCCTTATTTGACGGCGAATTTAAGGTTTTACAGCAGCGCTTGGTGGGTGAGAAACATTTAAAAATGATGGTGGAACCCAAACTGGGCGGACCATTAATCGACGCTATCGCATTTAACGTAGATACGCGCTATTATCCTGATTTATCAATAAAAACGGCAAAACTGGTATATAAGCTGGATGTGAATGAATTTCGCGGAAATCGGGATATTCAGTTATTAATTGATTATATTGAACCTTTAGAGAATTAGAGTAAGCAATGTTGCGGGTCGGACTGTTCATCATCTTATTATGCGTAGGCGGAGTTGCGGTGGCGCAAGTCGGCGAAGCGCCCGTTGCGCCCGATTCCCAGGTGTTAATTGACGAAGAAACCCCGCAATTTGAAGACGGCAAAGATTATTTCTCTTACGAAGAACCCATCGCCATCCCACCCCGCGCCGATCACCGCATCCCGATTCAATTCTTTTTTGACTACGATTGTCGCGTTTGTTCCTCCGCGCAGGATATTTTAGAACTTTACACGCAAATCAACCGTGATCGCGTGGTGTTGGAGGAATATCCCGTCGCTACCAATAAAACCCGCTTCACCGCCGGCGTTTTCTTTAGCTTGCAGGCGTTAAATGCGGATAATGTCTCTTCCGCACTGCTGTTTGAAACGTCGGAAAAACAGCGTTACATCAAGCTGTCCCACATGGACAATCTGTTACATTGGTTGGAAAAGCAAGAGATTAAGCGCGATCGTTTTCTGGAAGCGTATCATTCCGATGAGGTTCATCAACAAGTGGATGATGCCGTATTGATGACTGAAGAATACGGCGTGTTCACCTTCCCTTATGTCATCATTAACGGCAAATATGTGCTGACCGCCAGCACCTTATATAACGACGATTATGCGCTCGCGGTGTTGGATTATTTAGTCAACAAAAAACAATAATGCAAGGATAAACATGAAAATTGGTATTGTGGGCGCCATGGCGCAGGAAGTGGAAATTTTAGTGAATTTAATGACGGATAAAAACGTCACAAAACTGCCGTCCGGTACAATTTATGAAGGCAAAATTCACGGCAAACAGGTCGCTTTATTACAATCCGGTATCGGTAAAGTTGCCGCCGCCATGGGGACGACTGCCTTATTGCAACTCGCCAAGCCAAACCTTGTCATTAATACCGGCTCTGCCGGCGGCGTGGCGGAAGGGTTAAGCGTCGGTGATGTGATTGTCTCCACTGAAACCCAATATCACGATGCCGATGTAACCGCTTTCGGCTATGCCAAAGGACAGCTGCCTGCATGCCCCGTCACTTTTGTTTCTGATGAAAAATTGGTCGCGCTGGCGGAACGTGTCGCACAACAACAAGGGCAGCATGTCAAACGCGGTTTAATTTGCTCCGGCGACAGCTTTATTCAAGGTGGCGAACGTTTGGCACAAATTAAACGTGATTTTCCGAATGTCATCGCGGTAGAAATGGAAGCCACGGCAATCGCGCAAGTGTGTCATGCCTTTAATGTGCCCTTCGTAGTGGTGCGCGCCATTTCCGATGCGGGCGACGGCAAAGCCAATATGTCTTTTGAAGAATTTTTACCCCTCGCCGCCAAACAATCTTCCGACATGGTGGTTGCCATGTTGGCGGAATTGAATTAGTTATTTCTCCCTTTAAGCATCGCTCCGCGTGCGGTTGTGTCGTGCGCGGAATCCATTTTGCCTTTCGCTATCTTCCTCATTTTTCGTCTATTTCTCTTAAAAAAATACTTGATTCTAAAGTTACTTCATATTTTATCATGGGCTAAATTCAATGATAAAAGGAGAGATCACATGAAATTCACAAAAACAACAGCCATTTTTACCGCACTTTTTGCGGCGTCCGTCGCTAACGCACATAACGTCTGGTTGGAGCCCGTTAAGGAGGCGGATTCTGCAGGACAATATGTCGTGAAATTTGGTCATGAACAGACAGAAATTTATCCCGAACAAAAGCTAAAAGCCATCAAGTTGCTGGATAGCAAAGGCAACATCACCAACGCTGCCTATCAATTCAAACAAGGCGAAGCCTATCTCAACGCCGATAACGCCTCACTGGTGTTTATTCGTTTCGATAACGGCATTTGGTCAAAACTGCCGAGCGGCAAATTTGTAGAAAAAAGCAAACAACAGGAGCCGAGCGCAGAATTTGCCGTGAACCCGATTAAATTCGGCAAGGCGGTATTGCATTGGGACGAACAAGCAATGAAGGCGCACGACATGGAATATGAGCTTGTGCCGCAGGCGCAGCCGAAAGCCGGTAAGCCGTTGCCGATTCTGGTATTGCATCAAGGCAAGCCGGTGAAAAACATCAAGGTGGGCTTAGGCGAAGACGCGCCGTTTAACCTGACCAACGACAAAGGCATTGCCGAATTCACGCCGCAGGCAGGTTACAACAAAGTCTGGGCGGAGTTTGAGGAAAATGTGAAAAGCAATCCCGATTACGATCGCCGCTCGGTGGAATATATGCTGACCTTTGAGGCGGAGTAGGGCGCAATGAAAAAAACGCTGCGTATTCTGACCGCACTTTTCCCCTTGTTATTGTCTGCCCCTCATGCCTTGGCGCACGCCCTTTATGTGTTCGCCCAGTATGACGGGCAGACCGTCACGGGAAAATCCTATTATTCCGATATGACCCCCGCCGCCGAAACCTATGTGGAAGTGTTGCGTCATGGGGAAAATCAACCGTTACTGACGGGCAAAACCGACAATGGCGGTTATTTTCACCTTCCCTTAAAGGCGGATCCGAATATCGCCTTAAAAGTGGTGGTGGAAGGGGAGGAAGGTCATCGGGCGACGGTGGTGGCGGATCGTGTTACGGCGAAGTCCGGCGTAGCGAATCAAACGCACGATGAAACGCTGCTGTTGTTGCGCGGCGACATTGCGCAGTTGCGCGATAAAATTTATCTGCACGATATTTTGGGCGGAATCGGTTACATTGTGGGAATTGCGGGCATCGCCGCTTGGTGGAAAGCCCGTAAATTAAGAAAAGGACATCAATAATGCATTTATCGGAAGGCGTGTTGCACACACCGGTGCTCTTGGCGGGAGTGGCTTTGGCGGTGGTCGGTGTGGCAGTGGGGTTGCGCCGCCTGGATAACGAACGTTTGCCGTTAACGGCGCTTTTTGCAGCGGCGTTTTTTGTCGCCGGCACCATTCATGTGCCTGTGGGCATCGGTAGCGTTCATTTGATTTTAAACGGCATGGCGGGGCTGTTTCTCGGTTGGGCGGTGTTCCCCGCTTTTCTTATTGCCTTGTTGTTGCAGGTGTTGTTTTTCTCTTTCGGCGGCTTTGCCGTGTTGGGCGTGAATTTGTGCGTCATGGCGCTGCCGGCGGTGGCGGCGCATTATGTATTGCGCGGTTATTTGCAACCGGACATGGGCCGCATGGCGAAATTGCTCACCGGTGTGGGTGTCGGCGTAATCGGCGTGGGCGGTGCGGGCGCGTTGGCGTCCCTTGTGTTGGCGTTGGACGGCGGCAAACATTACCAAGATTTAATCGCCTTGCTGTTGCTGTCTCATTTGCCGGTATTCGTACTGGACGGCATCATCAGCTACGGCGTGATTTCGCTGCTCGGTAAAATGTATCCTACCGCATTGCAGCCTATTGCCACTTCACAAAAAGCCATCGGCTACACCAAACGGTGTGCGCAATGAGCACCCGATTTCAGCGTTTTTTTGCACCGCACTTTTTTGCGCCGCATTTACGCTTGATTTACCTGTTTCTTTGGGGCTTGGTGATCAGCGCCTTGTCGCAGCCTTCTTTATTGTTATGGTTAAACGGCGCGGCGTTGGTGTTTTTGGCGGCACTGATTTATCGCGGGCGTGAACCTTATTTCCCCTATATTAAACGCTGGCTGGTGTTCAATGGTTTCACGTTGTTACTTTGGGCAACGTTAAGCTGGCGTATCGGTGCCGACGGCATTGAGCTGAATCCTGCTGGCATGGAAACGGCGCTATTAATTAGTTTGCGCATGAATCTGCTGTTGTTTTCTCTGTGGCTGTTGCTGTGGAAAATGAACGACGCGGTGTTAGTGCAGGCGATCGGCAAACTGCCGCTGCCGCCAAAGCTGATTTGGTTGTTTGTGTTGACGGTGCGTTATATTGCGCTGTTGGGCGAGTTACGGCAAAAGATGGATTTGGCAATGCGCGCGCGGGGTTATCGCGCCGGAGTGAATCGCCGAACCCTGTATGTCACGGCGCAACGGGTGGCGCTGTTGTTGGTGCATGCCTTGCTGAAAGCGGAAACGGCGCAAATCGCCCTCAAATGTCGGGGCTTTCGGTTCGGTGAGCAGACAAGATTAAGCAGAACAGAGTGAAGTGGGAAAAATGACGATTTTACAAGTCAACGAATTGCAAATTAAACGGGGCGAACGGCGGATTATCGACAATCTGTCTTTCCAAATTGAAGCGGAACAACGTTTTTTCGTGCAGGGTGAAATCGGCACGGGGAAAACCACGTTGTTGCTCGCGTTGCTTGGTTTTGTGCCCGTGACAAGGGGCGAGATTCGCCTGTTCGGGCAGTTGTGTCGGGAAGAAAACGATTTTGCGCCGTTTCGAGGCACCGTCGGTTTGTGTTTTCAGCACGCGGACGATCAACTGTTCGGTCCGACAGTGTTGGACGATGTGGCGTTCGGTCCGTTGAATCAGGGACTTTCGCGCCAACAGGCGTATGCCGTCGCCTTGCAGCAACTGGAACGCTTGGGTATTGCGCATTTGCAGGATCGCACCGTGCATACGTTGTCCGGCGGCGAAAAAAATTTCACGGCGCTGGCGGGCGTGTTGGCGATGCAGCCGAAAATGTTACTGTTAGATGAGCCGACCAACGGATTGGATAGCAAAAATACCGAAAAACTGACCGCACTTTTGCGCGAACTGTCGTTGCCTATGTTGGTGGCGTCCCATCATCGGGGCTTTACCGCGCAATTGGCGGACGATATTCTGACTTTATGATCTCAATCAAAACCCCGCACGGGCGTTGTGCTATCCTTATAACATTCTTATTTTATAGCGATAAATCAGGGGGATAATATGTGTACGACTTGTGGTTGCGGCCATCCCGAACAAGTCAGAATCGGCGAAGTGGCGCATTCTCATCATGATTATGACGGCACCCAAAGTGCAGTCAAAAATCCGGACTTTTCTCATTTCAAATTTCATTCGGCAGAACATCCATCAGAGGCGACCGAAACGCAAAAACGCCTGTTAAAAGTCGAGCAGGATGTATTAGGCAAAAATAATCAAATTGCGGCGCACAACCGTTTTCTTTTCCAACAACAGCGCATTCTTGCGCTGAATCTGGTGTCCAGCCCGGGTTCCGGCAAAACCACCTTGCTCACCACCACGCTAAACGCGCTGAAAAACGACCGCACTTGTTATGTGATCGAAGGGGATCAACAAACGGAAAATGATGCGGATCGCATTCGCGCCACCGGCGTGTCGGCGATTCAGGTGAACACCGGCAAAGGTTGCCATTTGGATGCGCAAATGATCAACGACGCGCTGTTCAAACTGGAGCCGAAACAAGATAGCCTGCTGTTTATCGAAAACGTGGGCAATTTGGTGTGCCCGTCGGAATTCGATTTGGGCGAAAAAGCGAAAGTGGTGATTTTGTCGGTCACGGAAGGCGAAGACAAACCGCTGAAATACCCGCATATGTTCGCTGCGTCCAAGTTGATGATTTTAAATAAAATCGACTTGTTGCCGTACCTCAATTTCGACGTAGAAAAATGTATCGCCTACGCCAAACAGGTGAACCCGCAAATTGACGTGATTCAACTTTCCGCCACCACCGGCGAAGGTTTAAAAGACTGGTTGAACTGGTTGCAAAACGCTTAACATCATCGCGCAGTAAGGAGACTGTTATGCAATTCATTGATGAATTTCGCGATCCGAAACTGGCGAAAAGTTTGGTGGAGCGTTTGCAAAAACTCATGGAAAAACTACCGCACTTTACGCCGGAAAATCCCTTGTATTTAATGGAAGTGTGCGGCGGGCATACCCATACGATTTTTAAATTCGGTTTAGATCGCCTGCTGCCGAAAAGTATCGAATTCATTCACGGCCCGGGCTGCCCGGTGTGCGTGTTGCCCATGGGGCGCATTGACGTGTGCATTGAAATCGCGCAAAAGCCCGGCGTGATTTTCTGTACCTTCGGCGATGCCATGCGGGTGAAAGGGCGGCGCGGTTCCCTGCTGGAAGCCAAAGCAAAAGGCGCCGACGTGCGTATCGTGTATTCGCCGTTGGATGCGCTGAATATTGCGGTGAACAATCCCGATAGAAACGTGGTGTTCTTTTCCCTCGGTTTTGAAACCACCATGCCGAGCGCGGCGGTGACCCTTCAACACGCGAAAAAACTGAATCTGCAAAATTTCTGGGTGGTGTGTCAAAACATCACCATTATCCCCACCCTGCACAGCCTGCTTTCGCAAGATTATGTGAAAATCGACGGCTTTATCGCGCCCGGCCATGTGAGTATGGTGATCGGCGCGTCGCCTTATCAATCCATCGTGGACAAATACCACAAACCGTTCGTGATTACGGGCTTTGAACCGTTGGATATTTTGCAAGCCATCGTGATGTTGGTGCAACAGTTCGTGGACGGGCGTTGTGAAATCGAAAACCAATATAAACGTATCGTGCATTCCGAAGGCAACCTGTTGGCGCAAAAGGCGATGCATGAGGTGTTCCAACTGAAAAAATCCAGCGAATGGCGCGGCTTGGGCGAAATTGAAGAATCCGGCGTGGAACTCACCGACGCTTATAAGCGCTTTGACGCGGAAGTGTATTTCCACAGTCATCCGCAACAAGTGGCGGACGACCCGAATTCCCGCTGCGGCGATGTACTCACCGGCAAATGCAAACCCTGCGATTGCCCGTTATTCGGCACGCAATGTAACCCGGACAACGCCTACGGCGCCTTGATGGTGTCCTCGGAAGGGGCATGCGCCGCCTACTATCAATATCGGAGAGAATAATGACAGGTTTTATCACCATGGCGCACGGCAACGGCGGCGGTGCCATGCAAAAACTCATTCAGGATTATTTCGTCGAAGCTTTTGACAATCCCATTCTCGCCCAAGGGGAAGACCAAGCCCGCTTGCCGCTGGCGGAACTCATGGCGCAGGGGGCGCAGCTTTCTTTCAGCACCGATAGCTTCGTTATCGACCCGATTTTCTTCCCCGGCGGCAATATCGGCAAGCTCGCCGTGTGTGGCACGCTAAACGATGTCGCCGTATGCGGCGCGATCCCCAAATACCTTTCCTGCGGCTTTATTTTGGAAGAAGGCTTGCCGCTCGCAGAACTCAAAGAAATCATTCAAGCCATGGCGCAAGCCTGCCAAGCCGCCGGCGTACAGGTGGTGACGGGCGACACCAAAGTAGTGCAAAAAGGTGCGGTAGATAAAATTTTCATCAACACCAGCGGCATTGGCGTGATCCCACAAGGCATCGACTGGGGTATGCACCGCATTGCGGCGGGCGATAATATCATTGTCAGCGGCACACTCGGCGAACACGGCGCCACCATCCTCAACTTACGCGAAAGCCTCGGCATTCAAACGGATCTGAAAAGCGACTGCGCTGTTCTCGCCCCGCTCATTGATTTGTTACGTCCTATCGACGGCGTCAAAGCCGTGCGCGATGCCACCCGTGGCGGCGTGAATGCGGTGCTGCATGAATTCGCCACCGCCCAACAATTAGGCATGCAAGTGAACGAAGAAGACCTGCCGATTCGTTCGGAAGTGCGCGGCATTTGTGAATTGCTCGGCTTAGAAGCCCTCAACTTCGCCAACGAAGGCAAACTGGTCATCATCGCCTCCCCTGAAAAAACACCTGAAATTCTGACCGCACTTCATTCCCATGAATTAGGCAAAAATGCCGCCGTGATCGGAGAAGTGACCACGGATAAAAAGGTACGATTGTTAGGCAGCTTCGGGCAGTCACGGTTGTTGGATTTGCCGATGAATGAGCCGTTGCCAAGGATTTGTTGATTTATTCTACTTTCTTGCTTGTGCAAGAAAGTAGCAAAGAACACACCCCGGATAAATTGCTGTTCCTCCCTTTGTTGTCATTTTCTTTACGGAAGATTTCGGACTCGCCACTGCGTGGCTCAGACAAAGCGAAATTTTCCTAAAAATGCCAAGTCGTTCGGGCAATTTATACGGGGACCCGTTTTTTTGAGCGTTATTGGGAAAAGTGCGGTGGATTTTGGGTGTGTTTTTGTGATGTGAAAAACGTTTGGGATTTCGACCGCACTTTTGTACTTTGAATTCCCCAAAGGGGAATAATTATGCCTAACCTAGGGTAACTTGTTACCCTAGGCAAAAAAGAAGACATCAGTATGAACGTTGGTGCTATCGGAAGTAAAATTTAAACATTTTTTATCAAAGCATATTTTGTATAAATATGTTAAATTTTTGCCACAATTAACTAAACTCAATAATAAGTATTAAACCTATGGAACTAGAAAAAACAACTAAACTGGCAGTCTTGATTGATGCCGATAATGTGCAACCGAAAGTAATTGAAGCTGTTTTTGAAGAAATTGCGAAATATGGCGTTGCTAGCGTAAAAAGAATTTATGGTGATTGGTCTGATGAGGCATTAAATAAAAAATGGAAAGATTTGCTTCTGCCAAATGCGATTATTCCAATGCACCAACTCTCTTATACTAAGAAAAAGAATTCCACAGATATTTCGATGGTAATAGATGCTATGGATTTATTACATAGCGGAATTTTTGATGGTTTTTGCATTGTTTCAAGTGATAGTGATTTTACCCGATTAGCTTTACGTATTAGGGAAAGTGGGGCTATGGTTTATGGTTTTGGTGAAGAGAAAACTCCCGAAGCGTTCCGTAAAGCTTGTCATAAATTTATTTATGTTGAGAACTTGCAATTAGCTAATGTTGATATTGAAGAAACTATTAGTTCTGAACAAGAAAAGAGTGTTAAAACTGATGATGCTAAAGACTCTGTAAACAGGGAACGTTTGCCAGTAAACAAATTAAAACAGGATACGGCGCTAATGAATTTAATTCGTAGTGCAATTGCAGAATATGCTAATAATGATGGTTGGGCATATTTAGGTTCTATGGTTCAATACATGACCAAAGTTCGTTCTGATTTTGATTCACGAACATACGGATATGCTAAAGTATCTGCACTGATTTCGGCAATAGATCTGTTTGAAACTAAAATTCAAGGCAGTAAATTTTTAGTTAAAAATAAGAAATCTAAATGATTTTTACAACCCCTCGATAGACGCGCGCTATCTATAAAACCGTCAAATTACAAAACACCTCAAAGCCCACCGCACTTTTGAATGCTGTATTTGTAGAACTTGTAGGGTGGGCTTGCCAGCCCACCGATAAAATCTTGACTTCATTTATGGTGGGTTAGCAAACCCACCCTACACGTGTTATCTATTCAATTTGCAAACTCGCAATCACCTCACGATAGTGCACGCTTCCTAGCGTGTGCTTGTAACTAATTGATATTCAGGCACACGTTAGGAAACGTGCGCCAGCAAAGTATTCAAAACTCCACTAAAACCCACCGAATTTTGAGTTGCTTTTTGGTTGTTTGCCCTATGTGTGAACAAAAAACACCGACATGGATGTCGGCGTTATTGGAGGTTTATTCTCCTCTTCTTAATTTGTCGTTTGCACTACGGATTTCATTGTACTTTTTAGCATCCGCATTGATTTCTTTTAAGACTTTATCTTCCATTTGCCCAAGTTCTTTGTTAATCACATTGATGGCTTGATTACGGCGATTTGCCATTTTCACTCTGGTTTCATTTGGTATTTCTGTTGTAATGTATTTAGTTGATTCTAAAAACAATTCAGAAATGCTTTTAAAGCCCTCTATACCTTTTGTTTTTAATGCGGTAAAACGGGCATCTGAAAATTGAATTTTATTTAAATTATCTGAAACATCGGAAAATTCTTTCGCCAAATTTTCATACATTTCGGTTGCTTTTTTCGGATCTTTCTCGGTGCGTATTGCACTCACTGTTTTATTTATTGAATGAATTGCGCTATTTGCCGAAGCTCGCCATTCCTTGTATTTTTTATAATCCGTTTTCGCCGTTTCATAAACTACTTTCGCCTGCTCCTCAGCAGCAATTTGTTCTTCACTTGGTCCCTTAGGTCCGCAAGCGGTTAAAATATTCAAACTCAATGCGGCGATGAATAATTTCGTTGTAAATTTCATTTGTATTTCCTTGATATTACGTTAAAAGAGGGTGCGATTTTAGCGTAGGTTATTCCGAATAGTAAAGTATAAGGTACAAGAAGTATTATTTATATTTTGAGGTAGCACGCGTCGGGAGACGCGCGCTATCAAAATTTAAAAACACCGTCAAAACCCACCGCACTTTACACATTCCTTCTCGCATATGCCGCAGCTTCGGCGATTAATGCTTCGTCCGGTCTTTTGCCGGTGTAGAGTTCGAATTGTTCGACGGCTTGTAAGACGATGACTTCGGCGCCGGAGATGGTTTGTTTGCCTAGGGCTTGGGCGGTTTTGATTAGCGGGGTTTCGGCGGGGAGGGCGACCACGTCGAAGGCGGTTTTGGCTTGGCGGATCATGGCTTCGGGGAAGGCGAGATCGAATGCTTCTTTGCCGCCCTGCATACCGATTGGCGTGACGTTAATGAGAATGTCGGCGGTTTGGTTGGCGAGGGAATTGATGTAATCGTAGCCGTAAAGCGCACTCAAATGTTTGCCTGTTTTTTCGTTACGGGCGAAAACTTTGACTTTCTTGAAACCGGCGTTTTTAAATGCCGCCACCACCGCTTTCGCCATGCCGCCGCTGCCTTGTACAATCACGGAATCATTTTTATCTAATTGATATTTCTCAATCAGTTTCACGATGGCGATGTAATCGGTGTTATAGGCGCGTAAAAATCCGTTGTCGTTGACGATGGTATTGACGGATTCGATGGCTTGGGCGGAAGGGGAGATTTCGTCTAAAAACGGCATGCAGCTTTCTTTGAACGGCATGGACACCGCGCAGCCGCGAATCCCTAAGGCGCGTACGCCTTTCACCGCGTGTTCGATGTCATCGGTAGTGAAGGCTTTGTAAATGAAATTCAAGCCGAGTTTTTGGTAAAGATAGTTGTGAAATCGCGTACCGAAATTGCCGGGACGACCGGACAGGGACATACAGAGTTGGGTATCTTTGTTGATCATGGGGAACCTCACATTGATGTGGATAAAAGAAATGATGCGGTGAGTATAGCAGAGGATGTCGTATAAAACGCATGGAAAAATGACCGCACTTTTGACTCTCGCACACATGATACTTCCCCTCGCCCGTTTACGGGAGAGGGTGGAGAAAATTCGGAGAATTTTCGGAGGGAGAGGGGAAAAATAATGGTGTTTTCCCCTCTCTCTGACTACAAGTGCTCGACGCACTTTCCGTCGGTCTCTCTCCCGTAAACGGGCGAGAGGAAATATTTGCGTTTTTATCTAAACAAAGAAAAGTCACTCATCTATCGGGTGCAAGATGATAATTGACTCGCAATCACCGCTTGCCCCAAACTCAACCCGCCATCCCCCATCGGGAACTGATGGGCGCTCAATACCTTAAACTCCGCCAGATTTTCCTTAATTAACCGTCGTAATAATGGGTTATGCCACACGCCGCCGGAGAGCACGACGGTGTGGCAGTGGTGTTGCGTGGCTTGTTGGCGTGTCAAGTTGGCAAAGCCTTCGGCGAGGGCGTAATGGAAAATGAAGGCTTTGTTGGCGTTGGAGGCGTTGAGGGAAAGCCAGCTTTGCCAGAACTCGGCGAGATCCAATTTGTTTTCCGCATTCAG
Organism: Aggregatibacter kilianii; assembly: GCF_003129965.1. Lineage (GTDB taxonomy): Bacteria > Pseudomonadota > Gammaproteobacteria > Enterobacterales > Pasteurellaceae > Aggregatibacter > Aggregatibacter kilianii_A. The sequence continues at coordinate 87,792 of NZ_NRCJ01000001.1, read as the reverse complement.
CGGCATTAACGTCGGGAGGTCAATTTCGTTTAACGGCAAACGGGCGAGTGGCGATTGGGTAGCAAGCACTTCCAATTGGCAGGCGGCTTCACCCTCCCAGCTCAGTTGCGGCGGGGTGATGCCTAAGCCGAAAGCGACGGCGTCGAATAAGCGTCCGGCGGAGGAAATGCGTGGGCTGTTGAGCTTGCGTTCAATGGCGGAGGCGAGGAGCTGCCAGTCATAATCGGCGCAGGTTTGGGCAGCGATGTCCTGCCAGTTGGGCACGAATTGCTGTAAGTGGGCGAGCCAGTTGCGCCATGGTTGTTTGGCGGCAAGATCGCCGCCGGGCAGGGCGACGGCGGGTAAGCCGCCTAAATAACGGCAATGTTTTTCATCCGCCAGCAGGCATTCGCCGCCCCAAAGTTGCCCGTTTTCGCCCATGCCGATGCCGTCTAAGGCAAGCCCGATGACTTGTTCGTGGCAGTGATGTTCTGCCATAACACTCACGATGTGGGCATGGTGGTGCAATACTTCGACGCAAGGGATATTGTGCTCTGCCGCCAGTCGTTTGCCGACCTCGTGGGTGAAATAGCCGCCATGCGCGTCGATGGCGATGCGTTCCGGCTTGAACTGGTAAATTTGGCAGAACAGGGCAATATTCGCTTCCAATTGTGACCGCACTTTTTCGTTCGAGGTGTCGCCGATGTGTTGGCTGACGATGGCTTTGTTTTGCCGTAACAGGCAGAAAGTATTTTTTAAATCGGAACCGAGCGCCAGCACATTGCGCGGGCTGTGGTGATCCAGCAACGTTTCGTCGGGCACATAACCGCGTGCGCGGCGCAGGGTTTCCGTGCCGTCGAAAGCGGCGCGTACTAAGGAATCGTCGGCGCGTTGTAAAATGTTGCGGTTGTGGCAGAGGAAATAATCCGCCAAAACACTTAAATTTTCGACCGCACTTTCGTTATCCAGCACCGGCGGTTGCCCGCTCGGGTTGGCGGAAGTCATCACCAGCGGACGATTGGCTTCCCGCAGCAATAAATGTTGTAACGGATTGCTTGGCAACATCACGCCGATTTCATTCAGTTTCGGCGCGATCTGTTCCGCCAGCGACGGCACTTTGTGTTTTGCCAATAGCACAATGGGCGCAGCGGTGCTTGTGAGTAGCGTGGTTTCCGCTTCCGTTAAATCCGTTAAAAAGGATAAATCCGGCACCATCAGTGCCAGCGGTTTGCTCGGGCGGCGTTTGTGATCGCGCAGTAATTGCACGACGTCGGCGTTGGTGGCATCGCACGCCAAATGGAAGCCGCCGATGCCTTTGACGGCGACGATATTGCCTTGTTGCAATAAAAGTGCGGTGGTTTTTATCGGCGTTTTTTTATCTGTCATGTTGCCCTGTTTATCCGCCAACCAAACGTGCGGGCCGCAAACGGGGCAGGCGTTGGGTTGGGCGTGGAAACGGCGGTCGGCGGGATTTTTATATTCGGCGGCGCAATCGGCGCACAGCGGGAAAGCCGCCATGGAGGTGTTTTTGCGGTCGTAGGGAATGGCTTTGATAATGGTAAATCGCGGGCCGCAGTGAGTGCAGTTGGTGAAAGGGTAGCGGTAGCGTCGATTGGTCGGGTCGAATAAGTCTTTCAGGCAAGCGGGGCAGGTGGCGGCGTCCGGCACGATTTGGGTGTCCATGGCGTTGTTTTCGCTTTCACGGATTTCAAAGCCGTCAAAGTGCGGTGGATTTTCCCAGCGTTTTTCATGCTGCTGAATATCGGTGATGAGGGCAAGGGGCGGCAGTTGGGTTTGTAGATCATGCAGGAAGTGTTGCAATTGGTGTTCTGTCGGCTCAAACAGGCGGATTAACACGCCTTGCCCGTCGTTGTTGACATCGCCGCGTAATTTGTACCGATTCGCCAATAGCCAGACAAAAGGACGAAATCCCACGCCTTGCACTTTGCCTTTAATGCGTAATTCAATGCCTTCCATGTGTTGCCTTCCTTCTTTATTTTCTGCCTCAATTATCCTTTTGAATTTGATAATAAATCCTATTTGTGTTCGCAGTAAAATTTTACAAAACGGTAATATTATTAACAGCTTTGTCATTTTAATAAAATTTATTTTACTGCGTTTATATCCTTGTATTTACTCTATTTTATAAAAATGAAAAAAAGTATGATCTCTGTCAAAGAATAAAAACTTTTATATGGGATTTGTTTTTTTGCAAGAGTATCCTTATGAAAAGGGTGGTTATTTGACTAGCTCTTTTTATAGGGGGAAAATATGAATCGTTTTGTTATCGGTGATCCGAAAGATTGCATTGGATGCAACACCTGTATGGCCGCTTGTAGCGAAGTGCATAAAGCCTTCGGATTACAATCTTATCCTCGGTTACAAGTCATGCGTAATGACGATATAACCGTTCCAATTCTCTGTCGTCACTGTGATGACTCGCCGTGCGCCACCGTTTGTCCGGTACACGCGATTACTCATGAAGGCGACACCATTCAACTCAATGAAAGTTTATGTATCGGTTGCAAACTGTGCGGTATCGCCTGTCCGTTTGGCGCGATTACCCAACACGGCAGCGCACCGATCGATGCGCCTGCGTATTACGAAAGTTTCACTTTCACTGATGCGGTGAAACGTGACATTCGTACCGCTCCGGATAATTCGGAATTACACAATATGTTGGCATGGCAACCGGGTGTGAAAGCCATTGCGGTGAAATGCGACCTGTGTTACTTCCGCGAAGAAGGACCGGCGTGCGTACAAACCTGTCCGACAAAAACCCTGTTTATCATCAGTGATGAGAGTATTTTAGAAGCTAACCACAAAAAACGTGAAATGGCAATGACGTCTTCACCTGCTATTCCAAGATAGCTTTGTTTACTCGTTAATCAATGGAGTGAAATTATGAGTTATTCAATTAGTTTACTCATCACGACCCTGTTGATTTATGTCGTCGGTGCGTTTATTTCACTTATCCTGAGTCGAAATGAACAACTTTCAATCAATATATCCGGCGTGACCGGTGTACTTGGTGGAGCTTTAGGCATTGTAGCCTGCATCCCCGTTCTTATCAGCAGCGATCCTGTCGTTGATGTATTCCAAACCCCGTTTGAATTTGCCAATTTCTCCATCCGCATTGACGGATTGGCGGCGTTTATGGTGTGCGTGATTTCTTTGTTGGTGGTGGTTAGCGCACTGTATTCTTTCTCTTATGTGAAAGAATATAAAGGCAAAGGCGCAGGTTCCATGGGGTTCTTCATGAATTTGTTTATCGCCTCGATGGTTGCTTTGGTCACCTGCGATAATGCGTTCTACTTCTTAGTCTTTTTTGAAATGATGTCGTTGGCGTCTTATTTCTTGGTGTTGACCGAGCAAGACGACAACGCGGTGAATGCCGGCTTATTGTATTTCTTCATTGCGCACGCCGGTTCCGTGTTAATTATGATCGCCTTCTTTATCTTCTACTGCTATGCCGGCAGTTTTGAATTCGGCGATTTCCGTCAAACAACCCTTTCCGAACCGCTTGCCTTTACTGTATTTATCTTAGCCTTCCTCGGTTTCGGTGCGAAAGCGGGGATGATTCCGCTGCACAGTTGGTTGCCGAAAGCCCACCCGGCGGCGCCTTCTCATGCGTCCGCGTTAATGTCCAGTGTGATGGTGAAAATCGGGATTTTCGGGATCATTAAAGTGGGGATTGATCTCTTGGGCGCTACCAATATGTGGTACGGCGTGATTGTATTGGGCTTCGGTGCGGTGTCTTCCGTGCTCGGCGTACTTTATGCCCTTGCCGAACATGATATTAAAAAATTATTGGCATACCACACCGTAGAAAATATCGGCATTATCATGATGGGCGTGGGCGTCGGCATGATTGGTATTGCCACCCATCATCCGGTGCTTGCCACCGTGGGCTTGCTCGGCGGTTTGTACCACTTATTGAATCACGCCGTGTTCAAAGGCTTATTGTTCTTGGGCGCAGGTTCCATGATGTATCGGTTACACACCAAAGACATGGATCTCATGGGCGGCTTAGGCAAATTAATGCCTTACACCGCCTTTTGTTTCTTAATCGGTACCATGGCGATTTCCGCTTTGCCGCCGTTTAACGGTTTCGTCAGTGAATGGTTCACTTATCAATCGCTGTTCAGTTTGAGTCAAAGCAATGACGTGGTGTTAAAACTTGCCGGTCCGATTGCCATTATTATGCTTGCCTTAACCGGTGCACTTGCTGCACTCTGTTTCGTGAAAGTGTACGGCATCAGCTTCGGCGGTGCGCCGCGTAGCGAAAAAGCGGCGAATGCCCGTGAAGTGCCGAAACCGATGGTGATTGCCATGGCGGTATTGGCGTTATGTTGTGTGTTGTTGGGCGTGGGCGCTTCTGTGATGACCCCAATAATAACGAAAATTTCCACCGCACTTGCTAACACAGAGTCCATCACTTTGGCACATAACGGCATTGTGGTGGCGCAAGCCGAACCGAATACGGCGCTTTCTACACCAATGGTGACCATTATGCTGTTGGCGTTCTTCTTCCTGCCGTTTATGTATTATGCCTTTACCAAAAATCAACGTTTATCCGATCGTGCCAAAGGCAATCCGTGGGCGTGCGGTTATGCGTATGAGTCGGATATGGCAGCCTCTGCCGGTAGCTTTACCCGTCCGTTACGCATTATCTTTAAACCGCTTTATACCCTGCGCCAAGTATTGGATCCTGCACCGCTAGGCGATAAAGGCATTCAAGCATTAATTAAAGGTGCAACCAAAACCGAGCCGTTCTGGGAAGAAAAAGTCACTATGCCGATCGGGCATTTCATTCCTTGGCTGGGGACGAAAATTCAATGGCTGCAACAAGGCGACTTCCGCGTGTATTGCGTGTATTTCATCATCGCTTTGGTGGCAGTACTGCTTTCCCTTGCGTTGATGTAGGAGGTTGAAAATGATTACGTTACCTTCAGAAATTGCAACATCCGCCGGAATGTTTGTATTAGCCATCGTGCAAGCCTTGATTTTGCTTGCCCTTGCCCCGTTATTCTCCGGTATTTCACGCATGATCCGCGCGCGGATTCAATCCCGTCGCGGTCCGGGCATGTTGCAGGATTATCGCGACATTGCCAAATTAATGAAACGGCAAAACATTTGGCCGGATAACGCCGGTGCGGTGTCCCGCATCATGCCTTATGTGCTCATCAGCACCGTGATGGTGGTGGCGATGAGCTTGCCGCTATTCACCCGCGTTTCGCCGTTTGGTGCAGGCAGCGATTTAATCACGGTGATTTATTTATTCGCGCTGTTCCGTTTCTTCTTTTCTATTGCCGGCTTGGATTCCAACAGTACTTTCTCCAGTCTGGGCGCAAGCCGTGAAGTGACGCTGGGCGTGTTGGTGGAACCGATTTTAATGTTGGCGTTCTTGGTGATTGCCTTGATTGCCGGCTCCACCAATTTTGCCGTGATCGGCACGCAACTTGCAGATCAAAGTTGGCAATATCCGATTGCCACCGTGGTGGCGTTAGTCGCCGCCTTCTTCGCCGTGTTTATTGAAATGGGCAAAATTCCGTTTGACTTGGCGGAAGCGGAACAGGAATTACAGGAAGGTCCGTTGACCGAATATTCCGGTCCGTCCCTTGCCTTGCTGAAAATCGGCTTGAGCTTAAAATCTATGGTGGTTGCCGCCATCTTCGTGAGCGTATTATTACCATTCGGTGCGGCACAGGATTTGAGCATAAGTGCGGTCGTTTTCGGCGCCGTTTTCTTCTTCGTGAAATTGTTGGTGGTGTTCGTGTTGGCTTGTGTTTTTGAAAACACACTTTCCCGTACCCGCTTCATGTTAACAGGACGTTTAACCGTTGTCGGCTTCGGCATTTCTGTGTTGGCGTTTGTGTTTTACTTCACAGGATTGTAAGGAGGAAAAAATATGGAACGTTTAGCTCTGATTACAATCATTTTGCCGTTTGTGGGCGCGTTTATCGTCGGCTTAACCAAAACGAATTTTGCCAAATTAGCCACGATTTTTGCCGCCTTAACCACCGCCTGTATCAGCGCATTGGCGGGGCAGTGGTATTTAAGCGGTCATCAAAGCGTGACCTACGATTTGGTGGCGTTCGATCAAACCGTAATCTTCGGGGTAACGCTGGATGCGGTGAGTACCCTAATCGGCTTCGCCGTAGTCAGTCTCGGTTTCTTGATTTGCTTATATTCCTGCGGTTATTTAACCGATAAAAACCGCGAACATCCGCACAACGGCTTACCGCGTTTTTACGCATTCTTACTCATCTTTATCGGTGCGATGGCGGGCTTGGTATTATCTTCCACTTTGGCGGGACAATTATTGTTCTTTGAAATCACCGGCGGCTGTTCTTGGGCGTTAATCAGTTATTACCAAAGCCCGAAAGCCATGGCGGCGGCAATGAAAGCCTTGATTATCACCCATGTGGGCGCCATCGGTTTATACATTGCGGCAGCCTATTTGTTCAGTCAATCCGGCACCTTCTCCATTACCGCATTGGAACAGTTGGATCCAAGCGCGAAAACCATCGTGTTATTCGGCGTGATGTTTGCCGCGTGGGGTAAATCCGCGCAACTGCCAATGCAAATTTGGTTACCGAACGCCATGGAAGCGCCGACCCCGGTCAGTGCCTATTTGCACGCGGCATCCATGGTGAAGGTGGGCGTGTATATTTTCGCCCGTGCGGTGATGTCCGCCGGCGATATTCCGCACATTGTGGGGGAAGTGGGCATCATCATGGCGATGATTACCTTAATCTACGGTTTCATGATGTATTTGCCGCAAACGGATTTAAAACGCTTGCTGGCGTATTCCACCATTACTCAACTTTCTTACATTTTCATCGGGATTTCCCTTGCCGCGCTGGGTTCCAAATTAGCCTTTGTCGCCGCGATCGCTTATATCTTTAACCACGCTTTCGCAAAAAGCTTGTTCTTCTTGGTTGCCGGTTCCTTAAGCTATGCCACAGGAACCCGTTCCATGCCGTTGTTACAAGGCATTATGCGCACGATGCCGGTGGTCGGTGCAGGATTCGGTGTTGCCGCCTTGGCAATTGCCGGGGTGCCGCCGTTTAACGGGTTCTTCAGTAAATTCCCGTTGTTCGCCGCCGGTTTTGAGTTAGGCAATGAATATAGCTGGATCACGATTTTGATGGTGATCGCCTTGATCGAATCCACCGCAACCTTTGTTTGGTTGTTGTATAAATTCGGTCAATGTGTCATCGGCAAACCGTCGGAAGCCGTTGCCAAAGCACAACCGATTACGCTTTCCATGAGCGTGGTGTTGGTGGTGCTTATGGTGATGTCCGTGTGCTCCGGTTTTATCGCCGCCTATTGGCTGGGTTTGGCAGGTTAGGTTAAGGAGGAATCTATGTTAATGATAAATGCCCTTGCAAGTTTACTCATTATTACCTCTCTCTGCGTAATTATGGTACGAACCGCCAAGAAAGGGGCGATGTTTTACGGCTTGCAATCTCTCGTTTTGGTGTTGCTGTTTGTCTATCTCGCTTATGAAATGCAGGCGCACGAACTGTATATGTGGTCCATCAGCGCCTTTATTACCAAAGTGATTTTAGTGCCGGCAATTTTGATTTATGCCATGAAAAATATTGACGAAAGTCAAACACCGGGTGGAATGAATATCGCTTGGTTGATCCCGATCACAGCAGTGATAGTCACATTGTGCTACTTTGTTGTCATCCCGATCGATTTGCCGTTGGTGGAACACCTTAAACCGGCGCTTTCCGTCTCTTTAAGTCACTTCCTGCTCGGTTTGGTGTGCATCGTCAGCCAACGCAATATCGTAAAACAAGTGTTCGGTTATTGTTTGATGGAAAACGGTTCTCATCTCACTTTAGCCTTATTGGCAAATAAAGCACCTGAATTAGTGGAAATCGGAATTGCCACAGATGCCATATTTGCGGTCATCATCATGGTGGTGTTGGTAAACAAAATTTACCGGACATTCCATTCATTAGATGCAAAACAACTTATGAGTTTGAAGGGGTAACGCTATGTATGAACAATGGATAAATGCGTTATTAATCGCACCTTTGGCAATATCGCTTGCCTGTTTTGCCTGCGGATTCGTAAAAAATCGGATATTTTGCACCGCACTTCATATTACCGGCTTGATTTTAACCTTCGTGTTTTCGTTACAGGCGATTTCCGGCGTGTTGGCGCAAGGCGAAATCACCACGTGGGGAAACTGGATTCATGTGGATAGCCTGTCTGCCATTTTCTTAGCCTTAATTAGTATCGTGGGCGGTTTGGCGGGTGTGTACTCCGTTGCCTATATCAACCGTGAATTTAACGAAGGACATATTGATCTTGTCGGTTATTGCCGTTACTACGGTTTCTTGCATCTGTTCTTCTTCACCATGATCTTATCCGTCACCACAAATAACCTGATTTTAATGTGGGCGGGGATTGAAGCGACGACATTGAGTTCCGCGTTCTTGGTGGGAACCTACAAACAAAAAACCTCGCTGGAAGCCGCATGGAAATACATCATCATTTGCTCCGTGGGTGTCGCCTTCGGTTTGTTCGGTACGATTTTGACGTTCTCAAACGGCACGAACTTGTTGGCGGATCCGAGCCAAGCGATTTTCTGGACAGCGGTAAATCAACAGGCTTCCGGTTTAAATCACGGTTTGATGTATCTTGCCTTCGCTTTCATTTTGGTCGGTTTCGGCACCAAGTGCGGTCTGTTTCCGATGCATACTTGGTTGCCTGATGCGCACAGTGAAGCGCCAAGCCCGGTCAGTGCGGTACTTTCCGCGGTGTTGTTGAATTGCGCCATGTTGGTGGTATTGCGTTACTACATTTTGGTTTCCAAAGCCGTGGGCGACGACTATCCGCAAACCTTATTATTGGTATTCGGCTTGCTTTCCACAGGTATCGCATCATTCTTCATCATCATGCAACATGATATTAAACGGAAACTGGCGTATCACAGTATCGAAAATATGGGCTTAATCAGCTTCGCCTTTGGGTTGGGTGGTCCGATTGGTGCTTTTGCGGGCTTATTGCATACCATCACGCACAGTTTGGCGAAAGCGTTATTGTTCTGCGCTTCCGGTAACATTTTATTGAAATACCGTAGCCGTGATATTCATGAAGTCAGCGGTTTATGGCGCACCATGCCGTTTACCGCCGTGTTATTTGCCGGCGGTGCGCTCGCGTTGGGCGGTATGCCGCCGTTCGGGATGTTCACCAGTGAATTTGCCATTGCCGTGGCAGGGATTTATGCGGGCAAAACCTGGCTCATCGTTTTATGTTTGATCTTTCTGACCATTGCCTTAGCAGGGTTAACCACCATGCTGTTGAAAACCGTATTAGGTAAACCGAAAGAGGGAATTGAAGTCGGCGAATTAAATAAATCGTCCATTGCCGTATTGGCAATTTACTTGCTATTACTCTTCTGCATGGGGGTTTACATCGCCGAACCGATTTTACAGCTTCTGACCAATGCGGTAGGTATTGTATTGGGACAACCGAATGTATCCTTCGGTGATATGTTGGTTTTACCTTGGCAAAGTTTAGCGAAATGATCGACAAGAGGGGGAAAAAATGGAATTAACGAAAAATACATCCGTCGATCCGGGCAAAATGCTTGGCAAAAATTATATTGAAGCAGTCAATGCTAAATTTCCGAATACGATTTTGGACGAGGAGTGGTCAACACCAAATCAGGTCACGCTGACGATTAAAACCAATATGTTGCCTGATGTGGTGGAATACCTGTACTACCAACATGACGGTTGGTTGCCTTTGGTGTTTGGTAATGACGAACGTTCCATTCACGGCAATTATGCGGTGTACTACGTGCTTTCCATGGAAGGGGAAGTGAAAACCTTCATCACGATTAAAGCCTTGGTGGATCCCGTTACCTTAGAATTTCCGTCCGTCACGCCTAAAGTGAAAGCGGCGGTGTGGGGCGAGCGCGAATTGTTCGATATGTACGGCTTGAAAGCTGTCGGTTTGCCTGATCAACGCCGTTTGGTGTTGCCGGACGATTGGCCGGATGATCTTTATCCGCTGCGTAAAGATTCCATGGATTATCGCTTGCGCCCTGATCCGACAACAGCAACGGAAACTTACGAATTTATTAATGAAAAAGGTGAAGCGCGCATTGTGCCGATTGGTCCGTTACACATCACCTCCGACGAACCGGGGCACTTCCGTTTGTTTGTGGACGGGGAAGACATTATTGACGCGGACTACCGTTTGTTCTACGTGCATCGCGGTATGGAAAAATTGGCGGAAACCCGTATGGACTACGACCAAGTGAACTTCCTTGCCGACCGTGTATGCGGGATTTGCGGGTTTACCCACAGCGTCGCCTACGCCAATTCCGTGGAAAGCGCCTTGGGCATTCAAATTCCAAAACGGGCACAATGGATTCGCGCCATTTTGCTGGAAGTGGAACGCCTGCACAGTCACTTGTTGAACTTAGGGCTTTCCAGCCACTTTACCGGCTTTGATACGGGCTTCATGCAATTTTTCCGCGTGCGGGAAAAATCCATGACCTTGGCGGAAGTGCTCACCGGCGCCCGTAAAACCTACGGTATTAACCTCATCGGCGGAGTGCGTCGCGATATGTTGAAACACCAACGAGAGCAATGTATCAAGCTGATTGGCGAAATGCGCGAAGAAATCAAAACCTTATCGGAGATTCTGCTGAATACGCCGAACATGGAACAACGCACCGTGGGCGTGGGGATTTTGGCAAAAGACATTGCCCGTGATTTCAGCCCGGTGGGTCCGATGATTCGCGGTTCCGGTTTTGCCCGTGATGTGCGCAAAGTGCATCCGTTCTCCGGCTACGGCGATGTGCCGTTTAATTTGTTCACCGAAGCCAATGGCGACGTGCTTTCCCGTGTGAAAGTGCGGATTAGCGAAGTGTTTGAATCCATGAATATCATTGATTACATGGTGGATAACCTGCCAAGCGGTGCCATCCTAAAAGAAGGCTTCAATTACACACCGGGGCGTTTTGCGCTTGGTATTACCGAAGCGCCGCGCGGCGAAGACATTCACTGGTCAATGCTGGGTGATAACCAAAAATTGTTCCGCTGGCGTTGTCGTGCTGCAACCTATGCCAACTGGCCGACATTACGTTATATGTTACGCGGCAATACGGTGTCCGATGCGCCGTTGATTATCGGTAGTCTTGACCCTTGCTATTCCTGTACCGACCGCGTCACCGTGGTTGATGTGCGCAAGCGCAAAGCGAAAACCGTGGATTACAAAGAAATCGAACGCTACGGCATTGAACGTAAAAATTCACCACTGAAATAAGGGAGGCGGAAAATGTTCAAGCTACTTAAAACCGTATTTAAAGCCGGTGACGTGACCACCAAATACCCGTTCAAACCTTATGAAGTGGATGAGGATTTCAGAGGCAAACCGGAGCTCAACTCCGATCAATGTATCGTGTGCGCCGCCTGCACCATGACTTGTCCGGCAAACGCGTTAACCATGCGCACCGACCCCGTTACCGGCGACCGCACGTGGTCGTTATTCTTGGGGCGCTGCATTTTCTGCGGTCGTTGTGAAGAAGTTTGCCCGACCAAAGCCATTCGGTTAACGCAGGATTTTGAATTATCGGTCACCAACAAACAGGACCTTTATCAGGAAACCACCTTTGCCACCGTGACTTGCCAGCACTGCGGTCAACCGTTCATTTCTTATAAAGAACTGAATTACACCATCGATTTGTTCAAACAAACCTTGGATGACCCGCAATTAGTCAAACAAAAACTGGAAGTGTTGCACACCTGCCCGGTATGCAAACGTCAGGGCAGCTTGGAAAAAACCGCAAACATGGAATCTAATATGCGGATGAAACTCATCGACTTTAAAGAACCGGTTCGCCTGAATTTCAAACAAATGGTCGAACAACGGGAAGAAAGTGCGGTGCAAAATTCAAGAGTTTTAGCAGGAGGCGAAAGACGATGAACACACAAATTCCAATGCCGGTCAACGGCATTTCAACGCCATTCAGCATTGACGAAAATATCGCCAAAATGAAACAAACCCTGTTGAAGAATATTCAACGTTCGGCGTATGTGTATCGTGTGGACTGCGGCGGTTGTAACGGTTGTGAAATCGAAATTTTCAGCACCATCACACCGACGTTCGACGCAGAACGTTTCGGTATCAAAGTGGTCGCCTCGCCTCGCCATGCGGATATTTTATTGTTTACCGGTGCGGTCACCCGTGCCATGCGAACCCCTGCAATGCGTGCTTATCAAGCGGCGCCCGATCCGAAAATCTGTATTTCTTACGGTGCCTGCGGTTGCGGCGGCGGCATTTTCCACGATCTTTATTGCGTCTGGGGCGGCAGCGATCAAATCGTGCCCATTGACGTGTATATCCCGGGTTGCCCGCCAACCCCTGCTGCTACCATTTACGGTTTCGCCATGGCACTGGGCTTACTCGACCAAAAACTGAAAGGTAAACAGGAAAAAGCTGATCCGAATGCCGACGCTAAATTGCGCTTCCCGACCATTCCGCTGGATTTACGAATCAGTCTCGAACGGGAAGCCCGCCGTCTCGCCGGTTACCGTCAAGGCGGCAACATCGCCAATCAGTTTATGGCGATGATGTCGGAAGAAGACAAAGTGCCGTTCGGTGTGCGTTTAGGCGAATACCTGGAACGGGAGGCGGATCCGCGTTTAAGCGAAATCGTCAACCGTCTGCATGCGATCAGTATGCCGTTTTCGGGGTAGCCCCCTAGGGTAACAAAGTTACCCTAGGTTACGCATAATTTAGCCCCGTGGGGGCTAGTGTCAGTAGTTCCCCAACGGGGAACAATCATGCCTAACCGAGGGTAATTTATTACCCTCGGATATACTAAGACCGTTATCCGTCGTTATAAGGACATACCATGACAACCAAAGTCTTTTTCTATTTACTCAATGAGCGTTTCGTGGAAAACGACGAACAAGTGCCAGAACAGGCTCAACAAGTAATGTATTACTCTCTGGCAATCGGTCACCATGTGGGCGTCATCGATTGTTTTAAAAAATTGCTGATTTGCGACTACGAGGATTACCAACGTTTTGTCGAAAGTTTTCCGGAAGGGGAGGCAAGACGCAAATTCGCCGGTTTGATGAAGTTCGGCGAAATCGTGATTGATTCCAGCCATGTAAATCTGTTGGCAAAGGCGATGGACGAAAACAAAGTGAATTTCACGCCCCAACATCAACAATGGGTGGACATTTTAATGGATACGCTGGCTTCCATTCAGCGCGAGCCGGTCATGTATATCATGGTGAAACGTCGTGACGAATAAAAACCTCATCCTTACCGTTGGTAACAGCATGATGGGCGATGACGGCGCAGGTCCGTGTCTATATCAGCTGTTGACTGAAAATCCGTTGGAAAATTGGACCGCACTTGACGGCGGTTCTGCCCCGGAAAACGTCGCACACATCGTGCGCGAACTTAAGCCCGAACTGTTGCTGATTTTCGATGCCGCCGACATGGAATTGGCACCGGGCAAAATCCGCATGATCGAAAAAGAGGCCATCGCCGAAATGTTCTTCATGAGCACGCATAATATGCCGCTTAACTTCCTCATCGAGCAATTAGAACAAGACATCGAAAAAATCGTCTTCGTCGGCATCCAACCGGATCTTGTTTCCTTCGGCTTCCCGATGACCGACGCGGTGAAAGACTCCGTGCAATTTATGTATGACTTTTTGAAAGATGGACGGGATCTTGCGGAGATTCCGGTGTTGTAAAAAGTGCGGTCAAAAAATTTAAAGAATTTTATAAACGATAAGAGGAGGTGAAAGGAAGAAAGATAAATGCTACCGATAGGAATCGGTAAATATGTTTGCATTTGAAAAGGGGGAACTCAAAAGCAAATTCAAGCATATGACAAGATTAATAAATCCGTCTAAGTGATTAGGTTAATTTTTACACGTTATTTATTAAAGGATGTCATTATGAAAAAAGTGATTACCGTTTGCCCGTATTGCGGTTCGGGTTGCAAAATCAACCTGTTGGTTGAAAATAATAAAATTGTCGGCACTGAGCCGCTCAATGGCGTCACCAATCAAGGTGAATTGTGTTTAAAAGGCTATTATGGCTGGGATTTTGTACACGATACTCAAATTCTCACACCACGTTTAACTCAACCTATGATTCGCTATAAACGAGGCGAACCTTTCACTCCCGTTAGCTGGGAAGAAGCGATTAACTATTCTGCCCGTCGCTTGTCCGAAATTAAAGTCAAATACGGCGATGAATCCATTATGGTGACGGGATCTTCCCGTGGACCGGGCAATGAAGTGAATTATGTCATGCAAAAATTTGCCCGTGCTGTACTCAGAAATAATAATGTGGATTGCTGTGCCCGTGTTTGTCACGGCCCTTCGGTAACCGGTTTGTTAAAATCCGTCGGCAATGGCGCCATGTCAAATTCCATCGTGGAAATTGAAGATTCCAAATGCTTACTTATTTTTGGCTATAACCCTTCGGCGTCACACCCGATTGTTGCCCGTCGTATTCATCGTGCCAAACAGAAGGGGGCGAAGATCATCGTGTGCGACCCGCGCAAAATTGAGACGGCGCGACTTGCCGATATTTATGTTCCGTTAGAAAACGGTTGCAATGTGGCGTTCTTAAATTCTGTCATGAATGTGATCTTAGAAGAAAATTTAGTTGATCAAGAATTTATTGATAAGCATACGGAAAATTTTGATGCGTTCTACGATATTGTAAAAAACTACACTCCGGAAGCCACTCAGCATATTACCGGTGTAGAACCAAGCGTCGTTCGAGAAGTGGCAAGAATGTATGCCACAGCAGAAAGTGCGACGTTGTTGTGGGGCATGGGTGTTTGCCAATTTATTCAGGGGGTTGAGACCGTGCAATCTTTGGCAAGTTTAGCTATGTTGACCGGTAATCTCGGCAAACCGAATGTCGGCTTAGGGCCTGTGCGCGGACAAAATAACGTGCAGGGCGCTTGTGATATGGGCGCATTATTTAACACCTTGCCGGGCTATCAAAAACTTAGTGACCCCGCCGTTATGGAAAAATTTGCAAAGGCATGGGGTGTGGATAAATTAAATACCAACCCGGGCGTACCGTTGACGGAAATTCCAAAAGCCATTAAGGAAGGTAAGCTCAAAGCCTTCTACATCATGGGAGAAGATACCCTGCAAACGGAACCGGATGTTGAGGAAGTGAAAAAACGCTTCAAAGAACTCGAGTTTATTATTGTGCAAGATATTTTCATGACGCAAACCGCAGCGGAAGCGGACGTGATTTTGCCGGCAACGTCCTGTGCCGAACATGAAGGGGTTTATTCGTCTGCCGATCGAGGGTTTCAACGTTTTTATAAAGCGATTGAACCTGTGGGCAATGTTAAAGACGATTGGCAAATTATCAGTGAAATCGCCACCGCAATGGGCTATCCGATGCACTATAACAACACCAAAGAAATTTGGGATGAATTGCGTTCCCTTTGTCCGATTTATAAGGGCGCAACCTATGAAAAAATGGAAGGGTTGGGTTATGTGCAATGGCCTTGTACGGACGAAGGACCGGAAGATATGGGCACACAGTATCTATATAAAGGTCAAGTCTTTGACTTACCGGGTGGAAAAGCGCAGTTCTTTGCTTGCGATTGGCGCCCGCCGGTAGATCAAACCAGCGAAGAATTTCCAATGGTTCTTTCTACCGTACGCGAAGTAGGACACTATTCTTGTCGTTCGATGACCGGGAATTGTCGCGCATTAGCGAACCTTGCCGATGAACCGGGATTCGTACAAATGAACGATCGGGATGCCGCCGAATTAGGTATTAAGCATAATGATTTGGTTTGGATCTCGTCTGCACGGGGTAAAGTTATGTCACGCGCCGATGTCAGTAGTCGAACCAACAAAGGTGCTTGTTATATGACCTATCAATGGTGGATTGGAAAATGTAATGAACTGACCGGCGAGTTTCTAAACCCCGGCTCCCGCACACCGGAATATAAATATAGCGCCGTGCGTATTGATAAAATTGACGACCAGGCTTGGGCCAAACGTTATATTGTCAATAAGTACACAAAATTAAAAGGCTATTTAAAAGAAACCGCGTTGGTGGCTTAGCGCTTTTTAAGTAAAGAAACGACCGCGCTTTGAGCCTATAACGTGCGGTCGTTTTTCTGATATTTTTATCTATGTAATCATTCATGGACCATGATATTTCGGGAATCTAATTTCAGATTGTAGAATGCTGTTACTCAGGCTATATTTCATCCCACCACGTTAGTGCTGTAAAAAACGCAAGAAAAAACCACCGCACTTTTCTACCTAACAAGGAAATTTCATGATTAAAGCTCCTCTTACCTAATATATCCGTCATTATAAGTACATACCGCGACAACCAAAGTCTTTTTCTATGGCATCCAACCGGAGCTCATTTCTTTTGGCTTACCAATGATAGACTCGGTGAAAGAATCCGTGCAATTTATGTATGATTTTTGAAGGACGGAGGGGAACTTGCCGAGATTCCGGTATTGTAGGGGGCTTATTTATCATTTTTAAAATGCAAACTATACTGTTTTTATTTAGATAATTATCGTTAACAAAAAGGCTATTCCCAACGAAATAGCCTTTCCATTCAATCAAATTAAATCCAATCTAAATTACAAATACCCAAACATCCCCGTAAAGATATAACCGAAAATACAGGAGGTAATTACGCCGATTAAGCCCGGTAAAATGAAGCTGTGGTTGATGACGAATTTACCGATATGGGTAGTGCCGGAGCGGTCGAATTGGATGGCGGCCAAGTCGCTTGGGTAGGTCGGTAAAATGTAGTAACCGTAACAAGCGGCGGCGAAGGCAAGGATAATTGCCGGATCAACGCCGATACCTAAGGCAAGCGGTACGAAGGCAACCAATGCGGCGGCTTGAGAGTTTACGAATTTGGAGATTAATAACAACATCACTGCGTAAGTCCAAGGGTGGGCTTTTACCACGTCGCCTAAGGCCGCTTTCATCATCGGGGTGTGGACGGTAAACATGGTTTCCGCCATCCAGGAAATCCCGAATACGGCAACTAACGCGATCATACCGGAGCGGAAAATCTCATTTTTACTGATTTTACCGGCATCGGTTTTGGTGAAGATGATGATTAATGCACCGGCTAACAACATGAAGATTTGGATAACATGAACCATGCCCAATGTGGTTTTCTTCTTCGCACTGTCTTTTAACACGATAGAGGCGTTGGCAACGGTGTCGGTTTTATCGCCGGCGGTGATAACCACGTTGTTATCTTGCGCAGACAGGGTTTGGGTTAAGACGCCTTTGTTGTCGTAAATTTCAACGTTGTCGTAAGCGGTTTGCGCTTTGGCTTTGCTGTCTTTTACGTCAAGCGCCACTTTGCCGTCTTTGGCGAGAGCAACAATTTTACCGTCTTTCACGTTGAAACTTTGTACCGCTTTATTATCGGAAACCACTTCAACCATTTGTGCCGGAGCGCTTTTCTCAAAGGATGGGCGCAAGTCTTTGAAATAACCTAATACGGCAACCACTAAAATGGCACCGAAGAAAATCCACATAGCATTCCAGCTGGATTGCGGTAATTTCTTGTCAAGGAGAGAGGCGGTGTCGCCGTAAACATATTTTTTGAATTCCGGATCTTTTAATTTCGCTTGGAATTCTTCGTCTTTATCCAAATCTTTGCCACGGAACCAACTGAAAATACCGATGGCTAACACGCCGCAAAGGGTGGACGGCACAGTGATTTTTAATAAATCCAAGTAACCGTCGAAGCCTGCCAAGTGATTTTGCGCATTGACTAAGAACGCGGTTAATGTAACTACCGCAACGGATACCGGCGAAGCAATGATCCCCATTTGGGAAGCTATGGAACTTGCCGCCATCGGGCGTTCCGGACGGATGTTATTTTTAATTGCGATGTCGTAAATGATCGGCAACATGGTATAAACCACATGGCCGGTACCGCAAAGAATGGTCAGCGTGCAGGTAACGAAAGGCGCGAGGATACTCACATATTTCGGGTTTTTACGCAGTAATTTTTCTGCGATTTGCAACATCACATCCAGACCGCCGCTGGCTTGTAAGGTTGCGGATGTCACTACCACAGCGAGGATAGTCAGCATCACGTCGATTGCCGGTTTGCCCGGTTCAATACCAAAGCCGAAAACCAACACAATCAGACCTACACCGCCCAGTAAACCCAGTGCGATACCGCCTTTTTTAGCGCCGTAGAATAAACAGATTAAGACGATGGCAAGCTGAATAGCAAATTGCGTGCCTTCGCTGAGATTAGATAAAAACTCCATAGGTACTCCAGAAATAATTTCATTTAGTGATTGAAAAATCGTTGCTAGTCTAACATTAAGGCTACTTCTTAAGTAGTAGAATTATGCGGATTGTTGCTTTAAATCAAAATTCCGTCAGCTAAGAATTCAGTGCCTACGGAAACTGAATCGCTTAAGCCTTTTTTAGCAATTTTTTTCTTAAGGAGAAAAACATTTATAAAACCGACCGCACTTTAGTCCATGTTTTTGCTAGTCTATTTGGTGAATACGATATAGAATAAACACAATTTTCAACATAGTATTAGCAATAGAATAAAGGTAGCAAGTTATGATCGATCCGAATTTATTACGCAATAATCTGACGGAAGTCGCAGAAAAATTAAAAATTAAACGCGGGTTCGTGTTAGATACGGCAAAAATTACTCAATTAGAAGAACAACGCAAGGCGTTGCAGGTCAAAACCGAAACTTTACAGGCAGAGCGCAATGCCCGCTCCAAAGCCATCGGTGCGGCAAAAGCCCGTGGTGAAGACATTGCGCCGCTGTTGGCAGAAGTGGATCACATGGCGGAAGAACTGGAGCAGGGCAAAGTGGAATTGGATAAAGTGCAAAACGCCTTAAATGACATCGCCTTAAACATTCCGAATATTCCCGCCGATGAAGTGCCTTTAGGCAAAGACGATAGCGAAAATCTTGAAGTATCCCGCTGGGGTGAACCGCGCAAATTCGATTTTGACGTGAAAGATCATGTTACCTTAGGGGAAAATTTACAGGGCTTAGATTTTGCTGCCGCCGTGAAATTAACCGGTTCCCGTTTTGTGGTGATGAAAGGTCAAATTGCCAAATTACATCGTGCCATCGCACAATTTATGTTGGATTTACACACCGAGCAACACGATTATACTGAAGCCTATGTGCCTTATTTAGTGAATCACGACACCCTTTACGGCACAGGTCAATTACCGAAATTCAGCGAAGATTTATTCCACACCAAACCGTTGGAAGGACAAGATCCGAACGAAGTACAACGCACTTATGGTTTAATTCCGACGGCGGAAGTGCCGGTGACCAATTTGGTGCGTGGCGAGATTCTGGATGCAGAAAATTTACCGTTAAAAATGACCGCACATACGCCGTGTTTCCGCTCCGAAGCGGGTTCTTACGGACGCGATACACGCGGTTTAATTCGTATGCACCAATTTGATAAAGTGGAACTGGTGCAAATCGTGGAACCGGAAAAATCCATGGACGCCTTGGAAGAATTAACCGGTCATGCGGAAAAAGTGTTGCAATTGCTCGGCTTGCCGTATCGTAAAGTGTTGCTTTGCACCGGCGACATGGGCTTCGGTTCCTGCAAAACCTATGACTTGGAAGTGTGGGTGCCGGCGCAAAATACTTATCGTGAAATTTCTTCCTGCTCTAATATGTGGGATTTCCAAGCGCGTCGTATGCAAGCACGTTGTCGTTCCAAAGGTGACAAGAAAACCCGTCTGGTGCACACTTTAAACGGTTCCGGTTTGGCAGTAGGGCGCACCTTGGTGGCAGTAATGGAAAATTACCAAAACGCCGACGGTTCTATCACCGTGCCGGAGGTGTTGCGTCCGTACATGGGCGGATTGGATGTGATTGGAAAACCGGTTAAATAAGTCAGTTCAGCAAACAAAATAGGGGGCAAGCTAGCCCCCTATTTTTTGATATCTTAAAAACATCTTTAAAATCCACCGCACTTTATACGACAAAATATTCCAATTTCACGTCACTTAATGTGCCGAGTAACGCTTCCGCCATGCCTTTGTAATTTAAGGTAGCGGATTTTTCCACCATCACCACACGCGTGATATTTTCCACGTTTTCCCCGCTTAAAATCAGATGATTCAAGGCAACCTGCATAGCTGGCAGGCTTGGATTAAACGCGGCATTTTCTGCATAACTGCCGCGATAAATTTGCTGATTTCGGGTTTGAATGACAATGCCGTGGAAGGTGTTTGAATAAGGCGCGTGAGCCTGGTTTGCCATTTTTAAGGCCTGTAAAATCACAGGATCGTCGTTGTTTAGGGAGAGATGGTTATCATGCAGATCCAGTAAATGCAGCTGAATGTTGAGATCTTTGGGGCCGAAGGAATCGGGCAAATATTGTTGTAACGGGTTATTTTGACTGTGCGGTAAATGGATTTGTAACGTTTCCGCGCTGTTCAATTCGTTCATAAATTGGCGGCAATGCCCGCACGGCGTATAGTTTACGGTGACATCGGTAATTTTCTTTTCACCGCGCATCCAAGCGTGACTGATAGCGCTTTGTTCGGCGTGAATAGTTTGTTGAATATCTGTTTGGCAAAATTCCTGATTGGCGCCGAAATAAAAATCTCCGCCGATGCCGGTAACGATTGCGCCGACGTTAAAATGTGAAATCGGCGTGGTGGCATAGCAAGCGGCAATTGGAAGAAGTTGAAGGGCGAGTTTTTTGGTGTCGATATGATGTTTATTGCATAGGTGTTGCACGGCAAAGTGCGGTAGAAATCCCACGAATTTTTGTTCCGGCAGAATATGCCAAATATCTTGTGCCAAAGCGGTGTCATCAATTCGGGATAAAGCCTGTTGAATTTTGTCTGAAATCGGCGTTGTCATAACATCTCCTTTTTTCGTTTATTCTTTTCCTTATCTTAACATCGGATGAAAAAAAAGTGCGGTCGAAATTTTATGTGAATTTTCAACCGCACTTTTGTTTTCATTTTTCTGTTAGAACAAATTATTTCGCCGCTTTCAGCTCTTGATAATATTGTTCGTAGTATTGAATGGCATCGCCCACATCATCTTGCCAGTGGCTTTTTTGTAGCACTTCGGCAGATGGGTAAATCGCCGGATCTTCGGTGATTTCTTTCGGTAGGGCTTTTTTCGCTTCAAGGTTAGCGGTCGGATAACCGATAGCAAGGGTTAATTTTTCAGCCGCTTTCGCACCTAACATATAGTTAATCAGTTTGTGCGCGCCGTCCGGGTTTTTAGAGGTAACCGGAATGGCAAGGGTATCCACCCAAAGCACCGGACCTTCTTTCGGGAACACCATGTCTAAAGGCGCTTGTTCTTTTTTCGCGATACGTACGGAACCGTTCCATAATTGACCGACTTCCACTTCACCGGAAATGAAGGAGTTTGCCGGGTTGTCGGAATTAAAAGAAAGCACGTTCGGACGTAATTTCAATAATTCTTCGTAAGCCTGTTTGATAATCGCCGGGTCTTGTGTATTCGGATCTTGACCGATTTTCAACAGCGCAATGTTAAATACTTCGCGGGCATCATCTAATAATTGCACTTTATTGGCAAATTCAGGTTTCCATAAATCGCCCCAAGAGGTGAAATCGGCGCCTTTGTAAGTGTTAGTGTTAAAGGCAATGCCCGGTGCGCCTAGCAATTGCGGAAGGGAATATTTGTTGCCTTTGTCGTAAGGTTTGTCGAGCCAATCAGGGTCTAATTCTTTAATGACAGGTAATTTACTGTGGTCAAGTTCTTTTAACATCCCTTCGCGCGCCATTTTGGACACGAAGTAGTTAGAAGGGGCAATAACATCATAACCGCCGGCGGCGCCTTGGGTTTTGATTTTTGCATACATGGTTTCGTTGGATTCCAGACTGGACACGATCACTTTGATGCCGGTTTCTTTGGTGAACTCGTCTAAAAGACCGTCAGGAACGTATTCCGTCCAAGTATATAAATACACAGTATCATTAGCAGCCGCCGGAGCGTTAGCCGTTTCAGACTTGTTTTCTTTGTCGTTACAAGCGGTTAATGTTGCTGCAACTAAGCCGGCAGTAAGCAGACCTGCAAATTTTTTCATTTTTGTTTATTCTCCGTAAAAGAGGGGTAAAAAAACCACCTGCATGAAATGCAGGTATAAAAAAACGCCTTGATTGTGCGTCAAGGCGTATTGTATGTGCTATTAAATTATTTGTGAAGCATTATTATGGCTAGATGTCCTTGTGTTTTTTGCCGATAAATTGGCTGGCGACAACCAATAATAATGAAAGCACAATCATGATGGTCGCAAGGGCATTTACTTCCGGCGTGACCCCGGTTTTCACCAAGGAGAAGATACGCAACGGTAGGATTTCATAGCTGACGCCGCTGACGAAAGAGGACACCACAACGTCATCCAGTGAAATGGTGAAGCTTAACAACCAGCCGGACACGACCGCAGGTAAGGCAAGCGGCAGGATGATTTTGCGTAAAATGGTGATTTCACTGGCGCCTAAATCTTTCGCCGCTTCCAACATTCTGGCATCGAAGCCGTTTAAGCGGGAGAAAATAGTGACCGTCACATAAGGCAAACAGAAGGTAACGTGCGCCAACAAGAGCGACCAGAAACCTAAAGAAATACCCACAACCATAAACAACGCGAGTAAAGATACCGCCATGACGATATCCGGCGACATCATCACGATAAACAACATGCCGCTCACCGCTTGTTTACCGCGGAAACGATAGCGATATAAGGCAATGGCGGTTAAACCACCGATAATGGTTGCTAAGGTTGCCGCAAAAAACGCGATGGTAACGGAGTGGATTGCCGCCTGAATTAAGGTGTCGTTGTTAAATAAACGTTCGTACCAGTTCCAGCTGAAACCCTTCCAACTTAAACCGTAACGGTCGGCGTTGAAGGAGTTTGTGACTAAAATAATAATCGGGATATACAAATAAGCGTATACCACAAACATAAAGATATTGCGTAGTAAACGGCTCATTATTCCAACTCCACTTTCTTGTTCAATAATTTATTCGCGCGGTAATACACGAAAATGAGTAATGCCATCAAAATGGTCAAACCAATACTGATTGCCGAACCGAACGGCCAGTTGCGGGAAATTAAGAACTCGCTCTTAATTACGTTACCCACAAGCAACACTTTCGCGCCGCCGAGTAAGTCCGCTACATAGAACATACCCATTGCCGGCAATAACACTAACAAGCAACCGGCGACAATGCCCGGCATGGTTAACGGCAGAATCACGCGGAAGAAGCGTTGGAACGCGTTTGCGCCTAAGTCTTTTGCTGCTTCCAATAAACGTCCGTCAAGTTTTTCAATAGCGGAGTAGAGCGGCAGAATCATGAACGGCAGAAGCAAATACACCAAACCGATAATCACCGCCACTTCGGTATTCAGAATCCGAATCGGTTCACTCAAAATGCCCATTTCCAACAACATGGTATTTAACACACCTTTCACGCCGAGGAATACTTTCATCCCGTAAATACGAATCAGGGAGTTTGTCCAGAACGGAAGGACCACCAGGAACAATAAGAGCGGTCGATATTTCGGGTGAATTTTGCTGACCATAAAGGCGAACGGATAGCCGATCAGCAAGCAAATAATGGTGGCAATGCCCGACATATACAATGAGTTCCACACCACCTGCGCATAAAGCGGATTAAACAGGTTGATGTAGTTATCAAAGTTAAATGGCAAGGCATAAAAGTTGCTACCATCTCGGGTTAAAAAACTTACGACTAATACCAATAAGTTTGGGATCAGCACGAAGAAGATTAGCCAGCTGAAGATAATCGCAACAGTAATTTTCTGGAATTTATTATTGATTATCTTCATCGTTGAGTACAACCTCCCAACCTTCGTGCCATGTAATGCCTACACGTTGACCAATGCTGTGATCCATGTGCGGATCGTCTTCGTTAAAGAATTCGCTGACCAACACGCGTTTGCCGTTATGCTCGAACTCCACCGTGGATTCCAAGGTCATGCCTTTATAAGTGCGGTCGATAATGTGACCGATAATGGCTTTTGAATGTTCATGTTCGTCCAGTTCTTCAATCACAATATCTTCCGGACGAAGCAAGACTTGAAGCTGTTGATCTTTTTCTACCGGAATATCCGTATAAATATCGCAAATACGGCCTTCTACGTTCGCCAACACCACATTTTCCGACTTACGTTCAATCACCGTGGCGTCAAAGACGTTGATTTCACCGATGAAACGCGCCACGAACAAGTTCGCCGGTTCTTCATAAATTTCGCGCGGTGAACCGTCTTGGGCGATTTTACCCTTACGTAACAACACGATACGGTCGGACATGGTGATGGCTTCTTCTTGGTCGTGGGTCACAAAAATAAAGGTAATGCCTAATTGGCGTTGCAACACTTTCAGTTCATATTGCATTTGTTTGCGCAGTTTGTAATCCAGCGCAGACAGGGATTCGTCGAGTAATAACACTTTCGGTTTATTCACCACCGCACGGGCGATGGCGATACGTTGTTGCTGACCGCCGGAAAGTTGGGTCGGTTTACGATCCGCCATTTCTTCCAGTTGCACCATGCGCAAGGCTTCCAGCACGCGCGGTTTGATTTCCGCTTCAGGCACTTTTTGCATACGCAAGCCGAATGCCACATTTTCAAAAATCGTCATGTGCGGGAACAGAGCATAGCTTTGGAATACGGTATTAACGTGGCGTTTTTCCGCCGGCACATGGGTAATGTCTTCACCATCCAAAATAATATTGCCCGAATCTAATTCTTCCAAGCCGGCAAGTAAACGTAACACCGTTGTTTTACCGCAGCCGGACGGGCCGAGAATTGTCAAAAATTCACCGTTATTAATGGTTAAATTAAAATCTTTAATAATGGTATTGGAACCGTAGGATTTAGTAATGGAACGAAGCTCGATAATCGGCTTGTTTTGAACTGGATTTTCCACTAGCTTTGGTTTTCTCCCTAATGTACCGAATTTTTCGGTAGAAATTAGAAACAAATGCCCACAAAAATGCAGGCGGTGACTGTAAAAATGAACGCTAATGATATAGCGATCGGGGCATAATGAAAAGCAATTAATCGGGATTTTTCATAAAAAGTCGGATATTTGTTATATATCAAGGAACTGTTGCTCTTTTACGGCTAGACTAACGCCAATTTTTCAACGGATTTTTTCGGGAAGCAAAATGCACGAAACAGGAGAAGAATAATGCAGGATTTATTGTCTCAAGAACCCGTACTGGAACGCTTTTTTAATTATGTGACTTATGATACCCAATCCAAGCCCGGTGCCAAGGTTTCACCCAGCACCGCAGGGCAATTGGCATTAGCCAAGCACTTACAGCAGGAACTTGTCGCCTTGGGATTGCAAAATATTGAATTAAGCAAGCACGCCGTCCTCACCGCGTTTTTACCCTCCAACGTAGATCCCGATTCGCCGACCATCGGATTAATCTCACATTTGGACACATCACCCGAATGCAGCGGCAAAAACGTTCAGCCGGAAGTCATTGAAAATTATCGTGGCGGCGACATTGCCTTGGGCATCGGCGAAGAATTTATTAGTCCCGTATATTATTCCTTTTTGCACCAACTTATCGGCAAAACGCTCATCGTTACCGACGGCAATACCCTGTTGGGCGCCGATAATAAAGCAGGAATAGCGGAAATTATGACCGCACTTTATCGCTTGAAAACAGAAAATCTGCCTCATTGTAATATTCGCGTCGCCTTCACACCCGATGAAGAAATCGGCTTAGGCATGCAGTTTTTCCCTTTCGAAGATTTCCCGTGCGATTGGGCGTACACCATTGACGGCGGCGCGGTGGGCGAGTTGGAATATGAAAACTTTAACGCGGCATTTGCCAAACTGACTTTTTACGGGCGTAACATTCACACCGGCTCAGCCAAGAAGAAAATGGTCAATGCGCTCACGTTGGCGTGCGAATTTCAAAATGCTTTTCCATCGGCGGAAACACCGGAAAACACCGAACAACGGGAAGGTTTTTTCCATTTAAATTATTTTTCCGGCGATATTGAAAAAGTGGAATTGCATTATTTGATCCGTGATTTTGAATGGGATGCCTTTGAACGGCGCAAGCAATTTATCATTGATTCGGTAGAAAAATTTAATCGCGAAAAACGCTTACCGAAACCTATTGAATTGGAACTCACCGACAGTTACAAAAATATGTATGAAACGGTGAAAAAAGTGCCGCAATCCATCGAACTGGCAGATTCGGCAATGCAAGAATGTGGCGTCAATCCACACCACAAACTCATTCGCGGCGGCACCGACGGCGCCTGGCTGGCGGAAAAAGGCTTGGCTTGCCCGAACATTTTCACCGGCGGCTACAACTTTCACAGCAAACACGAATTAATTACCTTAGAAGGCATGAAGGACGCTGTGAATGTGATTGTGAAGGTGGTGGAATTGGCGACACAGAAATAGCCGAATTCAAAAACGCTTGGAAAAACGACTGCGCTTTTTCCCCTTTTGATGGCGCGCGTTTCCCAACGCGTGCCCGCGCTTTCATTCAGCACTCGTCAGGAGACGCGCACTATCTTGAGTTAAAAAACGCTAAGAAAAACGACCGCACTTTATAAAGTGCAGTCATTTCCACAATTATTTCGCTGCCGGTAAGGCACCCTGATTCCATTTTTGGGCGTCTTCGGGGCGTTTAACTTGCAACAGGAAATGTTGGTTTGCTTTCGCTTGTCCGTGAACTACCGTGCCTGACGGGGTGGAGAAGGAAATGCCGCCTTTTAACAGCTGTTGTACGCTTCCGGTGTTAAACTGCGCACCGCCGGTGAGGCTGAGACTGAAATCATAGCCGGAGGCGATCCAGAATTCGGAGTTTTGGCGGACTAAATGCTGGTATTTCGGGGCGATAAGAATATTGATAAATACCCTATCACCCAACGAATTCAACTCTAGGTTTTTAATCGTCCCTACTTCCACGCCGCGATACATAATCGGCGAGCCTGCCGTGATGTTGAGTGCGTCATTAGTTTCTAACACCAGCGGTAACCCATTGGTATATTTGATGTTATTGCTGACAGTCTGGCTTAATGCAAATTGTGTTTTACTTTTGCCGGAGCCGACTTCCACATCAATATACGGCTGCAACAAACTGTCGATATTTTCAATGCCGCCGGCGGAAATTTGCGGTGAAATCACCTTAAAGCGCGATCCTTCTTTGGCGATTAGTGCCATGTAGTTTGGGTTAATTAAGGCTTTCGCGATGATTTTATTGGCTTTTTGATCAAGCTGAACGCTGTCGATTTCACCGACATTTAAGCCTAAATAACGTAACGCCATGCCTTTGCTCAGATTGGTGGCGTCGTCGGCAGTCAGAGTGATTTGTTGCCCCGCAGATTTAGCACGCAGTTCGTTCGGATAAAGGGTACGGTTGTTTTTACCGCCGCTGTTATCAAAACTGATGGCGCCTTTCAGCGAGCGCGCCACCGGTGTCGCCTGAATGCTGATGCCTTTCGGTGTAATATCGATTTGCGCCGCACTTTCTACCCAGAACACACTTTTTTCCGTTAATAAATGTTGGTATTTCGGATAAATAAACACATCTACCGCAAAACTTTGGGTTTGCGGACGAACATCTAGAATTTTGCCCACTTCGTATTGGCGATAAAGCACTACGGAACCTTTATTAATACTCGGTAGATTTGAGGTGGTAAGGGTAATGGTCGGTTTCGGTTGGCTGTCGGCAATGCCCGCTTCCGCGTTGGCTAAATCGCTGTAAAGGGCGTAAGTTTCTTTGGTTTTACCTTGGTTTTTACCGGCAACCACGCGAATGCCACCCTGCAACCATTTTTCAGGGGTTGCAGCTTCAAAACGTAAACCTTCAACGCCTAAGCTCACTTCAAAATTGGTGGCGGCAATAAACATGGTGTCGCCGTGAATTAAATGGCGATATTCGCTTGCAATCGCGACTTTAAATTTCACCCCGTCGGTGTCCACGTGTTGAGTGACGATTTCGCCGATCTGAATATTGTTATAAATCAACGGTTGCCCTTCGCTGATGCCGTAAGTTTCAGGCGCAGTTAAGTTCAGCACTAGGGTGTTCGGCTGTTTGAGTAACAATTCGCTTTCTTTAATGACATCAAAATCCGTTCTGCTTTCTCCATCGCCCGGCAACACTTCAAAGTATTTACCGCGCAACAGTCTTTGCACATCGGTTAGATCCGCCAAGCCCGCTTTTTTTGCACGTAGCACAATGTTGCTGTTGGCTTTGAACAGATTGGCAAGATTCGGATCGATCAACAATGTGCCACTTAAAATTTCGTCGTTGTTTTCCACTGCACTTAATTTGGACAACACGCCGATTTCTGTATTTTGGTAATAAACGTGGGTCTTACCTTCCTCCAAACCGGCGGTGTTAGGGATGTTTACATGAATGTTGACCCCGCGTTTCGCCGCTTGCAGGTTGGAATAAAGGGTGTAGCGCTCATTCATTTCGGCTGCCGGGCTCTCATTAGGTGAGTCGAAAGCGGCAGCGCCTTGCACCACGGAGTTGAGACTGTCCACGTTGACGTTCAAGCCGGAAACGCCGATATTGGCGCTGATACCGCTGATATTCCAGAAGTGGCTGTCTTTCTTGACAAATTTGGTGTAAGGCTTATCAATCACTACATCGATTTCCACTTTTTTGCCGTCTTCGGTGAAGCGAAAATCGTAAATTCTGCCCACCGGCATTTTTTTGTAATAAATGGATGCGCCAATGGAAATCGAGCCTAAGTCATCGGCGATTAAGTGAATTAATAAATCTCCCGGATTGAGCTGGGCAATCGGACCTTCCGTTTGGGCGACGAATTCATTTTCCGAATCGCCGTCACCGGGTTGTAAGGTAATGTAGTTACCGGAGACCAAGGCATCCAAACCGGAAATTCCCGCTAAAGATGCGCTCGGTTTTACCAACCAGAATTTGGTATTTTCGCGCAACACGGTTTTCGCTTCGGGGTAAATATTGGCGACCACTTCTACTTTTTGTAAGTCATCGGTGAAGTTCACTTTTTTCACTACACCGATTTGCAATCCTTGATAGCGAATTTGTGTTTTCCCCGCCACGATGCCATCACCGTTAGCAAAACTGATTTTTACGCTGACGCCTTGTTCCTGCACAATTTGGAAGAACAAAATCGCGCCGATACAAAAGGCGACGAAAGGTAATAACCAAAATGGCGAAATGCGACGGTTCTGGCGTACTTGCGCCTTCACTTCCGTTTCATTATTTTGATTTTGTGTGCTTTGCTTGTTGTCTGTCATAGATTTCCCAAATTAAGCGGCTGTCAAATTGTTCCGCTGCAATCATTGTTAAAAATACTGCCGCGCCGAAATAGAGCGCCGCCGTACCTACAGAAAAGTCAATAATTTGTCCCCGGGTTACTAAGGACATCATTAATGCCAATACGAATAAATCCAACATGGACCAACGTCCGACGAAATGCACGATGTGTAATAAACGCATTTGCCAGCGAATGGAGTGTTTCAGTTTAAAATGTACGCAGATGAGCAGATATAACATAATTAGTACTTTGCTCACCGGCACGAAAATACTGGCGGTAAATACCACGAAGGCAATGAAATAACTGCCCATTTTCAAGAAACTTATTACCCCCGACATGAGGGTGTCGGCACTCGGTGCACCGTTTAAATAAATGACCGACATAGGCAGTAAATTTGCCGGGAATAACATAATAATGCCCGCGATGAGTAACGCCCAGGTGCGTTGTAATTTGATTCCTGACGGGATATTTATCAGGGATTCGCAACGGGGGCAGGTTTCCCGTCCGTTACTATCGATTAGCGGATTGACAAAACTGTATTGGCAGGAATGGCAATAATGCAAATCTTCCGGGTTTTTGAGGTTATTTACCGCCTGACTTTGTTGCGGGTAAAAATCGTTCCAAAGTTCGCTCGGGTTGATTTTAATGAATAATAACGTGGTGAGCAGGGCAGTGAATACAAAGGCGACTAAGTAAATATCCAGTTCCAGCGTGGCGTATTCCTGCACTTTAAAAATACTGACGCCCAGCGCAACCAAATATACGTCAAACATCACCCAAGGTTTTATATAGCCAAGAGAAATCAACAAGTTGCGCGGTTTGATTTTCATCATTTGCGATAAACGCAGGAGAATCACCAAAAGCGCAAAAGCGATAGGCATAAATACGGCGCAAATAAAGATTAAAAATGCCGTATAAGAAAAGCCTTGCGTTGCCATTTTCCAAATTCCCAGCCAGACGGAGGCGTCAATTTTTTCGCCCAATAAGTCTATGCTTAACAACGGATAGGTGAGGGCGAAAGGCATGAGGATTAAAATGGAGAGTGCAATAATGGAGCAGCGTTTTAAGCTCCAGCGACCGGAGGTGTATAGTACATTATGACAGCGTGGACAAACGGCGCGCTGCCCTTGCTGCAGCGCGGAAATTTTAACCACAGCATTACATTCACCGCAACGAACGAGGCGGTGAAAAGTGGCGTCGGCTAAATTTAACGTGGAGGTGGCTGTCATTAATCATGTACCTAAAAATAAAGAAGCGCGTATTTTATACTGTATTTTGCGTTTTTTGTATGAATTTAGATTGTCTGAATATAAAAAGTGCGGTCATTTTTCGTAGAATTTATTTTTTCTTTTGAGTAAAAAGATTATTAATTGTCATTTTCCTAGAAATTACGCTAAACTATGGCAAGTTTTTCTACTTAAAATCTATGCAGGATTTCGTAATGACAGAAGTACAAAAGTTAACGAATAATAAAGAAATTATTGCCTATTTAGCGGAAAAATTTCCGCTATGTTTTTCTATTGAGGGGGAGGCCAAACCGTTAAAAATCGGTTTGTTTCAGGATTTAAGCGAAGCATTAAAAGATGATGAGCGCGTCAGCAAAACCCAACTCCGCCAAGCATTGCGTCAATATACCTCCAACTGGCGTTATTTACACGGCTGTAAAGCCGGTGCGGTGCGTGTGGACTTGCAAGGTAATCCGGCAGGTGAATTGGAGCAGGAGCATGCCGAACACGCAGCGCAACAATTAGCGGAAGCCAAAGCCTTGGTTGCACAAAAACGTGCGGCGGAAAAAGCGGCAAAAGGTGAAAATGAGAAAAAACGTCCTGCCCGTCGCCCTCAAAAACAAGGTGAAAAAAATGCCCGTAAACCTAAGCCTAAATTTAACTTAAATCACGTTGATATGGCTGCTGTACAGGTTGGTCAGCAGGTGAAAGTCAAAGCGGGCGATCGTGCGAAAAACGCAACTATCCTGGAGGTGTCAAAAGATGCCGCCCGAGTGGAATTGGAAAACGGTTTGGTGATTACTGTAACGGCAGATCGTTTATTTGCTTAACTTCTTTTAATAAAGCTATCTTTCACGGATAGCTTTGTTTATTGCCGTATTTTAATTAGGAAAGTTTGAATGAAATTTACTAAAACAAAAAGTTATCTGACCGCACTTGTATTAAGTTCTCTTTTTCTTAATACTCAGGTTGCGGACGCGGTACAGCCGAAATTAAAACAAAGTGATTTGGTGTCTTTACAACCATCAGAATCTAATATGTTCGCCACGAAGCGTGCGACTACCCGTTTAACTCAGTCCCATTACCGTAAATTTCAACTGGATGATGCATTTTCGGAAAAGATTTTTGACCGTTATCTCAAAGCATTAGATTTCAATCGCACGACTTTTTTACAATCCGACATTGATGAAATGCGTGCCAAATACGGCAATAAAATTGATGACGAACTGAATGCGGGCAATTTAGATATTGCTTTTAGTATGTACGATTTAATGATGAAACGCCGTTACGAGCGTTATCGTTATGCGCTGTCTTTATTGGATAAAGAGCCGAATTTAAACGACGATGATCAAATTGAAATTGATCGTGAAAAAGCCGCTTGGCCGAAAACCGAAGCGGAAGCCGATAAATTATGGGAAGCACGTGTTAAAAACGACATCATTAGTCTGAAATTAAAAGATAAAAAATGGCCTGAAATCAAAGAAAAATTAATAAAACGTTACAATCTGGCCATTCGTCGATTAACCCAAACAAAAGCGGACGATGTGGTGCAAACTTACCTAAATGCTTTTGCTCGTGAAATTGATCCGCATACCAGTTATCTCGCTCCGCGTACCGCCAAAAGTTTCAATGAAAGCATGAACTTATCCTTAGAGGGTATCGGTGCGACATTGCAGGCGGAAGATGATGAAACCAGCATTAAATCCTTGGTGCCCGGCGCACCTGCCGAGCGCAGTAAAAAATTAAAAGCCGGCGATAAAATTATCGGTGTCGGTCAGGAAAAAGGCGAAATCGAAGATGTGGTCGGTTGGCGTTTGGAAGACATCGTTGACAAGATCAAAGGCAGAAAAGGTTCTAAAGTGCGCTTGGAAGTGGAACCGGCAAAAGGCGGAAAATCCCGTATTGTCACTTTAGTGCGCGATAAAATTCGTATTGAAGATCAAGCGGCTAAATTAACCGTTGAGAAAGTTGACGGCGTGAATGTTGCGGTAATCAAAATTCCAAGTTTCTACCTCGGTTTAACGGAAGATGTGAAAAAATTATTGGTAGAAATGAAGAACAAAAAAGCTGCCGCGTTAATTGTGGATTTGCGTGAAAACGGCGGCGGTGCGTTAACCGAAGCTGTCGGTTTGAGCGGTTTGTTCATTAGCGATGGTCCGGTGGTGCAGGTACGCGACGCTTATCAACGTATTCGCGTGCACGAAGATCCGGACAATATGCAACAATATACCGGTCCGTTATTGGTGATGATTAACCGCTTCAGTGCATCCGCCTCCGAAATTTTTGCTGCGGCAATTCAGGATTACAATCGCGGTATCATTCTCGGACAAAATACTTATGGAAAAGGCACGGTTCAGCAAAGCCGTTCTCTTAACTTTGTGTACGATTTGGATCAAACCCCGCTCGGTTTAATTCAATATACCATTCAAAAATTCTATCGTATTAATGGCGGAAGCACTCAATTGAAAGGCGTTGCGCCGGATATTAAATTCCCGGATGTGATTGATGCGAAAGAATATGGTGAGGAAAAAGAAGATAATGCGTTGCCTTGGGATAAAATCCCGTCGGTGAATTATTCCGAAGTGACCAAAGCGCGTAACGCCGTTGCCGAATTAACCAAGAGACACAATGAAAGAATGGCGAAAAATCCGGAGTTTATTGCGTTAAATGAAGATTTAAAAGTGCGTGATGAACGTCGTGATCGTAAGTTCTTATCGTTGAATTATCAAAAACGCAAAGCGGAAAATGATAAAGATGACGAAAAACGTTTGAAAGACATTAATGAGCGTTTTAAACGTGAAGGTAAGAAACCGTTGAAAGACATTAATGACTTGCCGAAAGACTACGAAGCGCCGGATTTCTTCCTGAAAGAAGCTGAGGCGATTGCGGCGGATGTGGCAAAATTTGAAGCGGAGAAAACCGAGCTAAAAGAAGCGGATAAATCTGCGCAGTAAGAAATATTAAATTTTCTGACCGCACTTTTTAAAAGTGCGGTCGTTTTTGCAGAAGTTTAGAGAAATTAAGGAACAGCGATTAATGAATACAAAGTCTTTTAAGTTGGCAACATTGGCGTTAGTTACCGCTTTTTATGTGGGAAATGCGGTCGCCGAAGACATTAAGCCGCAAGAAGCAGCTACAGAGCAAACTCAATCCCAAACCGATTTGGGGTTAACGCAGCAACAGTTGGATCTGGAAGCGAAAGCGGAGGAAGAGCGCCTTGCTGCGGAGAAAAAAGCGGAAGAAGAACGTTTGGCAGCAGAAAAACAACAGCAGGCAGAACAGGCTCTGGCTGAACGCGTTGGTGATACCGAGTTGCAATTTAAGCCGTTAATTGCCAAAGTCTATGCAGAAAATAATTTTGCCCCGCTGTGGCAGGATGAAAAAGCCAAACAGCAGTTTTTGCGTGATTACGCTTTAATGGTGGCAAGCGGCATTTCCAAACGTTCCGCCAATGCGTTGAATGCGGTGAGTCAGTCTGCCGATAAAGACGCCTTTGTGCAGGATGTGATCCTAACCGACGCATTTTTAGATTATTTGTTTTATGCCAATAATGTGAAAAAATCCGCGCAAAAATGGCTGTATTCGGAAAATAGTTACAAAGCCGGAAAACCGGATGAAAACCAAATTGCTTCCTGGGTAAGTGCGGTTAAAAATAATGATGTTTTTAATTTTGTGAATAATTTATCCAGTGAAAATCCATTATTTAAGCAAACCTTAGCCAAAGTTGAAAGTTTGATTCTTGATGGTAAATTTGACAAAAACGGCATTAATGAATTGCATCGTTTTGCCATTAATGCACAACGTTTGCGCATTTTGCCGGAATTTGATAACGGCATTTTCGTTAATATTCCGAGCTATCAGTTACATTATTACCGTGACGGTAAGCTGATTTTAAATTCCCGAGTGATTGTCGGCACCGAAAAACGTAAAACGCCGGTGATGTTTAGCCGTTTAAGCAATGTGGTGGTGAATCCGCCTTGGAATGCGCCGACCCGCTTGATTAATGAAGACATTATTCCGAAAGTACGTCGCGATCCAAGTTATATTTATCGTAACGGTTATACGATCATTGACGGTAAAGGCAATACCATTGACCCGTACACAATTGACTGGGAAAACATGACGGCGAAGAAATTCCCATATCGTTTACGTCAAGTGCCAAGTGATAATAGTGCTTTGGGTAACTATAAATTTAATATGCCAAGCTCTGATGCTATTTATTTACACGATACGCCGAAACGCAGTTTATTCGGCAACAAAAAACGTAATTTGAGTTCCGGTTGCGTGCGTGTAGAAAAATCCGATGAATTGGCGAGCATTCTGTTAAAAGAAGCCGGTTGGACGGATGAAAGAAAACAAAATGTGCTGAAAAGCAGAAAAACTACATCGGCAAGTATTAAATCCGATAACCCGGTTTTCTTGTATTACGTCACTGCCTGGGTTGATAAAAATCAAGTACACACCTTGCCGGATGTTTACGGCTATGACAAGGCGCCGAACTTGAGTTATATTGACTGGGACGTTTTGAAGAAATATATTCAGCTTTAGTCTCGAACTAACATTTATAACTTGAGTCAAAGCAACAGATTTTAAACATATTTAGGAATACATAATGAGCAATATTAACCATGGACGTCGTAAATGGTTATCTTTAGGCGGCATTGTATTGGGCGCAACTTTATTGCCTGATACCGTTTTAGCCGTGGTTTCAACCCCTAGACCCCGTATGTTGAGTTTTCGCAACATTAACACCCAAGAAAAATTAAGTGCAGAATTTGTCATGGGACGCGGGTTTTCCAATACGACATTACGACTTTTAGATCATTTATTGCGCGACAAACGCAACAATCAAGTGCACAGAATGGATCCGCGACTTTTCACGAAGTTTTATCGGGTTCAGCAAAATCTTGGATTGCGCAACACGGAAATTCAAATTATTTGTGGATATCGTTCCGCTGCCAGCAATGCGGCGATGCACCGTCGTAGTCGCGGTGTTGCCAGCAACAGCTATCATATTCGCGGTCAAGCTATTGATTTCCGTATTGACGGCGTGCCTTTGGCAAAATTACGTGATGCTGTAGAGGCGCTGAATGACGGCGGTGTCGGTTTTTATCCGCGCAGTAATTTCGTTCATATGGATACTGGTCCTGTTCGCACTTGGCGTGGGAGTTAATCCGTCTTTAAAAACACTGAGTTTTTTACTCACAATCGAATCAAGTTCGATTGTTCGCCCTATAGGGCCGTTGGCAAGCCAACGTTCAAAAAACATTGTTTTTTGTGACCGCACTTTGGTGCGGTTTTTTACTGAATAAATAAGGCTGGTTGTTATGAATATTGAAATTATCCCCGTCACCGCGTTTCAGCAAAACTGTTCCTTAATTTGGGACGATAATAAAAATGCAGCAATTATTGATCCGGGCGGTGAGGCGGACAAATTAATCAAACGTATTGAAGAACTCGGCTTGAATTTGCAGGCGATTTTGCTAACTCACGGACACTTGGATCATGTGGGGGCGGCGGAAAAGCTGAAAAAACATTTTAATGTACAAATCCTCGGTTCAAATTCCAAAGATGATTATTGGTTCAAGAGTTTGCCGCAGCAATCGGAAAAATTCGGTATGTTATTTGAAGTAGATGCCTTTGAGCCGGATCGTTGGCTTAATGAAGAAGGCGAAATTTTGCATATCGGCGATTTTACTTTTGAAATTTTACACTTGCCGGGGCATACGCCGGGACACATCGGGTTTATCGAACATCAAAAACGGGTTGCGTTTACCGGAGACGTGCTGTTTAAAAGCGGTATCGGACGCACGGATTTTCCGGGTGGTAGTTATGAAGACATTATTTCCTCCATTCGCGACAAGTTATATAAACTGGACGATGATATGATTATTATTCCGGGGCATGGATCTTACACAACGATTGGTGTGGAAAAAAAGACAAATCCTTATGTGAAACAGCAATAAATGATTGCAATAAGAACCGTGGAAAATCTTTTGATTTTTACACATAAATCGCTTCAGTGATTTATTCGCTCTTGCGGCGCAGTTGGCAAAGCTAAGGTTCAACATCTATTGGATTTTATGACCGTACTTTTCGGAGAAACGTTAAATTTTTGTAAAAATTCCAACCTAGATCACAGTATCAATTAAATTTCTCAGGCATAATGTGTCTCTTGAAAGTGAAGACGTGTCTTGTGGTCTATGTCATCACGTAATTTGTTAGTGTATTTGTTTAAGGTGGTATTTATGCAGCATAATTCTTTACAGGAATGGCTTGCTTCGAGCGCATTAGGTGGGGCGAATCAAGCGTATATTGAAGAGCTTTATGAAAGTTATCTTGAGGATCCGAACAGCGTGGATGACAGCTGGCAGGAGATTTTTAAAGCGTTGCCAAAATCCACCGCACTTGAACAACCCCATTCCGTCGTGCGGGATTATTTCCGCCGTTTAGCACGAGAGAATCGTTCGCAGAACGTCACCGTAATCGACCCCGAAGCCAGTGCTAAATTAGTCAAAGTTTTACAATTCATCAATGCTTATCGCTCCCGTGGTTATATCGAAGCCACTCTTGACCCCCTCAATTACTACCGTTGGAAAACTTCAAGCGTTCCCGAATTAGATTATCACCAACACGGTTTAACCGATGCCGATTTAGATGAAAGTTTTAATATCGACTACGCCGTTTATGGCAAAGAAACCGTTAAACTCAGCGAGTTGGCGCGTGATTTGAAAGCGACCTATTGCGGCAATATCGGCTTGGAATTTATGCATATTCATGATATGGAACAGCGCAATTGGCTGCAAAGCAAGCAGGAAAAATGGATCCAACAGCCGCTTTTCTCTAAAGATGAAAAGGTCAATCTGCTTAAAGAGCTTACCGCAGCAGACGGTTTGGAGCGTTACTTAGGCGCAAAATTCCCGGGGGCGAAACGCTTTTCGTTAGAGGGCAGTGACGCCTTTATTCCGATGATGAAGGAAATTATTCGTCATGCCGGGCGTAACGAGATTGATGATATTGTGATCGGCATGGCGCACCGTGGACGTCTGAATATGCTGGTGAACGTATTGGGTAAAAAACCGGCAGAATTGTTCGATGAGTTTGCCGGCAAACACGCGGAAACCAATCGCACCGGCGATGTGAAATACCACCAAGGTTTTTCTTCCGATTTTGCGGTGGACGACAAACGGGTGCATTTAACTCTGGCGTTTAACCCGTCTCATTTAGAAATCGTCAGCCCGGTGGTGATAGGCTCCGTGCGCGCCAGACAAACCCGCAAACAGGATTCCGAGCACAATAAAGTGCTTGCCATTACCGTCCATGGCGACTCCGCCGTGGCAGGGCAGGGGATCGTGCAGGAAACCCTGAATATGTCTAATGCGCGTGGCTACAAAGTGGGCGGCACTATTCGTATCGTCATCAACAACCAAATCGGTTTCACCACCTCCAACCCGAACGACACCCGTTCCACCGAATTTTGTACCGACATCGCAAAAATGATCCAAGCGCCGATTATTCATGTGAACGGCGATGATCCGGAGGCGGTGGCGTTTGCCGCACGCATGGCAGTGGAATATCGCAATGCGTTTAAACGGGATATTTTTATCGATTTAATTTCTTATCGTCGCCACGGGCACAATGAGGCGGATGAGCCTTTAGCCACCCAGCCGATGATGTATGGCATTATCAAAAAACACCCGACTCCGCCGAAAGTCTATGCCAACCGTTTAATTCAGGAAGGCACGATCAACGAAGAAGAAGCCACGGAAATCACCAATTTATACCGCGATGCTTTGGATAACGGCGAATGTGTCGTGCCGGAATGGCGTGCGATGGACATGGCGAAAGTGGATTGGTTGCAATACCTTAACTATGATTGGACGGCGCCTTATGAAAGCCATTTCCCGTTGGAACGCTTCCAAACCTTGGCAAAACGGGTTGCTCATTATCCTGATTATGTGCAGCCGCATCCGCGTGTCGAAAAAATCTATGCGGATCGCAACGAAATGGCGCAAGGCAATAAATTGTTGGATTGGGGTATGGCGGAAACCATGGCGTATGCCACCTTGCTGGATGAAGGCACCCATGTGCGTTTATCCGGTGAAGATGCGGGGCGCGGTACGTTTTTCCATCGTCATGCCGTGGTACATAACCAAAAAGACGGCACCGGCTATGTGCCGCTGACCCAATTACACGCCAATCAAGGGCGTTTTGAAGTGTGGGATTCCGTGTTGACGGAAGAAGGCGTGCTTGCCTTTGAATATGGCTATGCCACAACGGATCCGAAGACCCTCACCATCTGGGAAGCGCAGTTCGGCGATTTTGCCAACGGCGCACAAATTGTGATCGATCAATTTATCAGCTCCGGCGAACAAAAATGGGGCAGAATGTGTGGGTTGGTGATGTTGTTGCCGCACGGCTATGAAGGTCAAGGCCCTGAACATTCCTCCGCGCGCTTAGAACGTTATTTACAACTTTGCGCCGAACAAAATATGCAGGTGTGTATCCCGTCAACACCGGCGCAGGTTTATCATATGTTGCGTCGTCAGGCGATTCGTAAAATGCGTCGTCCGCTCATCGCTATTTCGCCAAAATCGCTGTTACGTCACCCGCTGGCGGTTTCCACTATGGACGAATTGGTGAACGGCACTTTCCACACCGTCATCGGCGAAATTGACAATATCGAACCGAACCAAGTGAAACGAGTCGTTATGTGCTCAGGCAAAGTGTATTACGATCTGTTGGAGCAACGTCGTAAAAACGAACAAACCGACATCGCCTTGATTCGTATCGAGCAACTTTACCCGTTCCCGCATGATGATGTGAAAGCGGCGCTTGCCCCTTATGCGCATGTGACGGATTACGTTTGGTGTCAGGAAGAACCGCTTAACCAAGGTGCGTGGTATTCCAGTAAACATAATTTTGAAGCCGTCATTCCGGAAGGCACGAAATTAACCTATGCCGGTCGCCCGGCTTCCGCGTCTCCGGCGGTAGGCTATATGTCATTGCATACCAAACAACAAAAACAATTGGTGGAAGACGCACTGACACTGTAATACGCGTCTGTAAAGTGCGGTCGTTTTTCCCGGTGTTTTTAACCCGAAAAAACGCTGCCAAAATCAACCGCACTTTTAAGCAGAATTGAGACTTAATTAAGCGAATATAAATAAGCGAACATAAAAAAGGAATAAACATTATGACGATTGAAATTCTGGTCCCTGATTTACCCGAATCCGTTGCCGATGCCACCGTGGCAACCTGGCATAAAAAAGCGGGCGATGTGGTGAAACGCGACGAAGTGCTTGTGGAAATTGAAACCGACAAAGTGGTGCTGGAAGTGCCTGCTCAGTCGGATGGCGTGCTTGCCCATATTTTACAGGAAGAAGGGGCGACGGTAGTCAGCAAACAAGTGCTCGGCACTTTGGAGGATTCGGCGACGGCGGCAGCTGCCGTGTTAGAAAAAACCGCCGAGCCGACACCAAAAGATCGCCGCACAGAAGTGCCTGACGAACCTCATGTGACCGATGCGCAAGGCCCGGCGGTACGTCGTTTATTGGCGGAACACGGGTTACAACCTTCCGATGTCGCCGATGTAAAGGGCACCGGCGTGGGCGGTAGAATTACCCGCGAAGACGTGGAAGCGGTGCTTGCCAAACGCATTGCAGCCGCCGCGCAACCGCAAGTGGCGGAAGATACTCTCAGCACCACGGCGTATGCCGCGCGTAGCGAAAAACGCGTGCCGATGACCCGTTTACGCAAACGCATTGCGGAACGTTTGTTGGAAGCGAAAAACACGACTGCTATGTTGACCACTTTCAATGAAGTGGATATGCAGCCGATCATGAATTTACGTAAACAATACGGTGAGAAATTTGAAAAACAACATGGCGTGCGCTTAGGTTTCATGTCTTTCTACATCAAAGCCGTGGTGGAGGCCTTAAAACGTTATCCGGAAGTGAACGCCTCCATTGACGGCGACGACGTGATTTATCATAACTATTTTGATGTGAGCATCGCGGTTTCTACCCCGCGCGGTTTGGTGACGCCGGTATTGCGCGATTGTGACAATCTTTCCATGGCGGACATTGAAAAGTCCATCAAAGCCTTGGCGGAAAAAGGTCGTGACGGCAAATTGACAGTGGAAGATTTAACCGGCGGTAATTTTACCATCACCAACGGCGGCGTATTCGGTTCCTTAATGTCCACACCGATTATCAACCCGCCTCAAAGCGCCATTTTGGGTATGCACGCCATCAAAGAGCGCCCGGTGGCGTTAAACGGGCAGGTAGTGATTCGCCCGATGATGTATCTGGCGTTAAGTTACGATCACCGTTTAATTGACGGGCGCGAATCCGTTGGCTTCCTGGTAACGATAAAAGAATTACTGGAAGACCCGACAAGGTTATTACTTGAAATTTAATCCGCACAACCGCTTGTTTCTTGCTTGCAAGACAAGCGGTTTCGGTTTATAAAAACGCCTTGAGAAACAATGTTTGAAAAAACAACCGCACTTTTATCAGAAATTTATCACCCAACAGAGGATTTTGTATGAACCTACACGAATACCAAAGCAAGCAGGTTTTTGCCGAGTATGATTTACCCATATGCCGAGGCATCGCTTGTAAGACCGCAGACGAAGCGGCGCAGGCGATCAAACAGCTGAAAGGCGATGTTTGGGTTGCCAAATGCCAAGTGCATGCGGGCGGACGCGGAAAAGCCGGCGGGGTGAAATTGGTGCGTAATGAAGCGGAAGTGCGTACATTTGCCGATAAATGGCTGGGGCAACGTTTGGTAACCTTTCAAACCGATGCCAACGGGCAACCGATCAATATTATTTATGTGGAAGAAACGGTGGCGATCGATCGTGAGCTTTATTTGGGTGCAGTCATCGATCGTTCTTCACAAAAAGTGGTGTTTATGGCATCTGCTGCCGGCGGCATGAACATTGAAGAGGTGGCGGCGAAAACCCCGGAATTATTATACAAAGTCGCCTTGGATCCGCTTGTGGGCGGGATGCCTTATCAAGGGCGTGAACTGGCTTTTAAGCTCGGTTTGAAAGGCGATCAAATCAATCAATTCACCCATATTTTCACCCAATTGGCGAAAATGTTCGTGGAGCGCGATTTGGCGTTGCTTGAAGTGAACCCGTTGGTGGTGACCAAAGAAGGTAAACTTTCCTGTCTGGATGCAAAAATCGTGGTGGACAGTAATGCGCTGTATCGTCAGCTGGATTTAGCGGCGATGTCCGACATCACGCAAAGTGACGCGCGCGAGGCATTGGCGGAATTACACCAACTGAATTATGTCGCGTTGGACGGTAACATCGGTTGCATGGTCAACGGCGCGGGTCTTGCCATGGGCACCATGGATATTGTCAAACTGCATGGAGGACAGCCGGCAAACTTCCTGGACGTCGGCGGTGGCACCACCAAAGAGCGGGTGGCGGAAGCCTTCAAAATTATTCTTTCCGATAGCAATGTCAAAGCCGTACTGGTGAATATTTTCGGCGGTATCGTGCGTTGCGATCTGATTGCCGAAGGCATTGTGGCGGCGGTAAATCAAGTGGGCGTGCATGTGCCGGTGGTGGTGCGTTTGGAAGGCAATAACGCGCCTTTAGGACGTGAAATTTTGGCCAACAGCGGTTTGAATATTATCGCGGCGAAAAGCCTCACGGACGCGGCGGTGGAATCGGTGAAAGCGGCAAACGGTCAGCTATAAGGAGTGAATGATGTCAATTTTAGTCAATAAAAATACCAAAGTAATTTGCCAAGGCTTCACCGGCGGACAAGGCACATTCCATTCCCAACAGGCATTGGCTTACGGCACGCAGTTAGTGGGTGGCGTATCGCCCGGCAAAGGCGGCACAACGCATTTAGGCTTACCGGTGTTCAACACCGTACGTGATGCCGTGGAAGCCACTGGTGCCACCGCCAGCGTGATTTACGTGCCGGCACCGGGTTGCAAAGACGCGATTTTAGAAGCCATCGACGCGGGGATTCAGTTAATCGTGTGTATTACCGAAGGGATTCCGACTTTGGATATGTTGCTGGTCAAACAGCGCTTAAATCAAACGGGCGTGCGCATGATCGGTCCGAACTGCCCGGGCGTGATTACGCCGGAAGAATGCAAAATCGGCATCATGCCGGGTGACATTCACAAAAAAGGCAAAATCGGTATCGTTTCTCGTTCCGGCACGTTGACGTATGAAGCGGTGAAACAAACCACTGATGAAGGTTTCGGTCAATCCACCTGCGTCGGTATCGGCGGCGATCCGATTCCGGGTTCCAACTTTGTGGATATTTTGAAATTGTTCCAAGAGGATCCGCAAACGGAAGCCATCGTCATGATCGGCGAAATCGGCGGCTCGGCGGAAGAAGAAGCGGCGGCGTTCATTAAACAGCACGTCACCAAACCTGTGGTGAGCTACATCGCCGGTGTCACCGCGCCGAAAGGCAAACGTATGGGACACGCCGGCGCCATCATCAGCGGCGGCAAAGGCACCGCCGATGAAAAATTCGCCGCCCTCGAAGCCGCCGGCGTGAAAACCGTGAGAAGTTTAGCGGACATTGGTGCGGCATTGCGGGATGTGTTGAAGAAATAATTTGGTTGGGTGAAAAAGTGCGGTCGGTTTTAAAAATGTTTTTAAAATGGACCGCACTTTTTTATTTTTTGATGGCACAGATTTCTTTTCATT
Source organism: Aggregatibacter kilianii (assembly GCF_003129965.1). Taxonomy (GTDB): domain Bacteria; phylum Pseudomonadota; class Gammaproteobacteria; order Enterobacterales; family Pasteurellaceae; genus Aggregatibacter; species Aggregatibacter kilianii_A. The sequence continues at coordinate 44,540 of NZ_NRCJ01000001.1, read as the reverse complement.
GGCGCGTGTAAGAAGAGTATTTGTTTTGTAGGGTGGGCTCGCCAGCCCACCGGTAAGATCTTGACTTCATCTATGGTGGGGGCAACCTGTGGTGGGTTAGCAAACCCACCCTACGCTTGTCTTCTTTTGATGGCGTGCATCTTGAGTGAGGTGTCTTTGGGGGCACTATCGGAGTTTACATGAGAACTGAAACCGAAATACTTGATCTGATTTTACGGATCGCCAAGGTCTTGAAAGTCACCGCAGTCGCCCTGTCCGGTTCGCGAGCTACACCCAATGCATTAAAGGACGAGTTCCAAGACTATGATGTGGTTTACCTAGTAGAAGATTTGGAGGAGGTTGTGACAGACCTTACTTGGCTAGATCTTTTTGGTAATCGGATGATTGAACAGCATGTTTCCCTAGAGCATCGCCGACTCTTTCTTATGCTCTTTGAAGATGGCAATCGGATTGATCTGACCCTCTGCCCCAAGGAGCATCTCAGAGAATGGTTGGACAGCGAAGCTGATTTCACAGTGCTAACCGACCCCCTAGGGCTCTTTCAGTCCTATGCGCTCGCTCCCCAATGCTATTGGACGGCACCGGCGACAGCGGCTGATTTTGAAAAATCCTGCAATGAATTTTGGTGGGTGTCAGCCTATGTGGTCAAAGGCATTCGCCGCCGCCAATTAATTTATGCAGCGGATCATCTCTATGATATTTGTCAGAAAGAATTGCTCAAACTTTTAACTTGGCAGGTAGCAGCAGATAAGGGGGTGGTGGATGTCGGTAAAAATTATAAATATCTCTTCCGGTACTTACCTGCTGAAAAGGAGGTGGCATTTGCAGCTCTGCTTCGCTTTTCCAACCAAGAGAATCTCACCCAATCCCTAATGGCTACCCAAATCTTCTTCCACCAAGAAGCTCAGACTTTCTCTCTCAAAACCGGCTTCTTCTATGACAAAGAAACAGCGGAAAAAATGCTGAAATATACCGAGGAAAAGTTAGGGCTGAAAGATTGATTTTCAGTTTTGATGTGGCGCACTCTAACGATGGCGCACGCTTCCCAGCGTGTGCCGTTTTATAGGCAATTTATCAGCACGCGTTAGGAAACGCGCGCCAGCAGAAACTTGGCTAGTCCAAGCATAGGGACTTGAACCATCAAGAAAACAAAAGTGCGGTCAAAATCCATCGTAAATTTTGACCGCACTTTTTATCTCAGTCCTGCTTAATCAAACGCCGCTTGATGTTGAACAAGCTCCGCTTTGGTTAAGGCGAACACGCCCACGCCGCCGTTTTTAAGTTCAAGCCAGTGGAACGACACTTGGGGAAATTGTTCCATTAAATGCACCATGCTGTTGCCTACTTCGCACACCAGCACGCCGTCGTCGGTGAGGTAGTTTGCCGTGTGGCGGAGGATTTCCTTGGTGATGGTTAAGCCGTCGTCGCCTGAGCCGAGCGCCATTTCCGGTTCGTAGTGAAATTCTTCTGGCATATCGGAGAGATCGTCCAAATCCACATAAGGCGGGTTGGTGACGATGAGGTCGTATTGTTCTTCCAATAATTGCGAGAATAAATCCGATTGAATCGGGAAAACGCGGTGGCTGAGGTTGTGACGTTCGATGTTGATTTCCGCCACGTTCAGCGCATCGAGGGATAAATCCACGGCGTCCACGTCCGCGTCGGGGAATTGTTCGGCACAGGCGATAGCGATGCAACCGCTGCCGGTGCACATATCTAGAATGCGTTGCGGTGCTTTCGGCAGCAAGCCGGCGAAACCATCCTGAATTAGAGCGCCGATAGGTGAGCGTGGGATGATGACCCGTTCATCTACGTAAAATTCTAAACCGCAGAACCAGGCGCTGTGAATTAAATAGGCAATCGGAATGCGTTTTTCAATGCGGATCATGATTAATCGGATGAGTTCGAGCTTTTCTGCCGTGGTTAAGCGGGCGTCGTACAATTCGGCGGGGAAGTCGGGCGGCAGGTGCAGACTGGAAAGTACCAGCTGGTGCGCTTCGTCCCAGGCGTTGTCATAGCCGTGCCCGTAGAATAAGTCGGAACGATTAAAGATCGTGTAAGTCCAGCGCAGGAAGTCTTTAATGGTGTGCAGTTCCTCCTGCACGTTGGCGGAATAAATATCGTCAATTAATTCCTGATTAAAGGTAATTTGGTTCATGATTTGCTCTTATCAATGTTAGAATTGCGCGTAGTTATACCATATTTGAGATAGGAAACGAAATGTTAGATGAGGAAGCGATTTCGCTGTTTCGCGCCGAAATGAAAGGCGTAAAGCCGTTAAAACAGAATACCTTTGTGCCGCCGCGTGCCAATAAAAAGAAAGCGCAGGCGACCATAAAAGAAATGCGGGAGCAGCAAGATACCTTGTTTTATTTTTCCGATGAATATGAGCCGCTGCTGAACGACGAAAGTGCGGTCAAATATTTGCGTGAAAATGAAGATTCTCATTTGTTGAAGCAATTACGACGCGGGGATTTTTCACCGGAGATTTTTCTGGATTTGCACGGCTTAACCCGCGAGCAGGCGAAGCTGGAGCTGGCGGCGTTAATTCAAGCCTGTGAGAAAGAGCATATCTACTGCGCCAGCGTGATGACGGGCTATGGCACTTATACCTTAAAACGTCAGATCCCGCGCTGGCTGGTGCAACATCCGAAAGTGCGCGCCTTACACCAAGCCCCGAAAGAGTGGGGCGGCGATGCGGCAATTCTCATTTTAATCGACGTTTAAACGGTTTTCTGAAATGCGGCGTAGAGGGACGGCAAAATTTGGCTGATCATGCTCAATTGCTGGATAGGAATATTAAATTGCACCGTTTCTAACTGCTCGTTGGCACTCAGGTGGACTTGCGCCTGCTTCAAACTCAATTCGATAGTTTCATGTAGCTTGGCAAAAATGTCCGGTGTCAGTTTTTCCAGATGTTCCAGCATATAAATAATCTTTTTCGCCGCCGGATAAAATTCCGCCAAGAATGCCGTGCTTTGTTGCATTTGATTCATTTTGCTGCGATAAGCGCCGAGGGCGGAAATGTAGCTGAGCAGGGAATAATTGATTTTTAACAGTTCAAACCCCGTCTGCAAATGCGCCTGATATTTCTTCGGTTCGTGATTCATGTTTGACACCGTCGCGCTGAGTGCCGCCGCATATTCGTGGGCATAACGGCGTGTGATGCGGTATTTCAAATTATCCCCTTTGCCGAATTGCAGCTGGCTGACGATATACAACAAATATTTGGCATCGCTTTTCACTGCCTGACGGCTCACTTTATCCAGTTGTAAATATTTCCAATCCGGCCACAAATAAGACACCGCAAACCAAGAAATGGTCGCGCCGATGAGCGTATCAATCACTCGCGAATACAGCGCCTGTTCCACATCGAAACCCATGACATCAAAGCTGAAAATCACTTGTAACGTGATGAAAAAGGTGGAGAAGCTGTAATTGTTGGTACGGAAAAAGAAGAACAAGGTGCTGGTCAGCACGATTAAGCCGAGTTGCAATTCCAGCGTCGGGTTGGTGTAGGGCAATAAGGAACCGATGATGACACCAAGAATCGTGCCGACAATCCGTTGTTTTAAACGTAATTTGGTGGCGGTGTAGTTAGGCTGACAGACAAATACGGCGGTGAGCAAGACCCAATAACCGCGATCCAACGGCAAAAATTCACCGATCACACAACAAATAAACACCACAATGGACAGACGTACCGCATGGCGGAAAAGTTGTGATTCAAAGTTGCAATGGCTGCGAATCGCAAACAGAATATTTTTTAAGCCGGTGATTTGTTCCGTGTAAATTTGCGCGCGTTCCGTTTGTTCGGTGTTGTCCGCTTCCTGATCGATGTGGCGCAGTTGATAATCCACGCTTTTCAGGTTATCCAGCAAGGTTTGCAGATTCAGTAGCGTTTCTTTTTCTCCGCTATGACCTGCGCGATAAAACTCAAAGGATTGATTTAGCCCGTTAATGGCTTTTTCCACCCGTGTGTCGTAGTGATAGGTTTTATTACGCTGTAAGCTCAATGCAATGTTGCGACAGGCTTGGGCTTGTAATTCCAACAAGCGTTGAATACGGAAAATCAAATCGGTATTTTTTAGGTGTTCCGCCAGTTTTTGATAATCAAAATGGCTGGAACTGATGCGTTCATGAATATCTTGTGCGGCAAAATAATAGCGAATCATTTTGGTGGTGCGACTGTGGCGGTGTTGTCCGCGAATACGATAAAAAAGTGCGGTGCGCGACGCATTGAAAGCGTTAATTAATTCGCTGTTTTTCATTGCCATGGCAATGTGTTTGTTTTCGATTTGATCGATTTCATCGGGATCGAAAAACATGGATTTGGCATCCAGGTAATTGGCTAATGCCAGAAAGGATTTGGCGACGCTTTCCTGTACAGGACGATTGGGAAAAAATAAATACACACACAGCGTCGTGACGCTATAAAGCAACGTGCCGCATAAAATCATCAGCGGGTTGATATACCAAAGGGTATCGGGCAGGTAAGCCAAGGTCGTGTATAACGCGACCACTAAGGTACCGAAGGCGATGGTGCTATAACGTTGCCCCAAGGCGCCGATCATGGTGAAGGCGAAGGTCATCAGCGTCATCAACAGCATAAATTGCAGGTTATGCCCGATGCTCAATTGCACGCTGATACTGGAAATGGAAAAGGCGAGTAGCGTGTAGAAAACGTTTTTGATTCGGCCGGTTAAACGGTTATCCAAATCCACCAACCCGCCGGCAATAATGCCCAACACTAAGGGCATACTTTGTTCGGAAATATTGAAATACCAAATTGCCAGCACCGCGAGATTCACGGCAATAAAAATCGGAATGGACGCGATAACTTTGGCGTTAAACCAGTGATTCATCTCTTACCTTATTGATAAAACCGCTTGTATTGTTGTTCTGTGGCTTGTTGGCGAATTAACGCTACGGTGTCTTTCGGCAAAACGCGCTGTCCCACCGGGTATAGGGCGATGGCGGCGATTTTGAAATGCGCCAAGCCCGTAGGAATGCCGATAATGGTTAGGCATTGGGAAATGCCGCAAAAGACATTGACCAAACATAACCACCAACCGAACAGGATAAACCAAATAATGTTAAGCACGGATCCGATGGAATTTTCCACCGCACTTTTCGGCTCTAAATATTTCACATGAATGATGTCGTTACCAAAAGGCACCAGCGTCATTTTGGTGATTTCCCAACAGCTGCGGGTGTAGGGCAGGGTAACGATCAAAACGGCACTCATTATGGTGGCAAAAAGCCAACCAAGGGTGACGGCGAAGCCACCCAGAACAAAATTTAGAATATTTAAAATGAGTGCGAGGGTCGAGTTATTTCCGTTCATTATTTCAATCGCTCGGTTAGATAGCCTTGATAATCCGGAATACGAATATCGGCGGTGTCGTTAAATAATGGCGATGTAACTAAAAAATCCGCGCTGGCGATATTCATTGCAACGGGAATGTTCCATACGGTAGCAATGCGCATTAAGGCTTTCACATCGGGATCGTGCGGCACGGCATTCATCGGATCCCAGAAGAATATCATCAAATCGATTTTGTTTTCGGCGATTAATCCGCCCAGTTGTTGATCGCCACCCATCGGGCCGCTAAGCAGGCTGTTGATCGGTAAGTCCGTAGCCTGATGAATAAGGTTGCCGGTGGTGCCGGTGGCGTATAAAGTGTGTTGCGCCAATAAAGTGCGGTGTTTTTTACACCAGTTTATAAGATCCTGTTTGCAGTGATCGTGAGCGACCAGTGCGATATTTTTGTGTTTTGGCAACGTGCGTTCTGTGGTTTGCATAAGTCCTCCTAAACAAAAAGTGAGCGGGCGGCTCACTTTTTAAATTTGTATCACATTAACGAATAATTATTTTTGTTTTTTCGCCCAATCAATGAAACGCGCTTGAGTTTCTTTGTCGGCTTGTTGATACCAGTATTGCAGCATTTGTTCGGCAACATTTTCGCCTTGTAAGGTCACTTTGCCTTTTGCTACTTTACCGGTCGCCGCACCGCCGGCAACAACGGCTACAGTTGGTGTTGTGTTAGACGCACTGGCGCTTGCAAAAGCCGGGACGGCAGCGGCAGCACCGGAAGCGTTATATTCGCCTAAGTCTTTAATCAGGCTTACGCTTGGGAAGAAGCCTTCTTGTTTCAAATATTCTTGTTGGTTTTGTACGTTTGCACCGGATGCGGTTTTGACGCTGATAACAGGCGCTTTCTTAAAGGCATCGAAATCGCGTTCGCTGGATAATTTTGGTGCTGAAATCACGATATCTTCAGTAGCACCTTGGAATGCCACAACAATCGGATCAGTTTCAAGTAAAGCACTGTCGGAGCCGGTTTTGACAATTTCAGACACACGAACGACAACTTGGTGTTTTTGGGTATCGTTAATATTGAAACTGTGGGTTTCCTTTAATAAGGATTTGGAAGGTTTTTGACCGTCAACGGCTAAGAAATCAATGTTAGATGAACTGGTGACCATCCCTGCAAAGCTGGCGGAACTGGCTAAAAGTGTTGCAGCTAATACAGCTAAACGAAATTTCATATTTTCTCCTGTTTTGAGTAAAATTAGATGACACTTTATAGCATAAAGCGTTGCCTGTATGCTATTCCAAATTCGCGGAAATGAAAATAGAAAATTGTATTTAACGGCTAGTTTTTTGTTTTTATTCAATTTTAGGAGGCGAAAATGCAGAAAAAACGTTTTTTGGTTTATGGGGATGTGCAAGGCGTGGGCTTTCGTTATTTCACTTGGCAACAGGCAACAAAAATCGGCGTAACGGGGTTTGTGCGCAATCTTGCCGACGGTTCCGTTGAAGTGGTTGCCGTCGGCATCGAAGCGAAAATTCAGGCGTTGCATTCTTGGTTACAACATGGTCCGCGTACTGCCACGGTGCAGCAGGTTTTTGCGGAAGATTATCTCGGCAGTAAAGAATTTACGGCGTTTCAAGTGTTGCACTAAAGCGCAGTCGGATTTTGCTGTAAATAAGTGCGGTCAAAAATACGGCTGCTTGTAACAGAATAATACAAGGGCCTGTGGCGCCGTCAATATGATAGCTGATGATTGTGCCTAAAATGCTGGTGCTGATTGAGGTAACCAAGGCGATGGCAATCATATAATCAAAGCGCTTGGTTAAAATAAACGCGGTGATGCCCGGTGAAATGAGCATGGCGACCACCAAAATGACACCCACCACCTGCATGGCGCTGATAATGGTTAAGGCAAGCAAAATCAGTAAGCTGTAGTGCAATAAACGTGGCGATAAGCCGACGATTTTGGCTTGATTGGCATCAAAACAGTAAAGTAAGAAATCTTTGCGACGTAAAAAAATCACGAGGAAAATAATCGCTGCCATGAAGAAGGTTTGCCAAACTTCCGCATCGCTTACGCCAAGTAAATTGCCGAATAAAATGTGCGTTAAGTGTTGTTCCGTTTCAATTTTAGTGAACAACACAATCCCCAGCGCAAACATGCCTGAAAACACGATGCCCATGGCGGTATCCTCTTTAATTCGGCTGTTTTCTTTTAAATAACCTACACTGATGGAGCACACCAATCCCGCCACAAATGCGCCGACGCTTAAGGGGAGCCCCAACCAGAATGCGGTCACAATGCCCGGCAAGACGGCGTGTGAAATGGCATCGCCCATTAACGACCAGCCTTTTAATACCAAATAGCAGGAAAGCATGGCACAAATAATGGAAACCAACAGCGCGGTCATCAGCGCATTTTGCATGAAAGGATAGCTGAAAGGTTCGGTAATCCAAAGATAGACGGCGTTCATTTTTGCACCTCTTTTGGTTTGATTTGTTCGATGGGCTTATGCTGATGAAGCAAGCCGTATTTCGGTGAAAAAATAAATGCCAACAAGAAAAGTGCGGTCTGAATGCAAACAATTACGCCGCCTGTGGCGCCGTCTAAGAAATAGCTGATATAAACCCCAATGGCACTGGACGAAATGCCTAAAACCACGGCAATGCCGGCTAAAGTTTTAAAACGATCGGTGAGTAAATACGCGGTGGCACCCGGTGTGATCACCATGGCAATGACCAAAATAGCGCCGACGGTTTGCAAGGCGGCGACCACACAGGCACTTAGCAATGTAAAAAATAGAATTTTGTAATAAATCGGCGAAAAGCCCACAGAGGTGGCGTGTACTTCGTCAAAGAAAATCAACAACAGATCTTTCCAAAAAATCAGTAATAACACCAAACACACGGCGATAATAATGCCTACTTGTAAAATGTCTTCATCGGCAATGCCCAGAATATTGCCCAGGATAATATCTTGTACATTAATGGACGTCGGATTGAGGGAAATAATCAATAAACCAAGGGCAAAGAAGGTGGTAAAAATAAAACCGATAACCGCATCTTCACGGAGTTTGGTGATGGATTTAATCCAAAGTATGGCGATGGCGGCGAGAATGCCGGAAAAAAAAGCGCCGAGGGCGTAAGGGAGTGAAAGCGCGTAGGCGATGGCAACGCCGGGAACCACGGAATGAGAAAGGGCGTCACCGATTAACGACCAGCCTTTCAGCATTAAATAAGCGGATAGAAACGCGCAAACACCGCCCACCGCCGAGCTGATAAAAATGGCTTTCACCATGTAATCATAAGTAAAAGGTTCCAGTAAAACGTCCCACATTATGCGTCTTCCTCCTGTTTGCCATGTCGGACGGTCGGTGCCGGCGGATCAATTTTGGTTTTACCGTAGAACACTGCCGCCCGTTCATCATCGGTTAACACGGTAACGGCGCGCGGATCTTCGTCATCATGTAAATCTTCGCCTAATAATTTAATGTGGCGCAACACTCCCCCGAAGACCAGTTCCAGGTTGTGTTGGTTGAAGGTGGTTTCTGTCGGACCTGCTGCAATGACGGTACGATTAATCATCACCACGCGATCGCAAAAATCCGGTACGGAACCCAAATTGTGTGTTGAAACCAGAATTAAATGACCTTCACCGCGTAGTTGCCCTAACAGATCAATAATGGCGTTTTCCGTTTGCACATCCACGCCGGTAAAAGGCTCATCCAATAAAATAATCTTACTTTGTTGTGCAAGGGCGCGGGCAAGGAAGACGCGCTTTTTCTGCCCGCCGGAAAGCTCGCCGATCTGACGATGGGCAAGATGTTCGATATTCACCCGTTGCATGGCTTCCTGCACCTTTTGCTTATCCGTTTCGCTCGGACGGCGCAGGAAGTTCATGTAACCGTAACGTCCCATCAACACCACATCGTAAACGGACACCGGAAATTGCCAGTCCACGTCTTCCGATTGCGGCACATAGGACACCAAATTTTGTTTTAAAGCTTGTTTAATGCTCAGATTACAAAGGGAAATATTGCCTCGTTGCGGTGTAATCAACCCCATTAGACTTTTAAATAGGGTTGATTTTCCGCTCCCGTTCACGCCGACTAAGGCACAGGTTGTGCCGCCTTCCAGTTTAAAAGAAACATCATGAATGGCGGTATGACCGTTGTTGTAGCGAACGGTAACGTCTTCAACACAAATGGAGGCAATATTTGACGACATTATTTTTCAAATCCTTTAGCAATGGTGGAAACAGTAGTTTTTAACAAATCAATATAGGTCGGCACAGGTCCGTTCGCATTAGAAAGGGAGTCCACATACAGTACGCCGCCGTATTTCGCACCGGTTTCTTTTGCTACTTGTTTCGCCGGTTTAGGCGAAATGGTGCTTTCACTGAAAACCACCGGAATATTGTTGGCTCTCACGGTTTCAATCACTTTACGTACTTGCTGCGGTGTGCCTTGTTGTTCTGCATTAATCGGCCACAAATAGGCTTCCTTAAAACCGTAATCGCGGGCTAAATAACTGAATGCGCCTTCACTGGTCACCAACCAACGCTGCGCTTCCGGCACTTGGGCGAGTTTTTCACGCAACGGCTGATCTAATTCTTTGATTTTTTGGACATAAAGTGCGGTGTTTTTTTCGTACGTTTCTTTATTTTGCGGATCGTATTTAATCAACGCATTTTTAATGTTTTCAACGTAAATTAACGCATTGGAAGGCGACATCCAGGCGTGTGGATTCGGATTGCCGGTATAAGGGCCTTCATGAATGGACATCGGCTCAATGCCTTCGGTCACGACAACTGCCGGTTTATCTTTCACATTTTGGAAGAATTTTTCAAACCAACGCTCAAGATTCAAACCATTCCATAAGACTAAATCAGCGGATTGGGCTTTTACAATATCTTTCGGTGTCGGTTCATAATCATGAATTTCCGCGCCGGGTTTGGTGATAGATTCTACCGTTGCGGCATCACCGGCGATATTTTGTGCCATGTCCTGAATGATGGTGAAAGTGGTGACGACTTTAAATTTTGCATAAGCAAGGCTACTGCCCAAGCTTAATGCGAGTACGCTGACTAATGTAGCTAATAAGCGCATATTTTTCTCCTTAAAAAATTTATAGTTATAAAATAGCAACATAGGTTGCGGGGGCATTATATTCCTTTTGTTTTTAAATGCAAATGATTCGCAAATAAAATTATAAGCATTTTGCAGGCTTAGGTAATCCTGCCAGTTTGGTTGCCTGTTTTGCCGGGCCCTCAGGAAACAAACGTTGCAAATAACGGCTATTGCCTTTATCTTCACCTAACTTCTGTGCGGTGGCTTTGACTAACATACGAATCGCCGGTGAAGTTTTGTATTCTTGATAAAAATCCCGTACGAAATGAATGATTTCCCAATGGGCTTCGGTGAGTTCCAGGTTTTCTAATTTTGCGATAGCCAATGCGACATCCGGGTTCCAGTCATTAATATTCAATAAATACCCCGCCGCATCGGTTTCAATGTGTTTGTTATTCACTTCAAGCATGGTGAAAACCTCATGATTTACATGGATTTGATTATATAAAAACGCCCCAAAAAAGGGGCGTTGAATTTATCTATTACATTAATAATTAATCTCTGGAAGAGAAGAATGAAAGTAAGTTTAATAAACTGATAAACAAGTTATAGATTGATACGAACAAACTCACTGTGGCACGAATGTAGTTGGTTTCGCCACCGTGAATAATGTTGCTGGTTTCATACAAAATGCCCATGGTGGAGAAAATCACGAACAACGCGCTGATGCCCACATAAAGCGCCGGGAATTGGAAGAAGAAACTGGCAACCATGCCGAGTAGCAACACCACGAATAAGGCGAGGATTGTACCGGACAAGAAAGACATATCTTTCTTCGTGGTTAACACATACGCAGAACATGCAAAGAAAGTCGCTGCCGTACCGGCTAACGCCAATACGATGGCATCCCCCAAACCTGCGCTCACATACGCATTTAAAATCGGACCTACGGTGTAACCTAAGAATCCGGTAAACGCGAAAGCGGACAAAATCCCTAATGCACTATTTGCCAACGCATTGGTTAAGAAAAGTAAACCATAAAAACCCACAAGCATCAGAATTAACCCCGGTCTAGGTAAATTCATCGCCATTGACACATAAGCCACTACGGCGGAAAAAGCCAATGTTAATGCCAACAAGAAATAAGTATTGCGCAACACCTTATGCGTGCTTAACAACGATTCTTCTTGTGTGTTAACAATAATACGAGATTGCATAAAAGCTCCTTTAAATTTAAAGAAAATAACAGGTTAAAACCTTTGTGTAAGGTAAGGGCTGATGAGGGAAAAGTCAATTCTTGAGGGGAAATATTTTTTGGGGAAAAGTGCGGTCAAAAATTTTTGCGTTTTTATGCTTTAGATAAAACTTAATCATTTCAGTAGATTAATAATTTCTGCTATTGACTCTGAAATAGGGTGGAGTAGATTATCGACAAAAACACATGACAACAATGCAAGCGGCTTTTTTCTATTGGAAATTTGCCGAATAGGATTGTTAACAAAAGCAAAAATTATAATCACATTTTTTAAGGACTAATTATGCAAAAAAACTATATTCACTTATTTCAAGATAATTTGATCACCGTGGGAGCCGTTTTTGAAGATAGCATTACTATTAATGATTTGTTATCCGGAAAAGTTTATTCGGGCGGTAACAAAGTGTATACATTTAAAGCCAATGCGGATCTTAACTTAAATGTAGGAGACTTTGCTCTTGTTCATGCAACGGATGAGCTGAAAGTCGTTAAGATTGTTGAAGTTCATGATTTCCCCCAAATTGAAGAAGAGGCCGGATTTCAATATAAGTGGGTTATTCAGAAGATAGATCTGTCAGCGTATCGTTCTCGTCTTGAGGAGGAAAAACTGCTAACCTTACTCTTCAATAAACTGTACGCAGTTGAACAAAAGGCTTTGCTGGAACAGCGGATTGAGCAGGCGAAAGCGCGGGATAACGAATTGAAACAGCTTGTCGTAGATTTTCATTCATTCAAAGCGATGATTGATGTTCAGCGGTAAGTTACAAAGGTATTCTATCGAGAGTATTTGAAAGGGCTGGGATTATCGTTTATCTCGCTAACCCTTAGTTCTCATCAAAATCTGATTAGGGTAGCGATCCCGATTTTCTTGAACAATTTGGATAAGTTAATTCATTTGTATAACTAAGATGAGCTCGTTATACTTATCCAACTCCCCATCTAGAAATTAGTCAGCGAAACATAGCAAATAATCTACTGATATTTCTTCCATTTTTAAGTAGGGAGCAGTCGCCTTCGGGCGACTGTGTGTTGAAACCAAAATTTTCAAATTGTCGCCCCACGTTTTCCCCGCAGTCGCCTTCGGGCGACTGTGTGTTGAAACGCTGATTACCTTAAATCTCGCTTATCAGGTGTACGCAGTCGCCTTCGGGCGACTGTGTGTTGAAACCGTGGCAACCAATTAGCCATGGCAACCGGTTATGCGCAGTCGCCTTCGGGCGACTGTGTGTTGAAACGGCACACGCGTAGAAATACCGATTAGCTTATCAGTGCAGTCGCCTTCGGGCGACTGTGTGTTGAAACATTACAATTCCTTTAATGTTGGTGAAGATAAAGAGGCAGTCGCCTTCGGGCGACTGTGTGTTGAAACCTTTCTTGACTTGGACAGGTTTTCCCGCGCCTTTTCGCAGTCGCCTTCGGGCGACTGTGTGTTGAAACTAAAAGAAATCAACTTCAATTAGCCTATAAAAAATGCAGTCGCCTTCGGGCGACTGTGTGTTGAAACATTTTTGCCCTCTCTCATATCTAACCAAGCCCATGCAGTCGCCTTCGGGCGACTGTGTGTAAAAACAGTTACACCTAAACTCTGATAACAAGTCAAAGCATCTTGTTCCCAAGGTGCTTCTCTCCCCACCCCATAATCCCCCTTGCCCTCGCACTGCAAAATAGATAGACTAAACCCCGTTATTAGTCGGGGTGCTTTGTGCTGAGATGATACCCGTGAACCTGATACAGTTAATACTGACGTAGGAAACTAACGAGAAAATCACACTTCCTTTCTTTTTCTCTTCTCTCATTCGTCATTATTGTTAATTATCTTTTTAATTTTAAAAGGGAAAATTATGCAATATGGTTTCTATTACCCGACCGTAAGTTGCGGAGGGTGCTATGCGTAAAATCGTGCAGGCGCTGACCATTGCCGGGTCGGACAGTGGCGCCGGCGCCGGGATTCAGGCGGATCTAAAAACTTTTCAAATGCGTGGCGTGTTTGGTACGTCGGTGATTACGGCGGTGACTGCGCAAAATACCTTGGGCGTGTTTGATATTCATGCTATTCCGCTTTCAACGATTCAACATCAACTGAAAGCCATTGCCGAGGATTTCGAGATTCGGGCGTTTAAAATCGGTATGTTAGGTTCGGCGGAGGTGGTGGAATGTGTCGCTGAGGCGTTGCACCGTTATGATTTTGGGCATTTTGTGTTGGATCCGGTGATGATTGCCAAAGGCGGTGCGCCCTTGTTGCAAGAAAGTGCGGTCAATTCTTTGCGTAAATTTTTATTGCCGCAGGCGGATGTGATTACGCCGAACCGGCCCGAAGCCAAAGCGCTGACGGGAATTGACGTCATTAACGATCAAACGGCGCAGCAGGCGGCACAAATATTGCAAGCGCAGGGCGTGAAAACCGTGGTGATTAAAGGCGGGCACAGTGCGCATTCGCAAAGTGCGGTCTGTCGTGACTGGGTTTTTATGCCGGAAGAACACTTTATTTTGGAAAGCCCACGTTATCCGACGCAACAAACCCATGGCACCGGTTGCACCTTTTCCGCCTGCATCACCGCCGAGCTTGCCAAAGGCGCTTCCGTGAAGCAGGCGATTAAAACCGCGAAAGATTACATTACGGCGGCGATTAGCCATCCGTTAAACATCGGCCACGGGCATGGACCGACCAATCACTGGGCTTATCAAGACAAGGATTAATTCAAACTGAGGAACAGACACATGAAAAAAACATTGTTATTTTTAACCGCACTTTCTGCCGCCACAAGTATGGCGTTTGCCGCCAATCATGAAGAAACCGTGAATATTTATACCTACGATTCCTTTACTTCCGACTGGGGCGCAGGGCCGAAGCTCAAGCTGGATTTTGAACAAAAATTCCCGCTTTGTAAGATTAACTATATGCCGTTTGAAAGCGGCGGTACGCTGTTTAACCGCGTGCGCTTGGAAGGGCATAAAACCAAAGCGGATATTGTGTTGGGCTTGGACAATTTCGTGTTGGATGAAGCGAAAAAAAGCAAATTGTTTGACGTCAACAACGTGGATTTAAGCAAGCTTTCCCTGCCGACCCAATGGACGGACAACACTTTCCTGCCTTACGATTTCGGCACTTATGCTTTTGTGTATGACAAAAACAAGGTGAAAAATCCGCCGAAAAGCCTGAAAGAATTGGTGGAGCGTGAAGATTTGCGCGTGATTTACCAAGATCCGCGCACCAGCAGCGTCGGACGCGGGTTATTGGTGTGGATGAATACCGTTTACCCGGCGGATCAAGTGGCGCAGGCATGGCAACAGCTCGCCAAACATACGGTGACCGTGGGCAAAGGTTGGTCGGATACATACGGCGCATTCTTGAAAGGCGAAGCGGATGTGGTGCTCAGTTACAGCACGTCGCCGCTATATCATCAATTATTTGAAAATAAAGATAATTATGCCGCCACAGAATTTGCCGAAGGCAATGTGGCACAGGTGGAATTGGCGGCGCGAATCGCCGAGCATAAAAATCAATGTGCCGATCATTTTATGAATTTCTTGATGACGCCGGAAGCGCAAAAGCATATTGTGACGGCGAACGTGATGTTCCCGGTGATCCACGCGCCGGTTGAACCGCACTTTGATGCCTTAAAAGAAAAAATGTTGCAACAGACTTTCTTGGATACGTCTAAGGTGAATCCGGAAGCGTTGCGTAGTTGGATTAGCCAATGGCAAACCACCTTAACGAAATAACCGATTGATGTTTTTGTCGTCCCGTTCATTGCTTTCAAGTCCGCAATTCCGCCCGTGTCATTATGTGGGCGGCGTTGCGGTGATGTTATTGATCGTCCTGCTTTATGGCTTTGCCATGCACGCCGTGTTGGCGCAAGGCAGTGAATTTCAGTGGCAACAATTGCTGTCCGACAGCTATTTGCATCACGTTATCGCCTTTAGTTTCGGGCAGGCGTTGCTTTCCGCGCTGTTATCGCTGTTCTTCGGCGTGCTGTTAGCACGCGCATTTTATTATGTAGATTTTGTGGGGAAGCCCTTTTTGCTGAAAATCATGTCGCTGACCTTTGTTCTGCCCGTGTTGGTGGCGATTTTCGGCTTAATCGGCATTTATGGCGCGTCGGGCTGGATTGCGCAAAGCCTCGCCTTTTTCGGCGAATCTTGGCAGGGGAGCATTTACGGTTTGTCGGGTATTTTAATCTCCCATCTTTTCTTTAATATTCCCCTCGCCACCAAGCTGTTTTTGCAGAGTCTGGAAGCCATTCCGTCCGAACAGCGACAACTGGCGGCGCAGCTAAATATTCGCGGCTGGCGTTTTGTGCGGTTGGTGGAGTGGTATACGTTGCGGCGCCAGATGTTGCCCACCTTCAGCCTGATTTTTATGCTTTGCTTCACCAGCTTTACCGTGGTGCTGACCCTCGGCGGCGGACCGCAATATACCACGCTGGAAACGGCGATTTATCAGGCAATCCTGTTTGAATTCGATTTGCCCAAAGCGGCGGTGTTCGCTTTGTTGCAGTTCGTCTTTTGCTTGTTGTTATTTAGCTTCGGGAGCCTGTTTAATACCGCCTCGCAAACTACGCAAAATAGCCCCTATCGTTGGCTGGATTCATCAAAAAGTGCGGTCAAAATTTTCCACGTTTTTTTGCTCGGTGTGTTCCTGCTTTTTATGTTATCGCCGTTACTGAATATTTTCGTGAGCGCGTTGACGTCGGGGAAATTACTGATGGCGTGGCACAATCCGCAATTGTGGAAAGCCCTTACGTATTCTTTGACCATTGCGCCCGCCTCCGCCTTGTTGGCGTTGCTGATGGCGGTGGCGCTATTGTTATTATCCCGCCGTTTACAATGGCTGTATTATGTGAAAACCGCGCAATTTATTATCAACGCCGGCATGGTGATTTTGGCGATTCCTATTTTGGTGTTGGCAATGGGGTTGTTTTTATTGTTGCGCGAGATCGATTTCAATAACGTCCATTTGTTCGCCATTGTGGTCGCCTGTAACGCCTTGAGCGCCATGCCTTTCGTGCTGCGTATTCTAACCGAGCCGTTCAACAACAATATGTTGTATTACGAACGCCTGTGTAATTCCCTCGGCATTATCGGCTGGCAACGTTTTCGTCTGATTGAATGGCATGAGCTTCGCGCGCCGATAAAATACGCTTTTGCTTTGGCATTTGCCTTGTCGTTGGGCGATTTCACCGCCATTGCCTTATTCGGCAATCAGGATTTTATCTCGCTGCCCCATTTGTTATATCAACAATTGGGCAGTTATCGTCATCAGGAAGCGGCGGTAACAGCAGGCATTTTGCTGTTATTATGCGGCAGCATTTTCGCTTTAATTGAACATCAAAAGGAACAACATGATTCGCTTAGATAACGTCTTTTTAGCCGACGACACGCTGCCGATGGCATTTGACTTGCAGGTGGCGGCAGGGGAGCGCGTGGCGGTTATCGGGCCGAGCGGCGCGGGCAAAAGCACCTTGTTGAATCTCATCGCCGGTTTTGTGCTACCGACACGCGGCGACATTTGGCTGAACGGTGAAAATCATACGCGCAGCGCGCCTTATGAGCGCCCCGTCTCCATGCTGTTTCAAGAGAACAATTTATTCCCGCATTTAACCGTGCAACAAAATCTGGCGTTGGGATTAAAAACAAGTTTAAAATTGACCGCACTTGAGCAACAGCAACTCGAACAGGTCGCCGAGGCGGTAGGCTTATCGACATTTTTATCCCGCTTGCCGAACAGCTTATCGGGCGGGCAAAAACAACGGGTGGCATTGGCGCGTTGCTTGTTGCGCGATAAACCGATTCTATTGTTGGACGAACCCTTTTCTGCCCTCGATCCCGAATTGCGTCTGGAAATGCTAAACCTGATTGACGAACTTTGTCGCAGCAAAAATCTGACCTTACTGCTTGTCACCCACCAGCCGTCGGAATTAATCGGCAAAACAGATCGCATGATTCGTATTGAAAATGGTCGGATAACCCACTCGGAAAAATACGCCTAAAATGTACCGCACTTTCTATTAAAATTGATTTATTCAAGGAGACCTATGTTAACCAGTACCCTACAAATTTACTCCATCACACCGCATCCGAGCGTGGAATATTGGTCGGTGTGCAAAGTGGAGGCATTGTTTGAAACCCCGTTTTTAGATTTGGTTTATCGTGCCGCGCAAGTACACCGCCAGAATTTCAATCCGCGCGCTATTCAGCTTTCGACCTTAATGTCCATTAAAACCGGCGGTTGCCCGGAGGATTGCGGTTATTGCCCGCAATCGGCGCGTTATCAAACGGGCGTACAAAATCAGCAATTATTGGACGTGGAGGATATCGTCGCCAAAGCGAAAATCGCGAAAGCCCGTGGCGCGGGGCGTTTTTGCATGGGCGCAGCGTGGCGCGGTCCGAAATCGAAAGATATCGCCAAAGTGACGGAAATCATCAAAGCGGTGAAAGCCCTCGGCATGGAAACTTGCGGCACCTTCGGCTTATTGCAAGATGGCATGGCGGAAGAATTAAAAGACGCCGGTTTGGATTATTACAACCACAATCTTGATACCGCGCCGGAGCATTACAGCGAAGTTATCGGTACACGTCGTTTCGACGACCGTATCAGTACCTTAGGCAAAGTGCGTAAAGCGGGCTTGAAAGTCTGCTGCGGCGGGATCGTAGGCATGAACGAAACACGCAAAGAGCGCGCCGGGTTCATCGCCAGTCTCGCTAATTTAGATCCGCAACCGGAGTCCGTGCCGATTAACCAATTAGTCAAAATTGAAGGCACGCCACTCGCCGACGCGGAAGAACTGGATTGGACGGAATTCGTGCGCACCATCGCCGTGGCACGCATTACTATGCCGAACAGCTATGTGCGCCTCTCCGCCGGTCGTCAGGGCATGAGCGAAGAAATGCAGGCAATGTGTTTCATGGCAGGCGCCAACTCTATTTTCTATGGCGACAAACTCCTCGTCACCGGCAACCCGAAAGAAGACGGAGACCGTTTGTTGATGGATAAACTGGATTTAGAACCTGAAACGGAAGAGAACAAGCATTTGCGTTGAGGGTCGAGTGAAATGAATAAAAAGCCACTTTGGAGTCAAAGTGGCTTTTTTATCGACATTAAGATTTACGTCAAAAATCGACCGCACTTTCCTCACATCAGGCGAAGAAACCGGAAAGATAGGTGTAAATGGTTTTGCCGCTTAACACGCCCATGGCGATGACCACTATCCAGCCGATAATTGCCATCCAGAGCGGGTGTTTGTAGTTGCCGACAATGTTGCTTTTATAGGCGGCAAGGAGGATGAGGGCAAGAGCGATCGGTAAGATTAAGCCGTTTAATGTACCTACGAAAACCAACACGGCGGCGGGTCTGCCGATGGTGGCGAGGACAAGCGTCGAAATAACGATGAACGCAATTACCCAGCGGTTGCGGTATTTTTGCACGTTCGGGCATAAGCTGGTTAAAAACGAGACGGAAGTGTAAGCAGCGCCGATCACGGAAGTAATGGACGCCGCCCAGATAACGATGCCGAATAGGACGACACCAAAATTGCCGGCAACATATTCAAAAGGCGTTTCCGCCGGGTTTTTCGGGTTAAGCGCCACGCCTTTTGTCACAATGCCAAGCACGGCAAGGAAAAGTACAATGCGCATGGTAGAGGCGATGAGAATGGCGGAAACGGAGCTACGACTGACTTCCGGCAGCGCTTTTTCTCCTTGAATGCCCGCATCTAACAAGCGGTGCGCGCCGGCGAAGGTGATATAGCCGCCCACGGTGCCGCCGACCAAGGTGACGATGGCGATAGGATCGACTTTTTCAGGTAAAAAAGTTCTGTGGATGGCTTCGGCAACGGGCGGATCGGTCTTAAATGTGACATAAACCGTCAAGGCAATCATGATGAAGCCCATTAATTGGGCGAAACGATCCATTAACATTCCCGCCTCTTTGCGCAGGAAGATTAAAATGGCAAAGACGCCGCTGATAATAGCACCGAGTTCGGGTTGAATGCCGAAGATGGAGTTCAAACCTAACCCCGCGCCGCCCACGTTGCCGATGTTAAAGGCGAGCCCGCCCATGACGATAAGTGCCGCTAAAAAATAGCCTGCACCCGGAAAAATCGCGTTGGATAAGTCTTGTGCGCGCTTGCCGGAAACCACAATAATGCGCCAGATATTGAGCTGTGCACCGATGTCTAACAAAATGGAAAGCAGGATAACGAAGCCGAAGCTGGCTAATAGGGTGTTGGTGAATGTCGCGGTTTGGGTAAGAAAACCCGGCCCGATAGCGGATGTCGCCATCAGAAATGCCGCGCCTAACACGGCATTACGACGATGAGATATTGATGCCATAAAGCACCTCCGTGGTTAAAGTTGATGTTGTGTTTTTGTTTATTTAATTATGTGTGATGTTGATATTGTGTTTTTTTAATTCCGTCACAATTCGCTGTGCAAATTGTAGGGAATGTTGATTGTCACCATGGAGGCAGATGCTTTCGGCTTTCACAGTGACAAGGTTGCCGTCAATGGCTTTGACTTTATTTTCGGTGACCATTTGCAGCACTTGCGCAATGGCTTCATCATCGGATTCCACCATGGCGTTAGGTTGTGTACGGGGAACCAGCGAGCCGTCGGGCATATAATGTCGATCGGCGAACACTTCCGAGATGGTTTGCAACCCTTCCGCTTCCGCTATTTGTAACATTAAACTACCGGCAAGCCCCATGAATTTTAAATTCGGATCGAATTGACGAACGGTTCGGGCGATAAGCCTTGCCAGATTTTCGTCTTTTGCCGCCAGGTTATAGAGCGCACCGTGCGGTTTGACATAGCTGAGTTTCGCCCCTTCACCGTCGCAGATGGCTTTTAATGCACCTAATTGATAGCGTAGATGGGCAACCAGTTCCTGCGGCTCAAGTTGCATTACGGTACGTCCGAAATTTTCTCGATCGGGAAAGCCGGGATGGGCGCCGATACGCACGCCATTTTCGTTGGCAAATTTGACCGCACTTTGCATTTCTTTTGCGCCGCCCGCGTGTAAGCCGCAGGCGATATTGGCGGATGAGAGCAGTTTGAGTAAGGCTTCATCGTAAGGAAAACCTTCGGCGATGTCGGCATTTAAATCAATTTGCTTCATTGACAATCCTCTTGATTTGATTGAGATACACTTCATTTTTGCGACGCAGTTTTGCCGCCTGTTCCAAGGTGACGGCTTCAAAATTTATCGTCGATCCTAACCGCACTTGTGCCAGACTGCCCAAATCCGCTTCAATGACGTTGGCGATTTTCGGATAACCGCCGGTGGTTTGGGCATCCGCCATCAAAATAATCGGCTGACCGCTCGGCGGCACTTGCACGCTTCCGAATTGAATGGCGTGCGACAGCATTTCCAGCGGTTTTTTTAACTCCAGCACGTCCCCTTGAAAACGGTATCCCATGCGATCGCTGTTGCTTTGCAGTGTCCATTTTTTGCGCCACCAGGCATATTGCGATTTGCGCTTGAAAGCCTGATATTCGGAGGAGGGCAGGGCATAAATGGTGCTTTTCAGCGGAATCGGGGCAATGCCCAAGGATTTTAGCAAGATGCCGTGCGCGCGGGTTTTTAACGCATCACCCGCTTGCAGATAACGCCCTTCAATGCCGCCGATCTGTGCACGAATATCCGTGCTGCAAGAATTCAGTTCCGGCATAACATCGAACCCGCCCTGCACGCAGAAATAACCATACATCCCGATTTTGGCACGGTGCATTTTTAGTACCTGACCGGCACGCACCGGATAACGCCAATAGGCATAAACAGGAACGCCGTCCAGCTCCATGTCGTAAAATGCGCCCGTGACGCAGAAAGCGGTATCTTGATGAAATTTAAAAGTAATGCCGCCAAGAGGCACTTCAACTACAGGCAGATGAGGTTCATTGCCAAGCAATAAATTGCCTGCTTGTAATGCCAATTTATCCATGGCGCCACAATGGCTGATGCCGAATTGGCGTAAACCGAAACGCCCGAGATCCTGAATGGTGGCGCGGGATTGCACGTCTAACACTTCAATCATATTTCCATGCTCTCCACCACAAATTTCACTGTGTCGCCTGCCTGTAATAAGGTCGGTTGCGAATGGTTTTTATCAAATAACGGTTGTTTGGTGTGGCCGATAAGCTGCCAGCCGCCGGGCGAAGAAAAAGGATATATGCCCGTTTGCGCACCGCCGATACCCACAGATCCCGCAGGCACTTCCGTACGTGGCGTGGCGCGTCTTGGCGTGTGGAGGGTTTCCGGTAATCCGCCCAAATAAGGAAAACCGGGTTGAAAACCAATCATATAAACGGTGTAAACGGGCGCACTGTGCGTTTTCACAATATGCTTCGGCGTGGTGTGATGAAAGGCTGCCACATCGTACAGATCTTGTCCGTATTCACCACCGTAAATCACGGGAATTTCAATATGGCGACCATGAAACCGATCCACCGACAGGTTTTGCCAGTGTTGTTCCAAACGTTGAATTAACGGCGTGAAATCGGTCATAAAATGGCTAAACACCGTGAGATTATTCATGCCTACAATCACTTCCACTATGTCATCATGGGATTGTAACAGCTCGGCAAACGCCCACAATTTACGCTGCTGTTCAAGAGAAGCAGGAGGAGAAAGAGAGCAAACCACAGCGGATTCGCTAATCGGGGTGATTTTCATAGGATACCCTCTTGATGCTATGTTGTTTGTTATTGTTTTGTTAAAAAATTGAAATATTTTTTATTTATACGTTTATTGAAGTTTGGTGTGAAATTAATATTAATAACAATGTGTTAAGTGAAAGTTAATTAATTTTTTAGAAGATGTTTTGTTATTTTTTGAAATTGATTGTTTATTTATGTAGCACAGTCAAAAGTGAAAGTATAGATTTTTTCCAATAAAATGCCGTTTTGATTTTGTTTTTAGAAAATATCTAATTTTAATGAGATTATTTGATTTTTTATCTAAAAAAATAAAGGTCTGAATAAAATTCAGACCTTTATGCTTCGTTTTGGTTAGATAGAAACTATTTCACTTTTCCCTTAATCGCTTCTGCCACCAATTCCGCCTCAGGGCCAAGAATCACTTGCAATCCGTCGTTGCCCAGTTTCACATTGCCTTTGGAACCGAGGGATTTAAGTTGTTCTTCGTTGATTTTATTGCGATCAACTAAGGTTAAACGCAAGCGCGTGATACAGGCGTCGATAGTTTTGAAATTATCGGCACCGCCTAAAGCGTCGATAAATTTGACCGCTCTTTCTTCACGGGATTGGTTGTTTGTGCTTTGCGCCGGGGCGGCGTCTTCCGCTTCTTCCGTGCGACCGATGGTTTTTAAGTTGAAGGTTTGGATGGCAAAGCGGAACACCAAGTAGTAAATGGCGAAGAAGACTAAACCTTGCACAAGCAACATATACCAATCAACGGCAAGCGGATTGCGTGAGGAAAGCGCCATATCCACGAGACCTGCGCTGAAACCGAAGCCTGCGATCCAGTGCATGCTGGCGGCGATAAACACGGAAATACCGGTTAATAACGCGTGCAACACATAAAGAATCGGTGCCACGAACATGAAGGAGAATTCCAGTGGTTCGGTGATACCGGTGAAGAAGGAGGCGAAGGCGCCAGCTAACATGATGGAAGCCACTTTCACTCTTTGGCTTGGTTTGGCGCATTGGTAAATGGCAAGTGCCGCGCCCGGTAAACCGAACATCATTACAGGGAAGAAGCCCGCTTGGTACATACCGGTCACACCTACAGTTGCTGTGCCTTCCGCAATGGATTTGGCACCGCCTAAGAAATTCGGAATGTCGTTAATGCCTGCCACGTCAAACCAGAACACGGAGTTTAAGGCGTGGTGTAATCCCACCGGAATGAGCAGACGGTTGAAGAAGCCGTAAATACCTGCGCCCACTGCGCCCAAGTCTTTAATGGATTCACCAAAAGACACTAAGGCGTTGAAGATGTAAGGCCAGACATAGAGCAGAATGAAAGAGAGGGCGATCATGGCGAAAGAGACCACAATCGGCACTAAACGTTTTCCGCTGAAGAAGGACAGGGCTTTCGGCAATTCCACTTGATAGAAGCGGTTGTAAAGCTCGGCGGAAAGTACACCGATTAAGATGCCGATAAATTGGTTGTTGATTTTACCGAAAGCGGCAGGCACTTGGCTCGGATCGATATGTTGTAGTTGCGCCACGCCACCCGGTGCAAGTAATGTGGTTACGACATAATAGCCCACCAAGCCGGAAAGAGCAGCGGAACCGTGTTTGTCTTTGGATAACCCGAAAGCAACACCCACGGCGAATAATAAGCCCATGTTATCGATGATTGCCGCACCGGATTTAATTAACAAGGCGGCAAGTTGACTGTTAGCGCCCCAACCGTCCGGGTCTAGCCAGTAGCCGATCCCCATTAATACGGCGGCTGCCGGTAATACGGCAACCGGCACCATTAAGGCTTGCCCGATTTTTTGGGCATAACTTAAAACACTCATAAGAACTCCTTTAATTTATTTTTGATTCCATCAGATTTTTTTATTAAACGGAAAACAGCATATTCCTCAGCCATTTCCTTTGGCAAATAAAAACTTCCGTTTTTGTGAGAAGTGTCACGTAATTGTGTATTATTTACAGAGGCTAATTTTACAACTCTTTTATTTTTCAGTAAATTTTCCCGTTCATAAAACAATGAAGGATTAAACGCGTGCGGCTTAATCCTTCATTCTTAGTTTAACATCGGTCTTATTCTACGTTTAATTTCTTGCCGTCATAGCTCATGCTTTGTACGGAAGTTAAGGCTTTGCCGCCGTCGGTTTCACCGCCAATCAAGAGCACTTGATTGTTGTAAGACACCGCCACGCCATAACCGATACCCGCAGGCAATTCGCCGATAATCTGCCATTTGCCGTTGTTTAGCGTGTAAACGTCTTTATGCCAAGCTTTGCTCAAGCCTTTGTGGGCGTGGAGCATGCCTTCTTTAAATTGTTTCACGGAACCCGGGAAGTTGGCGCCGCCGGTAACTAAATAATGTCCGTGGCTATAGCCCGCCATGGCACCGGCTAAACCGTCTTGGCTTTGACCTTTCGGTGCAGGTAAATCAGGCAGGTTTTTCCATTGTACGCCTTTGTCGGTGAATTTACCGGCATGGGTTTCTGCAGTGCGCAAGCCCGGCTTGATTTCGCCGTTCACCACGACTAAGTCATTGCCTTGAATAGTAAATGCCGCACCGGCACGACCGGAGAACGGCACGCGACCTTCGTTGCGCCATTTGTTGGTAGAAGGTTCATAGCTGAGCAGTTCCGTGGTGAAGAAATAATCTTCAGGGCGTTGCTCAAAATAGGCTTTGGCGATGTCGTCTTTTTTCGCTTTGTCTTCACCGGCAGCCACCGTGTCTTGGAAGAAACCGTTGAAGATAGATAGGTTAGAGCCGCCCACAATATACACTTTATCGCCGTGAGACGCGCCGCTGGATCCCACTAAACCGCGTGGCGAACGGGTCGGCAATTTGTTCCAAGTATTGTCGGCGGGGTTGTAGCTGTAAGCGTCGTTAACGAGTTGCAATTCGCCTTTTTCATTTTTTTGTAATCCGCCGAACACATACAATTTACCGTCAACGGCAGCCGCTACAGGTTGGTTGCGTTCGCCGCCCGGAAAGGCGGCGATTTCTTTCCATTGCGCATTCGGGGTTTTTAAATCCAGCGCATAGAATTTGTCGCCGCCTGTGCCTAAGCCCACATAAACGGTGTCGCCGATTAACGCGCCGGCACCGCTTTTAATGCCGACGGGCAAATCGGGATACGCAGCTTGAGCAGTGGCGGCGAAAGCAGTTGCAGCAAAGAATAAGGTCGCTAATGTAGTTTTTTGAAATGTCATAATAAACCTCGTTTTGAGTTATTGTTGCTATTCGTAAACGGCAGAATAGGTTTTTTATGTCTCTCTTTACTCCCTCCGTAAACAAGGGAAGGTAAGAGGATTGGTTTTGAAAAAAGTGCGGTCAAAAAACGCAGCGTTTTTCAACCGCACTTATTGGCTCCTAAGGTATTAACAAATTCGGGATGAACGTGATAATGCCCGGGAAAACGGTAATTAATACTAATGTTAAGAAAATCGGGATTAAGAACGGCAACACCCCTTTGGTTACAGTGGACACGGACATGTTACCCACGCGCGCTACCACGAATAATGCCATACCCATCGGCGGTGTTAAGATCCCGATCATCATGTTCAAGGTGGTCATGACGCCGAAGAATACGAGGTCGATACCGAATTGCATAGCGATTGGAATCAACATCGGCAACACAAGGAATTGCAGAGCTAACGCGTCAATGAACATACCGAGGAACAATAACAAGGCATTGATCATCACTAACACCATTAATGGGGAGTCCGCTACGGCAACAAACACATCGGCAATGCGCATTGCCACTTGTTCGCGGGCGATCATGTCGCCGAAGAAGGTGACGGTCATGATCATCAGCGCTACCACGCCGGTAATGGACATGGCTTCCACACAGCTGTTGAACAGCATTTTTAGGGTTAATTCTTTGTACACGAATTTACCGATAATGATGGAGTAGAACGCTGCTACAACCGCAGATTCTGTCGGGCTAAACAAGCCGGAGAAGATCCCACCGATAATTAATAACGGGGTTAAAATCGCCCAGAATGCACCTTTGAATGCAGCACAAAGCTCGGCACGGGTGGCTTTCGGTGTTCTTGGATAACCGCGTTTTTTGGAAACATAATAGTTCATTGCCATTAACGCAATGGTGACCAATACGCCCGGCACAAAACCGGCAATAAAGAGTTTCGCAATGGATTCGTTCGCGATAACACCGTAAATAATCATGGCGATACTTGGCGGAACCAACGGACCGATGATACAGGATGCCGCCGTGATACCGCCGCAAATGTCATCGTCGTAGCCCGCGTCACGCATGGCTTTGATTTCCAATTGACCTAAACCGCCCGCATCGGCAAGCGCGGAGCCTGACATACCGGAGAACAATAAGCTTGCACCGATATTCACGTGTCCCATACCGCCGGTGTAGTGACCGAGTAAGGCTTTTGCGAAGTTAAAGATCCGTTCGGTGATCCCGCCGGTGTTCATTAAAATCCCGGTGAGAATATAGAACGGTACGGCAAGGAGCGGGAAGCTGTCCAAACTCATGGTGAGTTTTTCGGAAGCCGCGTTTACCACGTTCCAACGGGTCATGGAGAAATAGAGCAGGGTCGTGATGAATAATGACCAACCCACCGGCACGCCCAAGAACATGATGACCAGCCAGAAGACCAACGCCACATAGACCGCGTTGGAACCGAATTTAACGTAATCGGCAATGCGTAGGGCTTTATACCATTCAGGGTAAGTGAACAAAATACCTAAAATAATGACCGCACTTACGATGAAAAAGGTTGCCGGCAAATAGCTTTTGTTGTCTTTGAAGTTATCCGCTTGTGCTTGGAAGAAGCGAATTAACATCAAGACCGAAATGATCGGTAAGGAGGCATAAATCCATTTTTCGGAAATGCCGCCCAGTGCATCAATAGGGAAATTGGCACCCACAAAAGTTTTGATACCAAAGTGGATAAAGAAAATCACGCCGAGGAAAATCACCACTTGTACAAACGAGTTGGTAATTTTTTTAATTGCCGGTGGCATTAAATTGGTGAGGAAGTCGATATAAACATGTTCTTGTTTTCTGATGGCAACGCTGATACCCAGCATACCCACATAAACGAACAGCAATTTGGCGAGTTCTTCACTCCAAATTAATGGAGAGTGGAAGGCTTGTCTGAACAGAATTTGCAAAACAAGAATGCAGAATATCACGAGGAATAACGCACCACCGATCCATTCTTCGAGTTTGTTAAAGATTTTCATATTCAACTCCGTTGAATCCTAATGGAGGGAAGTGTGTGCCTGCGTGAACAGGCACACTAACAAGCGTTATTTACTAACGGCTTGAATTTGTTTTAATGCTTCTTCACCTTTCGCGCCGGTTTGTTTCACAAATTCGGCATAGTAAGGTTTCATGGCTTCTTTGAATGGCGCAAGATCAGGACGAGTCACGGTCACACCTTGTTTTTCAAAGAACGTTACTAACTCTTTTTCGCCGTCAACGAAGAGTTTGGTGTGATATTCCGCTGCTTTTTGTGCGGCATCTTTCACCACTTTTTGCAAATCTTCCGGCAAATCGGCGAAGGTTTCGTTACTCACCAAATAAAGTTGGTCGTTCAAAATATGGTTGGTCATTGCCAAGTATTTTTGCACTTCGTAGAATTTTTGCGCTTGAACGGTGGCTAACGGGTTTTCTTGACCGTCAACGGAGTTGGTTTGCAGCGCTAAATACACTTCAGAGAACGCCATCGGTGTCGGGGAAGCACCCACATATTTGGCGTAAGCCAAGTTGGTTGCCGCATTCGGTACGCGTAGTTTCAAGCCTTTCATGTCGGCAATGCTGTTGATTGCACGGTTGGAGGTGGTTTGACGGGTTCCATTGTAGGCTTGGGCTAATAACGTTAAACCCAATTCTTTGTTCATTTTTTGTAATAAATCTTTACCGAATGCGGTGTCATGTAAGGCTTTTTGCGCCACATCATAATCGGTGATCACATAAGGCAGTGCAAAGACCGCTGCTTCAGGATAGAACAACTGGAAACGGGCGGATTCTGCAAAGGTGAAATCCAACGCACCGTCTTTTAATTGTTTTAACATGGCGCGGTCGTCACCTAATTGGGAACTCGGGTAAAGGGAAATTTCGATTTTGCCGTTGGATTTTTCTTTTACTTCTTTTGCAAACATTTCGGCAGCTTTGTATTCATTGGAAGATGTTCCCGCGTTCATACCGAATTTTAAGTCATAGTCCGCAGCGTTAGCGACAGAGGTCACACCTAATGCAATTGCAGTGGCAAGGAAAAGTTTGGCTAGTTTCATGGCTACACTCCTGTAGTTATAAATAATGAATGTTGAACATTTGAATTACAGCTCAGTTTGCATTCTAAAGTAAAAAATCCATTTTTAAATAGAGACTGAAGTTTTATTTCAAAAATGAGAGGTTGATCACATTGCTGGAATATCACTTCAAAAAATATTTTAAAATGAAGTTTTATTTTAGTAGAATATCCCCACTGACTAGAATGACTGCCAAATGCAGCCGCAAAAAAGAGGAGTTTCTATGTCGCAGTTCTCTCAAAAATTATCTCATCAAGAGGTATTGGCAAAAATTCAAAATGGCTTAATTGCTTCCTGCCAACCGGTAGATGACGGTCCGATGGATAAGCCGGAAATTGTTGCCGCCATGGCGCAGGCCTCCGTTATCGGTGGGGCGGCGGGTTTACGCATTGAAGGTGTGGACAATTTAAAAGCGGTTCGCCCGACCGTGAACGTGCCGATCATCGGTATCGTCAAACGGGATCTTCCGGACAGCCCGGTGCGCATTACCGTATTCTTACAGGACATTGAAGACTTGGCATACGCCGGCGCGGATATTATCGCGGTGGACGGCACCAACCGCCCGCGTCCTGTTGATATTGAAAGTGCGGTCAAAAAAATTCATGAAATGGGCTGTCTTGCCATGGCGGATTGCTCCAATTTGGAAGAAGGGCTGTACTGTCAAAAACTCGGCTTTGACATCGTGGGCAGCACCATGTCGGGCTACACCGGCGGCACCGTGCCTGACGAGCCGGACTATCAGTTGGTTAAAGATTTGAAAGCGGCAGGCTGCAAAGTGATGGCGGAAGGACGCTATAACACACCCGAACTTGCCAAAACCGCCATTGAAATCGGTGCGGATTTCGTCACCGTCGGATCGGCATTGACCCGTTTGGAACACATCGTCAGCTGGTTCGCAAGTGCGGTCAAATCTGCGGACAAATAATAAGGAAGGAGAACATGATGCGTTGCTTAGCCTTAGATATCGGCGGAACCAAAATCGCCGCTGCCATTGTGTCAAATAGCCGGGTGACACAACGAAAACAAATTCATACGCCGCAGGAAAATGTGGTGGAAGCAATGCATCACACGCTCGCACAATTATTATCGGATTATGCGGGGCAATTTGATTATGTTGCTGTTGCCTCAACGGGCATCATCAATAAAGGAATATTGACCGCACTTAACCCGAAAAATTTAGGCGGTTTAGCCTACTTTCCATTAAAAGAAAGCCTTTCCAAGCATACGTCCAAGCCCGTGTATTTATTAAACGATGCGCAGGCGGCGACGTATGCGGAATATCAACTGCAAGATAAAAATAACCTTCAAAACTTTGCTTTTATTACCGTCTCCACCGGCGTGGGCGGCGGGTTAATTTTAAATCGCCAATTACTTACCGAGCCGAACGGTATTGCCGGTCATATCGGACATACCCTTGCGGATCCGAACGGACCTGTGTGCGGTTGCGGACGGGTGGGCTGTGTGGAAGCCATTGCGTCGGGACGCGCCATTGAGGCTGTGTCCAAACAATGGGACGATCCTTGCGATCCGAAAGAAGTCTTCGCCCGTTTTCGAAAAACGGACGAAAAAGCCACCGCACTTGTGTCACGTTCGGCAAAAGCCATCGCTAATTTGGTGGCGGATTTGGTGATCGGTATGGATGTTCAAAAAGTGGTTATCGGCGGCAGCGTAGGGCTGGCGGAAGGCTATTTGCCTTTGGTGCAAACCTATTTGCAGCAAATGCCGGAAGTGTATCGCGGTTCCGTCGAATCGGCTCAATTAGGGCAGGATGCGGGGCTTATCGGTGCGGCTTCCTGGGCATTGGCGCAGATTCAAGCTGCCGTATAGGGGGATTTTATGGCAACAAACGGAAACGTACTTAACACCATCAGCGCGTTGTATCAAAGTTTAACCAAAACGGAAAAGAAAATTGCCGACGTGATTTCACAATCGCCGGAAATGGTCATGCAATATTCCCTTTCCGAACTGGCATCAAATTTAAATGTGGGCGAAGCGACCTTTGTGCGTTTCTGCCGAACCTTGGGTTTTAAGGGGTTCAGCGATTTTAAACTGGAATTTTCCATTGAACTGGCAACGGCGCGGGAAAGCCGGGACGACACCGTGCTGGAAACGGAAATTACCGCTGATGACGATTCGTTAAAAATCGCCCACAAATTGCAGGTGGCGATTTCCAGAGTGATGGATGAAACCGTAAATTTGTTGGATTTTCAACAGCTGGAACAAGCGGTAAAAGCCATTCAAAAAGCCAAACGGGTGTTTTTATTTGGAGTGGGCTCTTCCGGTGTTACCGCAGAAGATGCGAAAAATAAATTTATGCGTATCGGTGTGCCGGTGGATGCCACAGGAAATAACCATTTTATGTATATGCAGGCGGCGTTGTTGAAACCGACGGATGTGGCGATTGGTATCAGTCATTCCGGTTATTCGCAGGAAACTGCCCACACGTTAAAAATCGCCAAACAAAACGGCGCAACCACGGTAGCGCTGACGCACAGCCTGCGCTCACCTATTACCGAACATGCGGATTTCGTGCTAGTCAACGGCAATAAACAGGGAAAACTCCAAGGAGATTCCATCGGCACGAAAATCGCACAATTATTTGTATTGGATTTGATCTACGCGTTATTGGTACAAGCCGAACAAGACGCGGCGACCAAAACCAAGCAAAAGACACTTAATGTTATTTTAGAACAACGTATTAAATAGGAGAAAACCATGCGGAACTTAAAAGGAATTTTCAGTGCATTATTAGTTTCATTCAACGAAGATGGTTCAGTGAATGAAAAAGGGTTGCGCGAAATTATTCGTTACAACATCGACAAGATGAAAGTGGACGGCTTGTATGTGGGCGGTTCCACCGGCGAAAACTTCATGCTTTCTACGGAAGAGAAAAAACAAATCTTCCGTATCGCAAAAGACGAAGCCAAAGATCAAGTGGCGTTAATCGCGCAAGTGGGTAGCGTGAATTTACACGAAGCGGTGGAATTGGGTAAATACGCCACAGAATTAGGCTATGACAGTTTGTCTGCGGTAACCCCGTTCTACTACAAATTCAGCTTCCCTGAAATCAAACATTATTACGACACCATCATCGCTGAAACCGGCAACAACATGATTGTGTACTCCATTCCGTTCCTCACCGGCGTGAATATGGGCATCGAACAATTCGGCGAACTTTACAAAAATCCGAAAGTGCTCGGCGTGAAATTCACCGCTGGCGATTTCTATTTGTTGGAACGCTTGAAAAAAGCCTACCCGAACCACTTAATCTGGGCGGGTTTCGATGAAATGATGTTACCGGCAGCCGCGTTAGGCGTAGATGGTGCCATCGGTTCAACCTTTAACGTCAATGGCGTTCGCGCGCGTCAAATCTTTGAATTAACCAAAGCCGGCAAACTTAAAGAAGCCTTGGAAATTCAACATGTGACCAACGATTTAATCGAAGGCATTTTGGCGAACGGTTTGTATTTAACCATCAAAGAGTTGTTGAAACTGGAAGGCGTACATGCGGGTTATTGTCGCGAACCGATGACCGCCAAAGCCACACCGGAACAACTTGCCAAAGCAAAAGAATTAAAAGCGAAGTATTTATAATTTAATCGAAAAAATGACCGCACTTGTAGGGTGGGTATGCTTACCCACCATGAAATAAATTGGTGGGCAGGCATGCCCACCCTACAACGAGGTTACGCATAATTCAGCCCCTTTTGGGCTGGCGCTTAAGTTCCCCAAAGGGGAACACTTATGCCTAACCGTGGGTATGACTACCCACGGTAATGAAATAAAAGGAAATTTACTATGCGTCTTATCCCTCTAACCACAGAGCAACAAGTCAGCCGCTGGGCGGCTCGTCATATTGTGGATCGCATCAATCATTTCAAACCCACCGAAGATCGTCCTTTTGTGTTGGGCTTGCCGACCGGCAGCACACCGTTAAAAACCTATCAGGAATTGATTAAACTTTACCAAGCGGGCGAAGTGAGTTTTAAACACGTGGTGACATTTAACATGGACGAATACGTCGGTTTGCCGAAAGAACATCCTGAAAGTTATCATAGCTTTATGTACAACAATTTCTTCAATCATGTGGATATTCAGCCGCAAAATATCCATATCTTAAACGGCAACACGGAAGATCATGATGAAGAATGCCGTCAGTACGAAGAAAAAATCAGATCTTACGGCAAAATCAATTTATTCATGGGCGGCGTGGGTGTTGACGGGCATATCGCTTTCAACGAACCGGCATCTTCTCTAAGTTCCCGCACCCGCATTAAGACTTTGACGAAAGACACGTTAATCGCCAATTCCCGCTTCTTTGATAACGATGTCAACAAAGTGCCGAAATATGCGTTAACCATCGGCGTGGCGACTTTGTTGGATGCGGAAGAAGTGATGATTTTAGCCACCGGACACCAAAAAGCCCTTGCGGTGCAAGCTGCCGTGGAAGGCTCGGTGAATCATCTTTGGACGGTCAGCGCGTTGCAATTACATCGCCACTTTATTTTGGTGAGCGACGAAGCCGCGCTACAAGAATTGAAAGTGAAAACCGTGAAATATTTCACCGAATTGGAAGAAAGAGCCATTCACAGCGTGTTATAGTTAAACACCGCACGAAAGTGCGGTTGTTTTTTTCGATAAATTTGGGAAGGTAAGAATGAAATATGCATTAACAAACTGTGTGATTTACACAAAATATGAAGTGCTACGCGATTACGCTGTGGTCATTGAAGGCGAACATATTCAAGCCGTCATTCCACAAAATGAATTGGAAAGCGGCATTAAAACCATTGATTTACAAGGGTATAATCTGACGGCTGGGTTCATTGATTTGCAACTGAACGGCTGCGGCGGGGTGATGTTTAACGATCAAACCAGTGTGGAAACCTTGGAAATTATGCAAGCCACCAATTTGAAGTCAGGCTGCACCAGCTTCTTACCGACCTTTATCACCGCGCCCGATGAAGGCATTAAAAGTGCGGTCAAAATTATGCGCGAATATTTAACCAAGCATAAAAACCAAGCGCTGGGTTTGCATATTGAAGGACCGTATTTAAGCGTAGAGAAAAAAGGCGTGCACCGTCCGGAATATATCCGCGAAATTACGCCGGAAATGAAAGACTTCCTCTGCGAAAACGCCGATGTGATCACCAAACTGACTATTGCCGCTGAAAACCCGACGATCAATTACACCCCTGATTTCGTGAAAAGCGGCATTGTGGTGTCTGTGGGGCATTCTAACGCTACCTATGAGGTAGCAAAAGCCGCCTTCCATAAAGGCGCAAGTTTTGCCACTCACTTGCATAACGCCATGTCGCCAATCAGCTCAGGTCGTGCCATGGGTGTCGTCGGTGCGGTGTTGGATTCCGACGTTTACACCGGCATTATCGTGGACGGCGTGCATGTGAATTTCGGCAATGTACGCATTGATAAAAAAGTGAAAGGCGACAAACTTTGTATCGTCACCGACTCCCTCGCCGCCGCAGGCGCTGGCCCGGAATTGGAAAGTTTCACCTTCGTGGGGAAAACCATTTATGTGAAAGACGGTCGCTGCTACGACGGCAACGGAACTATCGCCGGTGCGTCCATCACCATGATGGAATCCATTAAAAACGCCGTAGAATATGTGGAAATCCCCCTCGCCGAAGCCATTCGCATGAGTAATCTCTATCCTGCCCGCGCCATCGGCGTGGACGATCGTTTAGGTTCCGTGGAAGCCGGCAAAGTCGCCAACCTTGCGGTATTCACGAATGATTACAAAGTGATTGGAACGGTGGTAAATGGGGAGTGGAAGGCAAATTAATCGGGTAGGGTGCGTGTAAACGCACCTTTCAGACGAATATGAGCTTGTTGTCTAATTGGTAGGACGGCGTTTAATAAAACGCTCTGTGCGAATTCGGTACTCGCCAAGCTCACCATTTTCATCTAAGATGGCGCGCGTTTCCTAACGCGTGCCTTTTGTATCAACAGGTTATCGGCACAGGCTGTGAAGCGTGCGCCATCAAAGCACCCGACAAAAAAGTGCGGTGGATTTTCCAAGTGTTTTTAAAACGCCGAAAAAACCCACCGCACTTTTCTTTATTAATTATGCTAACACCGCAAGCGCCGCGTCGTAGTTCGGTTCATTTTTAATTTCGGAAACCAATTCGCTGTGTAAAACCTTGTTGTTTTCGTCTAACACGATGACCGCGCGGGCGGTTAATCCGGCAAGCGGACCGGAGGTGATATTAACGCCGAGTGTGTTGTGCAAGTCGTGATTGCGGAAAGTGGAAAGGGTTTTGGCGTTTTCAATGCCTTCTGCACCGCAGAAACGGGCTTGAGCAAACGGTAAATCGGCGGAGATGCAAAGCACCACGGTGTTTGCCAAATTCGCCGCTTTTTCGTTAAATTTACGAACGGAGGTCGCGCAAACGCCGGTGTCGATGCTAGGGAAAATGTTTAACACTTTGCGTCTGCCCGCAAAACTTTCCAACGTGACATCCGCCAACTCATTGTTTACTAAACTAAAATCTGCAACTTGCGCGCCGACTACCGGGAAGTTGCCGGCAACATCAATGGGATTGCCTGCTAACGTGACTTTGCTCATAACGTTCTCCTAAATTTTACTGAAAAATATGCCGTGCCGTTAATGACAGCGGCTACTTAACTGGCCTGAAGTTTGCACTTCAATGGTCGGAATTTCGCTGATGTTCGGTGTGTTGCAGTTATTGCATTTCATTTTGGTGATCATGTTCATCACCAGCTTGCCGAGCATTTCGATATGTGCCGGTTCGGCGTTGAGCGCGGGGATGTAGTGATAGCGTTGCCCGCCGTTGGTTAAAAAGACTTCTCGGTTTTCTTCGGCGATTTCTTCTAGAGTTTCCAAACAATCGGCAGCAAAGCCCGGGCAGATGACGGCGATATTTTCAATGCCTTGTTTTGCTGCGCCGCTGAGAAAGTCGTCGGTGTACGGTTGCAGCCATTCTTCTTTGCCGAAACGGGATTGGAAAGTGACGCCCCATTGTTTTTCGTTTAAACCTAAACCTTGTGCTACGGCAGCGGCAGTTTGTTGGCAGTGGGTGCGGTAATAATCGCCGGTATTTTCATAACGCAACGGGATGCCGTGGAAAGAGAACAGCAAAAACTCATCGGATTTTAACCGCACTTTACAGGACTCGATTAGGGCGGCGATATAATCTCGGTTTAATTGATAAGAATGAATGAAATCGAAAGGCACAATACCGCGATGCGGTTTTAACGCTGCGGCAAAGGCGTCAAACACCGCACCGGTGGTCGTGCTGCTGTATTGCGGATAAAGCGGCAATAACACAATGCGTTCCACTTGTTTCGCCAATAATTTTTCTACTGCACTTGCCATGGACGGGTTGCCATAAGTCATGCCGATTTCAATTTCCACATTAAGATCTTGTTGTTGCAGAAAAGTCGCCAAGGCATCTTTTTGTTGTCGCGTGATAGCAAGAAGCGGCGAGCCTTGTTCCGTCCAAATGGCGCGGTAATTTTTCGCAATGCGTTTGGAGCGCAATGGCAGGATAATGGCTTTGAGCAAGGGATACCATTTATAGCGGGGTAAATCCACTACGCGCGGATCCGTTAAAAATTGCCACAGATAGCGGGAAATGTCCTTAGGATTAGGCGAATCCGGTGTGCCTAAATTGGCAAGGATAACGCCGATTTTTGCTTTATTCATGGGTCATTACAGAAAGAGTTAAACGTGAAACGCAGCATAGTTTATCTTGCTCGTCCCGAATGTCAATTTGCCAAACTTGCACGTTTTTGCCTAAACGAATTGGGGTTGTTTTGGCATACACATCGCCTTGACGCACGGCTCGCAAGTGATTGGCGTTAATTTCCAATCCGACCACCGCCTGATTTTCCGCGACGCAACAAAAACCGGCTGTTGAAGCGATAGTTTCTGCCAATGCCGCAGAAATACCGCCGTGCAACAATCCCATCGGCTGTGTAGTGCGGTGATCCACCGGCATACGGGCTTCCAACCAATCGTCGCCTTGTGCGATAAATTCAATGCCCAAATGTTCCACCGCGCAGTTTTTGCAAAAGTCGTTCAGTTGCTGTAGGGTTAAGTGTTTTTTCCAAATCCTCATGGCGCCTCGTTATTTAAATAAGGTGAGTAAAGCCTGTACGGGGTGTTTCGGCTGATAGCGGGCGAAGCGTTTAACCTGACTGCGGCAGGAATAGCCTGTGACCAGGCAATAGTCGGGATCTCTATTTTGCAGTTTTTGCTCCCAGGAAGATTCATAAATGGCTTTCGACATTTCAATGTGCTGGGTTTCGTGTCCGAACGTGCCCGCCATACCGCAACAACCGACGCTTTCGATGTATAACTGTTGTGTGAAGGCGGAAAAAATTTGTTGCCATTCTTTGGCGCTGTTCGGCATCGCCGTGATTTCCGTGCAGTGCGGGAACAGATACCATTCATGCGGCTCAAAAGTGCGGTCATTTTTTTCGGCGTTTTTCGTTTGCAATAAAGTGCCGTTATCCAACTGTTGTTTTAACCATTCGTGTGCGGTCAATACATGGAAATCGCCCCGTTCCGCACCGAGAATATCTTTATATTCATCACGATAAGACAACACGATCGCCGGATCTACGCCCACCAACGGCAAGCCCAGTTTCGCCATGCGATTGAGAAAATCCGCCTGATTTTTAGCGGTTTTCGCAAAACGGGTCAAAAAGCCTTTGATGTGCTGTGCCTTGCCGTTCGGTTTAAATGGCAATAACACCGCTTTAAAGCCTAACTTTTGGGTTAACGCCACGAAGTCGGCAACCACTTTGGCATCATAATAAGAGGTGAAGGGATCCTGCACGATGAGTAAAACACGTTGTTTTTCTGCCGCACTTAGGCTTTCTAGTGTTTCCAATGACGCGTTTTTATGACCGATTTGAATAAGTTGTTGTTGCAAATTCGGCGCGGATAACAGCGGTAAATCCGTCATGCCCAAGAATTTTTTCGCCGCGTTTTGGCTGAATTTTGCCGCCGTGAAATAATTGAAAAATTTTGCCTGTTTTGCCATCAACGGCGCAATAAATTCCACGTTGGACACCACGTAATCTTTGATTGGGCGCAGATAACGTTGGTGATAAAAATGGAAGAATTTGGAACGGAAACTTGGCACGTCGATTTTAATCGGGCATTGGCTGGCACAGGCTTTGCAGGCAAGGCAAGTGTCCATGGCGGCTTTCACTTCGTGGGAAAAATCATATTCGCCACGGCGTTTTTGGCGGCTGTTTTGGATTTTTTTCACAAAGTCCGTGAGTTTTACCGTGGATTTTTTGAAATCCAGCTGTTCCGGTGAAATTTGCTCGTTCGCCAGCAAGCGCAACCATTCGCGAATCATGGCAGCACGTCCTTTTGGCGAAAAGACGCGGTTTTTACTCACTTTCATGGATGGACACATGGCGCTGTGCACATCAAAGTTAAAACATAATCCGTTACCGTTACAATTCATCGCGCCGATAAATTCCTCTTTCATTTGAATGGGAATTTGGCGATCCAGATCGGCACGCATCGGCGATAAAATCGAGTAGAGTTCCTGTTCGCTATTCAACGGAGTGCAAATTTTTCCGGGGTTTAGGCGGTTTTGCGGATCGAACAGGAATTTGATGTAACGTAACTCGCGCCATAATTCGGGCGTAAAGAATTTTTCGCCGTATTGTGAACGCATACCTTTGCCGTGCTCACCCCAAATCAAACCGCCGTATTGACGGGTTAACTCCGCCACTTGGTCGGAAATCCGTTTGAATAATTTCACTTGTTCCGGATCGCATAAATCCAACGCAGGACGAACATGCAATACGCCTGCGTCCACATGTCCGAACATGCCGTATTGCAGGTTATGGCTGTCTAACAGTGCGCGGAATTCGCCGATATAATCCGCCAGATTTTCCGGTGGCACGCAGGTGTCTTCCACAAACGGAATTGGTTTTGCCGCGCCCTTGGCATTGCCCAGCAAGCCCACCGCTTTTTTACGCATGGCGTAAATCCGTTCGATGGAAGGTAAATCGGAACAGACCTGATAGCCGATAATATGATCCTCTCCGTCGGCAATTTTTTGATCCAAGGCGCCACATAACTGTGCCACCTGATTTTCGATGAGCGCCTGATTATTGCCGGCATATTCCACGATATTCAAACCCAGAATCGGATTTTGTTCTTCTTCTATTAATAACGCTTTCACCGAATGCCAAATAATATCTTGCTTCGCCAGATTCAATACTTTGGAATCTACGGTTTCCACAGAAAGCGCATTGGCTTTTACCATAAAGGGCGCGTTGCGCAACGCTGCATCGAAGGAGCTATATTTGATGTTAATTAAGGTGCGATGTTGCGGAATCGGCGTTAAATCTAAAACCGCTTCGCAAATAAAGGCGAGAGAGCCTTCGGAGCCGGTGAGAATGCGGGTTAAGTTAAATTCGCTTAAATCGTCGTTAAAGACATTTTTTAAATCATAACCGGTGAGAAAACGGTTAAGTTGAGGCAAATCATTCACGATTTGTTCTCGATTGTCTTTGCAACGTCGGAAGATTTCCTGATGGATTTTTTTCCCGGAGGGGGACAGATTGCTTTCTTCTATAGTATGAAAAACGTCGTCAGATTTGACCGCACTTGTATCCAGAATTTCACCGTTCATGAGCACGGCACGCAAGCCGAGCACATGGTCGGAAGTTTTGCCGTATTGCAACGAACCTTGCCCCGAGGCATCCGTATTGATCATGCCGCCTAAAGTGGCTCGGTTACTGGTGGAAAGCTCCGGCGAAAAAAATAAACCGTGCGGTTTAAGGAATTGGTTGAGCTGATCTTTCACGACACCCGCCTGCACGCGCACCCAACGTTCTTTCACATTTAATTCGAGGATTTTCGTCATGTAGCGGGAAACATCCACAATAATGTTGTTATTGATGGATTGCCCGTTGGTTCCCGTGCCACCGCCGCGTGGCGTGAAGGTAAGTTGAAGGTATTTTTCCTGTTGCGCCAACTTGGTAATGCGCACCACATCCGCCACAGTTTTAGGAAATAAAATGGCTTGCGGCAATTGCTGATAAACGCTGTTATCCGTCGCCAGGCTTAAACGATCGGCGTAATCGGCGGTAATATCGCCTTCAAAATGTTGCCGGCGTAGGGCATCCAAATAATCATTAACTAAAGAAGAGGATTGGGGAACATTTTTTAAACGAGGTAGCATTTGCATGACTCTTTATTGGTTAGAATAGTAGAAAGTAGCCGAATCTTAACATATAAATGCAGCATATTGTCAGCGAAAGAGGGCGAATAAATATTAAATTTGCTGAATAAATTCTTAAGATTGGTTAAAAAACACACTAAAAGAGTGTTTGCTTAAAAAATAAGCAAAAGAACCTTGAATTGTTTGATTTTCGATTTTTTAGTAGGATAATACCCGAACTTTTGAACAGTCCTTTAAGAAAGGATATGTATTTGTTAAAAGTATATGGAGTGAATTGAACTCTATATTAAACAATATCTTATCTCGTTAATTGTAAAGAATTTCACTTTTTTACTTAAACGGTTTAAGATGGCAGGTAACACAAATCCTTGTGTTGGTTCAGCTATATCAGCTGATACTGTTTTAAATTAAAGATGACTAATTAATAGAGGATCATCAAAATGAAAAAAACTGCAATCGCATTAGCTATCGCTGGTTTAGCAGCAGCAACAGTAGCACAAGCAGCACCACAAGCAAACACTTTCTATGCTGGTGCAAAAGCTGGTTGGGCTTCAGTACATCACGGTTTAGGTCAATTCACTGACGGTAACGACGGTAAAATTAGACGTAACTCTGAAGCTTACGGCGTATTCGGTGGTTATCAAATCACTGATAACCTTGCTGTTGAAGCAGGTTACGAATATTTCGGTCGTGCTAAAGTTAAATATAGTGATGGTGAACAATTCAGACACACAGCTCACGGCACAACTTTAGCTCTTAAAGGTAGCTACCCTGTATTAGATAACTTAGATGTTTATGGTCGTGTTGGCGCTGCTTTAATCCGTAGTGATTATAAAGATAAATTAGCTACAGGTACTGACAAATACCACAACTTAAAAGTATCTCCGGTATTTGCTGCTGGTGTTGAATATGCAATTCTTCCTGAATTGGCATTACGCGCAGAATACCAATGGGTTAGCCGTGTAGGTAACTTAGGTAAAGCTGAAAGAAAAGCTGGTGAAGATACAGCAGTTCGTTATTCTCCAGACATTGGTTCTGTAGCAGTTGGCTTATCTTACCGTTTCGGTCAAGGTGCAGCACCTGCTCCGGCTCCTGAAGTTGTAAGCAAAACTTTCAACTTGAACTCTGATGTAACTTTCGCATTCGGTAAAGCTAACTTAAAACCACAAGCACAAAATACATTAGACGGTATCTACGGCGAAATCGCTCAAGTGAACAATGCTAATGTTCAAGTTGCAGGTTACACAGACCGTATCGGTTCTGACGCTTACAACCAAAAATTATCTCAAAGACGTGCTGAAACTGTAGCAAACTACCTTGTATCTAAAGGTGTTTCTCAACAAGCAATCTCTGCTACAGGTTACGGTAAAGCAAATCCGGTTACCGGCAACAAATGTGACGCAGTTAAAGGCCGTAAAGCGCTTATCGCTTGTTTGGCTGACGACCGTCGCGTAGAAATCGCTGTTAACGGTACTAAATAATTAATTTGTTAATTATTAGCAAATAGAGATAATAAAGACCTAAACGTTTGTTTAGGTCTTTTGTTTTATGGATTCAGGCGAATTAAGATTATAAGGAATGAAAATGAAAAAATGGCTTATTTTAATTGCGGTTGTCGTGATTGCAGCGGTAACGTTAATCCCAAGTTATAACGGTTTGGTGAAAGCGGAAGAAGAGATTAATTCCGTGTGGGCGAATGTGGAATCTACCTACCAACGTCGCAGTGACTTAATCCCGAATTTAGTGAATACGGTAAAAGGTCAGGCGAATTTTGAGAAAGAAACTTTGACCGGAGTGGTTGAAGCCCGCGCAAAAGCGACACAAACCAAAATCGATCCGTCCAATTTAACGGAAGAACAATTAACCCAATTCCAACAAAATCAAAATGCGGTAGGTTCTGCCTTGTCTCGTCTCTTGGTGAGCGTGGAGAATTATCCTGAATTACGTGCCAATGAAGGTTTTATGAATTTACAGGCGCAATTGGAGGGAACGGAAAACCGCATTAATGTGGCGCGTAATAAATTTAATGAAGCGGCACGTACTTATAACCAAAAAATTCGTACTTTCCCAACTAAAGTGGTGGCGGTGATTTTCGGCTTCAAAGAAAAACCTTATTTCAAATCTGTTGCCGGTGCGGAAAATGCGCCAACGGTGAATTTTAACTAAACGGAAAACAAGGTGGCGACAATGCCATTATTTGCAAAACTCCCGATAGACAAAAAACAACTCGAGGCGGAAGTTCTTCGCCTCGAGCAACAAACCTCCGCCGAATTTCGGATTTTTATCGAGCGAAAAATACCGCAAAAAACGACCGCACTTTCCGCGTATGAACGCGCGTTGCAGGTGTTTGCTGAATTAGAAATGCAGCATACGGCGGCGCATAACGGCGTGCTTATTTATATTGCCTTTCAAGATCGGCAATGTGCGATTGTCGGCGACATCGGCATTCATCAATATGTGGGCGATGATTTCTGGCAAACCCAGTGCGATTTGATGATAACCCGCTTCAAGCAAAAGCAATATACCCAAGGCATTCTTACCGCTATGCAAAACATCGGTGCGAAGTTGGCTCAGCATTTCCCGATTCAACCAGACGATCGGGATGAACTGGATAACGAGGTGATCATTCATGATTAAACGCGTATTCAGCTTATTTAGCTTAAAAAGTGCGGTCATTTTTTTCTGCGTTTTTATGGCGGCAACGGTTTCGGCGGTGACCTTTCCCGATTCGCCGACACCTTTTCGTTACGTGAACGACTACACAAAAACCCTCTCGGAAAAACAACGTGATGCCCTAGAGGCCAAATTGGTCGCTTATGGCAAAGAAACCAGTTCGCAAATTGCCGTGGTGATTGTGCCGACTACCGGCGAATATGATGTCTCCCAATATGCCTTTGAACTCGGCGACAAATGGGGCATTGGGCGGAAAAATTTAAATAACGGCGTATTGCTATTAATTGCCAAAGACGATCGCAAACTTTTCATTGCCGTGGGTCAGGGCTTGCAAGGCGTATTAACCGATGCCCTTGCGTCGCAAATTATCCGCAACCAAATACGCCCTTATTTCCGTAACGAGCAATATGCGAAAGGCATTGATAACGGCTTGGATTATATTATTGCCGCCACAAAGGGCGAATATAACGCGCAGGTAGAGGAAGAAGACGATTTCGGCGATTACATTCCATTTATCATGCTCGCCTTGTTTATTCTGGTTGTTGTCATCGGTGAAATCAGCTGGCGCCGACCTTACGTCAGTCCGAGTAAAAACCATGTGCTAAATGAAGTGTT
Source organism: Aggregatibacter kilianii (assembly GCF_003129965.1). Taxonomy (GTDB): domain Bacteria; phylum Pseudomonadota; class Gammaproteobacteria; order Enterobacterales; family Pasteurellaceae; genus Aggregatibacter; species Aggregatibacter kilianii_A. The sequence goes on along the minus strand of NZ_NRCJ01000001.1, from coordinate 1,467 downwards.
ACGCCAAACCCTGTCTTCCCGCCGTAATGGTCGAGGCGGTGGAGGCGGATTTGGTGGTTTCGGCGGAGGTGGCTTCGGTGGCGGCTCCGGCGGTGGTTTCGGAGGCGGCGGATTTGACGGCGGCGGTGCGGGCGGTAGTTGGTAAATATCACAGTAAAACGCTCGACTTTTATTGGTGGCAACTTTTGTTTGTGATACAATGCGCGCGTTTTTCCCTTCAATGAACACAAGGAACATTATGGAAACTTTAGATAAAATCAAAAAACAAATCAGCGAAAACCCAATTCTGATTTACATGAAAGGTTCACCGAAATTCCCGTCTTGCGGTTTCTCTGCCCGCGCGGTAGAGGCGTTAATCCACTGCGGCGTGCCGTTCGGTTATGTAGATATTTTGCAACACCCTGATATTCGAGCCGAATTACCGGCTTACGCCAATTGGCCGACTTTCCCGCAACTATGGGTGGAAGGCGAGTTAATCGGCGGTTGCGACATCGTATTGGAAATGTACCAACAAGGCGAACTTAAAACGCTATTGCAAGAAGTCGCCGCAAGACATCCGCAAGCGTAAAAACATTTCCAAAAATAACCGCACTTTGATCTGCACCCCAAAAGTTGGACACCCAAACCAACTCATTAAGGTGCAGATTTTTATGGGCAAACATTATTCACTAGAATTTAAATATCACATCATTAAACTGATTTTAGAATCACATTGGGGCATTCGTGAGGTCTCCCAACGATTTCACATCGCCTCCCATTCTTCCGTCGTTGTTTGGTTGCAACGCTTTGAAAAATACGGTATCAATGGGCTTTCCCGTCAATATCATCAACCGAGAAAAACGAAAATGGCAAAAGCCAAGAAAACGCCATCCTGCGATAATCCTCAGGATATCAAAGCATTATTAAAAGAATTTGAGTATTTAAGAGCGGAGAATGCCATCCTAAAAAAGTTCAAGGAGCTGGACGAGTAAAAAGCCCGACAGAAAAAAGGGACATCGTCAACGCATTAAAAGAATGGTATAACCCGCGTTTGTTATTGAAGATTATCGGACTGGCACGTTCAACGTTCTATTATGCGCCGAAGGTAAAAGACCATCAGGCTATTCGACCACGTATCCTCGCCCTTTATCAGGCGAATCAGGGGGGGGACCGCATGATTCGGCTCAAGTTACAGCGGGAAGGGATTTTCCTCATCGGCAAAACCGTATTAGCGCATATGCGGGCATTGGGGATTCGTTCTTGCGTGAAAGTCAAACGGCGCAAAAAGACCGGTAAAACGAGTCATGTGGCACCGAATTTACTGCAACGCAATTTTAGCGCTTTGAGATTGAAGGAGAAGTGGGTGACCGATGTGACCGAATTTCGGGTAGGTACGGAGAAACTGTATCTCTCGCCGATGATGGACTTAGCCAATCAGGAGATTATTGCCTTTGGAACACACAGACGGCCGACTTTCGGTTTGGTGTC
>NZ_NRCJ01000019.1 GCF_003129965.1 Aggregatibacter kilianii | reverse complement strand
AGGTTTGAAACGGCTTACGCCGTTTGTGCCTTATATCTCCGCCCTGAAGGACGGAGTTTTACGGCACGTTGGATAAAACATTAGAAGAAATCTGCACCTTAAAAGCCGGAATAATCAACTGCTTCGTTAAGGTGCAGATTTTTTATGAGCAAACATTATTCAATCGAATTTAAACCTCACCTCCTCAACCCTACTCAAATTAAGCGGCAGATTCTCATCCAAACGAATTGTGTCACTGAGTAATTTCATTTTCTATCCACGGAAAAGCGAAAAAAGCCGCTTTGGTTGTGTGTATGCAAAAACTACCGACTATCATCAATATGTGAGTAAGACATAATGAAAAATAAGCCCGATATATCATTTAACCAGCGATGTTATGACTCAAAATTAATGCCTGTTTTTTTGCAAGCACAGTTACCTAAGAATAGATATTCGCGCCCAAAACACTAAAAAAAACCACCGCACTTTGCTATAATGCGCGCCATTCATTTCATTCAAAATTAAGAGACAACCATGACCGATTTTCCCGCGATTCGTGACCTCAACGAGCAAAATCTCAACGAAATATTACAACTTTCACAACAACATCCTTTAGTTATCACCTTTTACGCGCCAAGTCATGCCGATTCCATGGCGTTTGTAAAAACCTTGGAAACGAATGCCAATCAATACCAAGGGCAATTTGTGTTAGCCAAGGTGAATTGTGAAAAAGAACAAATGGTCGCCGCGCAATTCCGTATTCAGGCGTTGCCGACCACCTATTTATTCAGAGACGGGCAGGCGTTGGATGCCTTTCAGGGGGCATTGGACAACGCCACATTGCAACAACGTTTGAGTGCCATTTTGCCGAAAGAGGAGGACATTAAGTTTAATCAGGCGTTGGATTTGCTTGCGGTGGAAAATTACGAGCAGGCATTGCCGTTGTTAAAAGAGGCCTGGGAATTGTCTGATCAGAAAAACAGCGAAATCGCCCTGCTCTACGCGGAAACCTACATCGCCATGAAGAAAACCGAGCCGGCACAACAGATTTTGAACAAGATCCCGTTGCAGGATCGCGACAGTCGCTGGCAGGGGTTGCAGGCACAAATCGAACTGTTAATTAAAGCCGCCGACACGCCGGAAATTCAACAATTACAGGAAGAATTTGCGAAACAGCCAAGCAACGATCTGGCGTTAAAGCTGGCGTTGCAATTGCACCAAGCCAATCGTAACGAAGAGGCATTGGATTTGTTATTTACGATTTTACGTCAAGATTTAGGCGCGGAAGAGGGCAAAATCAAGCAGGAATTTTTATCCATTTTAGCCGCCATCGGCAACAACGATCCGGTCACTAATAAATACCGCCGATTGCTCTATTCGTTGTTGTACTAACGGGAAATCTTCTATAATAGCGCCCACAATTTTTCAGATGATATAAGGATTTATTATGTCGGATATTAAACACGCTCAATTACTCATTTTAGGTTCCGGCCCTGCCGGCTACACGGCGGCGATTTATGCGGCGCGTGCCAATTTAAAACCGGTATTGGTCACCGGCTTACAACAAGGCGGTCAATTAACGACCACCAGTGAAATTGAAAACTGGCCGGGCGATTTCGGCGAAACCACCGGCCCGGAATTGATGCAAAGAATGCTACAACATGCGGAAAAATTCGAGACGGAAATCGTCTTTGATCATATTAACCGCGTGGATTTGTCCTCCCGTCCGTTCAAATTGTACGGCGACGCGCAAACCTTCAGCTGTGACGCATTAATTATTGCCACAGGCGCTTCCGCCCGTTATCTGGGCTTACCTTCCGAGGAAAGCTATAAAGGTCGTGGCGTGTCCGCTTGCGCTACTTGCGACGGTTTCTTCTATCGCAATAAACCGGTGGCGGTGATCGGCGGAGGCAACACCGCAGTGGAAGAAGCCTTATATTTAGCCAATATCGCTTCCGAAGTGCATTTGATTCACCGTCGCGACAGTTTCCGCGCAGAAAAAATTCTCATCGATCGCTTATACAAAAAAGTGGAAGAAGGCAAAATCGTGTTGCATACCCACCGCACTTTAGAGGAAGTATTGGGCGACAACATGGGTGTCACCGGCATTCGTTTGAAAGATGTGCAATCCGGCACAACGGAAGATGTGATGTTAGATGGTGTGTTTGTGGCAATCGGTCACGCGCCGAATACGGAAATCTTCCAAGGTCAGCTGGAATTAAATAACGGCTACATCGTAGTGAAATCCGGCTTGGAGGGTAATGCGACCGCCACATCTGTGGAAGGTGTGTTTGCTGCGGGCGATGTGATGGATCATAATTATCGCCAAGCTATTACTTCCGCAGGTACCGGCTGTATGGCGGCATTAGATGCCGAGCGTTATTTAGACGCACAGAAATAATGTGACAATGGCGGTAATTCCGTCAATGAAATCATGATGTTATAAATGGTGGGCGTTAAGCCCACCTTACGTTTTTCTCTCTCTTGTAAAACCGTATCCTATGGACAAATCCCGTCAAAAATATTTGCAACAATGGCTTCGCACGCAGCAAAAGCCGATCAAAAAATATTTAAACCTCAATATTTTGCTTGCCTCCGTTTCTTCCGTGATTTTAGTAGCGCAAACCTATTTGTTGGCGTCATTGCTGTATAAACTCATTATTCTTGAAGAATCGGTGACCGACTTAACGCTTTATTTTGTCGGCTTGGTCATTGGCTTTACATTGCGCGCATTGATTTTGTGGTTACGGGAAAAAATCGGCTTTAAGTGCGGTCAATTATTACGGAATATTATTCGCCAACAGATTCTGGATAAAATCCATCAGGTCGGACCTGCCACTATTAATAACAAACCGGCCGGCAGCTGGGCGACCATCATGTTGGAACAGGTGGAAAATCTGCATAATTTCTACGCCCGCTACTTGCCGCAACAGGCACTTTCCGCCATTGTGCCAATGATTATTCTGATTGTCGTGTTTCCGCTGAACTGGGCAGCAGGCTTAATTTTAATGGGCACGGCGCCGCTGATTCCGATTTTCATGATTTTAGTGGGCAAAGCGGCGGCGGACAGTAGCCAAAAAAACATGGACACATTAGCGCGCTTAAGTGGTCAATTTTTGGATCGTCTGCGCGGGTTGGAAACCTTGCGTTTATTCGACCGCACGACGGAGCAAACCCGTCACATTGAAGAAAGCACGGAAGATTTCCGCGAAACCACCATGGACGTACTGAAAATGGCGTTCCTCTCCTCTGCTGTGTTGGAATTTTTCACATCTATTTCCATTGCCTTAATGGCGGTGTATTTCGGATTTAGTTATTTAGGACAAATTGAATTCGGCACTTACGGTACGCCGATTACGCTGTTTATCGGCTTCTTCTGCTTAATTCTTGCACCGGAATTTTATCAACCGCTGCGTGATCTCGGCACCTATTACCACGACCGCGCCGCCGGTATCGGGGCGGCAGATGCCATTGTGAACTTCCTCGAGGAAGATTATTTAATCGCGCAAGGCGACAATAAAGCGGCCTTTGAAAGCGAAAGTGCGGTGGAAATTTCAGGTGAAAATCTGGTGGTGTTGTCACCGCAAGGCAAACCGCTGACCGAAGCCCTAAATTTCCATATTCCGGCATACAGCCACATCGCCATTGTCGGACAAAGTGGCGCAGGCAAAACCTCCCTGATCAATGCCATTTTAGGTTTTCTGCCTTATGAAGGTAGCCTGAAAATTAACGGGCAAGAGTTATGCCATTTGGATTTAACCCAATGGCGCAAACACATCGCTTGGGTGGGGCAAAACCCGCTGTTGCTGCAAGGCACGATGAAAGAAAATTTATTATTGGGCGACATTCAAGCTTCAGAACAGGAAATCGATCAGGCATTGAATTTGGCGCAAGCAAAAGAATTTACCGATCGCCTCGGGCTGGATGCTGAAATCAAAGAAGGCGGCATCGGCGTTTCTGTCGGGCAGGCACAACGTTTAGCTGTGGTGCGTGCGCTATTGCGCAAAGGCGATTTGCTGTTATTGGACGAACCCACCGCCAGCCTTGACGCCCAATCGGAAAATCAGGTATTACAGGCGCTACAACACATCAGCCGTCAACAAACCACGGTGATGATCACCCACCGCATTGAAGATCTGAAACAATGCGACAACATTCTGGTGATGCGCCACGGACAAATTATTCAGCAGGGGCATTTCGACCAACTGCAACACCAAGGTTTCTTCGCCGAATTATTGGCACAACGACAACAGGATATTCACTAATGCGTGCTTTATTACCTTTTCTTCGTTTATTTACATTCGCCAAGCTACCGTTAATTTTAGGCGGCTTGTTGATGATTTTGGGACTGGCTTCCAGTATCGGTTTACTAACGCTCTCCGGCTGGTTCCTCGCTGCCACCGCAATCGCCGGCTTCGGGTCGTTATTTAACTTTTTCTACCCCTCCGCCAGTGTGCGCGGCTTAGCAATCGGGCGCACAGTGGCGCGTTATTTTGAAAAAGTCGTCACCCACGACGCCACTTTCCGCGTACTGGCAAAATTACGCGTACAGGTATTCAGCAAAATCATTCCGTTAAGCCCAGCGGTACTTAACCGTTATCGCAATAGCGATTTATTAAATCGTTTGGTCGCCGATGTGGATACGCTGGACAGCCTCTATCTTCGCCTCATCGCGCCTTTTGTCAGTGCCATTTTGGTGATTGCCTTGATCACGATCGGGCTAAGTTTTATCAACGCCCCACTCGCCTTGTTTCTCGGCTTAACATTATTGGCATTATTGCTGGTGATCCCGACGATTTTCTATCATTTGGGTAATAAATTCGGTGCAAAACTTACCCAATCCCGCGCCCTTTATCGCACACAGTTTCTCGAATTTATTCAAGCACAAGCCGAGTTATTGCTGTTTAACGGCGAAGAAAACGCCAAAGAAAAATTGAGCCGAACAGAAGAACAATGGCAAGCCTATCAACAACGGGAAGCGAATTTATCAGGATTTTCCACCGCACTTTTATTGTTCGCCAACGGCTTGATTTTATGTATCGTCATGTGGTTTGCCGCCCAGGTGGATTTAGGCAACGACGAATACCGCGCGGCATTTATCGGCTTATTTACCTTTGCCGCCCTCGCCTCCTTTGAAATTCTGATGCCTATCGGCGCGGCATTTTTGCACATCGGGCAAGTGGTGGCGTCCGCCGAACGGGTGACGGATATTATCGAGCAACAGCCATTGGTTGATTTTTCCGGCACGCAATCCGTGGAAAACAACGCGCAACAGCCGCTGCTGCAAATCCAAAATGTCCATTTCACTTATCCGCAACGAGACAATCCTGCGTTAGTGGATTTAAGTCTCAATATTCAAGCCGGAGAAAAAGTCGCGATTTTAGGCAAAACCGGTAGCGGCAAATCTACGTTGCTTCAATTATTGGTGCGCAATTATGACGCCAATCAAGGTGAAATTTTATTGGCGGGCAACCCAATTCAGGCGTATGGCGAAACGGCTTTACGCCGACAATTTTGCTTTTTAACCCAGCGGGTGCATGTGTTCAGCGATACCTTGCGTAACAATCTGCAACTTGCCAACCACACGCCATTGAGCGATGAAAAGATGATTGCCGTCCTACAACAAGTCGGTTTGGAAAAACTCGTGAATCAAGAACAAGGCTTAGATTTATGGCTAGGAGACGGCGGCCGTCCGTTGTCGGGTGGTGAACAACGCCGTTTAGGCTTGGCGCGGGTGCTGTTAAATGATGCGCCGATTTTACTGTTAGATGAGCCGACGGAAGGTTTGGATCGAGAAACCGAACGCCATATTCTGCAAGCGATTTTAGCGCACTGCAAAGGTAAAACCTTGATTATGGTCACGCACCGCTTAACCGCTATTGAGCAGTTTGATCAGCTTGTGGTGATTGATAATAGCCGATTGATTGAACAAGGCTCGTATAAGGAATTAATCAACAAAGAAAAAGGCTTTTTCAAGCAATTGACGCAACGGATTTAAAATAAAGAGGCTGGAAAGGTGGAAACCTTTCCGGCTTAGTCTCGGCACACGAAAATTCTGACTCTGGCTGCTTTCTTCCGAACCTGACCTGGTAAACCAGACTTCATTGCGAGGGACCGAAAAGGTTTCCATTGAATTAACCGCCGGTTTAACCGGCGATTAAGGCTTCGCATTATGCATTAAGCCCTGCCGAATTGCAAATTTTATCTCAGGATAAATTCGGAACAGCCCGAACTTTACACAAAAACGAGGAAAATAATGACCGCACTTAACCAACTTATCGAACTGTTAAAACTGGAAAAAATTGACGATTTACTTTTTCGTGGGGAAAGTCAGGATCTGGGCTTCCGTCAGGTTTTCGGCGGTCAGGTTGTGGCACAAGCCCTTTCCGCCGCCATTCAGGTGGCACCGACGGATCGTTTTTTACATTCTTGTCACGCCTATTTTTTATCGCCCGGCGACAGCCAATATCCGATTATTTATGATGTGGAAATTTTGCGCGAAGGCAGAAATTTCACTGCCATGCGCGTAAAAGCCATTCAACATAAATCCCCGATTTGCCACATTACCGCCTCTTTCCAAACCCTTGAACATGGCTTTGAGCATCAAAGCGAGATGCCAAAAGTGGAAGCACCTGATGCGCTGATGTCGGAAAGCTCGGTGATTCAACAAATGGCACAAATGATTCCGGAAGCGGTACGTGATAAGTTCACCGCCGAACGCCCTTTTGACATTCGCACCAAATACTTGAATAACCCGTTCCACGGACGCAAACTGCCGCCGCAACAATTTTCTTGGGTGCGCACCAACGGCGAAGCGCCGACGGATTACCGCATTCAGCAATGCCTGCTTGCCTATTTCTCGGATTTTCATTGCATTTTGACCGCACTTCATCCGCACGAAAAAGGCTTTTTACAAAAAGGCATGAAAGTCGCCACCATTGACCATTCCATTTGGTTCCATCGTCCTTTTGACATGAACGATTGGCTGTTATACGCCATTGAAAGCAACAACGCTTACGCTGCCCGTGGCTTGGCACGCGGTCAATTCTTTGCTGCCGACGGCAGACTCATTGCCACCACCCAACAAGAAGGGTTAATTCGTTATCTTTCTGAAGAACAGTAAAAAACGAAAAAATGCCCGATAATTCAACTTATCGGGCATTTTTTAGAATCTAATACCGCTGCCGACACCAAAACCGACGCCGACGCCATTTGAGCCGCCACTCGCGCCGACGCCCACCGAGCAGGCCGTCAGGCTAAATAGGATAAATACGGCAAGGATAAATTTTTTCATGTTTTGCCCCTTTTTACCTTCTCCACATTTTTAAACAGACGATACACGCCGATTAAATCTTTTTTGGCAACACATTTAAACGGCAACAATAAATAATACAAAAAACGATAATGACACACGGAAGACATCATGTCGTGCCATTCCTGCGGTTCGCAATATTTTTGATAACGACGCATGACCATACGCACGGTTTCGTCGGTTATATTTTCTTCGCGACAGAGATTATAAATAAATAAAATCAAATCCCGCGCCTTTTGATGAGGCAAATCCCGCCTCGTGACATCCACTTCAAAATCAATAAATAGCACTTTACCGTCACGCCATAAAATATCCCGAATTGCCGGGCGCCCGTGCACCAAGCCCTTTTGGTGCAACATTGCCAAGGCGTTAGCGCAATCCAGTAAAATTTGTTGTTTGGTTTGTTCGGAAATGTTGTCATTTATCCAATTCACCACGCTTTTGCCGCCATCCTCCAGCACCAGATAATCTTCTCCGAATGCGACTAATTTCGGTACCGGTGCCAGTTGTCGGGCAAGATATTGCAAACTTTGGATTTCGTTTTGAAAGGCTTGTTGCGGATGCGGTTTGAGCAAATGCCACACACCTTTCAGCTGTTCAGGCTGTTTCAGCCAGTAGCTTTTGTTCCCGTAGGTAAAATGATAGACCCGCTCTCCTTTATGTTCCGTCAATAACTGCCGAACATATTGCTCAAAAGAAAGCGGAGATAAATCCGACATAATGCAATACCCCATAAACGCAAAGTGCGGTCAAAATTAACCGCACTTTTCGCGAAATCATCCTTGATTATTTTTTGATTAAACTTAATTTAGCCACACGATTACCGGCTAATTGACAATCCATTTTGTAGAATTGGTTGCCGTTCAAACGCACATCGGCGGTTAAGCGGGAATCGCTGTTCGCTTGGTTGGCGGAACTGCGAAATACGCGGTTGGTTTGCGCCACTTGTTGAATTTTCGCAATACAAAGGTAATTCAATTTGGCATCATTGCCGGTTTTCACATTGGCTGCGCCTTTATCCGCACTGTTAGTGCCTAACATTTTGTGTAATTTGGCGGCTTCGGCAACCAACGCTTTTTGCCCTTCGTTTGCGCCCTCAACGTGGTGAACGTTGCCGTTTTCTTGAATAACGGAAACCTTCCCGCCTTTATAGAAAAAGAATTTATTATCGCTGCCTTGACTAACTTTAATCAATTCCGGTTGTCCATTTAAGTAAGCCACATATTGCGTATTATTATGAACGTACTCAAATGTCGGCAAGGTTTCCGCTTTTTGCAATAAAGCTTTTACATCGGCAGTTGCCGGAGCGGCTTCGGTAACGACGCCCGGTGCGCTTTCGGTTTTGGAACCGGGTAAAGCACCGCAGGCGGATAAAAGTAAAATGGATGAGCATAAGGTCACTTTGGTGATATATTTATGCATAAAAAAGAGCTCCCTGAGTTAATAAAGTGCGGTCTAGTTTAACCGTTTTTTTATTTTTTTAAAACCTTAGGGCTTGTGGACGTTTCAAAAATGCTTGCGACGGAGACTGTTTTTCGCCAAGACAAGGCGGAAAATTCGCGATTTAGTCATCTAAATAAGAATTTTTCAACGCAGGATTGGCGAAAAACAGTCCCGTCCCTTCGGGTTGTGCTCAAAATTGCCACATTCTGCTTCGCAAAACTTGTTAATAGTCCCGCTATTCACTGCGTTTTGTTCATTGCCTGTGGCAATTTTGAGCGACAACGCAAGTATTTTTGAAACGTCCACAAGCCCTACTATTTGGAGAACATTTATGTTTGTATGGTTAAAACAGAAATTCATCACATTGTTTTGCGCATTATTGCTAACCTCAACCTTATCAACATCGGCTTTCGCCCTTGCCATCGGCGAAAATGAAATCAATCAATTACTCAGCCGACACAATAATTATAAAAATAATTACGGTATTCCCGGACTTGCCAGCGTAGATTACAACCTACATGATTTCAGTGCAAAAATCGGGCAAACCGCCGAAAAACGCTTGGAATTAAGCGGCATTATCGATGGTTTGTTCAAACTGCCGACGGATCAATTTTCCGCCAAATTAAACTTAACCTTTGATACCGTGCCTTACTACGACGCACAAAAAGGCGCGGTGTATTTAAAAGATATTCGCGTATTGCGTTGGTCCGGCTCACCGGAGCAATATATGGGACAGGTGCAAAGCCTAATTCCGTTATTAACGAACAACATTTCCGCGTATTTGAGCAATACGCCGATTTATACGCTGGATGAAAAAAATCCACGGGATATGATGATTAAACAAGCTGCCAAAGCCATTCGGGTGGAACAAGGCAGATTGGAAGTGGAAACCGTTGATAATTTGCTGAATCCATAAGTGAAAACAAAAAGAAAAGGCTGAAATCACTTCAGCCTTTTTTATTTGTAAATTAACGGGATAAAAACAATGCCGCTGCGCCGCGCACACCGCCGGAATCGCCGTATTTGGCTTTTTTAATCACCGGCACTTTGGCGCTACGCATTAAATGCGGCGGTAAGGCTTTCGGCAGCGCTTCGTATAAATAATCGAAATTGGATAATCCGCCGCCGAGCACAATAAGATGCGGATCGAAAGCGGTGATGATGTTGCCGATAGAAATCGCTGCAAGCTCTACAAAAACGCCGACAAAATCCACCGCACTTTTATCACCGGCGTAGAAGCGTTGAATGATGTCTTTCGCCGATAAGGCTTCGCCTTTTAAATCGCGGTATAACATTTCAAAGCCGCGACCGGATAAATACGTATCCAAACAGGCTTTGTTACCGCAACCGCAGTCATAAATCGGAGCGTTGTCCCAACCGAGCAATTTCAGCGCGTGATAGTTCAGTTGCAAATGCCCAAGCTCACCTGCCATGCCGGTTTGCCCTGAATGCACTTTGCCGTTTAACACGAAACCGCCGCCGAAACCCGTGCCTAAAATTAAGCCTAAAACAGAAGGATATTGCGCATTTTCCGCATCCCATGCTTCGGACAGCGCAAAGCAGTTGGCGTCATTTTCGGCGCGCACTTCACGATCTAAAATCGCCGCTAAATCGTGCAAAATCGGTTTGTTGTCCGCCACACGAATATTGGTGATTTCCGCAATGCCGGTAGTTTGATTAACAAACCCCGGAATGCCTAAGCCGACGGAACCTTTGCAGTTAAATTTTTCATCGGCTTTTTTCACCAAATCGGCAATAGTATTCAGCCAATCTTCATAACTGGTTTTCGGTGTTTCCACCCGCTCGCTATATTGCTTCTCCAACTGAGAATTGAACACTGCCAGCTCAATCTTGGTTCCGCCGATATCGAGTCCGTATAACATACGCTTCTCCTTTTACAATACTCAATAAATACCTGAAAAAACGACCGCACTTTTAGCAAACTTATTCCGTTTTTTGGAAATATTGCTTTTTGTCTAAAAATGCGAAGATCACCCAGTGCACCAACCAGGCGATTAACACCGAAATGAATAAATCGATGGGATAGTGCATGCCGAAACGTAAACGGCTGACTAACATCAACACCGCCCAGATCGTCATAAAGCCAATTAACAATTTTGCGCGCCCTTTTCGGTTGCCGATCAACTGCATAAAGCCCACCGTTAACATGAGCCAGCTGGCGGCGAAAATGGTGTGTCCGGATGGAAAAGAATAACCCACTTCGTCGGCATAATGCCCTTTAATCCATTCCGGAACCGAAGGTTGGGTTTGATAAAATTGCTCCACAAACTGCGCCCGCGCTTTGCGATCCTGCGCATAAAAGGCATCCGTGCCCGTGCCGGTTTGCTCGGCGACATAGGTGACGAAAGGGCGCGGCTCGGCAAAGACATTTTTTAAACCGGATTTCAACCCTTGCGTGATAACCATTGAAAAAGCCATGACAGCAACAGCTAAAATCCATTGTTTACGGTTGGAAAAGAGTGGTAAAAAGAGCAACGCAAAAACGCCGCAAGTAATGATGGCATAAGGCACACTACCCGTTTCTGTCAACCAATATAAAGGATGTTCATAATGCTCAAACGCCAGATTTCCGCTCCACTGCCACGCGGATAACCAGACAAAAATAGGGACAAGACAAAGCAATAGTGTATATAATGACAATCTTTTTAACATATTCATAACCATAAATAAGAATCGGACTGCCATTTTATCATCAGAATTCGGCAAAAGAAAAAGAATAAGGACAAATAAGGACAAGTTATGGCAAAAATTGAACTCGTCGCCCAGGCCAATTTACCGACGGAATTCGGGTTATTTAAAATCGTAGGATTTGAATTCCCCGACAGCAAAAAAGAACACGTCGCGTTAGTATTAGGCGACGTCCGCAATTCGGAAGAGCCCGTGCTGGCGCGCATCCATTCCGAGTGCCTCACCGGTGACGCGTTACACAGCTTAAAATGCGACTGCGGTTTCCAACTGGCGGCGGCATTGCGCCAAATTCAACAAGAAGGGCGCGGCGTGTTAATTTATCATCGTGAAGAAGGGCGCGGCATTGGATTGATTAACAAGATCCGCGCCTATTCCCTGCAAGATCAGGGCATGGATACCATTGAGGCGAATCTTGCCTTGGGTTTTGCTGCCGACGAGCGTAATTTCAGCGTGTGTGCGGATATTTTCGATTTACTGGGCGTCAAACAAATTCGCCTGCTGACCAATAACCCGGAAAAAATCGAAACCATGAAACAAGCGGGCATTAACGTGGTTGAGCGTGTGCCGTTAAACGTGGGCGAAAATCGCTACAACACCGCTTATTTGGATACTAAAGCGAAAAAAATGGGCCATTTTATCGTGCACAACGGCGAACAGCATTTAATGGAATGTCCGTATTGTCAGGAAGAAGTGCCGAAAAAATAACGGAAAAACCAACCGCACTTTTGACCCTATTTATGAAGCACAGCCTAAATCAGGTTGTGCTTTTTGTTTCTTTTAACCCCAATTAGATACTTCTTAGACAGAAAATAACGTGCTAGCATATAAACGATAATTGTTCTCATCAAAGAAATTAACTTCTCAAAGGAGCAACACATGCAAAGACGTGAATTTCTGAAACTAACTTCTGCGTTAATGTTAGCCGGCGTTCTGCCGAAAGCCTTTGCCGAAAATAAAGCGGCTTTTACCGTTTACGGCGCCCCTGCCCTGCCAAGTTTAATCATCGCCATTGCCGCCTTACAGGGGCGACTTGCCAAACAAATGGATGTGACGCTTAAGCTTTGGCGTAACCCCGATCAACTGCGTGCCGGTGTTTCCAGCGGTGAATTTAAAGTGATGATGAGCCCGAGCAATGTGGGCGTAAACCTTCGTAATCAAGGACAAAACGTGGGCATGATTAATATTCTGACCACCGGCATTACCAACTTTGTCAGCAAAAAAACCTTATCGGAATTCGGCGATTTAACGGGCAAAAAAATTATTGTGCCGTTTAAAAATGATATGCCGGACATCATGCTGCGCGCCCTGTTACAACAATTTAAAATCGATCAAAGCAAGGTGGATATCACCTACTCCGCCGCGCCGGCCGAAGCGGTAGGGCTGTTTTTAAGTAAAGATTACGATGTGGCGTTCTTAGCGGAACCGCTCACCAGCGCCTGTATTTTAAAAGGCAAAGCCATGGGCGTGAATGTAGAACGCAGTTTGAACATTCAACAACTTTGGGCGGAGGCCTTTAATACGAAACCGCTGATTCCACAAGCGGGCATTATTGCCAACGTGGATTTTTACCGTGAAAATCAACTGCACTTTGACACCTTTCAGCAAGATCTCACTGACGCTTTAACTTGGATCCTCGCCAACACGGCACAGGCAGCGGACATCGGCACGAAATATTTTCCGGCACCGGCGCCAGCTATTGCCGAAGGCTTGCCATTCGCCAATTTAAGCGTCATTAAAGGCAGCGAATTGAAACAGGAAATTATGCAGTTCTACGACATTCTGATGCGCTTTAATCCGAAATTGTTAGGCGGAAAATTGCCTAACGAGTCCTTTTTCCTATGCTAAAAATTAACAAAGTCCGTAAACCGCAGGCACCGCTCTTTTCTCTTCTTGATTATTTATGGAGCGGCTTTGCCACCTTGGGCATTTGTGCGGGGTTTGTTGCGTTATGGCAACTCGGCAGCGTGGCATTCGGTGAATTTATGCTGCCGAATCCCCTTGATGTGTTCAAATTGGCGGCAGAATTATTGCGCCAATTTACCTTCAATCAACTGGATATTTCCCTTAAACGGGCGCTGATTGGCGTCATCACTTCACTGATTTTAGGGTTGACGTTCGGCATGATCGCAGGCTCGTTCAAAACGGTAATGGCAGTACTCAAACCGATGATTACGGTTTTACTCGCCATGCCACCGATTATTTGGATCGTGATGGCGCTATTTTGGTTTGGCTTCGGCGATGTGAGCGTGCTGTTCACCATTATTATCATCATCACGCCACTGACCTTTGCCTCAGCCGCCATTGCCGTTTCCAGCTTGGATCCACAGGCTATCGAACTGTTTAACGTGTATAAACTCAATCTATACAAAAAAATCCGTTATTTATATTTACCGCACTTAACCCCTTACATCATTTCCAGCGTCAACATTGCTGTGGCAACCGGCGCACGGGTGGTGATTATGGCGGAATTGTTAGGTGCCAGCGACGGTATCGGCTCCCGTATTGCCGATGCACGCGCCATGCTGGAAACCACCACCGTCATGGCTTATGTATGTTTAGTGATTTTATTTGTGGCATTGTTTGAATATTTCATCACCAAACCCTTGGAAATTTTATTTATGCCCTGGAGAAGATAATGCTCAGTTTACGGCAGGTTCGTTATCAGATTTTTAATGACGTGATTGTGGACAATTTCAATTTTGATTTGGCGGCAGGTGAAGTGAAAACCCTGTTTGGGCCGAGCGGCTGCGGAAAAACCACCGTGTTGCGTTTGATCAGCGGATTGGCAAAGCCAAAGTGCGGTCAAATTTCCAATCGTTTTCGCAAAGTCGGTTTTATGTTTCAGGAAAATCGTCTCTTGAACAATTTAAATGCGTTGGAAAATATTCGCATTTTTATGACCCAACCCGATAATCGACGTATTTTTAACTTAGCCGCCGACATTGGTTTACAGCCCGACGATCTGAAAAAATACCCCATTGAGCTTAGCGGCGGCATGGCAAAACGAATCGCCTTGTTACGCTTATTTTTGAGCGATTGCGACTTGGCGTTGCTGGATGAACCGTTTGTCGGATTGGATCGCGATTTACGCAATAATTTAACCGCGATATTAGCCAATCGTATCAGCGAACAAGGCTTGGCTTGCCTGTTAGTAACCCATGATCGCTTTGAGGCGGCAAGATTAAGTCATGAAATTCTGTTACTCAGCACTAAAGGCATGCACATCAAACAATCGATTTTTTTGCCGGAACCGCTGAATCAACGGGATAATCGTTATGAAGAAGAGGTAGTGGCGACCCGCTTTAATGGGGTGGTGTATTATGATTAAACGGCCTCTCGCGGTGTTGATGAGTATCGCCAACTTACTGATTATCTTCGCCTTTATTTATTCCGCACGCATCGCCGACGGACTTTTAACCCTTTATAACCTATTGTTGGTTTACCTTTCCGTAGAACTCAGTGTGCAACTCTGTCAACGCGCGTTACAGAACCTGCCGCAAAATAACATTTTCTTTGTGCCGAATCTGGTGTATCGCAATTTAAAAATGCTGTTTCTGCTCTGTTATTTCGCTTCACAAATCGCCCCGGTTCCCGGTGTCAGCGGTTTTTTAGCCGTTGCGGTCGGTTTATTGTTTATTGCCGATTTGCGGGAATTTCATTATAGGGAGCTGCTCAAATTGCCGGTGCTGTTGTTCTATGCAATACAGGCCTGCAGCGGGGCGGCATATTTATGGCTGGGGTATTTACAGTTGACCGCACAAGACGATGTCGCCGCCTTATACGCGCTTTTCCTGCTGTTTAGCTTGCCCTTCAGCCTGCTTTATTTAAGGGAATCACGCGCTATAAATTCATATAGAAAATAAAAAAATATTCACCGCACTTTTACTGAATCCGTCGGAACAAATCCTTACTGTAAATCACTTCCGTCGGGTTGGCGGGGTCGTAGCCGTTTAAACTTGGGTTAAGATAGATGGGAACGGTGGATTGATATAACGGCAGCACCACGTTTTCCTCTTGTAGAATTTGTTCGATTCGTTCGTAAAGTGCGGTGCGTTCCGGTGCAGGAATGACGGCTAGGCTTTGCTCGAACAAACGATCCAGTTCATTGTTGCGATAGCCGCTTTTGTTGTCCGGGCTATGGCTATAAAACAAGCTCAGAAATGCCGACGGCTCGTTGTAATCGGCGCACCAACCCGAGCGGGCAATCTGAAAATTCCCTTTGGCAATATGTTCCAACAACTGTGCTTTCGGCATGCCTTCGCCGATAATTCGAATCATGTCCGACTGCGACCACATACGAATCAATCCTTGCACCAGTTGGCTTTGCAATTCTGACTCATCGTAGCTTAAGGTCAGCTTTAACGGGGACTTTTCGCTAATTTGGCTTTGACTCAATAATTGTTCAACGGGCGTTTGCTCCCATCGGCTTTCCACGGTTTGCATGGAAATTGGCAAAAAATTGTCCGTTAAATGAATCATCCCTTTATTTTCAGGCAACAAATTGCGGGCGGACGTCATCATCGCCAACGCTTTGCGTACGGAGCCTTGCGCTAATTGCGGCGTTTTGAAATTGAAAGCGTAAAAATAGGTGCAAAGTTGCGGGAAATATTGCATTTGCGCGTTTTGTTGTTGTGGCTGCCACACAATATCCAGTGCCGTGACATCCTGCTGCGGGGCGATTTTTTGATAATCCACGTTTTTGAACGAGACTTTCTCTTTCGCCCAATAATGCGGATTTTTTTCCAAATGAATACGATCCCCTTGCTGCCCGTTAACCTGATAAGCACCGTTCGTCACAATGCCGTCGTGCGCTTTCAAATATTGCGGAAGCAGGCTGATATGCGCCAACATCTGTGGCAAATAAGGCGTCGGTTTATCCAAAGTAAGACGCAAAGTGCGGTCGTTTTCGGCGACGATTCCTAACTGGTCAGGCGGCCGGCTTTGTTTCAGCACCTTTTCCGCATTCGCCAAGTTAATGTAACTTAAATAGTGTTTAAAAGGAGAAGCGGATTTTGCCAAATGTTGCCAACTTTCGACAAATTGCTGTGCGGTAACAGGCTCGCCGTTAGACCATTTTGCCTCTTGCCGTAAAGTAAACCGCCAGATTTTGTTATCTTTGGTTTGCCAACTTTCCGCCATTGCCGGCATCACATTGCCTTGCGCATCGTAGATCACCAGCCCTTCAAAAATATCGCGCAGAAACGCAAATTGCTCGATATTTGAAGCCTGCAACGGATTTAAGAATAAATCGGAATAAACGCCGCGCACCAACAACTGACGACTGGTTTGCGGTGGTTGCGGCGTTACGTGAACGGTAACATTTGAGGGAGGTTCGGCGGGCTTTTGAGTGTCCTCATCACAAGCATTCAGCAAAAAAACACTGAAAAAAAGCACCGCACTTTTAAAGTGGAAAATACGCATTTGAATAAACCGGTGAAATAAAATGCGCGTATTATACACCAGTCGAATGCTTTATTCTTCTTCGAGGGTTTTGATCCAGAAAAAGAAAAACCAATATTTAATCAGCAAGACAGCAATAATCACGCTTTTGCCGATAATGCTCGGGGTGAAATAAAATCCCAGCATCAACATGGAAGTAGAAAGGGTCAAAATGTAGATTTTGGCTTTTTTGGTTAAGGCGCGATGTTGGTGAAAATCTTTCAAATGAGCTTGATAGATTTTGGTGCTCACAAACCAGTTGTGTAAACGTTCGGAACCTTTGGCAAAGAAAAATAACGTCAAAAGCAAAAACGGCGTGGTAGGCAAAATAGGAACGACAATCCCCACAATGCCAAGTGCCAAGAAAACGAAACCTAATCCGATGTAAAAATACTTCATGGAAAACCTCAAAATAAAAATTGTTCGCAATTATCCTTGAATCAGTGGATTTTTCAAGCTTGAAATCATAAAATCCGGCCCAATTTAACTAATTACTTTTACCGATAACAAAGGACATTTTAATGACAAATCCATTACTCACGCCAACCGCATTACCTGCATTCTCTAAAATCGAACCGCAATATATCGAACCCGCCATTAAGCAACTGATTCAGGAAAACCGCGAAACCATCGAACGCGTGGTAAAACAACCGCACTTTACTTGGGAAAACTTCATTCTGCCGTTAACGGAAGCCGGCGATCGGTTAAGCAAAGTTTGGTCGCCGATTTCCCATTTAAATTCGGTAAAAAACAGCCCCGAATTACGCGAAGCCTACCAAGCCTGTTTGCCGTTATTGGCGGAATATAGTACCTGGGTCGGACAACATCAGGGCTTATACGAAGCCTATTTGCAATTAAAAAACAGCGCAGAATTCGCCGATTATAGTCAGGCACAAAAGAAAGCCATTGAAAACAGCCTGCGCGATTTCAAATTATCGGGCATTTCCCTGCCGCAGGAAAAACAAAAACGTTATGGTGAAATCGCCGCGCGTTTGTCCGAACTCACCTCACAATTTAGCAATAACGTGTTAGACGCCACCATGGGTTGGGAAAAAGTCATTGAAGACGAAAGTCTGCTCAAAGGCTTGCCGGAATCCGCACTGGAAGCCGCCAAACAATCGGCGGAAAGCAAAGGTTTAAGCGGCTATCGTTTCACCTTGGAATTTCCAAGTTACATTCCGGTGATGACCTATTGCGAAAACCGTGAATTACGTGAAGAAATGTATCGCGCCTTCGCTACCCGCGCCTCAGACCAAGGCCCGAATGCCGGCAAATGGGACAACTCGGCGATTATGCAGGAAATCCTAAGCCTACGCGTCGAATTAGCCAAATTGCTGGATTTCAACACCTACACCGAACTATCTCTCGCCACCAAAATGGCGGAAAATCCAAAACAAGTGCTGGACTTCCTCGAAAATCTGGCGACACGCTCCAAAGCACAGGGCGAACGCGAATTACAGGAATTAAAAGACTTCTGCAAAACGCACTATAATTTGACCGCACTTGAGCTGTGGGATCTGTCCTTTTACAGCGAAAAACAAAAACAACATTTATACGCCATCAACGATGAAGAATTGCGTCCGTATTTCCCGGAAGATCGCGTGCTGAGCGGTTTATTTGAACTGATTAAACGCATTTTCAACATTCGTGCGGTAGAACGCCACGATGTGGAAACCTGGCACAAAGACGTACGTTTCTTCGATTTAATCGACGCAAACAATGAAGTATGCGGCAGCTTCTACTTGGATTTATACACCCGTGAACACAAACGCGGCGGCGCTTGGATGGACGATTGTATCGGTCGTCGCAAAACTATCGACGGCAGTTTGCAAAAACCGGTGGCGTATTTAACCTGTAACTTCAATCGCCCGCTTGGTGATCAACCGGCATTATTTACTCACGATGAAGTCACGACGCTGTTCCACGAATTCGGTCACGGTTTACACCACATGCTGACCAAAATTGATGTGGCGGATGTTGCCGGCATTAACGGCGTGCCTTGGGATGCGGTGGAATTACCAAGTCAATTTATGGAAAACTGGTGCTGGGAGGAAGACGCCCTACAATTCATTTCCGGTCATTACCAAACAGGTGAACCGTTGCCAAAAGAAAAATTAACCCAATTACTCAAAGCGAAAAACTTCCAAGCGGCAATGTTCGTGTTGCGTCAATTGGAATTTGCCTTGTTTGATTTCCGATTGCATCACACGTTCGATCCGAACAAACAAAATCAAGTGCTGGATATGTTGCATGAAGTGAAACGCCAAGTCGCCGTAATTCCGGGTGCCGAATGGGGAAGAATGCCGCACAGCTTCAGCCATATTTTCGCCGGCGGCTATGCGGCGGGCTATTACAGCTATTTGTGGGCGGAAGTGTTATCGGCGGATGCCTATTCCCGCTTTGAGGAAGAAGGGATTTTTAACGCCAAAACAGGGCAATCCTTCTTAAACGAAATCCTCACTAAAGGCGGTTCGGAAGAACCGATGACGCTGTTCAAAAACTTCCGTGGCCGTGAACCGCAATTAGACGCGCTGCTACGCCACAAAGGCATTGCCAACTAAAAACACCTGAAAAAACGACCGCACTTTTTTCTTCCAAGGGAAAAGTGCGGTCATCATCTGAAGTGTTTTTTTGATGCATTAAAAAAGGCTTACTCATCACAAGTAAGCCTTTTTCTTATTTTATGTTCGTTATTTTTTCAGAACCAACACAACAGAATCGCCGGCAACCACTTCACCGGATTTTTTCTCGATGTTGCTGATTTCATCCATATTAGAAATCACCACCGGGGTTAATACGGATTTAGCTTTCGCTTCTAATAACGGAAGATCCAACTCAATGATGGTATCACCACGTTTTACAGTTTGACCTTCTTCCGCAACACGGGTAAAACCTTCACCTTTCAACTCAACGGTGTCAATCCCGAAGTGGACGAATAATTCAACACCTTCTTTTGATTCCATTGAAAAGGCGTGGTTGGTTTCAAAGATCTTACCGACGACGCCGTCAACCGGCGCAACCAGTTTGTTACCGGTCGGACGAATTGCCACGCCGTCACCAACGATTTTTTCAGAGAATACAACATCCGGAACGTCTTCAATGTTCACGATTTCTCCGGAAAGCGGCGCATAGATTTCTACGTCAACGGCTTTCTTGTCTTTTGAACCAAATAATTTGTCAAATAAACCCATTTTTACTCTCCTGAAATTAAAAAATGTGGTCGTATTTTAGCTTAAAATCTGAAAATTGTATCTAATTTAATGCTTTTTCAGTCAAAAAATCAGAAACCAGGGTTTCGATTTCAGCAGCGGTCGGTTGCTGTAACGCTTTTTCAGCCAATGCTTTTGCATCTTGATAATTCACGTTACGGATTAATTTCTTAATACGCGGTACAGAAATAGCGCTCATACTGAATTCGTCTAAGCCCATGCCTAATAACAGAATCGTTGCGCGCTCATCACCTGCCAATTCACCGCACATTCCCGTCCATTTACCTTCGGCGTGAGACGCATCAATCACCTGTTTGATTAAGTTCAGCACGGATGGACTCATTGGGTTATATAAGTGGGAAATTAATTCGTTACCACGGTCAACCGCCAATGTATATTGAGTTAAGTCATTGGTACCGATACTGAAGAAATCCACTTCTTTGGCTAAGAATTTGGCATTAACCGCCGCCGCCGGAGTTTCTACCATCACGCCGACTTGAATGTCTTCGTCAAAGGCTTTACCTTCGTTACGCAATTCCACTTTTAACGCCTCGATCACAGATTTCAATTCACGAATCTCTTCCACGGAAATAATCATCGGGAACATCACCGCCAATTTACCGTAAGCGGATGCGCGTAACACCGCTCTGAGTTGTGCGTGTAGAATTTCACGACGATCCAAAGCAATACGAACGGCACGCCAGCCCAAGAACGGATTCATTTCCTTCGGTAAGTTCAAATATGGCAACTCTTTGTCACCACCAATGTCCATGGTACGCAATACAACTAAATTGCCGTTCATCGCTTCAACCACTTCTTTATAAGCAATGAACTGCTCTTCTTCGCTCGGTAGCTGATCACGATCCATAAATAAGAATTCGGTACGATATAAACCTACACCTTCTGCACCGTTACGCTCTGCTCCTTCCACATCACGAATGGTACCGATATTCGCCACCACATCTACACGGTGACCGTCTAAGGTCAGTGCCGGTAAATCTTTTAATTTTGCCAATTCGGCTTTTTCTTCCGCCAATTTTGCCTGTAATGCTTGCAAGCGTTGAATGTCTGCTTGAGACGGATTGACATAAACGACATTATTTAATGCATCAAGAATCAGATAATCGCCGGTATTTACTTTTTGCGTGACGTTATTTGTCCCTACGATAGCAGGCAATTCAAGGGAACGCGCCATAATGGAGGTGTGAGATGTGCGACCACCGATATCGGTGACAAAGCCCAACACTTTATCTAAATTTAACTGTGCCGTTTCGGAAGGAGTTAAATCATAGGCAACCAAAATTGCTTCTTCGTTAATTTCGCCCAAATCAACAATATGCATACCTAAGATATTTTTAATTAAACGATTACCGATATCCCGAATATCACCGGCACGCTCTTTCAGATATTCGTCATCAATTTCGGATAACATTGCTACTTGCTGATCAATAACTACATTGGCGGCAACCGCAGCGTTTACATGATTTGAACGAAGGTAATCAAGGATTTCCTCTTCCAGTTCCTCATCTTCCAAAATCATCAAATGACCTTCAAAGATAGCCGCTTTCTCTTCGCCTAAAGATTGATAAGCCCGCTCTTTAATTGAATTTAACTGCTCAACCGCCGCATCACGCCCTGCATAAAAACGCGCCACTTCCTCTTCAATTTGGCTGTCTTTAATTTTTTGCGTATCAAGTACAATTTTTTCTTCTTTAAGCACAAGCGCCTTGCCAAAAACAATGCCCGGAGAAGCTGGAATTCCTGAAATCATAGTAACCTTCTTATTAAACTGAACAAAAAATTAAACCGAACAAAAATCAATCACCGACTAAATAGAATAAAAGCCATAATTTACCGTCCGAATGCTTTTGTTAAGCAATAAGGAGGCAAATTATGGCTACTGAATTATTCTAATGTAGGGATTAATGCAACAAGATGTTCAACGGCTTTTTCCGCATCGTCACCTTCTGCCGAGATAGTAATTACGGTTCCCTGAGTCAACGCTAAGGTTTGCAACTTGAACAAACTTTTTGCACTGGCACTTTTACCGGCGGAGGTGACAGTAATGTCGGAAGCAAAAGCTTTCGCTTCTTTTACAAATTGTGCTGCCGGACGTGTGTGTAAACCATTAGCCGCAGTGATTTCAACATCTTTTGAATACATGTTACTTTCCTCTAAAAAGTTAATAGAACGCGTTAAATTTATCTCAGCATTTCGTCATATATTTATTTAAAACACTAAAATAAATAAGTGGCAGTATCCTGTGTCTACGGTTTTGATGCAAGGCGTTTTGCCCAAAAGTTTGAATTGGATCACAAAAAAACTGCAAAATCGATTAATCCCTTAACTAAAAATTAACATTTCATACCTAAAAAACGGTAAATCATGTCATTCCATAGAAAAATGCCGTTGTGACTTCATTTCCTTTTTGCTGGCCAATAAACGGTGGTAATTTTCATAGCGAACGGCGCTAATTTTGCCCTCTTCCACTGCTTGACGTAAAGCACACCCCGGATCATTCAAATGTTTACAATCGCGGAATTTACAAGTTCCCAACACCGTTTGAAATTCGCGATACCCTTTCGTAATCTGTTCATCTTCCAAATGCCATAAGCCAAACTCACGAATACCCGGCGAATCAATTAAACTGCCGCCTTGCGGTAAATGGTATAAACGGGAGGAGGTGGTGGTATGTTGCCCTAGCCCAGAAGTCGAGCTAATCTCCCCGATCTGCGCGTCCACATGCGGCAGTACGGCATTAATCAAACTGGATTTTCCCACGCCGGATTGCCCCACAAAAATCGACACACCACTTGATAAAAGTGCGGTCAGTTTTTCCAGATTTTTTCCGTTCTGCGCGGAAACCATCAAGGTTTGATAACCGATGTTACGGTAGATTTCCAACTGGGAATCCACTTCCTGCCACTGTTGTTCCGTCAGCATATCCGCTTTATTCAGCACAATAATCGGTTCGATTTTTGCCTCTTCACACACCACCAAATAACGATCAATGATATTTAATGACAGGCTCGGCAACACAGAAGAAATGATAATAATGCGATCAATATTGGCAGCAATAACTTTGATGCCGTCATAATAATCCGGACGGGAAATTTCATTTTTGCGCGGATGAACGCCCTCAATGACGCCGCTAATGCCCTGTAATTGTTCGTTGCCACGACGCCAAATCACCCTATCGCCCACCACCACGCTTGCCAAGGTACGACGCAAGTTACAACGAAAAATCTCACCCTGCACATTTTCCACATCCGCATGACGGGCATAGCGGGTCACCACCAAGCCGTCCTGCGACTCGCCCAGCATATCATCCTGCCAGTCAATGTCTTTCTTCTGATGGCGGTGTAATACTTTATGATTGTTGGATTGAATACGGCGTTTTTGATTTTGGGTTAATTTGGGTTTACTCATAAAAAGTGCGGTCGTTTTTTATAGCGTTTTTCGCTAGAATAGGAAAAATTTTCGCATAGGATACCTTATATAATGGAATTAGATAAACAAAATCTGATCTGGATTGACCTTGAAATGACGGGCTTGGATCCGGAAAAAGAACGCATTATTGAAATCGCTACCATTGTCACTGACAAAAATTTAAACATTCTCGCCGAAGGCCCGGTTTTA
This sequence comes from Aggregatibacter kilianii, assembly GCF_003129965.1. Classification (GTDB taxonomy): domain Bacteria; phylum Pseudomonadota; class Gammaproteobacteria; order Enterobacterales; family Pasteurellaceae; genus Aggregatibacter; species Aggregatibacter kilianii_A. The sequence continues at coordinate 21,617 of NZ_NRCJ01000019.1, read as the reverse complement.
GCCGTGCACCAATCTGATGAGTTACTCAACAACATGAGCGACTGGTGCGTCAAAACCCACACGGCAAACGGTTTGGTAGAACGGGTGAAAAACAGCAAATTAACCGAACGCGCTGCCGAATTGCAAACATTGGATTTTCTGAAAAAATACGTCCCCAAAGGCGCTTCCCCAATTTGCGGCAATAGCGTGGCGCAAGATAAACGTTTTCTGTTCAAATACATGCCCGAACTTGCCGACTATTTCCATTATCGCCACCTTGATGTGAGCACATTAAAAGAATTAGCCGCCCGCTGGAAACCGGAAATTCTCAATGGTTTCAGCAAGCAAAATACCCATTTGGCATTGGACGATATTCGTGAGTCTATCAAAGAGTTGGCTTATTATCGCGAACACTTTTTGAAGCTGGACTAAATCGACGAATATATAAACAAGCGCGCCATTTTCGCGATTTTGTGCTTGCACTGCTTGAAAATATTCGTATAATGCCATCTCATTCATTTGATGTGAATGCGGGAATAGCTCAGTTGGTAGAGCACGACCTTGCCAAGGTCGGGGTCGCGAGTTCGAGCCTCGTTTCCCGCTCCATTCTCACCATCAAATCTCTGCGGGAATAGCTCAGTTGGTAGAGCACGACCTTGCCAAGGTCGGGGTCGCGAGTTCGAGCCTCGTTTCCCGCTCCATTCTCACCATCAAATCTCTGCGGGAATAGCTCAGTTGGTAGAGCACGACCTTGCCAAGGTCGGGGTCGCGAGTTCGAGCCTCGTTTCCCGCTCCAAATTCATCAATCCCTCGCTTTTTAGCGAGGGATTTTTTTATCGATGATAATTCCCATCACCTAAAAAGTGCGGTCAGATCTTGAGGTATTTTTTCATCAAAAAAACTGACAAATCTTTAACTTATCTTTACACGGTTCAGCCCTTGATGCTATTGAGCCGAGAGGCTGTTGAGTATAAAATTTGCGCCGTTATTTTTCGTTGTGTGTTGCACTTAATTTTATACTTAAGAACCGATTTATGTTAAAAAAATTTCTTAGTTATCTGAATAGCCGAATCTTTTGGATTTGGCTTCTCTTTTTTTCATTTATTACACTTATCATCTCTCCTGAAAATAGTATTTACTATGGCATATTTTCCATATATATAATCTATTATTTAATTTTTTCACTAAACCAAAAAATATTTTGGATTTTCATCACTTTTGTCATCGTAACATTATCGCTTTATCAACCAATATATTTATCTTACGGAAGCTTAAATTCCGGCGTTGTGGCTGCGTTTTTTGAAACCAACCCTGCTGAATCTTTTGAATTTTTAGGTAAATTGAAATTTGATCAATTTTTACTACCTTTCATATTTATTTTATCCGGATATATTTTATATAGACTAAGATCACAGGCTATTCCTAAATTACCTTTATCTACCAAGGAAATTAAATATCAGAAAATATTAAAACTTACATTAACTGCTGTTGCTCTTCTAAGCATTGTTTGGATTCCGACAAAACATCATTTTGATTACATTTCAAAAGATCAAATAGATTCCCGCTGGACATTAGCAAATAGCCCGGTAAATTTAATCTCTTTTTATGCAAATATCATAGACAGTGTAAGTGATTATTATAATGACAAAAAAGATTTAGAGTTAGCAAAAGATATTCTTCCACCTTGGCATGTTATTTCCAGTCAACCCAAATATAAAAATTATGTATTAATCATTGGCGAAAGTGCCAGAAGAGATTATATGTCAACTTATGGCTTTAAATTACCTACAACGCCATTTTTAGATAAAACTAATGGATATATTAATGCCGGATATATTTCTGCAGCACCGGCAACATATCATTCATTATTAAATACATTACATTTCAAACCTAAAGATAAAGGCAAGAAAGATTATTCTTATAATATTATTACTTTAGCAAAAGCTGCCGGCATAAAAACTTTTTGGTTATCAAATCAAGGAAGTATTGGAAAATATGACACCTTAGCAAGCAGACTGGGGGCTGGTGCAGATTTTCATTATTTCACGAAGAAAGGCGGATTTATTACGAATAACACTGATGATTTTAAATTATTAGATGAGCTTAAAATAAGATTTAAAGAAAAAGATTACCGGGATGAAACAAAGTTATTTGTGATTCATTTAATGGGCTCTCATCGTAATTTCTGTCAACGTGTAACAAAAGAAGAAAGAAAGTATAAATTTATTAATGAAAGTCTCTCTTGTTATGTAAACAGTATTTTAAAAACCGACAAATTAATTGAAGATATTGTCACGCTATTAAAAAATCAAAATGAAACTTATTCATTAATTTATTTTTCAGATCATGGATTATCACATATAAACAAAGAAAATAAAAAAGATGTCGATCTAGATTTCGGTGAAGAATCAAAACAAAACTTTGAAGTACCTTTTATTAAACTATCCAGTGATGACACATCAAGAAATTTCGTCAATGTTAAAAGAAGTGCCTTTAACTTTATCTATGGTTATGCACAATGGCTAGGAATAAAAACGCAAGAATTAGACAAAGATTATGACTTTTTCTCAAATAAGGATGATAAAAATATTAAAGTCTTTAATTTTAAAGACAATATTCCTTATGAAACGTTAAAAAACGACACTATACCCAACTTTTAAATTATAACTTACATAGGATATTACAATGGATCAATATGGTGCTAAAACAGTAAGAACTGTATTTTTTATGTCTGGTTTTGCAGCTCTTATTTATCAAATAGCATGGCAAAGAATGTTATTTACCGCCTTTGGCGTAGATTTAGAATCAATTACCGTCATCATCGCTGTCTTTATGGCAGGTTTAGGCATAGGTGCCTATTTTGGTGGACGCATTGCGGATAAATTCCCTAGACATATCATTTTATTGTTTGCATTAACAGAAATAGGGATCGGTGCATTTGGTTTCTTAAGTCCAACATTAATTAGTCTAACCCAAGACTTATTCTTGCATTCATCTCTTGCTACTGTCGCTTTCTCTAACTTTATTTTATTGCTTTTCCCAACTTTTCTTATGGGAAGCACGCTTCCTTTATTAACACAATATTTAAACCAACATTTTGACAATATTGGAAATAATATCGGTTGGTTATATTTTACAAATACTTTAGGCGCTGCATTTGCTTGCATAGCAACCGGTTTTATTTTATTTAACCATTTTACGATTACACAAGTTATTTACTTAGCTGCAGTGATTAACTGTATTGTGGCTACAATTATTTTCTTCAAATATGGAAAAAAAGGAATGAATTATGACAATAACTAAAAAAGCAATCATATTATCCTTCTTAAGCGGTTTTCTAAGCTTAGGATTAGAAGTCATTTGGATTAGACTTTTTAGTTTTTATGGCATTACCTTGCCTCAAATATTTGCCTTAACATTGGCTTTATTTCTATTAGGAATTGCCTACGGTTCTTTAATTGGTAAACGCTTATGCCAATCAGGGAAAGGCAATATTCAGCATATTGGATATTCTTTTCTTCTATCTTCTATTTTTGACTGTTTAACAATTACAGCAATAATCACTTTCCCTACTGAAAAAATGTTAGGTATTTTTATAGTATCTATATTTATTACCGCATTATTACGAGGCATAGTATTTCCAATTGTACATCATTTAGGCGCAGAACAAAAGAAAACAGGTGCTGCAATTTCCAATGTTTATTTTTCAAATGTTTTAGGTTGTACAATTTCTCCTATATTAATCGGATTCTATCTCTTTGATATTTTTACTACGCAACAAACCTACTTGGTTATTATTGCTATTACATTAATTACAGCCGCATTCTGCATACAGGAAAAATGGTTGAAAAGTATCGCCGTTATTTTTACCGCCACTATCATAACAGTAACCTTTACGATGCCTGAAAAAATAATTCATGCATTAGCACAGAAAAAAGATGATGATGGAAGTTATTTAAAATTAGAAAAACTCATTGAAAACAAACATGGTTTCATTCAAGTTTATTTAGACAAAAACAATGATGAACTGGTTTTTGGTGGTAATGTTTATGACGGTATGCTAAATACAAATTTAAACCATAGTCATAACGGTATTGAAAGAGCTTACTTACTGCCTATTATCGCACCTCATGCAAAAAACATCTTAGTTATTGGTTTAAGCACGGCTTCTTGGACAAGAGTTTTAACCTCAATGCCTGAGCTTGAATCAATGACCGTGATTGAATTAAATCCGGGCTATCCTCAACTGGCAGGAATGTATCCGGAAATGGAAAAATTTCTACAAGATAAACGGGTTAATCTTATTACTGATGATGGTCGTCGTTGGTTAAACAGAAATCCGGAGAAAAAATTCGATTTTATTCTGATGAATACCACATTTCACTGGCGTAATTATGCCTCTAATTTGCTGAGTAAAGAATTTTTAGAATTAACAAAATCTCATTTAAATGAAAATGGCTTTATTTATTTCAATACTACCGGTTCATACGATGCTTACTATACATCCAAAGAAGTGTTCCCATATACTTACCAGTATATAAATATGTCATTAGCTTCACTAACGCCTATTACTACGCCGACCAAAGAGCAAATCATTGCGGGATTATCAAAATTAAAATGGGAAAAAGAAGTTCCCGTTTTTAACTCTCAAGAAGAATTGGAAAGTGGAGCGAATAATATTTTTAGTAAGCCTTTTATTCATTCTGAAAATATTCATTTCTCAGAATTAGGCAGAACACCGGAAATAATTACCGATGGCAATATGATTACGGAATATAAATACGGTTACTTTAATCAATCGTCTAACTAACGTTAATAAGGGGTTAATTTAACCCCTTTTTCCTATCTTATTAAACATTTAAAATTTTAACCGCACTTTTTAGATATATATCCAAATAATAAAGTTAGAAATCATCAATCTCCGGACTTCATACTATGTAATTCCCCCAAAGTGCGGTACAATTCCGCACTATTTTTTTAAACCGTAAACAACATGACTGATAGATTTAGCCAATACATTCCTGATGAAAACGCCATGTGTGCTTTTGGTGCAAAGCTTATTGAGGCGATTTACGCTGTTCCGAATGAGCAAGGCGTTGCGCTTTACTTGAACGGTGATCTTGGTGCAGGGAAAACCACCTTAAGCCGTGGCATGATTCAAGCTTTGGGTTATCAAAGCAAAGTAAAAAGCCCAACTTACACACTGGTGGAAGAATACAAATTCAGCGGCAAAACCGTTTATCATTTTGACTTGTATCGTCTTACCGATCCGGAAGAGTTGGAATTCATGGGTATTCGTGATTATTTTGCACCGAACACGCTCTGTTTGATTGAATGGGCGGAGAAAGGCGCTGGAATGCTTATGAAGGCGGATTTATTGGTTAATATCGCCTATGCAGACAATGCCCGTCATATTGAATTGGTCGCGCAATCACCAACCGGCAGACATATTATTGAACAATTAAACAAGCTTGATGTACCACAATGAAACTTGGCAATATCTTTAAATTTTTTCTTGTAAACGGTCTTTTTTGCTTTGCGACATTTGCTTTCGCCAATAACGCATGGACAATCGCCATTGATCCGGGGCACGGAGGGAAAGACCCGGGTGCCATCGGTCGCAATTTAAAAATTTATGAAAAAAACGTCACCCTTTCCATCGCCCGCGAATTAAAAGCCCTGCTGGACAAAGATCCGCGTTTTCATGCGGTATTAACCCGCAACGGCGATTACTACATTTCCGTGCCTGAACGTTCCGAAATCGCGCGCAAACATAAAGCCAATTATTTGGTTTCCATTCATGCGGATTCTTCCGAGACTCCGAATTTGCGCGGTGCATCCGTATGGGTACTGTCCAATCGTCGCGCCAATGACGAAATGGGACAATGGCTCGAAGATCATGAAAAACGTTCGGAACTTTTAGGCGGTGCAGGTAGCGTACTCGCTTCCCATAATGAAAAATATTTAGATCAAACGGTGTTGGATTTACAATTTGGGCATAGTCAACGGGTCGGTTATGAATTGGGTAGTATCGTGCTACGCCATTTTTCCCAAATCGCCTCGTTAAGTCGTCCTACTCCGCGCCATGCAAGTCTTGGTGTTTTGCGCTCACCGGACATTCCCTCTATTTTGGTAGAAACGGGCTTTTTATCCAACCAGGAAGAAGAACAGAAATTAAGTACACCTGCCTATCGCAAAAAAATTGCACACGCCATTTATAATGGTTTGGTGGAATATCGTCGTAAAAATTATAAAGATGAACCCAAAATTGAAACGGTAAAAACACCCGAAAAATCTACCGCACTTGAGATAAAAGACAGCGGCATTCGTCATAAAGTAAAATCCGGCGAAGGCTTAGGCAAACTGGCGGAAAAATATCATGTTAAAGCAGCGGACATCGTTGCGTTAAACAAATTAAAACGCAAAGAATTATGGGTGGGCGAAACCATTAAAATCCCAGATAACGGCAAAAATAACACAACCGACACCGCAGAAAAAACCGAAAAAAGCGTAACCAAAACGGCTCCAATAAAGGACAGCGGAACCCGCCATAAAGTGAAAAAAGGCGAAACCCTAAGCAAACTTGCCGCTAAATATAAGGTTTCTTCCAACGATATTCTTACGCTGAATAAATTAAAACGTAAAGAATTGCAGGTAGCTGAAACCATTAAAATTCCGGCGGTTGTCAAAGCGGAAGAATCGCCTAAAACAGATAAAAAAGCAGACAACAGCAAAAGCAACGATAAAAAATCACCGGGAAAAGGTAAGGCAGAAGTGAAACAGGCCGTGCCAACGTTCCATGTGGTGAAAAAAGATCAAACACTCTATGCCATTGCGCGCGAATACAATCTTTCGCCGAATACGTTGTTGAAATTAAACCCGCAGTTAAAAAATGGTAAAGTGTTGAGCGGACAGAAAATTCGACTGATTGAAGAAAAACACGGGAAGAAATAATGACCATACGTATTTTATCGCCACAATTAGCCAACCAAATTGCCGCCGGAGAAGTGGTCGAACGCCCCGCGTCGGTAGTGAAAGAATTGGTGGAAAACAGCTTGGACGCGGGTGCCGATAAAATTCAGATCGATATTGAAAACGGTGGCGCGGGGTTGATCCGCATTCGCGACAACGGCATCGGCATCGCCAAAGAGGAATTAGCCTTAGCTCTTGCCCGCCACGCCACCAGCAAAATTGTCGATCTTGCCGATTTGGAAGCCATTTTAAGCCTGGGATTTCGCGGAGAAGCCCTCGCCAGTATCAGTTCCGTCTCTCGATTAACACTCACTTCCCGTACTGCCGAACAAAGCGAAGCCTGGCAGGTTTACGCCCAAGGGCGCGACATGGAAACCACCATTCAGCCGGCATCTCATCCTGTGGGCACCACCGTTGAAGTAGCAAATTTATTTTTTAACACGCCCGCCCGACGCAAATTTTTGCGTTCCGAGAAAACCGAGTTTTCTCACATTGATGAGGTAATTCGCCGTATTGCTTTAGCCAAATTTAACATCGGCTTTACCCTCACGCATAACGGAAAAGTGCTCCGCCAGTATAAAAGTGCGGTTACGCCCGAGCAAAAATTAAAACGCGTCGCCACCATTTGCGGTGAGGATTTTATCCAAAATGCCCTACAAATCGACTGGAAACACGACGACCTGCATTTATCCGGCTGGGTGGCATTGCCGCACTTTCACCGCCCGCAGAACGATTTAAATTATTGCTATGTAAACGGGCGTATGGTGCGTGACAAAATCATTACCCATGCCATTCGTCAGGCTTATGCGGAATATTTAAGCAACGAGCAATACCCCGCATTTGTGTTGTTTATCGATCTCAATCCGAATGACGTGGACGTGAACGTGCATCCGACCAAACATGAAGTGCGTTTCCAGCAATCCCGCTTGGTACATGATTTTATCACCCAAGGAATTCTCAATGCGCTGGTGTCAGAGCAAATGCCGTTGAGTACCTCAGCAACGGAATATCAGGTCGAAGAACCTGCCGGATTGTGGGAAGTTTCAAGCCAGACCAAACCGAACCGCGCGGCGGCGGGGCAAAATATGTTTGCGCAACCGGTCAATTATTCCGCCAACACCTATTCCGGAAACAGAAATAGCGAACTGCAAAAACACCGCCAAAATCCACCGCACTTTTATGGCGAAAATGCCCCGCACGAACGAATCACGCCGAAAGTGCTGGATGCCTATAAGGCCTTATGGACGGATTCGACGCCACCAATGCAAACCACCGTTGCCGAAGTCGGTAAGCCGAAGACTAATTTCCTGCACGCGCTGGCGTTAATCAACAACGAAGCTTTATTATTACAGCAGGAACAGCATTTTTATTTGCTGTCATTAGCCCGTTTGCAACGCTTAAAACTGGAACTGAATCTAACCTTGGCGCCGACATCTCAGCCCTTGTTAATTCCGATTATTTTCCGTTTATCTGAAACACAATGGCAGGCATGGCTTCAGCAAAAAGTTTTTTTTGAACAAATCGGTTTCGCCTTCACAGAAGATTTAGCACAACGAAAAATCACCCTGCAAAAAGTATCGGCACATTTGCGTCAGCAAAACTTACAGCAATTGATTATTTCACCGTTAAATCAGCCGGTTGAAAATTTACCCGATTTTTTGACCGCACTTTTAGCGCCATTAGCATCGTCCCCCATCAGCGTACTTGCCGACGGGGTCAATTTATTGACCGAGACGGAACAATTATTGGCGAAACAACAAATTCGGCTTTCGGACTTGCTTGTAGAAATCGATTGGCAGCCTTATTTAACCCAATTAACGCAATCAGCCCGCTAACTATGCAATATTCCGAACACAAACCTTTGGCGATTTTTTTAATGGGCCCCACCGCTTCCGGAAAAACGGATTTGGCGATTCAGTTACGCCAACACCTGCCGGTGGAAGTCATTAGCGTAGATTCCGCCCTGATTTATCGAGGCATGGACATCGGCACGGCAAAACCGTCAAAAGCCGAATTAGCACTGGCGCCCCACCGTTTAATTGATATTTGCGATCCGGCGGAAAGTTATTCCGCCGCCAATTTCCGTGCTGATGCATTGCGTGAAATGCAGGATATTCATGCACAAGGCAAAATTCCACTCTTGGTGGGCGGCACGATGTTGTATTACAAAGCCTTATTGGAAGGATTATCCCCCTTACCGTCCGCCGATGAAAAAGTGCGGTCGGAAATTGAAGCAAAAGCAGCCGTTGTCGGCTGGGCGGAGTTACATCAGGCGCTCGGCAAAATCGACCCGATTTCCGCGCAACGCATTAATCCGAACGATTCACAGCGCATTAACCGCGCGTTAGAAGTATTCTATTTAACAGGTAAGACCTTAACGGAATTAACCGAACAAAAAGGCGACGCCTTGCCTTATGACATTCTGCAATTTGCCATCGCACCGGAACAACGCAATGTGCTACATCAACGCATTGAACAACGTTTTCATAAAATGATTGAACTTGGCTTTCAACAAGAGGTCGAAAAATTGTACCAACGCGCTGATTTGCACGAGAATTTGCCCTCTATTCGCTGTGTGGGGTATCGGCAAATGTGGGAATATTTGCGGGGTGACTATGGTCATGATGAAATGGTTTTTCGTGGTATCTGCGCCACCCGCCAATTAGCGAAACGCCAGATAACTTGGCTACGTGGTTGGAAATCACCGATTCAATGGCTGGACAGTTTACAACCTGCACAAGCACTTGAAACGGTGCTGATTTCACTTTCAAATAAAGCATAAAACACAGACTGCGCCTAGTGACTTTCTGTACGATTGTTGTTATATTGAATCTCGGAGGCCGTACAGCTTAGCTGTATTGTTTTTAATTAATAAAATTTTGTAGAAAATAGAAGGAAAGAAAAAATGGCAAAAGGACAATCTTTACAAGATCCTTACTTGAACGCATTACGTCGTGAACGCATTCCTGTTTCAATTTATTTAGTAAACGGCATCAAATTACAAGGGCAAATCGAATCATTCGATCAATTTGTGATTCTCCTGAAAAACACAGTTAATCAAATGGTTTATAAACACGCAATTTCTACTGTTGTACCTGCTCGCTCCGTGGCGCATCACAATGCGAACCAACAGCAGCAACATCAAGCGCAACAGCAAGAAACACCTTCTGCCGAAAACAATATTGAAGCGCAATCCGAATAATTAAGCTGAAAATATTGAACAATTTACCCGATAATGTAACTCAAAGTGCGGTGGATTCTTCGGAAATTTCCACCGCACTTTTTGTGTCTGAAAATCCCCCGATAAACGAAAATCGCGCCTTGAACAATGCCATTGTGGTGCATTGTTTTTTTGATTCGCAGAAAAATTTGGACGATTTAAACGAATTTCAACTGCTCGCCAAATCTGCCCAAGCGCATATTTTAACGGTCATCACCACCAGCCGCAGTTCACCGCAAGCCAAGTATTTTGTGGGACAGGGCAAGGCGGAAGAAATCGCCGATGCCGTGAAGCAATATCAAGCTGATTTAATTTTAGTCAACCACAGCCTAACGCCCGCACAAGCCCGCAATCTGGAAAGTTTATGTGATTGTCGTGTCGTGGATCGCAACGGTCTAATTTTAGATATTTTTGCGCAGCGCGCCCGTTCTCACGAAGGCAAATTGCAAGTGGAACTGGCACAGCTAAAACATCTCGCCACACGCTTGGTGCGCCGTAAAACCGGCTTGGATCAGCAAAAAGGTGCGGTGGGTCTGCGCGGTCCCGGTGAAACGCAGCTGGAAACCGATCGTCGCTTAATTAAAGTGCGCATTAGCCAGTTGCAAAGTCGCTTGGAGAAAGTCACCAAGCAACGCAATCAAAATCGCCAAACCCGCCAAAAAGCCGATATTCCGACCATTTCTCTGGTGGGTTACACCAACGCGGGCAAATCCACGCTGTTCAATTTGCTCACCGACGCTAATGTGTACGCGGCGGATCAACTCTTCGCCACCTTAGATCCCACATTGCGCCGACTGCATTTAAAAGATGTAGGCACGACCATCTTAGCGGACACCGTGGGCTTTCTGCGAGATTTGCCTCACGATTTAATTTCTGCCTTCAAATCCACCTTGCAGGAAACCACTGAAGCCTCACTCTTACTTCATGTCATTGACTGCGCCGATACGCGCAAGTTGGAAAATATTGAAGCGGTAAATCAGGTGCTGGAAGAAATCGGTGCGCAGGATGTGCCGAGACTCTTGGTTTATAACAAAATCGATCAACTGGAAAACGTCAAACCGCATATTGAATACGACGAAAAGCAGCAACCAAGTGCGGTCTATATTTCCGCTAATTCTGCCGAGGGGCTTGCGTTTTTACTGGACGCCATTCGGGCTCGTTTAACGGAACAGATTCTTCAATTACCGATTCGTTTGTCGCCGTCGGAAGGCAAAATCCGCCATGCGTTGTATGAGCTGAATTGTGTGGAAAAGGAAGAAATCAATGAACTTGGCGAGTTCTTGCTCAACATCCGCATTGAAAAAGTTGAATGGCTGAAACTCATGAAACGCTTTGCTACACTTGCGGCGTTCAACCCGATTCAGCCGGAAGAAGACTAGGATTTACCGATGCCATACTGGCGCAATTTATTGGCGATCGCCGTATGAGACACGCCTAAACGGGCGGCAAGTTTTCGCGAGCTGGGATATTGCGCATAAAACTTGGCTAACACCGCCGCTTCAAATCGCCCAACGATTTCTTCCAAAGTTGCGCCTTCCATGACAAAGTCATCAATCTTCTGTTCTGTAGCCATCGGCGGTTCCAAACCCAAATCGTCAATCCGCAAGTGATTTTCTTTGGCAAGGGAAACCGCGCGATACAGCGCATTATAAAGCTCTCGAATGTTGCCGAACCAAGGATATTGTTGTAGATAACGTAAAAAGTCGGCATCAAAGTGCGGTGCAAAAATCCCGAGTTTTTCACTGATTTCGCCGATAAACTGACGGGTCAGCGGCTCAATGTCTTCCGCACGTTCGCGCAACAAAGGCAAGTTCAGCGTCAACACATTTAACCGATGAAACAAATCGCTACGCATTTTGCCTTGTTCCACATAATGTTGTAGCGGCTGTTGCGTGGTGCAAATCACGCGCACATCGGCGTAATGTTCTTCTTCCTCGCCAACGCGACGAAAGGTGCCGTCACTCAAAAAGCGCAAAAGCTTCGCCTGCAAGGTCAGCGGCAACTCCTCCACCCCATCCAGCAACACCGTGCCGCCATCGGCATATTCAAAAAAACCGATAAATTCGCCGTCTTTATTGCGCCGTCCGAACATTTCCGTTTCCGCATCTTCTCCCGGAATGCCGGCGCAATTTACCGCAAGAAATTCTTTGTGTCGGCGCGTACTGAAATCATGACAGGCTTTGGCTATTACATCTTTTCCTGTACCCGTTTCGCCTTAAATGAGCAATGGCGCGTCCAACAAAGCAAATTTTTTCGCCTTTGCGATAATCTCCTGCATTCGCGGATTTTTGCTAACAATATGCGCAAAAGGATCGGTATTCGGGGAAGTGGTCATGAAAGCCTCATAAAAAAGTGGATTACGTGGGTAACAGCATAATAATACCGTTACAACCCAAAATCGCCAATTATTTTGGCAACTTTTATTTACAGTTTACACTTTGTCTTTCTGTTTCACCTTCAGGTTATCAAAAATGCTTGAACCTAGATGGCTGAGTAACTCTTTGTGAATATGAGACAAACGCGGCTTTTCATCGGTTTGAAATGCCAACGGACGGCAAAACTCCATGGCTTTAATGCCTAAACGGGCGGTCAACAAACCGACGCCGATACCTTGTGCCGCACGGGCGGAAAGTTTGGCGGTAAGATCTTGTGAAAGCCAGTTGACGCCAAGATCCTGAATCAATTCCGTGGCGCCGGCAAACGCCATATTCACCAACACCATGCGCAACAACCGAAGACGGCTGACATAGCCCAGCTCAATGCCATAAAGGCGAGCGATTTGGTTCACTAGACGAATATTGCGCCAAGCGATAAAAAACATATCCGCCAATGCTAACGGACTGATCGCCACCAACGCCGCCGATTCGGTGGTAGCTTTATTGATTAATTTTTTTGCTTGTTTATCAAAAGGCTGCAATACGTTTTGGCTGAACAAATGCAACACTTCAGGCGCCGAATAGGATTCATTCATTTGTTGACGCCATTGGCTCAAGCCGCTCTGCTGCGTTTCAAGTTTCATGAGCTTACCCATTTGTTCGCATAATTCGACAGCTTGTTGGTGGCTTGCCGTTGAAAATTCACCGTGAAAACCGACCGCACTTTTTAGCAATTCACGACTTTGATGTTGCATTTCACCCCGTTTGCGCAACTGCACCAAGCGTCGCCATTCAGCGATCATTGCCGAAATGCCGAGTAATACGGCTAAACATAACACCAAAGAAAAGGCGAAATAGATCCATTGATTTTGCTGCCAAGCATCCACCAGCCATTGCACGGATTGCGCCACGGTCGCCGTAAAAAATAACAGTGCCGTACTGATGAGCCCCCGTTTCCACCAACGGGGTTGAGGCTGAACGCTTTGTTCAAATTGCTGCTCAAACACTTCGCCTTCCAACGCCTCGTTGTCTGCTTCCGTATCCGGCATAGCCTGTTCTTCACGAAATTCCTGCTTGGCAATAAAGACTTCCTGCTGTTCAACATTCTCCTGTTGATTGAAAATCCTCTTCTCCATTCCGTTCACTCCTGCTATAACTTATCGCCCAACAAAAACTGCAACACCGCATCCATTCGTAAGTGCGGTATGTTTTCGCCCTGTTCTAAACGGCGCGGTTCAAACTGATCGAACTCAAATTTTCGGCTTTGCCAGAAATCCGCATTCGGCAATTTACTTGGCACACTGCCGGGATAAAGAGTCACTTTTTGCTGATCGCTGCTACGTACCCCCTGAATGGCTTTAAATTGGCGTCCATTTTGATTCACCAGCACTTGCTGCGTCGCCCGAATGGCAGCAATGGCGGTGTAATCGGTGACGATGTCGGCAAACTCCACATAACGCCCGCCTTCCTGCACCAACTGGCGCATCAGACTAACCAAATTGGCAAACTGATCGGTGGTGATATGATCCGCTTTGGTGGCGATAAACATCAATTTATCGATTTTCGGCGAAAAAAGGCGGTTGAGGAAACTGCGTTTGCCGTAATGAAAATTACGGAATAGCTGATGTAACGCCAATTGCATATCTTCAAAGGCTTCGCGGCTATGATTAAGCGGCGTTAAGCAATCCGCCAAAATTACCTGCCGATCGAAAGTGGAAAAATAATGCTGATAGAAATCTTTCACAATGTGCCGTCGATAATAATCGTAGCGTTTTTGTAGCACGGCAAAATAACTGTTTTCTTTCGCTTCTTTTTTTAATTGTTGCCATTGTGACTCGGTTAAATGCAATAAAGGGAAGAATTGCAATGCCGGCGCGCCTTCCAGCTCACCGGGTAACACAAATCGCCCCGGTTGGATAAAATGCAAACCGTGCTTTTTACATTGCCACAAATAATCGGTGTAATCTTTGGCAAGTTGCGCCAGCACATCTTCATCCGCAGGCGCCGTTAACGGCATATTTTTTGCCTTTTCCAGCCAATTTTGCGCCAGTTTTCGATGTGTCCCGTTGAGTTGTCGTTGCAACTCCTGCGACCATTGCTGAAAATCCAAATCCAGCAAAGGCAAATCCAACAGCCATTCGCCGGGGTAATCAAAAATGTCCAGATATAGTGTGCCTTTTTCCTTGATATGACGCAGCAGACCCGAACTGCGTTGATAACGAATTGCAAGGCGGGTTTCACTCACGCCTTTAGTAGATTGCGGCCAAACAGGCGGCTGTTGTGAAAGCATATTGAGGTTGCCTTCATAATCAAAACGGGGAACGGATAAATCCGTTTGAGGAATGCGTTTTACCGCAATAATGCCATGCCGACGCGCCCCGTCAAATAACGGAAGATGGCTGTTATCCACGCGGTTAATATGTAACAACTGATTAATCAAACTTGTAATAAATGCCGTTTTCCCGCTTCTACTCAGCCCTGTCACGGCAATCCGTAAGGTGCGATCTAACCCGCGATTAACCAGTTCGTTTAATTCTTTTTGCAGATGATTTAGCATAGCTTCCGTTCTTCGTATTAGCACAAATGAAGTCAATATTGCGGCATATTATACCGAAAAAATGAAGGTACGCTTAAGTTAACAAAAATAGAAGGAAAAGTGCGGTCATATAAAACAACATTTTTGAAGATTGGTTTGCCTGCAACTTTAAAAAGAATAGATCACTCCGTGATTTGTGAGGAATTTCTACGACAAATGTCGAGAACCGGCATATTCGCTAGAATATCCATGGAATATATCTTACAATTTGACATTCGTTTTTTAGAACTCGAATCCGTTTGTTATGTTGAATAAAAAATTTTTTACGTCGTTTTATTTGCTCACTTTTGTGGTGAATTCCGCAATGGCGGCGCCGCGTGTGCCGGAAGAACTGACGGACAACGGGTTAATTTACTGCACCAATGCTTCCGGCTTCTCTTTTAATCCGCAAACCGCCGATGCGGGCACCAGCATGAATGTGGTAACCGAGCAGATTTATAATAAACTTTTTGACATTTCCAACACCAGTGCGGTGCCGACGCCGGTGCTGGCGCAGTCCTACTCTCTTTCGCCTGACGGCAAGGTGATTACCATTCATTTACGCCGCGGCATTAAATTTCATCACACCGATTGGTTTAAACCGACCCGCGATTTTAATGCCGATGATGTGGTTTTTTCGCTAAATCGCGTATTGGGCTATGAAACCTATTTGCCGACGTTGGAACAAACCTCCGTTAGCTATAAAAATCCGCAATACCGCATTTTCCATGAGCAGGCGAAGAAGGTGCGCTTCCCTTATTTTGAAAGCATTAAACTGAATCAGAAAATCGAGTCAGTGAAAGCCCTGAATCCGCATACGGTAGAAATCACTTTATTCAAGCCGGACGCCTCTATTTTGTCTCATTTGGCAAGCCAATACGCCATTATTTTCTCGCAGGAATATGCGGTACAGCTCAATGCAGACGATAATTTAGTGCAGCTGGATACGTTGCCGGTGGGAACAGGTCCTTATAAGGTGAAAAATTATTTCCGCAATCAATATGTGCGGTTGGAAAAAAACAAAGATTATTGGAAAAAAGACGCTAAAATCAATGACATTATTATCGATTTATCCACCGATCGTACCGGTCGCTTAATTAAGTTCTTTAATGGTGAATGCCAGATTGCGTCTTATCCGGAAGTAAGTCAGTTAGGTTTATTGCGGGAAAATGACGAGCGTTATTATATCAAAAGCGTTGAAGGCATGAATTTGGCTTACTTGGCGTTTAATTTCCAAAAAACCGCAATGCAGGATGCACATTTGCGCCGTGCCATTGCGCAAGCGATTGATCGTCAAAGAATTATCCGAACCATTTATCACAATACCGCCACGGTGGCGAATAATATCATTCCGAATATTTCTTGGGCGTCCAGTGTGAATACCCCTGACTTTGCTTATGATTACAGCCCGCAACAGGCAAAAAAAATATTGCAGGATAAGCGTTTAAACTTGAGTATGTGGGTGATTAATGAAGAGCAGGTCTATAATCCCGCACCGTTAAAAACGGCGGAGCTTATTAAGGCGGATTTAGCCAAAGCGGGCGTTGAAGTCAATATCCGTTCGGTAACACGTACCTTTTTAATTGAGCAGTTACATAAAAAATCCGAAGATTACGACATGATTCTAACCGGCTGGCTTGGGGGAAACTTGGATCCGGACAGTTTTATGCGCCCGATTTTAAGTTGCAGCACGTCAAACGAAATTACCAATTTATCCAACTGGTGCAGCGAAAAATTTGATCAAATTATGGATGAGGCGTTAGACACCTCAAATCAGCGCATACGTTCCGCTGCGTATAACCAAGCGCAGGAATTGATTTTATCGGAGCTTCCGATTATCCCGATTGCCAATGTGAAACGGGTGTTGGTTGCCGGATCAAGAGTTCAAAATATTGATATGAGCCCTTTCGGTAGTCTTAACTTTTCAACCTTATCCCTACGAAAAGGACACAAATAATGTTTAATTCACTGATTCGACAATGTGTTTTTCTCGTGCTGACATCCGTTATTCTGACATTAATCAGCTATGTTATTTTAATGCAGGAGCCATTAAATGCCGAGCTGGCAACACCGCACTTTTACAATGGTTACTTTAATTATTTGGCGAACTTGATGCGTGGTGATTTGGGCGTCAGTTATAACGGCGGACAGTTGCTAAAATCAACGATTTTTACCGTTTTACCGCCGACTCTTGAATTATGTTTTTGTGCCATTTTATTGGCAGTATTATTCGGGATTCCGCTCGGTTTATTAGGGGCGATTTATCAAACACATTTCATCGGGAAAATCACCCGCACTTTGTCCTCCATGGGCTTAGCCATGCCGGTGTTCTGGATTGCACCGATTTTATTGTATGCTTCGGCGATTAATAACTGGGAAATCGCCGCTATCGGACAATATAATTTATTGTATGAAATTAAGCCGATAACGGGGTTTCCAATCATTGACGTATGGTTTGTCGATGCGCCTTATCGCCTCAAAATCATTCAAAACGTGTTGCAGCATTTGGCATTGCCTACGCTGGTTTTGACGATCCTGCCGACAATGGAAATCGTGCGTTTAATCCAACAACGGGCGGAATACGTTTTTGCGCAAAATTATGTGAAAGTCGCTTCAACCCGAGGCTGGTCAAAATTTAAAGTGTTGCATAAATACGTTTTACGCAACACCTTGCCGCTACTGATTCCGCAAATGACCCGTTTATTTACGCTAGTGATAACGCAATGTATGTTGGTTGAAAACACGCTCAGTTGGCCGGGCATCGGTCGCTGGCTGATTGATGCGGTCACTCAGCAGGATTATAACGCCATTTCGGCAGGTATTATTACCATCGGTATTTGCATTATTTTCGTTAAATTATTATCCGAAAGCCTAATCTTCATTTTGGATCCGTTAAACAAGAAGGGTTGGTATGCAAGATAGAGAACCGGAAAATTTTCGCGAAACGACAACATTAGCCCATATTTGGCAATTATTTCGCCAAGATCGCGTCGCCTTATTCAGCTTCTATGCATTTTTGCTGTTAATTTTGACCGCACTTTTTAGCCCGCTGCTTGCGCCCTATCCAAGCGAAATGCAATTTGTCGGCAAGGAGCTAACCCCGCCTTCTTGGGCAGGTGAAGGGCAAATCGCTTACTTCTTCGGCACCGATGATATCGGGCGTGATGTGTTTAGCCGCATACTTATCGGCACCAGCTATACCGTCGGTGCGGCAATTATTGTTGCTATGATTACCGCACTGATTGGCGGTAGTTTAGGTATTTTAGCGGGAATGTCGCAAGGCGTTAAATCTCGGGTTCTAGGGCATTTTCTCGATGCATTTTTGACCATTCCCGTGCTTTTGGTGGCGATTATTATTACCACGTTAATGGAACCAAGCCTGATTAACGCCATGTTAGCAATCAGCCTCGCACTGCTGCCTTATTTTGTACACGAGATTTACCTTAGCATTCAGCAGGAATTAAAGAAGGAATACGTTCTTATGTTGCGTTTGGACGGTATTTCAAATTGGCTTTTATTAAAAGAGACTATTTTGCCGAACATCGCTACCCGCTATATTCAGGAAATATCCCGCGCCTTTAACATCGCCATTCTTGACATCAGTGCCTTAAGTTTTATCGCCTTGGGGGCGCAACGTCCCGCACCGGAATGGGGTGCCATGATTAAAGATTCGTTAGAACTGATTTACCTCGCCCCTTGGACGGTCATCTTGCCCGGGTTGGCAATTATCATCAGCGTCTTGATCAGCTTAATTTTCACCAACGGGCTCTGCAAAGCCATTGATAAATATTATGAGTAGGTAAGAAATGGCTTTATTGGATATTCGCAACTTACGCATTGATATCAAAACCCCGGCGGGGCTTATTCGCATCGTCGATAACGTGAGTTTAACCTTAAACGAAGGGGAAATTTGCGGCTTAGTGGGGGAATCCGGCTCCGGTAAAAGTTTAATCGCCAAAGTGATTTGCAATGCCTTCAAAGATTCCTGGATTGTCAGTGCAGATCGCTTTCGTTTTAATGACATTGAATTGCTCAAGCTGACGCCGACGCAACGGCGAAAAATTGTCGGTAAAGAAATTTCCATGGTATTTCAGGATCCGCTCACTTGCCTTGATCCGAGCCAGAAAATCGGTAAACAACTGATTGAAAGCATTCCGAACTGGACGTTTAAAGGTCACTGGTGGCAACGTTTATTGAATTGGAAAAAACGTCGTGCAATTGAATTGTTACATCGTGTAGGTATCAAAGAGCATAAAGACATCATGCGTAGCTATCCCCATGAACTGACGGAGGGGGAAGGACAAAAAGTGATGGTTGCCATCGCCGTAGCAAACCAACCGCGCCTGCTTATCGCTGATGAACCCGCGAACTCCGTAGAGTCCATTACAAGGGTGCAAATATTCCGTTTGCTTTCCAGCATGAACCAAAATCAGGGAACATCGATTTTACTTGCCAGCAATGATATTAACAGTATCAGCGAATGGTGCGATTCGTTCATTGTGCTCTACTGCGGACAAAATGCAGAATCGGGTCCAAAAGAAAATATTCTGGAAAACCCGCATCATCCTTATACCCAAGCGCTGTTGCATTCCATCCCGGATTTTACCCAACCGCTACCGTTCAAAGGTTATTTAGGCACATTGAAAGGTTCAGTTCCCTTACTGGAACACATGCCGATTGGCTGTCGCCTTGGACCGCGTTGCCCATTTGCACAAAAGAAATGTATTGTAAAACCGACCGCACTTCGTGTTAAACAGCACGAGTTTTACTGTCATTTCCCAATAAATCTGCGGGAAAAGAAAATTAAAGAAAAAGAGCTGATTCAACCGCTCACGCTAAGCACAGATAAACAGGAATAAAGCATGCCGTTATTACAAGTAGAAGATTTAACGAAATCCTTTAAAGACAGTTTCGGCGTTTTTAGTACCGGGCATTTTCATGCAGTGGAACAAATCAGTTTTAGCCTTGAATCCGGGAAAACCATGGCAATTATCGGGCGAAACGGTTCAGGAAAATCAACCTTGGCTAAAATGATCGTTGGTATAACCAAACCTACCTCAGGCAGAATTTTGTTTAAGGACAATCCTCTCACATTCGGCGACTATCATTATCGTGCCAAACATATTCGCATGGTATTCCAAGATCCGAATACAGCCTTTAATCCTCGCTTAAATGTAGGACAAGTGCTGGACGCACCTCTACTTCTTACAACACAATTTAATGAGCAACAACGCAATCAGAAAATTTTTGATATTTTAAAACTTGTAGGAATGCACCCTGAACATACCAATATAAAAATAAATACTCTTTCCGTTAGCCAAAAACAGCGTATTGCCCTTGCCCGCGCCTTGATTTTGAATCCCGAAGTGATCATTATTGACGATGCGCTCGGCTCATTGGACGCCACGGTCAAAACACAGTTAACCAATCTAATGCTAGAACTGCAGGAAAAATTAAAGTTGGCTTATATTTATGTCGGACAAAATCTTGGCATTATCAAACACGTTGCCGATGATGTTCTAGTAATGGAAGATGGGAAGATGATTGAATACGGTAGCACGCATTCACTATTTACCTCGCCTAAAACCGATGTCACCAAACGCCTCGTTGAAAGTCACTTCGGTAAAATTTTAGATCATGCCTCTTGGGAAGATGAGTATTTCTATAATAAAGTGCGGTCAAAAATTTAAGCGTTTTTATCCTTCCACCACTTCACAAATCTAAATTTTAATTCCATTTACCCGACTAAAACACTATACTATTTTCTTTTTCAACTACCGGAATTCCAGTATGAATCCTTTACCAAAACAAATAAGAGAATGCCTGAAAGAGAAATCTATTGTAAGTATTAGTGCGCATAGCCAAGATGACTTTTGGGCGGCAAATTGTTTTTACGCTTTTGACGAAGAGCAAGTTCGCTTGATTATCATGACCAAGACATCAACAAGACACGGGCAAATAATGTTACAAAACGCTCATGTTGTCGGCACCATCGTAGAACAAACGAAAAAAGTTACTGAGATGGAAGGTGTTCAGTTTTCCGGCATAGCCCATTTGTTAGAAAGTAAAGATGAACGTAAACAAGCAATGAGTTTATATGTCAAGAAACAACCTTTAGCCAAATTAATGAGCAATGATATTTGGGAGATTTATCTCACCGAAATTAAACATTCCTCTAACAAATTGGTCTTTGCCGGGAAAACGTACTGGGTTAGAAAAGAATAAAACATCTTAAAAACGGACCGCACTTTTATTCACTTAAGTGCGGTTTTTTCTTACGTGTTGTCCTTATTTTTACGCTGTTTATCATACCTTTTATTTAATCTAAAAACCCTATGCCTAAAAAACCAAAAACCCCCGACGTGTTTCCACATCAGGGGTTGCTTTTCAATTAGGCTTGGCGGTGACCTACTCTCACATGGGGATACCCCACACTACCATCGGCATTACGGCGTTTCACTTCTGAGTTCGGTATGGAGTCAGGTGGGCCCACCGC
>NZ_NRCJ01000018.1 GCF_003129965.1 Aggregatibacter kilianii | reverse complement strand
GAACCCACCGAGAGTAGCCCACGCAAAGCGGGGGAGCTAGTAGGAATCCCCGTCCTTTAGGGCGGGGAGGATGTCAATATTGCTTCAATTCAGTATTACTCTTTATTGCTATTAGATTTTTTAGCCAGATAGTTATAGGCAACCAGTGAAACGAAGATTAATACGATGACGGCGGTAATAACATTCGGGCTAAAATGTTTTGCCATATATCCCAGTAAGATACCTACGCCGCCGAAATCCGCATCGGAGAATGTCGTATTGGCAAATCCTAACGAACCGAGTACCGGTAACAGGAATACGGGAAGGAAGGTAATCAAAATGCCGTGTGCGAACGCACCGAGCATAGCTCCGCGACGGCCTCCCATGGCGTTGCCTAATACCCCGGCGGTTGCACCGCAGAAAAAGTGCGGAACAACACCCGGCAGGATGAGTGTCCAGTTAAGTACGCCCAAGATAGCAAGACTGACAAGCCCTCCTATAAAACTAAACAGAAAACCGATTAATACCGCATTGGGCGCATAAGGAAATACGATAGGGCAATCCAATGCCGGGCGTGCATTCGGAACTAATTTTTCAGAAAATCCCGTAAACGCCGGTACGATTTCCGCCAATACCAATCGAACGCCTTGTAGGATAATAAACACGCCGGCCGCAAAGGTGATGGATTGAATAATGGCATAAACCAAATAATGCTGCCCGCCGCTAAAGTGTTGGCTAACATATTCGCCACCGGATGAAATAGCCAGTACAAAGTAAATAACCATCATGGTCAGCGAGATCGAAATAGAACTGTCGCGTAAGAAACTCAAATTTTTCGGTAGATCCATTTCTTCGGTTGATTTAGAGTTTTTCCCCGCGATTTCACCGACAAACCCTGAGAGGGCGTAAGCCAATGAGCCGAAATGTCCCAACGCGACATTATCGCTGTCCGTTACCTTTTTCATATAACGATGAACCAATGCAGGGAAAAATGCCATAATTAAACCGAGGGTTAACGCCCCGACAAATACCAGTTGCACCCCCTCAAATCCCGCAACGGTTAAGATAACGGCGATCATACAAGCCATATAAAAGGTGTGATGTCCCGTTAGAAAGATAAATTTTAAACGGGTAAAACGGGCAACCACAATATTGGAGACCATGCCGAACGCCATAATCAGCGCAGTCGCCGTACCGAATTTTTCCAATGCAACGGAAACAATAGCCTCATTATTGGGGATAATGCCCTGCACATTAAAGGCGTATTTAAACATATCGCCTAATGGGCTGAGTGAGCTGAGCAACACAGTGGCGCCACCGCTTAATACCAAAAAGCCGAGAATGGTTTTTACCGTACCTTTAACAGTATCCGACAGTGATTTTTTCTGTGCAATTAAGCCGATTAGGGCAATAATCCCGACGAGCACGGCCGGCACTTTAAGAATATCGAGAATAAAGAAGAGTAAGGATTCCATAGTTCCCCCTATTGCTTACGGTTAAAGTAACCCGTTAATTTTTCTTCAAATTCTGCCACGCTAACCATATTGGTAATAGTGATGATTCGTTCTGCGGGAATACTGCTGCTTGCCGCAATATCACTAGCCATCACAAACAGATCCGCATCATCAGCCGTGACCGAGCTTAAATCGGTGTGATTTACTTCTGCTTCTACGCCGATTTTCTTCAATGCTTTTTTGACGTTCATTTCCATCATAAAGCTGCTACCTAAACCTGAACCGCATACTGCCATAATTTTCATAATGAATTCTCCTGTGAGTTAGTAATGTGAAATGATATTTTCGATTTGTGTGGTATTGTCAGCCCGAATCATCGACTGCACGGCTTTATCATCGGACAGTAATTCGGCAACCGCGGACAACATTTCGATATGCGAGTCGTTGTTTTTGGCTGCCAGTAAGATGATTAAATTGACGGGGTCATTTTCAGATTGAAAATCCACTCCTTGCTTAACAACCAGTAGTGAAAGTGCCTGTGCATTAGCGCCGTCTTCAGGTCTGGCGTGCGGCATGGCAATTTGGGGCGCTATCACAAAATAAGGTCCGATTTCCTGATGCAATTGAAAAATACGGGCGATATAGCGTGTCTCGATCAACCCTTCATTTAATAAAGGCTCTGCACATAATTGAACGGCTTTTTGCCAATCTTCAATCTGCTCGATAAGTTGAATATGTGCGGTCGGTAAATAATCTTTCAGCATAGGAACACTCCTTTTTAAAATTGCTTTGGTTTATTGCTGAATCAACGTTATCCTCAAATGTTAGCGGTATCAATTGGTTTTTTTATGTTTTGTGATACCGCTCACATTTTTTTATAAAAAATTTAAAAAAGTGTTTTTTTAGGATAAATTAAGTAAAAAAGAAAATAATTAAGGAAAACAAATTATGGTTTCTACGAATGCTCGAAGCCGACGCACAACAGGAAAAGTCACTTTAGAAGATGTGGCAAAAAGGGTCGGTGTAGGGAAAATGACGGTTTCAAGGGCATTGCGCACCCCGGAAATCGTGTCGGAAAAAGTCAGATTAAAAATTGAAGAAGCAATTCGGGAATTGGGATATATTCCTAATGCGGCCGCGCGCGATCTTGCTTCGGCAACTTCGCGTAATGTGGTTATTGTCACTTCTTCCATTTCGTCAAAAGAAAATATTTTGATTCTGTCCGCCTTACAAAAGCAGCTTAGAACTCTTGATGTTCAGGTGATGATATTAATGTCGGACGATAAATATTGGTTAAGGGAACTGATGAAACAATCACCGCAAGCGATAGTATTGCTCAATTTTCAATGCCCTGAAGAAGAAGCGCAATGGATTCAAAATAGCGGAATTTTATGTATTGAGGTGGGAGTTAAACAAAAAAAACCGCTCGGCTTAAATATCGGTGTCGATTGTCGACTGGCCATGCAACAACTAATCGGTTTTTTAGCGGAAAAAGGATATAGCGAAATAGCGCTATTGTCCGCCCGACAAAATTCCGCCATCTTTCAGCAGTATCTGGACAGTTGGCATACGGCATTATTGGCACAGGGGCTAAGTTCGCATTTGATGTTGCATAGTGCCGATGAGATCTCTTTTACTACGGGAACGCAATTATTAAGCGAAGCATTATCTGCTTGGGGGAAGATAGACGCTTTTGTTTTTCTTTCCGATGAATTAGCTTGCGGAGCCATTTATGAGGCATTACGTCATCATTTGATTATCCCGAGAGATATTGCAGTGGCGGGGTTAGGCGATTTGGAGGTCGGAGCGGTTTCTTATCCGCGCTTAACCACAATTCACATTCCTTATCGTGAATTAGGTGAAACGGCAGGGAAGAAATTGGTGGAATTATTGCAAAGCGAAGATGAGGGAAAAGATACCAAATTCATTCAGTTACCGACCCATTTGGTCGTACGAAACAGCGTATAATTGTTGTCCATTGCAGTAAAAATTAACAGTGGGGACAAAAAAGTGCGGTGGGTTTTTCAGGCGTTTTGAAATGAAAAAACACACTGAAAAAGCACCGCACTTTTTATGGCTTCTGATGACGCTGTGTTTTCTAACTATACCTGTTCGAAACCTCTGATGGTTCAAGCGTATACGCTTGGATCAAATAAGCACCAGCGTGGACGCTGGCGCTATCGGGTAGTAATTTTTTATATTTTTCCTCTCGCCCGCTTGCGGGAGAGAGACCGACGGAAAGTGCGTTTAGCACTTGTAGTCAGAGAGAGGGGGAAAAGTGCGGTCGATTTTGCTCGCGTTTTCCCCTCTCCCTCCGAAAATCCTTCGGATTTTCTCCACCCTCTCCCGTACACGGGCGAGGGGAAGTTATTACAAAGAATAAACTATTTCACCCCCAATCTCACCGCCACCGTTTCGCCCGCTTCAAGATAACGGTTGATTCGCGCGGTTTCCACGCACACCATGGTTTGATAGCCGTTTTCCGTCATGTTGCCGGTGGCTTTGTGCCATGGATTCCAGAGCACCACGTCACTTGCATTTTGGTGTTCCACAAAAATGGTGCGTTGATTGTCGCGGTCATGAATTTCCGTTGGATGTTGAGGGGCGGTATAAACGCAATCCACGTTTTCGGCGATGCGACGCGCTGACGGGACACTTTCCGTTTGACGGGAGAGGGCGTTGAAGCATTCCGTAGGCAGATTGGCAATGTCGGTGTTGGCGATGTTGCCGATGTTGAAATAACTGTGTAATGCCAGTTGCACTTTTTCCATGCCGGTTTCGCCGTAATGGGTAAAGCGCAAGTCGCAGTGTTCGCCGAAGATCATTTCTACTTTTGCCAGCACGATATGTTGTGCGGAAAACAGCGAAAAAACTAACCGCACTTTATCGGCGTGAATGGCATAGTCGCTTAATTGCCACAGGCTGATGCGGGCGAAACCGTGCGCGGGCGTGCCGGCATTGTTAAACCAAGGATAGCAAATAGGAATGCCGCCGCGAATTGCCGTGCCCGTTTCAAAAGGTTCGATTTCACTTAGCCACAGTATGTCCTGTTTACTGTGTGCCGGTTGCCAGCTGAATAAATGCGCGCCCTGCAAGGCGATTTTTGCCGAGCCGACGGCGTGTCGTAAATGCAAAACGGGAATCTCGTTATAGGCATATAAGCTCAGTTCGGGCGTGATTTGTTGTTGTAATTGAATGTTCATCATCTAGTCCTTGTTGATTCAGAAAGAAGGGAAATCTGCTATACTGTGCCGACTTTTTAACAGATGAAAAAAATAATGGCGTATTCGGAACAAATTAGCAAGGTATTTTCCCGGGATGGCGTATTGAGCGCGCACATCAAGGGCTTTCGTCCTCGTGCGGAACAACTTGACATGGCGACGGCGGTGGGCAAAGCCATTGAACAGCACAGCCTGTTAGTGGTGGAGGCGGGGACAGGCACGGGTAAAACCTTTGCTTATTTGGCGCCGGCGTTATTGGCGAAAAAGAAAACCATCATTTCTACCGGTTCCAAAAATTTGCAGGATCAGCTGTTCAATCGCGATCTGCCCGCCATTCAAAAAGCCCTCGGTTATAGCGGCAAAATCGCCTTGTTAAAAGGGCGCGCCAATTATTTATGTCTGGAACGGCTGGAACAGGTGATTGCCCAAGGTGTGCTAGGCGATCGCAGCGTGTTGCATGATTTATCCAAAGTACGCAAATGGCGTAACGCGACGAAAACTGGGGACTTGTCCGAATGTATCGAAATTGCCGAAGACAGTCCGATCCTGCCGCAATTAACCAGCACCGCCGAAAGTTGTCTTGGCAGCGATTGCCCCAATTATGCCGATTGTTATGTGGCATTGGCGCGTAAAAAAGCGCTTAATGCGGATTTAGTGGTGGTCAACCATCATTTGTTTTTTGCCGACATGGCGGTGAAGGAAAACGGCTTCGGCGAATTGATTCCCAACGCGGAAGTCATCGTATTCGACGAAGCGCACCAACTGCCCGACATCGCCAGCCAATATTTCGGACAATCGGTCACATCACGCCAACTGTTTGATTTGTGTAAAGATATTCAAATCACTTACCGCACTGAAGTAAAAGACATGAAACAGCTTGGTGTGGCATCGGATCAGCTGTTAAAAATCGTACAGGATTTTCGTTTATTGCTGGGCGACGGCAATTTGCGTGGTAACTGGCGACAAATGTTGCAACAAAGTGCGGTCAAAAAAGCCTTTGATTTTTTATTGGAAAAGCTCAATTTCACCGCCGAGGTGGTGAAGCTCGGTTTAGGGCGTTCGCAAACTTTGGACAGCATTTTCGAGCGGATCGCCCAGTTACAAAATTTGCTTAAACGCCTGACGGAAACGGAAATTACCGGCTATTGTTACTGGTTTGAATGTATCGGTCGTCAATTCGGGTTGCATATTACGCCGCTCACCGTGGCGGATAAATTCGGCGAGCAAATGGCGAAGCAAAAATGCGCTTGGATTTTTACTTCCGCTACATTGGAAGTGGGTGGCACCTTTGAGCATTTTTGTCAGCGTTTGGGCATTCAGAATGCGGCGCAGAAAATTCTGCCGAGCCCGTTTAATTATGCGGAACAATCCCTGCTTTGTGTACCCCGTTATCTGCCGGCGACCAATCACAGTAGCACTTTCAGTCAGTTAGGCAAAATGTTGTTGCCGATTATTGAAGCCAACCAAGGGCGGTGTTTTGTGCTGTGCACCTCTTACGCCATGATGCGAAGCTTGGCGGAATATTTTCGTGAAAACAGCGAACTGACCATTCTGTTGCAGGGCGAAACGGCGAAAGGCACGTTACTGGAACAATTTATTTCGCAGTCGCATAGCGTGCTGGTGGCGACGTCGAGCTTTTGGGAGGGCGTGGATGTGCGGGGCGACGCGCTGTCCTTGGTGATTATCGATAAACTGCCGTTTACCGCGCCGGATGAGCCGTTGCTGAAAGCGCGCATTGAAGATTGTCG
The DNA here is from genome assembly GCF_003129965.1 of Aggregatibacter kilianii. Lineage (GTDB taxonomy): Bacteria > Pseudomonadota > Gammaproteobacteria > Enterobacterales > Pasteurellaceae > Aggregatibacter > Aggregatibacter kilianii_A. Next base: position 42,467 of record NZ_NRCJ01000018.1, on the reverse strand, counting down.
CTTGCAGGGTGGCGATCCTTTCAATGATATTCAAATTCCCGAGGCGGTGATTACCTTAAAACAAGGCGTGGGGCGTTTAATTCGGGACGTGACCGATCGCGGCGCGGTGATTATTTGCGATAATCGTTTGGTGATGCGTCCTTATGGCGAAACCTTTTTGCGCAGTTTGCCGAATTTTAAACGTACGCGGGATTTGCACAAAGTGGTACAATTCCTCACAACCATGAATTCAGACAAGAAAGAAGCATTAAAATAACCATGAAAAATGTCACATTATTGGCTTTAGATACGGCAACAGAGGCTTGTTCTGTCGCTTTGTTACGCGGCGGTGAAAAAACGCATTTGGAACAGTTCGCCCAGCGCGAACACACTAAACATATTTTGCCTATGGTGGATGAAATTCTGGCGCAGGCAGGCATTAAATTGCACCAAGTGGACGGCTTAGTGTTCGGGCGCGGTCCGGGTAGCTTCACTGGCGTGCGAATCGGTGCAGGCATTGCGCAAGGCTTGGCATTCGGCGCGGATTTACCGGTGATTCCGGTGTCCAATTTAGCCGCTATGGCACAAGCGGCGTATATTCAATATCAGGCGGAAAACGTGCTTGCCGCCATCGATGCGCGCATGAATGAAGTGTATTTCGCTCAATGGCAGGCGCAAAAAGTGCGGTCGGATTTCGGCACGTTTTTAGATTGGCAGCCGACCATTGCCGAACAGGTGTGTAGCCCCTCAGAGGTGTTGGAACAGGTGGCGCAACAACAGCATGATAACGCCGTGTTGGTGGGAACAGGCTGGGCGGCATATCCCGAATTAAGCGAGGCGAATCTTGGCAAATCTACGGAAATCACGTTGCCTTCTGCGTTCTATATGTTGGATTTGGCACTGCCTAAATGGTTTTCCGGCAAAACCATTAGCCCGTTGGAAATCGAACCCATTTATTTGCGTAACGAAGTTACCTGGAAAAAATTACCGGGACGGGAATAGATAAAACTTCGCTCCCGCCCGTTTACGGGGGGAGCCGCCGAAGGCTGAGGGGGGAGGTCGCCCCTTCTGTTTTATCAATTTTAATGATCTTTCCATAGGAGAATTAAAATGAACAAAAAAACATTGCTAATATTGACCGCACTTTCTCTGGTTTTAACGGGCTGCGTGTCGGCGCCGCCAGGGCTGGAAGCCAAACAGTTTGAGGCGTTAAATTTAAAAAACGTACAGGCGCAGGACTATGATTGCAACTGCATGAAAGTGCGTTTGGGCGGTAAAGTGGTTTCTGCCAAGGCGTTGAAAGATAAAACCAAAATTGAGGTGCTGAATCAATCGGTATCCTATTTTTCCGCCAAGCCTATTGTGGACGGCTATGCCGATGGACGATTTATCGCCTATTTAAACGGTTTTGTTGATCCGGAGAATCTGAAAGATCAGTATGTGACCGTCGGCGGTATATTGAGCGGCAAAGAGCAGGGCAAGATTGATCAGGCGGAGTACAGTTATCCGGTGGTGAAAGCGGAACAATATCGCATTTGGAAGTTGGTGAAAGAATATTATTACGACCCTGACGATATTTATGACTACTCGCCGTTTTACCCTTACGGTTGGGGATTTTCTTCCCGCTTTTTCTGGGCGGAACCGCGTGTGCGTTACAATTTATACTAATTCAAATAAAAACATTTTTAAGGAACGACAATGGAAAAACCTTGGTTTAAAAATTATCCCGAAGGCGCGGAGCGTCAGCTAGACACCTCGGAATACGATTCGATTTTGGATATGTTTGAAAAAGCGGTGCGTGAGCATCCTGATCGCGCGGCGTATATCAATATGGGCAAGGTATTGACGTTCCGTAAACTGGAAGAGCGCAGCCGCGCCTTCGCCGCGTATTTGCAGAATGAATTGAAACTGGAGCGCGGCGATCGTGTGGCGTTAATGATGCCGAATTTATTGCAATATCCCATTGCGTTGTTCGGCATATTGCGTGCCGGTTTGGTGGTGGTCAACGTGAACCCGCTTTACACCCCGCGTGAGCTGGAACATCAGCTTCAAGACAGCGGCGCGAAAGCCATTGTGGTGGTATCGAATTTTGCTTCCACCTTAGAGAAAGTGGTGTTCAACACTGCCGTGAAGCATGTGATTTTAACCCGTATGGGCGATCAGCTGTCTTTCGGTAAGCGCACTTTGGTGAATTTCGTGGTGAAATATGTGAAAAAGCTGGTGCCGAAATATAAGTTGCCGAATGCGGTGACGTTCCGTGAAGTGTTGAGCGTAGGGAAACATCGTCAATATGTGCGTCCGCAAATAGAACGGGACGATTTGGCGTTTTTGCAATACACCGGCGGCACCACGGGCGTGGCGAAAGGCGCGATGCTGTCCCACGGCAATATTATCGTGAACGTATTCCAAGCCAAATGGATTGCCTATCCCTTTGTGGGCGATCGTGGTCGTGAACGTTTGGCGATCCTTGCGTTGCCGCTTTATCATGTCTTTGCTCTCACGGTAAACTGCTTATTATTCATTGAGTTAGGTGTAACCGCCGTATTGATTACCAATCCGCGCGACATTAACGGTTTTGTGAAAGAACTGCGAAAACATCGATTTGTGGCAATTACCGGCGTGAATACCTTATTTAACGCCTTGTTAAATAACGAAAATTTCAAAGAGGTGAATTTCTCCGCGCTGAAACTTTCCGTTGGCGGCGGGATGGCGATTCAACAATCGGTGGCGACCCGTTGGCATGAGTTGACCGGTTGCAGCATTATTGAAGGCTATGGCATGACGGAATGTTCGCCGTTAATTGCCGCTTGCCCGATCAACGTGGTGAAACATAACGGCAGTATCGGCGTGCCGGTGCCGAATACGGATGTTAAAATTATTAAAGAAGACGGTTCTGATGCGATAATCGGCGAAGCGGGTGAGTTGTGGGTGAAAGGCGAGCAGGTCATGCAAGGTTATTGGCAACGCCCGGAAGCCACTTCTGAAGTGATTAAAGACGGCTGGATGGCAACCGGCGATATTGTCATCATGGACGAAAGTTACAGCCTGCGCATTGTGGATCGCAAAAAAGACATGATTCTGGTGTCCGGTTTTAATGTTTATCCGAATGAAATCGAAGATGTGGTGATGCTGAATAACAAGGTTTCCGAAGTAGTTGCCATCGGCGTGCCAAATGAGGTTTCCGGCGAAACCATCAAAATTTTTGTGGTGAAAAAAGATGAAAGTCTGACCCGTGACGAGTTGCGCAAACATTGCCGCGCACATTTAACCGGCTATAAAATCCCGAAAGATATTGAGTTTCGCGAGGAATTGCCAAAGAGCAATGTGGGTAAAATTTTGCGTCGCGTGTTACGTGACGAAGAAGTTGCCAAACGCCCGGCGAATTAATTCATCACTTAAACAATTGTTTTATTTATAAGGAAAAGAGAATGTCCCGCGACATTCTCTTATTATTTCATATGCCTCAACTTAAAAAAGAAGTTAAAAATCCACCGCACTTTTATGTGGTGACCGATGATGCCGAATTGGCGCGCGTATGCCGAGCGGCACGAGAGCAAAGTGCGGTCGCTTTAGACACCGAATTTGTGCGGGTCCGTACCCTGTATCCGAAACTGGGTTTAATTCAGCTTTATTTCGGCGATCAGGTCGCTTTAATCGATCCCTTGCCGATTCAGGATTTTTCGCCTTTTGTCGCATTACTTGCCGATGCCAATGTCGTCAAAATTCTCCATGCCTGCGGTGAAGATCTGGAAGTATTTCAGCATTATTTTCAACAGTTGCCGCGTCCGATGTACGATACGCAAGTGATGGCGCATTTTCTCGGTTTTGCCGGCTCCTCTGGCTTTGCTGCCTTGGTGCAACATTATTTTCAGCTTGAAATCGACAAAGGCGCGTCCCGCACCGATTGGCTGGCGCGTCCGTTATCGGACAATCAGTTGCAATATGCAGCTGCGGATGTGTGGTATTTGCTGCCTTTATATGAACAAATGCAGGCACAGCTTGCGCAAACCGAGTGGAAAAGTGCGGTGGAAAATGAATGTGAATTTTTGTTGAACAAACGGGCGCAGGCAACGAAAGAGCCCGACAGCGCTTATTTCGCCATTCCGAATGCGTGGAAATTAAATCGGCAGGAACTCATGCGTTTAAAGCTGTTGGCTAAATGGCGTATGGAAGAAGCCATGAAGCGTGATCTCGCGTTGAATTTTGTGGTGCGCGCGGAAAATTTATGGCTGGTGGCAAAAAACAATCCGAAGCACACCTCAACTTTATTGGAGCTTGGTTTAAGCACCGCAGAAGTGCGAATTCACGGCAAAAAATTATTGCAAATTATTGATCAGGTGAAGCGTATTGCGCCTGAAGATTACCCGCAGCCCATTCAACGCCTTGCCGATGATCCGCGTTATAAAACGACATTGAAAGCTCTGCAACAGCATTTAGTCCAAATCACGCCGCCTAATTTGCCGAAAGAACTGATTGCCTCTAAACGTAGCTTGGAAAGTTTGATGAAGTGGTATTGGTCAAAAGGTGTTGAAGAGGAACAGCCGGAATTGCTGACGGGTTGGCGCAAGCCGTTTGGGGAGAAGTTATTTACGGCGTTGAAAACCTTTGATGAATAGCGGTTACGGATAAGTGAAGAGTGCGGTGAGTTTTTTCGGCGTTTTTAAAACGCTTCAAAAAACGACCGCACTTTTTGTTAGCCTTGATTATTGCAATTTCTTACCTTCAAACTCGCCCGTGAGGCTTTCCAAGAATGAGGTAATATCGTCCACTTCTTGTTGTTGCGGTTTGGCATTGCTTTGATATTTCAACATGATTCGAACGGCTTCTTTCAAATCTTTTGCCGAGGCATCGTGCATATAAGGCGCAGTCAAGGCGATATTACGCAATGACGGCACTTTAAAGCGGTGCATATCATACGGATCTTGCGTTTGTGCGAAGCGACCTTGGTCTGCATCAGTGAGTGGTGTGCCGCGATCTTTGAAGTAATCTCCGTAAATGCCTAGGTATTCGTAAGATTGTCCGCCCATGTTGACGCCGGTGTGGCAGGTGTCGCATTTGTATTGTTTAAACAGCTCGTAACCTTTGATTTGCTGTGCCGTTAGCGCGGTTTTATCACCTTTTAAGTAGCGGTCGAAATCGCTGTTTGGGGTGATTAAGGTTTTTTCATATTCGCCGATAGCGTTGGTTAAGGTTTCTTTGCTGATTTGCGGATAAATTTTTAAGAATTCTTGTTTGAAGTCTTCGTCCAGTTCAAATCTTGCCACAATGTCATCCCAAGAGTGGGAGCCCATTTCAACCGGGTTAGTCGGTGGTCCGCCGGCTTGGTCGGCTAAATCTGTGGCACGTCCGTCCCAGAATTGGACGAAGTTAAATGCCGCATTGAAGACGGTCGGCGCGTTGATGCCGCCTTTTTTGCCTTCAATACCGGTGGAAACATCTAAGCGGTCAACGCCGCCTTTGTCTAATTGGTGGCAGGTGTGGCATTGAATTGTGCCGTCGCCGGATAAGCGTCCGTCCATAAAAAGTTTATGTCCGAGGGCAACTTTCGCGGCATCCGTCATAATTTCATCCGGAATCGGTTGCACCAGACGGTGATTGTCCGTGCCTTCGGTATTTGCCGGTAAAAAGGCTTTGCGTTGTTCACGAATCCAGTTTAACACGGTGGTTTTTTCATCTTCATCAGGGCGACTTCCCCAGTGAATATGCAGGAATTTTGCAATTGGCATTTCATCATTTTCGATGACGCGTTCAAGTTTTGCCAAATCCACTTCCGATAATTTGCTTGGATCTTTTAATCCGTCCAGCAACTTATTTAACAGGAATACACGGTTGCCTTCTTTGATGTCATTTTGCAGCATGGAATCCACCAGCGGAACATGGGCGTAAAACGGTAATTCGGCACTTGGCGTATGGCAATATTGACAGCCGTTGTTAAAAAAGACTTTGGCGATTTTTTGTTGTTCGGTGGAGTAGTTGCCTTCGGCAAGTAATTTCTCCATTTGCCCTTTATCATACTGATGAACATACCCGACAACCCCTAAATAACCGACAATCGCGACAACCGCCGCTTTAAGTACAAATTTTTTCATAATCATTCTCCAACACTAAAAATAAAAGGGGAGTGGATTATCGGTGAAAAATAGCGGGAACTATATGATTTAAATCAATAAAGTTAATTTGCAAAAACAATGGGTGAAATTGCTTTTAGTAATTAAAAAGAGGTGGATAGAAAGTCTATGTTTGATCTTGTGAAAAGGCTGAGAATCTGAAAATCGTGCACTTGCTAAAAAAGAGAACCGCGCCGAATTCGACGCGGTTCAGGTTCACCCGAAGGTGAATTCATGGTATTCCAATACGTTAGGAGTAATGCCCATCCAACAATGCCAGACCTGATTGCCAAGTTGACCTTGCCTAAGCCTTTCCGTTCATTCTTGCTTTTTGCTAAAAGCAGAACGCCACAAATGGGACGTATCCGGTGATGCGTGTAATTGCTACCGTTCTCCGGCAGCTGAAACTTTCGTTCCTTAAATCCTGAGATTCCGCCTTGACGCGTTCCCTTTCACCTTCTGTCGCCTTACTTTCCTCTCCAAGAAATTCATCCTTCCGTTTGTTTTGTCCTCAGGTCGGGTTTATCTTCCCGGTAGGTGTCAGTCGACGCCCTATCGCGGGATCTTTACCGACCGAGCTTCATCACTTGCGGTCAAATGTTTTCCTTCTTGATTCCGGCTTGGCTAGAGTAGATTACTCGTTCACTTGCCTTTCCATCCTAGGATAGTGTTTTCCTCGAGCCCTAATCTGGATCAGAGACCGAGTTCCATTACCTTTCGCATTGCCGATTCTTTCGTGTTAACGATACATTTTTCACCCATTGCAGACCGATGCCAAAAGCACCTCTCGTTAAAGGCTACGGATACCTTGTGACTTATTCGACAAATATTCATTGCTCGCAGAAGAACAATGTTTATCCGCCGTTTAAGTTCACGATACCAAAGCGATTTACTCTTTCGACGTTTGCATTGGAAGACCAAGAATAGAGGCTAGAGTTTGCTCCAGCATAGACTGATACTCCGTTTTTTGCTGTTGCGTCTCTAAAATTCTTTTTTGTTGTTGCTTATCTAATTTCATCATCAAGTTAATATATCCCCCGATTTGGGTGATATTTAACGGCGCCGGTATTCGCGACGGTTTAATGTCCGCCTCGGTCGCAATTCTTCTTAAAATTAATTTCTTAAGTTCTTGCATCTCCGGCGATATCTCGCTCTCTAAGATTTTTAATACCACATTATCAATATTCATTTTAAACTCCTTTATTTCGGATAGCTCGGTGTTCTTGATAAGATTTTCTACCATCAAAAAACATCATAGCTAAACGTATTTTCACTGTTATGAGCTAGCATTTTACTTTGAAGATTTATTCTCTTTTGAGGTTGCACCCTCCCCTCCATTAACTTTACCGGCATAATCCAATGCTGCTTTAGCAAGTTCTGCAGAGGTTTCAATCACCTTGTCTCGCCCTGATTTGGCGTTTTCCATACTGGCATTCAATAACTCTTTTAATTCTGCAAACGTTGCTCTATCAGTGAATTCAGGAGATTGCCTGCTAATTAAGGATGAAAGTACACTTGTTTCCATAGGCGTTGCCGCTTCCGGTGCACTTTGCAATCCTAATGCATTCTTATCTTTGACGGTTTTCTCTGTTAAATCATCTTTGACTGTTTTCTCCGATAAATAATCTTTGTCGTTTAAGTAATGGTTATTGATATCCATCTTATCAATTGGGGAGTCTTGCCAGTTCCAGAAACGGGTTAAATCAATTTCTTCGCTGACATTGGTTTCGCCCAACACCGCTTCTCCAATCATACCGTCGGTTGGCAAAGACACGATCGTGGTCGGAACGCGGAAATTATTGGTGTGATAGCGATATAGAGCGTCTTGTATTTCCCCTGCTGTTTTACCCAACCGTTTAGCCAGGCTTTGTGGATACGTAAACGGCAATAGCATGCAGTTACCATAAAAACCGAGAAGTTTTTTAACATTAACGCAGTTCAGTAAAGGTATATCTATTTTTTCCTTTTTACTTTGGTCTGAATCTTGAAGTTCGTCAAAATTCATATCGATAGTGTACTGCTCCAATAACATAGTACGTTCATCACTACTCAATGATTGCCATACGGCTTGTGAGTAACGCAAGGTTTCTGAAGCTATATGTTGTAGTGTTTCTTCCATTAATTGGAACTCTGAATAACGTAGCGTTTTTTCTTCCGTTGAGAGTTTAATATAGGTGGAATAGTTCAACTCACTATATGACAGTGTTGCCTGAATTCTAGAGGTGCTTTCCATATTAACTGATACGCTATGGATTGTCGGATTGCCTAATGCTCTCAAATGTCCCGGAGAGAGGGTAATCTGAGGCGTAACATACGCTTCCGGTAAAGAGGATTTGTAGTGTGCGATCTCCCTTCTATCGTGTTGACTATTATCATTATCTTTAGCCAAATCAAGAATTCGGTCGAGGTATAGCTCATAAGCTTTGGATTCTGCCTTCGTTAATTCGCCATGATGTTCCAGCGTGTAATTTAATGGCTCAATAGAATGCTTAATGCGGATGTAATCCAAATCATCATCAACAAAATCAGACGGTAGGTGAAATAAGACGGTGACCTTAACCGAACCTTGTTTATTGCGTTCATCTCGAATGGCTTGTCGCACTTCATTTCGTGTACTGCAATTTCTTTTATTGCCTTCATAAATATCCAAAATCTGAATATTGGCTCGAGGATAGTGAACGATTTCACCGGCAACAGTACCTCGACCATTTTTTAGGCGCAGTGTGACAGATAAATCATCAAATGTGAGGAAATTGCCACTAAAGGTTAAGGCTAAGGTGCGCGAATCATCATTGATATTTTCCAGTGACCATTGTGGATATGCCGCATATTTCTTAACCAGCTCCAAACCTCTACGATAACGGTATGGCAGGGCATAGCGTAGCGCCGGTTCATATTTTAATAACATACCATAACGTTGGCTAAATCGAGTTTTGTTAAAGGTCGAGGAATGCACCTCCATTAATTGATAATTTTCTCCTGAAGGTAAGAAGTGAATCAATTGCAACGGTACAAAGAGCACTAAATCGACACTATCGATACAGCTTTCCAATTTATAACGTCTCATCACCTCCCAATACTGCACGGTCATTGTATGTGAATGGTTGTGGTTAGCGATAATTTTGGTTGCAACATAATTAGAGGTTTCACTTGTTCCCATGGATACGCTAATGCGTTTCGCTTGTGAAATTCGATTTGATGCACTTTTAATATTGCGTTGAAAAGTTTGTGCAGCATTTGAAACTTCATTGTGGGAATTACGTTGACCGGCGGAGGATGAGCCATACCCTTGGGTTCGGGAATACCCTCCTGATAAACCCAATCCGATTCCCATACCGGTACCAAAAATACCGCCAAAAAGCGAGCCGCCAAAAGACCCGCTTGAGGCATTGTAGTTATAATCGGAATATCCATTCGACATTTGGTCGATAGCATTATTAAAGGCAGCCAAAGTGTCATCAGATTGACCTTGCTCGTAGCTTTCTCTTCCCATCTCGGAACTTTCCGAATCATTCATGATGGAATAGCTTTGTTTATTCTCGCGAACAACCAGCCGCTGTTCTTCACCCGGAGCTAAAACTAGCGAATAGAGTAGTGAACCCAATGAAAAACCATCCGGTATCCATGCTTGGTGCATATTCAGCACATAACCGATACCCAATGAGGTTGCCTGCGGATATCTATCCGGGGTGGTATATAAGGCCTCTTTGAAATTCATTATGCTAACAGGTGCGGTTAATTTTTTCCGCCCATTTAACGAAGAAATATTTGGCTCAACAAGTCGTTGTAACATACTGTAACGATAGGTTTTGGACGGCGCAGTATCCGTTGCAAGACGGATAACATGCTCATCATTTCCCATCAGTTTTACTTTAGGTAAAGCTGTTTCTAAATCCAGTCGTTGACCGTTAAATAATTCTTCAATAATGACAAAACCTTCATCTTCTTGAGCATTGTTATTTGTTCCCTCTAAGTTAGCATTTAGCGATTTACAGGAGGCGAGAAACTTATCAAACGCCATCTTAACCGTTAAGGCATCACATTCTTTTAACAGTTTGGCTTCAGCCTTATCGTAATTATTCGACAATTCGTCGAGTTTTTGGTGATAACTAGTCAATTTTTGACTATAGGATTTGTCATTCCATTTCTTTTGTTTTCCTTCGGCTTGTTCAATTAATTTCTGCTGTTCTTTTTCCGTTTGTTCAATTAATAATGTCAATTTATCAATTTCATCACCTAGCGCATCTAGTTGATAGAAGTCATCTAATTTTTTACGCTCTTTTACGGAATCTAAAATTTCACTCGCATTTTTAACGAACTCTTGCTTTTTCGGACCTTGAGAAATAGAAATGGTGACAATTTCTTTAATGCTGTATTTGTCCGGCAAGGCGATAATAAATTTACCTTGGCTATCCGTTACCGCACATAATTTTTTATTTAAGTCTTTTAGATCTTCGGTTGGGCTGACAATACCGCTGATTTCAACTTCTGCTCCGGCAAACGTTCTTTTCTCAGTGCTGTCTTTTCTTCTGATATAGACGGTTCCGCTTAGTGTGTTTGGTAAAGGTAGGGAGTATTGCACATCATCAAGGAAATCAAGCCCTTTTTTAATGACCTTACCGGTCGTCATAAACTCAATTTCAGAAATGTTTTTATCATTTTTAAACAGATGTAATGGTACTTCGCCTAACTCCTGATACCAATTATTTCCGTCAGATTCTGCTAAGGAAGAAAGCATATCGTTTTGGATATACTCAACAACACCCTGCATATCCATGTTGTTAGGATCACCACTATTTTTGATTGTATTAATGGCATTTACCAAAGAATCAGGTAATGAGCGCAATCTTAAATTTTCACTACGAACTGAATAGATGACTAAATCTTGCGCATTTTTAATAAGCTGGTGGATCTCTTCTTTAGAGGATGGGGCTTGAAAATCTGTTTGTACCGCAGAAATTCCTTTAATAATCGGAAAAATTTTCTTGGCATCAACTCTCGCTAAATCTTCAACACAGCGCACCCCGCTGATAACAAGTAAATAAGCAATATCGGTGGTCATTCCGGAAACACGCCAAAGATCCGCTTGTTTTACCCAAGATTCCACTTCACTAACATCAACTTTTAATTTTGAGGCGAGGCTATCCCGATCTTTTTGTGTTCTCCCACGCGAGAGCAGGGCGGCAACGTCGTAAATATATAATTCACGCAATTTAGCCTGCAATATTTTACTGATTCCTTTTATTGGAATAAGTGAAGATTTTGGTGTGATCTGTTTGTCATATTCTTTGATAAGCGCATTCACGGTTCTATATGAATCAAAGAGTATTTGCTCAAATTTAAGATCAGTGGGCGTTATGCCGGGAATATCAATTGTGATGCCCTTTTCAATCGCTTCAAAATAGGCCACAAGTAGATTTAATTCTTTACGGGAGAGTTTTTGTTCCGGATCTTTAATTTTTTTATCCAAAACTTTGGGTTTCAAATCTGATACCATCAACTTATTTTTCTGACCTCGCCAATTATTCATTTTACGATGCAAGGCCGCTAATTCTGAGGCATTCAGTTTTGTTGTTTGATTCGCTTGAAGATTCATTTTGTGCTCCTATTCTTTATCTTTATTGTATAAGTTACACTTTTGGCAGACACAAACTGCCACGCTACTGACTTCTGAAGTGTAGATAATAGGTGGGGTAATTATTCACAAATATTCTATAAAGCTGATGTTGTTATCATATCTCTCTCCCTTTTTATGGTGAAATCTTCCATTTTTCAAAGTGAGTCAGAAAACGTTGATATTTGATTGAGTTAGATAAGTGGATTTATATTTTGCTTAAAGGTTTATATTTAGATAAAGAATGGCGTAAGTCATTTCGAAAGTTTAATCAATTATTGAATCCGTTTAATTGATGCTTTAATTGTCGAATAGACTTACCTCTATGTAGGATACTAATAAGCCTAATAAAGAATGCTGTCAAGTGAGTCAAGTATTATTTCTGTTTTTATTGTTTTAGATCAAATTATCTAGACTATTTTGCTTATCATGCCTTAGATTACACAAGAGGTATAACGTATAACGTTGAATATTTTTGAAATAAACATTCTAAGCTATATGCAAAAATGAGATTATTTTACTCTGCATCGCTACTTAGCGGGTATGTGAAAAGTTTTTAGATATTTGATTTGGAAGTTGGTGGGTCGTGAAGGATTCGAACCTTCGACCAACGGATTAAAAGTCCGCTGCTCTACCGACTGAGCTAACGACCCGTGTGCATTTGTCTTTGGAGGGTAACTATTTAATAAGAAAGGTATTATTAAATGGTGCCCGAGGCCAGACTTGAACTGGCACGCCTCGAAAGGCGAGGGATTTTAAATACCTTTTTAATATTTTGAGAATCAATAAGTTAATGATTTTACGCGGAAATGAATAGACGAATAAGAACGAATACAACCGAATATAAAGCGGAACAGCCACAGGGAAAGCCACTAAAAGCCAAGGGATTTTGTGAACTAATCCCTTTTAACAGCCAACGGATTTAAACTGACCGCACTTTCTAAGTGCGAAGGGGCAAAATGAGAATAGCGCATTGTCATTTCGATCGTAGAGTGTCCTAAAATTTCTTTCAGTACTAAGATATTTCCCCCGTTCATCATAAAATGACTTGCGAACGTATGCCGCAGAACGTGGGTAAGTTGTCCTTTTGGTAAATCAATACAAGCGCGATCCACGGCATTTTCAAAGGCTTCGTAAGCGTCGCCGAAAAGTCGCCCGCGTCGTTTGGGCAACATATCATAGAGTTCACGACTGATCGGGATCGTGCGGTTGCGGTTGCTTTTGGTGTTAATGTAGGTGATTTTGTAAGGGATAACTTGAGATTGTTTTAACTGCTCCGCTTCGCTCCACCGCGCACCGGTTGCCAAGCAGATTCGCGTAATCAACCCCAAATCACGATTGCGCGAATTATCGCACTCCGCAAGCAGTCGGCGGATTTCGTCGGCGGTTAAATACGCCAGTTCGATTTCCTTTTCCCGAAATTCACTTATTCCCTCTAACGGGTTTTCGCTTTCCCACTTGCCGAGCCGCTTCAATTCGTTAAAAACCGCCCGCAAATAGGCGTGTTCGCGGTTGATTGTGGCTTCTTTCGGTGGGCGATTCGGATCTTTGGAAAATTTCCCGGCAAGGCGTAATTTTCGGTAATCGGCGAAATCTTCGCGGCGAAATTCGGCGGCGGGCGGGTCGCCAAGGTGGGCGCACAGGTTTTTTAGCTTTTCCAATCGTGCGGCGCCATCGTTGAGCGTTTGCCCGTGCAAATCGAACCATTCTTGCACGAAAAAACTTAACGGCGGGGCGGCGGTTTTGTCCGCATCAAGAGACACGGAAACCGTTTCGGAATCGGAAAATTGAACGGAAGCATATTTATGCTGATTGAAGAAACGCAGGGCTTCGCCCTTGGTTAAAAACCACTTGCGAACGCGCTTGCCGTCTTTGTAGAACTCCGCAAGCCATTTATTGCCTTTTGTTTTGTCACGCCGAACTGCCATTTTAAGAATTAATCATTGTTTATTTTGGAATAAAGATCTTCAAAACTGGAGTATTTTTTGCCTTTATAGACGACATCACCCAAAAGATCATAATCTTTAAATTTCTTTACAGTGCCTTTGGCAGTTTCGCCGATCAAAATGGCGTGCGTTCCCCATTCTTGATCAGAATCAAATTCAATATCTATCAATTTCCCGGAAAAGAATTTAGTTTCACTACTGGTATCTGTTTCATATTCAAATTTTACAGTATCACCTTTCGGGATTAGAGGGGGCTTAATTTCAGCGGGTTCAATTTCGTTATCTTGAACCTTTTCTTTTATCTTGGAAAACGCAGTAAATTTAGACTTGAATTTAATAATTATAAAAAGGGCTATTGTATTGATTAATATAATAGCACCGCCCACATTATCGCTTTGATTGGCGCTAATGAGTCTTGATATTGGTCCGATAGTGAAAAGATTAAGAAGGAACCATATGCAAGCATATTTGATTAATTTTTTCATTCTTAGCACTTCTCCATTTTTAAAATAACCTTGCCTACGATCTCAATATCCCCCGCGTCGCACTCAAACGAAAATTTCCCGCCGTCTAACCGCACTTTCCCGCCGGGTAGAACAGTGATGTAACGCAATAAATGGGAGTTTTCCACGATTACGAAATAATCTCCGTCGATCAGGTCGCCAAAGTCATTATTGATGAAATAAGTGCGGTTATCTTCAATCACGCAAGAAATTTTGTCGTAAGCCGCGCGGCTATCTAAATTTGGTAAGTATGTGAGAATAAAGGGTTTATTCTCCATTATGAAAGGTTTGCCATTTTCTAGCTTGATTGCATGAAAATATTTCATATCAAGCGAATTATCGAAAATCGGTTCTTCTCCGTATGCTACATAATCCAGTCGCGCGCCCGTTTCTTTAACGCAACGTATTACAAGTTCAGCGGGAAAGAAATTGCGTGAAGCCCATGTCCCAAAGGTGCTATGCGGCATTCCTAAATGTTCCGCAAGTAGCTTACGGTTTGCAAATCCATACGCTTTCATGATCCGAGAAATAACTTCTTTCCCGCCTTCAAATTCTATTTTTGTGTCAAAAGACATAAAATCACCATATTGACAACTCATTCAACACAAAGCATTATATTTGTGTCAAATGACAGATTGTTCATATTCGTTCATATTCGTTCATAGGAATGTTACAAGATGGAAACTCAAAATTCAATTTGTATATATATACAGGTAGATAGTCCGTATCTGCCAGCCGAGGAATACGCCCGCCGTAATGGCATATCCGTCAAAGCAGTGCGCGACTTGGTGCAAAAAGGAGTTTTACCGACCCGCCCACGGGAAAGTAAAAAAGAAAAGATTTTTATCAACATGATCGCCTTGGCGCGTGAAGCGTCGGCGCAACAATAAAAAACCGCACGATAAAAAGTGCGGTCAGTTTCAAAAGTGTTTTTCTAGGGGTGGAAAAATGAGAAATCAAGAAATCAACGTCATCATCAACAACTTAAATCTATTCATTCGCGCCCAATCGGCGCAAGCAACTTCGCAAAATACGATTCCGCGAGGTCAGCAGATTCGGGATGTGTTTTCGCAATATCGTCAACTTCCGCGAGAAGTTCATTCTCAAGTTGGGAAGTCAATTCAGGAAATCTTGCAACAACACGGCATAGACAGCCCAATAGCCTATCTTGTAACGCCGTTTGAAGAGCCAGCTGATTTAGAAATTCTTCAGGCGGTAATGGGTTATTTTGATTCTGATCGCTCATTTGATGACCTTGTGGAATTCGGGGAAAAAATTTACCGATTAGCATACATCAGAAAATACGGCAGAAGCAAGTAAGGTGGCGCTTATGTTATATGCCAATCACCGAATAACCAAAATCAACAAAAACGCGCCGGAATATATCGCTCACTTAATGAGCGAAGAATATCAAGAGTTACTGGCGGCAATTGCAAGAAAGCATTGTGCGGAAATCTGGCACAAATTGAATCAGAGTAAAAACGAAGTGGAACGCGTTTTTAACAAAATGGCAAAAGAGAAAAAAGACGTGATTTTAGCTTATGCGGACATACGCACAAGTGATTTACTGGACCCGTATTCAAAGGGGCGAAAATTAGGTGATTACACCCCGGAAGGACAAGACAAAATCGCCGAAGCGGTAAAGAAAATTCGTGAAATCGCAAACGAATTTCCGCCTGTGCTAACAAAAGCCAATTTTAAACAAATTGATAAAGAGGTGAATTATGCAAAATCAACTTATTAGAAAAGACCGCATTAACGTCAACGTTTGCAAGCAGGCGATCTTTTACTGGAAAGACAGCCACGAAGTTTATTTAACCTTTGCCCGCCGCGACCCAATGCGCCGCGATTTTTGGGTAAAAAAAGACATCAAGGCGCGGGAGCAAATCGCCCGTTTGAATGATTTAGTCCGCATTGCACAATCCAAACAAGCGATTCATTAAAGGCGGCGGATATGTGGGAAATCTTAACTTTGTTATTCGGCGTTGTCGTCGTGTTGTTTATCGTCGGCTTAGCGCTAAGTTGTTGCCTTATCGGCGCGTTATTTATCAAGTCCCTACGGGTGTTAAAAGCAGAAAAAGAGGAAATCAAAATGCAAGAAATGCACTTAATCGAAATCACACAGCAATATCAATTAGGCGTTATCGACGGTTGTTTTGTGGTGTACCGACTAAAAGAAGCCGAGCGTTATCAAATCAAACAATCGACAAGCTTCGAAGAAATCTTGAGTTTTATTTGCAGTATCGAACTACAGGACGAGCGAGTAGCAACTATCGAAGATGTGCTGATTCGACACAAAGCCATTTGTGACGAAGTACAGGGCGCAAAGCAAAAAGCCCAGGCGTTAGATGAGTAAAAATCCTTTTTTTAGTCACTAACATGAATTTAATTCATATTAAGTAAATTTATCATTAACAAAACTAATTCAGAGGGGATCCAAATGAAAAAATTAACATTAATCGCGGTTGCCGTTTTTGCCGCACTTAACACCGCTCACGCGTCTATCAATCTAGACACAGGCGCAAGCGCAACGGGTGAAAACAGCGTCGCCATCGGCACGTATGCCAATGCAAACGGAAGCCAAGCCGTCGCAATTGGCAACTATACAAAATCAAAAGGTTATCGTGCTGTTGCTATTGGCGATCATACGGTCGTCAACGGTTCGACATCCGTCGGCATTGTCGCGCAAGTGGACGGCAATGCCACAGTTAGCATTTTAGGCACATCAAAAGGCGACTTAAACACCGTGATCGGCAACAGTGCCAAAGCGCAGGCTAACTACGCGACGGCGGTTGGCGTACAAAGTAAAGTGACCGCCGACACAGGCACGGCAATCGGCGACGGCGCAAGCGTGAGCGCATACAGCGGCACGTCCGTCGGCACATTAGCCAACACCACCGCCCGCATGGCGACCGCAATCGGACGCGGTGCAACCGCAAACGACGCGTATGCCGTGGCAATCGGCAGTAATAGCGCAACCGCCCAAGCCGTCGGCACAGCGGGCGCAACCGTGGGCAATATTAGTTATAGCGGCTTTGCAGGCGCGAAACCCGTCGCGACGGTATCCGTCGGCAACGCAGACACAAAACGCACATTAACCAACCTTGCCGCAGGCAGAATCACAGCCGACAGCACGGACGGCATTAACGGAAGCCAGTTATTCGCCGTTGCGGGGCAGGTATCGACCAACGCCGACAACATCGAAGCCAATAAAAGCCAAATCCGCGCCAACGCGAACCAAATCAACACCAATCAGCGCGCCATCAGTGCCACCAGTGCAAAAGCAGAACGCAACGCGCAAGCCATCGCCCGCACAAATGAGCGCTTAAACGCAGGCTTAGCAAACACAAATCAGCGCATTGATAACGTGGCGAAAGACGTCGCGAAAAACCGCAAACGCGCTTCCGCCGGAACGGCGTCCGCGCTTGCCGTTGCAAATATCCCACACGCCACCCATAGCGGGAGATCTGCTATTGGCGCAGGTATAGGCACATACGCAGGGCAACACGCCGCCGCCATCCGCTATTCACACATGAGCGAAAACACGAAATGGATTAGTAGCTTGTCTGTGTCTTTCGGCACTCAAAACGAAGTGGGCGCAGGCGCGGGAATCACTTATCAATATTAATCAGCACGCCGCACGATAAAAAGTGCGGCTAATCATTAGGGCAGATCATGAATCAAGCAATCTTAAAACAAGAATCCGCGCCGGAAGCGGCGCCGGTGATTGCACAAAGTGCGGTAAAAAAATACCGCGCTTTTGCCGATTCTGATCGCAAAACCGAATTACAACTTGAGCTATTCGACACCGTGCCGAATAGCTATAGCTATGTTGAGAAAGTCATAGCCCAACTGCCGCGCGAGCGTCAGCGCGAGCATTTCCGAAAACTTTATTTAAAACAATATCACAGCATTAAAGACGATGGCTCCATAGCGTTTCAGGCGGGCAACGTGCAACAACGCGCCGCGAACTTATGGCTACGCGAAACGCTAAATATTCGTTTAAAAAAGGTTTTCAGCCGTTACAAAATCAACGTTTCATTTCTTCATGCGTTTAAATCCTCACCGAACTGGTTGCTTGATTTAAAAACCGAAATCGCACAGCAACAGCGTTTTGTTACCGTGCCGACCCGCGCCGAACACGCGGGCAATCATTTAACCCAAAAAACGACCGCACTTTTTGACAAGTACGGCAAGAAACAGGCGCAGGACGCCAATTTTCCGTTTTATTTATTGACCGAAGCGAAATTAAAAAGCATGGCGTATGAGTTGGCATACGCATTTCAGCTTAAGCAACAGGATTTTATCGAGGTGTACGCAAAAGACGGCAAGCAATACGACAAAGTGCAATCCGATAGCATCATCATGAAGCTATATAAACAATGCGGGCTAGCCTGTGAAGCCATCGGGTTTGAGATCCCGCATTGGGCGCGCTATTGCGAAGATAAAAAAATCAAGATGGAGCGCATCGACGTCGCACTATGCAAAGTTGCCGATGAAAAATATTGGTTTTACACGATGAAAACCACGCAAAAGCGCATTATTGAGCATATCGCCATTGCGTGCGGCGAAGTGCGCAAACAGGCAAATAGTTATGTGTCATATCAAGGCTTCATCAACTGGCAAAACCAAATCAAGAAAAATTACGACTATCTAAAAGCGATGATCGTCGAAAACGTGGATAACCCGGAAGAACAAGCCGAACTATTTGATATGTTTTTGAAATCATCGTCTAACCCCGCTTTGCGCCGTCAAGAAATGATGTTGCGCTTGCGCGGTTTGGAAGAGTGGGCGGAAGAAAACGGCAACGAAGCCCTATTTTTAACACTTACTGCACCATCGTCATTTCATGCTACCCACAGCCACGGCGAGAACAATAAAAAATGGCAGGGCAACAGCCCGCGCGAAACGCAAGCCTACTTAAACACCGTCTGGCAACAATACCGCGCGTTATTAGCCAAACGCGACATCAAAATGTACGGAATGCGCGTCGCTGAACCGCATCACGACGCAACGCCGCACTGGCATTTATTGGTTTACGTCAAATCCGAACACAAAGCGGAAGCCATCAGATTATTCAAAATTAAAGCGCTGGAAATCGACGGCGACGAACAGGGCGCAAAAAAACACCGTTGTAAAGTGGAAGAATGCGACAAATCGAAAGGCAGTGCCACCGCTTACATCGCGAAATACATTTCGAAAAACATCGACGGCTTTGCGCTGAAAGATGAAAAATCCGACGAAAACCCGAATCTTTCCTTGCGTGATAACGCGAAACGCGTGCGCGCATGGGCGAGCCTGTGGGGCATCCGTCAATTCCAATTTTACGGCGGCGCGTCTGTGTCCGTTTGGCGTGAATTACGCCGTTTAGTTGCCGGGCAATGTGACGACGAGCTGATCGAAAAAGCGCGAATCTGTGCCGATACGCCGTGCTTTGCGAGCTATTTGCAAATCCAAGGCGGCGCCTTGGCAAGCCGTAAAGATCAAGCCATCAAATTAGATTATGAACAAACAAAGGAAAATCGCTTCGGCGAAATGCAAAAGAAAATTAAGGGGGTAAAAAATGTAATCAGTTTTAAATCAGTCATTAGCCGGATCAAGAAATGGACGATTAAAAAGCGCCCAACCGAGCGGGGCGAGGCTAATAAAAAAGCGGGCATCGCCCGCCTTGGACTTGTGTCAGTAACTGTAACCGCCGAAAAACGGGCGGAACTGACAAAAAAAATAAAATCATTGTTGGAGCCGACGCATTTTAGACCGCAACCGGAACAAATTGATTATTTAATAAACAATAATAAGTTAGTTTTAGACCGGATAAGAAGCATCGAAATCATCAACGATGAACCGATTATGACAATCAAGCGCGAACCCCTGATTTTAGACCAAATCGGAGAACCGTCGCATTTGTCGAATTTGAGAAATTTAAGCATAAGCTAGGGGAAATATGGAATTTTATATTGATGAATTAGCCCAATTTGTTTTGATTGAGCGAAAAGAATTAAACGAATTTTTATTAGCGTTGTTTCGCCGGGGATTAAAATCAAAAAATTATCAAGTGGGAAGAAGCGTCGTTTTAATTAAGAAATATTGGCATTGTTTAGATAACACAACAAAAAAACAAATTAAAGGTGAATTAAAGGCGTGGTTAGCATTTTGTGAAAACAATACGCAACATAATAAACAGCACTACTTCATATCTTTTCAAAAATTGAATCAGTGGGTAACAGAAAATGATTAAATCCAACACACCAAAAAACATAAAAGACTTATGGGCTACGCCATTATGGGGATTTCACTATGCCGAATTTTATTGGCAAATCCGCTTTGATTTAGACACTTGCGCATTGCCGCATAATGCCAAAGTGAAAAACTTTATCAGTCCGGAACAAGACACCCTCAAAACTGACTGGAACGGGAAATATTGCTGGATGAATCCGCCATATAGTAACCCGTTGCCCTTTGTGTTGCGCGCCATACAACAAAGCGTGCTACACAATAAAACCGTGGTTATGTTGCTGAATGTGGATACCTCTACAAAATGGTTTGATATGTGCATCCGTAACGCGAAAGAAATCGTGTATATCACCAACGGACGGATCCCGTTTATCAATAGCGACACCGGAAAAGAAACCGACCAAAACAACAAGCCGCAAATGTTGGTATTGTTTGAGCCGAAAACCCCTTACGGGTGTTTGAAATCCTCTTATGTGTCATTGCATGAGATGAAAGAAAAAGGTGTGCAACAAATGGAGTTAAAAGCGGCATGATTTACCAACCCTTTAAACACATCCCGCCCTATCGCAAGGGAGGTTATGACTTGCCACCGTTGCCGGATAAAAATAAAAAAGATGAAAAAAATAACCCCAATAACTCTAAAATGCTTGCAATTTAATTTTTCGGAGTTATAATAACCCCAACTAAAACAAAAGAGGTTAAAAAAGGTGGATAGTGAAACGGTAATAAAAAAACTCAAAAAAGACGGTTGGTTTCTTGTGGCAACAAAAGGCAGTCATCATCAGTTCAAACATGAAACCAAAGCGGGACGGGTTACAGTCCCGCACCCGCGAAAGGATTTACCGATAAAAACAGTAAATTCAATATTAAAACAAGCGGGGCTTAAATAAGCCCCCTTGATTAAAGATATAAAAATAGATTAAAGTTTTAATTTATAACGGAGATATATAATGCTATACCCAGTCGGAATCGAAAAAGGCGATCAGGATCACGCTTACGGCGTGATTGTGCCAGATATACCCGGTTGTTTTTCAGCGGGCGATACCTTAGAGGAAGCCTTTAGAAACGCACAAGAAGCAATTGCATTTCACATCGAAGGATTAATTGAAGACGGTGAGGAAGTGCCACTGCCAAGCGATTTAGAAAGCTATGTCGGAAATGAAGAAGAATATGCAGGTTTTACTTTTGCGCTTGTCGATGTAGATTTAACGCAATTAATGGGCAAAGCGGAAAAAATCAACGTGACACTGCCTAAATTATTAATTAGCCGCATTGATCGTTATGTGGCAAGTCATCCGGAATATAAAAACCGCAGTAACTTTTTGGCGAAAGCCGCTACAAATGCACTATTAACCGCATAAAAAAAGCCGCTATTACGCGGCTTTTTCTTCATTCAATAATTTCCTGATTTTGTCTTTGTCGTCTTCCGAAAGTTGGCTTAATGTCAGTGCTAAAAGCTGATCTTTTGTCATTAAACTGGACGATGTAGAGTGACTAAATTCGAGATTCATGACAAATTTATGACGGCAAGCGGGATTTCGACAATCGCAATACAACCGACTAAATTCACTGTGGATCCGTTCAGTACGTCTGATAACTGCTTTTTGTTTACAGATTTTGCAATAAATATCTGTTGTTCTTGCCATTTTGTCATTGATTCCCCTTGTTATTATGTGGGATAAATTTTATCAAAGATCTGTATATAAATACATATCACCACCCAATTTTTAAGCAACATTTTTTAAACATTTTCCGCGCTTTTGAACTTGACTTTCAGCCCCGCGCCGATTTCCGGATCGTTGTTGATGGTTTCGGCGATAATCTCTTGTAATGGCTGAATTTCGTCGTTTTGATACGTTTCGCGATATTTCAGCGGGTCGCCCAGTCCGCCCGTGTTGGTCGGGATAATGCCGCCTAAGCCGGGCGGGAATCGGTGGGCGGTTAGCACGTCTTGCGCCGAAATGTTTTTAATGTTGGCAAATTCGTCTTTCGTGCCAGTGTCGCCAATCGGGATCACTTTCAACCCGTCCGGGTGTCCGCCCGCAATGTTGACAAACATGGATTTAAAGTTTCCGACGCCCTTCGAATCAGCGATCTTTTTAGCGATCTCGTCTTCCATTTCCTCCGTCAAGTCGGGGTCGGTCGAATACAAAATAAAGCCCATGTGCGCGCCGTTGCTAAAATAACGACGGCGAAACACGGTGGCGTCAGAATTGAGTAACGCCGATTGAATGCCGCCCACGTAGTCGGGGGAGCCGTAAATTTGTTGCATCGGGTCGTATAACTTAATAAAAATAATGTCTTTTTCCGCGTATTCGTAGATTTCTTGCGCCGAATCGTACAGGCTTTTTTTCATCAAATAGGAATAACCACCGTCGCGTTTACGGCGCAAATAAAGGGACGAAAGCACGTGCAGGCGCACCACTTGCCCAAAGCCGTTGCGGATTTTTAACAGCCCCACGTCGCCGAACTGAATCAGATTAAGGCATAGCGCGCGCATATCCATGCGGGAGAGGGCTTTTCCGCCCAAATAGCCCGCGCTAACCATGTTCGAACGACTATGCAAAATGCCGCCGTGTTGCGCGTTTTGATGCGGCAAACGGGCGAGCGCATAGCGATTAATCGGCGGCATATAGCAGTTATATTGTGTATCGTAACTGACCCCCATATAGTCCAGCGCAGGCGCGGGACTAATGGAAAAAGTGCGGTCGTGAATCGGAATGATGGAAAAACTTTTGGCATCAGGATTTTTCGGTTTTTGGCTTGCTTTTTTCATTTAGTTTATTCTCCATCCGCGCCCTTGTCGGCGTGGTTTGTCGGTTAAAGATTTGCGATTAATCGCGTTGCAGATTGCAAAAAATACATCGGCGTGTTGCGTTTTTACGGTGCGTTCGGCGGTAAATGTCATCGTATTGCCTGATTTTGTGGATTGGTGCTTAATCATCAAAAAACTAGGCACAATGTCGAGTTCATTTTGATCCCATTGCAGGCGGTTATGCTCAACCAAATCATGCACTTTTAGCACCATTTCGGATTTACTATCGGGGTTATAGACGATTGGCGTCGCCGCACGCCGCGCAAATTCTTTGATGTTTTCATACACCGCAAGCCCGACCCCTGTCGCGTCTATGCCGATGTAAGTCATATTGTATTTTTCAAACAGTTGCTTAATTTGATTCGCTTGATAACGATAAGATAAGCCGTTCCACTGATACCGCGCCAACACGCGATAAATTTCGCCTTCAATAGCGGGCGGAGCGACGATAACAAAACTTGCGCCGTCCCCTGTTTGCGCCGGGTCATACCCGCCCCATACTTCACGATTGCCAAACGGGCGATCGGCTTTGGGGTCAAAATCTTTCCATTTTGTAGCGTCCACGCTACATTTTAGCAGTTCTTTGATAGTGAAAATGGAATCCGCGTCGTCTATCCATACACACATATAAAGCTGATTAAACGCGTATTTGTTATAGCGCAGTTTCAGTTTTTCGATATTAAAGAGGGTATCCGCGCCGCCTTTTAGTGCGTCTTCGATTGTCACGACGTATCGCCACTGCCCATCCGGGCACAACCGCCCGCCGTCGCGCATTTCGTCGAATGTCGGGAAAATCACGTTTTTACGTTTCGGATCGCCTTCTTTCCAGCTTTCGCCCGACCAGAACGCATAAGATTCATGAAATTTAGACGATGGCGTAGTAAAGTACGTTTCCCGCCATTTCGCGTGCGTTGCCATCGCCGACGCCACATCATTGAAACGTTGAAAATCCCGTAACCATGCGTATTCGTCGCCGTAAACGTGCCCGCTATTACCTTGCGAAGTGTTTTTGTTGGTCGATAAAAAATGCAGTTCCGCGCCGTTGCTCAAAATGATCGGATTGCCTTTTAACTCAACGTTAAAGTATTGCCGAGCCATTTTGATGATGTACGTTTTAAAGATTTCCGCTTGGCGTTTCGACGCAGACAAAAAGATCTGATTGTCGCCCGTGAAAATCGCGTCTTCCAAGGCTTCAAAGCTGAAATAATAGGTTGCCCCGATCTGGCGCGATTTTAAAAGATTGCGGATGTCGTGGTGCTTGTTGTTGCGCAAGTGCTTTTGATAGCCGAACAGACTATCGATAAACGGCTGACACATTTCGGGCGTGATGTGCGAAATGTCATTTTTTACGTTGCCTTTACGCTTGCGTTCCTGCCCGTCGCCGCTGTCGGCAAATCCGCCGGAACCGCCAGCCGAAACGTCGCGCATTTCGACCGCACTTTTCGCCTTGGCAACCGTCGCCGCCCGTTGCTTTTTATATTGCAGATCTTTATCGATCAGGGCTTCCAGTTCCTTGATTTCCTGATCGCTTTTATTTTCCCGTTCCGTCAGCGTAATAATGCGCACCGTGATCAATTCTTCGATCCCGCTTTCGCTGACCAAATTGCGCCATTGATATTTTTCCGCCCAATAATAAACGGGGCGTGCACTGTTCAGCCCCAATTCCGCCGCAATCTCTTTCGGCGTGTACTGTTTCAAATACAAAAATTTTGCCGCATAGATCACTTCGTCGTCATAGCGTTTTGTTTTTCTAATTCTTAGCTTTGATTCCGTCATGTTTGCCTTATGTGTTGTTGTTTTTGGCGTATTTTGTCAGTTAAAAACAACGATTTAACCCACACAAAAAGAGATATGGACGGATATACAGGATTTCCGCGCTATATCCGAATATATCCAATTTCAGGTGCGTGATTTTTGCGATTTTTTGCATAAAACTAGCCGCAATTAATTAACCACAGGCATTTTTTAACAATGAAAAATAGCAAACTCAGAACAGATTTTATTTGTATCGCCACTTCGGGGCACACGGTGGACGGTCGCCAGATCACGCCGCAAGAATTGCACGAAATGGCGGATACCTACGATCGCGAATACTATGCCGCGTTGTTATGGTTCGATCATGATCGTAGTTGGATGAGCATGGGCGAAGTGTTGGAATTGGAAGCAAGAGAAGAAGGCGGCGAAACGAAACTTTACGCTGTCATCGCACCTAACGCCCGCTTAATTGATATGAATACTTATGGCATGGGGCTATTTTCGAGCGTCGAAATTATGCCGAATTTCCGCAATACCGGAAAATGCTATTTATTCGGCTTGGGTATTACCGACACCCCGGCAAGCGTTGGCACAACCAAACTAGAGCTATTTAGCAACAACCTACCAAAAACCGCACAGGCAGGCGAATTTGTCAAATTCGATTTTGCATTGAGCGACACCGAGAACGCAGAAGAAAAAGCGAAAAACACACTATTCGCCGCGTTTAAACAATTCTTTTCTTTTTCCGCCGAGGGCAAACCCGCGCCGGAAGAAACCCCGAAATCCGATAACAACAATAACAAAGAGGAAACCACAATGACCAATGAGCAGTTTTCACAACTGATCGGCGCATTCAACAGTTTGAGTACGAAAATTGAAAGCCATTTTTCCGCCCAAACTAAACCTGAAGGCGTGCCGGAAGAACCGAAAGAGCCAAAAGAAGGTGAAACCGTAACGGCAGAAAAATTTAATCAATTACAAGCTGATTTCAATGCACTGAAAGAACAATTCAGCGCATTAACAAAAGAAGCGACCTCGATTCCGAACGGTTTACCCGCCGCCGACGGTTCGCATGAGTTTAAATTAACTAAAGGTATTTAATTCTATGGATATGCAGAAATATTACGCATTCGCCGCTGCCGTTGCTAGTTATTACAAAGTTCCGGTTGAATCTGTTTTACGCGGTGAAAGTTTTAGCCTTGAGCCGCCGCAAGCATCAGAACTTGGCGACAACATCCAACAACGCTCAGAGTTTCTGAAACAAATTAATATGTTCCAAGTGACCGACATTAAAGGCAAAAAATTACTTGGTGCAAATGAAAAAGGCATTACCGGACGGAAAAAACAAGGTCGTTATTTGGCAACATTAAGCCACGACCAATTCGGCTATGAATTAAACGAAACCGATTCGGGCGTTTTGATCCCATGGGAAATGTTTGACAATTTTGCCCGCCACAAAGACGGCTTAGAAATCCTGTACGCAGAATTTGTGCAAACGCAAATTGCACTAGATATTTTGCAAATCGGCTGGCACGGTCAATCCGTGGCGGAAGACACCGTGAAAGCAGACTTATCCGACGTAAACAAAGGTTGGTTAAAACTGTTAGCCGAACAAAAATCCGAAAACTTTTTAACCCAAGGCGCAACCACGGGCAAAATTAAAATTTTCGGCGATGGTGCGGACTATGCCAGCTTAGACGATCTGGCGTATGACTTGAAACAAGGCTTACATCAACGCCACCGAGATCGAAATGATTTGGTGTTCTTAGTGGGTGCGGACTTGGTAAGCAAAGAAACCAAGCTGATCCAAAAACAACACGGACTAACCCCAACCGAAAAAGCGGCGTTAGGTTCCCATAACTTAATGGGATCTTTCGGCGGCATGAACGCCATTACCCCGCCGAACTTCCCGGCACGCGGTGCAGTTGTCACCACGCTGAAAAATTTAAGTGTATATACACAAACAAAAAGCGTGCGTCGCTCATTGCGAAACGATGAAGACAAAAAAGGTATCGTCAATTCCTACTATCGACAAGAAGGCTACGTCATTGAAGATTTAGGATTGATGACGGCAATCGATCACAGCAAAGTGAAGCTGGATAAAGAGGCTTAATCAAAATGGGAATGCGTGAATTTCAGGCGCAAATGCGGGCGTTACAGCAAATCGAAAAAAGTGCGGTCGATTCGGCGGCACAATCCGCGACCGTGCAACAGCACGGCACGGATTACGACGTGCTTTGCATCGCATTGACTAATGACGTCAACAAAGTGCGCGCGTTCCCAAATTTTGAGCAAAAAGCGGAATACAAACGCAACGTATTTTTGCCGAAATGGTTGCCGTTTGTTGATGACTATCTGGCAAAAGGAATCGTATATCAGAATGATTATTTGGCTTATTGCATTATTTATTCTTTCGATGTCGGTGATTTTGATACTGCCCTTAGATTGGCTGATCTTGCTATCAAGCAGAACCAATCGCTTCCGGAGCGTTTTAAATCTACGTTACCGACTTTCGTCGCTAATCAAATTTATGATTGGACGGACAAAACAGCAAGTGCAGGCTATTCAGTCGAACCCTATTTTTCGCAAACTTTGCAAAACGTGGCGACCCAGTGGCAACTTCACGAAGCCGTTACGGCGAAATGGCTGAAATTAGCCGCCGCATTACTGTTACGAAACAAACAAGGGAAAGTCCATGCAGCGAGCATGGACGACCCCGAACGCTTGGAATTAGCGGTGAAATTGTGTAACCGCGCATTCCAGCTTAACCCGAAAGCGGGTGTTAAATCGCTCATTGAGCGGTGTCAAATGCGCCTTGCGAAATTATACAAGGACGCAGGAACGGATTCCCCCCTAGAGGTCGGTCTTAGCTTGGAAACGCAGGAAATTGATTTTTCGCTAGTCGTTGAAAAACTTCGTGCCGACCCTCTTTCCGCAAATTCGGAAAGCAAGAACGGGGGCGCGAATGTTTAACGGCAGAACGCAAGAATATGACGACACGACGATCAGCAATAGCGGCTTTTGGTCTGATATTGAGATCGCCGAGTTTCAAAAGCAACGGGCGATCCCGTTGCAGATACCGAACGAAATGCTGAAATCGGTATTAATCGCCGCCATGCAGGGCGTGAATATCGACTTGCAAGGCGTAGAACAAGACTACAAAGGACAAGGCATTAACCGCGCGGCGGACATCAGCACCGACCGCATAAACGGCGAAAATTACGCGGAAACACTGTATAAAAAAGCAGTATTTGCGCGCGCCAAAGCCGAGTTATTGCCGGAATTCAACGTGCTTTCGAGCCGTGAAATTCACACTAACCGCGAATATGCGGACGAACAAAAGAGCCTGTTAGCGGAAGCAACCCACGCGATTCGCACGCTAAAAGGCAAGCGACGGGGATCGGTATGGCTAATCTAAAGCGAAAAATGCTTTATCAACAGTTGACTGATTTTCTCTTGGGTAAACTGCCGAAACGCTACCAAGCTAATTTCGAATCTTGGATTGAAAACGGGAAATTGATTAATCAAGGAAAACAGGTCACGGACGAAGGCGTAGAAATTGCGCATATCAGTTACGACGCCGTGCTGTTTTTTAACGAATTCCCGTTTGTGGAAATCCGCCCTGATTATTTAATGGCATGGGTGCAAATCTGGCTTAACGATAACGACCTAATGCGCGACGTATTGGATCAGTATGAAACAGATTTTGACATTGAAATGATCAGCGACGAACTGGCGGATCTCACGTTTACCATCGCGTTTCAAGAGCCGCTCACCGCCGTCAAAGATTCGGCGGGACGGTTGGAAATCGACGGCGCAAGCTACCGCTTGGACGAAATCGAAATTCTGACCGCACAGGAAATTGAGATCGAAACGGACGTAATCAATGACCCAAATAGCATTTCAGCCCAAATCTGACAGCGTGGCGCGCGTTAAGCGCACGTTGATGTATTTGCGGTTAAGTCCGCAACAGCGTCAAAAAGTCATGCAAAAGGTTTTATGGCGGCTGAAAGACGGCGCGAAAAAGAACGTCAGTGCCCAACGCACACCGGACGGCAAAGCGTGGCAACCACGCAAGCGGCAAGAAAAATCCGCGCGAAAAAATAAAATGCTGAAATATCGCGCGAAATACCTGAATTCAAAAGTTGAGAATCAAGGCAATTCGGGGCGATTACACTACGCCGACCGCGCAGGCGGCGAAATCGGGGCAGTGCATCAAAAAGGCTTAACCGTGCCCACCGGGCAAACGGCAAAAGAAAAAGCCGCATTAAAAAAACTACTTGAACAAAACAAACAGCCCGCAACAGCCAAACAGGCGAAGCGGTTGAAAGAATTGGGCTACACCGAAGCCACCGCAAAGCGCGGTAAAAATGGCAGGTTGAAGCGCAAAAGAGCCACAAGCAAAAGCATTCGATCCACGATGTCACAGGGGCAAGCGGGATTAATCATCAGAATGCTTGAGAAAAAGCAAGGCATTAACACGCGCCGAGGGTTGAAGTCGTACAAAATGGCGGCGCGTCCGTTCTTGGACGAAAGCGAACAACGCAACGCCGAGATCGTCACCAAAGAACTATTAAAAGTCTTTGAAAACGGAATCCGTCAACAATAACAAAAATAAACGAGGATTTATCAATGGCATTTCCATCAGTCCAAATTAACGCCCTCAATCTTTTGAGCGGCGAAACGAAAGAAATCGAGCGCTTGGCGTTATTCGTCGGCGTAGGCACGGAAAACGTCGGAAAACTAACCGCACTTACACCGGACAGCGATTTAGATAAAGTTTTCGGCACTGCCGACAGCTCACTAAAAAAACACGTCAAAGCGGCAATGTTAAACGCCGGACAAAACTGGTTCGCTTATGCGTACATCGCAAGCCAGGATGATTATGATTTTCCAAAAGTCGTTCTGGAAGCCAATCGCACCGCGTCTTTTGAATATTGTGTCAATACCTATACGACAGGCATCGACAAAGAAAAAATCAATAAATTACAGCAAACTTACGCCGAACTTTTGGCGAAGTTGGGACGCAGAACATTTTTTATCCAAGCCATTGAACCGATTAACACCGACCAATCGGACGGCGAAACATGGGATCAGTACGTGGCGAAATTAACCACGTTACAACAAACCCTAGTCGCCGAACACGTCATGTTAGTGCCGTCATTGTTCGGCAACGAAGCGGGCGTTATTGCGGGGCGCTTGGCGAATCGTGCGGTCACCATCGCGGATTCCCCGTGCCGCGTACAAACCGGTGCATTGTTGGATTTAGGCAGTGCGGAAAAACCGAAAGACAAAGACGGCGCGGAAATCACACTGGCGCACTTGAAAGCGTTAGAAATGGCGCGTTACTCCGTTCCGATGTGGTATCCCGATTATGACGGCTATTATTGGGCGGACGGTCGCACATTAGACGCCGAAGGCGGTGATTACCAAGTGATCGAATATGTGCGAATCGTTGACAAAGCCGCGCGCCGAATCCGCTTGCAAGCCATCGCAAAAATCGGCGATCGGTCGTTTAACTCAACAAGCGCAAGCACAGAATATCACAAGACTTATTTCACGGCGGTTTTACGCGAAATGAGCAAATCGGCGACCATCGCGGGCAAAACTTTCCCGGGCGAATGTATGCCGCCGAAAGAGGGCGATATTGAAATCGTTTGGAAATCAAAAACCAAAGTGGCGATTTACATCAAAGTTCGCCCGTACGATTGCCCGAAAGAAATCACCGTGAACATTTTCTTAGATTTGGAAACCTTGGGAGATTAATCAATGAGCACAGAAAGAATCAGCGGAATGTCGTTCGACTTTTATATGTTGGGCGAGCCGATCCACGCGGAAAGCGTCAGTTTAAGCATTACCGACAATTCCGCCGTGGCACAAACACGCGGAATCCCTGACGGTTGGGTATCTGGCGACGTGATGGCAGAAGGTGAAATCGAACTGGATTCCAAAAACTTCGCGAAATTATCCGAAGTCGCCGCATCGGCGGGCAGTTACCGCGACATCCCGGAAACGGATTTCGTGTACTTTGCCCAACGCGGCGGCGTGCGCGACAAAGTGGAATCTTTCGGCAATAAACTGATTTTGACCGATATTATCAACATCGATCCGAAAGGCGGTGCGAAAGCCACGAAAAAAATCAAATATTTCGTAACGTCCCCGGATTTCGTCAAGATTAACGGCGTGCCGTACTTGTCCGCAAGCGACACCCGCGATCTTATCGGTTAGCGGTTTTAGAGGAGCGACCGCCGATAACAATAATAATAAAGTGCGGTCGTTTTTCTAACTATTTTTCAAGGAATCATTATGTTTCACAGATTGCAAGAATCCGTGCCGTTTATCGGTTCTGTGGTCGCGTTTTTTTCGGGGTTGGCGTTGAGCGATTGGGCAAGCCTTGCAGGTATTTTATTCGGCGCGATCTCCGTCGTGATCACCTACAAAAAATATAAAAAAGAAATGGAAGTGAAAGAGCGCGAAATTATCGCAAAAGAACGCGAAGCAAGCTATCGAATGTTGATGGCAAAAATCGACGCAGTCAAACACGGAGTGCCCGTCAATGAGCTTGCGTAAAAAGATGATTTATTGTGCCGTGGGCGCGGTGATTGCGTTGTATGTGTCACAGCAAGCCCCAGAGGGCTTAGAAACCCGCACCAGTGAAAAGGGCGTGGCATTGGTCACAAACGCCGAAAATTGTGCATTGACCCCGTACAAATGCGCGGCGGACAAATGGACGAACGGCGTCGGCAATACGCACGGCGTAGATCCAAATAAAAAAATCACCATGGAACAAGTGGTGCTTGATTTACGGCGTAACCTGAAAACCGCCGAAACCTGTGTAAATAGGTATTTTAAAGGCGCGAAGCTGAATCAAAACCAGTTCGACGCAATGACGTCGTTAGTGTTTAACATCGGGTGCGAAAACGCCCGCACGTTTTACAGCCAAGCGAAAGGAAAACGCGTGCCGACCACGCTTTATAAGTTAGCGCAAGCGGAACAGTTTAACTTGATGTGTTTACGCATCGGGGATTTTAACCGCGCAGGCGGCAGGGTATTAAAAGGCTTGGTCGTCCGTCGCGAACAAGAACGCCGCTTATGCCTTGGTTTGGAGGATAAATAATGCCTTATATCATCGCCGTTTTATTGGGCTTGTTGTGGGTCGTAATGGGCTTTTCGCAACATTACAAAAACGAGTTGCAAGCCAAATCCGCCGAGTTAGTCAGTGTCAGCCAAGCCAACGCGCGAAATGTGGCAATGTTGGCGAATTACCAGTTACAAGCCGCCGCATTATCGGCGCAACTGAACGAATTAAACGAATTGGCGCAAAGTCGTCAAGCACAATTAGACGAGGTTTTAACACATGAACAAAATCAAACTTGGACTAGTCAGCGCGTGCCTGATGACATTAATCGCCTGTTCGAACAACGCAACGCCGCCCCCGGCAAAAGTGCGGTTAATTTGCCCGCAAACAACCGAATGCAAGGCAATCAAAACCCGCACACGCACTAACGGGCAATTAGTACAAAGTTTAAATAACGCGTTGGATATGATTGATATTTGCTTAATCGCACAGCAATCGACGCAAAAATGCATTACCGATTTTAACAACCAGTAGAAACAATAAGGAAACTACAAAATGACCGAAAAAAACACCGCTCAATCATTACTTGAAAAATTGACCGCAGGCGCGAAAAGCACCGTCACCATTGAAATTCAAGGTGCTGAATTTACATTCACAAAAGACGCCGCCGCATACGATTCGATGATTAACGAAATCGAATCAGGCAACAAAATCACGCCGATCAAAGATTATTTATTGGCAATCGTTGAGCGCGCCCAACGTGATGAATTATTAAGCATCATCAACGTTCCGGGGCTTGCGCTAAAAATTGCCGGAACCGTCAATAAAGTGTTGGTGCCGGAAATCGAAATCACTGTAAAAAACTAACGTCGCGGGTAGAAGCAATCAAGCGCAACGGCTTATCACAAGCTATTGCGCTTCGAATGCACTACTTACCGCACGACGACAACAGCGAGATCAATCTTGCCCGCGCTATCTGGTTAAATAACCAGTATTTTGAGAATTTAGCCGACGCCGTGGCAAGCGGCATCGCAAAATGTTTTTAACCTTTCTTTTTTGAGTTTTACGCATGGCAGTTCAGGGACTTGAGTATATCATCAGCCTTACGGATCAAATTTCCGCGCCCCTTAAGGGCGTCATGAAGTCTATTGATGACTTGGGCAACCGTGGCGAAAAAGCCATGCGCAAAATTACTTTCGGCGCGGCGGGTGTCGTTGCCGCCGGCGCGTCACTCAAAGCCGCATTAGATCCCGCCATTGACTTTAACCGCGCTTTAAACGAAATCAAAGCCACGGGCAGAGAAGAAGCGGGGCTAAACAAAATCACCGATTTCGCCCTAGATTTTAGCGCAACTTACGGCGGCGCCGCGACAGATGTCGTCAATTCCACAAACGAGATCGCCCGCGCAATCGACGGGCTGACCGACAGCGAGCTAATCGCATTTTCTAAGAGTTCGAATATTCTTGCCAAAGCCACCGGTTCCGACGTCAAAGCCATGGGTTCGTATATTTCCCAGTTATACGGCATTTTTGGCGATGAAGCCGCGAAAATCGGGAAAGAAAAGTGGGTCGAACAAATCGCCGCACAAGCCACCGTCACCGCGAATAAATTCAAATCATCGGGCGAATCCCTGATGCAGGCTTACACTAATTTGGGATCGTCAGCAACAGCACACGGGATTAAATCCGCCGAGCAATTAGCCGTAATCGGCAACTTGCAAAATGTGTTCGAGGGCGGACTTGCGGGGACAAAATACGCCGCATTCCTAAAAACAGCCGTCAAAGCGCAAGATAAATTAGGGCTTTCATTCCTGGATTCACAAGGGAAAATGCTTCCGGTTGTGAATATTCTGGAAAAAATAAAAGGCAAGTACGGCGACTTAAAAGGCAAGTCGAAAGCATTGAAAGAATTACAAGATGCCTTCGGTACAAAAGACGCGGTAGAAATGATTTCTACACTTTTACCTAAACTAGATACGTTAAAAACCGATATTGATGAAATAGACGGAATGAAATCCCTTGATGAAGCCATGGCAATTTCAAAAACCGTGACGGATTCTTGGATGCGCTTCCAGTCGATTTTCCAAAATATCAAAATCGCCATCGGCACACAGATTCTTGCAAAACTTGAACCGATTACGAACCGGATCGCCGATATGGGGCAAGAGTTCGTGAAATGGCTTCGCACTTATAAAAACATTGCAAGATGGATCGGCTATGTGGTGGGCGCATTGCTTGGCTTTACGGGGCTGACTGCCGCGATCACATTAATGAGCGGCGTTATTGCCGCAATCGGTATCGCCTTTAGTGCGATCTTGGGTCCTATCGGCGCCGTGGTGGCGTTAATTGTGGGGCTTGGCGTGTTGATTTACAAATTCCGCGCGCAGGTTGCCGATTTCGTCGGCGGCTTTATCGCGGGATTTAAAGCCGTGGGCGTGTCGTTCGATCCGCTATTTAACGCATTTAACCTTGTTTGGGGTGCGATCAAAAAAGTGGGCGAGGCAATCGGGCGCATTATCGCGTTATTCACGGGCGCATCAACTTCCGCATATAGTTTCCAACAATTCGGCGTTGATCTTGGCGTGGCGGTGTCCACGGCGATGAATTTAATTATCGGCGTCATTGAGTTAATCGCGACACAGATCGCCAATGTGGCAGATATTTTTGTTAGCGTCGCGGATATTCTGATTAGCACATGGCAAGGCGTGGTTCAAGGGTGGCAAAACGGCGACCCCGTGCAGATTTTCGGCGCCCTGTTCGGCGGTTTACTGGATATTTTTAACACTGTGACGGGCGGAATCAAAAAAATGTTTATTGATATGCTCAACTGGTTAATTACCCAAGCGAACAAAATCAGCGGCTTAATCGGCATTGAGATCCCGCTTATCGCGACCATGCAAACACCGCAAGGCGGAAGCCTAGGCGGAATGCAGGGTGTCGCGGGCATTGCAGGCGCGGCGATGTCATTGCCGAATCTGGCGAATGGCGCGACCGCCCAACCGCAAAGCGGGCAAATTTTACAATTGCCGCAATCGGCACAACCAAAACTAACGCAAATGCAACCCGGCACAATAAGCAAAACCGTTTCGCAAAATCAAACCACCGATAAATCTCTGAAGATTTACGGTGGAATCACGATTAACGCTAACGATCCGCAACAGTTCGAACAGTATTTGCGCGATAAACAACAACTGGCGGCGGGGTGATAAATGGCTGAAAAACGGTATTTGGATCTGTGGATTAATGGCGAGGATTTAACACTGGATAGCGGCAATCAGCCGATGATCTGTGATAACCGCGTTTCCATCGCGCAGGACATCAAGCACGCCATTTTAGAAAGCGGCTTGGCGACGTTGTTGATCGCTGAAAGAAGCCGCATTTTACGGCGCGATATTATTTTGCAAATCGTGTTACTGGTAGAAGAAGACGAACGACTGATTCCCGGCACGATTTTTATTGATGACGAAAGTCAGGGGCGGTTACGTTTGACCGCCGAAACTTACGATTTCGGCAAAATTGACAACATGGGGATCCAATTAAATGGCTGAAGATTTTAAACAAATGCTGGCTGAAACGGGCTTGCCTGTGGAAGAAGTGCAGATCCGTCAAAAATTCGAGGAATTAACCGCGCAAGAAAACCTTGTTACCAATACATCCAAAATGTCGCCGTTTTGGCGACTGATCACCGCGATTGCGGTTAAACCCGTGAAATGGCTTACGGATCATTTAATCGGCGAAATCTTGCCGAATCTGTTTGTAAAAACCGCAAAAGAAAAGTGGTTACAGCTTCACGCGTGGGCAGTGGGCATCGATTTTAAACAAGCCACTAAAGCGGAAGGCGTGATCCACTTCACGAAAGAAAGCGAACTTACCGAATTAACGATCAAAGCGGGAACCGTGGTGCAAACTGAACGCATTAACGACGTGATTTTTCGACTGATTGTGACGCAAGATACGCCGATTCCGAAAGGCACGCTTTCCGCCCCTGTGCCCGTGATTGCGGAAAATGCGGGCGCGGATTATAACTTGGCGGCGGGCTATTACCGCATTTTACCGGAAAACATCGCGGGCGTGCGATCCGTTGAAAACAAAGACGACTGGCTGACCGCCCCGGGTTCCGACCGAGAAAGCAACGAAGAATTACGCGAACGCTATC
Organism: Aggregatibacter kilianii; assembly: GCF_003129965.1. Lineage (GTDB taxonomy): Bacteria > Pseudomonadota > Gammaproteobacteria > Enterobacterales > Pasteurellaceae > Aggregatibacter > Aggregatibacter kilianii_A. The sequence goes on along the minus strand of NZ_NRCJ01000018.1, from coordinate 6,281 downwards.
GCACCCAGTTTTCCAGTGTTGGGCAACATCACATTGACAGCGTTTACAAAGGGATGATCGCCAAAGTGGCGGGCTTATCCGTTGACCGCATTTATTTTAAACATGACGCCCCGCGTGGACCGGGCACAGCCAACGCGTATTTATTACTTGACACAGGCGTGACCAGTCAGCCCTTTATCGACAAAGTGAATCATTACGTACAAACCGAGGGCAACCACGGGCACGGCGATGATTTGATCTGCTTTGCGATGCCGGAAACGCAACACGTGATCACGTGCGGTGTGTATTTCCGCCCGTCGCAAGCCATCGGCGACACGCGCAAGGCGGAAATCGTGCTGGCAGTGGAAAATATGATTCGGTGTGCATTCCGCGAAAACAATAATTACAGCGTGACGAAAACCTACCCGTTCAGCCGTTTCTCTTGGTCGAAATTGGGCGAGGAAATCCACGACCGATTCAATGAGATTGATTCGATTGTTTGGGGGCAGACGGATATTCAAAGTGATCTTTCTATTCCGCGCATTTCGCGCTTAACCGTGAGCGTGCAACGATGATCATTAAATTACCGTTTTGGATGGATAAGGGCGAGCTTGCGAAAATCGCCGCCTTGTTCGGCAAGTGGTGGGACTACGTACAAAGTGCGGTCAAATTTCCGTTTGAAATTTTAGACGAAGAAAAATGCAGTGAGCGCATTTTGAATTTGATTGCGTATCAGCGCGACGTCGAACGGTTCGAAAATGAGCCGTTGGAGCTTTTCCGCAAGCGCGTCAAATATGCCTTTATCAACGCCAAGGACGCCGGAAGCAAAGCGGGGTTTATTCGTATTTTTGATCGTTTAGGCATTGGCTATGTGGAGTTGGAAGAACGTTTCGATTTAGAAAATTGGGACGTGATCAAAATCAGGTTAACCGACAAGCAACTGGCGAAAAATATCGACTTACTGAATTTAATTATCCGCAAATATGGGCGCACTTGTCGCCGCTATACGTTCGACGTGATCACGGCGGAAACAGTGACAATTCACCACGGCGAATTTGAGCACGACTATCAAAGTTTTTATATCAAATACCAATAATGACAATTAAAAAGGTGTTTTATGGCAAGTTTAATCACTCCGCAATTTGAACAATACATCGCACAGCAAACAGCCGCGAAAAGCACGGTCGTTTTTGATGAATTTGTTTTTGCAAATATCCCCGGCTTGACTGCCGATAACTTAAAAAATCATTTAACCATGCCGCAGGCGGCGCACATTGTGCACCGTCAGGCAGTGTCACAAAGCGGCGTCATTAATGAAAATGCCGTGGTGTATTCCGTCACCATTGGAACGGAAGTCGGCGATTTTGATTTTAATTTTATTGGCTTGGTGAACAAGTCGAAAAATATGCTTGCCGTGGCAATCCAGACGACGCCAGTCAAAAAAACACGCAACAAAAACAACGTGCAGGGCAACAGCATCACGCGCAACGTGTTACTGGAGTTTACGGGCGCGAAAGCCTTGACAAATATCAATGTGACCGCGCAAACGTGGCAGATTGATTTTACCGTGCGTTTGCACGGAATCGACGAAAAGATCCGCTTAACCAACCGTGATTTATACGGGCGCGCGGTGTTTTTTGATGACAGCTTTTTAGTTAAAAGAAAAAGCGGCAATGATTACACCATTGAACCGGGTGTGGCGTATGTTGAGGGTGTGCGCGCCAATATGACCGCACTTGAAACAATCAATGCCGCAAATTTGCCGTGCTCAATTTATTTAGACGTGGTGCATCATTGCACCGTCACGGGCGCGTATGAAACCGAACTCAAATTTTTAAAAGTCAGCAAAGCGGACTACACGGACACCGCAAACCGCCCGCACTATGTGCAAATTTTGGCGGACATTGACCGCAACGGCGTCGTAACCGACCGCCGATTGTTGTCGCCGTTTTTGGGCATCAACCCGCTAGACTTGGACGACACCACGCCGAACAAAGCCGACAAGCGCGGACATACGCACCGTTTGCCGTTGGCGAGCCTGATTAAACGCGGGATCGCTAAATTGTATTCCGGTTATGATTCTGACTCCGAGGACTTAGCCGCCACGCCGAAGGCAATCAAAACCCTGAAAGCCTTTATCGACGCGATCACGCGGAATCTGACAAATTACATTCCGAACAGCAAAAAATCGAACGCAATCGACAGCAACAGCGCGGACGACGTAGCGACCAGTGTGGCGGTGAAGACGGCGTATGACAAGGGCGTCGAAGCAAAAAACGCCGCTGATAAAGCGCAAAATACCGCAGAAGAGGCAAATAACAACGCAAACAGAAAAGTATCAAAATCAGGCGACTGGATGACTGGCGATCTTGTCGCGCCTCACTTTAGAGCTGAAAGAAATCATGCAAATTTAGCGGTGAAAAGCAAATCATATCACGCGTCATCAGTCGATTTTATTAATTGGGACGGTTCTCACCCGCAAGTAACACTTGAAGCGGTTGATGTGGGAGGATATGCCGACGAACTAAGAATCTGGACGACCCCCCCGGGTACAACATACGCACAAGATCGAAGAGAACACACATTTACACTTACGCATGGCGGCGAGATATGGACTAAAGGGTATGGTTGGATAAGAGATTTCTTCCATCACGGGGGGAAAGATTACGTTTTTGTAAAAGAGGGAGACAATAATTTAGCGGGGATAAACATAAACAGAAATGACGGGAAATTAGCTCGCTTTGAACTATTTAACAAACAATGGAAATTTTGGATCGAGGATAAATACGAAATCTGGATGCAAGATAGAGCTGGCGTAATTGCATTTTTAGACGATGTGCGCAATGAAAAATTAATTTGGATGGGTGCACAAAACGGATTAACAATAGACGCGGGAACGAATAGCGGGATAATGGTTGTTATGTATATGTATCGCGGCAGACTTTTAACTAGCACCATATCAATCGCCCACTGTAACGGCTCATTTATAGGAGGGATTGAATATGGCGGCGAAAACGCGGACAAAGACTATTCTGCCGTATCGTACGTTACGCGCAACGGGACGCATATTACATTTGAACGGGGTATTGAGATTCGCAAAGTGATTTTATTGGGAGGTTAAAAATGAAGGTATTTTTTAAAAAAGAAAACACAAACGAATATGTAATTTATCCGGAACCAGAAGATAAAGACGCATATCATGAAATCGACGTTGCGGACGACGTAGATTTAGACACTAAGCGGCTAGTTGAGAAAAACGGCAAGATGACGCTTGTTGAAGCACCCGAAAACGAGTTTTACACGTGGAACGGGCAACGCTGGACGCTTTTAAAGAAAAACCAGACCGCACTTTTAGCCGAGCAACGCGCCATCATCCGCGCCAAAATCAACGCCAAGCGTGATCAATGTGTTAACGGAGGAACATACGTCGCCGCCATTGGCAAATGGGTAGATAGCGACGAAAAGGGGCGCGCGACGTTAGTCGAAATCAAAGCGGATTTTGACTTAAACGGCAAAGACAACACTTACACGCTAATTTGTGCCGACAACAGCGCAAAAACTATTAATTTTGAAGAATTTAAGGCGGTGTGGGACGCGGTGAAAACATTAAAAGAAAAGATGTTTGAAAACGCCTATATGCACAAAGTCTTATTAGAGCAAGCGGAAGACCCGATGAATTATGATTGGTCAATCGGTTGGGCGCAAACATACGCTGAAGCCATAAGCGAGGACGCGGAAAAATGACCGAAATCATACCACGAATAAGAAATCTAGTCATGCCGCGCGGGAATGACGTAGATGTAACCGCGCGAGTTAGATACCGCAACGGTACGCCGTATGATTTAACCGGGTGCAAGTTGCTATTTGTCGTCAAGCGCAACCAATCCGACGCGGAGCCGTTGCTAAAACTAACCACCGAAAACGGCGGGATTATGATTTATGACGGCAATTTAGCAAAAATACCAATCACCCGCGCAATGACGCGGGAAATCCCGAAAATTGTTGCCGAATACAATTTGCACTTAATCACGGCGGACAACAAATTTAAAACGGTATTGCAAGGCGCGATTGAGTTTGACCCAATCATAGAGTGAGGGGAGTATGAGCGAATGTATTGATATAGATATTATCATAGACGCCCAGATAATCGTTGACGTCGAAATCGGGCGACAGCTGATCATCAACGAAGAAATAAAAATAGCAGAAAGCCTGCCCGATTTAGTGGCGTTTTGGCTCGAAAATGGAACAAAATAATGAAAACATCGAAAGAACTAATCGAAAAAGCCTTTGAACAGCTAGCGCAACACGCTTTTGAAACGCGCAAGCTGATCGGCGACTTGTCGCAATTAGACACAGGCACAAAATCAAACCTAGTTGCCGCGCTGAATGAAATTCTGACCGCACCACAAAGCGCGGGCGTGGATAAAAATGAAGTCGGCAAAATCATCGATGAAAAATTAAAAGCGTGGATTAACGGCGCACCGGAAGAACTCGACTCATTGCAGGAAGTCGCGGCAGAAATTAAAAAAATCCTCGCCGAACTCTCAAAAGACGACTTAGCCAGTCAAGCGATTTTAACTAAACTTGCAGGCTTGCAGTCTGCCGTTGACGCATTGGATTTTTCCGCGTTGCCGGAACGCATTACGAAAATTTTAAGCACGGGAACGGCAGAATGACGCACCCAATACAACAAGCAATCGAAGCAGTGGCGCAGGAAGTGCATAAAATAAAAGAAACCCTGCCGAGCAATGACAAAAAACAATCGGAAATCGGCGCAGTCCCGTTTTCGTTGATTGATTTTACCAACGGCTACCCGTTCACCCGCGCAGAAATACCATTCAAAACCAACTTCCCGAATGAAAAAATTCTGGTGCGGTTGCACCCGATTTTTAACGCACTAACGCAAACATCATTTGTGTTTAATATTTACGACCTCACGCGCACAGGATTTAAAATCCGTATGAACGTCAAAAACGTGGCGAATAAAGGACTTTTGAAAGAGCTATATTACGAAGCAATTTACATCGGAGAATCAAGCAATGATTAAAAAAACAAAACTGAAAACATGGGGCTATCATGTGGTGATTGCCATCGACCAGCTTTTTAATGCACTGATCGGCGGTGCGGCGGACGAAACCCTTTCAAGCCGCACATATCGCGGCGCAATGTTAGTCCCGCACCCGCGCAAGCGTTGGCGCGTGTTATATCGGCTGATTAACGGGTTATTCTTTGATCGCAATCACTGCCGAGAAGCATACGAAAGCGAAGTGACGCGCAGACAATACCCGCAGGAATTTTCACAAATTTAATCGGGGCGGCTATGTGGAAAAAACAATTATTAAAACTCTCCCCGCAAGCCAAAAAAACACTTGATGACGCACAAAGGGGGATCATTTCCCCTTTTTCGCTATCTGTTTCCGGCACAAAAATCGGGGTGCATAACTGGACCCACGGCATCGAAGAAAAATCAAACCGCTATTTATCTCCGGAAAACGCCGTTAAAGCGTTAGCGGCAAAGCTGATCGACTACGGCGACCCGAACCGCCCGCGCGGAATGCAGGACGTGATCGCGATCATGGTGACAAGCCCGAGCATCGAACAATTTATTGCGGATTTAGATAAAGTGCGGGTGCTTTTGCCCGAGCCGTGTTTTAAACAGGCTTATGATTACGCAAAATCAAGTAAGGACTTACAACAAACCAAGATGACGAAAACCCCGACTATCGCAAGCCCCGCTTTTGGCAATGGCGCGGACATTACACCGGGATCGGGGCGCATTATGCAATCGGTGCTTCGTAATGCCATTGCGGGCGCCAATGCGATTAAAACGGGCGACCCGTCCGCCGTGATTAAAAATCTTTTAAAAATGAAAGCGGAGCGAGAAGCGGAAAATAAAAAACTGGTTGATACATTGCTAAAAACCGTCGTGACGGTGCAGGCGTTTTCCGCAAGCGATCTACTGGAGATCGCCGAAACAAAAATAAAAATCAACGTGCCGAGTGCGCAAAACGTGTTCACGGCTTGCGTGATGTACATCGGAAGCGACCTGAGCGCAATAAAAGGGATGCTAAATGACTGAAAAAAGCCAAATGGAAAAACAATTCGAAAAAGATATGCAGGCATGGCGGGAACTTGAACGACAACAGCAAGAGCGCGAGCGCCAACAGCAGGAGCAGGAAAACAAACGCAATCCAAGCGTGCAACTAGCTTTGAACGGCACGCCGATTTATCCAACGTGCCGTAAAACTCCGTCCTTCAGGGCGGAGATATAAGGCACAAACGGCGTAAGCCGTTTCAAACCT
>NZ_NRCJ01000017.1 GCF_003129965.1 Aggregatibacter kilianii | reverse complement strand
GATGAACAAGGCAATCTTTGCTGGTATGGTGATTACCTCGGTTGGGGCAAATTGCGTAACAGTCATAACCTGATGGCAGACGCACATCAACCGTTCAGACTACAAAACCAGTATGCCGATGAAGAAACCGGCTTACATTACAACTTCTTCCGCTACTACGACCCGCATATCGGGCGGTTTACGCAGTTGGATCCGATTGGGCTTGCTGGGGGGAGTAATTTATATACATTTGCTCCGAGCATTCAACAATGGACCGATGTCTATGGACTATCTGCCGCTAGTAAAATCCTACCAATCAATTGGGAAAATCCTTATACAAAATCAGTAGCCACAACTGATATTCTGGAAAGAGCTAAGGCTAATCCAAATAAAAAGACAGACTCTCTTGAAGTAGGTACTCCGATCACGGGTAGAACGAGTATTACTGCTGGATATGGAATTACCTCAGAGTTAAATGAATGTACATATGTAACAGTTTGCGACACTTTAGATAGTAAAGGAAAAACACCAAGTGCAAATATAGCTTATGCTCAATCTAATTCAGCAATGCAGAGTGGAGTAAGCGAAAGTGATTGTGGAGTAGTGACAACACCCGGTGTAATTAATATTTTTAAAGTTCCTGTATCTGGAACCATGGGAATGTGCCAAGGCACAGATGGTTCACATTCCCAATCTAAAGGTATTGCTTTCGGTTCTCAGTCAGGTGCAATGGAAGTTTCAAGATGTCGCACTTATTCACGTTGCCACTCAGCACTAAAATTGTAAGGAAAAATATGAAATACTTAATTTTATTGTTTTCTATATTATTTATTTCTAGTTGTGATAAAAATAATTCCGAGGGAATAGTTTGTTCTGAAAGTACACCAATTCAAGATCTCATTACTATAGAAAAATCAAATTTTACCTGTAAATATTATCTAGGTATTAAATATTATCAAGGTAAAGATATAGAAAAAAATGATTTGAAATCATTCCAGTTAATAAAAGAAGCTGCTGATAATAATATAGTTAAAGCTAAATTAGAACTTAGTAGAATGTATTTGAGAGGCATAGGTACTCAACAAAATTATCAATTAGCATTTGAGTGGATGGAGAGTGCGGCAAATGATGGGTTATCTGATGCAATGAATGAACTAGGGCTTTATTACACTCATGGAATAGGCGTTAAAAGAGATCTTAGTAAAACCCTATATTATTATCGACAGGCCGCTGAAAAAGGAAATATAACTTCAATGATGAATTTAGGAGCCGAACTTTTTTATAACGGCACCATAGAAAATCAAAATGAAGCAATACATTGGACTGAAAAAGCAGCTGAAATGAATGATAAAACTGCAATATTAAACCTATACTCTATGTATAAATTAATAGGTAATGAAAAAATGTCCATGAAGTGGTTAAACAAAGGTATAGAATTAAATTTCCCTTTGGCATTTTTTAATCTTGGATATGAATATTCAAAAGGGAATAGTCTTTTAAGAAAAGATGATAGTAAAGCCTTTGAAAATTACCTAAAAGCAGCTGAAATGGGAGTAAGTTTTGCTCAAAATAATTTAGCAAATTGGTATCTATCCGGTTATTACGTCCAAAAGGACGAAAAAGAAGCCATTAAGTGGTATTCAAAAGCAGCAGATAATAATCTACCTGAAGCAATGTATGCTTTATATCAGCTCTATTCCAAAGGCACAAAAGACATTCCACAAGATTTGGAAAAAGCCAACTATTGGTTAGAAAAAGCTAAACAAAATGGGTTTGTACCGCCACAGTAAATTATCATTAAAAGTGCGGTCAAATTCTTGAGTCCCTCCCAAAATTCGTGCTACAGTCGGAAGTATATTTCTGGGACCGGATACAATAATTGGCGATACTATTGGCGCATTTGTCGGTTCTTGGGTTGGTGAGTCCGCATTAGAATGGGCAGCTGAAAAAATTTGGCAAGGTGATAAATAATATGAAGAGATTTTTAAATTATGTTTTTTATTTTACTTGGAAACTTCACCGTACTATAGGTATTAATTTTATAGAAAAGCCTACAAAATACATCTTGAATTTCATACCATTTTTTAATAAAAACCTAAAAAAGAGAGAAAAATATTATAGAAACATAATGGATAATCCAGAATATGGTCTTGACATAGGATTTTCTTTTTATTGCATGCTAACTACCGGAACTATTCTCTCTTCTTGTCTTTTATTCTTTTTTGTCACCTTATTTGGAATTAGCATTAACAACAAACATAAACTTTATACTTTTACCATAGTAGCATTAGTTATTTCATATACTATAAATGAAATTCTTTTAGGATGGCATAAAAAAAACTATATAAAGCTCTTTAAAGAATTTGAAAAGAGCAATAAGAAATATAAAGGATATATTACTGCGCTATGTTATCACCTAGGAACAATAATTCTAGCTATATCAATAATTTTATTTATTCAACAATATTAAAATTTATATAAAATACAGAGAGAAAGGGTTATTCTGTAGCATCAATTGTAAAAAAATCAAGAATAGAACCTTGCCAAACTAAAAGATAGAAAATAAATGCTCAAACTCTAAAACCAATACAAATCATCCCCTACAGATTATAACAAACCTCCTCCATTCCTTAGATTTTAATGAGAGAATAACATGTTAAATATTATAATAATCATATCTATTTTAGTTATATATTTAGGTTGTTTAATATATATAAATCAAAAATCTCTAGATTTGATTTTAGCGATAAGAAAAATTCCTGAACTAGATAAAAAAGCTGGGCACCCGTCTAATGACTATTTTTTTCTAGACTTCTTAATAATGATGAAATATTCCTTTGCTATTTTCTTATGGAGAAACAAAGAAATGCCAAATGAATTAGATTTTGATCCTGAATTATATAAATTAGTTAGAGATTTATCTAATATTGCCATCGTCTTTGAATTAGCTATAATTTTTATTGTAATTATTACTCTAACTATCACAAATTGGTTATGATTATTTACATATAGAGGCTTTATGAAAAAAATATTATTTTTTATGTTTATATCTTTATACATTAATGCAGAAAATACATCATTAAATAATTGCCAGGATATTAATGAAGTCGTATTGACACAATAAATTATCATTAAAAGTGCGGTCAAATTCTTTGGCATTTTTCATGTAAAAACGCTTAAAAAATGACCACACTTTATATTGTTATATCTAAACCACATTATAGATACAAGCTATTAAAATAGGTAAAAATTATATGAAAAATCTAATACCAATTTACACAGCCAGAGATAAATTCCATATTTTTTATGATGTGGAGAATAGACAGTTTTGCAAAAAATATACCGGCATTAGCAAGGACATTAAACCTAATGTTATATTATCAATACTTATAGCAAACAGCGCTACTTATATTCTTGGAAAACATGTTGAACATAGATATTTCTCTTATATTACATTTATTTTAATGTCAATCATAGTTTTTAAAATAATCATATATAAGATGGAAAGAGAGATGAGCAATATAAACTCTATCTATATAGAAGAGATTGATTTCAAAGAGAAGTTTCTTGAGCCATCAAAAATATCTTCTCGCAAAACGAATCTAATATTATTTATTTTTTCTTTATTGTTTTTAATCTTTAGTTTTTCATTCTTTGAAAATGGAGAAAACCGTTTTCTATTTTTAATTTCAGCAACGCAAATAATTATTTCACTAATCCTTTACACAAAACCATATAAAAGATACTTAATCTTAAAAAATATTAGTGAAAAGTAGTTAGTAAAGTAGCTTTAAAATAATACATATTATATGCCTATATAAGAATTTAACCGCACTTTTTTAAGAGCATAACACTCAGCTAAAAGTGCGGTTAATTTTTTTAGATCTAAATTGGTTTACCTATCCAATTAACAATCCTGCTTGCCATAAGCCCCTTGGCGTAATATTGCGCGGACGGCGGCGTCAAATTCCGCTAAAACGTGATCGGCGTTTTTCGGATCCGTGCCGCGAGCGTCGAGGTAGAACTTAATTTTCGGTTCGGTGCCGGACGGACGGGCGATAAGACGGCTGCCATTTTCCAGCACGAAGACCAAAATGTCGCTTTGGCGGTCGGTTTTGGTGTGGTCGATGAATTGCGCCACGTTAAAACCGCCGATTTGGCTTGGCGGGTTGTTGCGAAGTGCGGTCATTAATTTACCTATTTCGGCAAGATCGCTCACGCGAATGGAAATTTGTCCGCTCACATACGCGCCGAACTCTTTGGTGAATTCCACCGCGTAATCCGCCAGCGTTTTGCCTTGTTTTTTCAGGTTACGCACTAAATCCAAGAACACGATGGCGGCGGAGATACCGTCTTTGTCGCGCACTTTGTCCGGGTCAACCAGATAGCCGAGGGCTTCTTCAAAGCCGAATAACAAGCCCTGCACTTTGCCGATATATTTGAAGCCGGTGAGGGTTTCTTGAGATTCAAAGCCATAGCGTTTGGCGATTTCCGCCAATGCCGGAGAAGAGACGAGAGAGCAAGCCAACACACCTTTTTTGCCTTGCGCTTGATATTGTTTTGCCAAATACCAACCCAGGAAGCAGCCGACCACGTTGCCGTGCAACGGTTTCCAGTTGCCTTCCGCATCAGGCACTGCCACCGCCAAGCGGTCTGCATCGGGGTCATTGGCGATAATGAACTCGGCGTTATTTTCTTTCGCGACGTTAATGGCTAAATCCAAGGCGCCTTTTTCTTCCGGGTTCGGGAAATTGACGGTCGGGAACGTGCTGTCCGGCCACACTTGTTCGGCGACGATATGCGGTTGCGGCAATCCGGCTTTTGCCAAGGTTTTGCTTAACACTTCATAACCGACGCCGTGCATGGCGGTGTAAACGTAGTTAATATCCGCCTGAGGCTCTTTGGTGAGGGAGGCGGTTTTGGCGATGTAGGCATCCACTACGGTGTCGTCTAACACCACATAATCTTGGCTACGCGGTAGGTCTGCGATATTGCCGGCGGCAACGTTATCAATGAGCGCAGCGATTTGTTTATCCGCCGGGGAGACGATTTGTCCGCCGCCGTTGGCTTTGCCTAAATACACTTTATAGCCGTTATCTTCAGGCGGGTTGTGGCTGGCGGTGACCATCACGCCGGCGGTGGTGTCGAAATATTGAATGGCGTAAGCCAGCACCGGCGTCGGTAATTTGCGTGGCAATAAATAGGCTTTGATGCCCGCGCCCGCCATGATTTCGGCGGTATCGCGCGCGAACACATCGGAATTTTTACGCCCGTCATAGCCAATCACGATGGACGGTTGTTGATCGTACTCTTTTAAGAATAATGCCAAACCGCCAGCGGCTTGCGCCACCAACACGCGGTTCATCCCCATAGAACCCGCTTGCAGACGGCCGCGTAAACCGGCGGTGCCGAATTGTAAACGTCCGTCAAAACGGGCAGCGAGCTCGTCTTCGGCTTTTTTGTCTCCGCCTCTCGCAGCGGCTAAAAGTGCGGTCAATTCTGCGTGCGTTTCTGCGTCCGGATCTTGGTTTAACCAATTTTGTGCAATATCAAAAAGTGCTGACATACTGTCTCCTTGTTCAACGTCAATGTAAAAATAAATGCCCCTAGCCTATCGAAAAACCGACCGAAATTAAACGATTATTTCCGATTAATGCGTGACATTTTGATCTATTTCACAGATTCGGATCAAGGCAATCAGTTGCTTTGATTTTGTAAAAAATTTATCACCTTGACATTTGGGGCAAAATCAATCGGACTGCGTGTTTCATGCATAAAGTGCGGTAAAAATTTTCGGCGTTTTTCCTTTCAAAAAAGGCGTTTTTTTGCTATAACTGACGCAGTTTTTTTAATTAATCTCAGGAGACTTATTATGGAATTAGTTTTTATTCGTCACGGCTTCAGTGAATGGAATGCAAAAAACTTATTTACCGGTTGGCGTGATGTCAATTTAACCGAACGCGGCGTTGAAGAAGCTAAAGCGGCAGGTAAAAAATTATTAGACGCCGGTTTTGAATTCGACATCGCTTTCACTTCCGTTCTCACCCGCGCCATCAAAACCTGTAACATCGTATTGGAAGAATCCCACCAATTATGGATCCCGCAAGTGAAAAACTGGCGTTTAAACGAACGTCACTACGGTGAACTACAAGGCTTAGACAAAAAAGCCACCGCCGAAAAATACGGCGACGAACAAGTTCACATCTGGCGCCGTTCTTACGACACCCTGCCACCGTTATTGGACCCGAAAGATCCGAACTCCGCGCACAATGACCGTCGCTACGCCCATTTACCGGACGATGTGATTCCGGACGGCGAAAACTTAAAAGTGACCCTAGAGCGTGTACTGCCGTTCTGGGACGACCAAATCGCCCCGGCACTGTTAAGCGGCAAACGCGTTTTAGTGGTCGCCCACGGTAACTCTTTACGCGCTTTAGCAAAACACATCGAAGGCATCTCCGACGCGGACATCATGGATTTAGAAATCCCGACCGGTCAGCCGTTGGTTTACAAATTGGATGATAACCTGAAAGTGGTTGAAAAATTCTATTTGTAATCCCGATACAAATTTGCCATAAAAAACAACCGCACTTTAGGTCATAAAGTGCGGTTTGTTTTTTTGGTGTTTTTTAAACCCGGTTTACGCGTTCAGGATATTCTGAATTTCCGCCATGCTGAGATGATATTCGTGCGGGCAGGTGCGCCAAACTTCAAGCATACGGGAGTATTTATCCCACATCGGGGTTTGCGAATCGCAGCCGTGCTCACAGCGCATGAACTCCTGATATTGCCCCTCCACGCCGGTGATAAAGCGCAAGTAGCTCAGGTATTTCTTCTCGCGGATGGCGCAATAGCCGACAAATTGTAAGCGGTGTTCGCTTAATTCGGATTTGTCGTCTAAGTTGTTGTAGGAAATTTGCAACGCTTTATACATTTCCAACGTGTCCAACACGGTTTGGCATTCGCGCTCGGAAATGTTGGTGAAATCATTGTCTAAGGCGCGTAATTCCAAAGCAAAACCGCCTCGCACGATGGTTTCCAAGCGTTGGTATTTGGCAACGTTGTCGGGGTCAAGCAACCCCATAAGTTTGTATTGGTTGGCTAAAATCAGACGTTGCGTGGTTGACATTTCCATGGTCTATCTCCTGTTAATCGATTTGGTTCAGTATATCGTCCGATAAAGCGGGATCGGCTTTTTTCTCTTTATTACCGTTAATGCGCTGTTCCAGATTTTGGAAATAGGCTTCGCGGAAGGTCACATACGGATCTTGCGCCTGATCCAATAAGGCCTCTTTATCCATGAGTTTGGCACGCGTATCAATGCCTTGCAGACCCGCTTTTAAAAAGCCCCAAGGTCCAAGCAGAGAAAGCATCGGGTAAGTGGTATCCACCAGATTGCCGATGTCCTGACGCGGTGTTGCCGGTCCGTACATCGGAAGCATGACATAAGGGCCGGTGCCGACGCCGTAGCTTCCGAGCGTGTCGCCGAAACGATTTTCGCCTTGCTTTTTCAGCGGGTCGCTATAACTTGCCACATCAATTAAACCGCCCAACCCAAAAATGGAATTGATCCAAAAACGGTTAAAATGAATCAACGCTTGTTTAAATTCGCCCTGCACCAAACGGTTGGCAAAACTTGCCGGCTCATCCAAGTTGTCCGCCACATTGATCACACCGGTACGTACCGGGCTCGGCACATATTCTTTCCAGCCTTTGGCAATCGGTTTGAGCACATAAGGATCGGCAATGTGATAGTTGAAATCCCACATTTTACGGTTAAAGCCTTCTAGGGCATCTTTACGCTCGCCGGTTTCCGGGTCGATGGTTGAGGAACAACCGGTCAGCACGACGGAACCCAGCACTAACGCCGCTAACAATTTCTGTGTTTTCATAATGACACTCTGCTGATTAAAAATGGCTTCATTGTAAACAACTTGCCTGCGAACTACAAAAATTTTTGAAAAAACAACCGCACTTTATGCCGCACCATTATTTTGTCGGCGCGCTTTGTGTCGGCGAAAAATACATCCGTTCAAACGGAATTTCATATTGCGATTGATTAAATCCCACGCCTTTTAATTCGTTGGCAAACACCGCTTTGGTGCGGGCGTAAGTCAACGGCAGATACACCGCCTGAACCGCAAGGGTTTTCCACAAATTCACATACAGCTTCTTGCGCAGCGTTTCATCGGGCGTAGTCAATAACTCACTGATAATTAAGTTCATTTCCGGTTTATTTTTGAGCCCTTTTTGTGCCTGAAAATCCGCATGGGCGGGGCTGCGGAAGGAGGAAATGTAAGATGCCGGCTCGTAAGGCTTGCCCCAAGAAAGGAAATATTGCAAATCAAAATCACCGGTTTTTTGCCGTTCCAAATACGCCGTTTTTTCTTCGCCTACAATGCGCAACTCGACTCCGACATTTTTCAAATCCGCTTGAATCAATTCGGCGATTTCTCTCTCCGCCGCATTGTTAACGTTATAAGAAAACAACAGCGACAGCGATTTATCCTCCTTTTCACGCACGGTTTTGCCTGCCGGCAGCTTCCAGCCCGCGAAATCCAAGAGTTGACGGGCCTTGACTATGTCAAAATCGTAGGTTTTCAGTTCAACATCACTGTAAGGCACATTTTTGGACATCAGCGTTTGCGCCACGCTTTCCGAATTGGCAAACACGATTTGCGCGATGCCTTGTTTGTTCACGGCGTGTTCCAACGCCTCACGCACAGGTAACTCGCCGGTAATTTCCCGTCCGCTGTTTAAGATGATGGCTCGGGTAGCGGTGGGTTCGCTCAACAAAGTGGAAAGGGTTTTGGAGGATTTCAGTTTATCGAAAGCATCCATGTTCACCATGTCGCCGTCGGAACCGAAAATTAATTGAATGTCGCCGTTCTCCAGTGCTGCCAACATGGTTTGGCGATCAGGCATAACGTGCCACACCACGGCGTTTAACCGCGGCTTTTTGCCCCAATAATGAGGATTGGCGACAAAACGGGCGTATTGATTTTGTTCATGTTTTGCCAACATCCAAGGGCCGGTACCGGCATAGTCTTTCACGCCCTCTTTGGTTTTACCATCGATGAAGGATTTCGGTGAAATAAAACGGAACGGACGGGTTAGGCTGAGTTCGGTAAGGGTTGGGTAATAGGCGTTTTTGAGCTTCAATTCGATGGTGTAATCGTCGATCACGCGTACGCTGTCGATTTGCTGCACCAATTCCAGCCAGGCATGACGGGTGTAATTATCCAGTACGGCATCAATATTCAGTTTTACCGCCTGCGCGTTAAACGGTTCACCGTCGCTGAATGTTACGTCTTTGCGTAATTTAAAAATATAGGTTTTGCCGTCCGGCGAGATGCTCCAGCTTTCTGCCAAATAGGGCTGCGAACCGAATTCCGTATTCAGCACCAAAGGCTCAAATACCATATTCTGCGCCGCCATTTCGCCGCCATACAAATGCGGATTAATATCCCGAATGTCTTTGGTGCTGGCATAATCCAATTCGTTATTGTGGATATTCGCCCAACCGAGCGAGGCGGTGAAAAGTGCGGTCAGAATTAAGGTTATTTTTTTCATGAAGCTCTCCGTCAATAAACAAAAGGCATGATACAACTATCATGCCTAAAATCAAAAGAGAAGATTAAAGAATAAAGCGACTTAAATCTTCGTTTTCGATAACATCGCCCAAGGCTTCGCCCACATACGCCGCATCGATACTGACGGTTTGCCCGTCCATTTCGCTGGCGTTGAAGGAAATTTTATCCATCAAGCGTTCCATCACCGTATGCAAACGGCGGGCACCGATATTTTCGGTTTTTTCGTTCACACGGAACGCCGCTTCGGCGATTTTCTTAATGGCGTCTTGGGTAAACTCGATATTCACGCCTTCCGTTGCCATCAAGGCTTTATATTGCTCGGTCAAAGAGGCGTTCGGCTCGGTCAAAATACGCTCGAAATCCCCGGCGGTGAGGGCGGAAAGCTCCACACGAATCGGCAAACGCCCTTGTAATTCCGGGATCAAATCGGACGGACGTGCCACTTGGAACGCACCGGAAGCGATAAACAGAATGTGATCGGTTTTCACCATGCCGTGCTTGGTGTTCACGGTTGAACCTTCCACCAACGGCAGCAAATCGCGTTGTACGCCTTCGCGGGACACATCGGCGCCGCCGTATTCGCCTTTCTTACAGATTTTGTCGATTTCGTCGATGAACACGATGCCATTTTGTTCCACCGCATCAATGGCTTTTTGTTTCAATTCTTCCGGGTTCACCAATTTCGCCGCCTCATCGTCAATTAAGGTTTTCAACGCGTCCTTAATTTTCATTTTGCGCTTTTTGGTTTGTCCGCTGGACAGATTCTGGAACATGGACTGCAACTGGCTTGTCATATCTTCCATGCCCGGAGGTGCCATAATCTCCACGCCCATCGGCACACCCGCAACATCAATTTCGATTTCGTTATCGTCTAATTGCCCTTCACGTAGTTTTTTGCGGAAAGATTGACGGGTGCTGTTATTGGCGTCGCGGTTTTCCACTTCACCCCATTGGTTTTTTGCCGGCGGTAACAACACGTCTAAAATCCGCTCTTCCGCCGCTTCTTCCGCTTTAACGCGATTTTTTTCGATTTCCGTTTGACGGACCAATTTCATGGCGCTGTCCGTTAAATCGCGGATGATGGAATCCACTTCTTTCCCCACATAACCCACTTCGGTGAATTTGGTAGCTTCCACTTTAATAAACGGCGCATTGGCTAACTTTGCCAAACGACGGGCGATTTCAGTTTTCCCCACACCGGTCGGACCGATCATTAAAATGTTTTTCGGGGTCACTTCATGGCGCATCGGCTCCTGCAACTGCATTCTGCGCCAGCGATTTCGTAAGGCAATGGCGACCGCACGTTTCGCTTCGCTTTGCCCGATAATGTGTTGATCTAATTCCGATACGATTTCTCTAGGTGTCATTTCAGACATAATTTATTCCTTTATGAGTCGATGTAATTTATTTTGTCTTACCATTATCATTTCGATTATTCTTGGCTCCCTCCGTTTACGGGGGGAGCTGCCGAAGGCTGAGGGGGGGAATTTGCCCCCTTCCGCCCTTCGGGCACCTTCCCCCGCAAGCAGGGGAAGGCAAGCGTTCCATTTACTTAATTCGGTAATTCTTCAATAGTAAAATTGGTATTGGTGAATACACAAATATCACCGGCGATTTTCAGTGATTTTTCCACGATTTCACGCGCCGATAAATCGGTGTTTTCCACCAACGCGCGGGCGGCGGATAGGGCGTAATTGCCGCCGGAACCGATGGCAAGAATTTGATCTTCCTCCGGCTGCACCACATCGCCGATACCGGTAATAATCAGGCTTTCTTTCTCATCCGCCACAATTAGCATAGCCTCTAATTTACGTAATGCGCGGTCGGTGCGCCAATCTTTCGCCAATTCCACCGCACTTTTCAGCAAATGCCCTTGGTGCATTTCCAATTTACGCTCAAATAATTCAAATAAGGTGAAAGCATCCGCCGTGCCGCCGGCAAATCCCGCCAGCACTTTGCCGTTATACAAACGACGCACTTTACGCGCATTGCCTTTCATTACCGTGTTCCCCAAAGAAACCTGTCCGTCGCCGCCCACAACCACTTTGCCGTTGCGACGTACGCTTACAATCGTTGTCATAATGCTGTCCTTTTTGCTTAGAAAATATGTGGGATATATTGTGGTGAATTCAAAGAATTCAAGAGAGAAAAGATCATTGATTATTTTTCCGCCGATTACTCATGGAAAATGTGACCGCGATCAGAGTTTTACATAGCAAACGATTGCCCGAAATTGCACTCGAAAGCAGACAGGGTAGGATACCGCCGTAACCTTACAACAATCTCAGGAGTTATCATGAAAAACCTCGTTAAATTATCCCTCATCGCCATGTTAACCGCCGCCACGATTCCGGCAATGGCAGCAAAAAGCGAACCTTACACCCACCAAGGCACTAACGCCCGTGAAATGCTGGTAGAACAACCGATTCACTGGATTTCCGTTGAGCAACTGAAAAAAGAATTGGACGGCAAAGCGCCGATTAACGTGAGCTTTGACATTGACGACACCGTACTATTCAGTAGCCCATGCTTTTATCACGGACAACAAAAATATTCACCGGGCAAACAGGATTATCTGAAAAATCAGGATTTCTGGAACGAAGTGAACGCAGGCTGCGATCAATATTCCATTCCGAAACAAATTGCGACGGATTTAATCAATATGCACCAAGCACGCGGCGACCAAATTTACTTCATCACCGGGCGTACCGCCGGGGATAAAGACGGTGTGACCCCGGTTTTACAAAAAGCGTTTAATATTAAAGATATGCACCCCGTAGAATTCATGGGCGGACGTGATCGCACCACCAAATACAACAAGACTCCGGGCATTATCGAACACAAAGTCAGCATTCACTACGGCGACAGCGACGATGATATTCTCGCCGCCAAAGAAGCAGGCATTCGAGGCATCCGCCTGATGCGCGCCGCCAATTCCACTTACCAACCGATGCCAACCCTCGGCGGCTACGGCGAAGAAGTGTTGATTAATTCAAGTTACTAGTTTTAAAAACACCTAAAAAACCGACCGCACTTTGAAAGCCAATCTCAAAGTGCGGTCTCTTTTTACGATGAATTTCAGCTTCGGTTAGAAGCGAATTTCGATGGAGGCGGAATAGTTGCGACCCGGGGCGTAGAAGCGTTCAAGACCTTGGTTGCCATAACGATAATCCACAGTGTTGATCGTACTGCGATAGTTAATACCGCGTAAGCTATCCCAAGTGTGATATTTCTTATCAAAGAGATTATACACGCCGGCTCTTAACGTGACATTTTTTGTCGGACGATAATATCCGAATAAATCAAAGACCCAGTAGGATTTGTTTAACCAACGATATTCTCGGTGAGTAACCACATCATCCCAACGTTCGCAAAGATCTGTGTACCAGTTACGCTCCGCACAAACACTGTCTCTTTCAGTAATTTTTGCATCACTACCTTTTTTCCCTCTATGGTAAGTTAAACGGGAGAAAATACCCCATTTTTCATTCGGTTCTTCATAATCAAGACCAAAGATCAGTTTCAATGGCTGAATAGACAATAAACTGTCATCATTTGATAGTTTACCTTTAGCATAACCGATGCCGCCCGATAACTTGAATCCTTCAGGCAATGGAGTGACTTCATTTAAGTTCAGGCTACCTTTTATTTCCAAGCCATACACACGTGCTCTATCCAGATTTACCATTTGTTGGAACGGGGCAGGGCTCCATTGATGACAATAGATACCATTTTGATAATCCGGACACAGTGGGTTGTAATACATGTCCGTCGTTTCTTGTTCAAATAAGAAATTCCGATATTTGGTGTAATACACATTCGCATCCAACATACCTAAATCATGTTTAGCCTGTGCATATAAGGTGTGGCTGATACTACGCTCCGCTTTCAAGTCAGGATTCGCTTTCCAGTTACCGGCAGGGTTATCATAAGTGAAAAAGATTTCCGTTGCGGTCGGCACACGATAGCCTGTGCCTAATTGATAGCCTACTTTCCAGGTTGGATTAATCTGTGCGTCAAGTCCGATGAATCCATTCCAATTCACGAAAGTAGTGTCTTTAGGTTGATTTCGCTCTTCCGCGCGTAAACAAGCTGCTGTGCAAGGAACACCACCGTCATAAGCCTGAGGTTTTAATTTTTCATGATCGTAACGTACGCCAATAAATGACGAGAATACCTCATTCCAAAACGTATCATTTTTCAAACTAAAACCATATTGTTTCGTTTTTACCGGACGTTGAATGGTATAAATACGTCCGCTACTCACAGAACCATCTTTATTTAATACCTTGTCATCGTTGATATTTTTAAAATCACGTTGCGCAATATAGGTTCTGAAGGACAATAAATGCTCACCGCCAATAAAAGTAAACGGCTGAGAGTCAATCCTTAATGTCGCCCGTTTATATTCTGTTTTCATATTACGATTATCCACATTAAATAATGTGCCTTTTATATAATCAGGATCACGCCATGAACCGATATTGTCATAATCTCCTTTATAGTTTATCGCGCCATTTTCAATTTTTTGATAATCCAAATCTGCACGGAGTAAACCAATCACAGGATTATTTTCTACTTTCCATTCATAGAAAAGGTTGCCGTTAAAGCGTCTTTCATAATCATCCGCTTCACGCCAACTGGTATCCATATCATAAGAGTGTTCCCATGTGTAACGTTTTCCACGTTGACCATTAATGGAAATACCCAGTTTATGTTGCGGATTAATCTTCCAAGTTAATTTGGCTAAATAGCTATGATTTCGATGCTTGGACGGGTCCGGATGAATACGCGCAGAACCAATTTCTGCACGTCTGGCAATGTCTTTTTCTGTGTCCAAAGAACTTCTTCCCCAAGGGGTAATATTTCCACCGGCACTTTTGAATTCATGTCCTCGACGCTGGGAATACATTAACACAACATCAAAATGTTCATTTGTCGCACCAACACCTGCTGTATTAACCCATTCTCTGTTTTTACTGGCATAGCCGCTTCTAACCAATCCGCCCGCGGAGTTCCCCGGGAAGACCAAATCTTCCACGTTCATGGTACGGTAATTAACACCGCCGCCTAAGTAGCCACTCCCCATATTCACCGAATCGGAACCTTTTACAATGTCAATGCTTCTAACCAACTCTGAATCAATACTTAATCTGGAATTGTTAAAATTCCCATAACGGGCATAAAGTGAATTCTCTTCAAAATCAGGTAAGGAAACGCCATCAATGCTGATTCCGACACGATTTCCTTCCACACCACGCATAGAAAAACCTTTTAGCCGACGGCCATTATCTGCAACCCCCACGTCCGTGGTATAACGTACTAAGTCGCGGGTATCTCGGATCATTTCTTGTTGAATGGCTTTGTGGGTTTTACGAACGGTTTGAGATTGGGCTGCACCGGGCTGAATGGCGGTTTCCTCGACGGTGATTTCCTTTAATTCCTCTTCCGCCAACGCCACATTCGCCGTTGACAAACCAATCGTTATCGGCAATAGGCTGTAGGCTGTTACCAAGAGTTTATTATTTTTCATATTTTGCTTCCTTGAAGTTAAAAAACTGCGCGGAGATTATAAAAAAGAAGCAATACAAAAAATAGATGCGTTTGAGAATAATTTGTATTTTTGTGATCTAGTGCAAATTCTTACCGTGTAAGAAGTTATCGCTTATTTCGAATGGAACAATTAGTGAACGAATATGCCGCACAACACCGCAATAAACACCATCATGCCAAAATAATTGTTGTTTAAAAAAGCTTTGAAACAATCTTCTCTTTTGCGGTGTTTGATTAAACGACATTGATACACAAAAAATAAGGTCGCCACGCCGAGCATAAGGAAATAACTCAGATGGAAATGATTGAGTTTACCGAGCCAATAAAGCAAACCGAGAGTAATGAGTTGCAGAATAGTGATGATTTTATTGTCATATTGCGCAAATAAAATGGCGGTGGACTTCACCCCGATACGCAAATCATCATCACGATCCACCATGGCATATTGCGTGTCGTAGGCGACTGTCCACGCAAGGTTGGCGACGAATAAAATCCAGCACTCCGGCGGCAGTTGCTCGATGGATGCGCCGTATGCCATGGGAATCGACCAACCGAACGCCATGCCCAAAAACAACTGCGGCAAATGGGTGTAGCGCTTCATGAAAGGATAAATCAACGTCAGCAACGCGCCGATGAAAGACAACGCAATGGCGTAGTAATTGAGGAACAATACCAACATCAGCGAACAGGCAAGTAGCAGAATAAACAACGTTTTGGCTTCCCGCGCCGTGGCACGCCCTGTTGCCAGCGGACGATTCGCCGTGCGTTTCACCTGCCCGTCAATGTGTCGATCGGCGTAGTCGTTAATTACACACCCGGCGGCACGCATGAAAATCACGCCCAACACAAAAATCAGCAAAATGGAAAATTGCGGCATGCCCTTGACCGATAAAAACAACGCCCACAACGTCGGCCACAATAACAATAATGTGCCGATGGGACGGTCTAAACGCATGAGCTGAGCATAAGCAATTAACTTTTCTTTGGAAAACATAAATCTATTCAAGGCGAAATAAATGTACCCATTTTACGGTAAATCGCCATTGAGGGTAACATTTTTCTAACAAGTTATTTGTCGTTGTCTAAAATCCGGCTGATTAATTAGCAAAAGATTAAATCTGATATAATAAAGTTCCTGAGAACACGGTTTTTAATGCCCATCCTTTAGCCCCACGAAGCTTAAAGTAAAGTGAGCGACCATGTGACGAGTTTCGGATGGGCAATACATGACTATATTCGTTATGAAAACGAGGAACGCATTAAACCCGGGTCAACTACTTTAATCCCTGTGAACTCAATATTTAACTTATTTGGTTGACTATCAAACTGTTATGGAGCAAAGCAAAGTGCGGTCAAAATTCAATACAAAATTCGACCGCACTTATAACTTAACCACGTGAGTGACTCAATTAGAACGGCATATCGCTTTTGACATTGATGCCTTTGCCCGTAATATAAAACTGCCCGCCTGCGACATAGTGCAGGTTTTTCAACTCGTCGCCCACTTCGTCAAATTCCCAATGCCCATTGCGGAACACGCGGTCGTCGGCATAGGCAGCGATAACTTGACCGATAAACAGATCGTGGTTTTGCTGGTTGTGCGGCTCGGGGATGAGTTTGCACAAAATATAGGCAGAGCAGCCTTTGACCAGCGGAATATCCGCGTCGCTTTGGTAAAACAGTTCTATGCCGTTGTCGGCGAGTTTGTTCGGATTGTCCTTGCGGCTTTGCCCCATCGCGATGACGGTTTGTGCCTGACTTGCAAACGGCACTTGCAGGGCAAAATAGCCGCTGCCTTCGACCAGTCCGCGTGTGTAGGCGGCTTTGTCCAAAACGATGGTAACTTTGGGATTGGGATAAAAATCCAGCACGCAAGACCATGCGGCAGACATGACGTTTTCCACGCCGTCGTGTTTGGCGGACACCATCACGGTGGGGCCGTGGTTGAGCAGGAGGTAGAATTTTTCTAGGGGTACGGGTTGTAAAGCCATTTTTTACCTCGATAGTTGATTGAATCGGAGGCATTATAGGTGGGATTAGGCGGTAATTCCAGATTGGTGTTTTTGAGTAAATGAAAATTATCCCTCTGATAACGCGCATATCCTAACCTGTGCCTTTTATATCGGCAGGTTACAGCGTTATACCGTGAAGCCTGCGCTAGCATGGGATAAAAAATGCTGAGAAAAACCGCCGCACTTTTCCCTTTCACACAAGCGTTGTAGAATAAATTTTATCCAAGCTCACCAAAAGGATACTGTCATGAAACGCGTCCATTTCCCTTTCAGATTTGCGTTGTTATGCGGCTGTGTTTTGTTGCTTGCCGCCTGTCATTCTGTTCTTTATCAACCTGCCAAAACCCTTGAACAAATCGATCCGCAAACAGGTTATCGTTTGGAAAACACCATGCAACAGGCGTTGGAAAAAGAAAATCTGGTGATTGTGACCTTTTCCGGCGGCGGATCGCGGGCGGCGTCTTTGGGGTACGGGGTGTTGGAACAGTTCCAACATACGCCGGTGCGCCCGACGGAAAAAGGCGACACTTTGTTGCAAAACATTGATGTGGTGTACGGTGTGTCGGGCGGTTCGGTGTTGGCGGCGTATTTCGCCTTGGAAGGGCAGGATGTTATTCCGAAATTTAAGGAATCCTTTTTGAAAAAAGATTTTCAGAAAAAAGTGATTAATGAGGTGCTGTCGGTAGGCAATGTGCCGCGACTCACTTCACCGCAATTCGGGCGCAGCGATTTATTACAGGAACAGCTGAATCTTGCGTTGTATAAGGGGAAAAAATTTGCCGATCTCGTCCAACAACGTAAAGGTCCCTTTGCCGTCATCAGCGCCACCGATATGACGGCGGGCGAAAAAGTGTCTTTTACGCAAGATTTCTTCGATTGGCTTTGTCTGGATTTAAACGATATTGAAATTGCCCGCGCGGTGGCGGCGTCCAGCGCCGTGCCGTTAATCTTTTCTCCCATTACGCTGAATAATCATGGCGGCGCTTGTCATATCGACACGAAAAAAGACAGGCTTGCCGCGCTCCCCGGCAATCGCCTGTTGTTGAACAACTTTGAAGCGATGAAAAAACGTCTGGCGCGCTATCAAAATAACTCTGATAAAACCTATTTGCATTTGGTGGACGGCGGGTTGACGGACAATCTGGGCTTGGCAAGTTTATTGGATATGTCCAATTTGTTGAGCATGCGCAAATTGTATGCGGAACTGAAAAAATCCAACCTGCGCAACATTGTGGTGGTGAACGTGAATGCGCAAAATGAGCGCACCAGCCAAATTGATACCTCGGCGGATGTGCCGGGTGTACGGGAGGTGGTGAACACGGTGATTAGCGTGCCCATTGATAAAGCCACGGAATCGACGGTGCGATATTCGCAAAAATTTGCCGATCAATGGAACGCTTACGCCAAGCGTAAAAAAGACGTGAAGATTCGGATTTATTTTGTGAATTTGAGTTTACGCCATTTGCCGGAAGGCCGATTGAAAAAAGAAGTGCTTAATATCGGCACATCTTTCTATTTGCCGGAATCCGATGTGGATAAACTGCGCGAAGCCGCCAAGATTTTGCTGGAACAATCGCAGGAATATCATCAGGCGTTAGAGGCGTTGCAATGATGCGTCCCCTCTTTTTTCTAAAGAGGGGAGCATGAAAAGTGCGGTGGTTTTTCACCGCGTTTTTTAACTTATTTCAGATGAATGAAAAATGTGCCCGTCGGCGTGATCGGCAAGTAGTTTTTGTGGAAATCCATAAAAGTCTTTTGCGGATCCACATCGGCAAATGCCTGCGGATACAGGGTTTTCGCCATAAATTGCGCACTGGCTAAATCCACCATGGAGCGAGACGCGGTGTGATAAATGCCGTACACCCGATGATTTTTCACTGCCGGAAGCTCGTTCCAACCGGGACGTTGAGTGAAACCTTTAAGACGTTTTTGCGCGTCATCCTCCGTAATACCGATGCCCATGGACATCATTTCCGCGTTGGTGTCGTGTCCCATTTCCGTGCCGGAAATAATCACCACCTCCGGTTTGGCGGTCAGCAATTGCTCCGCGTTGATCGGCCCCCAATTTTCCACGAAAGGCGCACTGACATTATCGCCGCCGACGGTGTCGGCAATGGCGCCCCACATATTTTTACCGAACGTGAAGCTGTATTCGCCCGGGCCTTTGTTACCGAATTCAATATAAATTTTCGGTTTCGGTTGATTGGCGGCTTTCACGCGCTTTTGAATGTCGGCGATACCGTCGGCGTACTCCTTGGCGATTTTCTCCGCACGCGCTTCGGTGCCTGCAAGTTGTCCGAAAATACGTGCGCTTTGAGTGTGGCGCTCAACGGTTTGCGCATTAAAATCCACCACCACAATCGGCACGCCCGCTTGTTCGATCCGCGGCAATTCGCTCGCCAAGGTTTGATATTGCCATTCCGCCAGAATTAAGACATCAGGCTTTAAGGCTAAGGTTTTTTCCGTGGAAAACGTGCCTGTATTCACATTGCCCACATCGGCAATGTTCTTCAGCTCCGGCATTTTCTCACTGAATAGCACCCAACTGCCCGGGTTAAATTTCTCCCAGAATTCACGGGAAATGCCCGCAATATGCTTGAAGTTCTCTACGCCGGTAACCGCAATATAATCGGGATAATAAAAGCCCAGCACCGCGTTTTTTACCGGCACGTCCACCTTCACCTCACGCCCCAGCACATCTTTAATGGTTTTTACTTCAGCCTGTGCCTGCATACCGAACGCCAATAAGGCGGCAACTAAAAGGCGACGTAGAACGGTTTGTTTCATAGCAATATCCTAATGTTAAGTATAAAAAGGTTGATTAAAACCGTTGGATATTATTCAAATAAGATTCGTTATCAAATCGGAGGAGTGCGAAAAATACGCTGGACGCCGCGTCGGCTTTCTTCTAGTATGTCGCCTCATTATCCGCTTAATCTGGAAAAACAATGACCCGAATCAACCTTGTGCCGCCCGCCGAATTGTGCGATCAGCATTTACTCGCCGAACATCGCGAACTTACCCGCATTCCCAACGCTGTCGCCAAAGGCAAATTTCACTTGAAAGGACAACCTACGGAATACAAATTAGGCGAAGGGCATGTGCGCTTTTTCTTCAATAAAATGGCATTTCTGAAAAAACGCTACGACCTCTTGCACGCCGAATGCAAAGCGCGCGGTTTTAACGTGCAATACATTTGGAACGACGATTTACCATCGGATCCCGCTTTATGGCTGGATTACGAACCCACCGAACCGGCGCTGGCGCTCAATCGCGAACGCATTCGTGAACGCATGCCTGCAAAAGCGAGATTTACGGCACATAAAATTCATGTGGAAAAATGACCGCACTTTAACACCTCAAAGTGCGGTTAAAACCTACCGCGTTTTTCACCTCCCAAAATACTCGAAAAACCTACCGCACTTTTCCGGCCTTCGCGGCAAATATTGACATCTCCCCTTTGCGTAGTAATATGCACCCACTTTCCATTACAGGCCTTTTTTATGCTAGCGTTTTCACATCAAGAACATATCGAATCCTATTATTCCGCCACCCGCAACCAACATTTTGAGTTGCCGCCGTTAAGCCAAAAAGAATCCGCCGATGTGTGTGTCGTCGGGGCGGGTTTTTTCGGTTTATCCACCGCGTTGGAGCTTGCCGAGCAAGGCAAAAGCGTGATCGTGCTGGAAGGCGCGCGGGTGGGCTTCGGCGCGTCGGGGCGTAGCGGCGGGCAGGCGATTAACGGCTTTGAGGACGGTATTGACGAATATATCGCGCAGGTGGGCTTGGAAACCGCCCGTAAGCTGTGGCAAATGTCGTTGGAGGCCATTGATATTATCGACGAACGCATTAATAAGTACGGCATTCAATGCGACTGGAAAAAAGGCTATGCCACGTTGGCGTTAAATGAACGTCGCATGGAGGATTTAATCGCCGTTGAGAAAGCCAGCCACGAGATTTTCGGCTATCAGAATATGCAGCTGTGGGACAAGGCAAAACTGGAGCAACATTTGGGCAGCAAAATTTATTGCGGCGCGTTATACGACAGTAATTCCGGACATTTGCACCCGCTAAATTATTGCCTCGGTTTGGCGAAAGCCTGTTTGGATCTGGGCGTGCGCATTTATGAGCAATCGCCGGTGGTGGATTTGCGTGAAAAGGCGACGGAAATTGAAGTCATTACCGATCAAAGTGCGGTTGTCGCCAAAGACGTGGTGTTAGCGACCAACGCTTATATCGACGCGCTACCGAAAAGCATTCATCACGGCATTGCACGCAAAATTTTGCCGGTGGAAAGTTTTATTATCGCCACCGAGCCCCTCGATCAAGCCACCGCCGATTCGGTGATTAATAACGGCATGTCCGTGTGTGACAGCAATTATCTGCTGGATTATTACCGTTTAAGCGCCGACAACCGCTTGCTGTTCGGCAGCGATTCCAGTTCGGAAAAGGACATGATTGAGGTGATGCGCGGCAATATGCTGCACGTTTTTCCGCAGCTGGAAAACGTTAAAATCGACTACGGCTGGGGCGGACCGGTGGACATGACCCTCAATGCCAACCCGCACTTCGGACGTATTTCGCCGCATCTTTATTTTGCTCAAGGCTATTCCGGACACGGCGTGGCGCTCACCGGATTGGCAGGGCGCATTGTGGCGGAAGCCATTTTGGGCAATGACGAACGTCTGGCGATTTTCGGCAAGTTAAAAGTGCCTTCGGTGTTCGGCGGCAAGCTGGTGAAGAATCTGGCGTTAAAAATCGGCGTGAACTATTATCGTTTTTTAGACAAATATCGTTGATTTTATAGACTATTTTATATCTTTCTGTTATACGATAGAGAAAATGATTATTTGGTTAAGGCAAAATTTACTGTAATAATTGACCGCACTTTTCGTCTTATTGAACAAATTCGCAAAATAGAGGAACAACTTATGAAAAAATCCGTTTTCGCAAAAGCATTATTGTTATCCGGTTTGGCATTCGGCATCGCCACACAAGCCATGGCGGGTGAAATTTCCGATCGCGTAGAAAAAACCAAAACCTTATTAGTGGGCACCGAAGGCACTTACGCGCCGTTCACCTTCCATGACGACAGCGGCAAATTAACCGGCTTTGACGTGGAAGTGATCGAAGCGGTGGCACAACGTTTAGGCTTAAAAATTCAATTTAACGAAACCCAATGGGATTCCATGTATGCCGGGTTGAATGCAAAACGCTTCGACCTTATCGCCAACCAAACCAATCCAAGCCCGGAACGTTTGAAAAAGTACCTTTATACCGCGCCTTATAACTACTCCACCGCGGTTATCGTGACCAAAGAAGGCGACGACAGCATTAAAACCTTTGAAGATTTAAAAGGCAAAAAAGCGGCACAATCGTTAACCAGTAACTACGGCAAAATCGCCAAAGCCAACGGCGCGGAATTGATCGTGGTGGACGGCTTGGCGCAAGCGCTGAAATTAATCACCCAAGATCGCGCCGAAACTACGGTGAATGACCAACTTGCAGTGTTGGATTATTTCAAAAAACAACCGAATGCCGGCTTAAAAATCGCCGTGAAACGCGACGAAAAAGTGCCTTCCGGTTTCGCGGTATTGAAAGGGGAAGAGCCATTGGTGGAAAAAATCAACCAAGCGCTGGACGAATTAAGAAAAGACGGCACTTTGAAACAAATCTCAATAAAATGGTTCGGCGATGACATTACTCAATAATTTTCTCGCCTCCCTTCCGTTTATGAACGCAGAAAGAGCTGATGAAGTCATCAGCTCTTTTTGGCCTATGTTAGAAGCGGCAATTGATAAAACCATTCCGCTGGCGATAATCTCCTTTTTCGCCGGCTTGGTGATTGCATTGGGCGTGGCGGTGATTCGTACCATGCCGAAAAGCGGCATCGGCTTGCGTGTGTTGCAACTACTCTGTCGCATTTATGTTTCCACCATTCGCGGCACGCCGATGTTGGTGCAGATTTTCATTATTTTCTACGGCTTGCCGGAAGTGGGAATCAAGCTCGATCCGTTCCCGACGGCGATTATCGCCTTTTCCATTAACATCGGCGCTTACGCCTCGGAAACCATTCGCGCGGCGATTTTATCCATTCCGAAAGGGCAATGGGAAGCCTCCTATTCTATCGGCATGAATTATTTCCAAACTTTCACCCGCACCATCATGCCGCAAGCCTTGCGTGTCTCCGTGCCGCCGCTCTCCAACACCTTTATCAGCAACGTGAAAGATACCTCTCTGGCGTCCTTGGTGCTGGTCACCGAAATGTTCCGCGTGGCGCAAAATATTACGGCGGAAAACTATGAATTTATTATGATTTATAGCGAAGCGGCGTTGATTTATTGGTGCATTTGTCTGGTCTTGTCATTCGCCCAAGGGCGTTTGGAAAAACGTCTGTCCCGTCATCTGCAAGCCTAAGGAGTCCGTATGTTAGAGGTTAAAAATATTCATAAAACATTTAACGGCAATCCGGTGTTGAAAGGGATCGATTTTCATATCGAAAAAGGCGAAGTGGTGGCGATTCTCGGCCCGTCCGGCTCAGGCAAAACTACTTTTTTGCGCTGTTTGAATTTGTTGGAACGCGCGGAGCAAGGCACGCTACGGTTTACCGACGGCAGCCTGTCTTTGGATTTTGCCAAGAAAATCAGCAAAGCCGACGAACTGAAACTGCGCCGTCGCTCCTCCATGGTGTTCCAGCAATACAATTTGTTCCCCCATCGCACTGCACTTGAGAACGTGATGGAGGGCATGGTGGTGGTACAAAAGAAAAGCAAAGCGGAGGCGGAACAACGCGCCGTGGAATTGCTTACCAAAGTGGGGTTGAAAGACAAAATGGCGTTGTACCCGTCGCAGCTTTCCGGCGGTCAACAGCAGCGGGTGGGCATTGCGCGCGCCTTAGCGGTGCAACCGGACATTATTCTGCTGGACGAGCCGACCTCCGCGCTCGACCCGGAATTGGTGGGCGAAGTGCTACAAACGTTGAAATTACTGGCGCAGGAAGGCTGGACGATGATTATCGTCACCCATGAATTGCAATTCGCCCGCGATGTGGCGGATCGGGTGATTTTAATGGCGGACGGCAATATTGTGGAACAAAACAACGCCCGTGAATTTTTCGAAAACCCGCAACAGGAGCGCACCAAACAATTCCTCTTGCAGGCGAAAATTCCCGTTTGCGTGGAATATGAAATCTAGCCCGTCACTTATAGGGCGATTTGCGGGTAATATTGCTCGCTGATTGCCACGAAATCCGCCAAAGAAATCAACCGCACTTTTGCGTTTTCAGGCAAAAGTGCGGTTAAATTTCTCGCCGAAATATCCATTTCCAAGGCAAAACACGGCGCTTCGCAACGCGCCAGCAAATCCGCCTGTTTTAACGCCAGCAACACGCCGTCCTGCCATAACACCACCGCATCCTGCGCGCCGGCGTTCAACAAATAACGTTCCAGTTCCGTTTGCGAATATTGAGATTGGGAAAAGGTATAAAGCATCATTAGAAAGTCAGAATTTTTTCACTTTGTTGTAGGATTGATAGTAACCGCGCACGCGGTAAAGTCTCGCAAGTCAACATCAAATCCTGCGGCTTAAGCCCAAATTGTTGTAGGGAATCGACGCACACATAACGTTGCTCGATTTCGTATAAATTCAGTAATTTCAAGGCGCTGGCGGTGTCTTTTTGTAAAGTCGATTCCGCGTGTTGTTGCGGCTGCAAATTCAGCACGCCGTCATCCAGAAAAAACACTGCAATGTCTTCTTCCGCGCAAAATGCCGTGGCGGCAAGTAGCGCGTCTAATCCTTCCCGCGTATTTGCCGTGCCATAAGGCGCGTGACGAAAAATAAAAGCGAGTTTGCTCATAAGGTGATCACCCGATCCGCTTGTAACAATGCTTGGCTGAACTCGCCCAAACCGGCAAGTTGAAAAACGTCCGCCAAGTTAACCGCACTTTTATCGGCGGCAGAATCCGTATCCACCACGCCACGTCGTTGGGCGGCGGCAACGCATAAATGGAGCGGCACATTAAATTGGCGGGAAAACGCCTGCCAAGCCTGAACTAAATTGAATTCGTCGTTGGCGGGATAAACCAAGGCGTTGCCGTTACTGACGCCATCCTGATAAAAAAAGAGTTGGCGAATACGGTGTTTTTTCGCTAACTCTAACGCCAGCTGATACGCCAGAAAGGCGCCTTGGCTGCCGTAAACCGGTTGTTTAACCACCAACACGTAATCCATGATTATTCGTCCTGATCCTGTTTGATTTGGCGGATGTATAAATAGACGGTGTGGCGCGAAATATCGAGGCGCTCCGCCACTAAATTGATGGCGTCTTTAATGTCGAAAATGCCTTTTTCATACAGGGAAACCACGATTTGACGGTTTTTGTTATTGTTCGCTACCATGCGATCGGCGGTGATTTCCTCAATGGTTTTTTCCACGGTTTGCACCACCAGCTCTTCTACCGAACTGGCAAAATTCACCGCAGAAGTTTCGCTGTGATCGGGCGTCGGGATAAAATTTTGCAAAAATTGCGACACCGGCACGTCTAAATTGATGTTGATACAAAGCAAGCCGATAATGCGTTTTGAGCTGTTGCGAATGGCGATAGTCACCGATTTCATTAAACCGCTGTTTTTCTTCGCGCGGGTAAAATAAGGTTTGCTGACGCTTTCCGATTTCATGTTGTGTAATGAGCGCAACGCGAAATCCGTCATGGGCGAACCCACTTGGCGGTTGGTGTTGTGTCCGTTGGCGATGTAAATGGCGGAATGTTCCAAATCCTCGAAAGAATGCAGAACGATTTCGCAATGTTGTCCGATAAGCGCACTCACGCCGTCAACCACGGCAATATAAGAATTCAAAATGGTGCGATCTTCGTTGGTAAAAGGTCGTTTATCCGTTAACATGAAAGAACGTGTTTATTGTTGTTATTTGTTGAAATAAATGACCGCACTTTAAGCCGGTCGCCTAAAAAGTGCGGTCGTTTTTTCGCTTATTTCGCCGGGGTCACGTCCAACACTTCAACGTCGAAGTAAAGTGTGGAGTGCGGTGGGATTTTATCGCCCGCGCCGTCTTCACCGTAGGCTAAATCCGCCGGAATAACCAACTCGATTTTACCGCCTTTTTTGACTAATTGCAGACCTTCGGTCCAGCCTTTAATCACTTTATTTAGCGGAAATTCGGCTGGTGTGCCGCGATCGCGTGAGCTGTCAAAAACAGTGCCGTCCGGCAATTTACCGGTATAGTGAACTTTCACCACGTCGGTGGCTTTAATGGCATCGCCGGAACCTTCTTTTTCCACGTGGTATAACAAGCCGGACGCGGTTTTCTTCACGCCGCTTTTCTTAGCAAACTCATCGGAGAATTTTTTGCCTTCTTCTTCCGCTTTTTTCGTCACTTCAGCGACGCGTCTTTCATTTTCCGCTTTTAATTTGGCATCAATGCCTTGTAAGGCAGTGGCGATTTCTTTATTGCCTTCCAATTTCACTTTGCCGTTTAAGACGTCGGAAATCCCGGCGATGACTTTCGCATTGTTGTAGTCGATCACGCCTTTTTGTGCGCTAATTAAGCCTTGTAAATCGGAGCCGAATAACACCCCTACCGCATAGGAGGAATCGTCGTTGAATTTTGCATCGGCTTTACTTTCCGCAAAAACGTTGTGAGAAACGACCGCACTTAAAACGAGTGCCAGCGCTGAAACTTTCTTCATTTTTAACATTGTGTTCGATCCTTTATAATAAGTGAAAAATGCGTTGAATAGGGTAAAACGGATTCAACAAATTCACAACATTTATTTGGGAATTATTATGTCCATGCAACAAAATTTAGAGCAACGGATCGCCGAATTGGAGATGAAAGCGACCTTTCAGGAGGCGCTGATTGAGGAATTGAATCAGGCGTTGGTCGAGCAACAATTTCTCTTGGATAAAATGCAGCTGCAATTGCGTTATGTGGTGAATAAAATGAAAGACATGCAGCCTTCCAACATTGCCAGTCAGGCGGAAGAAACCCCGCCGCCGCATTATTGAGTAAACCAAAATACGCAAAACAAAAAGGACGCCGAAATGACGTCCTTTTTTATTGGGTTTGCGTTGATTATTTCGCGAAGTACGCTTCTAAATCGTCGCTACCGCCGATGTGTTTACCACCGATGAAGACTTGTGGCACGGTCGCACGACCGGAAACCGCACGTACACTCACGATAGTAGCATCGTGGCCTAATACGATTTCTTCAAAGCTCAAGCCTTTTTCATGTAACATTTGTTTTGCTTTTGCACAGAACGGACAGCCCGGTTTAGTGAAGATAGAGATGGACTCTTGAACTTGGTGTTGTGGTGCAAGGTATTTCAACATGGTGTCGGCATCGGACACTTTGAACGGGTCGCCCGGTTCGTTTGGTTCGATGAACATTTTTTCTACTACGCCGTTTTTCACGAGCATAGAATAACGCCATGAACGTTTGCCGAAACCTAAATCTTCTTTACCGACCAACATGCCCATGCCTTCGGTGAATTCGCCGTTACCGTCCGGCACGAAAGTGATGTTTTCGGATTTTTCATCTTCTTTCCATGCGTTCATGACGAAAGTATCGTTCACGGAAACCACAAGAATGTCGTCAACGCCGTATTTTTTGAATACCGGTGCTAATTCGTTATAACGTGGTAAGTGGGAAGAAGAACAAGTCGGGGTGAATGCGCCCGGTAGAGAGAAAACGATAACGGTTTTGTTATCAAATAATTCGGATGTAGTAACATCAACCCATTTGTCGCCTTGGCGAGTGCGGAATGTCACCTGAGGAACTTTTTTACCTTCCATATTGGACATAGATTTTTCTCCTGTTAATAATGTGGAACGGATTAGAGACTGTCGCTCAAAACCTAAGCAATCTCTAAAGGACGATGAATTATAGGTAAAATTATGATATAGTCACAATCAATTAATTCTATTTTTTTAATTGCTACTTTCTATAATGAGGACCTATGAATATTCGTGATTTAGAATACCTTGTCGCCCTTGCCGAACACAAGCACTTTCGCCGTGCGGCGGACTCCTGCCATGTGAGCCAACCGACCCTAAGCGGACAAATTCGTAAACTGGAAGACGAACTCGGCATTATTTTATTGGAACGTACCAGCCGTAAAGTATTATTCACCCAATCGGGTTTGTTATTGGTGGATCAAGCAAAAACCGTGTTGCGCGAAGTGAAATTACTCAAAGAAATGGCGAGCAACCAAGGCAAAGAAATGACCGGCCCGCTGCATGTAGGCGTGATCCCGACGGTGGGACCTTATTTAATGCCGCATATCGTGTCGACCTTAAAAGAAAGTTTCCCGGAACTGGAACTGTTCCTTTATGAAGCGCAAACCCATCAATTATTGGAACAACTGGAAACCGGTCGATTGGATTGCGCCATTGTCGCATCCGTGCCGGAAACGGAAGCCTTTATTGAAGTCCAACTGTTCAACGAAAAAATGCTACTTGCCATCGCCGATCACCATCCTTGGTCAACTAAAGAATCCGTCCCGATGTCGCTGTTGAAAGACTGTGAAATGCTGATGTTGGACGACGGGCATTGCTTGCGTAATCAGGCATTAGGCTATTGCTTCACCGCCGGTGCGCGGGAAAATTCACATTTTCAGGCAACCAGCTTGGAAACGCTGCGCAACATGGTCGCCGCGAATGCGGGCGTGACCTTAATGCCGCAACTTGCCGTGCTCAGCGAAGGTAATCGCGGCGGCGTGAAATACCTGCCTTGCCACGATCCGGAGCCGTCCCGCAATATCACTTTGGTTTATCGCCCCGGTTCACCGTTACGCGCCCGTTATGAACGTGTGGCAAACGCAGTGAGTCAATCGGTTAAATCTATCTTATCTTAAGGGAGCAACCCATGGTCGGTATTCGCGCGCAACAAAAAGAAAAAACCCGTCGCGCTTTAATTGATGCGGCTTTTAATCAACTTACGGCAGAAAAAAGTTTTTCCAATTTAAGTTTACGGGAAGTGTCCCGCGAAGCCGGCATTGCGCCGACCTCGTTCTATCGGCATTTTCGCGACATGGACGAGCTCGGCCTCACCATGGTGGACGAAGCGGGCTTAATTCTGCGCCAACTCATGCGTCAGGCACGGAAACGCATTGCCAACGGCGGCAGCGTGATCGTGATTTCGGTGGAAACCTTCTTCGAATTTATCAACAACAGCCCGAACGTATTTCGCCTGTTATTGCGCGAAAGCTCCGGCACATCGCACGCCTTCCGCACCGCCGCCGCCCGCGAAATTAAGCATTTTATCGACGAACTGTCGGAATACATCGCCCACAAAAACCACTATTCCCAATACATTGCCTATGTGCAGGCGGAAGGCATGGTGACAATCGTATTCACCGCCGGAGCCAACGCCTTGGACATGAGCAAAGCGGAGCGGGAACAGTTAAAAGAGCGCTTGATTTTACAGCTCAGAATGCTGGCAAAAGGTACAAAACATGAAGCCAGAGATCGCCGTGAAAACCATTAACTTCTCCAAATTATTCAAAAACACCGTTTCGTTGCTGCTCACCTTACTGGTGATGAGTAGCATTTTGGATTTTATTCGCAAACCGACCGTGCCGGATAACATCAACGCCACGGCATTATATGATTTGCAGGGCAATCCGTTTTTTCTGCCGCAACTGGCGCAAGACAAGCCAACCATTCTCTATTTTTGGGGCACATGGTGCAGTTATTGCCGTTACACCTCGCCGGCAATTAACGACTTGGCAAAGGATGGCTATCCCGTGGTTTCCGTGGCGTTGCGCTCCGGCTCCACGCAGGAGGTGACGAATTATCTGACGGAACATCAATACGGGTTTACCACGGTCAACGATCCGCAAGGCGAATTGGCGAATCGATGGGATGTAGGCGTCACGCCGACCATCATCATTTTGCATCAGGGTAAAATGGACTTGGCAACCACCGGCTGGACAAGCTATTGGGGCTTAAAAGTGCGGTTGTTTTTGGCGACGTTTTTATAACTTGAAAAACCTCTTTAAAACTCGCCATGCTTTTACCTCGACGGGCAAATCTATTACAATGACAACAACTTTCACATCTAGCAAAAGGACAGAACTATGATTATCGTAACAGGCGGCGCGGGCTTTATCGGCAGCAACATCGTCAAAGCATTAAACGACATGGGTCGTAAAGATATTTTAGTGGTGGATAACTTAAAAGACGGCACAAAATTCATCAATCTAGTGGATTTGGACATCGCCGATTATTGCGACAAAGAAGATTTCATCGCCTCCATTATCGCCGGCGACGACTTAGGCGACATCGACGCCGTGTTCCACGAAGGCGCATGCTCCGCCACCACTGAATGGGACGGCAAATACATCATGCACAACAACTACGAATATTCCAAAGAGTTGCTGCATTATTGCTTAGATCGCCAAATCCCGTTCCTCTATGCCTCCAGCGCCGCCACCTACGGCGACAAAACCGAATTCCGCGAAGAACGCGAATTTGAAGGTCCATTGAACGTGTACGGCTATTCCAAATTCCTATTCGACCAATATGTGCGCGCCATCCTGCCGGAAGCGCAATCGCCGGTGTGCGGTTTCCGTTACTTCAACGTGTACGGCCCGCGTGAAGGTCACAAAGGTTCCATGGCAAGCGTGGCGTTCCACTTAAACAACCAAATCCTGAAAGGCGAAAACCCGAAATTATTTGCCGGCAGCGAACACTTCCGCCGCGATTTCGTGTATGTGGGCGACGTCGCCGCCGTGAACATTTGGTGTTGGCAACATAACATCTCCGGCATCTTCAACTGCGGCACCGGCAACGCCGAATCCTTCGCCGAAGTGGCAAAAGCCGTAATCAAATTCCACAACAAAGGCGAAGTGGAAACCATCCTGTTCCCGGAACACTTAAAATCCCGCTACCAAGAATACACCCAAGCGGACTTAACCAAACTGCGCGCCACCGGCTACGACAAACCGTTCAAAACCGTGGCGCAAGGCGTGGCGGAATATATGGCGTGGTTGAATAAATAATCTCCTCTCCCGTATTCAAAACCACAATAAAGTGCGGTAAAAAAAGCAACGCTTTTTCAACGCTGGCTTTGCCAACGGCCCTTTAGGGTGAATAAGCGAACGAATGCACTTATGAATAAAATTCATCGTGTTTTTTAACCGCACTTTTACCACCACAAGGCTAAACATGAATATCCTGATTATCGGCCCGTCTTGGGTCGGCGATATGATGATGTCGCACAGTTTGTATCAACAACTCAAACGCCAATATCCGAATTGCCAAATCGACGTGATGGCGCCCAATTGGTGTAAGCCCTTGTTGGCGCGTATGCCGGAGGTGCGCAACGCCATTGAAATGCCGCTTGGGCACGGCAAATTCGCCTTGTGCGAGCGCTACCGTTTGGGCAAAGCATTGCGTAATCAATATGATATGGCGATTGTGTTGCCGAATTCGTTGAAATCGGCGTTGATTCCGCTGTTTGCGAAAATCGCCGTGCGTCGCGGCTGGAAAGGGGAAAGCCGCTATTTTCTGCTCAACGATTTACGCCGCAACAAACGGGATTACCCGATGATGGTGCAGCGTTATGTGGCGTTGGCGTTTGAACAAGATGCCGTGCCGCAAGCCACCGACATTCCGGTGCTCAAACCTTATTTGACCGTCGAGCCGACGCAACAGGCAGAAACCTTAAAAACATTTGAAAAACAGACCGCACTTTTAGGCGGGCGTCCGATTATCGGTTTCTGCCCCGGCGCGGAATTCGGTCCGGCGAAGCGTTGGCCGCATTATCATTATGCCGAATTGGCGCGGATGCTCATTGAACAGGGTTACGCGGTGGAACTGTTCGGTTCGCCGAAAGATGTGGACGCCGGTGAGCAAATTCGTAACGCCTTACCTGCCGAATTGCAACCTTTCTGTTTGAATTTGGCGGGGCAAACCAACCTGAATCAGGCGGTGGATTTAATCGCCAACTGCACCGCTGTGGTCAGCAATGACAGCGGCTTAATGCACATCGCCGCCGCCACGGATCGTCCGTTGGTGGCGTTATACGGTCCGACCAGCCCGCACTACACCCCGCCGTTATCGGACAACGCCGAAATCATTCGTTTAATTGAAGGCGATTTGATTAAAGTGCGCAAAAGTACCGACAGCGCGGAGGGGTATCATCAGAGTTTGATCGATATTATTCCTGAAAAAGTGATGGAAAAACTGACCGCACTTTTGAAGAAACATAAATAACTCGGAGAATAAATGGAAATCACATTTCAACCTGCATTAGATAAAAATTATTCTAAAGCCTCCCGAGCACTTAGCCGCAATGCTTATAAACAAAATAAATTCAGCAAAATGATACATGCAGGCGATTTTTTGTTGTATTTATTTTTTCTCATCCCAAGCATTTACATTGCTTATGAAATGATGAACTGGGAAGAGGAATTTTATAGTTATTATGAAAATATCTTAGCCTACTATGCAGGACATATATTGCTTGCCATCTCAGTCTTCGCATTTCTATATGCTGTTTTAATACGACATTATTTATATAACCTTGCTTTTCGAAGTCAGGTATATAGCGGAATTGAGAAAGAAAAGAAAACTATACGAATTCAAGAAGATGGGTTATATGTGGAAATAGAGACTTGCCGCACTTTGTATAATTACAACTATATTCACCACATTGAAAATAAATTTGGTTATTTAACAATAAGAATTAATACCGGCTTCTTTTTACTCATTCCTCATTCGGCTTTCAGCGACGAGAGTCAACGATTGGTATTTGAAACCGCTTTACAAGAAAAAGTAAAAACGCATCAAACCGTTCTTTAGGGCATAAGTAGACGTTGCTTATTCCCCCTGATTACACGCCAAAAGTGCGGTCATTTTTTTCATTAAATTTCTGATCAAACTCTTTGGGGGCAATGGGTTAAAAGATCTATACTATCGCCCTGATTTACCATTTCGGAGTTGTTATGCCGGATCGCTCACCTAATATCACAACACATGATCCTTTCGGCAGCCTGTTGGGTTATGCGCCCGGCGGCGTTGCCATTTATTCTTCAGATTACAACACGGCGGATGCGCAGGAATTCCCTGATGATGCCGCTTTTCGTAGCTACCTCGGCGGCGAATACATGGGCTACAAATGGCAGTGTGTGGAGTTCGCGCGGCGCTATCTTTACCTTAATTACGGCATGGTGTTCACCGATGTGGGCATGGCGTACGAAATCTTTTCGTTGCGCTTCTTGCGTCAAGTGGTGAACGACGCGTTGTTGCCGTTACAAGCCTTTGCCAATGGCGGCAAGCGTGCGCCGGCATGCGGTGCATTGCTGATTTGGCAGGAAGGCGGGGAGTTTAAACACACCGGGCATGTGGCGATTATCACCGAGGTGCTGACGGACAGAGTGCGTATCGCCGAACAAAATGTGATTCATTCCCGCCTGCCGAGCGGTCAGCAATGGACGCGCGAGCTGCCGATGACGGTTACGGCGGAAGGTTATCGCTTGCAGGATACCTTTGATGACACGGAAATTCTCGGTTGGATGATTCAAACGGACAACGAGGAATTCAGCCTGCCGCAACCGATGCCGGAAGCGGCGAAACTCGCCATTCATGCGGAACGCGTCGAAAACCAAGG
This sequence comes from Aggregatibacter kilianii, assembly GCF_003129965.1. GTDB lineage: Bacteria > Pseudomonadota > Gammaproteobacteria > Enterobacterales > Pasteurellaceae > Aggregatibacter > Aggregatibacter kilianii_A. The sequence continues at coordinate 16,216 of NZ_NRCJ01000017.1, read as the reverse complement.
GCAATTCGCGGCAAATTGGCTTAATGAGGAAAAACCGTTGGAAGCGGCTTATGTGAAGGCAATGCAGGGGCATAGAGTGAATCACGGCGACCAATATCGCTATTTCACGCTGTCGGAAAGCGCACAGCATGAATTAATTCGCGCCACCAACGAGTTGCATTTGATGTATTTGCACGCTACCGACAAAGTGCTGAAAGACGATAAGTTATTGCAATATTTCAACATTCCTAAACTGCTTTGGCCGCGTCTGCGTTTATCTTGGCAAAATCGCCGTTATCAAACTATCACCGGCAGAATGGATTTTTGTCTGGATGAGCGCGGTTTGAAAGTGTATGAATACAACGCCGACTCCGCCTCCTGCCATGCCGAAGCGGGGGCGATTCTACCGCGCTGGGCGGCACAAGCAGGCTTAACCGCAGGGCATGACCCAAGCGAGGGCTTGCGCAACGCCTTGGCGGACACTTGGAAACACAGCCACGCCACGCCGCTGGTGCATATTATGCAGGATCATGATGCGGAGGAAGAATATCACGCCCTCTTTATGCGCGATGCGCTGACGCAAGCAGGCTTCAACACCAAAATCATCCACGGCACGGAGGGCTTGCATTGGGACACCCGTGGGCAATTGTTGGACGATGAAAATCAACGGGTACAAAGCGTGTGGAAAACCTGGGCGTGGGAAACCGTGCTGGAACAATTGCGGGAAGATGCCACAGGGCGCGAGGTCGCCCCGCCGATCCGCACCGGTTATGCGGAAGATAAAGTGCGCTTGATTGACGTGCTGTTACGCCCGGAAGTATTGGTGTATGAACCGTTATGGACGGCAATTCCGAGCAATAAAGCCATTTTGCCGGTGTTGTGGTCATTGTTCCCGAATCACCGCTATTTGTTGGAGGCCGGGTTTGAACTGACGCCTGAATTAATCGCTAACGGCTACGCGCAAAAACCCATTGCCGGTCGGCGCGGCGATAACGTGAAACTGATTGGCGAATGCAAAACGGTGTTGGACAGCACCAACGGGCGTTTTGATAAACAAGAAAACATTTACCAGCAACTCTGGTGTTTGCCGAAAGTGGAAGATCAGTATGTGCAGGTGTGCACCTTCACCGTGGGCGGACATTACGCCGGCAGCTGTTTACGCTCCGATCCGACCCGCGTGATTGTGGGTGACAGCGATATGCAGCCGTTGCGTATATTGAGCGATAAAGCCTTTATGCAAAAAGCCAAATAAGTATAAACGGCAATCAAAATAGGCACCTTGAAGGTGCCTATTTCATTTAAAGTGCGGTTAAAAAATCCAACGTTTTTCCACCGATTTATTTTTTCTCTTTTGACGCTTCCGGTTTCACTTCCGCATCTTGCAACCAACCCGGTGACACTTGGCTCATATCCGGCAGGTTGTGCGCAATACCTTTATGGCAATCAATACAGGTTTTGCCGTTTTCCTGTGCAAATTTATGCATTTTTTGCGCCACGGTTTTTTGTTGGGAGAAATCCATTCGATCCATTTTGTGGCAATTGCGACATTCTTGAGAATCGTTGGCTTTCATACGTTCCCACTCGTTTTCCGCCATGTGCGGACGACGGGCGTTGAATTTCTCCAAGGTGTCGGTTAAGCCCATGTAATGGGCGTACACTTCTTTTGCCGCCACCATTTTACGCCACATTTTCGGTCCGAATTCGTGCGGCACGTGACAATCCGGGCAGCTGGCGCCCACGCCGGTGCGGGTTTGATAATGTACGCTGTGCAAATATTCCGGGTACGCATCATTCATGTGACAGCCGGCACAAAATTGCTCGGTATTGGTTTGTTCCAAACCGTAGTTAAAACCGACCCAGGACAAAATACCGCCGATAAAGGATAAGACGATAATCGTGCCTACCGCAATACGGCTAGGCGATCTGAACCAACGCCAGAATCGCACTAAAACATTAGGTTTCTTCGCTGACATAACCACCTCTTAATTATTTTCCGTAACCTTTCATCGGTTTGAATTCATTTGGCACGATTGGCTCAACATCGGATTGAGAAACGTGGCATTGTAAACAGAAATAACGACGCGGAGAGGAGCTGGAACCAAGGTTGCCGTCACGATCCATAAAGTGGGTCGGGCTTATACGGGTAGCGCCGGTGACACGGGAGGCTTCAACGCTGTGGCAATTTAAGCATTGGTTCACGTTTTTTGTCACCTGATAATTTTTCACGCTATGCGGCACCATAGGTGGTTGGTTTACATAGTTTAACGCCGGCAATTCGCTTTGTTTCGGCGCATCATGGAATGCCGGTGCAACGCTTTCCGGTGAATTATTGAAAAAGTCACCGGCACCTTCCGTTGGCTGTTGTGCCATGACAGACGTGGCGAACAATGCCGAAAATAGCGCACCGCTAAAAGCAAAGAGATTTTTTCTAGTCATTTTTAATCACTCCCCCGAATGATGGAATTTTTTGTTTTTATTGGTTTAAGGTGACGATAGGAATATCGTTGTTAAACCTATGGCTAAAGGTAAATACGTTTTCAGCGCAAACATCAATGCAGCGTCCGCAACTGATACAATCTTGTGAAAGCACAAGCAGGCTTTCGTTATTTTTTCCGTGTAATGGTGAACGTAACACTTGCGGTTCGGGACAAACGTTGTAGCAATCCATGCAATTATCACATCTTGCTCTGTCGATCACTTTGACCCGAATCAGGCTTTTCGCACCGATCACGCCATAAGTGGCGCCAATCGGGCACAAATGTCCGCACCAACCGTGTTCAACAATCAATAAGTCAAAGAAAAATACTGCTAAAACCAACCATACCGTGGCACCGAAGCCGTAAATTAATGCACGCCCTAATGCCGCTACCGGATTAATCCATTCCCACAGCAACAAACCGCTTACTGCGCTACCGACTAAAATCATCAGCAAAATGGCATAACGCAAGCCGCGCGGGATTTTCGCCGTTTGGCGAATCCCCAGTTTGCGACGCAGCCAGGCGGCACAATCGGTGACCACATTCAGCGGGCACACCCAACCACAAAAGACTTTGCTGCCTAACAAGGCGTAAAGACCAAAGATAATCAACGCACCGATGAGGGTCAGCGAGCCCGGTAAATGCCCGGTAGAAAGGCTTTCCAGCGTAATCAGCGGATCGCTTAACGGAATCACGTCGAGCAACAGGCTTCCGCTGTAATTGCCTTTCAAAATCCACACGTCAAAGTACGGGCCGCTTAAAAACATCATTAGGATGCTTAATTGCGTAAGTCTGCGCCAGAATAAAAACCGATTGGCGTGCCACCAGCCCAGTTTTTCCCGCGCTTCTCTGCCTGCAAATTTAGGTGCATTCGCCATTACTTGCCTCCTAGCGTCGGTGCCAGAATCGGCTCCGGAATCTCTTCCGCGCCCATTGTCGGCATACCGGCTTCCGGCATACGGGTCGGCATGGAAATCAAATCTTTCGGCGCCAGAGAATGTCCCGCTCTCGCTTTTTCTTCCCAGCCCAAACGATAATGTTTGCCTAAGACGCCTTTCGCCAAGTGCATCGGCAACACTTTAATCGCCGCCTCCTCCAAGACACAAGCCTGTTCGCATTTGCCGCAGCCGGTACAGGCATCGGAATGCACGGTCGGAATAAATACCGCGTGCTTGCCGGTGCGTTCGTTACGATGACTTTCCAAGGTAATGGCTTTGTCGATTAACGGACACACCCGATAGCACACATCGCAACGCAATCCCTGCCAGTTCAAACAGGTTTCGTGATCCAACAGCACCGCCAACCCCATACGGGATTCGTTAATGTCCTGTGCTTCACGATCTAACGCGCCGCTTGGACAAGCATGGGCACACGGAATATCCGGACACATTTCGCAGGGTTTATCCCGTGCGATAAAGTACGGCGTACCGGCTTCCATCGGCGAGAGCAATGACGCCAAATGCAACATATCGTAAGGGCAGGCTTGCACGCACTGACCGCAACGAATACAAGCGGCGGCAAATTTTTCTTCGTCTTCGATGGCAAAGGGCGGACGCAATGCCACGCCCTCTCGCGCCAAACTTTGTTTTTGCTGTAAGCCAAGCAACAAGCCAAGCCCTACAAGCCCACCGGCGGTGCGGGTAGCATCTTTAAGGAACTTACGGCGTTCGGGCGTTACAGTCGGTTTTTGCATATTCTTTCGATTTTTTGACCGCACTTTTTTGCCTTGGAGACAGAAAAGTGCGGTTGATTTTCACCACGTTTTTTAAGCCGCTTTTTCCACTTTCACCGCACATTTTTTGAAATCGGTTTCTTTGGAAATCGGGTCGGTGGCATCCAAGGTTAATTTGTTCGCCAACTGACCGGCATCAAAGAAGGTGGTATAAACCAAGCCTTCCGGCACTTTGTTACGTCCACGGGTATCCAAGAAGGAAATCATTTCACCGCGACGGGATGAGATTTTGATCTTATCGCCATGACGCAAGCCGCGTTTTTGTGCATCCGTCGGGTGCATCCAAACCACATTATTCGGGAAGGAACGGTGTAATTCCGGTACGCGACGGGTCATAGTGCCGGTGTGCCAGTGTTCCAACACACGACCGGTACAGAGCCACAAATCGTATTCCGCATCCGGTGATTCTGCAGGCGGCTCATAAGGCACGGCAAGAATGATCGCTTTTTTATCCGGATAACCATAGAACGCCACGCCTTCGCCTTCTTTGACGTACGGGTCATAGCCTTCGCGGTAGCGCCACAAGGTTTCTTTGCCATCCACCACCGGCCAGCGTAAACCGCGCGCTTTGTGGTAGGTGTCAAAGGAAGCCAAGTCGTGACCATGGCCGCGACCGAAAGTGGCATATTCTTCAAACAAGCCTTTATGTAAATAGAAACCGAAGTGATGTGACTCATCATTTAATTGACCTTCCGCAAGTTCACTTAACGGGAATTTGTCCACCTGACCGTTGCGATAGAGCACTTCGTATAGGGTTTTGCCTTTGTATTCCGGGTTTTTCTCTAAAATTTCCGCCGGCCACATTTCGTCGGTGGTGAAATATTTGGAAAATTCCACTAATTGCCATACGTCGGATTTAGCTTCGCCCGGCGCTTTTACTTGTTGACGCCAGAATTGGGTACGACGTTCCGCGTTGCCGTAAGCCCCTTCTTTTTCCACCCACATAGCAGTTGGCAACATCAAGTCGGCGGCTAAACAGGAAACGGTCGGATACGGGTCGGACACCACGATGAAGTTGTCCGGATTACGCCAGCCCGGGAAGGTTTCTTCATTAATGTTCGGACCGCCCTGCATATTGTTGGTACACATTTGCCACAACACACGCATTTTACCGTCTTTTAACGCACGGCTTTGGGCAACGGCGTGGAAGCCCAGCACGTCAGTGATAAGACCCGCCGGCAATTTCCAGATTTTTTCAGCGATTTCACGGTGTTTCGGATTGGTCACCACTAAGTCTGCCGGTAAGCGGTGGATAAAGGTTCCTACCTCACGCGCCGTACCGCAAGCGGACGGTTGACCGGTCAAGGAGAACGGGCCGCAACCCGGAATGGAAATTTTACCGGTGAGCAAGTGAATGTTGTAAATGAGGTGGTTCGCCCATACGCCACGGGTGTGTTGGTTAAAGCCCATGGTCCAGTAAGAAACCACTTTTTTATTCGGATCGGCATACAATTTCGCCAAACTTTCCAGTACGTCCTTCGGCACACCGGACATTTCATGTGCTTTGTCTAAGGTATATTCGGCAACCAAGGCTTTTAATTCATCAAAGTTGCTGTCATACATTTTGCCTGCCGTTTTCACATTTTTCGCTTTTTGTTCTAACGGATTTTCAGGGCGCAAGCCGTAACCGATGTCAGTTTCGCCGCGTTTGAATTTGGTGTGTTTATTGACGAAATCCCAGTTAATGGCATCGTTTTGGATTAAATAATTAATGATGTAGTTTAAAATCACCAAGTCGGTGTGCGGTTTGAAGATTAGACTGTAATCCGCCAACTCGAAACTACGGTGTTCATAAGTGGAAAGTACGGCAACTTTCACATCAGGATTAGATAAGCGACGATCGGTAATACGGGACCACAAAATCGGGTGCATTTCCGCCATGTTAGAGCCCCAAAGCACGAAGGCTTCGGCGTGTTCGATGTCGTTATAGCAACCCATCGGTTCATCCATACCAAACGTACGCATGAAAGCGACTGCCGCAGATGCCATACAGTGACGGGCGTTCGGGTCAATATTATTGGAACGGAAACCGGCTTTCCAGAGTTTGGATTTGGCATAGCCTTCAAAAATGGTGGTTTGTCCGGAACTGAACATTCCCACACCGTTCGGGCCTAATTCTTTGATTGCGGCTTTGAATTTTTCCGCCATGGTGTTGAATGCGGTTTCCCAGCTAACCGGCGTGAAATCCCCGTTTTTATCGTATTTGCCGTCTTTCATGCGTAACATCGGCTGGGTCAAACGGTCTTTACCGTACATAATTTTCGGCAAGAAATAGCCTTTAATACAGTTCAAACCACGGTTCACCTCCGCATCCGGGTCACCTTGAGATGCCACAACGCGACCATCTTTTGTTCCCACCAACACGGCACAACCGGTACCGCAGAAACGACAAACCGCTTTATCCCATTTAATCTCGGATTCCGCAGCCTCAACATTTTTCACCGGAATGCTTAATCCGGCTGCCGTTGCTGCAGCCATCGCAGCATTGGCTTTCATAAAGTCTCGACGACTTAAATTCATAGCGTTTCCCCCACTATTTTTATATATGATTTTGATTATTCAGGTTGTTCGTCCTGTTGATGATAAATCAGCGACACCGTGATCACGCCGTCAATCTCTTTTGCAGACTCCATATTTTTCAGCAAAATATGCTGATCATGAGATTGCATCACGGCAACAATCTTGCCGATTTTTTCATCAAAGGTCGGCACTTCAGTATGTGGAATCGCCAAAAGTGCGGTGCGAATCGCCGCTATTTTTTGCGGCTTGCCTTGCACTATCAAACCGACAACATGCCAGTTTTGAGCGGTTTCCATGGTTAAAGTATCTTTATTATTCATTGTTCTTTCGGATAACGTATTTTTATCGTATTGATTGGATATTTTTCATCTCAGTGTCATAACCACGACGGTCTTTCGCATGATGACTTTTTTAGCGATAAATCTATTTTTAGGTCTCGCATATTAATTCGTTGCCCATGAATTCCTATCACTACAAATGAGTATTTTAGGGCTCTACCCCGGGTAATTTATGGCTAATTTGTTTTAGATCAAATTTCGTCATTCACTCCCGCCTTACGTTGCCTTTTAAAAACTCTTGTAAAATCCACCGCACTTTTTTGTTAAACTAGCGGCACGTTTTCCACCAAGGCTTTTTATTGTGAAAATCAAACATTCCGTTTCCACCCGCATTGCCAACTATCTGATGGTCATTATTATCTTTGTCGGCATTATTGGCGCGTTAAGTCTGGCGTTAATGGCGGGTAATCGTTCCTATGCGGAAGCGATTAACGTATCCGGCTCATTGCGTATGCAGAGTTATCGCCTGTTATATGAAATTGAACACGAGCCGCAAATGGTGGAAACGAGCTTGCGTCAATATCGCGTCAGTCTGCATTCAAAATCCTTGCTGGAAATCAATTATCAACCCTTTGTGTCGCAAGACGTGAAAGATGCCTACCACAATTTGATCAAACGCTGGGAAACCATGGAGCGCTTGGCGCGCGAGCAAAATTTCAGCGAATATCAAAAGAACATTGCCAATTATGTGAAACAAGTGGATCAGTTTGTGTTCACGTTGCAGCATTCGGCGGAGGAAAAGTGGATTTGGGCGTTGTGCGTCATTATTTTTTCCATGTTGCTCATTGTTATTATGGTGTCTTATGTGAATTGGTACACCCGCAAAGCGGTGGTACGCCCCCTAGAACAACTCACCCGCGCCAGTACGCAGGTGCAAATGGGGCAGTTTAATCATATTCCGCTAGATCTGCGTAAAGAAGATGAGCTGGGGCATTTGGCGCGCACCTTCACCAAAATGGCATCGGAGTTGAGCAAACTGTATTCCGGCTTGGAAGCCACAGTGAATGAAAAAACGCAAAAGTTGCAACAAACCAACCGCTCTTTGACCACGCTGTATCACTGCTCCCAACTGGTCACCACCAATAAAATCGACGGCAAAATTTTGCAACTGGTGCTACAAAATGTCATGATTAGCGAGCATTTGCGTTATTTGGAACTGGACGTGCTGGATGCGGCACATTTGCACATTTGCTTAGGCGTGAAAGACGAGCGCTTAGAATCGCAACAAACGGAAGTGAATATTGAAGGGGAAACCCTGGCGGTGTTGTATTGGCAGGCGGGTTTGCCTTGTCCTGATTTACGCACCATGCAAAATGTGGCGCAAATGCTCAGTCGTTCTTTGTATTTTCAACGCACGCAACGCCAACAGGAGCAATTATTGTTGATGGAAGAACGCGCCATTATCGCCCGCGAATTGCATGATTCCTTGGCGCAAGTGCTGGCGTTTTTGCAAATTCAGCTGACGTTGTTAAAACATAACTTAAATAAAGACGAAGCGGATTCCAAACAAAAAAGTTTATTGATCATTAAACAATTTGAACAAGCCCTGAGCGACGGTTACAGCCAGTTACGGGAATTGCTGGCGACCTTCCGCTTAACCATTCAGGAAGCCAATTTAAAACTGGCGTTGGAACAAGTGATTGACTCCTTACGTAATCAAACGGAGATTCAAATGAGCGTAGATTGCTCTTTGCCGTCGCAAAGTTTTAACGCACAGCAGTTGGTAAACGCCTTGCAAATCGTACGCGAAGCGGTGCTGAATGCCATTAAACATTCGCAAGGCACGCTTATTGAGGTCATCGCCCACACCAACGAAGACGGCGAATATGAACTTATTGTGCGCGATAACGGCGTTGGCATTCCAAGCTTGGAAGAGCCCGACGGACACTACGGGCTTAACATCATGCACGAGCGCAGCACCCAACTTAACGCTAGACTTACCATCGCCAACCGAGCAAGCGGCGGCACCGAAGTGAAAGTCACCTTGGCGCACACATTATCTTAATTCAGAGGAAAGCCATGCAGAATTTACAACCGTTCCACACTTTTTCCATTCCGGCGCATGCCGAAAAAATTATTGAAATCACCTCTATTCCGCAACTCAAACAGGTGTGGGACGAATGCCAACGGGAAAACCAGCCCGTGCTTTTTTTGGGGCAAGGCAGCAACGTGTTATTTGTAGAGGATTTCGCCGGCGCGGTATTGATTAATCGTCTGCGCGGCATTCAACACAAGGAAGACGAACATTTTCATTATTTGCATGTGAACGGCGGCGAAGTGTGGCATGACTTGGTGCAATGGAGTATTGAACAAGGCATTTACGGCTTGGAAAACCTCGCCTTAATCCCGGGCTGTGCCGGCTCCGCGCCCATTCAAAACATCGGTGCCTACGGCGTGGAATTTAAAGACGTCTGCGATTATGTGGACGTGTTAAACCTCAACTCCGGCGAGCAATTCCGCTTAACCCATCAAGAATGCGATTTCGGCTATCGCGAGAGCATATTCAAACACAAATACGCGCAAGGGTATGTGGTGACGGCTGTCGGCTTAAAGCTGGCGAAAGATTGGAAGCCGGTATTGAAATACGGCAACTTGGCAAATCTGGACAAAAGTGCGGTCGGTTCTGCGGACGTTTTTGCCGAGATTTGTGCCGTTCGCCAAAGCAAATTGCCTGACCCGAAACAATTCGGCAACGCAGGCAGCTTCTTCAAAAACCCTGTCGTTTCCGCTCAACAATTTGAGCGCCTACAACAAGAATATGCGACGATTCCGCATTTTCCGCAAGCGGACGGAAACGTAAAATTGGCGGCGGGTTGGCTTATTGATCAATGCGGCTTGAAAGGCTATCAAATCGGCGACGCGGCAGTCCATCAACAACAAGCCTTGGTTATCATTAACAAAGGTAATGCCACCGCCTCCGATGTGGTTGAATTAGCACATCATATTTATCAATTAGTCGCCCTTCGCTTTGACGTTCGCTTACAACCGGAAGTACGCTTTATCGGGAAACAGGGTGAAGTGGATAGCCAACAAACCATTAGCTAACTTGGGGAATACCATGACTTTTAATGAAATCTTGGCAACATTGCCGACTATTGACCACTTAACCGGCATCAACATCTTAGATAACGGCAAGCCGATTCACCAAATTCCTGCCGTGCCGGGCAAATTGGGCTCATTACGGGTGTATAACGCACTGGCAACGGAATTTAACGGAAAATTAGACCGCACTTCGGCGCAAAAAGGGTTGCACCTCTTCGCCGAGCATACGGAAGATGCGCGCCAAACCAAGGGGAAACACCCGAACATTGATTTGCTGTTGCAAGTGATTCGGCAGGATTTGCATTACCAAATTGAGGTGTTTTAATGCAACAAAAATCCTTTCCCATTCCCGTTAGCTATTTCAGTATCGTTTTAGGTCTGTCTGCGCTAGGACTGGCATGGCGTTATGGCGCACAACATTTAGACTTACCCGCAGCAGTCGGTGAAATCTTACTTGGCATCGCCTTCGTCATTTGGTTAATTTTTATAACGGCATATGTTATCAAATGGTGCTATTTCACCGAACAAGCCAAAGAAGAACTTCATCACGTCATTCAATGCTGTTTTATTAGCTTAATTCCGATTACAAGCACGCTCATCGGTTTAGGCGCACTGCCTTATGCTTTTCCTGTGGCCGTCGGGCTCATTAGCTTCGGTATTATCGGTCAACTCCTTTTTGCCGCTTATCGCACCGCCGGATTATGGCGCGGACTACACAAACCGGAAGCCACTACACCGGTCATTTATTTACCGACGGTGGCAACCAATTTTGTCAGTGCCGGCGCAATGGGTGTGTTGGGTTATCCTGATTGGGGTATATTATTTTTCGGTGCCGGCGTGCTCTCTTGGCTCACCGTTGAACCCGCCGTTTTACATCGGTTACGCAATCTGGAACCGCTTCCCGCCCCAATCCGCCCTATTATCGGGATTCAATTGGCTCCGGCATTCGTAGGGTGCTCCGCTTATTTTGCCATCAACGGCGGTGAAGTGGACTTTTTAGTAAAAATACTGGTCGGTTACGGTTTGTTACAATTACTTTTTTTAATCCGCTTATTACCTTGGATCGGACAGAACGGATTTAGCGTGCCGTTTTGGGCGTTTTCATTCGGTCTGGCATCCATGGCAAATGTCGGATTACATTTGACTCAAACCGCCGGCTTCGGTACTCTTGGTATGGCGATATTCTGGTTTGCCTCCACGATGATTGGTCTTTTGATATTCGGTACCATCATCCTATTAATTCAGGGCCGTTTTTTTGTAAAATAGAAGAACTTTTAATACGGAATAGAGTCAAATAACCTATGAAAAGTTAAAGTCCAATCGCTAAAACCGATTAACTTAACACAGATTATATTGCATCGAATCGCGAGATTCGGTGATTGACAGAGAAGAAGGAAGATAATGGATAAAGAAACTCAAACAATGATGCTTGTTCCCCAAGGTAGTTTAGAAGCCTATATTCGCGCAGCCAATGAATACCCAATGCTGACCGCCGAAGAAGAAAAGGAACTGGCGGAGCGTTTGTATTATAAAGAAGATATTGAAGCGGCGAAAAAACTCGTGTTATCCCATTTGCGCTTTGTGATTCATGTGGCGCGCGGTTATTCCGGCTACGGCTTACCACAAGCGGATCTAATCCAAGAAGGCAACATCGGCTTAATGAAGGCGGTCAAACGTTTTAACCCGGAGGTGGGCGTGCGTTTGGTGTCTTTCGCCGTGCACTGGATCAAAGCGGAAATCCACGAATATGTTTTGCGTAACTGGCGCATCGTCAAAGTCGCCACCACCAAAGCGCAACGCAAATTGTTCTTCAACCTGCGCAAAACCAAACAACGTTTAGGTTGGTTCAACGAAAACGAAGTGGATATGGTCGCCAACGAACTTGGCGTCTCCCCGCAAGACGTGATGGAAATGGAATCGCGCATGACGGGTGCTGACGTAGCATTTGACTTACCGAGCGACGAACATGATGAAGAAACTTACGCGCCGGCATTGTATTTGGAAGATAAAAGCTCCAACTTTGCCGCCGAGCTGGAAAATGAAAACTACGAGGCGCAAGCCACCGATCAGCTTGCCGTCGCATTAGAAAATCTTGACGCGCGTAGCCAAGACATCATCAAAGCCCGCTGGTTAGACGAAACCAAAGCTACGTTGCAGGATTTGGCGGCAAAATATAACATCTCCGCCGAACGTGTCCGTCAATTAGAAACCAACGCCTTGAAAAAACTGAAAAGTGCGGTGGCTTTTTAAAACGTTTTTAAGGTACACATATCAGTAAAAAAACCGCTCGATTGAGCGGTTTTTGTTTTGCCTAAAATTCCTTTATTTTGTTGGGATTTCAGCCAGAAGTTGGGTGATGAGCGCCCAGAAAATCTGCACTGCCGGGATGTGAACTTTTTCATCCGGGGAGTGGGCGTTTTTGATGGTCGGACCGACGGAAACCATATCCATGTTCGGATAAATTTTCTTCAGTAAACCGCACTCCAAACCGGCATGAATCACTTTAATGGTCGGTTCGTAGCCCAGCACTTGCGCGTAAATTTTGTGGGTCAAATCGACGATCGGGGAATGCGCCTGCGGTTCCCAGCCCGGATAGGAGCCGGAAAATTCGGCATGGGCGCCGCTTAATACCGCAAGCGATCGCAGCATTTCGTTGACATATTCTTTGCCGCTTTCAATAAGCGAGCGCACTAAAATCGTGGCTTTAATCTGATTTTCTTCGGTTTTCAATACGCCGACGCTAAGGGACGTTTCCACGATATTTTCCAATACGTCGCTGTTGCGAATCACACCGTTCGGCAATACGTTCAAAAGATGAATAATGCGTTGCGTGGTGGAAGCGTTAAAGGTTTTTTCTGGTTTTTCAATCGGTTGCAAATCAAAGGAGAGGTTAGGCTCAACTAACGCCAATTCGGCTTTCAATAAAACACTGAAATTTTCCACCGCACTTTTTAGCTGCGCCGCCTCCCCGTTGAAGTTTAACGTCGCGAACGCCTCACGCGGAATGGCATTGCGAATAGAGCCGCCTCGAATATCATTTAAAGCGAACTCAAAGTGCGGTTGATTTTGCGAGAGTTTTGCTAAGAAACGTGCCAGCACTTTAATGGCATTGGCGCGTCCGGTGTGAATATCCACGCCGGAATGTCCGCCGCGCAAGCCTTTTAACACGACTTGATAACTGTGCAAGAAGTGATTATTTTGATATTCAACGGGTAATGTTATGTTGGCGTTTTCACCACCGGCACAGCCCACATAAATGTCCGCGTTCTCTTCCGTATCGGTGTTGATCATGATGTCGCTTTGTAGCCAGTTCGGACGCAAGCCAATGGCGCCTTCCATGCCGCGTTCTTCCGTCATGGTAAGCAAGACTTCTAAGTCCGGATGCGGTAAATCGTCACTGTCTAACACGGCTAAGGTCGCCGCCATGCCGATGCCGTTGTCCGCGCCTAAGGTAGTATCTGTTGCACGCACCCACTCGCCGTCAATGTAAGGTTGAATCGGGTCAGTAGCAAAATTATGCGCGTGCCCTTCATTGGCTTGCGGCACCATGTCCAAATGCGCCTGTAAGGCGACTTTTTGGCGATTTTCCATGCCTTTTGTCGCCGGTTTTCGGATTAATACGTTACCTGCTTCATCCCGCTCGGCATAAAAACCTTTGCCTTTTGCCCAATTGACGATAAATTCTGCCAATTCATTTTCTTGATAGGACGGATGCGGAATGGCGCAAATTTGATCGAACCATTTCCACAGTAAATTCGGGTTTAATTGTTGTATTTCTGACATACTTCCTCCTTAAAAAATTGGGGAAAATAATAGCATAAAATGCCGTTTCAGGTTATCCTAACGCCATTTTTATTTCCTGGGCGAGGGCCCGTAAAATTTGACAAAAGGTGTGTTTATGAGTGAAAAATATGTTGTGACGTGGGATATGTTCCATATGCACGCACGCAAATTATCCGAACGTTTACTTCCGGCTTCGCAGTGGAAAGGCATTATTGCCGTAAGCCGTGGCGGCTTGTTTCCGGCGGCGGTGCTTGCCCGCGAATTAAGCATTCGCCATGTAGAAACGGTTTGTATCGCCAGTTATAACCATGATACGCAGGGTGAATTGCAGGTGTTACACGCAGCGCAACTGGCAAATGGCGGAGAAGGCTTCATCATCATTGACGATTTGGTGGATACCGGCAACACGGCACGCGCCATTCGTGAAATGTACCCGAATGCCCGTTTTGTAACGGTTTTTGCAAAACCTGCCGGCGCCGAATTGGTGGATGATTATGTGGTGGATATTCCGCAAAACACTTGGATCGAACAGCCTTGGGATATGGGCATTTGTTTCGTTCCGCCGCTTGCCAGAAAATAAAACGATTGAAAAAATAACCGCACTTTTGTGGTATCCAAATGAAAAAAACGTGAGCTGAACGGGCTCACGTTTTTTGTTAATTTGGTGGAGCTGGGGGGAGTTGAACCCCCGTCCGAAATTCCTCTACCGTTAGTACTACACGTTTAGTCTGGTCTTTAAATTCACTTAACCCTGCGGACAGACACGCGATAATTAAGCTAGTTTGATTTTATTTAATGCTTCGATCCTCAAACGGCGGCTTCCACACGATCTCGTTTTGGTTTGACTCCGCTTTATCCCCGTCTTACGAGCGGAAGCTGGGGAGCGAAGGCTAAATGCAGGTTATTAAGCTGCTAAAGCGTATTGTTCGTCGTTTGCGACTATTTTTTTGCGGTTTATTTACGAGGCCTACCGCACCTCGACGTGCACCTCGGGCTTCGCTAATCCCGTCGAATCCAGAATCAGCCCCAAAAGCCCGTTAAGAATAGCAAAATATTAGATTAAATAAAAGATATTCAAAAATATTATTAAAATAATAATTTATATAAATTTTAGTTATAAGATAATTTGCATTGCTAAATCGTTATTTCTGAATGAACAACTATATTTATTCTAAAAAATAACATTTTTACTGACCTTTTTTCAAAATTCTCGACTCAGATCACAAATTTAACATTAAAATAACAATATTTTCTTCACTAAAATTTAACTTGTGATATAAATAAGGTTATTAAAACAATAACACTAAGGAAACTATTATGACAACTGTATCACAAAAACTTAAGGATGAATTCACGGAACTGGTAGGTGAGGTGAGTATTAAAAATTTATTTACCGGATATGGCATATTTCACTCGGGAATTATGTTTGCGCTTCATCAAAATGACAGTATTTTCCTCCGAGCAGAAGACGATCTGGTACCTTATTTAGAAAGTTTAGGGGCTGTAGCCTATTCAATCGATCCTAATAATACCAATAAATTAGCCCTTCACCGTTATTATCAATTACCCCATTCCCTTCGTAAAAATAAATCACTTTTTGAAAAGACCATCAAATTATCTATTCAACAAGCAAAATTGAAAAAGCTTGCCGAGGAATTAACGAAAAAAGAGCGAGTTAAGGAATTAGCCAATTTTTCTGTTAAACATGAAAGATTGCTCGCTAAGATCAATATTCATACGGTAAGCGAATTTCAATCGCTTGGAGCAATCCACAGTTATGTACGGTTAAAGAAACTCGGTATATCCGCCAATGTTGAATTGCTATGGACATTGTGTGGTGCATTGAAAAACAAGCATGTTTCTTTATTAACAGACAAAGAAAAAAGTACTATTCTGAGCAAAGTCAATGTATTACTGGAAGCAAATGGCTTGCGAAAAATTAAGATATAAAGATTGATTTTTAGATAAAACCAAACCGCACTTATCTTGTTAAGGTGCGGTATTTTTTTAGCCTATTTTCGCTATCTTGTCATCACATGCATTTTAACTAAACAAAAAGGCGTATCCTTCGATACGCCTTCTTAGGTGGATTGTCTTATCAATTATTTGATAATTTTAGCTACCACACCGGCACCTACTGTACGGCCACCTTCACGGATAGCAAAACGTAAACCTTGGTCCATCGCGATTGGGTGGATTAAGGATACGGTCATTTTGATGTTATCGCCGGGCATAACCATTTCCACACCTTCCGGTAACTCGATAGTTCCGGTTACGTCAGTCGTACGGAAATAGAATTGTGGACGGTAACCTTTGAAGAATGGAGTATGACGACCACCTTCTTC
>NZ_NRCJ01000016.1 GCF_003129965.1 Aggregatibacter kilianii | reverse complement strand
AGGTTTGAAACGGCTTACGCCGTTTGTGCCTTATATCTCCGCCCTGAAGGACGGAGTTTTACGGCACGTTGGATAAACTCAAAGAGAATCAGTATCATGCACCAATTCCCCTTTACTCCCCACCAATCCCGCTACTATGCCCACCTGCTTACCCGTCGTGCGGCGGGCGGAAGTATGGAGTCGCTGGCAGGAACATTGGTTGATGCCCAAGTGGATTTAAACCCGCATCAGGTCGATGCAGCCCTGTTTGCCTGCAAAAATCCTTTGTCAAAAGGCGTGATTTTGGCGGATGAGGTAGGTTTGGGAAAAACCATCGAAGCCGGGCTGGTAATCTTGCAGCATTGGGCAGAACGCAAACGTAAAATCCTGATTATCACGCCTGCCAACCTGCGCAAACAATGGCATCAGGAATTGCAGGAAAAATTCGGCTTGCAGGGCGTAATTTTGGAGGCCAAAAGCTACAACGCCGCCAAAAAAGCAGGCAAAAACCCTTTCCGCCAAGAAAGCCCCATTATCTGCTCCTACCAATTTGCCAAATCCAAAGCAGACGACATCAAGCAAATCGGCTGGGACTTGACCGTATTGGATGAAGCCCACCGTCTGCGCAATGTTTACAAGAAAAATAACGTCATCGGCAAAACCCTAAAAGAAGCTTTGGCAAACGTATCGAGCAAAGTTTTGCTCACTGCCACCCCTTTGCAAAATTCCCTGCTCGAGCTTTACGGCCTGGTCAGTATGATTGATGAGCGCATTTTTGGCGACTTGGACAGCTTCCGCGCCCAATTCGGCGCAAAAGCCACCGAAAAGACCTTGTTCCATCTGCGTCAACGGCTCAATCCGGTTTGTCAGCGCACCTTGCGCCGCCAAGTTCAGGCATACGTCCCCTACACCAAACGCCTTGCCATCGTGCAGAAATTCACCCCGTCTGACCAAGAACGGGAATTTTCCGGATTGGTTGCCGAATACCTGCGCCGTCCGAACCTGCAAGCCATGCCGGAAGGGCAACGGCAGCTTATTTCCTTGGTCTTATGGAAACTTCTAGCTTCCAGCAGCCGCGCCATTGCCGGCGCGCTAGACACCATGACCAAACGCCTGCAAGGTGTATTGGAGGAATCCACCACGCAAGACTTGGTTGAAACGCTGGACGAAGACTACGAAAGTCTGGATGAAACTGCCGAAGAATGGGAAGAAGAAAACGAACCGAACATCCTGACTGCCGACGAATATCAAGCCATTGCCGACGAAATCGACGAACTCAAACATTTCAAACAGCTTGCCGAAAACATCCGCGAAGACGCAAAAAGCCGCGCATTATTGACCGCACTTTCCACTGCCTTCGCCAAATTAAAAGAACTCGGTGCAGCACAAAAAGCCATCATCTTCACCGAATCCAAACGTACCCAAGACTATCTTTTAGAATGCCTTGCCCAAACCGATTACGCAGGCGAAAACGGCGAAGGCATCGTCTTATTCAACGGCACCAACAGCGACCCGCAAGCCCAAAAAATCTACAAAGACTGGCTCAAACGCCACGAAGGCAGCGACAAAATCACCGGTTCCAAAACCGCCGACACCCGCGCCGCCCTGGTCGAGCATTTCAAAGAACGCGGCACCATCATGATTGCCACCGAAGCAGGCGCAGAAGGCATCAACCTGCAATTCTGCTCGCTCATCATCAACTACGATTTGCCGTGGAATCCGCAGCGCGTCGAACAGCGCATCGGACGCTGCCACCGCTACGGACAAAAACACGATGTAGTCGTCGTCAATTTTGTCGATGAAACCAACGAAGCCGACACCCGCGTTTATGAACTTCTGGAACAAAAATTCCAGCTTTTTAACGGCGTATTCGGCGCAAGCGACGAAGTATTGGGTGCAATTGGCAGCGGCGTGGACATCGAACGGCGCATTGCCGACATCTACCGCCATTGCCGCCAGTCCGAAGACGTCAAAACTGCCTTCGACAGCCTGCAAAGCGAATTGTCCGACGAAATCAACCAAAACATGATGAAGGCCCGGCAAACCCTACTGGAAAACTTTGACGAAGAAGTCCGCGAACGGCTGCGCATCCGCGCCGAAGAAAGCCGCGACGCACTCAACAAATACGAAAAAATCCTTATGGATTTGACCCGCGGCGAACTTGGCGGCAATGCCGACTTCCACGACGGCGGCTTTACGCTCAACAGGCTACCTGAAAACCTTTCAGACGACCTCAACATCCCGACCGGCCGTTACGAACTGCCGCGCAAAAGCGGCGAAGCCTATCTCTACCGCATGACCCATCCCTTGGCACAAGCCATTATCGAGCGAGCACAACAGCGCGATTGCCCGCCCGCCCGTCTGATTTTCGACTACCAAGGGCACAACGGCAGAATCAGTACGCTTGAGCCCTATCGCGGACAAAGCGGGCAGCTTGCCGCCAAACTCATCAGCATCAGCGCACTGGGCGGCACGGAACAACACCTGCTCATCGCCGCTGTAACCGAAAACGGCGAAGCCCTGCAAGACAACGACCCCGAAAAACTCCTGCGCCTGCCCGCCCGAATTGCCGACACCGCCGTCCATGCCGATTTTCAGACGACCTTGACCGACAATATCGCCGCACGCCGCCAAATCCTGCTAAACCAAACCACCGAACGCAATCTCGGCTATTTCGAGCAGGAAGTGCAAAAACTGGACGACTGGGCGGACGACCTCAAACAAGGCTTGGAACAGGACATCAAAGAAACCGACCGCGAAATCAAAGAAGCCCGCCGCACAGCCGCCACCTCCCTCACCTTGGAAGAAAAACTTGGCTGGCAGAAAAAACAGCGTGAATTGGAAAACAAACGCAGCAAACAACGGCGTGAACTCTTTGACAAACAGGACGAAATCGAAGCACAGCGCAACCTGCTGATTGAAGAATTGGAAGAAAGCCTCAAGCAGAAGGTTGAAGAGGAAGAATTGTTTTTTATTGAGTGGGAGATACTATAATGACAGCCTTGAAGCCTGAATATATGGAAATGCTCAAAAGAGTTTTGGAAGAAAGATTTGTCAAATCCAAATTTTTACCGAACCTGCAAGATAATACGAAAAGACCAGAAGACTTGCATAAAAAGAACTTGTCTAGGGCATTTAGTGCATTTGTTCTGCAAAAATTATGCGATCTTTCTATTAAAGAAGCCGCAAGAGCAGTTGTTGATGATTTTAATGATAAAGGGATCGATGCAGTTTATTATCATGAATCGACAGAAACCCTTTATTTATTACAAACAAAATTAAAAGCATCAGAAGAATTCAAGCAAGATGATGCTCAAGCATTTTGTGAAGGTGTGCGTTTATTGATTAATCAAGAATTTGATCAATTCAACAATTTTATAAAAAATAGAAAGGCAGAAATTGAGAATGCTTTAGATAGATGCAGCCATATTCAACTTGTTATTCCCTATACAGGAAATAGAATTTCTGTAAGTGCTGAATCCACCTTAAATTCATTACTCAATGATGAAAATTTAGATGAGGAACGATTAATCAAAGAAATCCGTTATTACACATCAGATGATATAAAACGCGATCTATTGGCAGAACAGGCTTTTGAAAAAGTAAATGCCGATATTTATTTGCAGAAATGCCAATATATCGAATCTCCAAAGAAAACATACTATGGAATTATATCTCTATCTGATTTGATCAAACTTCATAAGCAACATGGTAAAGGATTATATGAAAGAAATATCCGTTATTTTTTAGGCGGAAAATCATCAGTTAATAGTTCAATAAAAGACACTTTAGAGAGACGCCCTGAAAATTTCTTTTATTTAAATAATGGTGTAACAGCAATCTGTGATTTAGTTGAGCCAAAGGCAAAAAAGAGAGAGCAAAACAACGCAAAAAAACTGAAAGTCAGGAATATTTCTATCATTAACGGCGCACAAACAGTAGCATCATCAGCAGAATTCGTAGCAGAAAACCCAGATTGTAATATTGATGAAGCAAAGGTTATGTTTACTTTGATTCATGCACCCTCACAATATCATTTTGGTAATGAAATAACTAAGGCAAGAAACCATCAAAATCCGGTTCAAATTGCAAATTTCGCCTCTTTAGATGAAAACCAAGAAAGATTAAGACAGGAAATATCATGTCTTGGCTACGGTTATTATTATCGTCCTGAAGCAAATATTGCTTTTAGTGGAAATTCTTTTGGTTTGCAAGACGCCATACATGCATTGTCAATCTTGGAAAATGATCCTAGATTTGTTGTCCATTTAAAAGCGGATTATTCTAAATTAAGCAATCCTGATTCTAAATTTTATAAAAAAATCTTTCACAATGAACTAAGTGGTGTTTATGTTATCAATGCAGTTTTATGTTACCAAGAAATCAGGAAATTATTGATTCAGGCTGACAGACAAGCCCCATCAAGAAGTTTGGAAAGAATGATATACAGACATGGTATTTATGCTATTTCGGCTGTTATCATGAAGAGATTGCGGGAATATATAAAATCAGTTTCTGTCATTGATATAGATAAAATTCGGTCTGCGATTAGTTACCCGCTAGATGAATTAAGACAAAAAGCTTTTGAACTAGGAGAAAAAAGTTTGATTCACGAGGGAGCATTGGCATACTTTCGCAATCAAGGCAATGTAGTAGCTTATTTGAGCGAACTAATGGAGGTTAATTTCAATTTATCGCAAGATCCGGCAGTGATTCATTTGAAAAATGTGCGAATGGATACACAGCAAGAAAGTTACCCACGAGAGAAATTATTTGAATATTTATCAAGTAAAGCTCCACAAATTAAAGAGAGTAGTAAATGACCAAACAAAAACTAGAACTCACCTGGATAGGCAAACACAAGCGCCCGAAATTGGAGGCGCGGATTTTGTTGGAGGATGCGGAGAAGTCGTATCATGCCAAAGTGCGGTCGGAATCGGCGGCGTTTGACAACCGGTTGATTTTCGGCGACAACCTGCTTGCACTTAAAGCTTTGGAACAGGAATTTGCAGGTAAGGTGAAGTGTGTGTTTATCGACCCACCTTACAACACGGGTAGTGCGTTTGCCCATTACGACGACGGGCTGGAGCATTCCATTTGGCTGGGGCTGATGCGCGACCGTTTGGAGCTTATCAAACGCCTGCTTTCAGACGACGGTTCGCTGTGGATCACCATTGACGACAACGAGGCGCATTATTTGAAAGTGTTGTGTGATGAAGTGTTTGGGCGGGGGAATTTTGTTGCGAATTGTATTTGGCAGAAAGTTTACGCACCTAAGAATGCAGCGAGATACTTTTCTGTAGATCATGATCATTTATTGGTTTTTGCTAAAAATGCTGAGGCTTGGATCCCTAATCCTATGCCTAGAACAGAAAAACAAAATAGCAATTACAAGAATGTTGATGATGATCCAAGAGGGTTATGGAGATCTGATAATTTACTAGCAAGTCTTACTGGTGGGCAGAGAGGGGCTCAATTTGCAAAAACCGGTTTTTCAAAAGATATTTATGATGTTTATGGCCCAACAGGGAAGAAATTTTCTCCAAAATCAGGAACAAGTTGGCGAGTTTCTAAAGAAAAATTTTTAGAACTTGATGCTGATAATCGTATTTGGTGGGGGAAAGATGGAAATAATGCACCTTCATTAAAAAGATTTTTGAATGAAACTAAAAATGGTAGAGTTCCACAAACCTTTTGGCCTTATGAAGAAGTGGGACATACTCAAGAAGCAAAGAAAGAAGTTACAGACTTTAATTCAGTTAGTATATTTTCTACGCCAAAACCAGAACGTCTAATTGAACGCGTTTTACATATCGCCACCAACCCCGGCGATCTCGTCTTAGACTCCTTCGCCGGTAGCGGCACGACCGGTGCGGTTGCCCATAAAATGGGGCGGCGTTGGATTATGGTGGAGCTGGGCGAGCATTGCCATACGCACATTATCCCGCGCCTGCAAAAAGTCATCGACGGCGAAGACCAGGGCGGTATTTCCAAAGCGGTGAACTGGCAGGGCGGCGGCGGTTTCCGTTATTTCCGCCTTGCACCAACGCTGATTGTGAACGACAAATGGGGCAATCAAATCATCAACCCCGACTACAACCCCGAAATGCTGGCGGAAGCCTTGGCGAAGCTGGAAGGCTTTACCTATATGCCGTCTGAAGATTTGTGGTGGCAGCACGGCTATTCCAGTGAAAACGATTTTATCTATGTAACCACGCAAAGCCTGTCTGTCGAGCAGTTGCAGGCGATTTCAGACGACGTGGGTGCAAACCGCAGCCTGCTGATTTGCTGTTCCGCATGGCGCGGGATTACGGCAGATCAGGCGGCAGAGCGTTTCCCGAATTTGAGCTTGAAAAAAATCCCGAAAATGATTTTAAAACGCTGCGAATGGGGACACGACGATTACAGCCTGAACGTCGCCAACCTGCCGATGGCAGAAGAAGAGACCGAACAAAGGTCGTCTGAAAACCAACCCGCCAAAACCAAACCCGCCAAGCGCAAAAGTGCGGTCGAAAATCAGGGCGGATTGTTTGATGGGGAGGATGAGTGATGGTTAAGGAAACGGCGATAATGCCCGCCGACTATGTGCAATGGCTGGCAGAGATTAAAAACCGGGTATTGTCTGCGCGTCAGAAAGCGGCTTTGGCGGTGAATGCCGAGCTGATATCGCTTTACTGGCATATCGGGCGGGATATTTTGCAGCGGCAGGCGGCGCAAGGCTGGGGCAGCAAAGTGATTGACCGCTTGGGACGGGATTTGCGCGAGGCGTTTCCTGAAATGAAAGGATTTTCCTCCCGTAACCTAATATATATGCGTGCGTTTGCCGAAGCGTGGACTGATTTTGAAATTGTGCAACAAGCTGTTGCACAATTGCCGTGGGGTCATAATGTACTTTTGCTTAACCGTATTAAAGAACAAGAAGCACGTTTGTTTTATGTACAGAAAGCGATAGCGGAAAATTGGTCGCGTACGACATTAGAAATCCACATTAAAAACCGCCTGCACGAGCGGCAAGGAAAAGCCGTTACCAATTTCTCCGCCCGATTACCCGCGCCCACTTCCGCGCTGGCGCAAGAAACCTTAAAAGATCCTTATTTGTTCGACTTTTTGAGCTTGGGCGAGGACGCGCAAGAACGGGAAATCGAAAACGCCTTAATGCAGCATATCACCCGTTTTTTGTTGGAATTGGGCAACGGCTTTGCTTTTGTCGGACGACAATACCGCTTGGAAGTGAACGGCGATGAGTTTTTTATTGATTTGCTGTTTTATCACACGCGTTTGAAATGCTATGTGGTGGTGGAATTAAAAGCCACGGCATTTAAGCCCGAACATGCGGGGCAATTGAATTTCTATTTGGCGGCAGTCGATGCACAAGTGAAAGCTCCTGACGATCATCCGACCATAGGCTTGCTGCTTTGCAAAACGCAAAACCACTTGGTGGCGGAATATGCCTTGTCGGGGATTGATAAGCCGATAGGTATTGCTGAATATGAATTGGTGCGCGCCCTGCCGGAACCTTTGGTAACGAATCTGCCGACAGTCGAGCAGTTGGAAAATGAGCTGTCGGATTGGCAGGAAAACAAATAGCTAAAAAAATAATAGAAAAGAGATAAAACCATGAGCATCAGAACTCAAAACTATATCAACGGCCGCCTGTCTTTGCGTATGCCACAGGCAGAAAGCCTGGCGAAGCTGAAGCAGGCATTGGATGCCGCGCCGGAAATGGCGCAAAAAGACCGTGATGTAACGGCGGTGTTGAATACCTTAAAAGCCGAATTTCCGACCTTGCAAGATTTTGAGCGGGAATTTCCGTCTTTGTGTTTTGCGTTGGCAACGGGCGTGGGTAAAACCCGCCTGATGGGCGCATTTGTCGCCTATCTGCATTTGGCGCACGGTATCAATAATTTCTTCGTGCTGGCGCCGAATTTGACGATTTACAACAAGCTGATTGCCGACTTTACGCCGAATACGAAAAAATATGTGTTTAAAGGCATCAGCGAATTTGCGGTGAATCCGCCCAAGCTGATTAGCGGCGACAACTATGAACAGCAGAACTTGAGTATGGGGATGGGTAATCTTTTTGATGAGATTACCATCAATGTATTCAATATTTCCAAAATCAACAGCGAAGTACGCGGTGGCAAAGAGCCGAAAATCAAGCGGATGCGCGAGGTGTTGGGCGACAGCTATTTCAATTATCTGGCAAACCTGCCCGATTTGGTGCTGCTGATGGACGAATCGCACCGCTATCGGGCACAGGCGGGAATGCGGGCGATTAACGAATTGAATCCGCTTTTCGGTTTGGAGCTGACCGCCACGCCGTTTGTGGAATCGACCAAAGCCCCGATTCCGTTTAAAAACGTGATTGTGGATTATCCCTTAGCGCGGGCGATGGAAGACGGTTTTGTCAAAATGCCCGCCGTGGTTACGCAGCGCAATTTTGATGCGAAAAATTACACGCCCGAAGAAATCGAGAAAATCAAGCTGGAAGACGGTGTGCGCGTTCACGAAAATACCAAAGTCGAATTGCTGACTTATGCGCGGGAAAATGATGTTGCCGTGGTGAAACCGTTTATGCTGGTGATTGCCCGCGATACCACGCACGCGGCGCAATTGTTGTCTTTGCTGGAATCGGACGATTTTTATAACGGGCGTTATCAAGGCAAAGTGATTCAGGTGGATTCGAGCAAATCAGGCAAAGACGAAGAGGAAATGATTGAGCGGCTTTTGGCGGTGGAAAGCGTGGATGAGCCGACGGAAATTGTGATTCATGTGAATATGCTTAAAGAAGGCTGGGATGTTACCAATCTTTATACCATCGTGCCGCTGCGTGCCGCCAATGCCAGAACCTTGATTGAACAATCCATCGGACGCGGTTTGCGCCTGCCTTACGGCAAACGCACGGGCGTGGAAGTGGTGGACAGATTGAACATTGTCGCCCACGACCGTTTTCAGGAAATCGTCGATGAAGCCAATAAAGGCGATTCGGTGCTGAAAATGAAACAGGTGATTTTGGATGCGCCGGGTGCAGACGATAAAAAAGTCAGCGTGCAAGTGGTCAGCGGCGTGGAAACGAAATTGGGATTGACGGAAACGTCGTCTGAAAACGCGAAGCAAGGTATTTCGGAAGCCGATTCTTCAGTCGATTATCAGCCTGTTTTTAAAACCGAAAACGAAAAACGCATTGCCCGCACGGTTATGGAGGCTGCTGCCAAATACGCCGCCCGTCCAAGCGAAGCCCCGACTTCACAGGCATTATTGACAGCGGAAATCCGCGAAAAAATCACTACAGAAGTTCAGACGACCTTGCAGCCGCTTCAAGGCGAACTGCTGACGAATGAGCCGGATATAGCCGATATTGTCGCCAAAACCACTGAAACAATAGTCAATCAAACCATTGATATTCCAAGAATAACCGTTGTGCCGAGCGGCGAAGTCAGCACGGGGTTTCATCCGTTCAAACTGGATGTCGGCAATCTGAACCTGCAACCGGGCGTACGCGAAATCACCATCCATAATTTGCATACCAACGAGCAAAGCAGCCTGTCTGCTGAATTAGGCGTGAAGGAAAAACGCCCGGAAGACTATATTGTGTTTTCCCTGATGGATTTCGACGACATCGACTATTTTACCCAAGCCGACCTGCTTTACGATTTGGCAGGGCAAATGGTGGCGCACCTTCGCAGCTATTTGTCCGAAGAAAAGGTGTTGAGCGTATTGGATAAGGAGCGTCGTCTGATTGCCCGCGAAATCCATGCGCAAATGATGGCGCATTTTTGGGAAAAGGCGGCAAGCTATGAAGCGCGCGTCAGCCAAGGATTCAGCACGCTCAAACCCTGCAACTACACGGTTTCTGCCGATGAGCCGGTGCATTCCGTACGCCAAACGCCCAATGATGTCAGCCGTATCAAGCAAATGCTGTTCGGCGGCTTTTCCAAATGTCTGTACCCCCTGCAAAAATTCGATTCCGATACCGAACGCCGTTTTGCCGTCATTCTGGAACGCGACGCGCAAAAATGGTTTAAACCTGCACAAGGGCAATTCCAGATTTACTGGAAATCAGGTTTGGATTCCAAAGAATATATTCCCGATTTTGTGGTGGAAACCAAAGACTCCATCTGGCTTGCCGAAACCAAAGCCGGCAAGGATTTACAAGATCCGGATGTTTTGGCAAAAGCCGATGCGGCGGTCGAATGGTGCAAACACGCTACGGATTATGCTTTGCAGCATGACGGCAAGCCTTGGCGTTATGTACTGATTCCGCATGACGAAGTGGGCGAAGCGAAAAAATTGGCGGATTTTTTGCGGTTTGAGAAAAAGGTCGTCTGAAAACGGGAAAACAAGTTTCGCCAAAACGGTTCGCACCCGTAAAGTGCGTGGGTTGAAACTAAAATTGATAGGTTATCAGTAAACCAATCCGTCTCTTCTATATGAAGGGGCGTGTGTACAACCAAAAGGAGAACCAAATGAACCAAATCCGCCTACACGTTTGGGGCGATTATGCCTGTTTTACCCGTCCGGAGATGAAGGTGGAGCGGGTGTCTTATGATGTCATCACGCCGTCGGCGGCGCGCGGGATTTTGGCGGCGGTGCATTGGAAGCCGGCGATCCGCTGGGTGATTGACCGCATTTATGTGCTGAAGCCGATTCGGTTTGAGTCGGTGCGGCGCAATGAATTGGGCGGCAAGATTTCGGCGGGCAAGGTCAGCGGGGCGATGAAGCGCAAGAGTGTTGCCGATTTATACACGCTGATTGAAGACGACCGCCAGCAACGCGCGGCGACGGTGCTGAAAGACGTGGCGTATGTGATTGAAGCCCATGCGGTGCTGACGGCGAAAGCGGGCGCGGATGAGACCGTTACCAAGCATATCGAGATGTTCAAACGCCGTGCGCGCAAGGGGCAGTGTTTCCAGCAGCCTTGTTTGGGCGTGCGCGAGTTTCCCGCCGATTTCGCTTTGATTGACGAAGGCGAACCGTTGCCGCTGTCGACGTTATCGACAAGCGAGGCAAGCCGCGATTTGGGTTGGATGTTGCACGATATTGATTTCGATCACGGCAACACGCCGCATTTTTTCCGTGTACAAATGAAAGCGGGCGTGATTGACGTGCCGCCGTTTTACGCCGAGGAGGTGAAAGCATGATTCTTGCGTCCCTTGCCCGCTATTACCGCCGTTTGGCGGCGGAAAATGATGAAATGGGCAACCCGAAAGTGCCGCCTTATGGTTTCAGCGAGGAGAAAATCGGCTGGATTTTGGTGTTGGATAAGGAAGGTCGTCTGAAAACAGTTGTGCCGAATCTGACCGCCGATAAAAAGCCGCAGCCGAAGCTGATGAGCGTGCCGCGTCCTGAAAAACGCACATCGGGTATCAAACCGAATTTCCTGTGGGACAAAACCGCCTACGCGCTCGGTGTGGAAGCCAATAAAAATAAAGCCGAAGCGAAAGAAAAACCGTTTACGTCGTCTGAAAAAAACTTTGAAGCCTTCAAACAATATCATCTCGACTTGCTGCAAAACAGCGGAGACGAAGGCCTGCAAGCCTTGTGCCGTTTTTTGCAACGCTGGCAGCCTGAAAATTTCGCTGCCGAAAATCTCCCTTCTGAAATGCTGGATGCCAACATCGCATTTTCCCTTGAAAAACCGACCGCACTTCTCCATAAACGCGAAGCCGCGCAAAGCCTGTGGGCAGGTCGTCTGAAAAGCGACGAGGCGGTGGAAGGCTTGTGTTTAATCAGCGGCGACACCGCCCCGATTGCCCGCCTGCATCCGGCGATTAAAGGCGTATTCGGCGGGCAGAGTTCCGGCGGCTCGATTATTTCGTTCAACAAAGAAGCCTTTGCCTCTTTTGGCAAAGAACAAGGCGCAAACGCTCCCGTTTCCGAACAATCCGCCTTCGCCTACACCACCGCGCTGAATTATCTGTTACGCCAACGTAATCAGGACGCTGAGAACCATTGCCTGACCATCGGCGACGCCAGCACGGTCTTTTGGGCGGAAGCGGCTGACAATGTCGCCGCCCAAGCCGCCGAAGGCTTTTTTGCCCAAGTGTTCACTCCGCCTGATGACGAACAGGAAAGTGCCAAAATTTTCAATGTGTTAGAACAAATCGGCAAAGGCCGTCCGCTGCAAGACATTGCGCCCGAACTTGCCCCCGACACCCGTTTTTACATCTTAGGGCTTGCCCCCAACGCCGCGCGGATTTCCATCCGTTTTTGGTTGGATACGACGTTTGGGCAGTTGGCGGAAAACTTGGCGCAGCACTGGCAGGATTTGGCACTCGAACCCCGCGCGTGGAAAACGCCGCCGTCCATTTGGCGGTTGCTGTTGCAGACAGCCGTGTTGGGCAAAAGTGAAAATATTTCCCCCGTGTTGGCAGGCGAAATGACCCGCGCCGTGATTTGCGGCACGCCGTATCCGTTGAGTCTGCTGTCGCAACTGATTGCCCGCGTCCGCGCCGACGGCGATGTGAACGGCTTGCGCGTGGCGATGATGAAAGCCGTGTTGCAGCGGCGTTTTAGAAAAGGTTTTATCGAAGAAGGAGTTCCTATGAGTTTGAACAACGAAAGCCCGAACCGCGCCTATCTGTTGGGGCGGCTGTTTGCCGTATTGGAGCGTATCCAATATCAGGCGTTGGGCGAATTGAATGCCGGCATTGCCGACCGTTATTACGGCTCTGCCTCCGCCGTGCCGTTTTCCGTTTTTCCGCGTCTGTTGTCGGGCGCAAAACACCATTTGTCGCGCCTGCGTAAAGACAAAGCCGGCATGGCGGTGAATCTGGATAAGGATTTGGGCGAAATCATTGCCAAATTGTCTGAAACCTTCCCGCGCCATTTGAGCATTGAAGAACAAGGCCGTTTCGCCATCGGCTATTACCACCAAAAACAAAGCTATTTTGCGACAAAAGAAACCGCTGAAACCATTGAAAACTAAGGAGCCAGAAAATGTCTGCCATTCAAAACCGCTATGAATTTGTTTATTTCTTCGACGTAACCAACGGCAACCCCAACGGCGACCCCGACGCGGGCAATATGCCGCGCCTTGATCCTGAATCCAGTAAAGGCTTGGTAACCGATGTCTGCCTGAAACGCAAAATCCGCAATTTTGTGGAAATCAGCAGCGGAAACGAAGCAGGTTACGAAATCTACGTTAAAGAAAAAAGCGTGTTGAACCTGCAAAACAAACGCGCTTATGAAGCGCTCGGCATCGAATCCGAAGCCAAAAAATTGCCGAAAGACGAAGCCAAAGCCCGCGACATCACCGCGTGGATGTGCAAAAACTTCTTCGACATCCGCACCTTCGGTGCGGTGATGACCACCGAAGTGAACAGCGGACAAGTGCGCGGCCCGGTGCAACTGGCGTTCGCCCAATCCATCGACCCTGTCGTACCGCTGGAAATCTCCATCACCCGCATGGCAGTAACCAATGAAAAAGACTTGGAAAAAGAACGCACCATGGGGCGCAAATACATCGTTCCTTACGCCCTCTACTGCGTGCACGGCTTCATTTCCGCCAACCTTGCCGCCAAAACCGGCTTTTCAGACGACGACTTAGGCAAACTCTGGCAAGCCCTGCAACTGATGTTTGAACATGACCGCTCCGCCGCCCGTGGCGAAATGGCAGCGCGCAAACTCATCGTCTTCAAACACGAAAACAACTTAGGCAGCCAGCCCGCACATAAATTGTTCGACGCCGTGAAAGTCGAACGCGTAAACGGCGAATCGGGGACGCCCGCAAGCGGTTTCGGCGATTACAAAATCAGCGTGGTTTCAGACGACCTCAAAGGCGTGAGCGTGGAAGAGTTGCTGTAAAAACGCCTGAAAAAATGACCGCACTTTTAGTCGGGTAGGGTGGGCTTCAGCCCACCGTTTCAACGGATATAAAGAATTGATGGGATAAAGTCCATCCTACAAAAACACTCGAAATAATGACCGCACTTTCAACCGAAAACCAAGGGGAAAATCAGGATAAACGCTTGATTCCCCTTTCTGCCCTGCAACACTACGCCTTCTGCCCGCGCCAGTGTGCGTTAATCCATAACGAGCAGGCGTGGGCGGAGAACTATTTGACCGCGCAAGGCAACGCGCTGCACGAGCGGGTGGATTCGGGCGAACCGGAAACGCGCAAGGGCGTGCGTTTTGAGCGGACGGTACACGTTTCGGCGGAAAAACTGGGCATCAGCGGCATTCTGGATTTGGTGGAAGTGGAAACGAAAACAGGTCGTCTGAAACCCGTGGAATACAAACGCGGCAAGCCCAAACCCGAGCCGATAGATGAAATCCAGCTTTGCGCCCAAGGCTTGTGTCTGGAGGAAATGACCGGGCAAAGAGTCAGCGAAGGTGCGCTGTGGTATATGCAAACCCGCCACCGCGTCCCCGTCGTGTTTTCAGACGACCTGCGCGCCAAAACCCTCGCCACCATCACCGCCGTCCGTGAACTGTTAAACAGTGGAAAAAACCCACCACCCGACTACGGCAAACGCTGCAAAGCCTGCTCACTGGTGGAGATTTGCCAGCCGGAGTTGTTGGGGAAACGGGATAGGAGTGTGGGGTATGTGGAGGGGGTGTTTGAAATTGGGAATTATTTTTAACCTTAGAATTTATATAAACAGGAAGACATTATGATAAATACTTTAAGACCTATGAATAGAGAAGAATATGCTGCTCATTGGCAGAAGGAATCTTTATTGTTTGAAACTAATAAGATCTATGAAAAGTTATCAAACATAACTCCTATAGCAAATACAATTGAAGTAGGTTGCGGTGCAGGATATTCAACATATCATCTTGCAAAATCTAGAAATGTACTCGTAATAGAAAATAATAATAGTTGTATTGATTTTATGAAGTGCTATTTTGAACAAAGTAATCAGAATATTCCTGAAATAATTTATTCTGATATATTAAATTTATCAAAAGCAAATATTGAATTAATACATGCATTTTTACCTAAAGTGATTGTGGCGTGGTTTATAGGTTCCTGTCCTGAGGATGTGTACACCCATGTTTCAGAGAGTATTGATTTTAATCAAAAATTTAAGAAATATAGAGAAAATATAGAAGATATATTACTTAATGATGAAATCTTTACTGGCAACGTAGAGTGGATTCATTTAGCTAGCAGAGGGAATATAGCTGATAGCATTTCTTATAAAGACGTGGTTGAAGGAATTAATGAAGATTATTCAATTCATGTATTTAATCCAAATGGTTTTCAAATAGAGTCTATAGATATATTAGATTGGGAGCGAGTGAACAGTGATTTTAACTATATTGTTGCGGATAATCCAAATTTTATTGGTGGAGAATCAAGTCCTAAAATTATTTCTATATTAGCTAAAAGAGTTAAAAAATAACTAACTAGGATTGGTAGGATTCTTGTATCCGACAGTTGTTTGAATTGATGTAATTTAGAATCGTTACTGTAACATTGAAAATGTTGAATTAGAGAATCTAATCTATCATTTTCAGGTAGCCCAACCACCACCCCAAAAGTGCGGTCAAAACCCAAGGAGTTTCCCCATGCGCAAACTGCAAAACACGCTGTACATCACCACCCAAGGCAGCTATCTGCATAAGGAGCGCGAAACGTTGGTGGTGGAGCAGGAGCGTAGGAAGGTGGCGCAGTTGCCGGTGCATTCCATCGGGCATATTTTCTGTTTCGGCAATGTGCTGGTATCGCCGTTTTTGCTGGGGTTTTGCGGTGAAAATAATGTGAATCTGGCGTTTTTTACCGAAAACGGACGTTTCTTGGGGCGGCTGCAAGGTAGGCAAAGCGGCAATGTGCTGCTGCGCAGGGCACAGTATCGGGTGTCCGAGCAAAAACCCGTGCCGATTGCCCGCAATATCATCGCGGCGAAGATTCAGGCAAGCAAACGGGTACTTCAACGGCAGATTCGCAATTATGGAGAAAATGCCGCGCTCCAAAGTGCGGTCAATTCTTTGAACGTTTCTTTGCGCCAATTGGTGGGGGCGGAAAATCTGGATGAAGTGCGCGGCATTGAGGGCGATGCGGCGGCGCGCTATTTCGGCGTATTTAATTTGCTTATTCGTGAAAATACGGGCTTCAATTTCGACGGGAGAAATCGCCGTCCACCAAGAGATGGCGTCAATGCGCTACTTTCTTTTCTATACAGTATTTTGGGGAAAGATATTAGCGGAGCATTGCAAGGCGTAGGGCTTGATCCGCAGGTCGGTTTTTTACATGCAGATCGCCCGGGTCGGGATAGCCTTGCACAAGATCTTTTGGAAGAGTTTCGCGCCTGGTGGGTTGATCGCTTGGTGTTGAGCATGATCAATCGGTTACAAATTAAACCGGATGATTTTGTGGCGGAAGCCGGCGGTGCTGTTGCGCTCAAACCTGAAGCGCGGAAGTTATTGTTCCAAACATTGCAGGCGAAAAAACAAGAAAAGATTATCCATCCGTTTTTGCAGGAAGAGGTGGAAATCGGTTTGTTGCCTTACATTCAAGCCATGCTTTTGGCACGCCACTTGCGCGGAGATTTGGCGGCATATCCCCCGTTTTTGATGAGGTAAACCATGTTAATGCTCATTACTTATGATATTTCTTTGGAAGACCCGAACGGGCAAGCAAGATTGCGCCGTATTGCTAAACATTGTTTGGATTATGGCATTCGGGCGCAGTATTCGGTGTTTGAATGCGACGTCACGCCGGATCAATGGGTAAAATTAAAAGCAAAATTGTTGGCGACTTATGATCCTGATTGTGATAGTTTGCGTTTTTATCATCTGGGTAGCAAATGGCGACATAAGGTGGAACATCACGGGGCGAAACCTGCCGTTGATGTCTTTAAAGATGTACTTGTTGTCTAGCGCTAACCCGTAGTTCTCATCAAAACCCGCTTAGGATAGCGATCCTGATTTTCTTTAACAATTTGGATGAATTAATTTATTTGTATAACGACAACAGGCTCGTTATACTTACCTCACTCCTCATTTCGAAATCAGTTAGCGAAATACAGTACATAATTTACTGATATTGCTTGCTTTTTTGAATAGGGAGCAGCCGCCTTCGGGCGGCTGTGTGTTGAAACTAGGGACGTTATCACTTCATCGCCTGTTTATGCTTGCAGCCGCCTTCGGGCGGCTGTGTGTTGAAACGCGGCAAAGAGCGTGAAAATGCTATTTGTAAAGAAGCAGCCGCCTTCGGGCGGCTGTGTGTTGAAACTGTAACGGATAATCCAGTTAAAAGTTTTGGTTATGCAGCCGCCTTCGGGCGGCTGTGTGTTGAAACTTTGCGAATGTCTGTGATTACATTGCAGATTAGACCGCAGCCGCCTTCGGGCGGCTGTGTGTTGAAACTACCCAGAATGAACGAACCACGTTCAGTCCACCCGCAGCCGCCTTCGGGCGGCTGTGTGTTGAAACGACAGCTCGGCTAGGTAATTTATTAACGGATTTTGCAGCCGCCTTCGGGCGACTGTGTTGAAACTTTACCTCGTATAGCAGTTAAAAAAACACGGTCTAGGAAAAGTATTTGAAGATTTTGGTGTCAGCGTTGCAACATCCCGACGAAATCTGGACGCGCACAGAGCGCTGGCTGAATGTTATTTAGAGCAGGCTAGCACCGGTGTGATGTTGTATTACCGGGATAGTGAGGATCAAAAAACTCACCCGCCGCCACAGATGAGTCTCGCCGGGTGTGGGATTTGAGGTCCTGGCGGGGACTGCCCACCTGATGCGTTGAAATTAATGTAGAACAAAATATGACCGCAGTCAACATCGAGCTTGCAGCCTCTATGTGTTGAAACGCTAAGAGCGTCAATATCGGCAATGTCCGTTTTGCAGATTTCTTAATTCCTTACGCCATTTTATTGCGTTGCAGTTCACTTTAAACGCCTTAAAATTCGTTAACGCGTTCTCAAAGTCGGCTTTAATTTTGACTACGAGGGTTTAATTATCTGCTATGAGGTAACCTAAAATGGATAAAGATGTCGATATTAGTTGGTTGGGTTGGGTGATTGTGTTATTGCCATACGAGATTGGTTTGCTGTTTATGCTGTTTGGATCTGCAACCTTCGGTCAAGTGTTATTTCTTGGTACTGCGTTTTACGCAGTTGTGTTTGTTATTGTCTCTTTCTTCCGTTCACCACTTATCACTTTACTCGCCATTATCATCGGTTCAAACCTCTAAAAAATCAACCGCACTTTTCCGCTATAAAACAAAAAGCTGAACCTTTCAAGATTCAGCTTTTCTTTTATCTATAAATTACGCCAATTCTGCACGCAATTTCTTCGTCACGTCCACCATCACTTTCAATGCGGCGATGGTTTCCGGCCAGCCGCGGGTTTTTAAGCCGCAGTCCGGGTTGACCCATAAACGTTCTTTTGGCACCACTTGTAAGGCTTTGCGAAGCAAGTGTTCGATTTCTTCCGCTGTTGGCACGCGTGGGCTGTGGATATCGTACACGCCCGGGCCGATGTCGTTCGGGTATTTGAAATCGCCGAATGCGGTGAGCAATTCCATGTCGGAACGGGAAGTTTCAATGGTGATGACGTCCGCATCCAAGCCTGCGATTGCCGGTAAAATGTCGTTAAATTCGGAATAACACATATGCGTGTGAATTTGCGTGTCATCTTGACAACCCATTGAGCTTAAACGGAATGATTCGCCCGCCCATTGTAAGTAGGCATCCCAGTCTGCGCGTTTGAGCGGTAAGCCTTCGCGGATTGCCGGCTCATCGATTTGGATGACTTTAATGCCTGCTTTTTCTAAATCTAACACTTCGTCAGACAACGCCACAGCGATTTGTTTACATACGGTTGAGCGCAGAATGTCGTTACGCACGAAAGACCATTGCAAGATGGTAACCGGGCCGGTCAACATGCCTTTCATCACTTTGTTGGTAAGGCTTTGGGCATATTGCGACCAACGTACGGTCATTGGTTCCGGGCGCACCACATCACCGTAAATCACCGGTGGTTTTACGCAACGTGAACCATAGCTTTGTACCCAGCCGAATTTGGTGAAAGCAAAACCGTCCAGCAATTCGCCGAAATATTCCACCATGTCGTTACGTTCCGCTTCGCCGTGCACTAACACGTCCAAATCTAATTTTTCTTGCTCACGCACGACTAATTCGATTTCTTTCTTCATTGCCGCTTCATAATCCGCGAGGCTTAAATCGCCTTTTTTGAAGGCGGCACGCGCTAAACGAATTTCTTTGGTTTGCGGGAAGGAACCGATATTTGTTGTTGGTAACAGTGGTAAATTTAACCACGCATTTTGTAATTTGATACGTTCAGCAAATGGCGATTTACGTTGATCCGCGCCTTTTGGAAGATTTGCCAAACGATCGGCTACTTCAGGGCGGTGAATGTCTTTTGATGTCGCACGGGCATCTGCCGCTGCTTGGCTCGCATTCAGTTCCGCTTGCACTGCGCCGCGACCTTGTTCAAGTGCGGTCTTAATGACGCGCAATTCTTGAATTTTTTGTAAGCAGAACGCCAACCAGTTATAAAGTTCCGGTTTGTTCGCTTGTAATTGAGTTTCCACCGCTAAATCATAAGGCGTGTGGAGCAGGGAACAGCTTGGCGCGATCCATAAACGCTCGCCTAATTTTGCCTTTAACGGTTCTACTACATCTAACACTTGGTTTAAGTTCGCACGCCAAATGTTACGACCGTCAATCACGCCTACAGACAGGATTTTGTCATAATTTTCAAAAGCCGAAAGTTGCTCCGGCGCACGCACCAAGTCAATATGTAAACCTGCTACCGGTAAGGCTTTCAATAAATCAGCATGTTCTGCGACAGAACCAAAATAAGTGGCAAGCAAAAGTTTAGTCTTCACTTGCGCAGCGAAAGTGGCGTAAACCGCTTTATAGGCTTCAACCCATTCCGCCGGTAAATCTAAGGTTAAGGCTGGTTCGTCAATTTGAATGTAATCCACGCCTTCTGCAGCGAGCGCATTTAAGATTTCCACATAAACCGGTACGAGGTTGTTTAACAAATCAAAACGGTTAAATGCTGCACCTTTTTCTTTGCCTAACCATAAGAAAGTAAGCGGGCCGACGATGGTCGGTTTCACGTTCAAGCCGAGCGCTTTGGCTTCACGGATTTGTTGTACATAGTGCGCCGGATTGGCTTTAAATTGGGTGTCTGCGTGGAATTCCGGCACGAGATAGTGATAGTTGGTGTCGAACCATTTGGTCATTTCAATGGCAAATTGTTCTTTGTTGCCGCGCGCCAGTTGGAAATATTGATCGAGCGTTAAGTTTTGGCTATCAAACCCGAAACGGGCAGGAATCGCGCCTGTAGCCACTTGTAAATCTAAAATGTGATCGTAGAACGTGAAATCTGCCACCGCCACATAATCCGCATTCGCGGCTGCCTGGTGTTTCCAGTTGATTTCGCGCAAGGCTTTGGCGATATCTAATAAATCTTGCTCGGCGATTTCGCCTCGCCAATAACGTTCTTGTGCAAACTTAAGTTCACGTTTTGCGCCCACGCGCGGGAAGCCGGATAAATGAAATGTTGTCATGTTAATTCCTCAATGTGTTAAATGATTTAGACGGCTAAACGTCTGTACGGGAGGTAGCATGACGGAAAGGGGAATATTATGCAAATTAATAATTTTCTGAAAGTTTATGAAAAATTTTAATGTTCTTGTGGTTTCTTGGGTTGCGACAGCCTGCCATGAAAAACATTCTGAAAATGAACCGCACTTTCGTCTCATGTAACGTTAAAGTGCGGTGCGTTTTCGTGTATGATATCGCTTCATTATTTTCCGAATTACTATGAATTGTTCTCATGAAACCGATCTTCCTTGAACTCAGACATTTAAAAACCTTGCTTGCCCTGAAAGAAACCGGCAGTGTTTCCTTGGCGGCGAAACGGGTTTATCTCACCCAGTCGGCACTGTCTCACCAAATCAAATTATTGGAAGATCAATACGGTTTGCCTTTATTTGAGCGCAAAACGCAACCGTTGCATTTTACGGCGGCAGGGGAGCGTTTGATTCAGCTTGCCAATGAAATCTTGCCGAAAGTGATTGAGGCGGAACGCGATCTGGCGCGGGTGAAGCAAGGCGATGCCGGTGAATTGCGCATTGCAGTGGAATGTCACACCTGCTTCGATTGGCTGATGCCGGCGATGGATTCGTTCCGTAAGCATTGGCCGTTGGTGGAGTTGGATATTGTGTCTGGCTTCCATACCGATGCCGTTGGTTTGTTGCTCAGCCATCGTGCCGATTGGGCGGTGGTGCAGGAGGTGGAGGAAAATCCCGGTATCGTGTATAAGCCGTTGTTTTCCTACGAAATGGTGGGGTTGTGTGCGAAAGATCATCCTCTTGCGTCCAAAGAAGTTTGGCAGGCGGAAGATTTTGTGGATCAAACCTTGATTACTTACCCCGTGCCCGACGATATGTTGGATTTGCTGCGTAAAGTGTTGCAGCCGAAAGGGATTAATCCGACCCGTCGCACCAGTGAACTCACTATTGCCATTATTCAGCTGGTGGCAAGTAAGCGCGGCGTGGCGGCGTTGCCGTTTTGGGCGGCGAAACCATATTTGGATCGCGGCTATATTGTGGCGCGCAAAATCACGCACCAGGGCTTGCACAGCAATTTATATGCCGCTTTTCGTGAAGCTGACGCACACATTGCTTTTGTCGATGATTTCTATGAAACCGTCAAAGCCCAAAGTTTTTCAACCTTACCCGAATTATCCGTATTAGAAGAGAGTTAGTTGTATGTCTGATGTGAAGACACATTCTCATCCCGTTTTTGCCGCCGCTAAAGCGGCATTGCCTTACAGTGCGCCGATGATTGCCGGTTTTTTATTCCTCGGCATGGCGTACGGCATTTACATGAAAGCCCTTGGTTTCAGCGCCTGGTACCCGTTTTTAATGGCATTGCTGATTTACGGCGGCTCCGTGGAATTTATTATTGCCGGCGCGCTCACTTTGCCTTTTGCGCCGCTTAACGCACTGCTGATTACGTTGATGGTCAGCGGGCGGCAGCTTTTTTACAGCATTTCCATGTTGGAAAAATACGGCAAATATTTGGGCAAAAAACGTCCGTATCTCATTGCTACGCTGGTTGACGAATCCTTTTCGCTCAATTATATGGCGAAAATTCCACCGCACTTGGATCGCGGTTGGTATATGTTTTTCGTCAGCCTATATTTACAACTGTACTGGGCGACGGGCGCGGCATTAGGCAACCTGTTCGGCAACGTCATTCCCTTTGATTTAAAAGGCATCGAATTTGCCATGACGGCATTGTTTCTGGTGATTTTTGCGGAAAACTGGGCGCAGGAAAAATCCCACGAAAGCTCTGTGTTGGGGCTTGCTATTGCCTTGATTGCGTTGCTGATTTTCGGCAGTGAATATTTCTTGTTGCCGACCCTTATCGGCATTTGGTCGGTGCTGACCTTGCGTCGCCCGAAATTGGCGTCAAAATTGGAAAGGGTGGAATAAATGAGCTTGACCGAACAGATTTTAACCATCGCTATCGCCGTGTTGGCGGTGCAATTCACCCGCTGGTTGCCGTTTTGGATTTTCCCCGCCAACCGTCCGATTCCCGAATATATTCGTTATTTAGGCAAAGTGCTGCCCGCCGCCATGTTCGGTATGTTGGTCGTGTATTGCTATAAAAATATCGATCTGTTGAGCGGTTTTCACGGCTTGCCGGAGTTTATCGCCGGCGCGGTGGTGTTGGCGCTGCATTTTTGGAAACGCAATATGTTCCTTTCTATCGCCGCCGGCACAATCTTATATATGCTCTTGGTGCAGCAGGTGTTCACCGCGTAAAAACGCATTGAAAAAGGACCGCACTTTTGCCTATGGAACAGGAAAGTGCAGTTCTTTTTTTGTGTGTTTTCTATAGTGTATCGGCGCATTTAAAAGAAAGCGGCTTTTTGTTATAATTCCGCGCCTAATTTATTGAATCAATTTTTGAGGTTTATGGTTATGGATTTCCATTTTCCGACCTTTCACGAAATGTTTCCCGTCGAAAAACGAAAATTAAAACGGCTACGGGAATGGTTGCGCTATCGGGTGCGCGGCTTGGTTTTTGCCGGGCAATGTAAGGCATTCGTGACTTTTATGAATAATAACCCGTTATGGCAGCCGATTTTTACTCAACACCCCTATCGTGTGAATACGTTACTCAGCCGATATTGTGATAAACGTTTTAGTGCAACACAGCGTTTGCAGGCGATTAAAACGCATTTTACGGTGGCGGAAAAACAATTCGGCGCGGCGTTATGCGAAAAGTTAATTGCACTGCAATCAGTGTTATTGTCACAGTTAACCGATGAATTGGCACTGAATTTAACGCTAAATTATATCGATCCTTACGAAGGTTTTTTTGCCATCGGTTTAACAGATGCGAACCAACGTACCATTTATTCCGCCGGCTTTACCTTTTTAGCGGATAATCGTCTGTTGATTGCGTCTATTCAAGGACCGAAAGGCAATGATGCGCAGGAGTTGGTACGTCACACGACAAAAGCGTTACACGGCGTGCGCCCGATGTTTATGTTGGTAGACGCCTTTAAAGTGCTGACTGACACATTAAATTGCCGTTTGGAAGGCATTCCGCATAAATGTCAGGCAAAATATCGTTGGAACGATTCGGCAAAATTATTGTTTAACTATGATGAGTTCTGGCAGGAAAACGAGGGCAAATCGGCGGAAAATTATTGGCAAATTTCCACCGCACTTGAGCGTCGTCCGTTGGACGAAATTCAGAGTAAAAAACGTTCCATGTATCGTAAACGTTATGAAATGTTTGACAAAATGACGGCAGAGATTCAATCCCTTTTGACAGAGAAAAACCATGAATAAAATTATTACGGTGGACGGGCCGAGCGGCGCAGGAAAAGGCACGCTATGTTATGCGCTGGCGGAAAAATTAGGTTTCGCCTTACTGGATTCCGGGGCGATTTATCGGGTAACGGCGTTGTCGGCGCTAAAAAGTGCGGTGGATTTGACGGACGAATCTGCGTTAGCTAACCTGGCGCAGCATTTGCAAATTGAATTTGTGCCGCAGGACGGCGAGGTACAAATTTTGCTTAACGGCGAAAATGTCAGTCGTCAGATTCGTACTCAGGAAGTTGCCGACGCCGCATCAAAAGTTGCGGTTTTCCCGCAAGTGCGTGCCGCGTTGTTGCAACGTCAGCGCGATTTTGCCACGGAAAAGGGTTTGATTGCGGACGGCCGGGATATGGGCACGGTCGTATTTCCCGAAGCACAAGTTAAACTCTTTTTGGATGCGAGTGCGGAAGAACGCGCAAAAAGACGTTATAACCAGTTGCAAAATAAAGGGATTAGTGGTAACTTTGCACAGATTTTAGCCGAGATAAAAGAGCGTGATTTGCGCGACAGAAATCGTGCCGTCGCCCCTTTAAAACCTGCTGATGATGCGTTTTTGCTTGATAGCACAACATTAAATATTGATGAAGTGATTCGTCAGGCATTAAGTTATATTCAGCAACGTATTGATATTAAAGCTTAAAATTTTTACGGTTTATTCACGGATGAATAGACTTTATTATCAGCCCCACTTTTTATGGATTAGAAGTGGACGTTATTTACTTAAAATTGAAGATTAATTATGACAGAATCTTTTGCTCAACTCTTTGAAGAATCATTGAAAGACCTTGAAACCCGCCAAGGCGCGGTCGTTAAAGGTACCATCGTTGCTATCCAAAAAGGCTTCGTACTTGTAGATACCGGTTCTAAATCCGAATCCGCTATTCCTGCCGAAGAATTTTTTAATGCACAAGGTGAATTGGAAGTTCAAGTCGGTGATGTTGTTGATGTTGTGCTTAAAGCTGTGGATGACGGTTTCGGTGAAACTGTTGCTTCCCGTGCCGACGCAAAACGCAACGAAGCTTGGATTGTATTGGAAAAAGCATACGACGAACAAGCGACTGTACTTGGTTTGGTTAACGGTAAAGTTAAAGGTGGCTTCACAGTTGAGTTAAACGGTGTTCGCGCATTCTTACCGGGTTCATTAGTTGATACCCGCCCTGTTCGTGATGCAGATCACTTACTTGGCAAAGAATTAGAATTCAAAGTAATCAAACTTGATCAAAAACGTAACAACGTTGTTGTTTCCCGCCGTGCAGTAATCGAATCCGAAAGTAGCCAAGATCGTGAAGAAGTATTAGCGAACTTGTCTGAAGGCGCTGAAGTTAAAGGTACGGTTAAAAACTTAACCGACTATGGTGCGTTCGTTGATTTAGGCGGTGTTGACGGTTTATTACACATTACCGATATGGCTTGGAAACGTGTTAAACATCCAAGTGAAATCGTTAACGTCGGTGATGAAATTACTGTTAAAGTATTGAAATTCGACAAAGATCGTACCCGTGTATCTTTAGGCTTAAAACAATTAGGTCAAGATCCTTGGGCGGCAATCGCTGAAAACCACCCTGTAAACAGCAAATTGACCGGTAAAGTAACTAACTTAACCGACTACGGCTGTTTCGTTGAGATTTTAGACGGCGTTGAAGGTTTGGTTCATGTTTCCGAAATGGACTGGACTAACAAAAACATCCACCCATCTAAAGTGGTTAGCTTAGGTGATGTTGTTGAAGTGATGGTATTGGAAATCGATGAAGAACGTCGTCGCATTTCTTTAGGTTTAAAACAATGCAAACCTAACCCATGGACTCAATTCGCCGAAACTCACAACAAAGGTGATAAAGTTGTCGGTAAAATCAAATCTATCACTGACTTCGGTATCTTCATTGGCTTAGAAGGCGGTATCGACGGTTTAGTTCACTTATCAGACATTTCTTGGAACGTTCAAGGCGAAGAAGCCGTGCGCAACTACAAGAAAGGTGACGAAGTCGCCGCAGTCGTATTGCAAGTGGATGCAGTGAAAGAACGTATTTCTTTAGGTATCAAACAACTTGAAGAAGATCCGTTCAACAACTTCGTAGCAATCAACAAAAAAGGCGCTGTGTTAAACGCTAAAGTTGTTGAAGCTGATGCAAAAGGTGCAAAAGTTGAATTAGACGGCGGTGTTGAAGGTTATATCCGCGCAGCTGATTTAACTCACGAAGTTGCTGTTGGTGATGTCGTTGAAGCGAAATACACCGGTGTAGATCGTAAAGCCCGTATCGTTCACTTATCTGTTCGTGCGAAAGATCAGGCTGAAGAAGCGGCTGCAGTTGCAAGCGTGAATAAGCAAGAAGAAGTTGCTATTCCAAACGCAATGGCGGAAGCTTTCAAAGCCGCTAAAGGTGAATAATTCACTTTTATTAATAAGCCGGCATAGCAATATGCCGGTCATAAAGAGTTAGGAGAATATATGACAAAGTCAGAACTTATTGAACTTCTGGTGCAAAAAAACAGCAACATTCCTGTTAAGCATGTTGAAGAAGCGGTCAAAGCAATTTTAGAGCAAATGTCATATGTATTAGAAAATGGCGAACGCATTGAAGTGCGTGGCTTCGGCAGTTTTTCTTTGCATTGTCGCCAACCGCGCATAGGACGTAATCCTAAAACCGGCGAACAAGTAAAATTGGATGCCAAGTGCGTGCCATACTTTAAGGCAGGCAAAGAATTAAGAGAACGTGTTGACGTTTATGCAGCATAATTTATTTTACTAACTTTTCATAACGGCACTTTTAAGTGTCGTTTTTTATGCGTATTTTTGGCATAATGCACACAAATTTATCTAAAGGAGAAACAAATGATTAAATATATTTTGGGATTGATCATTATTTTAGCCATTGTGTTAGTCGCCGTGACTATCGGTGCCAACAACGATCAAGTTATCACCTTTAATTATATTGTGGCGCAAAGCCAGTTCCAGCTTTCTACCTTAGTTGCTATTTTATTCGGTTTAGGCTTAGTTTTAGGTTGGTTTATTACCGGATTTTTTTACCTAAAATTAAAATTTAAAAATCTTGCGCTTAACCGTCAAATTAAACGTCAAACCCAGCAAATCAACGAATTAACGACCAGCAGAGATAAGGTTTCTCAATAATGCTTGAACTCTTGTTCCTTCTTTTGCCCATTGCAGCCGCTTATGGTTGGTATATGGGGCATCGCAGTGCGAAAAAAGATCAGGACGATGTCAGTAATAAGCTTTCCCGTGATTATGTAACCGGGGTGAATTTTTTACTTGCCAATCAAACGGAAAAAGCCGTCGATTTGTTTTTGGATATGTTACAAAAGCAAGAGACCGAAAATGAAATTGACAGCACGTCTCAATTTGAAGCGGAATTAACGTTAGGTAATTTGTTCCGTTCCCGCGGCGAGGTGGATAGGGCACTACGCATTCACCAAGCCTTAGATAACAGCCCAAATTATTCTTTTGAACAAAAACTGTTAGCCAAGCAGCAACTTGCCAAAGATTTCATGACAGTCGGTTTTTTTGAC
Organism: Aggregatibacter kilianii; assembly: GCF_003129965.1. Lineage (GTDB taxonomy): Bacteria > Pseudomonadota > Gammaproteobacteria > Enterobacterales > Pasteurellaceae > Aggregatibacter > Aggregatibacter kilianii_A. The sequence goes on along the minus strand of NZ_NRCJ01000016.1, from coordinate 23,563 downwards.
CGTGCGGAAAATCTGTATATTTTAATGGTAGACGAGCCGGAATTTGCCGAAGGAGCATTGCAACAACTGGCGATCATTTATCAGAAAACCAAAGAATGGAAAAAAGCTATTAATGTGGCGGAGAAGCTGGCAAAAATTGCACCGAAAACTCACGATGTTGAATTGGCGCAGTATTACTGTGAGTTTGTAGAGCATTTGCCGGCAGAGAGCAAAGAGAATCCGCAGCAAATTTTATTACAAGCGCTGAAAGTCTCACCAAATTGTGTCAGAGCCTCAATGATGTTGGCAGATTTAGCGATTCGGCAAGAAGACTATAAAAGTGCGGTCGATTTTTTAGAAGAAATTTTAAATCAAAATCCGGCATACATCAGCGAAGCCTTGCCGGCGTTGAAGCTTTGTTATCAAAAGTTGAACCAGCTAGATAATTTTGAATTATTTTTAATTAAAGCCAGCCGTCAAAATAACAACAGCGCAGTGGCGTTAATGCTGGCCGATGTGATTGAAGAAAAAGACGGTATGTCTGCCGCTCAACTGAAGTTATACCAACAATTGCAACAAAATCCGAGTACACCGATTTTCCACCGTTTTATTCAATATCAAATCGATGATGCCGAGAAAGGAAGAGGAAAAGACAGTTTGATCTTATTGCATAAAATGGTTGGCGAACGTATTAAACAAACCTTTGATTATCGTTGTAGCAATTGTGGGTTTCAAACCCATAAATTAATGTGGTGTTGCCCTTCCTGTCGTCAATGGGAAACCATTAAACCGGTTAATGCGATTGAGCATAATTAATCGCGACTTTGCTTTATTAAGGAGAAAAATATGATGAACAAAGTCATTATTGCATTGGATTATGAAAAAGAATCCGAAGCTTTGGCGTTAGTGGACCAACTGGATCCGAATTCATGCCGATTAAAAGTGGGTAAAGAAATGTTTACTACGCTCGGTACCAATTTTGTGAAGCAATTGCATGCGCGTAATTTTGATGTTTTCCTTGATTTGAAATTTCATGATATTCCGAATACGGTGGCAAGAGCGGTGCGTTCTGCCGCCGATTTAGGTGTTTGGATGGTGGATTTGCACGCCAGCGGCGGCTTACGCATGATGGAAGAAGCGAAAAAAATTCTTGAGCCCTACGGCAAAGATGCGCCGTTATTAATCGGCGTTACCGTGCTGACCAGTATGGAAGATTTGGATTTGCTACAAATCGGCATTAACGCCTCGCCGATGGAACAAGTTATTCGTTTGGCGCATCTCACCCAGCGCGCGGGCTTGGATGGTGTGGTTTGTTCACCGCAGGAAGTGGAAATTTTGCGCCGCAACTGTGGTGAGAACTTTTTATTGGTCACGCCGGGGATTCGCCCGATTGGTGCCGATTTTGGCGATCAACGCCGCGTAATGACGCCGGCGGCGGCAATTCGTTCCGGTTCCGATTACTTAGTCATTGGTCGTCCGATTACCCAAGCGGAAAATCCGGCGGACGTGTTGAAATCCATTAATGCCTCTATCGCGTAATTAACAATGACGGACCAGTTAGTTTATTCCACCGAAGTGGGGCGTATTAAAGCCGATAAACCGCAGGATCAGATTCCGCAAAGTGACGGCATTGTTCGTATTCAGCTGCAAAAAAGCGGTCGTAAAGGCAGTGGCGTGAGTATTATCAGCGGGCTGGGATTGGCGGAAGCAGAATTGAAAACCTTGGCGGCAGAATTGAAAAAACGTTGTGGATGCGGTGGTGCGGTGAAAAATCATACCATCGAAATTCAGGGCGAAAAGCGTGATTTACTGAAACAGCTGTTGGAACAAAAAGGCTTTAAGGTGAAATTAGCCGGTGGTTAAAAAGAAAAAGTGGGTTTTGGTGCCCACTTTTTTGTGTCTAGTGAAAATAACCTAATAAAATGGTGGCAATAAGCGCCGCGAGGGCGAGGAAGAAAAAGTGCGGTCGATTTTGCGATTGTTTTTTACTGAAAAATTTTGCCGAGAAGACGATATAGCCTGCCAGCAATAAAATCTTCGCCACAATCCAAACCGGCAAGCCGTAGTTGAACATAAATAACATGACGCCGCCGCTGAGAATAAGCAAGGTGTCCGTTAAGTGCGGTAGAATTTTCAAGAGTTTTACCGCGCGCCAGTCCCGCTGCGTTAATTGCATTGCCCCACGCACAATTAACAACCCTAAGCTTAAAAAAGCACAAACGATGTGCAAATAAACCAGATAAATTCCCATTTTTCACTCCAAATACTAAAGGCAGTAGTAAAACACTACTGCCTTAAAATAGAAATAACCTAATGTTGTTATTCTTCGCTATTTTCTACCGCACTTTCTCCCGAATTTTCGCCTTCGGTTTCGTCGTCATCGACGTCACAGATACGCTCTAAACTCACAACGTGCTCGGTTTCGCCGGTGCGAATTAAGCGAACACCTTGGGTGTTGCGTCCAACAATGCTGACTTCGCTGACGCGTGTACGCACAAGGGTTCCCGCATCGGTAATCAACATGATTTGGTCGTTTTCTTCCACTTGTGTTGCCGCAACAACTTTGCCGTTACGCTCGCTCACTTTAATGGAAATCACCCCTTTGGTGTTACGGGATTTGGTCGGATATTCTTCCAATTTCGTCCGTTTGCCATAACCATTTTGCGTCGCGGTGAGGATTTCGCCGTTATTTTTCGGCACCACCAAAGAAACCACTTTGTCGATATTCAAATCTAAGGTTTCTTCCGCGTTATCATCAGAAACGTCTTCAATTTCTACCGCACTTTCGTCCTCGTTCAGGTCGTTGGTTAAGGCAAGCTTGATACCGCGTACGCCCGTTGCCAAACGTCCCATAGCACGCACGGCGGATTCGCTGAAGCGCACCACGCGACCTTGAGAAGAGAACAACATGATTTCGTTGCTGCCGTCGGTAATATCTACGCCGATTAATTCGTCTTCATCGCGTAGGTTTAACGCGATAATACCGCTGGAACGCGGACGGCTGAATTCCGTTAAGGCAATTTTCTTCACAATACCGCCGGCCGTTGCCATGATCACAAATTTGTCTTCTTCATAGGCGCCGACCGGTAAGATAGCGGTAATTCGCTCGTTTTCATTGAGCGGCAAAATATTCACGATTGGACGCCCGCGTGAACCACGGCTGGCTTGCGGCAATTGATATACTTTTAACCAATATAAACGCCCACGGCTGGAGAAACAGAGAATGGTGTCATGGGTGTTGGCAACCAATAATTTTTCGATGAAATCTTCTTCTTTCATCTTGGTTGCCGACTTGCCTTTACCGCCGCGACGTTGCGCTTCGTAGTCGGTAATCGGTTGATATTTCACATAACCTTCGTGGGAAAGGGTGACAACCACATCTTCCTGTGCAATTAAATCTTCCAAATTAATGTCACCGGAAGCAGCGGTAATTTCCGTTCTGCGCGGATCGTTAAATTGTTCGCGGATTTGTTCCAATTCTTCACGAATCACTTCCATTAAACGTTCAGGACTGCGCAGGATGTATAATAATTCACCGATGGCGTCTAATAATTTTTTGTATTCGTCCAGAATTTCATCGTGACCCAAGTTGGTCAGTTTTTGCAAACGTAAGTCTAAAATCGCTTGCGCCTGCACTTCCGTTAAATAATATAAACCGTCACGAATGCCATATTGTTCTTCCAAATCTTCCGGACGGGCGGCATCGACACCGCTTGCCGCCAGCATCTCGGCAACATGACCAAGCTGCCACGGACGGGCAAGTAATTCACGTTTGGCACTTTCCGGATTCGGCGCTTGGCGGATCAATTCGATAATCGGATCCACATTTGCCAGGGCAATCGCCAAGCCTTCCAAAATATGCGTACGTTCACGGGCTTTACGTAATTCAAAAATCGTACGACGGGTTACTACTTCACGGCGGTGTAACACGAAGGCTTCAATAAGCTGTTTTAAATTCAACAATTTCGGTTGACCGTGATCCAACGCCACAATGTTAATCCCGAACGTCACCTGCATTTGAGTTAGCGCGTACAGGTTATTTAACACCACCTCACCAACGGCATCACGTTTAATTTCGATGACGATACGCATACCGTCTTTGTCTGATTCATCACGTAATCCGCTGATACCTTCGATTTTTTTGTCTTTGACGAATTCGGCGATTTTTTCGATGAGTTTCGCTTTGTTAACTTGGTAGGGAATTTCGTTCACGATGATGCTTTCACGGCCTTTTTCATCGGTTTCGATTTCCGCGCGGGCGCGTACATAAATTTTGCCGCGACCGGTTTTATAGGCTTCTTCAATGCCTTTACGACCGTTAATTAAAGCCGCAGTCGGGAAGTCCGGGCCGGGAATGTGGCTTATTAATTCATCAATGGTGATGTCGTTATTTTCGATATAAGCCAAGCAACCGTCTAACACTTCGCCCAAATTGTGCGGTGGAATGTTAGTCGCCATCCCCACGGCAATCCCGGAAGAACCGTTCACCAGCAACGCCGGAACCTTGGTCGGTAGCACTTCAGGAATCATTTCCGAGCCGTCATAGTTCGGCACAAAATTGACGGTTTCTTTGTCTAAATCAGCCAATAATTCATGGGCGATTTTGGTCATACGGGCTTCTGTATAACGCATTGCCGCCGGTGCGTCGCCGTCCACGGAACCGAAGTTACCTTGCCCGTCCACCAACATATAACGCAGGGAGAACGGCTGTGCCATACGCACCAAGGTGTCATACACCGCGCTATCGCCGTGTGGGTGATATTTACCGATTACATCACCAACAATACGGGCGGATTTGCGGTACGGTTTGTTGTAGGCATTGCCCCCTTCGTGCATCGCAAACAGCACGCGGCGGTGCACCGGTTTCAAGCCGTCGCGCACATCTGGCAAGGCGCGTCCCACAATAACGGACATGGCGTAATCGAGGTATGAAGATTTCAATTCTTCTTCAATACTTACCGGCGTAATATCTTGGGCTAAATCAGACATTTAGAACTTCCTAATGATTGAATTTAATAGTAAAAAAATTGGCGTGATTATAGCATAGAAAGGCATTTTCCCCTAAGGAAAATCTCGGTTTATGCAATAAAAGTGCGGTGGTTTTTGGGGATATTTTTTCCGTTTTTTGCTAAACTAGGCGCGTTTAATTCAACATAGAGCATCATCATGAATATTGATCAGCAAGAACTTGATAAATTTGAAAAAATGGCGACAAGCTGGTGGGATCCCAACGGCGATTTTAAGCCGATTCATCAACTCAATCCGCTACGTTTACATTATATTATGCAACAAGCCGACGGATTGTTCGGTAAAAAAGTGCTGGATGTCGGCTGTGGCGGCGGGATTTTATCGGAAGCTATGGCAAAGCAGGGGGCGGTTGTTACAGGAATCGATATGTCGCAAGCGCCGTTAGCCGTTGCGAAATCCCATGCGGCGGAGCAGGGGGTAAATATTGATTATCAGCAGATCACCATTGAAGATTTAGTGAAAAAAAACGCCGCACTTTTGGCGGCGGGTGATGCGTCTCAGTATGGATTTGATGTGATTACCTGCATGGAAATGCTGGAACATGTACCCTCACCGGAATCTATTATCGAAAGCTGTGCAAAATTATTAAAGCCGAACGGCGTACTGTTTCTTTCCACGATTAATCGCACCTTGAAAGCTTGGGCATTGGTGGTATTAGGGGCGGAATATGTGTTGAAAATGTTACCGAAAGGGACACATGATTATGATAAGTTCATCAAACCGGCAGAATTATTAGCATGGAGCGATAAAGCGAAGTTAGAATGTGTCGATATGGCGGGATATCACTACAATCCGTTAAGCGGTCATTTTTGGTTAAACAAAGATGTGAGCGCCAATTACATGGCGGCGTTTCGTTTGGTGAAGTAAAGTGCGGTCGTTTTTTGATGTGTTTTTAGAAATAAAAATAAGGCGGTTTTGAAACCGCCTTTCTTGTGATTATTTTTTATTATTTTCTGCGCAGTGATGAATGTCACTACATTTGCCGTAAAGATACAGGCTGTGGCTGGAAAGCTCAATGCCGTGTTGCTTACTGATTTCTTTTTGGCGACTTTCAATTAATTCATCATTGAATTCAAACACCTTTCCGCAATCGGTACAGATGATGTGATCGTGGTGTTGGGTCGGTGCCAATTCAAAAACCGATTTATTGCCTTCAAAATTGTGACGAATCAAAATTTTTGCTTCATCGAATTGGTTTAATACGCGATACACCGTAGCCAAACCAATGTCTTCACCGTTTTCCAATAACATTTTGTAAACGTCTTCAGCAGAAAAATGGTGCTCTCTGTGTTTTTGCATTAAAGCGAGAATGGTTAAACGGGGTTCCGTAATTTTTAATCCCACTTTTTTCAATAATTTGATATTTTCTTCAGACATAACAGCTCCTTTTTGCTATTAAGCTAACTCGGCTAAACACATCTCTTCATAGACTTGTTTAACCCATTTATTTACACGTTCGGATGTTAATTCAGGTTGGCGATCTTCATCGATGCATAAGCCGACAAAGGTATTTTCATCGATTAAGGCTTGCGAAGATTCAAAACTGTAGCCTTCGGTCGGCCAGTTTCCAACGATAATCGCGCCGTGCGGTTCGATAATATTACGCACGGTGCCCATGGCGTCGCAGAAATAGTCCGCGTAATCTTCCTGATCGCCGCAACCGAAAATCGCCACAAGTTTGTCCGTAAAATCAATTTGTTCCAATGTCGGGAAGAAATCGTCCCAATCGCACTGCGCTTCACCGTAATACCAAGTGGGAATACCAAACAGCAGGAAATCATAAGCCTCAATGTCTTCTTTACTGCTTTTTGCGATGTCACGAATATCAACTAATTCGCTACCTAATTGTTTTTGAATCATTTTGGCAATATTTTCCGTATTGCCCGTGTCACTACCATAAAATAAGCCGACAACAGCCATCTTGTTACCTATTTCTTAACGTTAAAATAATTTTGTAAAATTGTTACGATTAATTCGGAACGATTCAGGTTTTGCGTTGATGCTAAATCTTCTAATTGTTGAACCAAATCCGTATGCAACTTCAATTCGACGCGCTTTAATCCGCTGGATTTGTCGCGTTTTAACTGATTGCGTTTGTTAATCCGAATTTGTTGTTCCCGACTCAGTGGATTGGTTTTTGGACGCCCAACTTTACGAATCTCGCTAAATAAATCTAAAGTAATGCAGTCAGAATCTTGTTTTGCCATTTTTTGAACCACTGGCGCGTTAATTCACTCTTGAATAAAGAGAATTATTCGAGAAGTGATAATGATAAGCCACAACGAAATTTGTGATGAACTATACCATAATTTCCTTACTAAATGAAATTCTATTTGGATTCGTATTAGCTATTAATTTTATTTAGAAAGTTTGTGATCGCGCGAATCACGAACTGCGGTTTTTCGGCATGAACCCAGTGATCGCTACCGTTAATGGTAAAGGAGGTTGCTTGCGGACATTGGGCTAAAATGCGGTCGGTATATTCAGGCAAAATATAGGACGAATTACCGCCTTTGATGAACAAACAAGGTTGAGGTATATGACGGGTTTGCCAGCCCATCAGGTTAAGGTAATTGCGTTTAAGTGCGGTTAAATTAAAGCGAAAACGTTCGGTGCTTGCGGGCTCAAAGGATTTCAACATAAATTGTTGCACGCTTTCGTCTTGAAGATATTGGGCGAGAATCGGTTTTGCCTCCTGTCGGCTATGAGGTTGGGCGTTTTTTACTGCAAACAAGCCGCTGAATACGTCATCATGTCTGTGTTCGCCGTAAGCAATGGGCGCAATATCGATCACCACCAAACCTTTCACCAAGTCAGGAAAATTCGCCGCCAATACCATCACTGTTTTACCGCCCATGGAATGCCCCATTAAAATCACTTCACGAATATCTAGCGATTGAATGACCTCAAACACATCTTCCGCCATTAGATCGTAGTTCATTTCTTCGCTGTGAAAACTCAAGCCGTGATTGCGCAAATCTATCCGCAAAATGGAATAATCGTCGCTAAATGCACGGGCAATCACGCCTAAGTTATTCATATCGCCGAATAAACCATGAATAAAAACCAGAACGGGTTTGTTAATTGCTTGTTTTAATTCGTTAAATTGGAAGTTAAGTAATTTTTGCATCGGCTTAATTTTGAGCTAGAGAATTTATTAATAGCCCGCTATAATGTGCCAAAAGCGTAAATAGATCAAGCAAGTGGAGAGAGAAAATGAAAATTATCGAAGTGGACGAAGAACTTTATCAATATATTGCCGGCAACACGCAATCTATTGGCGAAAGTGCATCGGATATTTTACGTCGCTTATTAAACCTTTCCCCGCGCAATGCCTATTTCAGTTTACCGGAAAATGCGCCGCTTCCCGCCACAGCCGCGTCAGACGCGAAAGACGAAACAACCGAACAAACGGCGATGTTTGAAGAAGAAATTCATAAACCGGTGGCCAGAAAACAGTCTGACGAAGTCATGCAAAAAACCATTACAAAACTGGAAGCCTTATTGAATTCCGAAGAATTTAAGCAGGAAAACAAAGCGGTGATTCGTTTCTTGGCTATTTTGACAATTTTATACCGCACCAATCCGGAAGGTTTCGCGCTTGCTACGGAATCTTTGCAGGGGCGCACCCGTGTCTATTTCGCCCGTGATGAAGGCACATTGCTGATGGCGGGTAATCACACCAAACCGAAACAAATCCCCGACACGCCATATTGGGTGATTACCAATACCAACAGCGGTCGTAAAATGCTCATGTTGGAAGGGGCTATGCAGTCCATGCATTTGCCGACGCAGTTAATTGATCAAGTGCGGTCATTTTTTACGGCAAATTAATTCTTATGGCGCTTGGCAGCAAATTTGCACAATCTCCCTTCTTTTCCGAACGAATCGCCTTGCAAGTTTTGCAAGGCGACGCTTTTACATGGCGCCAACTTACCGAAAAAACGCAGCAAATTTCCGCTTATTTACAACAATTAGGCATTGAGCAGCAAAGTGGCGTCGCATTGTGCGGAAAAAACAGTCTTGAGCTGGTGCTATTTTATTTGGCGGCAATTCAAGTAGGCGCGCGGGTGCTAATGCTCAATCCCATGTTCCCGATGGAAAAGCGTATTGAACTTTGCCAAGCCAATCATATTGATTTTTTCTTTACTGCAGAACAAGACAAATTTATCGCCGAGCAACAAAAGTGCGGTCACAAAAAACAACGTTTTTTCAAGTGCTTTTTAACCTTCTCCGATGCCATGGCACAGGCGAATCAACTTAAACATGTTGACGATGTTATGCCTGATTTTTTACAGCCGGCAACCATGACCCTCACTTCCGGTTCCACAGGCTTACCCAAAGCCGTGGTGCATAATGTGCAGGCGCATTGGGATAATGCTCTTGGTGTGTGTGAATTGATGCATTTCGGCGCGGAGAATTCGTGGTTGCTTTCCCTGCCGTTATACCATGTATCGGGGCAAGGGATTGTGTGGCGTTGGCTCACAAGCGGCGCGACCTTAGTGCTACCCGGTGAAGATTTTTATGCCGCCGTGAATCTGGTTACTCATGCTTCTTTAGTGCCGACCCAAGTACAGCGCTGGTTACAATATTTGCAGGAAGCTCCGGCGGAAGTAAGAACGCAGGCGGTGTTGCTTGGCGGTGCGTATATTCCGTTAGCACTCACGCAAGCTTTGCAGCGTCTTGGTATCAAAAGTTATTCCGGTTACGGCATGACGGAAATGGCGTCCACGGTGTTCGCGAAAGAAAGCGATGAAAAAATCGGCGTGGGGCAGCCTTTAGCTGGGCGTGAATATTGCCTGCATAATGAAGAAATTTGGTTGCGTGGAGCCGGATTGGCAATGGGCTATTGGCAACAGGGAAAAGTGATTTCACTGCTCAATGAACAAGGTTGGTTCGCTACTAAAGATAAAGGGCGATGGCTGGATGGCGAGCTTGTGATTTCAGGGCGAATTGATAATATGTTTATTTCCGGCGGGGAAAATATTCAGCCGGAGGAGATTGAAAAGCTAATTTTGCAGTCCGATGTTGTCAAACAGGTTTTTGTGTTGCCTGTCGCCGACACAGAATTTGGTCAGCGCCCGGTTGCGCTGATTGAATGGCGCGAAACCTCAAAAAGTGCGGTGGAAAATCTGCGCGAATTTTTACAAGGGCGGTTGGAACGATTTAAACAACCTGTTGCCTATTATGAATTGCCGTCAAATTTAACCGACGGCGCCATTAAAGTTTCACGCAAAACGCTGGCGGATTGGCTGGCGAAGCAATTAGGATAAGTATGAAAATAAGTTCTTTTTTGACCGCACTTTGCGCCGTATTATTGTTGAATATTGCCGTTTCGCAAAGTGCATTTGCCGATCAGAATAATTCCCTGCCGACGGAAAAAAGCCTTAAGGCGGATCTTGCCGCCGCACAAAAATTGCCTGACGGCGACGATAAAAAAACATTAGTCGCCAACTTGCAAGGATCCTTGGATTTATTGCAACAAATTCAGGCGCAACAAAAAGCCAATGATGATTTACAGGCAACCATTAACGGCGCAGACGCGGAAATCCAAAAAGACACTACGGATTTACAAAATCTCAAAAAACAACTGAATACGGCAAGCGCCGATGATTATAAATCAGCCAGCCTGACGTCGTTGCAATCTTCTTTTGAAAAACTGAACAATCAGCAGCAGGATACGCAATCTGCACTGAATGTGGTGAATGGTCTATTGGCGGGGCAAAGTTCTGTGTCCGAGCGGGCGCAAACCACCTTGGCGAATAACTTAAAACGCACGCAGGAACTCAATCAAAAACTTGCTGAAGCCGCCACCGGTGCGACGTTGAAGCAACAATATCAGTTGGAATTACAACTGATCGATCTGCGCAATGCCTACAATCAATTCTTATTGAGAAATAGCGACCAGCTCACGGTGTTGTATCAAAGTCGTTATGATTTGCTGAGTGTTCGTGTGCAGGTGCAACAACAACAGCTGGCGGTGATTCAGGAGGTGATTAACCAAAAGAATCTGGCACAGTCACAAAATCAGGTAGAGCAGGCACAGCAGCAACAGCAAAGTGCGGTTAAAAATAATTTTATTCAGAAAGAACTGGATCGTAATGCGCAGTTGAGCCAATTTTTGTTGGAGCAAACGGAAAAAACCAATACGTTGACGCAAGATGAATTGCGTATGCGTAATGTGCTGGAAAATTTAACGCAAACCCAACGCACCATCGACGAACAAATCAGTGCGTTACAGGGCACCTTGGTGTTATCGCGCATTATTCAGTTACAAAAACAAAAGCTGCCGACAAACTTAAATATCCAAGGGTTATCGAAACAAATCGCCGATTTGCGGGTGCAGATTTTTGATATTACCCAGCGCCGTAACGAGCTATATGATTTAGACGCTTATGTGACTAAGGTTCAGGCGGATGAAAATCAAACCTTCACCGATACGGAAAAAACGCAATTAACCAATTTGCTGACAGAGCGCCGAAAGATTGCTTCTGATGTGATTAAGTCGTTAAACAATCAGTTAAATTTAGCTATCTCTTTAGAGCTGACACAGCAGCAAATTACCCAAATCAGTGATCAGATTCAGGCAAAACTGGATCAGCAAAGCTTCTGGGTAAAAAGTAATAACCCGATTAATCTGGACTGGTTCAAAACCTTACCGATGTCCTTAGGTGCGCAATTTGACGGCATTGCTAAAAAGCTCGGCTTTCCGACAAATTTCGACAATCTGCCGTATTTGTTGACCTATGTGTTTATTTTGGTGGTAATTGGCGGGATTATTTTTAAATTCAAACCGGCGATCAAACATCGCCTTGCCTTGATTAACGGGGAAATCAATACGTTACGTTCCGACAGCCAGTGGCATACGCCGATTGCGCTGTTTTACACGGCGATTTTGTCTTTATCCGGTACTCTATGGTTTCTGGCAATTTGCCAGCTGCTCGGCTTTTTCTTCTTCCGCAATCCGGCTGAGTTTTGGCAGTGGTCCTTAAGCATGGCGGGTTATTGGTGGTTCTTTAGCTTTCTGCTGGCGGTATTGCGACCGAACGGTATTTTGGTCCGCCATTTCGGTTTTTCACAAGAATCGGCAGAGAAATTCCAATCCATTACCAAACGAATTATTGTTGCTGTGGTTTTATTGCTGAACACCTCCGTTTTCAGCAATGTTATGGACAGCGGGCTTGCCAATGATATTTTAGGTGAAATTAATACCATTGTTGCTCTCGGCTTCTGTATTGCCATTATTGCGCCGCGCTTTAACCGGGCGGTGAATACTTTTGGTAACGGTACTCAGGATAATCGCGATAAAATCATTCTGAAAATCATACGGATTCTGTTGCGTTTGGCACCGGTCGGATTAATCGTACTGGTTGTGTTGGGGTATTATTACACTGCGTTAAATCTGATTTCGCATATTATTAATACCTATATTGCTTGGGTGGTTTGGTCCCTTGCACGACATACGGTTTATCGTGCTATTACCGTGGCATCCCGTCGTCTGGCGTATCGTCGTTTGCAGGAAAAACGCCAGCAAAAACAAGCGGATTCCAACGACGGCTCACCTTCCGATGACGTGGTGATGATTACCGAACAGGAAGAAGGCTTGGCGCTGAATCAGGTGCGCAGTCAATTATTAAGTTTCGCCGATTTATTCATCTGGACGGCATTGTTTGCCATGCTCTATTATGTGTGGTCGGATTTAGTCACGGTGGCGAGTTACTTACGCGACATTACCCTTTGGCAACAGATTTCCACCACGGAAGCAGGCGTTGTCACCGAGAGTATCTCGTTATTTAACCTGATTGTGGCGCTGGTGATTATCAGCATTACCTACATTCTGGTGCGCAATATCCCGGGGATTTTAGAGGTGCTGTTTTTCTCTCGGGTCAAACTGTCGCAAGGCACACCTTATACCATTAACACCTTACTGACCTATATTCTGGTTGCCATCGGCGGTGCCTGGGCGTTTGCAACACTGGGCATGTCGTGGTCAAAATTACAATGGTTATTCGCCGCACTTTCCGTTGGTCTGGGTTTCGGTATGCAGGAAATCTTTGCGAACTTCGTGTCCGGCATTATTCTCTTGTTTGAACGCCCGATTCGGGTCGGCGATACCGTCACAATTAACGGTGTTACCGGTACGGTGGCGAAGATTCGAATTCGTGCTATCACACTGATTGACGCTGATCGTAAAGAAGTGATTGTACCAAACAAATCCTTTGTGACAGGGCAGGTGATTAACTGGGCGCTTTCCAATACCGTAACCCGTTTGGTTATTTCTATCGGTGTGGCGTACGGTTCTGATTTGGAATTGGTGAAACGTTTGCTGTTACAAGCGGCAAGCGAGCAGGATAATGTGATGAAAGATCCTGAACCGCGCGCCTTATTCCTGAGTTTCGGTGCCAGCACCTTGGATCATGAATTGCGTGTTTATGTGTCTCAATTATCCGAACGTACCAACACTATTGATGCATTAAACCGTCGCATTAATGAATTGTTTGCGGAAAATAACGTGGATATCGCTTTCAATCAGTTGGATATTTTCATCAAAAATAATGATACGGGCGAAGAAATCCCGTTTATCGACCTAACAAAATTAGGCAAAACATCAACTAAATCAACAAGTCAGAAAGCCGCAATTTCGGCTAATTAAGAGAGAATAGCATGGCAGGAAATACCATCGGACAATTATTTCGCGTCACCACTTTCGGTGAATCCCACGGCATTGCTTTAGGTTGTATCGTCGATGGCGTACCGCCGAACATGGAACTATCGGAAGCGGACATTCAACCGGATTTGGATCGTCGCAAACCGGGCACGTCCCGCTACACCACACCTCGTCGCGAAGATGACGAAGTACAGATTTTATCCGGTGTCTTTGAAGGAAAAACCACCGGCACCAGCATCGGCATGATCATCAAAAACGCCGATCAACGCTCGCAAGATTACGGCGACATCAAAGACCGTTTCCGCCCAGGGCACGCCGATTTTACTTATCAGCAAAAATACGGCATTCGCGATTATCGCGGCGGCGGTCGTTCTTCCGCCCGCGAAACCGCCATGCGCGTGGCTGCCGGCGCCATTGCGAAAAAATATTTACGCGAACAATTCGGCATCGAAGTCCGTGGTTTTTTAAGCCAAATCGGCAATGTGAAAATTGCGCCACAAATTGTGGGCAAAATTGATTGGGACAAAGTCAATAGCAATCCTTTCTTCTGCCCTGACGAAAGTGCGGTGGAAAAATTCGATGAATTGATTCGTGATCTTAAAAAACAAGGGGATTCCATCGGTGCGAAACTCACCGTGGTGGCGGAAAACGTGCCCGTCGGCTTGGGCGAGCCGGTCTTTGATCGTCTGGATGCCGATTTAGCCCACGCTTTAATGAGCATTAACGCCGTAAAAGGCGTGGAAATCGGCGACGGTTTCGCCGTGGTGGAACAAAAAGGGAGTCAACATCGTGACGAAATGACACCCGAAGGTTTCCTTTCCAACCATGCCGGCGGTATTCTTGGCGGGATCAGTTCGGGGCAACCGGTTATTGCCACCATTGCGTTAAAACCCACTTCCAGCATTACCATTCCGGGCCGCTCGGTGAATGTGAACAATGAGCCGGTGGACGTTGTGACGAAAGGTCGCCACGATCCTTGCGTCGGCATTCGAGCCGTACCGATCGCCGAGGCGATGATGGCAATTGTGCTGTTGGATCATTTGCTACGGTTTAAAGCGCAATGTAAATAGCGATTTAAAATCACAATAGCTTGCCTTCCCCTGCTTGCGGGGGAAGATGTCCGCAGGACGGAAGGGGGTATCCCCCCTCAGCCTTCGGCAGCTCCCCCCGTAAACGGAGGGAGCCAAATAATTTAGGGCATATTATGTATAAGTCTTTAACAAAATTACTTTCAAGTGCGGTCATTTTTAGCAGTGTTTTTTACGCCGCTCAACCTTTTGCCGCACCGCAAGACTGGCAGCAAATAAAACGACCGATTCCGGCGGAAAACGGTAAAGCCGATCCTATCGGTAGTTATTCCAACGGCTGTATTATCGGCGCGCAACCGCTGCCTTATAAAGGCGATGGCTACCAAGTGATTCGTATGAATAAAAACCGCTATTACGGACATCCCGACATGATCAGCTATTTGCAACGTTTGGGGCAACGTGCCAAAGCGGCGGGGTTGCCGACCATGTTGGTGGGCGACATTGCCATGCCCGGCGGCGGACGTTTTTTAACGGGGCACGCCAGCCACCAAATGGGGTTGGATGCGGATATTTGGTTGCGCATGGGCAGTATGTCTGACAGCGACGCGCTGAATTCCGACGGCAAAGGCTTGTTGGTGGTGAATCGTAAGGCGCAGCGAGTGGATGACAGCATTTGGAACGCCAACCACGCGAAGCTGATCAAATTGGCGGCGGAGGATCCCAAAGTCACCCGTATTTTCGTGAATCCCGCGATTAAATTGAAACTCTGCGAAACGGCGGGTGCGGATCGCGCATGGTTGCATAAAATTCGTCCTTGGTTCGGGCATGACTCCCATTTCCATGTGCGCTTGGCTTGTCCGCAAGGGGCGCAATATTGTGAGAATCAATTGCCGGTTCCTGCCGGTGACGGTTGTGACAGCGAGCTTTATTCTTGGTTTGAACCGGCAAAACCGGGTGCTACGCCAACTAAGCCAAAAGTGACACCGCCGGAGCCGTTTTTATGCCAACAAGTGTTAAGTTCGCCAAATCGAAGCGAATGGCTGGAGTAACCTATGGAATTCGGGATTGATATTTTAGCCATTTTATTTGCCGTTGCCTTTGTCGCCGGTTTTATTGACGCTATCGCCGGAGGCGGCGGTTTAATCACCATTCCCGCACTGCTGATGACGGGGCTTCCGCCGGCGGTGGCGCTTGGCACAAACAAGCTACAAGCCTGCGGCGGTTCTTTTTCTGCCAGCCTGTATTTTTTGCGCAAAAGAGCGGTCAAATTTTCGGAAGTTTGGTTAATTTTACTGATGATTTTTCTTGGCTCCGTTGCCGGGACGATTTTGATTCAGTTGATTGATGCATCTTTAATTAAAAAAATCTTACCGTTTTTGATTTTAGCCATCGGCATTTATTTTTTGGTCACACCTAAACTTGGCGACGAAGATCGTAAACAACGCCTTTCTTATCCGGTTTTTGCGTTTTGCATCGGCACTTTTATGGGCTTTTACGACGGCTTTTTCGGCCCCGGCACCGGCTCTATTATGAGCTTGGCTTGTGTCACGTTACTTGGTTTTAATTTAGCGAAAGCCACGGCGCATGCCAAAGTGATGAATTTTACCTCCAACCTGGCGTCCTTGATTTTCTTTCTTATCGGCGGACAAATTTTGTGGACGGTGGGTTTGATTATGTTGGCGGGGCAATTTATCGGTGCCAATCTGGGCGCCAAAATGGTGATGACCAAAGGCAAAACGCTGATTCGCCCGATGGTCGTTGTCATGTCTTTTATCATGACGATAAAAATGGCATTTGATCAAGGCTGGTTTAATTTTTAACGGCATAAAGTGCGGTCATAAAATTGGGTGTTTTTATCACACGAAAAAGTTTTTATGCCGATATTTGATGGCGCGCGTTTCTAACGTGTGTCCTAATTCTTAACATTGAACGAAAAACCATAAATGACAGATTCTCAACAAAATATCCGTTTAACGGCGCGCGTCGGCTATGAGCCGCATTTCTCATGGTCGTATTTAAAACCGAAATACTGGGGCATTTGGTGCGGTATTCTGGCATTGTTATTATTGGCGTTTATGCCTTTTCGGTGGCGCGATAAACTGGCCGCCAAGATCGGTGTATTTATCGGGCATAAAGCGAAAAAACAGCGCAAGCGTGCGCAAATCAATTTGCAATATTGCTTTCCGCAGTGGACGGAAGCACAGCGCGAGCTGGTGATTGATAAGATGTTTGCCGTGGTGGCGCAGGTGATGTTAGGGATTGGCGAAATTGCCGTGCGCTCGAAAAAACATTTGCAACAACGTAGCGAATTTATCGGCATTGAATACATCAAACAGGCGAAAGAACAGGGCAAAAACGTGATTTTGCTGGTGCCGCACGGTTGGGCGATTGACGCGTCGGGCATTATTTTGCACACCCACGGTATTCCTATGACGTCGATGTATAATCCGCACCGTAATCCGCTGGTGGATTGGCTGTGGACTTTGGCGCGTCAGCGTTTCGGCGGCAAAATGCACGCCCGCCAAAATGGGATCAAGCCGTTTCTGAGTCATATTAAACAAGGGCAAATGGGCTATTATTTGCCGGACGAAGATTTTGGCGAAGAGCAGAGCGTGTATGTGGATTTTTTCGCGACTTATAAAGCGACGTTGCCGGGCATTAATAAAATGGCGAAATTGGCGAAAGCCGTTGTGATTCCAATGTTTCCGCGTTATAACGCCGAGGTTGGGAAATATCAAATGGAAATTCATCCCGCCATGGAACTTAGCGACGATCCGTTACAATCCGCTCGCGCCATGAATGTGGAAATTGAAAGTTTCGTGACGGCAACGCCGGAACAATATGTCTGGATTTTACAGCTGCTGCGCACCCGAAAAAATGGCGAAGATCTTTATGATTAATCTTCGGCAAACTTCCGATTTATGGTAATATGCGCGCCGATTTATAATTTTAATCCGAGCCAAAAATCAACCGCACTTTAGGTAAAAAAATGGAAAAACAACTTGCACTTATCGCTTCTTCAATTAAATCCATTCCGGATTATCCGAAACCGGGAATCATTTTTCGTGATATTACCAGCCTGGTAGAAAACCCGGCGGCGTTTCATGCCGCCATTGACCTCATTGTCCGGCACTGCAAAGACAAAGGCATTAATAAAGTTATCGGCACCGAATCCCGTGGTTTTATTTTCGGTGCGCCGGTGGCGTTGGCGTTAAACGTGCCTTTCGTGCTGGTACGTAAACCGGGCAAATTACCCCGTGAAACCATCGCGCAATCTTACGAATTGGAATATGGGCAAGACACCTTGGAAATTCATACGGACGCTATTCAAAAAAATGATAACGTATTGATTATTGACGATTTATTGGCAACCGGCGGGACTGTTGAAGCCACCGTTAAATTGGTGCAACGTCTTGGCGGTGAAGTAAAACACGCCGCTTTCGTGATTAATTTACCGGAATTGGGCGGCGAACAACGCCTACGCGGTTTGGGCGTTGAGCCTTACACCTTAGTTAATTTCGCCGGCCACTAATTTTTCGATTGAACGGGCAGGGATAAAGCATGAGTTATCAGGTATTAGCAAGAAAATGGCGACCAAAAACCTTTGCTGACGTTGTCGGTCAGCAACATATTTTGACCGCACTTGCGAACGGCTTGCGCGAAAATCGCCTGCACCACGCCTATTTATTTTCCGGTACGCGCGGCGTGGGGAAAACCTCCATCGCCCGTTTATTCGCCAAAGGGTTGAATTGCGTCAACGGCGTGACCGCCGAACCTTGTGGCGTATGCGAACATTGCAAAGCCATTGAAGAAGGCAATTTTATCGATTTAATCGAAATCGACGCGGCGTCCCGCACCAAAGTGGAAGACACCCGCGAGTTGCTGGATAACGTGCAATATAAACCGGTGTTAGGGCGCTATAAAGTGTATCTTATCGACGAAGTGCACATGCTTTCCCGTCACTCTTTCAATGCGTTGCTGAAAACCTTGGAAGAACCGCCGGAATACGTAAAATTCCTACTTGCCACTACGGATCCTCATAAACTGCCGGTGACGATTTTATCCCGTTGCATGCAGTTTCATTTGAAAGCCTTGGAGCCGTCACAAATTGCCGGGCATTTGACATACATTCTGAATCAGGAACAGATTCCTTTTGAACCTTTGGCGTTAGATAAACTTGCCGACGCAGCGCAGGGCAGTATTCGTGACAGTCTAAGTTTGACCGATCAGGCGATTGCCATGAGTAACGGCAATGTCACGCTCAATATCGTCAATGATATGCTTGGTTTATTGGACGAAAGCCAAGCCATTGAAATCATTTATGCTTTGCAACAAGGCAATGGTGAGAAACTTATGCAGGTCGTCAACGGCGTGGCGGATAAAGCGGGCGATTGGGATGAATTGTTGCGTGATGTTGCGGAGAATCTGCATAAGATCGCCATGCAGCAATTATTGCCGCAAGCCTCTTTAACGGAAGCGGATCACATCGGCTTTTTGGCGAAACATATCGCGCCGCAGGACGTGCAATTTTTCTATCAAGTCATGGTGAGCGGTCGAAAAGAATTGAGCGCAGCACCGACAGCGCGTATGGGCGCGGAAATGGTGTTATTGCGTGCATTGGCGTTCCACCCGAAATGGATTGGTAACCTTGCCGATGTCGAGACGAACACGTCCTTAAGCGCACAAAGTGCGGTGCAAAATACCGTTAAATCTTCCGCTCAAGGGATGACGCAAACCGCTTCACCGGCGATTGAAATGCCGGTGGTGTCTCAAGCCATCAAAGCCCATTATCAACGTCATAAAAAATCGGCTACGGATGAAACGCCGGTAAAAACCGCGCAACCTCAAATGACGCAATCCACGGAGGCGTTAGCCCATTCTCCCGTATTGGATGCGTTAAACGGGTTGGAGCAGCTGGATGCCATGCCGAGCAGCCCGTCTCAATAAAAAAAAAAAAGTCTGAGCGCCTAGCGCAACATTCATCGGAAAAACTGACCGCACTTTCACACGCCGTCGAGCCTTTGGGAGACAAAAGTGCGGTGGAAAATCAGAATGAATCCGATACTGAAGAAAATGATTCGGACGTGCTGCCGGGCGAAGATTATCGTTGGGAGTGGAGCAATCCGGAACTGGCGAATGTGGAGCAAGGCCCGAAACCTTCCGAGATCAAAGCCGCCATTTTGCAGGACATCACCCCCGAGTTACAGCAAAAAATCGTGCATTTGACCCAAGAACAAGATCGTTGGGCGAAGCTGATTGAACAAAGCGGTGTAGAAAATCTCACCAAAGAATTCGCTTTGAATACCTTTATTTGGGCGGAAACCGAGGATTCCTTTAAACTCGGCGTGCGTTCCAGCCATGGGCATTTGAATCAGGATAAGCATCGCACGCTGTTACAGCAGGCGCTTTCCCGAGTGTTGGAGAAAGAAATAAACTTGACCGTTGAAGCGAATGATGATGAGCAATATTTCACGCCGACGGATTATCGCCGCAAAATTTATGCGCAGTTGCGCGAACAGGCAAAACAGGATTTATTGCAAGATCAAAAACTGCAATTATTGGAACGCGAATTTGATTGCAGCGTGGATGTGAAAAGTATTCGTCCGGTGTAATGATGGCAAGTCAAAAAACAAAATTTATCCGTAAGTTCGGCGCTTTTCTTGTTTTCGTCGTGGCAGTCGTTAGCGCCTATCTTTTCTACAGCATAGATATTTTTTCGCCTGTTAAAATTCAATTTACCGATACCTCAAATCCGGCGTATCAGCCGCTCAAAAAACATGATGATTTAACTTGTTATCAAACCACGCAAAATCCACAGAAGGTTACACAGCATAAATTCAGTTTATTAATTTGGAACCTGCATAAAGGGCAGGATGCCGGTTGGCAACAGGCGCTCGCCCGTTTGGCTGATGGAAAAGACTTTTTGTTATTGCAGGAAGTGTTAAACACGCAGCAGTTGGCAGAGCAATATTCGGCACAATTTCCTACCGCACTTTACGCCACCGCCTTCGCTTATTTACAGCAACAATCAGGGATTGAAATTCTCTCTAAATTTACACCGCACTTTTATTGTGCAGGCGCGAAATCCGAACCTTGGATTCGCATTCCGAAAGTGGGCGCCGCCATGAGTTTGCCTTTGGCGGATGGAAAAAGTCTGTTATTGATCAACGTACATTTAATCAATTTTGAAATGAACCCGACGAATTACGGCGAGCAATTACGCACGCTTATGCAGCTCATTTCTCAACATCAAGGGCCGATTATTTTTGCCGGCGATTTTAATTCTTGGAGCGGTTATCGTATGTCGCGTATTCAGGCATTAATTGCCGAATATGGTTTACAGGAAGTGCGTTTTCAGCAAGATCATCGTCTGCGCTTTTTAGGCAATCCGCTGGATCATGTTTTCGTGCGCGGATTGAACGTATTAAGTGCAACAACGGAGCCGACGGCAAGCTCCGATCATGCGCCGTTGTTGTTGGAGGTGGCGTTAGCGGATTAAACCGCCGCCGTCACCACAATTTCTACCTTCCAGCGCAGATCCGCCAGTTTGGCTTCTACGGTGGCGCGTGCCGGTGGGCTTTGTGGGTCAACCCATTCATCCCATGCCGCATTCATTAATGCGTAATCTTGCATATCCGCAAGAAAGATTTGTGTGTTCAAAATACGGCTTTTATGGGAGCCGGCTTTTTCTAGTAATTTATTGATGAGCTTTAACACTTCTTGAGTTTGGGCGTAAGCGTCTTGCTCTAAAGTGGTTTCCGGCACTTGCCCTGCCAAATAGGCGACGCCGTTGTAAATCACCATTTCGGCAAGGCGGGAGTTGGTGTCAATACGTTGAATCTGTGTCATCTTTCTTCTCCGAAATAAAAATAATTCGCAAGGATTATACCAATCTTCACGAAAAAGCTCTAAAATTCTTAAACTTTTCAACTGATAACTAGTCTCAATTATGAAGCTATTGATTTCTAATCAACACGGCGCAATCGTCATGGCGCTCATGCCGTTTCTGTATGGTATGTTGCTTAACCATCCTATTTGGCAACATTTTTTCTTTTTACTGGCTTGGTTTTCATTATATTTAATGACTTACCCGTTTCTGAATTTATTTAAAGGCAGAAATCTGGCGTTGTACATTAAATGGTCGTGGATCTACTTTTTTGCCACGCTGATTTTCGCCATTCCGGTGCTATTACATAATTGGCGAACGGTATTTTTTGTGGCGGCTATGACGCCGTTAGTGCTGGTCAGTATTTATTATGTAAAGAAAAAAGACGAGCGCGCCTTTTTGAATGATTTGGTGGGCATCATTATTTTTGCCATCGCGGGCATGGGATCTTATTATTTTCCCGACCGCACTTTCGATAGCAACATCTGGCTGGTGGCGTTGTATCCGAGCTTATTTTTTATCGGTACCACCTTATATGTGAAATCTGTGATGCGCGAGCGCAAAAATCCGTTATACCTGAAATTGTCTATCGGTTTTCACGTGCTTTGTGCGCTTGGATTTATCCTGTTACAACAATATTTTATGGCGTTGGCGTTCATCCCGCCGTTAATTCGTGCAATTTGGTTACCGCGTAAAAAAATGTCGGTAAAACAGGTTGGACTCACCGAAATGGCAGTTTCCCTGTTATTTTTTGCCAATTTGCTCTATGCAACTTTATGAAGATCATGAAAAAACCGTTAAAACATTTCGCGATATTATTAGGATTATTTAGTTTTTCCGTACAGGCGACAGAAAATATTGCCTTTTCGGTGGCAGAAAACGCACAGGAAATGTCGGCGTTTGTGCAGAATAAACTGAATAACGATGAATTAAGAAACCTGGCAAGACGTTTTTACCATTATGACGATGCCCGCTCCGCATTTAACGTGATGCGGATTCTGGCATTACGGGATGACCGCAATGCACAGTTGGATTTAGGGCGTTTTTATTTTGGCGGTAACGGGGTTGAGAAAAATTACGAGAAAGCCTATTGGTGGTTTAGCGAAGCGGCGGAGAAGGGCAGTGTGAAAGCGCTGACGAATCTAGGCATTCTTTATGCCGGCGGCTACGGCGTGAAGAAAAATCTGGAATACGGCATCAATTTATTGGAACAAGCCGCCGACGTCAGCGATTCGCAAGCCATGTTGATTTTAGGCATGCTGTATTACAACGAAAATAAAATTAAAAATTTTCACAAAGCGTTTCAGTGGTTGGAGAAAAGCGCCCGACAAGGTAATGAAGAAGCCATTTTCCGTCTGGCGTTGATGTACGAACACGGCGAAGGTACCCGACGCAATCGCCCGCTTGCGATTTCCATTTATAAAGATCTTATCGCACAACAAAGCTATTTTTCCGATGCGGCACGGGAGCGGCTGGAAATCTTAAATTATTATCGCTAAACGTAAAAAATCCATCTTTTCAGGTGGATTTTTATTTTCAACTAAACATCGGCGCTTCCATTAATAAAATTTCACTTTCCGCATTGACTTCAATTTCAATTTTATCAATATCCCAAACGCCCAGCCCGTCGTGTTTGTTCAGTTCTATTCCAGCGATTTTTGTCGAACCTTTGATCATGAAGACATACACGCCATTATCGGTGCTATGCAAGGCATAAAGTGCGGTCGGTTTTCTCCGTGAATTTGCCGAGGGAGAACCACGCGTCCTGATGAGTCCAAACGCCATCAAAGGTACCGTACTTTTAGAAAAAACTTATCTTATATTTATAAAATGAAAACACTGATGAATCCTCGCATTTTTTTATTAATATTGATAAACTTATGCTCCTTTTAGAAATATTTAATCTTAGATAGTGAGGGCGTTTAAATGGCGAAGACTCTTAATCCGGATTCGTTGGTGAAAGCAGCGGATGGT
>NZ_NRCJ01000015.1 GCF_003129965.1 Aggregatibacter kilianii | reverse complement strand
CGTTTACGTTGGGCGCAGGGTGGCGCGGAAACCATCATGAAATATTTCCCACAGGTCTGGCATTGGCGCAATCGTCGCCTATGGCCGATGTACATTGAATATTTCGTGACGGTCATTTGGGCGGTGCTTTGGGTGCTGTTCGCCATCGTTACCTTGGCGCAAAAATTCATTTTCGGCATTGATATTGAAAATATCGGGCTGTTTGAAACCAATATTTCCATTATGTTCTTTGCCTTCTTTTTACAGTGTTTGTTAAGTTTATATATCGACTCACGCTATGAGCGGGACTTACTACGCTATGGTTTATCCTGTATTTGGTATCCTTACATTTACTGGCTATTAAATACAGTGACATTATTGGTCGGCATCCCGAAAGCGATTTTCCGCAATAAATCGAAATTTGCCGTCTGGACCAGCCCGGACAGAGGAGTATAGCCATGTCGTCGTCAGATGAATTACAAAAATTGATGGTGATTGATAAAAGCGATCGCTTATCTTTCAAAATGTTGGTGAAAAACTTTATCCTGGATCTGCTTACTTGGGGGTTATGGATTTACAGTATTGCCTTCATTATCAAATACGCCAAGGGGATTTTTACGCAACCGGTGCTGGAACGCTTTTTCTTCCATGACGTGATTGGAATCATGTTTAGTGTGGCGATTGTCCTTGTTATCGTCACATTCTTTTGGTCAATTATTTCAGCAGGAAGAAGGAGGAGAAAGAAAAAATAAAACCCATACCTTGTTTTTAATTAACCCATTATGGCTTCAAACGCTATAAACACATAACAATACAAAGCAGCATAGATAAAAGTGCGGTCGAAAATCCAAGTGTTTTTTCACCGCACTTTTTGTCTTTACGCTTTTGCGTTATTTTTACGGCGTTGTAAGAAATACACCAACACGAGCAACAAGGCACAGCCTAAGGATACAATGAACAGGCTGCCGAAGAAGCCGTTCCAGTGTAAGGTTTTAATAATCCACGCCAACGGCACACCGGCGGCAGCTGCGCCGATATAGGCGAACAAGCTCACAAAGCCGGTGGCGGAGCCGGAGGCATATTTGTGGGAGTTTTCAGCGGCAGCCATGGCAATCAGGAATTGTGGCCCGAAGATGAAGAAGCCCATTAAGAAGAACAGCGTGCTCATCACGAAATAGTTATCGCTTGGAATAAACCACAAGGCGAGGGATACGGAGATGATGCCCAACACATAAATAATGTTCATTTGCGTACGGTTGCCGTGGAAGAATTTATCGGAACCCCAACCGGCAAATAACGCACCTAAGAACCCGCCGACTTCAAAGAAAGACACTGCCGCGTTGGCTTTGAGTAAATCGTAGCCGTGGGTTTCCGTTAAATATAAATTGCCCCAGTCGTTAATGCCCGTGCGAATCATGTAAATAAAACACCAAGAGAACGCAAGCGCCCAAATAATGGTATTTTTGAACACGTAGGTTTTCAGAATTTCCCAGTTGGACAAACCCACGCCTTCGCTTTCATGTTCTTTTTCCGCGATGTCGTTACGCCATTCACCCACCGTCGGCAAACCCATGGAAGCCGGGCGGTCGCGCAACAGGAAGCAGAGCGCGAAACCGATTACACAGGCGATAATCCCCGGCACGATCATGCCGTAGCGCCAGCCCCAATAGAGCGTCACCGCACCGGCGAGCAACGGGATCAACGCGCCGCCGAGGTTATGGGAGGTGTTCCAAACCGCCCACCACAAACCTCGCTCATTGCGCGAATACCACGTGTTCAGAATTTTAGAACAAGGCGGCCAGCCCCAGCCTTGGAAAAACGCATTAATCATCCAAAGGGTGATGAACATAAACACCGAAGAGCTCATACCGAACAGAATGTTTACCACGCCGGTCATCATTAAACCGATCCCCATAAAATAGCGCGGATTCGAGCGGTCGCCCAACACGCCCGATAAGAATTTCGACACGCCGTAAGTCAAATAAAACGCCGTTCCCATGATCCCGATATCGGTTTTTTGCAACCCCAAATCCGTCAACATCGCCGGCATCACGAAGTTAAAACTCTTGCGCGTAAAATAAAACACCGCATAGCCGATATAACTGGTGATCATCAGGTGCATACGCCAATAGCGGTACGTTTTGTCGATTTCTTCCTTGCTTTTCGTCACCGGCAAATCCGGCGGGACACTAAAAATACCCATCGTCTTCTCCTTATTTTTTGTGATTTAAATAACAAAACTTATTTTGGTTAGCATAGTACAAAATAAATGTTAAAAAAGTGACATTTGTCACAGATAGCAAAATCCCTTATTACCCATGGGCGTATTTTGTTATAGTGTGACAGTGCCAAGGCAAATCAATAAGGAGAGACAATGGACTTACATAACATTCGCGAAGAATACCGCAAAAAAGTGCTGTCGCAACGGGAATGTCGCCCCAATCCCATCACGCAATTTGAACATTGGCTGGAGGACGCCATCAAAGCGCAGGTCAACGAACCCACGGCGATGAACCTCGCCACCGTCAACGAAGACGGGAGACCAAGCAGTCGCATGGTGCTATTAAAAGAAGTGAACGCGCAGGGTTTTGTGTTTTTCACCAACTACCACAGCCGCAAAGGGCGCGCCATCGAACAACAGCCTTTCGTCGCCTTAACTTTCTTCTGGCCGGAACTGGAACGCTCCGTACGCATTGAAGGCAAAGCGGAAAAAATCCCCGCCGAACAATCCGACGCCTATTTCGCCAGCCGCCCTTACACCAGCCGCGTCGGCGCCTGGGCAAGCGAACAAAGTGCGGTCATTTCCGGCTACAAATCCTTACTTGCCAAAGCCGCCCTCATCGCCGCCCAACACCCCCTCAACGTCCCCCGCCCGGAACACTGGGGCGGCTACCTCGTCACCCCCGACCGCATCGAATTCTGGCAAGGCAGACCCAGCCGCCTACATGACCGTATCTGTTATCTGTTGGAAAACGGAGAATGGAAAAACGTGAGATTGTCACCGTAAAAACGTTGGAAAAAATCACCGCACTTTTTGGGGAAAGTGCGGTGGGATTTTTAGGTGTTTTTGATGTTGTTTTGATAGCGCCAGCGTCTACGCTGGTGTTTGGGGAGTTGGCACAAGCGAAGGACGCTTGCGCCAGCATTAGATATTATATTTAGATACTATTTCTGTGGCTTGTTTCTCTAATTCAGGGAATAGTGTTTGGGTGCTAACCCCAAATAATTCCAACTCTTTTATGATATTTTCTTTGTTTCTTATAATAAATTTTTGTTTACCGGATTTTCTAATCCATTCATTGGGAATTGAGGGCGGTGTCAATTTATTATGATTCATCCCATACAATAAAAAGCATCCTTGCTGCCTTACGATTCTTGCATTATTTAATTTTGCTTTTACACAAAGTATCTTATTAAAATCCTTATGATTAATAACAGGTCTAAAACTTGGCTTATCTGCTCTAATATCGTGAGTTAACGCCAGTATTTCTTTTTGCTCATTAAAAGAATTTAAAAAGGCATTTTCTCCCTCTTCCTTAGATGCAGCGAAAATGAGATCTTCATAATCATTCTGACTCATATTAATTTCATGACCAATACTAGATAATGTATCTTTAAATTTTTTAAAATTCTTAAGGCGCTCATAATTGTTCATGACATATTCGGACTCTTTCATTCTTTGAGTTATCGATGCATTATTTGTGCAATCTTTAATATTGAAATCATTGGGTCGTATGCTAATAGCAGATAATATTGAGACCGTATCACTATCTGAATACTTAATGTATTCATTTGGAATATCTAAGATAATTAATTCACCATCTTTATTATGATGTGATGTTTCTACACACGCAAAATACAGCGCAACTAAGGCATTGGTAGTTAAATCAAGCAATCTTGTTTTACAGCCATAATGTTGTAATTTAACTAATTTTTCAAAAAGAGTATCACTTGGTAAAAAATCATCAGGACAGCTTGTGAATGTGTCTTTTATAATTTTATCTTCATTTCTAATAAGATTTGGACTGCGAAAAATACTTGGTTGTATTTTCCAGCTCTTATCAGCTTGTCCACGGAAAAAACGCATTTTACCTTGCTCTGGATTTCCAAGTTGATTAAGTATTTGTATTAAATCACTAACATTATTAATAATATATTTTTTCATATTTATTCTCTGAAAATAGTCTTTTTTATAAATTGTACCCCATACAACGGCACATTCACCACCCAATCCTGCTCCTTATAATCCGCCATGGAAAACCGTAAGGCGCGTTTCGGTTGGAATTGATCTACATAGACTTTCAAACTTTTGGCTTTGAGGTTTTCTTCGGCTTTCACTTCGATTGGAGTGATGTCCTGCCCTTGTTGCAGCACAAAATCCACTTCTGCCGTGCCTTTTTCCGTCGCCCAGTAGAACACGGGATTGTCTTGTAGCACGAGGAGTTGTTGCAGAACATATTGTTCCGTGAGCGCACCTTTGAATTCGGTAAAGAGACGATTGCCTTCCAATAACACGGTCGGGTCTAAATAGCTTTGCGCGGCGAGCAAGCCCACATCCAGGCTGAATAATTTGAACGCATTGTCTTGATAGGCGGTGAGCGGTAAATGCGGTTTTTTAATGCGCGGCACGGCGTGCACCAAACCGCTGTCTTTCAGACATTGCAGGGCGATTTCGTAATCCTTGCTGCGCGCGCCTTTTTGCAGTTGGGAATAGACGAATTTTTTATTTTCTTTCGCCAGTTGTTCCGGAATGCTGTTCCATAGTGCACGCACCCGTTGCACTGTTTGTCCGTCGCGAATATGTTTGGAAAAATCCTGTTCGTATGCCATCAACAAATTACGTTGAATTTGCCGCACTTCGTTCAGGTTCTGGGTTTCCACAAAGGTTTTCACCGCTTCCGGCATCCCGCCCACAAAATAGTATTGACGCAATAAATCAATATAAGCGGATTTCATTGCGCTGATTAACGCCCAATCGCGCATTTCCAGCAATTGCACGAGATCCTGTTTGTCCATGGCAAGTAAAAATTCACGAAAATCCATCGGGTAAATCTGCAGAAAATCCACTTTCCCCACGGGAAAAGACACTTGATGATGCAGTGACACGCCGAGCAATGAACCGGCGGCAACGATATAAAAGTGCGGTGCGTTTTCATAGAAATATTTAAGGGAGGAAAGCGCCTGCGGCACTTCTTGGATTTCATCAAAAATGATCAGCGTATTTTCCGCCTGAATATCCACGCCACTTTCGATCTTCAAACCGAGGATTAAACGATCGATGTTGTAATCGCCCTCAAACAGGGTTTTCATGCGCGGGTTATTGTCGAAGTTAATATAAGCGGTTTGCTCAAAGACTTGCTCGCCGAAATGTTTCATAGCCCAGGTTTTGCCTACTTGCCGTGCGCCTTGAATAATCAATGGCTTACGATTGGGCTTGATTTTCCACTGTTGCAATAAGTCTAAGATATAGCGTTTCATCGTTGATCCTTTCGTTCGATTTTTCGCTATTCTAACGCAGTGATGACATTTTTTCTAAGGAAAAAATGTCATATCACCACATTTTTTCCAACGAAAAAATGCAATCTCACTACACTTTTTCTAAGGAAACTGAAATCTACCTAAAAAAATAACCACACTTTAGGCTGAAAAGTGCGGTCATTTCTCGTGTTAAATTTGAATTAGGCTAATTTGGCGCGGATGGCGTTGGCTAATTCCGTGTTTACCTTCTCAAAGTGTGCCAGTTGACGTTTGACGACGCTTGAATCGGTCACTTCCGCCAGGCTGGCGGCGAAGTTGCCGGCGAGGCGATCACGTTGGGCGGTGTCCATGATGGCGTAAAGTGCTGCCGGTTGTGAGTAGTAGTCTTCGTCGTAGTCGCGGAAGTTGAAGTGCGCGCCTTCGCGTTCCAGTTGCAATGACGGGCCTTGGTCGTGAGTTGGCACGTAGGTGTCAAAGCGGTTCGGGGCATAGTTAGGGTGTGCGCCGCCGTTGTTGTCCACGCGCATTGCGCCGTCGCGATGGGTGGTGTGATACGGGCATTTCGGCGCGTTCACCGGGATTTGGTGGTGATTTACGCCTAAGCGGTAACGTTGCGCGTCTTGATAAGAGAACAAACGTCCTTGCAACATGCGGTCAGGGGAGAAGCCGATGCCCGGCACGTTGTTGTTCGGTGCGAATGCCGCTTGTTCCACTTCGGCAAAATAGTTTTGCGGGTTGCGGTTAAGCTCCAACACGCCCACATCAATCATCGGGTAATCCTTGTGCGGCCACACTTTGGTTAAGTCAAAGCTGTAATTGTGTTTTGCCGCGTCCGCTTCCGGCATGATTTGAATTTGCACGTTCCAGCGCGGGAAATCGCCTTGGGCGATGGCGTCATATAAATCCCGTTGGTTGGATTCACGATCTGCGCCCACCACTTTTTCCGCTTCTGCATTGGTTAAGAATTTATGGCCTTGTTGGGTTTTGAAGTGGAATTTCACCCAGAAACGTTGGTTGTCGGCGTTGATAAAGCTGTAAGTGTGGCTGCCGTAGCCGTTCATGTTGCGGAAACTTGCGGGAATGCCGCGATCGCTAAATAAAATCATAATTTGGTGCATGGATTCCGGATGGTGAGACCAGAAATCCCACGCGGCGGTGGCGTCGCGCAAGTTGGTTTGCGGGTTGCGTTTTTGGGTGTGAATGAAGTCCGGGAATTTGAGCGGGTCGCGAATGAAGAACACCGGTGTGTTGTTGCCCACCAAATCCCAGTTGCCTTGTTCGGTGTAGAATTTTAACGAGAAACCGCGCACATCGCGTTCCGCATCGGCGGCACCGCGTTCGCCGGCAACAGTGGAGAAGCGCAACAGCACGTCAGTTTGTTTGCCTACTTCGCTGAACAGCGCAGCTTTAGTGTATTGGGTGATGTCGTGGGTGACGGTAAACGTACCGAAGGCGGCGGAACCTTTGGCGTGCACCACACGTTCAGGAATGCGCTCACGGGCAAAGTGCGCCAGTTTTTCCTGATACCAGACATCTTGTAACAGTAACGGACCGTGTGCACCGGCGCTCATGGTGTTGTCATTATCCACCACCGGCGCACCGGCAGCGGTAGTTAATGTGGCAGAGCTATGATCAAAAGGGCATTTTGCTGACATAATCGTTTCCTTATTTTTTGAGTAGTAGAGTAAAAAAATATTCGTTTTTTACGGATGATTGATTGGCAAAAATTATAAATGCCGGCAAAAAGTTCTCAATCTATTAAATTGATAATATTTGACGATTGAAAATTCTATATTGATAGTTGAGGTTGATTTTAGACTAGCGGGAAACATGTAAAAAAATAACCGCACTTTAAGCCCAAAGCCCAAAAGTGCGGTTATTTCTCACGATAAATTTTGGAAATCTTATTGCTCAAATTCCCGATTCAGCACCAAAGCGATGCCGTCTGCGTTGTTGTCGGCGGTGACTTCTTTTGCCGCTTGCTTCACGGCATCGGGGGCGTTGCCCATGGCGATGCTTAAGCCTGCGTATTGCAACATATCGAGGTCGTTGAAGTTGTCGCCGAAGGCGATGACTTGCTCGGCGTTGATACCCAGATGTTGCTCCATAAATTGAATGGCTTTGGCTTTGGTGGCGGCGGGGTTCATGATTTCCAAATATTCGTCTTTGGAGCGGTGAATGCTCAAGTGCGGCAGGGCATGTTTCAGCACGGGCTCCACCGTTTGAATGTCTTCCGCGCTGCCCATGACTAATATTTTATGCACTTCCGTGAGGTTGCTCGGCAAGGGCTGGGCAGTTAAGCCGGTAATATCGCTTTCCTGTTTGATCCATTCATTGTTCACATCGTTACAGAACCAATCCAAACCGGCGTAATAGCTGATGGAAAGGTGGGAAAAATCGTCTAACCGTTCATTAAGTTTTTGTAAGTCCTGCGCTTCCAGAATTACGCTGTAAAGTGCGGTCAGATTTTTATCTAAAATTAACGCGCCGCTGTAACAAATCATGCCGTGTTGCGAACCAAGCTGTTCCGTGTAAGGCGTGATGGCGTAAGGCGGACGGGCGGAAACGGGAATAAACGGAACGCCCTGTTTCAGCACGTTTTTGATGGCGTCTTCCGTTTTCGGCGTAATCTGATGTTGGCTGTTGAGTAACGTGCCGTCAATGTCGCTGAACACGGCTTTGTATTGGGGCTTCGGCATCGCGTTTTCCTCCAGTGTGGAGTCGGCGAACTTGAGCAAGCGGGTGAGTTCTTTCTTGCCTTTTTCCGATAACACCTTGTTGTCCTTCAGAATTTGTATGGCGCGCGCCTGAATAAAGCGTACATAATCCACATTTTGTGTTTGCGCGAATTGTTTTTCGGCAAATTGCATCTCCGCAAAATCTTTATTGGCTTGCCCGATAAGCATTTTCTGCCCGATAAGGACGATCAGCGCGATGGCAAGGGCGATCACCGCACCGTAGCCGTTGGTGGGATAGTAAAGCATGCCCGCCAGAATGAAAAGTGCGGTCACTAAATTCGATGAATTTTTGATGTAGCCTTCGGCGGGCGGGGCTTTGACGAGATCTTTGAGTTTCATTGAAAATCCGCTGATTGAAGATTGAGTTGATGGACAGATTGATGGCGCGCGTCTTTTGGCTATGGTTATTTAAAAATCTAGTTCTTTGCTCCCTCCGTTTACGGGGGAGCTGCCGCAGGCTGAGGGGGGATTTTGCCCCCTTCCGCCCTTCGGGCACCTTCCCCCGCAAGCAGGGGAAGGCAAGATTATTTAGAAGGCGCGCTAGTTTTAATTTACGCCAACACACCAAAATGGTAGCCGACGATACCCACGCCGAACAGCGCGAAGATGATATACATGGCGTTGATTTTCTTACGTAACAAATACATACACAAGAAAGTGAGTAAGAGTGCCGCCAAGCCCGGGAGCAAGTCGTTTAATACGCTTTGCACGGTGGTGACTACTTCTTCGCCCATTTGGTTTTTATAGCGTGACAGTTCCAACGGGATGTTGATGCTGGTCCATTTCGACACCAGCGAACCCATCACAAAGAGACCGAGGATAGACGCCCCCTGCGTCAGTTTTTGTAGGCGGCCGCCGCCCATGTCGTTGACGATTTCGGTACCTTTCTCGTAGCCGTATTTAAAACCATACCAACGGGTTAAAGCGCGGCAAAGGTTGATACCGATAAAGAACAACAACGGTCCCAGTAAGCTGCCGGTAATGGCCAAGCCTGCGCCGAGCGCCGCCAATACCGGACGTAATGTGCCCCAGAAAATCGGGTCGCCCACACCGGCAAGCGGCCCCATCAGACCGACTTTCACGCCGCTGATTGCCGCGTCGTCAATGTCTTTCGCGCCGTTGGCACGTTCTTGTTCCATCGCCGCCGTTACGCCGATAATGGAAGAGGCAACCCAAGGCTGGGTGTTGAAGAATTCCAAGTGGCGTTTTAACGCTGCCGCTTGGTCTTCTTTTTTGCTGTACAGGCGTTTGATCGCCGGAATCATGGAAACGCAGAAGCCCATTGCCTGCATACGTTCAAAGTTGAATGAACCTAATAAGAAGGTTGAACGCCAGTAGGTGCTGCGAATGTCTTTTTTGGTTAAAGCAAGTTTATTTTGTTCAGTCATGATCTGTTCCTTCTTAAAGTCCTTCAAGTTCATCATCGGCTAATTCGCGTTTTGCCGTGCTTTGTGGCAATGCCGCTTGATTAAAACGCGGGTTTAATTGAATGTAGAGGATTGCCAAGCAAGTACCTAAAATACCCAAGCCCACCAAGTTGTAGCCGGAGAAAGAGGCAATCACGAAGCCCAAGAAGAAGAACGGCATTAACGCACCGGCGCGCATCATGTTGATAACCATGGCATAACCGACCACCACGATAAAGCCCCCGGCGATTTGCAACCCGCGGGTCACTACTTCCGGAATGGAGTTAAGCGCGTGGGTCACGGTGTCTGTGCCTGCCACAAGGGCGACGAAGAATGCCGGAATGGCAACGCGTAAGGCTTGCAGGGAAAGACCGGCGAAGTGACAGAACTCAATGCCGCGGAAATTGGCTTGCGCCGCGTAATCATCGGCTTTGTGTTGCAGGAAGATGGTGAGCGTACGCACAAAAATGGTTAACACCTGACCTGCCGCCGCCACCGGAATGGCGATGGCTAAGGCGCTACCTTTGTCTTGACCGCCTTTGATCACCAAAATCGCCGCGATCACACTGGCGAGCGCCGCATCTGGCGCCATTGCCGCGCCCACGTTCATCCAGCCGAGGGCGACCAATTCTAACGTACCGCCGACGATGATGCCGGTTTCCAAATCACCCAACACCAGCCCGATCAAGGTACAGGCGACCAACGGACGGTGGGTTTGACGTTCGTCCAACACGCTTCCCATACCGCAAATGGCGGCAACCAGCGTGACTAAAATAATTTCCATTGTTGTCATGGTAAATGTTCCTCTAATTAGAATTTAACGGCATCAAGTTCTTTGTGGGTCAACATCACTTTCGGATTGGCAGCCACTTGTTGTAGGCTTAATTCCACGCCTTTATCCAAAAGTTGTTTGAAGGCTTCCACGTCGGTTGGGTTGACGGCAACCGCTTGGGAAAGCAATTTATTGCCTTCGCGGTAAGTCATACCGCCCACATTGACTTTGTCGATTTTCACACCGCCGTCAATTAAACGCACGATGTCGGACGGATTGGTGACCAACCACAGAATATTTTTGCCCGCGTATTTCGGGTTGTGATACACCTTGATGGCTTTCTCCACAGGAATCACATAGGCTTTCAAATGCGGCGGGGCGACTTGAAGTAACAAATCGCGACGCAACGGATCGTTCGCCACATCATCGTTCACCGCAAAAATCGCTTCGCATTTCACCGCTTTCGCCCAAGATGTCGCCACTTGACCGTGAATCAAACGGCTGTCGATACGCAGTAAAGAAATGTTCATATTGCCGGAAAGTGCGGTCGGTTTTGCCGGTGTTTTTTCCGTTTCGGCAGGTTTGGCGGCGGGCGCCGGTGCGGAGGCAGGTTGAGGGGCTTCTTTTGGTTGACGGAAAGATTTCACTGCCGCAACGCCCACTTCTTTGGCGGTTTCCACCAATTCCGGTAGGCTCGCGCCGTCTTTCGCATCCAACACTTCCAACAACATCGGCAAGCTGATACCGGTGACGATGTCCGTATTTTCGCGCCCGGTGGCGACCCGCGCCGCCGCGTTATACGGGCTTCCGCCGAATAAGTCCACCAAAAACAGCACCGGCTCGTTTTCCGGCAAGGTGGCGATAATGGCGTTGTATTTCTCCACCAAATGCTCACCGCCTTCGCCAGGCAGGAAGGTGACAACATGGCAGTTTTCATCTTCGCCAAACACCATTGCGGCGGAATTGACGATTTCTTCCGAAAACTTACCGTGCGTTGCAACGATAATGTGGGTCATTCAAACCTCCTTTAAGTTATTGTAAAAATTAGACGTTTGAATCGTTTCAGCGAAAAATTCAAAACGGTCGCAAACGTTTGCATGATGGCTAAGTGTATTCATTTGATGAAAGTCGTCAAATAGAGAGTTTAAAAATCGTGATCATGATCAACAAGTACGATGAGTTGACGGCATGAAAAACAACAGGTTGCGGGCAAGATGTTATTTTATATGGGGGAATTTTAAGAAGTTGTTATAAAAAGAGGCGAAAAAACAACCGCACTTGCTTAAGTCTTTCATTCCGCCTGATACAACCGATAGCTTACTTGCCCGCTGTCTTTTTCTTTTAATAAACGCCAGCTTTGCGGCACCTTCGCCACTTTGCCTTTTTCCGTTTCCACATAAATCAGGGCTTGCGGGCGCAACCAATTATTCTGCGCCAACAGGGCAACGGCTTGTTCGGCAAGGTCGAAATGGAACGGAGGGTCAAGGAATACCACATCAAAGTGCGGTTGATTTTGCGGATGATTTAAAAACGCCAGGCTGTTTTGATTCACCACTTGGGCGCGGTCGGCACATTTCAGGGTTTGAATGTTTTTGCTTAATTGTTGCGCCACGGCTTTTTCCAATTCCAGAAAGGTGACTTTCTCTGCTTGGCGCGAAAGGGCCTCAAAGCCGAGAGAACCGCTACCGGCAAAACAATCCAAACAGTCGCTGCCCGCGATATAAGGCATCAGCCAGTTAAACAGGGTTTCTTTTACGCGGTCGCCGGTCGGGCGTAAGCCTTGCGAGGATAGTA
Source organism: Aggregatibacter kilianii (assembly GCF_003129965.1). GTDB lineage: Bacteria > Pseudomonadota > Gammaproteobacteria > Enterobacterales > Pasteurellaceae > Aggregatibacter > Aggregatibacter kilianii_A. The sequence goes on along the minus strand of NZ_NRCJ01000015.1, from coordinate 44,603 downwards.
CCGGCAATTTTCGCCCGCGCCATAATCCGGCGATAATGCGTACCTCGCCTTTCGTGCCTTGTGGAATTGTTGCTTTTTTCATATAAATCGGAAAATTACGCGTTTTTTTGCTAGAATGGGCGGCATTTTATCAAGTTTAAACAAGAGTGGGCAATTTATGTCGGATGAAAAGAAAAAAGGCGGATTTTGGTCTTGGTTCGGATTAGGCAAAAATAAGCAGGAAGAATCAACAGAAGCGGAACCAAAAGAACAAGCATCGCCGGAACAACTTCCCAACGAACCTGAAGCGCAAGACGCAGGACAAGAAACGGCGGAAAAAAACACCGCACTTTTAGATGAAGCAGAGACCGAAAATACACCAACGGATACATCGATGGCGCACGCTTCACAGCGTGTGCCTGAACCCACTGACATTCAACCTGAAATAGCTCAACCCGAAGAAGATACGGCACACGCTGTGAAGCGTGCGCCATCAGTCGAGCTTGCACCATCGGATGAGCCGACTCAATCTATTGAAGAAACATCGGAAAATCCGACCGCACTTTTAGACACTGAAGCGGAAGAACCAACGGAAAGTGCGGTGGAAATTCAACATGAATCTGCGCCTGACGCCGAAATTGAATCGCCTGAACAGGAAAGCGCCGTCGCCGACATCGTTGAAACGCAGGAAAAACCAAGCGAAGGCGGTTTTTTCAGTCGGTTACTCAAAGGCTTGGTGAAAACCAAACAAAACATCGGCGCGGGGTTCCGCAGCTTTTTCCTCGGCAAAAAGATCGATGACGAATTGTTCGAAGAGTTGGAGGAACAATTGCTCATCGCCGACATCGGCGTGCCGACCACCACCAAAATTATTAACAATCTCACTCAACACGCCACCCGCCAACAGTTGCAGAACGCCGATGCCTTGTATCAGCAATTAAAACTGGAAATGGGCGAAATTTTAAAACCGGTGGCGCAACTGTTACACATCGACGGTTCTAAAAAGCCTTATGTGATCCTCATGGTGGGCGTGAACGGCGTGGGTAAAACCACTACTATCGGCAAATTGGCGCGCAAATTCCAGATGGAAGGCAAATCCGTCATGCTGGCGGCGGGCGACACCTTCCGTGCGGCGGCGGTAGAGCAGTTGCAAGTGTGGGGCGAACGCAATCACATCCCGGTGGTGGCGCAAAGCACCGGTTCCGATTCTGCTTCAGTGATTTTCGACGCCATGCAATCGGCGGCGGCACGCAATATCGATATTCTCATCGCCGACACCGCCGGCCGTCTGCAAAATAAAAATAACTTGATGGACGAGCTGAAAAAAATCGTCCGCGTGATGAAAAAATACGATGAAAGCGCCCCGCATGAAATCATGCTCACGCTGGATGCCGGCACCGGTCAAAACGCCATCAGCCAAGCCAAATTATTCCATGAAGCGGTGGGCTTAACCGGCATTAGTCTAACCAAACTGGACGGTACCGCCAAAGGCGGCGTGATTTTCGCCATCGCCGACCAATTCAACCTGCCGATTCGCTACATCGGCGTGGGCGAAAAAATTGAAGATTTACGCGAGTTCAACGCAGAAGAATTTATTGAGGCTTTATTTGCTCATGAAGAGGAATAAAGTGCGGTTAAAAAGTAAAGTGTTTTTAGAGAAGAAAAATGATTCGATTTGCAAATGTGAGTAAAGCTTATATGGGCGGCAAGCCTGCCCTGCAAGGGTTAAGCTTTCATTTACCGGTGGGTAGCATGACCTACCTGGTGGGGCATTCCGGCGCAGGGAAAAGTACCCTGCTGAAATTAATTATGGGCATGGAGCGCGCCAACGGCGGGCAGATTTGGTTTAACGGGCATGACATCACCCGCTTATCCCGTCATGAAGTGCCGTTTTTGCGCCGTCAAATTGGCATGGTGCATCAGGATTATCGCCTGTTGCCCGATCGTTCGGTGTTGGGCAACGTGGCATTGCCGTTGATTATTGCCGGACAAAACCCGAAAGACGCCAATAGTCGCGCCTTGGCTGCATTGGATCGGGTAGGGTTGCGTGACCGCGCCAATCATCTGCCGGCGCATTTATCCGGTGGGGAACAGCAGCGTATCGATATTGCCCGCGCGGTGGTGCATAAGCCGCAACTTTTGTTGGCGGATGAACCAACGGGTAACTTGGATAGCGCGCTATCCTTGGAAATTTTCAATTTATTTGAAGAATTCAATCGCCTTGGCATGACAGTGTTAATCGCGACTCATGACATCGGCATCGTGCAACAAAAACCGAAACCTTGCTTGGTGCTCGAGCAAGGCTATTTACGCTAGGAGGCAACATGAGTGTTCGTATGGGTTTCCCTTTTGGCGTGCAAAGCGCCTATGTGTTGCGTGCGGTGCTGGCGGATTTGTTGAAACGCAAGTTTGCTACGCTGTTGACGGTGTTGGTGATTGCTGTGTCGTTAACCATTCCAACGGTGAGTTACTTACTTTGGAAAAATATCCATCATGCTACCACGCAGTTTTATCCGGAAAGTGAACTGACGGTCTATTTGCATAAAAATCTGTCGGAAGACGACGCCAATTTAGTGGTGGAAAAAATCCGCCAGCAGGAAGGCGTGGAGTCGCTGAATTACATTTCACGTCAGGAAAGTTTGAACGAATTCCGCCACTGGTCGGGCTTTAGTGAAGAACTGGATGTGTTGGACGACAACCCGCTGCCGGCAGTGGTGATGATCAAACCGACCAAAGCCTTTAACGAATCACAAAAACGCAATGAATTGCGGGAAACCTTAGACAAAATCAAAGGCGTGCAGGAAGTGCGCTTGGATAACGACTGGCTGGAAAAACTCACCGCGCTCACCTGGCTAGTGGCACATGTGGCGATTTTCTGTACGGTGTTGATGGCGGTTGCGGTCTTTTTGGTTATCGGCAACAGCATTCGCGCCGACGTTTACAGCAATCAAGCGAACATTGAAGTGATGAAATTACTCGGCGCCACCGACCAATTCATCCTCCGCCCGTTTCTCTATACGGGCATGATTTACGCCGTATTCGGCGGTTTGTTCGCCTGCCTTTTCAGCAGCCTCACCATCGGCTATTTCACCGGCGCGGTGAAATACGTCACCGACATCTTCGCCGTTAGCTTTAATTTAAACGGCTTAGGATTAGTCGAATTTCTTTTCCTGCTTATTGTTTGCACTATCATGGGCTACATCGGCGCTTGGCTATCGGCAACGCGGTATATTCGGGTGTTGGATAAGAAAGGCTAAAAAGAACTGAGGGTAAAAACACAATGAAAAAGGACCGCACTTTTGGTGAAGTGCGGTCCTTTTTTTCCTCATTTCAACCGCTTCAACGCTTCCCTTACACTCAATGGCGCCATTTTTTCTTTGTGTCGTTGCACGAAATCTTTCACCCAATCAGGATTGGTTTTTCCGTATTCGCGCAACGCCCAGCCGATGGCTTTGTTGATGAAAAACGCCGATTGACCGAAATTATTTTGAATCACTTCGCTCAGTAACACCTGATCCGTTTGTTGCTTTAAGGACAGCTGACAGTCAATGGCGACACGTCGCAGCCAGATATTGTCATGTTTGCTCCAGGCGATTAATTGCGGACGGATTTCGGGGAAGTTCAAATAAATGCCGCCGACCACTTTGTCCAACGCATCGACACTGTCCCACCAAGATTTGCGGGTAATTAGCCGCTCAATTCTGCATAAATCCTGTGGCGCGAGCCGCTCGACCGACACATTCAAATAATCCGTGGCAACATATTGCATCTCACGATACGGGCTTTCCCAACAGGCTTCGACAAAATCCCAATCGACAGCCTGTGATTTCGCCTCCTTGAATAACGACTTGCAAAGTTGGCGACGCAACGGCGTAGGGATGCCGAGAAATTCAAATTGGTTTTTCATATACGTCGCCATTTCTACGGCTTTGTCCGGATTCGCAGCATTTTGTAGCAACGTTAAAATCTGTTGTGCCTTTGACATATCAACCTTCTTATGAAAAGTGCGGTTGTTTTTTATGTGTTTTTAGCCGAATTTCACGCCCAACGCGTTCAAATCCTGCTTCAGTTTTTGTGCATTGGTGAATTGTAAGGCGTGTAAGCCGACATTGCGGGCGCCTTCCACGTTGCGCAGGTTGTCGTCGATGAACACGGTGTGTTGCGGGGTGAGGTGATAGCGTTCGATGAGCAGATTGAAAATGCGCGGGTCGGGTTTGATCAGCCGTTCGTAGCCGGACACTAGAATGCCTTCAAATTCACTGAGGAACGGGAACCTTTCTTCGGCGAAGTGGAAGGTTTCGTTCGACCAGTTGGTCAGCGCCAAAATGCGAATGCCGTTGCGTTTGAGCGGCTCGAGCAGGGCGACGGTGTCGTCAATGGTGCCGTTGAGGGTTTCCGTCCAGCGTTCGTGGTAGGCGCGGATTTGTTCGGCATAATGCGGGTGCAGTTTGATGGCTTCGGCAACGCCTTCCGTCCAAGGGCGTCCGGCGTCTTGTTTTTCGTTCCATTCGCTGTTACATACTTCCGCTAAAAATGTTTCCATTTCCGCTTCGTTGCCGAATATTTTGCGGTATAAGTGGCGCGGATTCCAGTCGATCAGAACGCCGCCTAAATCAAAGACGACGGTGTCGATATGTGGTGTGTTGTTCATGTTTGTCTCCTTTTGAGCGCTTAGGCTTTATAGCCCAATATAGAACAAGGCACGCGTTGGGAAACGCGCGCCATCGATATTGCAAAAGTGCGGTCGTTTTGGGCAGCGTTTTTTAGTTAAACAACATCAGCCCCCAAGTGATCACCACGATCACTAGGGCGACGAACACGGCGGCGGAGCCTTGGTCTTTGGCACGGCCGGAGAGTTCGTGGCGTTCGGTGCCGATGCGGTCCACCACGGCTTCGATGGCGCTGTTGAGCAGTTCCACCACCAACACCAGTAATACGGAGCCGATCATCAGGGCGCGTTCGACGGCATTTTCGCCGAGCCATAACGCCAGCGGAATCATGAAAATGCAGCAAAAAAGTTCGTGGCGAAAAGCGGTTTCATATTTGACCGCACTTTTTAAGCCCTTCATGGAATATTGGGTGGATTTGATTAAGTGGGTCAGCCCCGTGGTTTTATCCATTTGATTTTCCTTATTCTTATTTCTTTTTGTTAGAGGCGTTTGGCTTCGATCACGTCATCCAGTTTTTCCAAACGGGATAGGATCTTACTTAACATTTCCACGTTGTTCAGCTCAATTTGCATATCAATGTTTGCCACTTGGCGTTTGCTGTCCGTGTGGGTGGACACGCCGAGTACGCTGATTTTGTCATTCGCCAGTACGGTGGTGATGTCGCGTAACAAGCCGTTGCGGTCGGATGCGACAATGCGAATGTTGAGATGGAAGCCGCTGGAATAATTGTCGCCCCAGCGGGATTCCACCACGCGTTCCGGGTGAGCGGCTTGCAATTCGAGGAATTGATCGCAGTCACAGCGGTGAATAGAAATGCCGCGTCCCATGGTGATGTAGCCGACGATGCTGTCGCCCGGAATCGGTTGGCAGCAGCGAGCGATATGGTGCATGAGGTTGCCAACGCCTTCCACGATAACGCAGTCTTTGCGTTCGGATTTTTGCTGAGAATTGACCGCACTTTTGTTGCTTACATGGCGCAGAATTTCTTCGTCCACTTCCTGCGCGGAAGTTTTGATGAATTTGCTTTGCAGGAAGTTAATCAGCGGGCTGATGCGAATATCGCCGCCGCCGATACCGGCATATAAATCGTCCAGATTTTTCAGGTTATAGCGCGGTAAGGCTTGTTGTTCCACCTGTTTTAAGCTGATGCCCAAACGGTTGATTTCGCTTTCCAGCAATTCTTTGCCCGCCGGGATATTTTTATCGCGATCCTGTTTTTTAAACCACGCGTGAATTTTCGCACGGGATTTCGCCGTGTGGGTAAAGCCAAGGTTCGGGTTTAGCCAGTCGCGGCTTGGGTTCGGGTTTTTCTGGGTGATGATGTCCACCTGATCGCCCATTTGAAGCTGATAAGTGAAAGGCACAATGCGCCCGCCCACTTTGGCGCCGATACAACGATGCCCGATTTCGCTGTGAATGGCGTAGGCGAAATCCAGCGGCGTAGAACCCGTCGGTAAATCCACCACTTCGCCTTTCGGGGTAAACACATAAACACGATCGTCGAACACTTGGCTGCGCAATTCCGCCATGACCTCGCCGGAATCGGTAATATCGTCCTGCCATGCCAACAGTTTGCGCAACCAGGCGATTTTTTCTTCGTAACCGGAACGCCCGGCGGTGGCGCCTTCTTTGTATTTCCAGTGCGCCGCTACGCCAAGTTCGGCGTCATCGTGCATTTGTTGCGTGCGGATTTGCACTTCAATCGGCTTGCCGCCTTTGCCGAGCACCACGGTGTGAATGGATTGATAACCGTTTGGTTTCGGGTTAGCGACATAATCGTCGAATTCTTTCGGCAAGTGTTTGAAATGGGTGTGCACGATGCCAAGTGCGGTGTAACAATCCTGCAATTTTTGGACGATAATGCGCACCGCGCGAACATCATACAAGTCGCTGAATTCTAGATGCTTTTTCTGCATTTTGCGCCAAATGCTGTAAATGTGTTTCGGGCGACCGTACACTTCCACCTGTTTGATGTTTTCCTGTAAGTAACCCGTGAGTTCGGTAACGAAATCGGCGATATATTGTTCGCGGTCGATGCGACGTTCTTGTAATAAATTGGCGATGGCGCGGTATTGTTCCGGATGCAGGTAACGGAAACAGTAATCTTCCAACTCCCATTTGAGCTGTCCGATACCTAAACGATTGGCGAGCGGCGCGTAAATATTGGCGCATTCTTTGGCGGCAAGTACCCGTTGTTCTTCGGTGTAATCGTTATCCACGGCGTCGCGCAGGAAGGCGATACGTTCGGCAAGTTTAATGATGACGCAGCGGAAATCGTCCACCATGGCGAGCAACATACGGCGCACGTTGTCCACTTGCAGGCTGCTGGCGGAATGGGTGACGTTTAGTTGGCGGATGTTGTCCATTTCGATTACGCCTTTCACCAGTTTACTGATATTGGCGCCGAAATCTTCTTCAATTTGGGCAAGATCCACCAGCTGATCGTTCACAATCGGAAATAACATCGCCGTGAGCAGGCTGTCGCCATCCATGTTCAAACTGTGCAGAATTTCCACCATTTCCACGCCGAAAGACAGCAAATGCGCTTCTTCCGCATGGTGCTCGGCACGCAACGCGATTTTTTGCTGCGAATAGTGCCAACAGGCGGTGAGACCGGTTTTGATGTTGTCCGCTACATTTAAGTTAGCGCACCATTGTGCAATCTCAAAATCCTTAGGATTTAATAGATGAGATCCTCTCACAGCGACCATAACGAATCCTTATTTTTTCCGAAATAAACTTATCGACTCCAAATGACCGGTATGTGGGAACATATCGATCATGGCGACGTTATCCAGTTGGTAGCCTGCATGGCGCAAGATTTCCGTATCTCGCACGAGTGTCGCAGGATTGCAAGAAACATACAGGATATTTTCAGCCTGTAACTGACAGAGCGCATTTAACGCAAATGCCGCTCCTGTGCGCGGCGGGTCGAGCAAAATTTTATTGAAAGGTTGCTGCGCCCAGCCTTGATTGATAAACGATTTATCCAAATCTGCTTGATAGAATTGGACATTTGTACAGCGGTTTCGTTCGGCATTTCTCCGCGCTTTTTCCACCATCGCAGAAACACCTTCGATTCCCACCGCACTTTTTACTCGGCGGGCGATGGGCAACGTAAAATTGCCCATGCCACAGAATAAATCCAGCACATGATCCTGTTCGTTGAGCGCCAGCCAATCCAAGGCGGTGTTGATCATTTGGCGGTTCAGTTCGGCGTTGATTTGAATGAAATCGCGAATATCGAATTGCAACACCGTGCCGTCATCCAGGCGATAAAAAAGCTGTTCGCCGTGCCAATGTTCGATGTCTTCCTGTTGTTGCACGAACAGCATGAGTTGGTGTTGTTCGGCAAATTTCAGCAATAAAGTGCGGTCGTTTTCGGCGACGTTTTTAATGTGTCGTAACAACATGGCGACGCCGTTGTCCGCTGCGACCAATTCGATGTGTCCCAGCTGTTGTGGGGCAGACCACCGAGTAAAAAGTGCGGTCAGTTTCGGCAGTAAATCATTGAGCGGTTGCTCCAACACCGGGCACTGTTCGATGGGAATAATCTGTTGCGAATTTTTGCGCCGTAAGCCGATATTGAGCCGTCGGGTTTTGTTATCGAACAACACGCTTAAACGTACGCGACGGCGATAATGCCAAGGCTCGCCTTGCAGTAAGGGCATGAAATGAATGGGTTCGGGCTGCAAGCGGCTGAGACGTTGAATCAGTGCTTTTTGCTTGGCGGAACGTTGTAATTCGATGGGAATATGTTGATTTTGGCAGCCGCCGCATTGGTCAAAATAAACGCATGGTGGTGTTTGGCGTTGCGGGCTTGGGCGTAAAATACGTTGTGCGACGCCCCGACCGTATTGGCGTTTTTCTTCCAACACGCGCACTTCCACGCTTTCCTGTGGCAATGCGTTTTCAATAAACCAAGTTTTGCCGTTCACTTTCGCCACGCCCAGCCCTTGATAATCCAAATCGAGGATTTGTGCGGTGAAATTGGCGGTGGTTTGCTTAGGTTTGTTGCCGCGATAAAGTAGTGCCATATTATTTTGAGTATAAGCTGTGTTGTGTAAATAATTCTCGGCTTTTCAAAGGCTTGTCACCTAAATAGGGTTTTAATGCAATGCGCGTAAAACGCTTTGCTGCCGATAATATGCTTGGGTCATCAAATTGGGTTTGCTCAAACGCCAGTAATTCGCGCCCGTAAAAGGTTAAATTATCTTTAATTAGAGAGGCAATAAAGCCTTTTTCTTCGCGGTAACGATAGGTCATATCCGCTTCCACCGCCTTGCCTGAGCCGGCGCAACGGGTGAAATCAATGCCGTAGCCGAGCGTGCGCAACAGCTGGAATTCAAAGGTGCGCAAGGCGGGTTCTACCTCGGTTTGCGACATGGCCAATTGGGTTAGGCATTGCAAGTATTGTTGAAACAGTTGCGGGTAAGCTGTTTCCGGTTCCAGCACGCGACAGATTAATTCGTTTAAATAAAAGCCGCTGTATAAGGCGACATTTTGTAGCGGCAGGGCGATAGCGGCGGGTTCCGCTTTGGTTAAGATTTTCAACTCGCCGCGCCCGCTCCAGCGCAGCAATAACGGCGTGAACGGCTGCAACACGCCTTTCAGCATGGAACGTTTCGCCCGCGCACCTTTCGCCAACACACTGATGCGCCCGAAATCTTCCGTGAGTAAATCTACCAATAAGCTGGTTTCGCTGTAAGATTTGCGATGTAGCACGAAACCGCGTTGCCAATTTTCGATGATGTCACCCTTTCGCCGATAAAAAAGTGCGCTTATTCTAGCAGATTTCACACCGCACTTTGTGGGATTTTTTAGAAGGATTTTAGAATAAAAGGGAATGGAATATAACGGAATAGCTGCAATTGTTGCAGTAGCGCAAGCGTCCCCGCTTGTGCTTTTATCGGTCCAAGCGTGGACGCTTGAACTATCAGAGATCGGCACTATTAATTCCCCCCTCAGCCTTCGGCAGCTCCCCCCGTAAACGGGAGGGAGCGAAGGAAATTAGAGCAATAAAAAAGCAGGCTTTTACACCTGCTTTTTTGCTCAAGGCATTGATTAAGCTTTGGACATTGCCGCTACTTCTGCCGCGAAGTCGGTTTCTACTTTTTCGATACCTTCGCCCACTTCTAAGCGGATGAAGTTAACCACTTCGGCGCCTTTTTCTTTTAATAAATCACCAACGGATTTAGACGGATCCATCACAAACGGTTGGCCGGTTAAGGACACTTCGCCGGTGAATTTCTTCATGCGGCCTTCAACCATTTTTTCAGCGATTTCACGCGGTTTGCCGGATTGCATCGCGATATCCACTTGGATGTTGCGCTCATGTTCAACCACATCGGCAGGTACGTCGCTTGGGTTAACGTAGTCAGGACGGCTTGCCGCGATGTGCATGGCGATGTGTTTTAATAACTCATCGTCTGCGCCTTTACCGGCAACCAATACGCCGATTTTCGCGCCGTGTAAGTAAGAACCTACTACGTCGCCTTCGATGTAAGCGACACGGCGGATTGTCATGTTTTCGCCGATTTTCGCTACTAATGCGGCACGTTTTTCTTCAAATTCCGCTTGAAGTTGTTCGATTGTCGCACCTTTGTGTGCTGCAGCATAGTCTGCCACTTCGTTAGCTAAACCTAAGAAGCCTGCGTCTTTTGCCACGAAGTCGGTTTCGCAGTTTAATTCTACAACCACGCCGAAGCCGTTTTGTACACGTGCGATGATGACACCTTCAGCGGCAACACGACCGGCTTTTTTCGCGGCTTTCGCTTGACCGGATTTACGCATATTGTCGATGGCTAATTCGATGTCGCCGTTTGCTTCAACTAATGCTTTTTTACATTCCATCATGCCTGCGCCGGTACGTTCGCGCAGTTCTTTTACTAATGATGCTGTGATTTCAGCCATTTTAAAATCCTCTGTCGATTAAAGTGCGGTGGAAAAATAAATTGTTTTTTAACCGCACTTTTAGCTCAAAAAATACAGGGAGCTACTTAGCCCCCTGAACATCAATTAATCGTCTGATTAATAAGGGCTTACGCCTTATTGCAATCGCCTGAATTATTCTGCGGCTTGCGCTAATTCTTCAGCAACCGCTTCTTCGTTACCACGACCTTCTTTGATCGCCGCAACAGCGGAAGAAAGATAAAGTTGAATTGCACGTGCTGCGTCGTCGTTACCCGGGATAACGAAATCTACGCCGTCCGGATCGGAGTTGGTATCAACGATAGCAAATACCGGAATACCCAAGTTGTTTGCTTCTTTTACTGCGATATGTTCGTGATCTGCGCCGATAACGAATAACGCATCCGGCAAACCGCCCATATCTTTGATACCGCCAAGACTTAATTCAAGTTTTTCCATCTCACGGGTACGCATTAACGCTTCTTTTTTGGTTAATTTGTCGAATGTGCCGTCTTGAGATTGGGTTTCTAAATCTTTTAAACGTTTGATGGATTGACGAACTGTTTTCCAGTTGGTCAACATACCGCCTAACCAACGGTGATTTACATAGTATTGTTGACATTCTAACGCCGCTGCTTGGACTGCATCGGTCGCTGCGCGTTTGGTACCAACGAATAACACTTTGCCGTTGTTGCCAGCAATGCGGGTTAACTCGGCTAATGCCGCGTTGAACATCGGAACGGTTTTTTCAAGGTTGATGATATGAACGCCGTTGCGCGGCCCGAAAATGAACGGTTTCATTTTTGGGTTCCAGTAACGGGTTTGGTGACCGAAGTGAACGCCTGCTTGAAGCATATCGCGCATAGAAACTTGTGCCATAATAATTTTCCTTTTGTTTGGGGTTTAGCCTCCACATATCCAGCCAATCGACCGTTTGGCACCCCGATTTAGCCTTTCTGATATGTGTGTGTTTTAGTAAATTGATTAAAAATTAAACGTTATTTTTAAACAGCAAAATAACGGCGTGCTTTATACCATAAAGTGCGGTCGGTTTCCAGCGGATTTTATGGAAAGGCGAAAATTGACATAAGAAAGCACCGTAAAAAAACACCGCACTTTATCTTCAAAAGTGCGGTGTTTTTGCGGAACGTTTTTATTCCTCTTCTTTTTCCTTCGACTTGGCTTTCAAGATAATTTCCTGAATATCCGCCGCCATTTTTTGGTCGCATTCACGGGCGATGTCGCGCATGAGCGGGTTCTGGAATTGTCCTTTATTTGGATCGTAAACTTGCGACATTAAAGCCACTTCATGGCGATCCGCGTCGAAATAATAATCGCCGATTTCTTTTACCAATTCCGGTTCCATACCTAAGCTTTCCAGCGCGCGTTTGCCTGTGCGCACGGCGGCATCAAAGGTTTCGCGGACAATTTCATCGGCGCCGGCTTCATGTAACGCAAACGTGCTGAAACGATCGTAAGCGCGGGCGATGATTTTAATATTCGGGTTTACTTCGCGGGCGAAATGCACGATGTTTGCCGCTTGCTCTTTGTTATTAATGGCGACGATAAGCATTTCCGCCTGTTCAAGCCCGGCGGCAATCAGGAATTCTCGGCGGGAGGCGTCGCCGAAATAGGATTTAATGCCGTATTCGTTGAAGCCTTTAATCATGTTCGGGTTTAAATCCACCACGGTGGTGGCGTAACCGCTGAGACGCAATAAATCGTTGACGATTTGTCCGAAACGCCCCATGCCGACAATGAGAATCGGGTGTTGTTCGTCAATTTCATCGGCAGGCAACTCTTCCGCCGTCGCTTGCGGGGCGAATTTTTCGTATAGCACCAACATAATTGGCGTAAGCACCATGGAAAGCACCACAACCGCCGTCATATTGGCATTGACGGTTTCATCGATGACTTTTTGATTAAACGCCTGCGCGAACAATACGAAGGCAAATTCACCGCCCTGCGCCATGAGTAAAGCGCGTTCAATGGCGGTTTTGTGCGTGCTTTTCGCTGCACGGGCGACGCAATAAATACAGATACCTTTGGTTAACATGAGTGCAAGCACACCCGCACCGATAAGCATCCAGTTTTCCGCCACCACGGTGAGGTTGAGCGACATCCCTACGCCAAGGAAGAACAGCCCCAGCAATAAGCCACGGAAAGGCTCAATGTCCGCTTCTAACTGATGACGGAAAGCGGATTCCGACAGCATGACGCCTGCGACAAACGCGCCCATCGCTTGCGATAAGCCCGCTTCTTCCATCAGCAATGCGGAACCTAACACCACAAATAAGGCGGCGGCGGTCATCACTTCACGCGCTTTGGAATTGGCTAAAATGCGGAATACCGGATTCAGAATAAAACGACCGATAAACACCAACACGGCTAAGGCGACCAAGGCGATGGCGGCGGATTCCCACCAAGACATGGTGCTTTCGGTTTCTAACGGGGAAAGGTAGGTGATGACGGCTAATAACGGGACGATTAACAAGTCTTCAAATAATAAAATCGATACCATTTTTTGCCCGGCACGGGTTGAAAGCTGTTTGCGCTCGCCCAACACCTGCATCACGATGGCTGTGGAGGTGAGCACGAAGCCGGAGGAGCAAATGAACGCCACTTCCCACGAAATGCCGAATTGAACGGAAACCAGCGTCATTAAAATGGCGGAAAGCACCACCTGCAAACTACCGAGTCCGAAAATCTGTTTGCGTAGGCTCCATAAATGGGACGGCTTCATTTCCAAACCGATCACGAATAAGAACATGACCACGCCGAATTCCGCAATGTGCAAAATTGCGTGGGAATCGGTCACCAGTTTTAAACCGAACGGCCCGATCACTAAACCCGCTGCCAAATAACCGAGCACCGAGCCCAAGCCGATACGTTTAAACAACGGCACCGCGACTACCGCCGCGCCCAATAAAACGACAACGCGGATTAAATCCCCCGCACTATGTGCTTCCATCTGTTTCCCCCGAAATGAATTTATGGCTATGATTGTTAAAAAGCCGTTTATTCTAGCGTTTTTTTGATGTATTGCCGAGGAAATGTGAGCGTTTGGTGATAGGTTTTATAAATTTTTTTATTCTAGATGTTTTTCATTTCTTCCAATGTTTCGCGTAATGCTAGTTTTTGAACCCCAAACACCTCCGCATATCTCTCCAACACCTTATCCGACAACTTCGCAAACACGCTTGGTTTAAAGTGGCGTTTGATTTGCCATTGCCAGAAGCCGGTGGCTTGGGAGAGACCGATGAGATCGAAACGGTAGCGGTACATGTAGTAAAAGAGCGGTGATTTTTCGCCGCGTTTTACGGCGTTTAGCGCTTCGGCAGTGAGTTGATTGAGTTCTTCCACTGCTTGTTCTGTGGCGAATTCTTCCGTTTCCCAGCCGTTGCTGGTGGCGGTTTGGTAGTTGCCGTTTTGGGTGGCATAGATAACTTTGCGCTGTCCCTTGAAAATTTTGCTATCGTCTTGCGGAATGTCGTTAACGTCCATCTATCACCTCAAGCAGCATAAAGCAGGACGAAAAACGTCCGCTTTCCGGAATGTAACACAGGATTTTTTGTCCGTTTTTGAGTGCGTGTTTTTCTAAAAATTCCTGCAAAATAATATAGATAGAAGCAGAGCCCGTATTGCCTTTGGTTTCCAGATTGGTGAACCATTTTTCCTGTGGGATCACAAAATTGATGTTTTTCAGCCCGTCCAGTAATTTATCGCGGAAAAAGCCGGAGGAATAGTGCGGCAGGAAATAGTCAATGTCTTCGGCTTTGAGATGGTGTTTTTCGATTGAACGCAACAGCGCATTTTCTACCGTGTAGCGCACGATATTTTCATTGAGTAATTTCACATCCTGTTTTACCGACATAAGACTACGCGCATCGCGTTCATCTTTCATCACATTTTTCCAACTGACAAATTGATGACCTTGTATTTCTGCGCCGGCATACATACACACGGGCATTTCGTTGGCGTAAGAAATCAGATCTATCCAGTGAATTTTCAGGCTGATACCTTGCGGATTCGGTTTGTTACCGAGTTGTACCGCACCCGCACCGTCAGACAGCATCCAACGTAGAAAATCTTTTTCAAAACCGATTTCCGGTTTGGTGTCTTCCAGTTGTTTTTGGTTAATTTCCGCTTGAAAATGCTCACCCCGCATAATCGCCGAGGCGGTTTCGGACGCTACGGCGATAGCGCCTTGATGTTCGCCCGTGCGGATGGCGTTATAAGCATGTTTCATCGCCGCCATGCCGGCTACACAAATGCCGGCGGCACTGAGCACTTCATAGGCGGGCGCATTGGGGATTAACCCGTGTATCATCACGCCTTGACCGGGCATGATTTGATCAGGATAGGATGTGCCACAGGCAAGACAACTGACTTCATTGACATCCATACCTTGTGCGATCAGGTGTTTGATTGCTTCCGCTGCCAGTTCGGAGCCGCTGTGCGTGGCGGCGCGGGTGTGCGGATCAATGGCGTAATAACGGGTTTTTATGGCGTTAGAACGTAAAATCATTTTGCGCAGGCGGGAAGGCACATCCCCTACCATGCCTAATACTTGTTCCATGTGATCGTTATCAACGGGGTGATTCGGCAGAAAAACACCGACACGATTGATATAAACATCAGTTAATGCAGTCAAATTTATTCCCCTGAAGGCTCGGCAAAATAGCGTTTTTGGCGCGCTAATTTTTCTTTTAATAATGGTTTAAGTAAGCGTTTAATGACCGCAGAAAGCGGTACGACGGTGAGGATTAGTATAATTAAAAAGCCGATATAAAAATAGAGCATGGCATTGCGAAAACGCGGTGAAATCCGACCGCACTTTAACAGCAATTTGCCCCATAGATAAAAACTGCGATGACCGACTTTTTCGCTCATCATCAATTTTTCGTCGATTTTCACCGCGCCCATATCACGGAAAAGCGCGGTATCCAACGGTTGATGTGCCCGTAAGGTTTCCGCCAATTTTGCGCCGAAACGTTGCATATCCTCAAGCTCGTGATCGCTAATGCCGGCACTCGGCAACCATGAAAAATAACGTTTTTCGCCGCTCAGCATCCAGGCGGGCGTGGTGATAAAGCTCGCCCAAGCGTTGGATTGGTCGGTTTTAACAATATTGCCGATTAGGTTCGCACCAAGTGCGGTCAACATTTTCTTCATTTTTTCTTGTGCCATCAGCCACATATTGCGACAACCGATCAGCGTAATCACCGGTGTGTCTTTCAGCGTTTTCGCTTGTTCGCTTTGCAAAAACGCCGTTATCGGTTGTGATGGCGAGAGAAACCAGACGCTGTAAGCGATGACCACCAAATCATATTTTTCCCGCTGTAATTTTGGCGTCTCAATCGGTGCCGGTTTTAAATGTACGGATTCGGGAAATTGATTAAAAAATTCAATAAATTTCCACGGAAAAGCGTAGGGCGTTAACGGGCGCACCTGACATTCTTCAACGGTGATGTTTCCAAGTTGTTTTAGCGGTTGCAGAAAGTTTTCCGTCAGCGTATTAAGCTGCCCGGTTTGCGAATAAGAGACCACTAAAATCTGTTTTTGAGGTTCGGACATAGATTAAAAAAAGTAAATTGAATTCGGGAAAGAAAGGCGCATTCTATCTTATTTACGGCGGATTTTTAATCGTTTTGTGAAAGGGGAAAGAAGAAACACCGAAAAAATTAACCGCACTTTTCAGCCGAAAGTGCGGTTAAAAATTCGAGCGTTTTTTAACGTAAGAAATAACGATAGGATTTGCTGTCGCTCACGTCTTGATACACATAGCCCAGTTGTTCCAACGCCTGTTCAAAGTCGGCAACGTTGCCTTGTTCCAATTGGAAGCCGGCAAGAATATTGCCGTAATCCGCACCGTGGGCGCGATAATGGAAAAGGGAAATGTTCCAACGTGTGCCGAGGGTTTCAAGGAATTTTAACAGTGCGCCTTTTTGCTCCGGAAATTCAAAGGTATAAAGGCGTTCGCCGTGGTTGGTGACCCGTCCGCCCATTAAATAACGAACGTGGGTTTTCGCAATATCATCGTCGGACATATCTTCCACATCGAAACCGTTTTTCGTGAGATCGGCGATAATATCTGCTTTTTCTTGCTCATTTGTGGTACGAACACCGACAAACACGCAAGCGCGTTTATCATCGGCATAGCGGTAACTAAATTCCGTTACCGCACGGCTGCCCAGCACATGGGCGAATTTTAAGAAGCTGCCCGGTTGTTCCAGCATGGTCACCGCAAGTAAGGCTTCGCGATTTTCACCGATTTCGCAACGCTCGGAGACATAACGCAAGGTGTGGAAATTCAGGTTCGCACCGGACAAAATCGCTGCCATGTTTTTGCCTTGAATCCCATGCTGTTTCACATATTTCTTCAAGCCAGCCAAGCCTAATGCGCCCGATGGTTCTGCCACGGCACGGACGTTTTCAAACAAATCTTTCATGGCTGCGCACACTTCGTCGCTGTCCACCAACACTATATCGTCTAAATATTGTTGGCATAAACGGAAGGTTTCATCGCCGATGCGTTTTACCGCCACACCGTCGGCAAATAAGCCCACGTGCGCCAAATCCGTCGGTTCGCCTTTGTCGAGCGCAGCTTTTAAGCAGGCGGAATCTTTAGATTCCACGCCGATAACTTTGATTTCCGGCATAAACTGTTTCAGCAAAATCGCCACGCCTGCGGCGAGACCACCGCCACCGACTTGCACGAACACATAATCTAAATCCGCCACCTGCTGCAACATTTCCATGGCGAGTGTGCCTTGTCCGGCAATCACCAAGGGATGATCGAAAGGCGGAATAAACGTCATGTGCTTTTCTTTGGAAAGTTCCACCGCTTTCGCTTTGGCTTCATCAAAATTTGCGCCGTGCAACAATACTTCACCGCCAAAACCACGCACCGCATCCACTTTGATGCTCGGTGTGTTTTGTGGCATCACGATGAGCGCTTTCAAGCCAAGTTGTTTAGCCGATAACGCCACGCCTTGTGCATGGTTGCCTGCTGACGCAGCAATCACGCCGGCGGCTTTTTGCTCCAGCGAAAGGCTGGAAATCATGGCATAAGCACCGCGTAGCTTGAAGCTGTTGACGGGCTGGCGATCTTCGCGCTTGATCCAAATATTGTTGTGTAAACGTTCAGAAAGTTTCCCCATTTTTTGTAATGGCGTGACTTGCGCGGCTTCATACACGCGCCCGCCAAGTTTTACGATAGCGTTGATGTAGTCGCTTTGGGTGGGTTGTGGGTTGGTGAGTAGGGTTTTCATGGTGTTATTTATTATAAAGTGCGGTTGATTTTTCCTTCAAATTTTATGCTCCCCCTCTTTAATAAAGAGGGGGCTGAGGGGAGATTTTGACAATATAAAATCCAATTATGAGGTTGAAATTACGCCTGCCAAATCTCCCCTAACCCCTCTTTGCTAAAGAGGGGAATGATTTCATTATTTCAACAATGTTTTATCACGCACCGCGCCTTTATCCGCCGATGTCGCGAAATGTCCGAACACTTTCAACGCGAAGGAAACCTCACGTTGGCGGTTTGCAGGCTGCCAGCCTTTTTGATCTTGCTCGGCACGGCGTACGGCAAGTTCTTCATCGCTGATAGCAAGGTTAATCGCGCGGTTTGGAATGTCGATGTTGATGGTATCGCCATCACGCACTAAACCGATTGCACCGCCGGAAGCCGCTTCCGGTGAAGCGTGTCCGATAGACAAACCTGATGTACCGCCGGAGAAACGTCCGTCCGTTAAGAGCGCACATTTTTTACCTAAGCCCATAGATTTTAAGTAGCTGGTCGGGTAAAGCATCTCTTGCATACCCGGGCCGCCTTTCGGGCCTTCATAGCGAATGATCACCACGTGACCTTCTTTCACTTTGCCGCCTAAAATGCCGGCGACCGCATCTTCTTGGCTTTCAAAGACGATGGCTTTACCGGTGAATTTCCAGATGGATTCATCTACGCCTGCGGTTTTTACGATACAGCCGTCTTCGGCGATATTGCCGAATAACACCGCCAAGCCGCCTTCTTGTGAAATGGCGTTTTCTTTGTTACGGATACAGCCGTTTACGCGGTCGTTATCTACGGTATCCCAACGGCAATCTTGTGAGAAGGCTTGCGTGGTACGAATACCCGCAGGACCGGCGCGGAAGAATTTGAGTAATTCTTCGTCTTGGTTGCGGATGATGTCGTATTGGTCAAGTTGTTCGCCCATACTCATTCCTAACACGGTGTGCGTATTTTTGTGGATTAAGCCCGCACGGTCTAATTCGCCCAATAAGCCCATAATACCGCCTGCGCGGTGAACGTCTTCCATATGGTATTTGTTGGTGTTCGGCGCGATTTTGCTCAAGCAAGGCACTTTACGGGATAAGCGGTCGATGTCTTCCATTTTGAAGTCCACGCCCGCTTCTTGTGCGGCAGCGAGTAAGTGCAACACTGTGTTACTTGAACCGCCCATGGCGATGTCTAAACTCATCGCATTTTCAAAGACATCGAAGGTGCCGATTGAACGTGGCAATACGCTTTCGTCGTCTTGTTCGTAGTAGCGTTTGCAAAGCTCGACGATTTGACGACCGGCTTTTAAGAAAAGCTCTTTACGGTCTGCGTGGGTGGCAAGCATTGAGCCGTTACCCGGCAAGCTTAAACCTAAGGCTTCCGTTAAGCAGTTCATGGAGTTCGCGGTGAACATACCGGAGCAAGAACCGCAAGTTGGGCAAGCAGAACGCTCAATCGCATCAATGCGTTCATCTGAAACGTTCGGATCGGCGGCTTCGATCATCGCATCAACCAAGTCTAAGCGAATGAGTTGATCAGAAAGCTTGGTTTTCCCCGCTTCCATCGGACCGCCTGAAACGAAAATCGCCGGAATGTTCAAACGCATTGCCGCCATTAACATTCCCGGGGTGATTTTGTCGCAGTTGGAAATACACACCATAGCGTCCGCACAGTGCGCGTTCACCATGTATTCCACAGAGTCCGCAATTAAGTCACGGCTTGGAAGCGAATAAAGCATCCCGCCGTGTCCCATCGCGATACCGTCGTCCACTGCGATGGTGTTAAATTCTTTCGCCACGCCGCCTGCTTTTTCAATTTCTTTTGCGACGAGCTGCCCCATATCTTTTAAGTGAACATGCCCCGGCACGAACTGGGTAAACGAGTTCACCACCGCGATAATCGGTTTGCCGAAGTCATTTTCTTTCATTCCTGTAGCACGCCACAAAGCGCGCGCGCCCGCCATATTACGACCTTGTGTGCTGGTCGCTGAACGTAGTTTTGGCATAAATAATCTCTCCAAGTAAATTTTTTAGGGTTCGTTTGTATTATTTAGATAATGAATCTACTGCCTGAAATGGCAAAGAAATAATCGCTAATGGAATCATCACAACCGCACCAATCGTAAACACAGCTAATAATTCCGCAGATGGTGCATCAGGTCCTTTATCAAATTCTCTAGTGTTTTTATATTCAATAAAATTTGTTTTTAATGGTCTAGACAGTTTTCCTTTAGTCAATATTTCATCTTTATTTTGAAGCTCTATAATCTCCCCATTGCTTATATGAAAAAGTAATTTAGGATTTGCTTCATCAGATTTATAAACATCACGTTTATTGAATAACTCTTCTTTTCTTTTTTGAGTCAATTTTTTGCTATCAAGCTCAATAAATATGACTGATTCAATTTTATGATCTTCAGCATTTCTCTCAATTCTATCTATGCTTGCTTTTTTAAAAGCTTTCATATCTTGAGAATTTAAAAAATCAATGAAATCTTGCACATTTTTAGATTCAGAAGAAGAGAATTGATAGTTGTTTAAATTACCAATGGCATAAATATTATTGTTTGCAATAAAAAAGGCTTGAATAACCTCTGTTTGCTTAGATATTTCTTTTTTATTGGTCGTACACCCAAAAACAAAGAAAATAGAGAAAACAAATAATATAAATTTTTTCATTATCTTACCTCAATCACATCATAAATCTTCTCCAACTGACTCACTAACAATTCCAAAGTGCGGTCAGATTTTACGGTGAATTTTAACCGCACTTTGTCGTCAATCAGTTCCATTTCCATTTTTGTCACAGTGAAGCCGCGATGGCGGGCGACGCGGAGAATGCGTTCCAGCACTTCGGGGCGATGTTGGGCGGTGAGTTCGATTTGGTGTTCCATGGGGTTACTCCATACTTTCCAACATATCTGCGTTGCATGCGCCCGGCGGCACCAGCGGCCATACGTTTTCGTCGGAATGAATGCAAATATGTAATAAATAGGCTTCTTGACTGGCGAGCATGCGATCTAGCGCGGCTTCCACCTGATGTGCCGAGGTGATGCGTTCGCCCTGAATGCCGAAGGCGGAGGCGAGCACCACGAAATCCGGGTTGTCGTCTAAAATGGTGTTGCTGTGGCGGGCGTTGAAAAACAGGGATTGCCATTGGCGCACCATGCCCAGGCGTTGGTTGTCCATCAGCACGATTTTAATCGGTGCTTTGCCCCGTTTGATGGAACCGAGTTCCTGAATGTTCATCATGATGGAGCCGTCGCCGCTGACTAAAATCACTTCATCCTGCGGGCGGGCTTTTTTTGCGCCGATGGCGGCGGGCAGGCCGAAGCCCATAGTGCCGAAGCCGGCGGAGGTGATGAAGTTTTCCGGTGCGTGATGTTGAATATGTTGCGCCGACCACATTTGATGTTGCCCGACGTCCGTGACCACAATCGTATCAGGCATTTTTTTGTTGGACAGGCTGTTAAGCAGCCAAAGCGGGTTGATTAACTGTTCGCCGATATTTTCGCCGTAACGGAAAGCGTATTGGGTTTTGTGTTCCAGCACGGTTTGTTGCCAAGGGGAAATGTTTAACGGCACGCTGAGGGTTTCCAGCGTTTGAATGAGGTCGCCGCGTAAGGCGATATTCGGACGGCGTAATTTGCCTAATTCGGCGCCGTCGATATCCACATGAATCACTTTGGCGTGTGGCGCGAAGGTGTCCAGTTTGCCGGTCACGCGATCATCAAAACGGGCGCCGAACACCAGCAATAAATCTGCTTCTTGCGTAATGTAGTTAGCGGCTTTGGTGCCGTGCATGCCGAGCATGCCTAAATAGTACGGATCGTCGGCGGATACGGCGCCCAAGCCTTTTAAGGTGACTACACTCGGCATTTGGGTGGTATGTAGAAAATATCGCAATGCCGGCACCGCACCCGCCATGCCCACACCACCGCCGATATAAGCGACAGGGCGTTGTGCTTCTTGTAATAAGCCTAGGGCTTGCGCTAAATGCGCCTCGTGAAGTGCGGTGGTTTTTTGCGGTGAATTGACGATAGGCTTCGCTACGGTCGGTGCAATTTGCACGTCTTTCGGTACGTCGATCAACACCGGTCCCGGTCTGCCGCTTTGTGCGATTTCAAAGGCTTTGGCGAGAATTTCCGGCAGTTCTTCAATATTCTGTACGATGAAGCTGTGTTTGGTGCAGGCAAGGGAAAGCCCTAATACGTCCGCTTCCTGAAAGGCGTCGGTGCCGATAAGCGGCGAGGCGACTTGTCCGGTAATGGCGACGATCGGAATGGAATCCATTAAGGCATCGCCGAGGCCGGTGATGAGATTGGTTGCACCCGGCCCGGAGGTGGCGATACACACGCCCACTTTGCCCGATGCGCGCGCATAGCCGATTGCCGCCATGGCGGCGCCCTGTTCGTTGCGACAGAGCAGATGATCTAAACCGGAATCATAGATGGCATCGTAGGTTGGCATGATGGCGCCGCCGGGATAGCCGAAAATTGTGTCCACATTATGTGCTTTTAAGCACTCGATTATTAAATTTGCACCGTTCATACTTACGATAACTTCTATTTTGAGGGAGGAATTTTTTTACTGCGTGAAAGATTTAATCTTTTATTACATTTCTTGAAAAAATTCAAGGAAAGCACGAATATTTTTGCTCAAAATTTGTTACCATTAGCCATTCATTTTCTTTGAGGTAATAAATCATGCAAAAACTGCCTTACCGCGCCATTGTTTCCGACATGGACGGTACATTACTTAACGGACACCATGTGGTCGGTGATTTTACCGCGCAAACGCTGGAGCGCTTGTACGACAACAAGGTGGATATCGTGCTTGCCACCGGGCGTAATTATTTTGATGTGTCCAGCATTTTGAAGAAAACCAAAGTGAAGGACGCGGTGCTGATTACCTCAAACGGCGCACAGGCGCATAATCTGCACGGCGAGTTGCTGCTCAATAATTCCCTGCCTGAAACCATTGCCTATCAAATCATGAACCTGCCTTTTGACGACACACGGGTTTGCGTCAACAGCTATCAGGCGGAAGGTTGGTTTATCAACAAAGACATTCCCGAACTGGCGAAATATCACAAAGATTCCGGTTTTACCTACGACATTGTGGATTTTAAACGGCACCACGGCAGAGATACGGAAAAAGTGTTTTTTATCGGGCGCACGCCGGCAGATTTAGTGGAGCTCGAACAACGTATTCGTAAGGATTTCGGCGAACAAATCAGCATGACCTATTCCACGCCGATTTGTTTGGAAGTGATGAATAAAAATGTGTCAAAAGCCACCGCACTTGCACAGGTGATCGGACAACGGGAATACGGTTTGCAGGATTGTATCGCTTTCGGCGACGGCATGAACGACGTGGAAATGCTGGCGGAAGTGGGCAAAGGTTGCATTATGGGCAACGCCGATCCGCGTTTGGTACAAGCCTGTCCACAACTGGAAGTGATCGGCCGCCACGGACATGAAGCGGTGGCATCCTATTTGCGTGCGATTTACGGCATTTACTGATCATGTTCTCCGCCTTATTGCTGATTAGCGGCGGCGCAGCATTGGGTGCCGGGTTACGTTGGATGTTGGGCTTATGGCTGAATCCGCTATTCGCCATGTTTTCTTTCGGCACCTTAATCGCCAATTATCTGGGGTGTTTTCTCATCGGCTTATTGTTGGCGTTATTCTGGCATTTTCCGCAAATTTCCAATGAGTGGAAGCTCTTTCTGGTCACCGGTTTTCTTGGCAGTTTGACGACGTTTTCTTCCTTTTCGGCGGAAGTGATGGAAAATCTATTGAACGGAAAATGGACGCTGGGGCTTGGCGTTATCGCTACCCATTTGTTCGGAACCCTGCTGTTTACTTGGTTCGGCGTATTGCTTATGCGGGCTTGTCTGGATTAAGAAAATCGTAAATCCATTGCAACGCCGGCTGACGAATGTCATCAATTTCAAACAGAATTTCATGCTTGGCGCCCCGGACTTTTCGCCGTTCGCCGTGGGGCAAAAGTGCGGTCAGTTTTTTCAGCGTTTTATTATTTACGATCTTTTCCTGTTCCGCTTCCAGCAACAACACCGGCGTTTCAATGCGGGGCAGGACTTTCGGCAGATTTTTAATGGCGGTCAGACACAAATGCACCCAGCGGAAGGTCGGTCCGCCCAGTCTCAGTTGAGGATTTTCCCGATTCACCTCATTCATCCACTGCATACGCGCCACGCTATGACTTAAATCATTGTGTTCCGCATCCACCGGCTTGTAGGCGCTTTTGCCGAACACATAGCGCTCCCCTTGCCCCCATAACATCATCAAATTCAGCAGCAGCTCGTCGCGCGTGGGCTTTTTGAGCGGCACACCAAAAAACGGTGCGGAAAACACCGCCCGTTCAATGCGATGATCAAAATTTGCCAGATAATAAGCGGAAACCAGCCCGCCGAGGGAATGGGCGAGCAAATATTGCTGCGGATAAGGATAAAGTGCGGTCAGATTTTCGATTATTTTCGCCATGTCCTGCACATAAAAGCGAAATTCGTCCAAATAGCCTTTTTCCGGATCTTTCAATAACCGCTGCGAATAGCCTTGTCCGCGATGATCGAATAGCAGCACATCATAGCCCTGAGTATAAAAATCCTGCGCAATTTCCGTCCATTTCAGGATATTTTCCGCCCTGCCGTTCACCATGATCACCAATTTACGGGCGACGGGATGATGGGTGAAATGTCGATAAGCCAGGCGGCAGCCCCGTTCGCCCTGAATATATTGCAACGGGAATTGTGCGGCAAATTGCAACAGTGCGGCGTTATGCATGACGATTGTTCTCAGCTTCGGCGTTAAGTTGTTTCACTAACGCGTAAAAGACGATAACCGGGAAAAAATAGAAAATATTGCCCGAATTGTGACTGAAAAATCCCTGACTAAAACAATAGAACATCACGGAAACAATGTGTACCGCGCCTAACAATGAAGCCAGTTTCAGTTCGGCATCAGTGCTTTTGAGGTGTCGCATAAAAAAGCGCAACGGCACGAAAAACACACCAAGTAAGGCAAGCAACCCTAAAATACCGCGTTTGGATAAATCGTCGAAATATTGGTTATGCGCATGATTAAAGGAGGCAGCGTATTGGCTGATTAAGCCTTGTTCATACTGTTGTTTGCGTTTTTCGGTGACGCCTTGCACGCCCCAGCCGAAAATCGGTTTTTCCTGCGCCATTAACATGGCGCTTTTCCACATATCAAAACGCGCGCCCACGGAGGTGGAACCGTTATTTTTCTGAAAATAAGCGGTGATGTCGTATTCTGCCGCTGCGATGCGTTCCTTAATTTTGGTGTTCGGCAACATAGCGACGGTGGTGGCAATCAGGGCGAGGAGAATAAAAAATCCGCCGAAGAATTTTTTCGATAAAGCACGGTGGTAAGCGAATAAGATTAAACTGATCACAAACGGCACGCCAATCCAACCGCCGCGCGCGGTAGATAATAAACTGGCGAACACACCCATCAGGCTGAAGGCGAAATATAAGGCGCCGACGCGATATTGTCGTCTGATGAAAAAATAAAAGGTGACGGCTAAAGAAAACATCCCCAGCGACATGGCAATATCGCCCGACTGAATGTGCATTTGGTACATAAACGCCATTTCATAATGCAGCACAAAACGGTGAATAATGGCGGTGATACCGGCAATCAGACTGCCCCAGGGAATGGCGTGCAAAAGCCAATGAAAGCGAATCGGATAGCGCGCGAATAAAGGCAATAAGGTTAAAAAAAACAAAATACGGCTCGGGTTATCAAATTCCCGAATTTTGCCGTGATGATACAAAATGGAAAGGGAGAATAGCGTCACATAAAAGAGCAGAGCGGCGATAAAAACGCTGTCGCTGCCGGTGTCGCCGGGATTATCATTCGGCTTGCGAATTAAGCGATAAATGAAAAATCCCACCCCCATTAAAGATAAGATTGCCGGGGCATAATTATAGCCCTGTTTCAGCAAAAGCAGGCAGGTAAAAAAGAATACCAAGGTAGCATTAATAAACCACGCGGGGGAGGCAAATTTGTTTTTTGTCATGTTCATCATCGGCAATAAAACGCTTAAAAAAATGACCGCACTTTCGCAAAGTGCGGTCGGTTTTTACGGTGTTTTTTAATTATAAAACGTCAACGCAGTTGAGGTCTTCAAAGGATTGTTCTAAGCGTTTAGACATAGACTCTTCCATTTTGCGTAACCAAACGCGCGGATCGTAGTATTTCTTGTTTGGAGAGTCCGGACCTTCAGGGTTACCTAATTGACCTTGAAGATATGCTTCATTCGCTTTATAGAAGTTTAAGATACCGTCCCAAGATGCCCATTGCGTGTCGGTGTCGATGTTCATTTTGATTGCACCGTAGCTGATGGCTTCGCGGATTTCTTCACGGGAAGAACCGGAACCGCCGTGGAAGACGAAATTAATCGGTTTCGCAGGAAGATTACGTTCTTTCGCCACGAATTCTTGGCTTGCGCCTAAAATAGACGGTTTTAATTTTACGTTACCCGGTTTGTACACGCCGTGTACGTTACCGAACGCCGCCGCAACGGTGAAGTTCGGGCTGACCGGATGTAATTGATCGTAAACGTAAAGTACATCGGACGGTTGGGTATAAAGACGGGATTCATCTACGTCGGAGTTGTCCACACCGTCTTCTTCACCGCCGGTGATACCGATTTCGATTTCAAGCGTCATGCCCATTTTGCTCATGCGGGCAAGGTATTCGCGGCAGATTGCCATATTTTCATCCATCGGTTCTTCGGAAAGGTCAATCATGTGGGAAGAGAATAATGGACGACCGGTTTCGGCGAAGTGTTTTTCACCGGCTTCAAGTAAGCCGTCAATCCATGGCAGTAATTTTTTCGCGGCGTGGTCGGTGTGTAAAATCACAGGCACACCGTATTCTTTGGCTAAAGCATGAACGTGTTTCGCACCTGCGATGGCACCTAATACGTCAGGACGGGCTCCGCTGGTCGGCTTAATGCCTTTACCTGCATAGAACGCCGCACCACCGTTAGAGAATTGAACGATCACCGGGGCTTTCACACGGGCGGCAGTTTCCAATACGGCATTGACGGAGTCGGAACCTACGCAGTTTACGGCAGGAATAGCAAAGCCGTGTTCTTTCGCATATGCGAATACTTTTTGCACATCTTCACCGGTAAGCACGCCCGGTTTTACGATATCTAATAATTTAGCCATAGTTGTGTTTCCTTTTTTATCTAATTGAACTGGTAGGGTGGGTTTGCTAACCCACCGTTAGATTCAGAAATATTGGTGGGCTGGCAAGCCCACCCTACGATTATTTGTGGTTAAATTAACCGTTCGCGCGTTTCTCAAGAATTTCTACTGCCGGTAAGGTTTTGCCTTCGACGAATTCTAAGAACGCACCGCCGCCGGTGGAGATATAAGAAATTTTATCTGCGATACCGAACAAGTCGATTGCCGCAAGCGTATCACCGCCGCCCGCGATGGAGAAGGCGTCGCTGTCGGCGATAGCGTGAGAAATGATTTCCGTACCTTTACGGAAGTTCGGGAATTCAAACACGCCTACCGGACCATTCCATAAAACAGTTTTCGCATTTTTGATGATTTCTGCAAGTTGTGCAGCAGATTTGTCGCCGATGTCGAAGATAGATTCGTCATCTTTCACTTCGGTCACGGATTTTTCTGTTGCCGGTGCAGTTTCGGAGAATTCAGTACCGACGCGCACATCAACCGGCACAGGAATGTCGGTGCTTGCCGCTAATTCTTTGGCAACCGGGATTAAATCCGCTTCGTATAAAGATTTACCGACATTATGACCTGCTGCTGCGATGAAGGTATTGGCGATACCGCCACCCACGATGATTTGGTCAGCGATTTTAGACAGGGAGTTCAATACTTCTAATTTAGTTGAAACTTTAGAGCCGCCCACGATAGCCACCATCGGACGTGCCGGTTCTTTTAACGCTTTGCCCAAGGCATCTAATTCTGCGGCAAGTAACGGACCTGCACAGGCAACCGGTGCAAATTCTGCCACGCCATAAGTTGAGGCTTGCGCGCGGTGTGCGGTACCGAAAGCATCCATCACGAACACATCGCAAAGTGCGGCGTATTTTTTGCCTAATTCAGGATCGTTTTTCTTTTCGCCTTTGTTCACGCGAACGTTTTCTAACACCACGATTTCGCCGGCTTTCACATCAACACCGTCGAGGTAATCACGCACCAAACGTACCGGCACATCAAGATGCTCGTTTAAATAATCAACAACAGGTTGGAGGGAATCTTCAGGTTTGAATTCACCTTCGGTCGGACGACCTAAGTGGGAGGTGACCATCACTTTAGCGCCTTTTTCCAAGGCTAATTTTAAGGTTGGGATGGTGGCACGAATACGCGCATCGGAAGTGACTTTACCGTCTTTTACCGGCACATTCAGGTCGGCACGGATAAATACGCGTTTACCGTTCAAATCTAAATCGGTCATCTTAATTACTGACATAATTTACCTCTTTGCTTGTTAAAAATTTAAAATAAAAACTGTCCCGTATTATACCCTGATCTAAGTAGCTTGTAACCTCAATTCCTTTGATCCTACGCAAACGATTCTCAAAATTATTTAATAACCGGTGCGATTGCGCGGGCAATCAATCACTTGCCAGTTTAAATCGTAGCAAATAAATAATTCGTTACGTGCCGCACCAAGATAAACATCCTGCAACTGCGGGTTATTCTTTTTCATCCATTTAAAAAGCTCGGTACGGCTTAATTCGTAATTCGGCAGCTTTAAAGTGCGGTATAAATTTTTGATCTTTTCTAAATAATCCTGCGCATTGTTAAAAATGCAGGCGCCGTGTTTTTCCCATTCTCCCTGGATCAAATTGGCGCCGGGCATTTCCGGCAAATAGCGTTCGATAAGCTCTTGTGACAGTTTTGGTAAGTCGCCTTGACAAAAACGCGGATGATCGGAAACCCGTCTCGCCTGTTCGTTTTGTGACCACAAACCGTGTACGATCCAACCGAATTGTTGAGTCAAACCGCATTGATATTGCAAGGAATTCGGCAAATCCTCGCCGTATTGTTTACGTTGACGTTCGCAAAATGCCGGCGACCAAGACAACACCAGCGTGTAATAATCGGTACGCGCTTTTTTGTTCTGCCCGATGGGATCGTTTTTCATGATGTAATCGTAATCCCGATCGATTACCACGCCAACGGCTTGTTTTTGTTTAGAAAAATAATACCAACCGGCAAGTAAAAACATTAAAAACGCCACCACGAAAAATGACAGCAATAACATACGTTTTTGATCCATAAAATTCCTTTAATTTTGTTAGCGTATTGATTATAATCCGACCCTTTCATTTTCCCCGAGGACCCCATGGCACTACTCATCACTGACAAATGCACAAACTGCGATATGTGCTTGCCGGAATGCCCGAATGAAGCCATTTCAATCGGCGATGAGATCTATGTCATTGATCCCAATTTGTGCACCGAATGCGTCGGCCACTACGACACACCCACCTGCCAAAAAGTGTGCCCCATCAGCAAATGCATCATCACCGACCCTGATCATGTGGAAAGCGAAGACCAGCTTTGGGAACGTTTTGTGCTGATTCATCATGCGGATAAGTTGTAAAGGTTAGGGAAACATTTCTTGTAAAAATCTCTTTCTATTTGAAACAGTGGCGAAATACTCATCAAGAAGCTCACGCGAGATTTCCGATTTATCCATATCCTCTTTTGTATAAGGTAAGCTTAATGCGGCTGCCGCTGCCCAGTAATTCATATCATTATATTTAGGCTCCGGCACATTATTAATGACATCTTGATAGCAAGTTTTATAGGGTTTTTCTAAACGTTCTTTTAACATACATAAACCTAATCCTAAAGCGGCATCTTTATGCATTATCGGCATAGTTTCCATTATATCTACAGCTTTTTCATATTCATGCAACTGTGCAACAAGAATGTTTACGTACATTAATTGCCATTTTTCACTATTATTTTTAATTAGAATTTTCTCAATATCGGAAGCCAAGCTTATAAATTCTTTGTGATTGTTGGTTTGTAAACTTGAAATATATCTTTGTTGGTATTCATTAAACAGATCTTGATCTTGTTTATTATTGTGCCAATAAAAGGAAGAAATGAAAGCGATTGTTACCGCAAGAAAAATGACAAATTTTTTCATTCTGCAATAACCTCTTCGGTATGTGTTGATGGAAACCAGTTTGTTACTAGCCCAGAACCTGAATCATAGATACATTGCATGCTCATTTTTATTTTTAGCTTCTTCCCTTTATACGCAGAAGGTACATGGAAAGAGGTTTCTCCTAAAAATCGTTGATCGGACGCAAGCATGTAACTTTGGCTGGTATCAATTTTTAATATATTTTCATGAATAGTTCGGTAATTTTGATCAATAACTGTTATTTTAATAATAAATATGCAGTTATTTTTTACTGATGTGTTATGCATAAAGATACTTGCACTAATAAAGCAATGACCTCGTGCAAATTCAATATTTCCATAAATTATACCTAACCCATTTACACCAATATTTTTACTTGGAATAAAATTAGGTATTAATGTTCTGAAACTGATAACTCTACTCATTAAAATACCACTTCGCCAATAAAATCCCCGCATTAACCGACACGTTTAAGCCGTTTTTCAGCGGACTGTCGAAAGACAGGCGAACCTGTTCGTCGGTTTTTTCTGCCAAGGCTTCGGTGGAGCCTTCGCTTAACACGAAAACCGTTTTATTTTTTAACCGCACTTTATCCAGTGCGCCGGCGTTTTTGTCGTGGCAGACGTGAACGATTTGATAGCCCGCTTGGCGCAATTGCGCAAGGGCGTTGCGGGTATCGTCGGTTTCCAGTACGCGAACATATTCCGCACCGCCTTCTGCGACGCGTAGCGTTACTGCAGAATTCAGGCTTTCCGCGTCTTCCACGATGATATTTTTCACGCCGAAAAAGGCGCAGGTGCGTAAAATGCCGCCGATGTTTTGGGCGTTATTGACACCATCCAACAGCACCAAACAATCTTCTTGGTGAGGCACGTCCAAATAGCCTTGCAACGTGAACGGATGGGCTTTTTTCACCAGCATGCAAATGCCGCCGTGGTGTTCGGTGCCGCTGACTTTGGTGAGCTCGTCGTTATCGACGATGTGATACACCTTTTTGTTGGCGGCTAAATAACTGCAAATATCGCCGATTTTATGCGCCGTTTGCACCGTCACCCACAAGCGCACGATACTGCCCGGGCGTTGTTCAAACAACGCTAAACAGGCGTTTTCGCCGTAAACTTTCATTTCTTCCGCCCGATTTTTTTTGATTTTTTCCGGTGCGCGCGGCGACAGCGGGCCGGTTTTTTTCTCTCTCGGTTTATCATCGAAACGACTGCTTTTCACCGTCACTTTCACGCCGCCCTCGGCACCGCCCGCTTTTTTCATGGTGCTTTCGGCAATATGTAAGGTTTTTTCTTGCGGTTCGCTGCGTTTGAATTTGGGTTTGGTGTCTTTATTTCGAGTGAACTCTTGGCGTGAATCGGATTTTGGTGAGTTAAAATGCGGTCGGTTTTTATCGCGTTTTTTGTGGTCTGCGCCGACGCTGCGCTCGTTGAACGGTTTTCCCTGAAAAGATTTATTGGCGGATTTAAAGGTCGGTTTGTTTGATTGTTGGTTCATAGTGCATGCCGATGTGAGTAGCGGGAAAATGAACGGATTTTGTTCATTTTTAGTGTAAAAGTGTGAGCATTATAACGAAAAAAAACCTTTTTTCTACCAAGGCGGGTGATAAATATTGTAAACTACGGGGCTAATTAAAATGCATTTACGTTCTTATTCATTGCGTCTTTATAGAGAATTTTATGTTTACAGATAAAACCGAACGTGCCCGCAAGCGTCTTGAAAGCCTACCATGTTTGACTTTGCAGGCGGAGCAGGTGGAATTTATTTATAGTCCGACGGCGTTTAAAAGCGAGATTATTCAACTTATCCGGCAAGCAAAAACGCGCATTATTGTGACCGCACTTTACTGGCAAAATGATGAGGCAGGGCAAGAGATTCTGGACGAAATTTATCGTGCAAAGCAAGATAAACCGAAACTGGAAGTAAAAATTTTAATTGATTGGCATCGCGCGCAGCGCAATTTGTTAGGTGCGGAGAAAAGCGCTACCAATGCCGATTGGTATTACGAAACCCGCCAGAAATATCAACTTGCCGAGGATCCGCATATGTTCTTCGGTGTGCCGATTAATACCCGAGAAGTGTTTGGTGTTCTGCACATTAAAGGCTTTGTGTTTGACGACACTGTGCTTTACAGCGGCGCCAGCATTAATAACGTGTATTTACAGCAAAATGAGAAATACCGTTACGATCGTTATCAAAAAATCACCCATCCCGCGTTAGCCGATGCTATGGTGAATTTCGTGCGCCAGAACCTGTTGGATTCTGATGTGGTGTTGCCGTTGGATGCCGCCAACCCGCCGAAAACCAAAGAAATTCGCGGCAATATTCGTGCCTTTCGTAAAAATCTTGCGGCTTATGCGCAATATCAGTTACCAAGTGCGGTGTCTTTTGGTGATGAATTAACGATTACCCCGTTATTCGGTTTGGGCGGCGCGGGAAATATTCTGAATGCGACAATTGAAGATTTGTTCCAGTTGGTGGAAGAAAAATTGACCATTTGCACGCCATATTTCAATTTTCCGAATACTTTGCAGCAAAAAATCCGCTATTTGCTCGGCAAAGGCAAACAAATTGAAATTATCGTCGGTAATAAAGTGGCGAACGATTTTTATATTCCGCCTGATCAACCGTTTAAAATGGCGGGGGCGTTGCCGTATTTATACGAAAGCAATTTGCGCCGTTTCAGCAAAAAATTTGAACGGGAAATTTCGCTAGGGCAACTTTCCGTAAGAATGTGGCAAGACGGCGACAATACTTATCACCTGAAAGGCATTTGGGTGGATGAAAATTATATTCTGCTTACCGGCAATAACCTTAACCCGCGCGCTTGGCGGTTGGATGCGGAAAACGGTTTATTTATTCACGACCCGAAACAGCAACTGCGTCCACAAGTGTTAAAAGAACTGGAACACATCCGCCAGCACACCACGGTGTTAAAACACTACACCGAATTGGAAGAGATGGATCAATACCCGGCGCCGGTACAAAAACTGCTGAAAAAATTCGCCCGCATTAAAGCGGATAAATTAGTGAAGATGATTTTGTAGCGGAAAGTGCGGTGGTTTTTCAAAACGTTTTTCAAGATCAAAAAATGCAGCCTAAACGCTGCATTTTTTCATTTCATTTTCCCCTCGTCCGCACCCACAAATCCGCATACTTCACAAACGTCGAGTGCGCGGAGAGAATTGCGAGTAGCAAGCCCGCTTTGCCGTCTAAAAATCCCAAGCGTACAAAATACATTTTTACAAAACAGCCGATGGCGTGGCTAATGCCTTGCCATAAGGTGGCTTTTTTGCCGGCTTTTTCCCGTTGTTCCGCCCAGGCTTTGGCGTAACCGGCGGATTTCACCAAATAATGATGAATATCTTGATAGGTGTAGTGGAGCAAATCGCCGTTTAATTTCTGAATGTCGGCGTTGGCGGGTAATTCTACTTTTTCGTGTACCAGTTGATCGCCGTAGCGCGCGAAATCCGTGCGATACAGGCGAATCACATAATCGGGATACCAGCCCGAGTGGCGAATTTGGCTGCCGAATACCTCGCTTAAACGTGGGATTTTATATGCCGTATTCGGTGCGTCCTGAGCCACTGCGTTTTGAATGGATTGGCGTAATTCCGGCGTAACCCGTTCGTCGGCGTCCAGCCACAGCACATAATCGCTTGTGACCTGTTGCTGGGCAAGCTGGCGTTGCTTGCCAAAGCCCGGCCAATCGGTGTTCCGATAAAATTTTGCGCCGTATTGTTCGGCGATACGTTGCGTGTCGTCGGTGCTGCCCGAATCCAAAATCACGATTTCATCCACCCAATCTTTCACCGTATCCAAACAGGATGCGAGATGGTGCGCCTCGTTTTTGACAATCATTGCAACGCTGATGCTAGGCATATTTTTATCCTTTGTGAATCTGTCCCAAACGCTTATACTAAGCGCTTGTTTATCATTATTAAATTTTCGCAATTCTAACATAAGCCGGCGTATTTTCTATGTTACGTTTTTTCTATACCTGTTTAATGTATCTCGTGCAGCCGTTTTTATGGCTTTCTCTGTTATTCCGAAGCCTTAAAGCGCCGAATTACCGTAAGCGTTTAAGCGAACGTTACGGCTTTTATGGCGAATTACCCGCGCCGAAACCCAACGGCGTGCTGATTCATGCCGCGTCGGTAGGGGAGGTTATCGCTGCCGTGCCGCTAATTAAACGTATTCAACAGGATTACCCGCATTTGGCGATCACCGTCACCACCATGACGCCCACCGGTTCCGACCGCGTGAAAGCCGTTTTCGGCGAAACGGTCACCCACGTTTATTTACCTTACGATTTGCCTGATGCGGTCGCCCGCTTTATTGATTTTGTGCAACCGCGTTTGACGTTGGTGATTGAAACGGAGCTGTGGTTTAACCTGATTCATCAGCTGGCAAAAAGAAAGGTTCCCTTTATTATCGTAAATGCCCGCTTATCCGCGCGTTCCGCCAAGCGTTACGGTTGGTTTAAAAATCCGTTAAAACCGCTATTAGATAACATCACGTTAATTGCGCCGCAAGATGAGGTGAGTTTGGCGCGTTATGCGGGGTTAGGCATTGCGCCGGAACGGTTAACATTAACGGGAAATATTAAATACGATTTGAATTTAACGGACGATTTGTTGAGCAAAATTTCCGCGTTAAAAGCGCAGTGGCACACTCAACGCCCTATTTGGATTGCCGCCAGTACCCACGAAGGCGAAGACGAAATCATCTTAAAAAGTCACCGCACTTTATTGCAACGTTACCCCGATTTATTGCTGATTCTGGTGCCACGTCACCCCGAAAGGTTTAATTCGGTAGCGCAACTCATTGAACAGCAAGGGTTTAATTATCTTCGTCGTAGCAGTCATGTCGTTCCGCAGGCGGAAACCCAAGTGTTGCTCGGGGACACCATGGGCGAGTTGATGTTGCTGTACGGTATGGCGAATATCGCCTTGGTGGGCGGCAGTTTGGTGGCGCACGGCGGACATAATCCACTGGAACCGCTGGCGTTTAAATTGCCGGTGATCAGCGGCAAGCATACCTTCAATTTCCCTGAAGTGTTCGGCAAATTAATTGAACGCCAAGGCGTGCGGATAACGGATGAAAATCCGCAAGCCGTGGCGGAGGTGGTAGCGCAATTTTTACAATCACCGAAACTGAGCGAACAGTATGGCAATGTCGGTTACGCCGTGTTAAATGAAAATCGCGGCGCGTTGCAACGCGTAATGGATCTCTTAAAACCTTATTTAAGCGAGGTGAACTCATGACGACGGTAATTTATCCCGGCACCTTTGACCCGTTAACCAACGGGCATTTGAACATTATTGAACGAAGTGCGGTGATTTTTCCGCGCGTTTTAGTGGCGGTGGCGGAAAGCCCGAGCAAAAAGCCGTTATTTAGCTTGGCGGAACGGGTGGAGTTGGTGCGCCAATCAACCGCACATTTGTCGAACGTAGAGGTTATCGGATTCAATAATTTACTGGCGCATACCATCGCCGAATACAACGTCAAAGCCATCATTCGCGGCGTACGCAGCACCACGGATTTTGAATACGAAGTCCAGTTAGCCCACCTTAACCGCCTGCTCACCCACGGCGTCGAAAGCCTGTTCTTCCCCCCGGTGGAACAATGGTCTTACGTCTCCTCCACGATGATCCGCGAAATTTACCTACACAACGGCGACATGAGCCAACTCGTCCCGCCGGCGGTGTTGAAGGCGTTGCAGGAGAAGCGCGGGTAGGGAGCGTGTAATCGCACCGGTTGTGGCAAACGATTAATTTGAATACCCCTCCAACAACGCCCGCCAATTTTGTTCATTGAATTGGATGTGCATGCGTTCCGCTTCCTTACTGAAAGAACGATGTAGCCGTTGTAGATTTGCTTCTTTCCAAAAACTCCCGGATTTTTCACCGCACTTATCAAAGTCGATAAGCCAGAATTGGCTGCCGCTTTCTTTTTGCTGAAATAAAATATTGTGGGCGTTGAGATCCGCGTGGCAGATTTGTAAATCGTGCAAACGGCGAATTAACGCGCCGATTTGTCGCCATTGGTTCGGTTCGAGGTTTCGGGTTTGCAAAAGTGCGGTCAGATCTTGGGCGTTTTCCACTTTTTCGCTCAACAAATCGGCTTGATAACAAATGCCTAAATTGCCTTTACGCACCCGTGCGCCGATGGGTTTTGGAACCGGTAAGCCTGCCTGATGTAATTGATTTAACAGATTAAATTCAGCGATGCTACGGGTGTTTTTTAATTCACTGAAACGATAACGATCTCTATTGATTTTGCCCCATAAGCCGCCGCGATAATAATGACGTAATGCTGTGTTCACGCCGAATAAATCGACGGTTTGTAGAAACCAAGTAGTGCCGCGCCCTTTTGCCGAGCCGATAATGCGGTTTTGTTGCTGCCAGAAATCGGCATCGAAAAAGCGTTCTTGGTTTGCCAACGGTTGATCGAAATTAAATAGAAAAAAGTCGTTTTTAAGTTGAAATTCAAGCATTTTGAGTGACGAAAATGAGATAGCGAATAGGCGCATTCTACTTTAAAATAGACCGATTCCCAAATTTAAGCGAGATAACGAAATTCATGGCTCTTTTCTCTCAAGCTCCCCAATCTCTTTGCATTCTGCGTTTGTCCGCTATCGGCGATGTTTGTCACGCTCTTGCCGCAGTGCAACATATCCAACGCCATTGGAAAGAGACGAAAATCACTTGGATTATCGGCAAAACCGAGGCGCAACTGTTTCGTCACGTGCCGGGCATCGAGTTTATCGTGTATGACAAAAAGTGCGGTTGGCGTAGCGTGCGGAATGTGTGGCGACAGCTGAAACATCGCCGATTTGATGCACTGCTGAATATGCAAACGGCGTTTCGTGCATCCATTTTATCGCTTGGCATTCACGCCAAATATCGCATCGGTTTCGGCAAACAACGGGCGCGCGAGGGGCAATGGCTGTTTACCAACCGCCGCATTCAGGATCCCGTCAATCCCCATGTGTTGGACGGTTTTATGGCGTTCGCCGAGTATCTGGGCGTGCCGCCTGCACCGCCACAATGGGATTTGCCGGTAACGGAAACGGAGTTGGCGGCAGTGCGACAATATGTTGATCCCCAACGCAAAAATCTGCTGATTTCACCTTGTTCCAGCAAAAAAGAAAAAGATTGGTTAGTGGAACGTTATGCCGAGGTGGCGAATATTGCTCATCAACAGGGCATCAACGTGATTTTATGCAGTTCTCCCGCGCCTCGTGAGTTGGCGATGATTGAGGAAATCAAAGCCTTATGTGATTTTGCACCGATGGATACGGCGGGCAAATTGACTTTACCCCAACTCACTGCGTTAATCCGTGAAGCGAATTTGGTACTCTCGCCGGATTCCGGCCCGGCGCACATCGCTACCACGCAAGGCACGCCGGTCATTGGCTTGTATGCCTACCACAATCCGTTACGTACCGGCCCTTATTACAATTTGGCAAACGTCGTTTCCGTGTATGAACAAAATGCACAAAAAGAATACGGCAAATCTTCCTCTCAACTGCCTTGGGCAACCAGGCTAAAAGGAGAAAATCTCATGGCGCAAATTGCGGTGAAGGAGGTGGTTAACCAGATGAAGGCGTTAGACTTATTGTAAAAGTGCGGTGGTTTTTTACTGCGTTTTTCATGGCATTTCTCATAAAAAAAATCGGCACCTTATTAAGGTGCCGATGGTGTTTTAAAGTGCGGTCAAATTTTCAGGTAAATTTAACCTACGACTCTCGGCAGAATACCGGCTTCGGTAAGGAACGGGATGATGATAATGGCGATTCCGATAAGCAGCGCCAGAACGAGTGCGAAGTTTCCGCCTGCGACGCGGTAAGGCAGATCTTTGTATTGTTTTCTTGCGCGCCATGCCAAGCCGATAGGCAGGATGAGGCAATAGAAGGCGCAGAGTAAACCGGCGTAACCTAATGCGGCGAGGAAGCCGTTAGGGTAGAACAAGGCGAAAATCAGCGGTGGGATGAAGGTGGCGATGGTTAAACTTATACGATTTGCCGGCATTTTTGTGCGTTTGAATAAGTCATTTAGCCCTTCAAATAAGCCTAGTGCGACGCCTAAAAAGGAGGTGATGAGTGCCAATGAGTAAAATATCGGTAAGACTTGGCTTAATAACGTGGTGTCTTGTAGGGTTTTAGTGGCATTAATCAAGCCGGTTAATGTGGGATCGTCTTTGAGTACGGCAACAAATTGGTTTTGGCTTAAGATACCGTGTGTGGCTAATTGCCATAATAAATAGGCGACGAGCGGAATAGCGGTGCCGATGATGATGGCGGAGCGGAAGCGTTTTACATCCCCTTCCAGATAATTATTGATACTGCCCATTACCACATGGAAGCCGAATGAGGTGAAGAAAATCGGACCGGCGGAGAGGATTAATGCATAATCCAGCGGCATTGCCATTAAGTTTTCGCCGATGACTTTCGGCAACATCATGGCGAGCACGAGAATAAAGACGATGATTTTACCCGAAAATAACACTCTTGTGATGCCGTCCACACCTTTAGTGCCGATAACCACGAAGGCGCCCAAAATAAAGGTGAAGATTAAAATGGAAATTTTTAATGTGCTATCGGCGGAACCTAACAGATCTTTTGGTAAGGCATTTGCAAGCAACGTACCGCCGCCGGTCATGTAGGCTGCGGATAAAGCATAGAGCAAAATGAAAAGCGAAACGGTAGAAATAATACGTCCGGGAATGCCGAAGTATTTTTCCGCTAAGGTTGCGACACCGTCATCTTGGCGTTTGGCGGTTTGGTAAACCTCAACGAAAAGTAATCCGCTGTAAGCGAGCAGTAACCAGAGTCCGATGAGCAGTGCGGCGGTG
Organism: Aggregatibacter kilianii; assembly: GCF_003129965.1. GTDB lineage: Bacteria > Pseudomonadota > Gammaproteobacteria > Enterobacterales > Pasteurellaceae > Aggregatibacter > Aggregatibacter kilianii_A. Next base: position 5,701 of record NZ_NRCJ01000015.1, on the reverse strand, counting down.
AAGCCGAATCCCATGCCGGCGGAGGTGAGCGGCATGGCAAGCATCCCGGCGCCAATGGCGGTTCCCGCGATAATTAAGGCACTGCCGAAAGTTTTATTTTTTAATAGCATAAGTTCATCCTAAAGAAAGTGGGTCGGTATTATCGCATAAAATTGCCGGAGATTAAGGGGCAGTTCGCCGATTTTGTTGGAAAGTGCGGTCTTTTTTAGCAACGTTTTTTATTTCCTGTCATCCACGCCGATGTAAAGATAATTTCCCGCTTCATCACACAGGCTGCGGAATCCCACATTGATGATTTGATAACGCTGTTGAGGAAAGCCGGAATAATCAAAATTTTCGTGGTGATGCCCATGGTAAATTTGCGTCACGCCTAATTTCTCCGCCAACTGATTGATGACGCCGAAGCCTGACGGGTGTGGTTTCGGGGCTTCGTGGCAAATGAGAATATCGGCTTGTTGTTGCTCAAAAATTTCAATATCTGACGGAAAAATTGAAGTCCGGTGGCGTAGAGGTACACCGCCGCGCCAGATTTTTTCTGATGGACAATATTGGCAAAAATGAATGGGATCGAAAAATAGCGGCTTGTTCGGCGGCATCCAAATTTGTCCGCGAAATACACCACCCAAACCGGCAATTTTTTTATGCTGAATTTCTTGTACGCGCCCGTGTAAATTGCGCTGTTTCCATTCGGTTCCCCAAATAGATTCAAATGCCGCCACGGTTTTGCTGTCGTGGTTGCCGTGAATAAACCAAATGTCGGCATATTGGGCTAATTTTTCTAACGGCTCGGGGGTGGTGAGCTGTAAGTCGCCCAGAATGATCAGCGCCACGTCCTTACGTTCTTTTAAGAACGGGTAAAGGTGATCAAAATTCCCGTGGGGGTCGCCTGCAAATAAAAGCATCATTATCGCCTGAACTTAAAATATGGTATTGCCGTGGTCGCTGTTTAATTCGGGCAATTCTTCTTCATTGAGGATTTTCTCCACAATTTCTTTTACCTGATTATAACGTTCCAAATAACTCGGCGATTCGATTTCAATGTAAGGCACATTGTATTTATCCAGCAATTTTTTGAGTAATTGTTGGAAGCGTTGTCGCTGTTTTTGGCTGCCCAGACTGCGCAAACCGTCATCGACCCATTGCGTGTTGTTGTTTAATAAGATGGTGACGTCAAAGGGATATTCTTTGATCATGGAATCTAAAAACGGGTGGGCTTTGCCTTCGTATTGAATACAAAATGCCTGTGTGGTGATGAAATCGGTGTCGATAATGGCGACTTTATGGGCATGTCGCACGGCGTAGTCAATATAACGTTGATGCCCCAGCACCATTTGCGGATAGTCGGAATATTGCATTGCCTGTTCGTCACCGCCCAGTTTTTCAAACACGAACTCGCGGCCGTATTCCCAGGCGGATGTGGTGTTAAACACCGTTGCCAGTTTGTTCACCAGCACGGTTTTACCGCTACTTTCACCGCCTAAAATGGCAATGGTTTTGGCGAAAAACGGACGCACTTCCTTCGGAATGAATTTCCAATAATGGAAGGGTTCGGTGCGAATTTTCGTGGCGGAAACGTTGAAGAAGGCGCGTTCCGGATCGACTAAAGAAACGTCCAGATTGAGGTATTTTTCATAAGGCGCTTTGTCTTGAATCTCGCTGCTGAAGACAATGCTTGGGTTAAAGCCTTTCTCTTTAAATAAGGCTTTGACCCGTTCCGCCCATGCCGGCCAACCGTTCGGATAGCTCGGCAAGCCGTCTTCGATTAAGTGATGGATAAAAATTTGGTTTTTTTGATATTTAAAAATTTGTTGCATCCAACGCAGACGATCCTGCACGGTCGGCATACGCTTCATTTTGCTGTCGTAAAACAGCTGCAAGTCCCGTTCCGTATCGCTGCACACGATGACGTGCACTTCATCCACTTTACTGAACGCTTCGTAAATCATGTTAATGTGGCCGGTGTGAACAGGGTAAAATTTGCCGAAAATCACTCCGACTTTTTTATTGTTCGGCGCATTAATTTGTAGCACGCGATGTAGCGCGCTTAATTTTGTTGCACTGGGATTTTTAATTTTTCCGCTGACGAGTTGATTGAAATATGCGCGGGTAATATTCGCCCTTTGGCAAACATCATTGACTTTGAGATTCAATTGCTTACGTTTTTCTTGTAAATACTGGAACGCTGACATACTTCTCTCCTGTGTTAAGTGGATGCTTTAAACAAAAGTGCGGTCGGAATTTATTCTGTTTTTGCGGCAGAGAGTGCTTCCAGTCGTTTTTCAAGTTCGCTTAATTTTTCACGGGTGCGCATTAACACCTGCGTTTGCACGTCAAATTCCTCGCGCGTAACAATGTCCAGTTTGGACAATTGTGCCTGTAACACCTGCTTGATTTTGGCTTCCGCATCTTGCCCTAAGTCTTTAATCCCTTTTGGCAGATTATCTTGAATTTGTTGTATAACATGCTCTATTTTTTTTGGATTTAGCATAAATGCCTCACTTTTTTGTATTTTTAAACTGATTTACCTTTCTTAACCCAGTAACGATAAGGGATTTGTGTGGTTTCGCTGTGTAGCAGGGTATGATCCATAAATTGGCAGAAACTTGGAATATCACGGGTGGTCGCCGGGTCGTCCGCCAGCATCAAAAGCACATCGCCTTCTTGCAAGTGGCGAATATGTTTGCGTATCAACATGACCGGCTCCGGGCAACGCAAACCAATGGTATCAAGTGTTTGAGTGATTTTTATATTATCCATTTTTGTTATTTATTAGGGAAAATTACGGGGTATAATACATAAAGTATGATACAAAATCAGCAAAATTCCTCAAATGTGTTAGACATATGATTGAATATCGCATCCCCAAAAGTGCGGTGGATTTTACCGAAGAAATTAAAAAGAGCCGTTTTATCACTTACTTGCGGCATACGGAAGGTTTGGCGCAGGCAAAAGCGTTCTGGGCGGAAATCAAAACCTTGCACCCGAATGCGCGCCATTGTTGTTGGGCGACAATTGCCGGCAATCCTAAAGATTCTCAGCAATTCGGTTTTTCCGATGACGGTGAGCCGGGCGGCACAGCCGGTAAACCCATGTTGGCGGCATTGCAAGGCAGCGGTTTAGGGGAAATCAGCGCCGTGGTTGTGCGCTATTATGGCGGTATTTTGTTGGGCACCGGCGGGTTGGTACGCGCTTATAGCGGCGGCGTTCAGCAGGCTTTGAAATTATTGTCGACGGACACGAAAGTCGCTTGTCGGCATTATGAAGTGCGGTGCGATTATGCACAGATTAACCGGGTTCAGGTGCTGTGCGAACAGTATGCCGTGTTGATTGTGGAACAAGATTTTCAAGCGCAGGTGACTTTGCGTTTAGCTGTACGTCCTGATACATTAGCAGCTTTCCAACAGGCGTTAACGGAGCGCTCCGCCGGGCAATTAGTTTTAGCAGAAATTGAATAAGAGAGATTTTTAGTGCATTTTTTATCCATTTTACGCATCGTCGGGATTTTAGTCATGTGCTTTTCCTGCACCATGTTACTTCCGGCATTTGTTGCGTTATTGTACGGCGATGGCGGCGGTAAAGCCTTCATTCAGTCCTTTGTGATGAGCGCCATTGCCGGTGTGATCCTCTGGTGGGCGTGTCACCATCATAAAGAAGAATTACGCTCGCGCGAAGGGTTTCTGATTGTTGTCGCTTTTTGGGTGGTGATGGGCAGTCTCGGTGCTATTCCTTTCATGTTATTTGAAGATCCCGATTTAACGGTTGCGGCGGCATTCTTTGAATCTTTTTCCGGGTTAACCACGACCGGCGCAACAACGATTGTCGGCTTAGACAGCCTGCCGAAAGCGATTTTGTTCTATCGTCAATTATTACAATGGCTGGGTGGCATGGGGATCATCGTATTGGCGGTGGCGATTATTCCTTTATTAGGCATCGGCGGAATGTCCCTTTATCGCGCGGAAATTTCCGGTCCGTTAAAAGAAAATAAAATGCGCCCGCGGATTACCGAAACCGCCAAAACGCTGTGGATCATTTATGCTTCATTAACCCTGCTTTGTGCGTTTTCCTACTGGCTTGCGGGCATGTCGCCTTTTGATGCCATCAGCCATAGCTTTTCTACGGTTTCCATCGGCGGTTTTTCCACCCATGACCGAAGCATGGCTTATTTTGATAGCTCCGCAGTCAATATCATTACCGTTGTCTTTTTGTTGATTTCCGCCTGTAACTACGCCTTGCATTTCAATGCTTTTTCACAACTGGGTAAACGGAACATTTTTCTGAGCTATTTTCGCGATCCGGAATTTCGTTTTTTCATGTTAATCCAGCTTTCTTTGATCTTAATTTGCTTTGCTATGTTACTGAGCAATCATCATTTTGACGAAACCTTTCAGAACCTTGAACAAGCGGCGTTCCAATCGGTCTCGATTTCAACTACGGCGGGTTATACCACATCCAGTTTTGAGCAATGGCCGCTATTTTTACCGATCCTCTTATTATTTGCCTCCTTTATCGGGGGCTGTGCCGGATCCACCGGCGGCGGTTTAAAAGTGGTGCGGATTTTGGTGCTTTATTTGCAAGGTAAGCGGGAACTTAAACGCTTAATTCACCCGAATTTAGTGTATCCCGTCAAACTGGGTAAACGGGTTCTCGACGAACGGGTGATTCAAAGTATCTGGGCGTTCTTTTCCGCCTACTTACTGGTTTTCGTGATTTGCCTGTTGGGCGTCATCAGTTGTGGCGTCGAAACATTCGATGCTTTTAACGCCGTTATCGCCTGTTTAAATAACCTGGGACCGGCACTGGGTTCGGTGAGCAGTAATTTTGTTGGCATTCCGGACAATGCAAAATGGATCCTGACCTTAGCCATGGTTTGCGGACGTTTAGAAATTTTTTCCCTTTTAGTTTTATTCACGCCGGCATTTTGGAAATCCTAATGAAAACACTCATTTTATATTCCACACATGATGGGCAAACCAAGAAAATTGCCGATTATATTGCGCAAATCATTGCGTCGGATGTTGATGTGAAGTCGATTAACGACGTATTTGAATTGGCGGATTACAACCGCATTATTATCGGCGCCTCAATTCGTTACGGGCATTTCAACAAGCAACTTTATAAAATGCTCGAAAAACACACCGCACTTTTGAATCAAAAGACGACGGCGTTTTTTGGCGTGAATCTGACGGCGCGCAAACCGGAGAAATCCACGCCGGAAACCAATATATATGTACGCAAATTTTTGCAACGAATTACTTGGAAACCGACAATGTCAGCAGTGTTTGCCGGCGCGTTGCTTTATCCGCGCTATGGTTTCTTTGATCGCATCATGATCCAACTCATCATGCGAATTACCGGCGGCGAAACGGATCCGACTAAAGAAATTGAATACACGGATTGGCAAAAAGTGCGGTCATTTTCCGAAGCATTTTTGCAGCTGAAATAAGCAAATTGTATTTTTTCTAAGCTATCGATAAAAAAGTGTAAAAATCCGCTTGATCCTTTTATCTCGATCCCTATAATACGCCTCCGCACTGCAAAGGCAGTAACTAAAAGAAAATACACAAAAATTTTCTTGACGACAAATAAGATCTTCATCTATAATTTGCGTCCTTGCTTAGAGCAAATGTTCTTTAACAATCAATCAGACAAACTGTGTGGGCACTTGAAGATTCGTTTTTGATAGATTTAGAAATAGAGTGAG
>NZ_NRCJ01000014.1:69515-74753 GCF_003129965.1 Aggregatibacter kilianii | reverse complement strand
GCGGCAATGGTGTTTAAGGCTTTGTCGTATTGATAAGTACGGTTCAGTTCGGCAAAGCTCGGACCATCAATACCGGTTAGGCGCAGTTCGGTGGTGTCGAAGTGGGTACGCGGTTCATGTCCGGCACGTTGGCGTATCGGCAGATTCATTTCATTGAACTGCTGATTGAGGATAAAGCCGAGGTTGGAGAGGCGGCTGATTTCGTTACCTTCTTCGTCGTACAAGAAAGTAAGTTTGTGTAATGCACTTACTTGTGCGGTTGTGTTTGGCGTTGTTTGTGCGCTTGTCGTTGTTTGTGCTTTTTCCGCTTCACTATCCCAATTTGGCAAGGTCAACTCAACCAGCTCACCCACGTTGTTGTATTTGTAGGTAGTGGTAATCGGTTCTTGTTGTCCGTTCGGATATAGACGGCGGGTGACGGTGTTGGTTGCCTCATCAAAAGTGCGGTGGATTTTATGTGTGTTTTGTGTTTCCTCAATCACCCGGTCGTTAATGTCATAGACATAAGTGAGGGTGCTGTCGGTGGATTGAATACGGGTGACTCTGCCTGCCTTGTCATAGGTATAGCTGATGGCATCATCAGACGTATTGAGTTGAATCAGTTGTCCGTTGGCGTTGTAGGTATAGTGAGTTTGATTGCCTTCGCCGTCGGTCAATGTCTGTAAGCTGCCGTTCGGGTAATAGGTGTAATGCCACTGATTTCCGGCAAAGTCGGTTTCGCTTTCTACCTGCCCGTCGGCATTGAAGGTATAGGTGTAATGTTCGCCTTTCGGGTTGGTGACACGGCTTAGTTTTAGACTGTCTTTGTCATAGTCATAACACCAAACATTGCCTTCACCGTCAATTTTCTCCCTCAGTAAGTCAAAAGCACCGTATTTCAGCTGCCAGATAACGCCGTTGGCATCGGTGTATTTCACTAAATTGCCGTGACGGTCATAGGTCTGACTTTCCGTACTTTGGTTCGGACGATGGATATGGGCAAGCTTCTGATGGCGACTGTAGCCATACTGCCAGAATTTACCGCCGGCACTTTGCAATTGGCTGATTTGGTCTTCACCGTTATAGGTAAGCTGAATGCGACGTTGTTCGGCATCCTGCGTTTCAATTAAACGATGACGCGGGTCATAACGGAATGCTGCCTGTAACTGTGCCCGGGCGCTTTGTTGGGCGGACTTGGACACCACATGGGTTAATAACCCGAATTCATTGCGCACAAAGGCGGTTTGGCTGCCGTCCGGGGCGGTGAAAAGTGCGGTGGCATTTTCATCTGTTTTTTCTTCCTGTGACGTCCACACCCGACCAATGGGGTCTTCAATACGCACGAGGCGTTCGTCTTCGTTATAGGCATATTGCCATTGATATCCCATTGGGTCGGTAAAGGCGGTGACCAGACCGGTTTGTTCCAGATAGGAAAAACTCACTTGTGTGCCGTCAGTGAACGTCTGATTTAACAGATTGCCATGTAGGTCATAGGTAAAACGGGTGACTGCGCCATTCGGGGAAGTGATGGCAAGAGGCTTCATGATGTGCGGGTCGAAGTCATACACCGTGACATTGCCTTTGCTGTCACGTACCCGGGTTTGGTTGTCGGCATAGTCAAACCATACCGGATAGAAGCCGTCGGCACCGTGACTGTGGATCACCCGTCCCTGTGCGTCATAGTGATAATCTACCCAAGTGTGGTCTTTATCTTCCCAGCGGGTTAGATTGGCGTGGTTGTCATAGGTATAGAACAGGTGATAATCGAGCAGAGCATCGGATTCGATAAGCTGTCCGTGTTCATTTTGGGTATAAGTCACCAGTACCTGTTGTTGCCCGTTATCCACACGGGTGATGGAATGTAGCCACTCGCCTTGATAGTCGAGGGTTAAAATCATGCCATCGGTGTGGGACACGGATTCCAACCAGGACTGTTCGTTATAGTGGAACTGCACCACGTTATCGAAAGTGTCAAGCCAGGCGGAAATGAGATAGCGACCGTCGGTCAGCGGCGGGTAGGTTAGCGCCGCTTCGGAGTCGGCATGGTCATCGTCCATATCATCAGCATCATCGATTTCCGGGGTGTCAATGAAATAGAACAGTTTGGCAATGCGCGTATCGCGATTGAATAATTCTAGATATTCACGATGACGGATGAGCGCATATTGCGGATGGTCGGGGTTGAAGGATTCGAGACTACCGTGCGGTAACGCAAAGCGTAAATAGGTGCCTTCAAAGGTCGCAATCTTAATTAACTGTCCGTTATCGGACACCTCGGCATATTCGGAGAAGTTATCCGTCCAGTAAGCGCCGCATAAGCCTTCGGATTGATTTTCGTCTTTATGGCGGGACCAAGTGCGGATAAAAGAGAGTGGCAAAGTTTGCCCCAGTGTGAAATCCACACGTTGTTCTACGACATGACCGGTGAGTACATCTATCGGGTCACCTTTAATGAATTTTTTACCGGCCTCGGTGAAACGTTTGAAACCCTTATTATTTTTAAAGGCATTCTTGGCGCAACCTAAGGTTTTTCCGCGGGCAATTTTGCCTGCTTGTTTGGCGCCTTTGCCAAGTCCGCGTCCGACGGCTTTCGCCCCTTTCGCGACACCACGCCCAACCGCTTTTGCGCCTTTTACTGCACCACGCCCGGCAGCTTTCGCCAGCCTTGCGGCATTTTTTGCCTTGCGGGCGGCACTCTTGGCAAGGCCTTTTGCGGCTCTACCCGCCATTCGTGCGGCAACTGCGGCACCTGCGCGAGCACCTTTTGTGGCAGCAATTTTGCCTATCTTAGATAACCCTTTGAATAGCCCTTTACTAAAAATTGCCGTAGGAGGAATGACAAAATCCACGGCAAATAATATCGCCCGTTGCCAACCGGTAAACTCACTTTTCATTTCTACATAGGTTTCTTGTCCGGAGCCAATAAATACATCGGGTGAACCTTCTGCAATGGTTGCGCTACATTCGGTTTTATCGCCTTTACGGGCTACCGGCTGGTTGTTTACCGTAACCGTTTTACTGCCTTGCGCAATTTTTTGTGGTGGGGAATGGCGGGTGCAGGCAACGCTTAAGGCTTGGTCAACCATCGCCAGTGGTTTACCGTTTACGTTCACATCCGAAGAACCTTTGACAATCGGTCCGCTCGGCTCTCCACCGATGGCTTCATCAACAAACTTCGTTACAGCGCCGGTAACGGCACCTATTCCTCCCGACAGTGCAATGGTGCCGACAGTGCCCAGTATCGCTGCCGCGACAGGGGCGGCAATCCCGCCGGTGATACCTACCGCTGCGACTGCAACTGATGCGAGCGCAAAAACTCCGGCAGCAATAACAGCCCCAACAACTGCCCCGGCAAGCGCCGCCCAAAAACTGGTGTGATTAATAATATCCCCGACCCGGGCGGCTGGCGTTACGACTTCGGTCGGACCGGTAATGTTAACTTTGGAATACTGAAACCCACTAATATTCTGGGTAATACGGGATACGATATCGGTAGAGCCGGACATAAATAAACCTATGCGTTATTTTATTTATTGGAATCGAAATTAGTTTTGCTTATCGGAAGCAGCTTTAAAGGTATAAACAATCGCCAACATCGCCTCACGTTGTTTTTTTGTAAAAGGCGTAGTGGAGGTGTAAGTAAAGGTTAAAAGCAACTCATTGCGGATTTGCAATAAGGTGCACTGATACATCACACCTTCGGGCGTTTGCCATTGATATTCCAAAAGATGGGCGGGCTGATTGTCCAGCTCGACGATTTCCTGTGCGATTTCGCGATAATTTTTGAGGTTATGTTGGAATTGGTGGATGACTTGATGGTAATACTCGTCACTGCTCATACCGGTAGGCACGGGGGCGCGATTAATGACTAAATTAATGCCGCTGTCGTCAGGGAGGACGAATACGTTCATGGATTGGTCCTGCCAGGAGGTTGGCAGGGTGATGGAGCCTTCATTGAAGTGGTAATTATGTGTTGTCATTGTTTTTCTTTATTTTGGGTTAATTATTGGGAAATTGGTCGGAATATTTATCATTAAAAATATGGGTGTTAAGTATCCTGTAAAAGTCATTTTTTTACAATAAAATTATGCAAAAAATTCTATTTAAACTTTTCTTATTCACTTAAATTTTATGCTATCCTATGCCGGTTTATTTAGTGTCAATTTTCTTGAAAATCTAAGGTAACTTCCGATGGTGAAAGACGTCTTATCTAATGTAAATACTTTATCTCAGGCTTCTGAGCAGGTGGGGAAGGTTGCCGATCTTGCCGGTGCCGGCAATGTGGCAGAAAAAATTCATCAGGTGCAGGATAAAATTTCTCAAGCTTCAAATGCTGTTTCTGCGGGCAAAACTATTGCCGATAAAGTTAAACAAGTTGCACAAAATGCCGATCTTTCTTCAATTGGTTCACTTGCCGGCGGTGTTGGCACGATCGCGGATTTAACCGGGAATGAAAAACTGGCGGCTAAAGCTGCTAAAGCCCAGCAAGCAATTGCTCAAACCACACAGGCGATTGCGGTGGCAAAAGATGTGATTCATCGGGTTCAGCAAGTGAGTAATCGCGTTGCACAATCGAAAGCATTAAAAGCCATGAATGGTAATGCAGCGGAGACAATGTCTCCGGTTGATCTGCTAACTTCATTATTTAAACGCCCGCCGAGTGGTTTGCAATTTACCTTAACCGTAAACGGGTTGCCTCCCACAACGTTTTCAGTTATTGATTTTCAATATACCTCCCGTTACAACGATTTATTTTATTTAGATGTTTCGGCAAGCAGTACAAATACCGAACTCGAAGCCGGTGCTATTTTAGACAATAATGCCACATTATCCATTTGGCAGGATGGTGAGTTGATTCAAACGATTTCGGGAATGGTTTCTGTCTTTGAAGAAGGGGACATCGGATTTAGAAGAGCACATTACCGACTACAAATTACACCGGATTTATGGCGGGCGACGTTGCGACATAATTCACGTATTTTTCAACAAAAAGATATTCAAACTATTCTTTCTACAATATTAGCCGAAAATAAAGTGGCAGATTATGCTTTTATTTTGCGTAATGCCCATCCGAAACGTGAATTTTGTGTGCAATATCAGGAGACGGATTTTGCTTTTTTACAGCGTATTGCGGCAGAAGAAGGTATTTTTTATTATTTTGATCAAAATAACGGACAACACCGCCTCATTCTCACCGATGACGCTGAAACATTGGACCCTGAAAAGGCGGCATTCATTCCTTATAACGTCAATAAAAAC
>NZ_NRCJ01000014.1:0-69415 GCF_003129965.1 Aggregatibacter kilianii | reverse complement strand
GCCTCATTCTCACCGATGACGCTGAAACATTGGACCCTGAAAAGGCGGCATTCATTCCTTATAACGTCAATAAAAACGCACAATTGCAGGAAAAATGTATTACGACATTTAACCGAAGTGAACGGGTGCGTCCATCTCAAGTCAGTCTAAAAGACTACACATTCAAAAAGCCGAATTGGGCGGCGCAATTTGATGCAACGGCAACGGATGCGGAAAATCAGCGTAGCGGTTATGAACACTATGACTTTCCGGGGCGTTTCAAAGATGCAAGAGGAAAGCAATACAGCCAATATCGGCTGGAGAGTTTAAGACAGGATGCGCATTTAGGCTGGGGGGAAAGCAATAGCCCCGCATTACATCCGGGCACCTTATTCCACCTGCAAAATCACCCGAATGACGCGTTAAACACCTTCTGGCAATTAACGGAGATAGACTATCGCGGACAACAGCCGCAGTCTTCGGAGCTTGAGGCGGGCGACAAAAGCACAACGCTGACCAATCGCTTTTCTTTTATTCCACGCAACCAAACTTGGCGCGCGCCGCAACAAACCAAACCGCGCGTTGACGGTCCGCAAATGGCGATTGTTGTGGGACCTGCGGGAGAAGAGATTTATACGGACAAATACGGGCGAATCCGCGTGCAGTTTTTGTGGGACAGAGAAGGGCAATACAACGACCACAGCTCGTGTTGGATACGGGTGACACAGCCTTGGGCGGGAAAAGGTTGGGGCATGATGGCGATACCGCGAATCGGACATGAAGTATTGGTAGATTTTCTGGAAGGGGACCCGGACCAACCGATGGTGACGGGTCGTACCTATCACGCCAATATGCCGCTACCGGCAGGTTTCCCGAATGCCAAGCCACAAATGGATTTAATGTCACAAACGCATAAAGGCGGCGGTCATAACGGGATTATGATGGACGACTCGACTAACGGACAGCGCTTAAACCTGCATGCCCAACGTGACATGAATACGATAGTGAAAAATAACCGTAGCACGACGGTGCAAGGTAATCACACGGAAACGGTGGTAGGCAATCAAAGTATTCAGGTGAATAAGACCCGTTATAAAGAGGTGATGGGGGATGAAAGCACCAGTATTGAACAAAATGCGATAATTAATGTGGGCAAAGAATATAAATTGTTGGTGCAGGGCAATGTCTCCATTGAATCGGTAGAAAATGACATCAAACTATCAACGGCAGAGGCGAAAATTACCTTATCCCATGGCGGAAATATTGATATTGAGGGGAAAGCGATTCAGTTTAATGGCGAGGCGGTACATTTGAATCCGAGGGTTGAGGAAGAAAGTGAAAACGCGGAGATGAGTGAGGGGAAAGCCGCCCAAGGTGACGTGTCTAAGGCTTGGACATTGACAAAAAATGCATCTTCTGATGGATATATCCATAATAATCAAAATGGCGTTGATTCAAAAGCAACAGCATTTACAGCTACATATGATAAAAATTCTAATGGAAGTAGCGTATCTGCAAAACTACTTGATATGTCTATAGACGGCAAATATTTAGGTGTGGAATCAAAATTGCTAAATGTAAATGGATATGGTGCACTTGGAAATGGGACAGTCGCTTTAGGTGCAAATGTAACTGGAGCAGAGATTGTATTTAAAGGCAAGGTTGGTGATGAGGATTTAGGTTTCAAAGGAGAGCTAAGAGGAAGCACCGGTAAGGCTGGAGCAGGTTTTAGAATTCAAGGGCATGGCGGTGAAAAAAATATATATGGAGCTGAGGTCGGAGGTGAATTAAAATCTATGGCTTCCGAAGTAGAGGCTAAAGGTGAGCTTTTGACCCGCTATTTTAATGTTAAGGGGGGGGTGTCAAAAAGTGCTGGATCTATAGGTGGAGATTTGTCAGGAAAAGCATTGGCTGATGTGGATAAAGGTTCGATCACTGTTGGAGTGGCAGGGAAAGCTGCAGTTTTGTTAGGTCTTGGAGCTGATGTTGAGGCTGAACTTAACTATAAAAATATTTGCCGTGATATTGATTTGTGTAATGATTTCTTTGGATTAGATTAAATTAAATGTTAAGGAAGTAAATTGTTTGGTTTCGTATTTTCAATTCTTATCGCTCTCGGCGTCTTATTTTTTAGAGGAAAATTTGTAATAAAAAGAGTTGTTGTAGTAACTTTCATATTTTTCTTAGTGGAGTATTTATTTGCAAAATTTATTTCCTTTTATCCTAAAGAAGAAGTAATGATATATAGAGAAACTATAAAATATTCTGTTGTTTTATACTTTGAATTTTTAGTGAATTTGCTATTTATTTTTATGGTTAACAGAATTATTTTTCTTCTTGAAAGTGGTGATTTTAAATGGAAACGGCTATTAGTATTTTATGAAAAAGTCTATTTGTGTGTTTATATTTTAGGTAATCTTTTGATAAATTATGGTGTTTGGTTAAATTAGGAGATAGTATGTTGCCGTTAGGAAGTGTTGTTAGGTTAAAAGACAGTATAGAGAATGCTAAGCTGCTTATTATTGCTCGTTTGGTTGTTGTTGAACGAGATGGAGTTGAGGGGTATTTTGAGTATGCCGCCTGTCCTCATGCAATAGGAGCTAATGAAAAAGTATTTTTTTATTTTAATGAGGAAGATATATTGCATATTTATTTTAAAGGGTATGTGGATGAAATTGAATTAGAATTAAATCAATTACACGAAGATACAATAAGAAAAACTAAATTGCCCAGACTAAAAATTAGAAAATAGGTATGGGCACTACTTTTATATAAATATAGGTCAGTTAGTTTACTAAAACTATCTGTTACTCTAATGAATAGGTTTATTTATAAGCTTTCTTAAAAGTGCGGTCAAAATTTCTAGCGTTTTTGTAAAAACACTTGGAAAACTGACCGCACTTTTGTATTTGGAATTATATAAATAGGCACCAGCATGGAGATAGGTACTATCTTAGGGGATTCATTTTAATGCTTAGTTTTATATTAGGTTCTATTCTTATTGTTTTTATTACCTCTCTATATAAGCGAAGGTTAGTTGTTGTACTGTTACTTATTTCCTTGTTTATAACCGTTAATTTAATACTTAACTCACCTTCTTTTAAGGAAAGTTATAAATATGCTTATGAATTAACAATGCTCTTAGCAGTCTTATTTTTACATACTTTTGAGGTGATAGCTTATCCTTTAATGATAAAGTTTGTTTTGAGAGATAATGTATATACAGAGTATTTTACAAAAGGATTTATATGGGTCGGGACAGGAGGTAGTATTTTTGCATTATATATGTTCTTTATAAAAGGAGTTATTTATAGTTGAATCAGCTAAAAATAGCGATAGCTGAACAAATAAAGTAAAAAGTGCGGTTAAATTTTTTGGTGTTTTTAGTTAAGAGAAATACCTTAAAAACTGGCCGCACTTTTAGTATTCAGACTATTGAAAATAGGACAACACTGCCTCATTCTCACCGATGACGCTGAAACATTGGACCCTGAAAAGGCGGCATTCATTCCTTATAACGTCAATAAAAACGCACAATTGCAGGAAAAATGTATTACGACATTTAACCGAAGTGAACGGGTGCGTCCATCTCAAGTCAGTCTAAAAGACTACACATTCAAAAAGCCGAATTGGGCGGCGCAATTTGATGCAACGGCAACGGATGCGGAAAATCAGCGTAGCGGTTATGAACACTATGACTTTCCGGGGCGTTTCAAAGATGCAAGAGGAAAGCAATACAGCCAATATCGGCTGGAGAGTTTAAGACAGGATGCGCATTTAGGCTGGGGGGAAAGCAATAGCCCCGCATTACATCCGGGCACCTTATTCCACCTGCAAAATCACCCGAATGACGCGTTAAACACCTTCTGGCAATTAACGGAGATAGACTATTGTGGACAACAACCACAGTCTTCGGAACTTGAGGCGGTGCATTTGAATCCGTCGTTTGAGGAAGAAAGTGAAAACGCGGAGATGGGTGAGGGTTCGACAGCGGATGGTGAGAGTTCGGCAGACGGCGGAGAGGAAGGAAATGAATTTCTTGGTGGTTTGATGGCGGTCGGGATGCTGGCTGCGGCATTGGCAACTCGGGGGAAGGTGAAACTGAAAGGGAAGCCTGCTGCAAGCACTGATATGTCAAAATTTGGGTCTTATCGTCCTAATAGGGAATTGCCTAGAGATAAACATGGTAATAATATTCCTGATACAAATGTACCACATACCCAATTAGGAACTAAAAAAGGGAGAGATGGAGATTATACGCAACCAAGGGAATGGGGATATGATAGTAACGGAAAGTTAGTGCCTAGAAGAGATATTGATTTTACGGATCATGGAAGACCTAGTAATCATCCAAATCCTCATCAACACAGATACATAGAAAACCCGACAGGAGGAACTATGAAAAGAAGTAAAAAACCAGAGCCATTGGGGGATGTAGAAGAATGAATACTATTGAGTTTGATATAAGTGAATATGATGATTTTCCATTTTTAGATTTTTTTACAAAGTCAATGGTTCATCTCTTAATTGGAAAATATCCTATTTATATTGTGTCGGCAATGAAGCCTCTAATATAGATATTTTATCTTTAGAAAAGAAAATCAATGAGTTAACAGATGGTTTATATATGTCTGGAGTGGAGTTTTTTAAAATATTAAGTAATATCTATCAGATTTATGATATTACAATGACTGCAATGGATAAAAATGAAGAATTATTTACCTTGGATATTATTGATGGAGGTTTTATTTCTTTAAAATATAAAGATAATTGGATTGTTGATAAAATAAATATAATTATTAATTCAATAAGTTAATAATATGTAATACAGGTGGTATATTAAGATAACGAAAGATCATTGGGTATGACAGAATGAAGAAAATACAAGGAAATATGTGGATTAATGAGCATAAATATGAACTCAAAGAACTACTGAGAAAAGTTCCGGAAAATAATTGGAATTGGTATATCTACGAATTTAATGGTATTGGCACGGCTCCTAATAATCTGGATATGCCCTCGTTTGAGGAGATGGTACTATCTTTAGATACTGGCTATTTAATTTCATGGAGTGATTTAAAAGAGTTAGCATATTCAATAGATGATATTGACACTTTTTTAGCTGTTGCATCTTCAGGAGTTAACTCGTATGAGAAAATTAGAGCTCATGATTTTGTTGATTTCTTTTGTAAAATTGATTTATTTGATAGTTCTAGCTGGGAAATTATAATTAATAACTAAGCTTATAATGCGTGAAAGAACAGAGATCGTTGAACAAATAAGGTAAAAAGTGCGGTCAAAATTTTCGGTGTTTTTAGTAAAGAAAAACATTTGGAAAACTGACCGCACTTTTGTATTCAGGATAGGTATTAGTGTAGACGCTGGCTTTATCATAGGGGTATGGGATGAATAAATTCTTAACTAATGATGAATTATCTAATTTGGTCAATCAATTAGGTTTTAAAAAAGTATATAACGTGATTGATGAGAATGGAAAAGAAATTAAAGATATATTACAAGATATAATATATTTGAAACCAGGAATGGCAAACCCTGTTTCTGATGAACTGGTTAATAAGATAGGTAACAACCATATGGGGGGTTATTTTGTTGAGTTTGATTGGGTTATTGATTTTTTAATAACGATCTTGGAGAATTCGTCTTCTAATAGATCAAGAGCAATTTGCATTCTTTCAATACTAAATGATCTTAGCTATTTTGAAATTATAGAAAAATATTCTCATAAAACTGACATTGATAAATTTAAATTTGCTCTGAGAAATAAACTTGATATGTATTCTGACAAATTTTTTGAAGATAAAGTAAAAAATTTATCTTAGTTAGTTAAGCAATACTTTTGTATTTAGAATTATATAAATAGACACTGGTGTGGATGCTGGTGCTATCGTAGATGTAATGATTTCTTTAGATTAAATTAAATGTTAAGGAAGTAAATTGTTTGGTTTCGTATTTTCAATTCTTATCGCTCTCAGTGTCTTATTTTTCAGAGAAAAATTTATAATAAAAAGAGTTGTTGTAATAACTTTTATATTTTTCTTAGTGGAGTATTTATTTGCAAAATTTATTTCTTTTTATCCTAAAGAAGAAGTAATGATATATAGAGAGACTATAAAATATTCTGTTGTTTTATACTTTGATTTTTTAGTTAATTTGCTATTTATTTTTATGGCGAATAGAATTATTTTTCTTCTTGAAAGTGGTGATTTTAAACGGAGGTGGCTATTAGGATTTTATGAAAAAGTCTATTTGTGTGTTTATATCTTAGGTGATCTTTTAATAAATTATGGTGTTTAGTTAAATTAGCATACGGTCAATGTTATGGTTATTTGCCCTCAAAATTCATCTGAAATTTCGACCGTACTTCAATACCCAAATTGGTAGAAATATGTCATCAAGCTGACTATCGAATAAAGTAGCAATCTGATGACTAAACTCAAAGTCGGCCCCCTTTGCCTGATTTAATCGCTTATGGCAAAGAGATTGTGCTAGGGTCTTTCATGTCCGACGTAGCAAATCATGGTTAAATAAGCCTCATTTTCTTCAATGGCAATTTCAGTCATGCCATCCGCGACCAAGCACAGCAAAACGAATGGCGCGCAAATTCACAGTATAACGTGGAAATTATCCCCACAACCGTTAGTGGACACATCATCACAACCTCCGAATCCATAATTCAAAAAACTCTCAATGATGCCAAAATACGTCCGTGTTGACGACACTTTGATTAACGGTGATCTCCTGTTAAATGAGTTGGAACTCATTGAACCCGCGTTGTATCTGGATAGAGCAGAGGCGGCGGAGAGGTTTGTTGAGGTGTTGAAGGAATATATAAAGAGACAATGAAAAGTGCGGTCAGTTTTAAAAGCGTTTTTCAGATTGAAAAAACGCGTGAAATTTTAACCGCACTTTTATAGGGAAAAAGAAAAACCGTCTTTGGGGAAAGACGGTTTTTTGATGAGTACTTACTTTATTGGAATAATTTTGGTTTTTGTGAAGAGGAACGACCCACTTCTTCTTCAATACTGACGATTTGTTTGAATGTATTCAATAAATCCCCCCGTTTTCTAGCTTCATGATAATTCTTCTTCTTATCAATAACACACTGTTCCCATGCATCTGCCTGCTCTTTTGACGGGGTATATCCAAATGCAATAAAGTGAATTTCCGTGTTTTGTAGTGGGTAACGGGTATCTTGCAATGTATTTACTTTATTTCTAATAGCATTACATAAGTCAGCATTTAATAATGACAATAATGTATTAGGTGTTGGCGCATTATCTATACCATCAGATAATACGATCATGATACGACGCGTATTTACACCTAATGTTTCAGGTGAAGCCTCTTTCTTTTGGTTAGTATCCATGAATAACTCAGTGCCAATAATCATACCTGAGGATGCCGCAGTACCACCTTGAGGATTAATTTTGTCTAATGCATCAGCAACTTTGTTGTTATCTTGACTAAACCAGGCTTGGGTTGTTTTTTTATCAACATTACCTCCTAAACAATACATTCCATCCTCAAACTTATAAGGATAATCTGTTTTTTTACCAGGTTTAAATTCTTCAATTTGCTTAATTGTTGCCGTAACATCAATAGCCTTATCAAACATAAGTTCTATAGTCGACCATAAACTTATTTGTGTTCCCCATTGTGGGATTTTTTGTGCTAGTGCTCTTTTTAATATAGTATCTGGCTGAACTGGGCTTAGAGTTTCACAAGCATTTACTACGTTACCTGCGGCTAATTTTTTCCTTCCGCAATTTGAAAAGTTTAAGCGGGTATTTAACCGAGACTCATCCCCTGCCCAGACACGTAATTTTAGAGGTGTTGTTTTTAGCTTATATGGTAAAACGCATTTTCGTGTTTCGTCCCTTTCTCTGGCACCCTCTGCAAAGGTCGTAAATCCTATCCGGTTAAATGGGCTAACATTAATTTCAGACTTCTCCGGATTTTTGGGTAATAGAAGATCTGCAATTTCTCTCACTGATTGGCGAAGCTCAGTGATTTTTCTTTCACTGTCTATATTAGTTTTTTTGCCGTTAATATCGTCTTTCATAGAACCTGAAAAGTCGCTAACTAACATTATTTCCAGTGGAATAGCAAATTGTTTTTCCTTAACGGCATAAGCTTGTCCTGAATTAACCGCTAAGCGCCCATCCTTTAGCTGTCCGGGGGTGACTAATTCATGGCTCCAAGGAAGAATAAATTTACGTTGAACGGTACCTTGCACAGTACAGGCAACTTCTTTTTTTCGACCATTTTGACCGTAATCGGTATCGACTTCTTTACATTCAGCTAAAAAGTCATTTGGAATGGTTATTGGCGAGCTATTTTTGTTTGATAAACTATCGTCAGAACGAAGATAAAGTTTTACTAAACCTTGCACTAATTGTTGGTTACGTTTTTCAACTTGAGCATCTAAGGTATTAAAAGGTGAGCCATTTTTCTCTGCCTCTGCTTTCTCTGCGGATACATCTTGTGTAATTAAGTCGTTATGTTTGTCAAGTCGATCTTTTTCTCGGCTACGGTTTTTATTGTCTTCTGTAATTAACAATAGAGTAGCTTGATCGGTTGCTTGAGCTAAACGGGCTCTATCTAGCAACGCACCTGTACCATCGACGGTAAAAGCAATTAAAAATAGTAGAGGAAACGCCAGTAATGCGGTCATTACGACATATACCCCTTGTTCATTTTCGTAAAACTGTTTAGCTGTTCGTAATAAAGACTTAGTTAGTTTATATTTGTTTTTCATAAAGTTACCTCAAATGATAGCGTTGTTAGCTTAACGAGAGACGGCTAGAGATGAAGAGCTAAGCAAACCAAGGGACTGGTTTTCTTTCTTCACGATTAGGCTTTGGAAAAGACTCCCTACTTCAACGCAAAGGGTGACCTGATATAAAGGTACTTTTCTCTGATTGGCTACTTCGGAGAATGGTGATAAATACGCTAAATCATTGTTTAATTTTTTATATGGTTGGCAATTTGGCATATTAGATTGGCTTTCAAAGGAGCCAATGCCACCATCTTGCCACCAGCGTTCCAGTACAACACCTACTTGTTTATCACTTTCTGCATTACCAAACAATGTCAGTTTTGCCAATTTTTCAAAATCTTGTAAGTCTTTTGTTTCAAGCTTTTTCATTCCTCTGTCATTACCATATAATTGAGTCCGCTGACGCAAGATATTAACGAGTGAGTAAGTCGCATTATCCAGCTTACCTTGCGTGGTACGTACGATGACAAAATCTGCAAGAAAAGCAAAAATAAACAATAAAAGTATTAGCATAAAAACAAATTCAATGGTGACAGCACCTTTCTTATTGCTAATAAAATTCTTAGTACGGGATAAAAAATGATTTTTCATATTTTTTTACCGATTTAAATCCTAAATTAAAGTATTTATCGTCATTTATAACCATAAATGAGTTGGTGATTTAACCGCCATTTCTATTACCTGAATTGAAATTATCTATTACCACCTGGTCGGCCTTCAAATTCTTGTACAGTAATGACTTCGCGTTTTAGTACATGATTTACAATATCAGCCGATAAGAACGGTAATGTCAGAAACCTGTAGTTATAATCTAAAGTGTAAACTGCAAGGGTCGCAGAAATACCGTTAGCAGGTGCGATAATATTACCTTTATTATCCTTTTGCGGCTGTCTAAATTTATTTGCTAATAAGGCATTGATACATCCATTTTGTTGTTGGCAATCCACATATTTAACGCTAATCTGCACACCTTTTTTACCGTCTTTACTTGGTGCATCTATTCTCGCTAAATAGCTCATTACAGAACTTTCTTTCATCACAGCCTGTTCTTTCAATGCTTTTTCAAAAGCCTCTGCGTAGTTGCCTCCGGATGCCTCTTGGTTTTTTGCGATCCTTACGCTTTCAGTTATTGCCAAATCCCAGTAAGCAGCGGTAATAGCCACACGGCAAAATTCTAAAATTAAGCATACAACAAAGAAATAAAATACAACCGTCAAGGCGAACTCGACGGTTGATACTCCTTTCTTATCCGATAGGAATTTTTTCATTAGAAGACCTTATATTATCTTGCGATGTTGCTTGGCACACGTTCAGTTTTTTTCAAAGCATTAATTAAATCATCAGGTGAACTATTAATGTTTTCTTTAACAATAATGTCTTTTGCATAGTCAATATCGTTGTTTTTTACTAAAGCAAAAACCAAGTTATGTACTAAACGTTGTTCTCTGACACCATTTAAATATTGAGGTAACAATAAAGAAACGGCATTGCGATAATCTCCGTTAACAATGCTTAACATAGCGAGATTGTTTACTGCTACGGCATCATTTAAGAAATATTCACGCGCTTTATTAATATCTTCACTGGCTTTATTCGGATTCCCCATTAAAGCATAGGTTACGCCACGAAGATTATAGACTTCACCATTTTTGGGTGATGTTGCCAATAAACTATTTTCAACTTCTAAGGCTTCTTGATAGCGTTTAAGTTGGTTCAAATTTCTGGCTTGTAAAATTTTAGCTTTCTCTGTTAGCTGTCCGCCATTGGTAAGTAATGGTTTTAAGTAGAGTAGGGAAGAATTACTGTCGCCTTTCTTATAATAAATTTCAGATAGTTTATAACGAGTCAGCGGGTCTTCTTTATTTTTAAGCACATCACGATACATCGCGATTAATGCATCGTTATTATTGGTACTTTGATAAAGTGTTTCCTTTGCGGTTACTTTATCTGCACTTAATGGTCTTTTGTTAAGTACAGCAGAACAAGCGGTAACAGATAAGATCATGCTACACAATAGAACATTTTTAAGAGATTTAGAATACATGTGGAAATACCCTCATTATACCTGGAGCTAAGATTAAGATAATAATTGGAAACATAATAAATAGAATTAAAGGAATACTCATTTTTGCTGACAGAGTACCAAGCTTTTCTTCTATGGCTAGTAATTGGAGTTCTCTAATATCAGAAGATAATTGAATCAACTGATGATAAATAGAAGAACCAAAGTTCAAACTTTGTTGCATTACAGTACAGAACATTCTGATCTCTGTTGTTGGTAAGGAAATCGATAAATCCTGTAATGCTTGCGACATGCCCGTGATTTCTGATTTACGAATAATACGCAACATAACATATGTTAAATCAGGGTTCAGAGTTTTAAAATCTGTGGCAACTTGTTTTAATGCGGCCTCAATACTGATACCTGTTTGTACGTTAACTGCCACTAAATCAATAAAACCGGCTAAATCATTCATGATTTTTTTAATTTTACTTTTTAAAATAGAACTAATTAAAATCCCGGGAATAATAATAGTGACAACTAGTATTGTTAGAAAACCTATCAGTAAGGATGAACTATCCGGTGAACCACCATTTAGCAAATACAAACAATAGATTCCACAGAACACCATCATGATAAGGAGTTTTACTTTTATATTTTTATCAACAATACCCAGAGCTTTTAAAACAGGGTTGTTGTTAATTAATAAAAGTTCAAGCTCAATTTGCTGTTTGGTTTTACCTTTGTTATCTTCATCTTCATTTGTGTCCTTAGGTCTTTCTCCCATGATAACTTCCCGACTATGCAGGAATTTTTTTCTGGCTGAAAGGGCTGCAAATAATATGATAAAACCAAAGATTGCTAATAGTGCATAAGATAGTAGTAACTTAAGTGTCATGTCGACTTCCTCATTAACCACCAAATGATTCCCATACCGAAAAGTTCGCTTCCGAAAACATAGTACAAGACGTACCTACCACTCGGATCATTAATTAAGAAATCAAAATTCTCAGGCATGGAAAACTGCATGAAAAAGAAAAAACCAACCGGGAAACAAGCTACGATTATTGCTGACATCCGAGCTTCAGATGTCATTGCCTTCTTTTTCTTTTCCATCTTATTACTATCGGCAATTACACGACCTAATCGTGAAATTACCTCTCTAATTTGTCCCCCTTTACTCAGGTTAGTACGAACGATAGTAATGAAAAAATAAAATTCCTTATATGGATAACGGCTATAGCTATCTTCAAAAACAGTCATTGGATCTTCACCTATAGCAAGGCGTTTATGAATGTTTTTGAATTCTTCTCCCAGTTGACCGGTTAGATCTTTGCCACAACGTTCTAGTGCTTGCAATAAACCGGCACCGGATGTTGCTGCTGCATTCAGGATTTGAATTACTTCAGGAAACATAGCATTAAATGTTTTTCTATTGCGATGTTGCCCAAGCTTCCAAACAAATAAAAGAAAACCAACAGTAAAGAATAAGCAGAAAACTAATCTATCTACATGAACATAAGCAACATTAATTATAAATAGTGTAAAAAATGCCAGACAGCTTATAACAATATTACGAATTAAATTTTTCTTATCTCCACCGGTAAAATAGTAATACCATAGGATAACTCTGCTTTTAACTCCCTTAATAAAACTTGCGGTTTTACTAATGGAAGCATCATATTGGTTAATTTTCCTTTTGGTCGAAAACCAACTACGTAAGGTAGCTATTAATAATAGCGCCCCCATAGATAGCACGGCATAGAACAAATAATCCATTATTCAACCTCTCCGAAAATACTTTGTAATTCGGCACTTAGATTAAATACTTGTGCATTTTGGAAAACGACAGAACGGGTTAATAAACCATGATTAACAAATTCTCCAAGAATTTTACCGTTCTTATCACGATATTTACTTGCTTTATAGGAAAAAATATCCTGTAAAACGATTTGTCCATTTTCCATTCCCATTATTTCAGTGATATTCATAATTTTTCTTGAACCATCATTTAAACGGGAGGCTTGAACAATAATGTTAACTGCCGAAGCAATGTTTCGGCGAATTGCCTCTAAAGGTAATGTCGCATTAGACATCATCACCATACTCTCTAAACGAGAGGTTGCATCGCGTGGACTATTGGCGTGCAGGGTTGACATAGAACCATCGTGACCGGTATTCATCGCTTGTAGCATTTGGAATGCCTCACCGCCACGACACTCACCCACAATAATACGTTCCGGACGCATACGTAAGGCATTGATTACCAAATCCTGCATACTAACTTCGCCTGTTTTTTCAACACCGGCAAGACGGGTTTCTAAACGCACTACATGTGGCTGTTCTAATCGTAATTCTGCCGTATCTTCTAACGTAATAACCCGCTCGCTATGGGAAATATAATTAGATAATGCATTAAGTAAGGTTGTTTTACCGGAACCTGTACCACCGGACACAATAATGTTTACTCGTGATCTGGCAGCAATAATCAAAAAATTTGCCATTTCACGAGTCATTGAGCCGAAGTTTACAAGTTCTTGTAGTGTTTTCTTATTCTTACTGAATTTACGAATTGAAATCGATGTACCATCTAATGCGATTGGCGCAATAACCACGTTTAAACGGCTACCGTCCGGAAGACGGGAGTCAACTAAAGGACTTCCGTCATCAATGCGACGACCAACGCGAGCAACCAGACGTTTCGCAATATCGGTTAATTGCTCATTACTTACAAAAGTTTTATTGGTTTTTTCTAAGATACCCGCACGTTCAATCCAGACATCGTCAGGACCGTTCACTAGAATATCATTGACGGTATCATCAGCCATGAGATCACGTAATGGTCCATAACCTTCAATCTCATCAGCAACAATCTCTGCCATCACTAATGTGTCGGCAGAAGTTAAGTAAGTGCCGCTTTTATTAGAGACACGATTAACAATCTGAACCAGTTCGTTTACCAGTAAGTTTCTTTCACTTTGAAGTTCATCAATCTTTTCTATATCAAGATTGCTGAGTACTTCTGTTCTAAAGAATATTTGTTGTTCTTTGGTCAGCATGTGTAGTCACTACTTATTATTTAATGAGTTTTGCAAAAAATGAAGAAAGTGAACTTTGCTTTTCTTTTGGTTTGCTGTTACGGGATACAGCACCGATAACTTTCAGCATAAGCGAATTCATTTCTTTCTTACCATTACGACCTAAATTAATACCTAATACTGTCTTTGTATTTGTATCTTTCACAAATGGGATGACAGCATCTACTTGTGAGCCAATTAGAGTTTCAATATCCTTTTTAGCCATTAATTTAGATGTTTCCATCCGGCTATCAGAAATACAAATAAAGGTACGAATCGGCTTGCCTGTTGTGCTACGAACTCGTTCACATTCGTCTAGGAATTGTTTAGCTAAACGCAGTGACCCAATTTTTCTTTCTACAACTAAAACAAAACTATTATAGCTTTCTAAGAAATTTACAAAGTTATCTTTTTTAACGTTATAGATTGGCTGATCATAGATGATAAAGTTATATTTCTCCGTGCTTGCCGGTGTCAATTCAAATAGATTGCCATTGTACAAATCAAGGTTTAATGCGTATTCAACGACACTTCCGGCAATCTTTTTATCAAACAATAAATCAAGATCTTGGGAACCGTTTGGACCTTGCGCTAGTAAAACAGGAATTTTTTTATTTACTACAATTTCATTAGCAATATGCGAACTAATTAAACTCGCGCCAATACCGCCTTTACAACTTAATACGGCAATTTTTACTGTGTCTCTTACTCTGGGAACATTCACACCAGAAATGATTTTTTCAACCATTTGGCTTAATTGGGAGTGTGAATTGAAGTAAAGGATGCCTTCTTCTAAGAGTTTTTGTGATAAAGAGATTGAGTCGCTATCACCAATAACACAGCACCATACATTTTGTGGAACGGCACTAAAAACACGCTCAACAATGGTTTTTACATTGGTTTCGTGAGTGATATCAATAATTACACCAACAGTGTCTTCTGCTGAAAATGAAATTTCGTCAGATGATTCAAAAAAATCCTTTTTAATAATTTCAATATTTTCAAGACCACGAGTACGCAAGATCTGTGCGACCTCTCCTTGGATATTGTCGCGGTTCGAGACAATCGTGATGGTACGTGCACTGTCAATTGTAATTGTTTCTTGATCCAGTAATAACATACAAATACCTTTTATTAATATTTCAATTGAACACGTTGGTTGCTTTTGATTGCACAGGAGGTTTCATTGGCGTTCCAGAACACAACCTCCCCTCTGCGAACCGGGCAACGTGTTGGTTTTGCCGCAATTTGCGCTACTTCAATATAAATTGGGTAAACTTCTGTTTTATGCGCTTTTTTCTCGATAAAAATAGATTTTCCGTTAACGCCATCTTTAATCAGTTTTGCACGAATTTTTGCGGCCGCTTTTTTGGCCGTAGCGTCACGCCAAACAATATTTACCTGTTTTTGTTGGTTACTACCAATATCGCGGATTACAGATTGATATATATTGCTGTAACTCACATTGGAGTAGTCCGACAACGCATAACGATTAACTAATTGAGTACGGTTAAATTCACTGTTTTTTGTCGGCTGAGCAACTGTGGTGTCTTTTACAAGTTCATTAATTGCAAAGGTTGTTGTCGGTGCAATAATTGAGGCCAAAGCGATGGTGGCCGTAATAACTAAATTTCTCATTGAATAAACCCACTATTTTTTAAGAAGTTAGACGTTAATGTTTTGTGATAAACATTTTTTAATGGAGTAGTATGGAAGAATCTCTCCATTGTGCCTGTTTGTTCAAAGTCAGGATAGACAATGTCTTTTTCCTCTACCGGCTTAACAACGTTTACTGTTGCCACAATAACTAATTCTTTTTTCTCACGATTAGTAGAAGCGTTACGGAAGAATGAGCCTAAAATAGGAATATCGCCCAACAGAGGAACTTTATTAATGCCTTCAACATCGTTGGAGCTGAATAAGCCACCGATAATAAAGCTTTCGCCATTAGCCACTTCAAATAAGGATTTAGCACGACGGGTATCAAAATAAGGAATATTTCCAATACCTTCAAAATTATAGTTACCGGCAAGGGTACTTACGGATTGATCTAAAATCAAACGAATACGATTATTCTTTTGCAACTTAGCTGCAACAGCCAATTTAACACCGAATTCTTTATAGATAATCGTTGGAGAACCTTCTTTGTCGCGTTGTGCAAATGGGATTTCACCACCAACTAAAATATCGGCAGTTTCACCGGATAACATAGAAATATTTGGTTCGGCTAAGATTTTGCCATTGCTTTGGTTATCTAAGGCATTAATAAATGCTGAGATACCTTGTGCATCCAGACGTAACACACCCTGGGTTCCATTAAAACCACCGGCTGCACTGAAATTACCGCCAAGTAATGGACCGCTTCCTGCAACATGGCTCCAGTTAATCCCCATCGCTTCGGAAAGTTTTTTGTTCACTTCCACAACGGTAAGTTTCACGTTAATTTGGGTTGTGTCATTAATATTAGAATGGTCAACAACGCCTTCATAACTATATTTATCCAAGAAAGGAATACTTTCATTACCTAACTTGGTTTCGGTTACTTTTCTGCCGGTACCTAAAGCTTCACCCACGATACGACGGACTTCATCACTTTCTTCTTGAGAACGTGCTTTCCCTTCAATGACATAGGCTTTACCGACTTTCTTCACAGAAAGATTCGTATTTGGGAAGTGGGTTTTAAGTTGTTTGTTGGTATCTGCAATGTTAGTTACTACAGAATCTACGTTTACCGTATCAGAAGTTAAAGGACGACCATCAGCCCCAAATGCAGTCACTTCTGCTTTACCTTCATCTTTTGCGTAAATAATAAAGGTGTTGTCGTCTAAAATTTCATAGTCGGCAACATTTGGAGAAGACACGAAAATCGTATCGATTTTTTCTTTAGTTTGGACTAATTGGGTTGCGCCTTTCTCTAAAGAAAAGTTTTGCGCGTAAGCATTTAACGAGAACATCGCCCCGAGTACTGCATAGCATACTAATTGTTTTTTGCCAAAAGCACGGTTCCAATTTAGCATCTTATTGACCTCTTAATTTTCTGATAAATACACCGCGTGAATCAATTTCTTGAGTATTATTTTCAGCAGGTAGTATGACTAATTTTGATTCTCTATCCAGTGAATAGAATTTTTTCGCTTGTTCTGCAGTCACTTTTAACGCCACATAACCGGCATATTCCTGATTATTTGGAATCCCATCAGCGGCTTTTTCTGCTTCAGGCGAGTTCTCATCAGCTGGAGCTGAAAAGGTTTTAGCTTGTAAAACCAGCACTTTGCCTAACACTTTTACCAAGTCTTTACGATCATAAGTATTGCGGGAGTCTGCGGAAATTTGTTGGCTATAAACAGCAATATAATCACCACCTGCAATCGTATTTAAAATATAGTCATCGCCGGATTTAATATAAACACGGTAAGCGACTTCTTGATTCGGATCTAAACTGGAAGTAAAGAATCTCGGATCATTTGGAGAAATAATGGATTTATTAGAAAGAAATGAGCCGGCTCTCATATTTTCTGCCATTAAGTAGCCTTGTAATCCCTGAATGCCATTTTTGGCTACAGCATCTCTCAAATCGTTAGCAATTAACGGACTGTCTTCCTCAACAGAAATTTCATTGAGGATATAGTCTTCAGCTTGCAATAAACGGCCTTTATCCACATCATTTTTCAGTTCTGCAGTAAGGATCAATTTCTCCGGTTTTTTCTCCGCTTGCGGTTCCGGTTGGTTTATTGTGGTAGTTTGCTGATTTTCAGTATTCTCACCACCGGTTGGCATGAACATGATTCCGCCGATACCAACAGCCAGTGTAAGCACTGAAATAATCAAGAGCGTTCTATAATTCATTTTTTACCCTTATTGTTTTAATAAAGTAAAGTAATCGCTTATCAAATCAATTTGATAAGACTAGGTTTGTCATAAAGCCGAGGCTTATTGCTACGCCATAAGGCAAGCCGTTTTCTTTAATTGATTTACGGAAAAATAACCAACCGATAATAATTAGTCCTAATCCTGCAAATGTTGTAAAAAAGAAAAAAGGAAAAATTTCGTCATTGGGAATCATTAACATCAACACTGCAATCAATTTCACATCTCCGGCACCAATGACATTTAGCGTGAAGAGTAAAAAACCAATTGCAAGGGCACATAAGGCAGGAACAATAAATAGTGTTTGATATTTTAATAAACTGAGCGGGATAACCGTAATTAATAAAAGGAAGACAATCCGATTACTGATGATTCGCGAATGAATATCGGTAATAGACAAAGTGATTAATAATAGAAAGGTGATAATTACTAATATACCAATAAGCCAGTTCATTTTATGTCATCATATTAACTTGTACCGACTACGGCTTTGACTACTTCGCTGGCAAGGATGGAATATTTATCGGTCAGGATCTTAATAAAAGAGTCATCTCCTATTAATATCGCAACCAGTAGTACAGCCATTGCAATCGCAGCCAATCCATACTCAATAGAAGTTGCTCCTTGTTGACTTTTACAAAATTTATTAAAAGAAAGATTACTATTCAATAAAAGTAACCTCAAAATATATTGAAAACTAAAGTAAACAAGGTTAGTCCCGCTGAAGGAACTAACCAGAGATTAAGTTAAACTAAGTTTTATTATTTAATAACAAGGCTAGTTGCAGCACCGTTAATTGTGCCTACTAAGTCTTTATTGAATTTAGATTTTAATGTGTTGATAAAGCCATCACCGTTATAGAATACTGCAACGATTAAGATGGCTACTGCGATAGCGATCAAACCGTATTCAATTGCGGTTACACCGGCTTCATTTTTTTTGAAAGAACGTAATGCTTCGGTTGCTTTGATATATGCTTTAGTTAACATTTTTTAATGCTCCTAGTTTTTTTGTTTGTAGAAAATAAAATTTAAGAATTCTGTTGTTTAGAATTAATGTCATTTATTTAATAAGTTGTGGAATTAAATAAACGAGGTGCATTATAGTCCTGAAAAATTAAAATGCAAATTTTTTAAAAGAACAAATTCGTTATGTATTATTATCTATTTTGATTGCTAAAAATTTATGTTAAACAATATGATATTTGTGTTTGTAAGTGGTCTAACCTCTTCTTTTGTGATTGGTTTTACAGTAAATTTACAAATTTTAACCTTAATTACAAAAAAGCCATTTAAATATATGTGGATTTAAACATAGGATTATTTATTCCCTATTTATTTTAGGGAATAAATTGTGCTTTTATTATTTTTAACTACATCAAATTAGGACATTTTTGCTAAAAGAGAATTATTTGCAATAAATCAATTTTGTCTTTTCCGTGCAATGTCGTTGGCTTTTGCTACGTCGTTGCCCAAATTGTGCTATATTGTCAGCCACTTTTTTGCATACTCTTTGAGGCAGGATGTTGACCGAACAATTTACCCAAACCTTTACGCTTGAGCCACAAGATAACGAGCGTTTGCGTTCGCTGTGCGGCGCGGGGGACGAACACCTTTCTTTAATTGAAAAACATTTCAACCTTTCTATTGCCCGCCGCGGTTTTACTTTTACCGTACAACCGCAGGATGAACATCCGTCGGCGCATTTTCATAAAATCGTGCAAAGTGCGGTGGATTTACTCCGTGATTTATATGCACAAACGGCGCCTGTGCGTGGTCAGATCAAAGAATTGGATTTAGAAAATGTCCACATGGCGCTGGTGGAAAGCCGTATTTTGCAACAGGATGCCGAACCATCGCGCACCGAAAGCAAGGTTTATAGCACCACGATTAAAACCAAACGGGGCTTGATCAAACCGCGCGGACCGAATCAAATTCAGTATTTGCACAATATTTTGCGTTATGACATCAGTTTTGGTATCGGCCCTGCCGGCACAGGGAAAACCTTTCTGGCGGTAGCCGCCGCAGTGGAAGCCTTAGAACGGCAGGAAATTCGCCGCATTCTGTTGACCCGCCCTGCGGTGGAAGCGGGTGAAAAACTCGGTTTCCTGCCTGGTGATTTAGGACAAAAAATCGAACCCTATTTGCGTCCTTTATATGATGCGCTATTTGAAATGCTGGGATTTGAGCGCGTGCAAAAATTGATGGAGCGCAATGTCATTGAAATCGCGCCCTTGGCGTATATGCGCGGTCGCACCTTAAACGACAGCTTTATTATTCTGGATGAAAGCCAAAACACCACGGTGGAACAAATGAAAATGTTTTTAACCCGTATCGGCTTTAATTCCAAAGCGGTGATTACCGGCGACATTACTCAAATCGACCTGCCGCGCTCGCAAAAATCCGGTTTGCGTCATGCAATCGACGTGCTTTCGGGGGTGGAAGAATTGAGTTTTAATTATTTCGACAGCAAAGACATCGTGCGCCATCCGGTGGTTGCCAAAGTGGTGCAGGCGTATGATGCTTGGGATGCGCAGGAAGAAATCCGCCGTCAGGAACTGGCGGAGCAGCACAAAGCAGCGCTCCAAGAGAAAACAGAGCGAGAAGAAAAAGTGCGGTCGGAAATCACAATGAATTTAGGAGAATAATATGGGAAAGATGGTCATTGATTTACAAATTGCCTGCGAAAATGAAACAGGCTTGCCGACGGCGCAACAAATCGAGCAATGGGCAACGGCGACGGTGCAACCGCAAAGCGACGAAGTGGAAATGACGGTACGCATTGTGGATGAAGCGGAAAGTAATGAATTGAACCTGAATTATCGCGGCAAAGATCGCCCGACCAACGTGTTGTCTTTCCCCTTTGAATGCCCCGACGAAGTGGAACTGCCGTTGCTCGGCGATTTGGTGATTTGTCGTCAAGTGGTGGAGCGCGAAGCGCAGGAACAAGAAAAGCCTTTAATGGCGCATTGGGCACACATGGTGGTGCACGGCAGTTTGCATTTGCTGGGTTATGACCACATTGAAGACGACGAAGCGGAAGAAATGGAAAGCTTGGAAACCCAAATTATGACGGGGCTGGGCTTTGCTGATCCCTATTTGAGTGAGAAATAAGAAAAAATTAGGACGCATAAAACCATTTCCTAAAAACAAGGTCAAACGGGCATTATTTTTATGACAAAATTTTAGCTTTAACCAAAGGAAACACGATGCTTAAAAAATTTTTGACCGTTTTACCGCTTTTCTTTTTAACCGCTTGCGTCGGTTATTATCCTTATCCGCAGTTTGATCCGTCTTACCCACCGCCTTCGGTACAGTATGACGACACAGAGGAAAACGACGCGGTTTTCCGCACCCGCCGTCACCATGACGCCAAATATCAAATTTCTACGGAAGCCATGGAAAGATTCATTTTAGCCAAAAATAATCTGGAATATTGCCTGTTGCCGGAATTGGGCAAGCAGTCTGACGAACGAGTGACCGCGCTGGAAAAACGCCTATTAAAAGACATGATGAATGATCGATTAGCCGACATTGTGGGCAAATCGGCGGCGCGCACGATTTTTGACGATGTGCCTTCTTATGATTATTTTCAGTTTAAATATCAACAGCTCAACCATGACGTGAACAACATTCGTGAAGTTGAGTGTCACGATCTGAAACGGCATTTCCGCGATCAGCTCAACGAACGCAAACGCCGACAAGGGCTGGCGGGCGATAGCCGTTCCATTGAAAATCAAATGCAACAGCAGCGGCAAACCATGGACGATGCCTTCCGCCGTTTTCACACGCAACAACAATCCATGGAACGCCAGATTCGCGGTGAAAGTGAGCCCTTATACAAAAGCAATAAAAATATCAGCGTGGATTGGACAGATCCGTATTCGCGGGGTTGGTAATCGAAATGGCGCGGCAATTAATCCTTTTGGTTGGTGATGATGTTGCATTGGCGCGCCAAACAGAAAGCCTTTCTGTACTCAAAAGTGCGGTCTATATTGGCGGCGTTTCGCCACTTTTTTCTTCTCAAGCGCATTTCCCGTTTAGCAAAAGTAAAAATCTGCTTGGCAGTGAATTCCCCACTATCATTTACGACGCGCGTCAAGGCGTCAATTTAGATGCC
The DNA here is from genome assembly GCF_003129965.1 of Aggregatibacter kilianii. Lineage (GTDB taxonomy): Bacteria > Pseudomonadota > Gammaproteobacteria > Enterobacterales > Pasteurellaceae > Aggregatibacter > Aggregatibacter kilianii_A. The sequence goes on along the minus strand of NZ_NRCJ01000014.1, from coordinate 47,571 downwards.
CTTGCCATTGCCGCCGGTACATTGCAAGAAGGGGGCGTGCTGTTATTACTATTCAGCCATTGGCAGGATTTAGCCGCGCAACCTGACGATGACAGCCTTCGTTGGTCGGGCGAAAAACACCCCATAAACACACCGCACTTTGTGGCTTTTTTACAGGAAAAAATTGAGCAATACGGCTTCCCGATTTATCAGGCAATGCCGTTGAATCTAGCTTTGCCGATGCCTCCCCAAAGCCTTTCAACCGATGTTAAACCGACGTTAGAACAAGCCACGCTATTGCGACAAATGGCGCAATCCGATGCGGACATTTTTATCGTCACGGCAAAGCGCGGGCGGGGAAAATCTGCGTTGGCGGGGATGTTTGCCAAACAACAGTTAGCGCAAAATCAGCCCGTTATGCTCACCGCGCCGAATAAAAGTGCGGTTAATATTTTCAATGAATTTGCGGGCGCGGATATTGCCTTTATGCCGCCTGACGAATTGCGTCGGCAGGTTGAGGAAAACCCGCAGCAATTTGCCGATCATTGCTTGTTTATTGATGAAGCGGCGATGATTCCACTAGCTGTGTTGTTTTCGTTAACGCGCGCTTTTAAACGCCTTGTGCTGACGACCACGATCCACAGTTACGAAGGCTCGGGCAGAGGCTTCCTATTAAAATTCATGGCAAAAAACAACCGCACTTTTCATCACGTTGAATTGTTTACGCCCCTGCGTTGGCGGGCGGACGATAAATTGGAACGCTTTATTGACGAATTGCTGCTCTGTGATTGCGAAGATCGCCTGCCGCAGCCGCTGTACGATGCTGAATTCGCCGAACAAATTCAGATTTCTTCTCAAACAGCCATTCCCCGCCATCAAATTGAGGCGGTTTACGGACTGCTAACTTTAGCTCATTACCGCACCTCGCCGCTGGATTTGCGCCGTTTACTGGATGCACCGCACCAACAATTTTATCTTGCCGAAGCGCAAGAAACCTTGCTCGGTTGCGTATGGGCGGTGCCGGAAGGCGGGCTGGAAGATAAAGCGTTAATCCGCCAAATTCGACGGGGACAACGCCGTCCGCGCGGCAATTTGGTGGCGCAAATGCTGTGTTTCCAGGCGGGATTGGAAGAAGCTTGTAAATGGCGTTCCCTGCGCATTACCCGTATCGCCGTGCAGCCCAACTGGCAACAACATGGCTTGGGGCAGCGTTTAATTGCGCAGGTGAAACAGCAAAGCGCGACGGATTTTCTTTCCGTGAGTTTCGGTTATACGCCCGAACTGCTGGTATTCTGGCAAAAGTGCGGTTTTATTTTAGTGCATTTCAGCGAAAGCAAAGAAGTCAGCAGCGGTTGTTATTCCGTGGTAGCGTTGTGTCCGTTGAATGCCCGAGGGCAGGCGTTAGTGCAACAGGCAGAACGACAATTTCAGCGTAATTTGCCTCTTTCTTTACATCCGCTGGCGGCGCAATTTGTGGCGAGGGAAACCGATTGGACGCCGGATGATACGGATTGGCGACGTTTAAGGGATTTCGCCGATTTTTTCCTGCCACTGTCTTCCGCACTGCCGTCCATTCGGCGTTTAATCAAATTGGCAGGGGGGCAACATTTCCCGTTGCTGGCGGATTATTGCAAACAACCGCAAAAAAGACCGAATCAAAAAACGTGGTTAGAAAATTGTCGTTTGGAAGTTAAGAAGTGGTTGCAAAAAAATTTCGTCTTCTTATGATAACAATCTATTAACAACCTAAAATAACAGCAAAACTAAGGAGACAAACATGAGCGAAGAAGCAAAAAAAGGTTGGATTAAACGCGCCTGGGAAGCCTATTCCGATTTCTGTAAAGAGGCGGGTATCGATCAAGGCACTTGCCGCGGTTGCGTGCCGGTGGTGAGATTTGATGAAGATCCGGAACCGAAGGAAAAAGACACGAAGAAAGAGGAAAGCACTCATTAAGATTTATCCCCTAGGGTAACTTGTTACCCTAGACTTAACACTGTTTTTTTATACAGACTTTTATTGGCAATCCCTCCGCGTTTGAGCTACACTAGCGACAATTTTTTTCTTAAATAACATTGTCGTTTTATGCAAACTCCATTTTTTCACATCGACATTCCGACCCAAGCGAATGATCATAAAATTTTAGCCAATATGCTGCCCGGCGCAGACAGCCTTGCCGTGAGCGAAATTGCCTCACAGTTCGACGGTTTAACCGTGGTAGTGACCAATGACACCCGAAGTGCGGTGCGTTTGGAGAAAGAATTAAAGCAGCTCTCGCCCGCTAACTTAGCGCGAAACGTCACCTTTTTCCCCGATTGGGAAACCCTGCCTTATGACAGCTTTTCGCCTCACCAAGATATTATTTCCGCGCGTCTGAGCGCCTTGTTTCACTTGCAACAACGCAAACAGGGCATTTTCATTTTGCCGGTCGCCACCTTAATGCAACGGGTCTGCCCGCCGTCTTATTTGCAACATAATGTGTTGCTGATTAACAAAGGCGATCGTTTCGTCATTGAAACCCTTCGACTGCAACTGGAAAAGGCCGGTTATCGCGCGGTGGAGCAAGTGCTGGAGCACGGCGAATATGCCGTGCGTGGCGCCTTGTTAGATTTATTCCCGATGGGAAGTGCGGTGCCTTTTCGCCTAGATTTTTTCGACGATGAAATTGATTCCATTCGTACCTTTGACGTGGACACCCAACGCACCTTGCAGGAAATCGAGCAAATCAATTTGTTGCCGGCGCACGAATTTCCGACGGATAGCCACGGCATTGAGTTTTTCCGCAGTCAATTTCGCGCGGCATTCGGCGAAATTCGACGGGATCCGGAACATATTTATCAGCAGGTCAGCAAAGGCACGCTGGCGGCGGGGATTGAATATTGGCAGCCGCTATTTTTTGAGCAAATGGCGACCTTATTTGACTATTTTCCGGCGAATACCTTGTTTATTACCGGCGAGCAACATCAGGCGCAGGGCGAGCGTTTTTATGCCGATACGGAACAGCGTTTTGAAAGCCGTCGTGTGGACCCGATGCGTCCGTTGTTATCGCCCGATAAACTGTGGTTGCGCATTGATGAGGTCAATCGTTATTTAAAACAGTATCCCGCCATCACCTTCAAAGCGGAAAAAGTGCGGTCGTCTGCGCGGCAGAAAAATTTGGGCGTTGCGCCTTTGCCGCCGCTAACCATTCAATCGCAACAAAAAGAACCCTTACATCAGCTACGTCAATTTATCGAACATTTTAAGGGCGATATTTTATTTGTCGTGGAAACGGAAGGGCGGCGCGAAACCTTGTTAAGCCTGCTTGCGCCGTTAAAGCTTAAACCAAAGCAAGTGCATATGTTGACGCAGGTGAGGGAAGAAAAATTTGCCTTAATGGTCAGTCCGCTTGAGCATGGTTTTATTATTGAACAGGATACGCCGCTTGCCATTATTTGCGAGGCGGAATTGCTCGGCGAACGGGTGCAACAGCGGCAGCGCGATAAATCCCGTACCGTCAATCCCGACACCTTGATTCGCAATCTTGCCGAACTGCAAATCGGGCAACCCGTGGTGCATTTGGATCACGGTGTGGGGCGCTACGGCGGCTTGGTGACGCTGGAAAATGGCGGCATCAAAGCGGAGTATTTGTTGCTCAATTACGCCAACGACTCAAAACTCTATGTGCCGGTGGCGTCGTTACATTTAATTAGTCGCTATGTGGGCGGTTCCGATGAAACCGCGCCGCTACACAAATTAGGTTCCGAAGCCTGGGGCAAAGCGCGAAGCAAAGCCGCCGAGAAAATCCGTGATGTGGCGGCAGAATTGCTGGATGTGTACGCCCAACGGGAGGCGCAAAAAGGTTTTGCATTTCACTATGATCGCGAGGAATTCCAACAATTCTCCGCTACCTTCCCGTTTGAAGAAACCCACGATCAGCTCATGGCGATCAATGCCGTGATTTCCGATATGGCTCAACCGAAAGCCATGGACCGCTTGGTGTGCGGCGATGTGGGCTTCGGCAAAACGGAAGTGGCGATGCGCGCGGCATTTTTGGCGGTGATGAATCATAAACAGGTCGCCGTGTTGGTGCCGACCACCTTGCTCGCGCAGCAGCATTTCGACAATTTCAAAGACCGCTTCGCCAATTTACCGGTGAACGTAGAAATGCTGTCCCGTTTTAAAACCGCTAAAGAGCAAAAGCAGGTGGTGCAGGATTTAGCCGAAGGCAAAGTGGATATTCTCATCGGTACGCACAAAATTATCCAAAGTGACGTGCAATTCCACGATCTCGGCTTATTGATTATTGACGAAGAACACCGTTTCGGCGTGCGCCAAAAAGAAAAAATGAAACAATTGCGCGCCAACATTGATATTCTCACGCTTACCGCCACGCCGATTCCCCGCACCTTAAACATGGCAATGAACGGCATTCGCGATCTTTCCATTATTTCCACCCCGCCGGCGCGTCGTCTGACGATTAAAACCTTTGTGCGTCAAACGGACGAATTGGTGATTCGCGAGGCGATTTTGCGTGAAATTCTACGCGGCGGGCAGGTGTATTATTTGCATAACGATGTGGCGAGTATTGAAAATACGGCGGAAAAACTGACCGCACTTGTGCCGGAAGCACGCGTCACCGTCGGGCACGGACAAATGCGCGAGCGTGAGTTGGAACGCGTGATGTCGGATTTTTATCATCAACGTTATAACGTGTTGGTGTGTTCTACCATTATTGAAACGGGCATTGACGTGCCAACGGCGAATACCATTATTATCGAACGCGCCGATAATTTCGGTTTGGCACAGTTGCACCAATTGCGCGGACGGGTGGGGCGTTCTCATCACCAAGCCTATGCGTATTTGCTCACACCGCCGCCGAAATTGATGACCAAAGACGCGCAAAAACGGCTGGAAGCTTTGGAAAGCCTTGACAATCTTGGCGCAGGTTTTATTTTAGCGACACACGATTTAGAAATTCGCGGCGCGGGTGAATTGCTGGGCAACGAGCAAAGCGGACAAATTGAAAGCATCGGTTTTTCCCTTTATATGGAATTGTTAGAGCGCGCCGTGAAAGCCTTAAAAGAAGGGCGCGAACCGTCTCTCGACGAACTGACGCAGCAACAAACGGAAATTGATTTACGCGTGCCGTCGTTACTGCCGGAGGATTATTTGGGCGATGTGAATATGCGTTTGTCTTTCTATAAACGCATTGCCGGCGCGGAAAATACCGAAGCTTTGGACGAATTGAAAGTGGAGCTTATCGATCGCTTCGGTACGCTCCCGCAAGCCACCCGAAACTTATTGCAAATTGCACAGTTGCGTCTGGATTTAAAACCGCTCAATGTGATTCGCTTGGATGCCAACGCTCAAGGCGGTTTCATCGAATTCGCCCCGAACGCCGATTTAGACCCGATGATCTTTTTACAATTAATTCAACGCAACCCCGCCGTTTATCGTTTCGACGGCCCGCATAAATTCCGTTTCAGCAAAGACTTAACGGATAATAAAGTGCGGTTAGAATTTGTGATGGATTTAGTACGGGAATTAACTTCGCGCTAAAGAGAATGATGTATCTCGGTTAAAGATTGAGTTTAGAACTAAAAATGAGGAGAAATATTATGGAAGGTCAATGTTTATGCGGAGCGGTTTCCATTACCGTACCACAAAATAAAAGCGTTCACGCCTGTCATTGTAATATGTGTCAGCGTTGGAACGGCGGTCCTTTATTTGCTTTTCACTGCGAGGAAATAGAGGTTGAAGGTAATGAACATATTACCCGTTATCAATCCTCCGAGTGGGCGGAACGCGCGTTTTGCAAGCACTGCGGTTCACATCTTTATTATCATTTGCTTGGTTCTCAAAGCTATGAAATTTCTGCCGGGTTGTTTTCTGCTCAAACGGATTTTAAGCTAGAAGATGAAATCTTTATTGACAGAAAACCCGCATTCTATGAATTGAAAAATGATGTGCCGAAATTAACGGAAGCCGAAGTGATGGCTAAGTATGGTTTTTAAATGAAAAGTGCGGTGGTTTTTCGACATGTTTTTAAAATACTTAAAAAACATACCGCACTTTGGTTATAATGGCGCGCAATTCATCATTTTATAAAGGAGAACCTAATGTATTTCGATCAAATCAAAGCCGAGCTTACCGAAGCGGCGGATGTATTAAACAAATTTTTATCTGATGACAACAACATTAAACTGATTCAACAAGCGGCGTTATTGATTTCCGACAGCTTCAAACAAGGCGGCAAGGTGTTGTCTTGCGGTAACGGCGGTTCACACTGTGATGCCATGCACTTTGCGGAAGAATTAACCGGTCGCTACCGTGAAAATCGTCCGGGTTATCCGGCCATCGCCATTTCCGATGTGAGCCATTTAAGCTGTGTAAGTAACGATTTCGGTTACGACTATGTGTTCTCTCGTTATGTGGAAGCGGTTGGGCAAAAAGGCGATGTATTATTCGGTTTATCTACTTCAGGTAATTCTAAAAATGTGTTGAATGCGATTGAAGCTGCGAAAGCGAAAGGCATGAAAGTGATTGCCATGACCGGCAAAGACGGCGGCAAAATGGCAGGGCTTGCCGATGTGGAAATTCGCGTGCCGCATTTCCGTTATGCGGATCGTATTCAGGAAATCCATATTAAAGTCATTCATATTTTGATGATGCTAATTGAATTTGAAATGGCGAAAAAGGAATAAAAGTGCGGTCATTTTTAACAATGTTTTTAAAAATCCCAAATCACATGGGATTTTTTTATAAGATTAAGTTGCATAATTATTCATAAAAGCATAATATGTTTTCAATTTTACGTTATTGATGTAGAGAAGTAGTGAAGAATGACAATCAGTGTTGAAAATTTAAATTTTTTTTATGGCGCGAACCAAGCCTTGTTTGATATTAACTTAACCGCCGATGACGGTGATGTGGTGGTGTTGCTAGGGCCGAGCGGCGCGGGGAAAAGCACCTTGATTCGTACTCTGAATTTATTGGAAGTGCCGCAATCGGGAAAATTAAGCATTGCCAATAATCAGTTTGACTTGTCTTTTGGTAATGATCCGAAGCAACTTCGTCAGCTACGCCGCGATGTGGGCATGGTGTTCCAGCAATACAATCTGTGGCCGCACATGACGGTGTTGCAAAATCTCATTGAAGCACCCATGAAAATTCTGGGCGTGAGCGAAACGGAAGCCAAGCAACAAGCGTTGGAGTTATTGCAACGTTTACGTTTAGAAGAGTTCGCCGAGCGTTTTCCGTTGCATTTGTCCGGTGGGCAGCAACAACGCGTGGCAATTGCCCGCGCGTTAATGATGAAACCGCAAGTGTTGCTATTTGACGAACCGACGGCGGCGCTGGATCCGGAAATTACCGCACAAATCGTTTCCATTATTGAAGAATTGCAACAAACGGGGATTACCCAAGTGATTGTGACCCATGAAGTGAATGTGGCGAAAAAAGTGGCGACGAAAGTAGTGTACATGGAACAGGGGCATATCGTGGAAATCGGTGATAAAACCTGCTTCGAGCAACCGAAAACGGAACAACTTAAACAATATCTATCACACAATATTTAACCTTGAGTAGGAGAAATAACATGAAAAAATTACTGTTAAGCGCGATTTTATTGGGTTCTGCCGTAGCAGCCAATGCACAGGATTTAACCTTTGCCATGGAACCAAGTTACCCACCGTTTGAATCCACGAATGAAAAAGGTGAGATTATTGGTTTTGATGTGGATATTGCCAACGCTATCTGTAAAGAAATCCAAACGACCTGTCATTTCAAAGGCGAGGCTTTTGATTCGTTGATTACTAACTTGAGATCAAAACGTTTTGATGCGGCAATTTCTGCCATGGATATTACCGAAGCGCGCGCGAAACAAGTGTTGTTCTCTGATCCGTATTACGACAGCACGGCAAGTTACGTAGCGTTGAAAGGCAAAGCGACTTTAGAAAGCGCGAAAAACGTTGGCGTGCAAAACGGCACAACGTTCCAACAATATACGGTTGCCGAAACCAAACAATATGCGCCGAAATCTTATGCCAGCTTGCAGGACGCGATTTTAGACTTAAAAAATGGGCGTATTGACATTATTTTCGGCGACACCGCCGTGCTGGCAGACATGATTTCCAAAGAACCTGAAATTCAGTTTGTCGGCGATAAAGTCACTAACAAAAAATATTTCGGCAACGGTTTGGGTATCGCCATGAACAAGTCCAATAAAGAACTTGCAGAAAGCCTCAACAAAGGTTTGGCGGCGATTAAAGCCAGCGGCGAATATCAAAAAATCTATGATAAATGGATGACCAAATAATCTTATGTTTTCCGATTATTTTTCTTTAATGCTGACCGCAGCCCTGATGACGTTAGGGCTTGCGGTTTGCTCGTTAGTACTGGGGCTTATTCTGGGCATGGTATTTGCCATGCTGGAAGCGAATCGCTTTGTGGGAAAACCGATGGCGGTGTTTGTTGCCTTGTTACGTGGATTGCCGGAAATTCTGGTTGTGTTATTGGTGTACTTTGGTTCCAGCGAACTTGTTGAGTTGATTACCGGCGAGTACATTGAATTCGGTGCGTTCGGTTGCGGCGTGTTTGCGTTATCTTTAATTTTCGCCGCGTATGCCTCGCAAACCTTGCGCGGGGCGATTCAAGCAATTGCTAAAGGACAGTGGGAATCCGGTGCGGCATTGGGGCTGAGTAAAGGTTATACTTTCATTCATATCATTATGCCGCAAGTGTGGCGCCACGCGCTGCCGGGATTGAGCAATCAATGGTTGGTGCTGCTGAAAGATACGGCGTTAATTTCTTTAATCGGCGTGGATGACATTATGCGTCAGGCGCAGTTAATTAACACCAATACGCATCAGCCTTTCACTTGGTACGGCATTGCGGCGTTGATTTATCTCTTGGTGACTTTAGTGAGTCAAGTGGGCATCCGTAAATTAGAACTGCGTTTTACGCGCTTTGAAAGGGAAGTGTAATCATGTTTCAAGAATATTTAAGCGTTATTGCACAGGGCATTCCCACCAGTTTGTTATTAACCGTGGTTTCATTGGCGATCGCCTTTGTGTTGGCGTTATTGCTTACGGTGTTGCTTTCCGTTGGCAATAAAGCGGTAAAAAGTGCGGTCAATTTATACCTTACTTTATTCACCGGTACGCCTTTATTGGTGCAGTTCTTTCTGATTTATTCCAGTCCGGGACAATTTCAGTGGATTGTGGACGGCCCGTTGTGGTCTGTGCTTTCTAACGCTTGGTTTTGTGCGGCGTTAGCGTTAGCATTAAACAGTGCGGCGTATTCCACTCAATTATTTCACGGTGCGGTCAAAGCCATTCCGAAAGGACAATGGGAAAGCTGCGCCGCGTTAGGATTGAGCCGTTTACAAACACTAAAAATTTTAATTCCGTATGCCTTAAAACGTGCGTTGCCTTCCTATTCCAATGAAATCATTTTGGTATTTAAGGGCACCGCATTGGCATCCACCATTACTATCATGGACATTATGGGCTATGCCCGACAGCTTTACGGCACGGAATACGATGCGCTTACCATTTACGGTATCGCAGGCGGCATTTATTTGATTATTACCGGCATCGCGACGTTACTGTTGCGTAAACTGGAAAACAAAGTGCTTGCCTTTGAGCGATTGGATATGAAAGGTGCGTAGCACTATAAAAGTGCGGTCGTTTTTCATCGTGTTTTTTAAAATCCCAAAATTCCTTTGGGATTTTTTATGTTTTCATATTGCATAAATATGCAAATAAAAGTAATATCTTTTCATGTTGATCAAATCATAAGCAAAATACATCAAGTTATCCGCCAGATTATTCACACAGATAGAGGACGCATTACGATGAAAACCTTACTACTCGGCAGCTTGTTAATGGGCGCAACAATCACAGCGAACGCACAGAATTTAACTTTCGGCACGGAGCCTAGCTATCCGCCTTTTGAATTGACCAATGAAAAAGGGGAGCTTGTCGGATTTGATATTGATATTGCACAAGCCATTTGCAAAGAAATTCAAGCCACTTGTCAGTTCAAAACCCAGCCTTTTGATGCGTTAATTCCAAGCCTGAAAGCCAAACATTTTGATGCGGCAATGTCGGCGATTGATATTACCGAGGCGCGTGCCAAACAAGTGTTGTTTACTGATTCCTATTACGACAGTTCCGCCAGTTACGTGGCGTTAAAAGGAAAGGGGGATTTGGCTACGGCGAAAAATATCGGCGTGCAAAACGGTTCTACCTTTCAGCAATATACTTTGGCGGAAACCAAACAATATGACGCGAAAGCCTATGTGAATTTGCAGGATGCCATTTTGGATCTGAAAAATGGACGGGTTGATATTGTATTGAGCGATACCGCGCTGTTGGCGGACATGATGAAAAAAGAACCCGATATTCAATTTGTCGGTGAAAAAGTGGTGAATCCGAAATATTTCGGTAACGGCACAGGCATTGCTGTGAATAAATCCAACAAAGCCTTGCAGGAAAGCCTAAATAAAGGGTTGGCGACAATTAAAGCCAATGGTGAATATCAAAAAATTTATGATAAATGGATGACGAAGTAGTCGATTTTTTTGTTCATTTGGGATGGCGCAAACATTCAGGTTTGTGCCTTTTTTATTTTCCATCGGTTATCCAACCCGCCACAATCAACACTAAAGCGAAAATTGCGCCCCAAATGAGGTGGAGTTTAACGCTTTTGCGATTAATTTCTTCATTCTGTAATCGGCGTTCTTCCAGCTTTTGTTTATAGGCTCCAAGATTTTCCGGCTTAAAGGAAAAACCGCAGTTCGGGCAGGCTTCTGCGCTTTCACTGATTTTTTTACGGCATTCGGGGCAGCGATGTAACATAATTTTCTCTTGCGTGATTCATGTGCATAAGGCGCACAATGTAGCGATTTTTGCTAAAAACACAAGAAATTTATACCGCACTTTGGGTTCAGGTTAAAAATGTGATTAATATCACATTTTGTGAAGATATTTTGAACCGACGGATCATAGTTTGTTTACTTAATTGTAACAGAGACCTAAAATAGCGCCGCTTTACTCGGTTTCGAGTAAATCGTTTAAACATTAACCCGAACCGGTTATTTTTGACTCATGAAACTAACTGTTCTCTTTGTAGGATTCTCATATGTTGTGGTTTTTCTTCTGTGTTTTGGTGTTGATTTTAGGTTATGCGATTTATGGCAAAATTATCGAAAAGATTTTTGTCATCAACCCTAAACGTCAAACGCCGGCGTATCAACTCAATGATGGCGTGGATTACATGCCAATGTCCAAAACCAAAATTTGGCTTATTCAATTATTAAACATTGCCGGTACCGGTCCGATTTTCGGTCCGATTCTTGGTGCGCTATATGGACCTGTGGCAATGTTGTGGATTGTTATCGGTTGTATTTTTGCCGGTGCGGTGCATGATTATTTCTGTGGGATGTTAAGTATTCGCCACGGCGGCGCAACCATGCCGTATTTGGCGGGTAAATTCTTAGGTCGCCCGGTTAAAGTCTTCATTAATATTTTAGCCCTTGTTCTTCTTTTATTGGTCGGTGTGGTATTCGTAGCCAGCCCGGCACAGTTAATGGGGACCATTACTATGGACGTCATGGGCGCTTCTCAAGGGGCATTGCAACTTGGTGATGTTGAGGCCGTTCATCAGGCGGTAGAGTCCGGCGGTTTAACCGTTTGGGGCATGGATAAAGCAACGGTTGTTTCCGTATGGACAGTGATTATTTTCGCCTACTATATTCTTGCCACCTTGTTACCAATCGACAAAATTATCGGTCGTATTTATCCAATCTTCGGTGCGTTATTGCTCTTCATGTCCGTAGGTATGGTGTACGGTTTGGTTTCTGCACACTTCAGCGCGGTCGATCCGATTGAATTCTTCCGTACGATCGATGCAGATGGTCAAGGTTTAACTTGGGATAAATTCACTCAAAACTTCCAAGTGAAAGGTGATGTTCCGATTTGGCCATTATTATTCTTAACCATTTCCTGTGGTGCATTGTCCGGTTTCCACGCAACACAAACACCATTAATGGCACGTTGTGCAGAAAATGAAAAAGAAGGTCGTTTCATTTTCTACGGTGCGATGATCACTGAAGGTGTCATTGCGTTAATTTGGTGTATGGTTGGTTTGGCATTCTATGAAAACCCACAAGCATTACAAGATGCGATTTCTGCAGGTTCCCCGTCTAAAGTTGTGTATGACAGCTCATTACACTTCCTTGGATTTATCGGCGGTATTTTTGCGGTACTAGGCGTAGTGGTGCTTCCAATCACCTCCGGCGATACGGCATTCCGTGCGGCACGTTTACAATTAGCGGAAATCTTCCACATTGATCAACGTTCACTTTCTAAACGTTTGTTGATTGCGGTGCCGTTGTTCGTATTAGGCTTCTTTGTTTCCACTATCGACTTCAGCGTATTATGGCGCTATTTCACTTGGGCAAACCAAATGACTGCGATGGTGATGTTATGGACGGCTGCGGCATATTTATACCGCTACCATAAATTCCACTGGGTGGCTTCCATCCCTGCATGGTTCATCACCACAGTTTGTGCCACGTACTTGTATTACAACAAAATCGGCTTTAGTTTAGATTATCAGTTATCTGTGTATTTAGGCTTTGCTACAACGGTTGTATGTGTTGTCTTATTCTTCGCCTTGGTGAAACGTTCAGGTGAGCCGGATCCTGATGCGTTAGTGGATAACCTCGCAAAACAATAAAAATTTTGACCGCACTTTTGCGGTAAACGCAACCAAAACACCCTGCTAATGAAAATTGGCAGGGTGTTTTTTTATACGTTTAATTTCATTCTGTTACTTAGACGATCCGATAAAAAAATACAAAACTTTACACAGAGGATCCTGAAACAGCTTGCAACTTGTACAAACAAATAATAAACTTAGCGAAAAGTGGTAGAAAGTGGTTTTTTGTGGAGAATTTTGGAAGAAAATCCCAAATTCAGACCAATTAAACGGAAAAAAGGAATAAATTCATGTTTCGTGGAGCTTCGGCGGTTAATTTAGATGCGAAGGGTAGAATTTCTATCCCGACCCGCTATCGCGCCGAGCTTTTAGAACAAAATCAAGGACAAATGGTTTGTACCGTAGATATTCGTCAGCCTTGTTTATTGCTTTATCCGTTACAGGAATGGGAAATCATCGAACAAAAACTCCTTGAACTCTCCAACTTCGATCCCGTACAACGTAGTCTTCAACGGGTAATGTTAGGTTATGCCACAGAATGTGAATTAGATAATGCAGGTCGAATTTTAATCAGCGGTCCATTGCGTCAACATGCCAAATTAGAAAAATCCATTATGTTGGTGGGGCAATTGAATAAGTTTGAAATCTGGAGTGACGCGGAATGGCAAGCCCAGGTGGAACAAGACATGGCATTAGGTGCAACGGATACCTTCGCATTATCGGAAAAATTAAAAACGCTGTCATTATAAGAGGAAAACTCACAGAACAGCGGCACTAGCAAAAGATAAGCGGCGGTTACGCCGCTCTATCTTCTTCTTTTTTACATTGAAATTTTTTATGTACCATTGGTAATGACTTATGACGCAGTTAAATACGTTTTCTTCAGCTGAACATTTGACGGTTTTATTGCATGAAACCGTAGATGGTCTGGCATTGAAAGAAAACGGCATTTATATCGATGGTACTTTTGGTCGGGGCGGTCATTCCCGTTTAATCCTTTCCCAATTATCGGCTAACGGCAAGTTGATTGCGATCGATCGCGATCCGCAAGCCGTCGCGGAAGCAAAAAAAATTCAGGATTCGCGTTTTCATATTGAACATTGCGCTTTCTCGGAAATTTTACCTCTTTGTGAAAAACTCGGTTTAGTCGGCAAAATTGACGGTATTTTGCTTGACCTTGGTGTGTCTTCGCCACAATTGGATGATGCACAACGCGGTTTCAGTTTTATGAAAGACGGTCCGTTAGATATGCGTATGGATAGCTCAAGAGGGCAATCCGCCGCCGAATGGCTTGCACAGGTTTCCGAGCAGGATTTGGCTTGGGTGTTAAAAACCTTCGGTGAAGAGCGTTTTGCTAAACGCATCGCCAAAGCCATCGTCGATTACAACAAAAGTGCGGTACAAAATGGCGGTGAATATTTAACGCGAACGTCGCAACTTGCCGAATTAATCACGCAAGCTGTGCCGTTTAAAGATAAGCATAAACATCCGGCAACCCGTAGTTTTCAGGCGATTCGCATTTATATCAATGCCGAGTTGGATGAGTTGGAAAAAGTATTACAAGCCGCATTAAGCGTGTTGGCACCGCAAGGTCGTTTATCCGTGATCAGTTTCCACTCGCTGGAAGATCGCATGGTGAAACAATTTATGCGCAAGCAAAGTCAGGGGGAAGCGATTCCGAAAGGGCTTCCGTTGCGCGAAGATCAAATTCAGCGCAATCAAACGTTAAAAGTGATCGGTAAAGCCATTATGCCGAGTGATGCCGAAATCGCCCAAAACCCGAGAGCCCGAAGCGCCGTATTACGCATAGCCGAGAGAATTAACTGATGTTGGAAAATAACGATAGATACCCGCTACAAGACATTATTATGGAAGACTTATTCACGTCGAATAAGTTTGTGCTGATCTTGTTATTGTTGATTGTGGTAACAGCTCTCGGCACCGTTTGGATTACCCATCAGACCCGCAGTCTGGTGGCGGAAAAAGGTGACTTGGTTCTTCAGCACCAAGCATTAGAAAATGAATTTTTAAATTTAAAATTAGAAGAGGCGACACAAAGCGATAACACTCGAATTGAAGCGATTGCCAGACAATTAGGCATGCAGCGTGCAACACCCGAACAAGAAGTTGTAATTCTTGAGTAAAGCTGAAGGTGATGAAAATGGTGAAATTTAATAAATCGGTAAAACCTTTAAAAGCAAAGAAAACGACAAAAACTTCCGTTAAAAGCGGTTCTTCGGTAAAACCTAATAAACCGAAACCGGTGTATGAAAGAAGTTTTTTAAAAGGTCGTTATTTATCCGCACTGAGTTTAATTGTGGTGGGATTGACTGCGCTTATCGCTCAAGCCGCTTATGTTCAAATTGTTAATGCCGATTCATTAATTGATGAAGCGGATAAACGCTCCTTGCGCAAACAGGAAGTGCAGTTCGTGCGCGGTTCGATTTTGGATCGTAACGGTCAGTTGCTTTCCGTGAGCGTGCCGATGTATTCCGTGGTCGCCGATCCGAAATTCATTTTCGATGAAAATTCCCTGAAAGATAAAGAACGCTGGCAAAAACTGGCGGAAGCCTTGGGCATTTCATACAGCAATTTACTCAAACGGGTAGAAAAAGATCCGAAATCCCGTTTTGTGTATTTATCCCGTCAAATTTCACCGACGTTGGCAAGCTATGTAAAAGATTTAAAAATCACCGGTATCGTGTTGAAAGCCGAACCGCGCCGTTTCTATCCGCGAGTGGAAGAAACCGCTCATTTAATCGGTTATACCAACATTGACGGCACGGGTATCGAAGGTATCGAAAAAAGTTTTGATTCCATGTTAATCGGCAAATCCGGCCTGCGTACTTACCGTAAGGATAAATTCGGTAACATCGTGGAAAATATTTCCGATGTGAAGAAATACGATGCCCAGGACGTGACCTTAAGTATTGACGAAAAATTACAATCTATGGTGTATCGCGAAATTAAGAAAGCGGTGGCGGAAAACAAAGCGGAATCTGGCACTGCCGTATTGGTGGATGTGCGTACCGGTGAGGTGTTGGCGATGGTTAATGCGCCGTCTTACAACCCGAATAACCGTACCGGTGTGAAATCCGAATTGATGCGTAACCGCGCGATCACCGATACGTTTGAGCCGGGTTCTACGGTAAAACCGTTCGTCGTTTTGACCGCACTTCAACGTGGTGCGGTACGTCGTGACGAAGTGATTAATACCGGTCCGTTGGTGTTAAACGGACATGAAGTGAGAGATGTTGCGCCGCGTGATAAATTAACCTTGGACGGTATTTTGGAACATTCCAGTAACCGCGGGGTGAGCCGTTTGGCATTGCGTATGCCGCCGAATGCGTTGATGGAAACTTATCAAAACGCAGGGTTGGGTAAAGCTACCGATTTAGGTTTAATCGGCGAACAATCCGGTTTGTTAAATGCGCACCGCGCCCGTTGGTCTGATATTGAACGCGCTAACGTCGCTTATGGTTATGGTATTAACGCCACGCCGTTACAAATTGCGCGCGCCTACGTAACTTTGGGCAGCTTCGGGATTTATCGTCCGTTATCCATTACCAAAGTGGATCCGCCGGTTGTGGGCAATCGCGTATTCTCCGAAAAAGTCACCCGCGAAGTGGTGAATATGATGGAAAAAGTGGCGATTAAAAACGGTCGCGCCATGGTGGACGGCTATCGCGTGGGTGTGAAAACCGGTACGGCGAAGAAATTGGAAAACGGTCGTTATGTGGATAAATATGTGGCGTACACCGCAGGTATCGCGCCGATTTCCGATCCACGTTATGCGTTGGTGGTTTTGATTAACGATCCGAAAGCCGGTCAATACTACGGTGGTGCGGTATCTGCGCCGTTATTCTCCAACATTATGAGTTATGCGTTACGCACCAACAACGTTGCGCCGGATGGCTTGGATCAAGAAAAAACGGCAAAACGTACCGTGCGTTTAAGCGATAAAAAAGCGAGTGGCGTTAACTAACTTGATGAGAAAAAATAATGCACCGATTAACCGCACTTTTAGGGATTGATCTTGCCGAAGACATCAACCTAACCGAAATGACATTAGACAGCCG
Source organism: Aggregatibacter kilianii (assembly GCF_003129965.1). Lineage (GTDB taxonomy): Bacteria > Pseudomonadota > Gammaproteobacteria > Enterobacterales > Pasteurellaceae > Aggregatibacter > Aggregatibacter kilianii_A. Next base: position 30,807 of record NZ_NRCJ01000014.1, on the reverse strand, counting down.
TACTGCAAAGGCCGGCTGTCTTTTTATTGCTATTAAAGGGCACCAAGCCGATGGTCGCCAATACATTCCGCAAGCCTTACAAAACGGTGCAAGTGCGGTCATTTTTGAGGCCGATTCTGCGGCAGAACATCTCCAAGTTCGTTACGAGCAACAGGTTCCTCTCATTGCTTTTTATCAATTGAGTGAAAATTTATCCCGCCTTGCGGATATGTTTTATCACTATCCCTCTAAACATTTAACTTTAGTCGGCATTACCGGCACCAACGGTAAAACCACGACGGCGCAATTATTGGCACAATGGACGCAACTTTTAGGACACCGCAGCGCGGTGATGGGAACCATTGGCAATGGCTTATTCGGGCAGGTAAAAGAAGCTGCCAATACAACGGGCTCGGCAGTGGAAATTCAAGCGTCGTTGGCAGATTTTGTGGCAAAAGGCGCAGATTTTGCCGCCATTGAGGTGTCTTCGCACGGGTTGGTGCAGCATCGCGTAGAGTCGGTGCATTTCAGCGCAGCGGTATTTACCAATTTAAGCCGCGATCATTTGGACTACCATCACACCATGGAAAATTATGCGGCGGCGAAAAAACGCTTGTTTACCGAGTTGGACAGTCATCATCAAATTATTGATGCGGATGACCCCGTCGGAGCCGCATGGCTGGCGGAAATGCCGGGTGCCGTCGCCGTCAGTGCCAACGCGAATTTTATTCCGCAACACGCCAAATGGCTAAAAGCTGTGGATGTCGTCTTTAATCACAAAGGCGCGAAGATTAAATTTGAATCCTCATGGGGCTGTGGGGAGTTACAAAGTTCGCTTATCGGCGCTTTTAACGTCAGCAATTTGTTATTGGTGACGGCAACCTTGTTGGAGCTTGGCTATCCGTTATCCGATTTAGTCAACAGCGTGCATCAACTCACCGGGGTATGCGGACGTATGGAAATGATTCATGCGCCGCAGAAACCGACGGTGATCGTGGATTACGCCCATACCCCCGATGCGTTGGAAAAAGCTTTGCAGGCGGCGCGTTTGCATTGCCATGGTAAGCTTTGGTGTATTTTCGGTTGCGGCGGCGATCGCGACAGCGGTAAACGTCCGCTGATGGCGAAAATCGCCGAACAGTTGGCGAATAACGTGATTGCCACCGATGACAACCCACGTACCGAAGATCATACGAAAATCATGGCGGATATTTTAAAAGGCTTTGCCAATCCGCAACGCGTGCAGGTCATTCATCAGCGCGAAGAAGCCATTGCTACCGCCATTAAAAGTGCGGTGGAAAATGACGTGATTTTAATTGCCGGTAAAGGGCACGAAGATTACCAAATCATCGGCAAAACCAAACATCATTTTTCCGATCAGGAAGTTGCCCGTCATTATTTATTTCACTAAAAGAACAACATGATTACATTATCTCTTGCACAACTTGCCTCCATTTTAGAGGCGCAACTCATCGGCGATGGTGATATTACCGTCGACAGCGTGAGTACGGATAGCCGTAAGTCGGTCAGTAACGGCTTGTTTTTTGCCCTGAAAGGGGAAAATTTCGATGCGCACGATTATGTTACCAAAGCCGCCGAACAAGGCTGTGTGGCTGCCGTGGTGGAACACCCGACAGAAGACAATATCGCCCAACTTGTCGTTAAAGACAGTCGCCTTGCGCTAGGGCAGCTTGCCAAATGGTTGCGTGAAAAAATCAATCCGAAAGTCGTGGCGATGACGGGCTCTTCCGGCAAAACCACCGTGAAAGAGATGACTGCCGCCATTTTGCAACAAAGTGCGCTGGATTTTGACGACGTTTTATTTACTCAAGGCAACTTTAACAACGACATCGGCGTGCCGCTCACCTTGTTACGTTTAACGGAAAAACACAAATTCGCCGTCATTGAACTGGGCGCCAATCATATCGGCGAAATTGCTTACACTACCGCCTTGGCGCAACCTGATGTGGCGTTAGTCAATAACGTGATGGCGGCGCATTTGGAAGGTTTCGGTTCTATTGAAGGCGTAGCGACGGCAAAAGGCGAAATTTTTCGCGGACTCACGAAAGACGGCGTTGCTGTCATCAACTTGGCGCATAACTATCAACAAAAATGGCGGCAAGACATCGGTCAACACGATGTACAATATTTCGCTTATGACAATCCGCAGGCGGATTTTTACGCCGAACGTATTCAATTCTCCGAACAGGGCGCGTCTTTCGTGTTGCACACTCCGCAAGGCAGCGTGCAAATCAACTCCCCGTATCTGGGTGAACACAATGTATCTAACACCTTGGCGGCGACCGCGTTGGCAATGAATGTGGGCGCAACGTTAGCACAGGTAAAAAAAGGTTTGGAAACGCCGTCCTTGGTAAAAGGGCGTTTGTTCCCGGTTCAACCTTGCGAAAACCTCTTGTTATTGGACGACACGTATAACGCCAATGTGGGGTCCATGAAGTCGGCGATTTCCGTATTACAAAAATATCCCGCTTTTCGTGTCTTTGTTGTTGGTGATATGGGCGAATTAGGCGATAATACGCAACTTTGTCATCAAGAGGTGGGGGATTTTGCCCATACCGCCCATTTAGATTTGGTACTTTCTTTCGGACGTTCCAGCGCCGCCATCAGTGCGGTCAATTCCGGACGTCATTTTACCGATAAAACGGAACTTGTCGCTTATTTAACACCAATCATTAAACAGCAATTAACACAACAAAAAGTCGTTGTTTTGGTGAAAGGATCACGCAGTATGAAAATGGAAGACGTGATCGATTTATTAAAAGGTAATTTTTTATGTTAGTTTGGATCGCTGAGTTTTTAACCAAATATTATTCGAGTTTCCACGTTATTTCTTATATCACCGTGCGCGCCATTTTAGCCTTGTTGACCGCACTTTTAGTCTCTTTATGGATTGGTCCGAAAGTCATTCGTCGCCTGCAAATGCTGAAGTTCGGTCAGGTTGTGCGGAATGACGGGCCGGAAAGCCATTTCGCCAAAAAAGGTACGCCGACCATGGGCGGCGTGATGATTCTGTTTGCCATCGGCGTGAGCACCTTATTATGGGCGGATTTACGCAATCCTTATATCTGGTTCAGCTTATTTGTGTTATTCGGCTACGGCGCCGTGGGGTTTGTGGACGATTACCGCAAAATTACCCGCAAAAGCACCGACGGTTTAATTGCCCGTTGGAAATATTTCTGGCTTTCCGTCGTCGCCTTAGTGGCGATTTTCGGCATGTACGCCATGGGCAAAGACACCGATGCCACACGCTTGGTCGTGCCGTTTTTCAAAGAATTTATGCCGCAACTCGGTGTCTTTTATATTGTGTTGTCGTATTTCGTGATCGTCGGTTCCAGTAACGCGGTGAATTTTACCGACGGTTTGGACGGCTTGGCGATTATGCCGACGGTGCTGGTAGCGGGCGCATTTGCCTTGGTTGCATGGGCGACAGGTAATATCAATTTCGCCGAATATTTGCACATTCCATACATTAAATTCAGCGCGGAATTGGTGGTGTTCTGTACCGCTATCGTCGGCGCGGGGTTAGGGTTCTTGTGGTTCAACACTTACCCTGCACAGGTGTTTATGGGCGATGTGGGCTCATTGGCATTAGGCGGCGCCTTGGGCGTGATTGCCGTATTAGTGCGCCAGGAATTTTTATTACTCATCATGGGCGGCGTCTTCGTCATGGAAACCCTGTCTGTGATTTTACAAGTGGGTTCCTACAAACTGCGTAACAAACAACGCATTTTCCTCATGGCACCGATTCATCACCATTTCGAGAAAAAAGGTTGGCCGGAGCCGCGTGTAATTGTACGCTTCTGGATCATTTCTTTGATGCTCGTGTTAATCGGATTGGTTACTTTAAAACTGCGTTAAGCCGATAAAGTGCGGTCGTTTTTGAGAGAGAATTTCAATGCAATATCAGAATAAAAAAGTCACGGTTATCGGGTTAGGCAAAACGGGCTTATCCTGTGTCGATTTTCTGCGCGCCAAACAGGCGAACGTGCGCGTCATTGATACGCGTAAAAATCCGGCAGGCGCAGAGCAACTGGACAGCGCCATCCCATTGCATACGGGCGGCTTAAATCAACAATGGCTGCTGGAAAGCGATCTCATTGTCATCAGTCCGGGACTGGCAGTCAAAACACCTGAAATTCAGACCGCACTTCTGGCTGGCGTGGAAGTTGTCGGCGACATCGAATTATTCTGCCGTGAAGCGGATAAACCAATCGTGGCGATCACCGGCTCCAACGGCAAAAGCACCGTCACCAGCTTGGTGGCGGAAATGGCAAAAGCCGCCGGGTTAAGCGTCGGCATGGGTGGCAATATCGGCATCCCCGCACTTTCCTTATTAAATCAGCAACATGATTTGTATGTGTTGGAACTGTCCAGCTTCCAATTGGAAACCACCTATTCTCTAAAAGCCGCGACGGCAACGGTGTTAAACGTAACCGAAGATCATATGAACCGCTACGTGGATTTACAGGATTATCGCAACGCCAAATTAAAAATCTATGAAAATTGCCAAACGGCGGTCATTAACGGGGAAGACCCATTGACATTGCCGACGGTCCAACATCCGCAAACACAGGTGGCTTTTGCCGAAAACAACGCGGATTATTGGCTGAAAACCGAAAATAATAGAGCCGTTTTAATGGCGCGTGATGAAAGGATTTTAGCCTGCGACGAGATGAAATTAAGCGGTCGCCATAATTACATGAACGCCTTAGCAGCGATTGCTTTGGCACAGGCGGCAGGCATAAATTTACTCGGAATTCAGACCGCACTTCGTGAGTTCGGCGGCTTGGATCACCGCTTTCAAGTAGCACATATTGCCAACGGCGTGCGTTGGATTAACGACTCCAAAGCCACTAATGTGGGCAGTACCGTGGCGGCGTTAACCGGTTTACAGGTGGCGGGCAAGTTGCATTTATTGCTCGGCGGCGATGGCAAAGGCGCGGATTTCGCCGAATTGGCACGCCTAATTAATCAACCGCACATTCATTGCTATTGTTTCGGTCGCGACGGCAAGCAATTAGCCGCACTTGCTTCACAAAGTCAATTATTCGATACCATGGAACAGGCCATTACGGCGATTCGCCCGCAGTTACAATCAGGCGATATGGTGTTGTTATCTCCGGCGTGCGCCAGTTTGGATCAGTTCAGTTGTTTTGAAGCACGCGGCGATGAATTTACGCGTTTGGCACGTTTAAGTTAAACAGGTTCGCAGCATGGGATTTTGGGATAAGTTCAAAGAAAGCAGTCAAAACGTGACCACAGTGGCGCCGACCAATTTGTTATACGATCGTGCATTGTTGTGGTTGTATTTGGTGCTGTTACTTATTGGCTTATTGGCGGTGTCTTCCGCGTCCATTCCGGTGGGCACGCGATTGTACAGCGACGCGTTTTACTTTGCCAAACGGGATGTGATTTACATTATTCTGTCCGGCGTCACCTGCTATTTTACGCTACAAATTTCCATGGAAAAATGGGAAAAATGGCACGTCAAATTATTCGGTATCGCGCTTATTTTGCTTTTCCTTGTCATGATTCCCGGTATTGGGCGCGAGGTCAACGGCGCGCGACGTTGGATTCCCATGGGATTGTTTAACTTTCAACCGGCGGAGTTCGCCAAACTCGCCTTAACCTGTTTCCTCGCCAGCTATTTCACCCGCCGCTACGACGAAGTGCGCAGCCGCAAATTGAGTGCGTTCAAGCCCTTTGTGGTGATGGGATTAATGGGCTGTTTCCTGTTGGTGCAACCTGACCTGGGTAGTACCGTCGTGTTATTCATCATCACCTTTGGCTTATTGTTTATTGTCGGTGCCAATTTCTGGCAGTTCATCGGCTTAATCGGCGTGGGCGTGCTGATGTTCGTGTGGTTGGTGCTTTCTTCCGCTTACCGACTGAAACGTATCACAGGTTTTATGGACCCCTTCAAAGACCCTTACGGCACCGGCTTCCAATTATCCAACTCCTTGATGGCGTTCGGGCGCGGTGGCTTTTTCGGCGAAGGACTAGGCAATTCCGTATTGAAACTGGAATATTTGCCGGAAGCGCATACCGACTTCGTGATGGCGATTGTGGGTGAAGAATTCGGCTTTTTCGGCATTTTAGTCATCATTATTCTGCTCGGTTTATTGGTTTTCCGCGCCATGAAAATCGGACGAGAATCCTTGCTATTAGAGCAACGTTTCAAAGGCTTTTTAGCATTCGGCATCAGTTTTTGGATTTTCTTCCAAGGCTTCGTCAACCTGGGTATGGCGCTGGGTATGTTGCCGACTAAAGGTTTAACCTTCCCGCTGATCAGTTATGGCGGTTCCAGTATTATCATCATGTCCGTCACTATCGGTATGTTATTGCGTATTGACCATGAAAATCGCTTAATGCGGGGTGGTCAGGCGCGATTGCGGGATGACTAAGCGGAAAAAAGTGCGGTCGTTTTTTCAAGTGTTTTTTTAGAGAAGAGATATGGGTAAAAAATTATTAGTGATGGCAGGCGGAACGGGCGGACATGTTTTTCCTGCCATTGCCGTTGCACAAGAATTACAACAACAAAGCTGGGAAATCCGCTGGTTGGGCACGCAAGATCGTATGGAGGCCCAACTTGTACCCAAACATGGTATTCCCATTGAATTTATCCAAATTTCAGGTTTACGCGGCAAAGGCATCAAGAGTTTATTATTGGCGCCTTTTGCTATTTTGCGTGCAGTGTGGCAGGCGCGTAAGATTATCAAACAATATCAGCCCAACGCTGTGTTAGGCATGGGCGGTTATGTGTCCGGCCCGGGCGGCATCGCGGCAAAACTTTGCGGTGTGCCGGTGGTGTTGCACGAACAAAATGCCGTTGCGGGCTTAACCAACAATTGGCTATCCAAAATCGCCGCCCGCGTATTGCAAGCTTTTCCGAACGCCTTTCCCCATGCCGAGGTGGTGGGTAACCCGGTTCGTCGTGATTTATTTCAAACGGAATCGCCGGAAGTGCGCTTTGCCGCGCGTGATAAAACCTTACGCATTTTAGTGGTGGGCGGTAGTCAAGGGGCGCGCGTATTAAATCAAACCGTGCCGCAAGTTGCCGCTAAGCTCAGCGCGCAAGGTTTGGATATTTATGTGCGTCATCAGGTAGGCAAAGGCAATTTAGCCGGCATTGAAGAAATTTATCAGACAAACCGCAACGGCGTTGCCACCGAATTTATTGACAACATGGCGGAAGCCTACGCCTGGGCGGATTTGGTGATTTGTCGCTCCGGTGCGCTAACGGTCTGCGAATTGGCGGCAGTAGGTACGCCGGCAATTTTTGTGCCGTTCCAACATAAAGATCGTCAGCAATTTTTGAATGCTAAATATTTAGCCGATGCGGACGCAGCGGTGATTATTGAACAGCCGGAATTTACCGAAGAGCGCTTATTACAAGCGCTAGCGCCGTTATTGGCAGATCGTGAAAAATTATTGACCATGGCGTTAAATGCCAAAAAAATGGCAACGCCGTTAGCCGCCAAGCGGGTTGCCGACGTCATTGAAGACGTGGCGAATTAAATAAAAAGAGAAAAGTGCGGTCGTTTTTCGCGGGGTTTTTTACCTCCGCCGACTTGCAGAAAAAAGGAAATATCAATGGATAACTATCATCAACAGATTAGAAACATCATTCCGGAAATGCGCCGGGTTAAGCAAATCCATTTTATCGGTATCGGCGGCGCGGGCATGTGCGGCATTGCGGAAATTTTACTGAACGAGGGGTATCATATTTCCGGTTCGGATATTGCCGAAAGTGCGGTGACTCAACGTTTAACGCACGCCGGCGCGAAAGTGTTTATCGGACATAAAGCGGAGAATATTGCCGGTGCCAGCGTGGTGGTGATTTCTTCCGCGATTCACGGCGACAATCCGGAAGTAGCGGCGGCAAAAGAAGCCCGTATTCCGGTGATTCAGCGCGCACAAATGCTCGCGGAATTAATGCGTTTCCGTCACGGTATCGCAGTTGCCGGTACGCACGGTAAAACCACTACGACGGCGATGGTTTCTATGATTTATGCCGAAGCGGGCTTGGATCCGACTTTCGTTAACGGCGGGTTGGTGAAATCGGCGGGAACGAACGCGCACTTGGGTTGTAGCCGTTATTTGATTGCCGAGGCGGACGAAAGCGACGCCTCTTTCCTGCATTTGCAGCCGATGATTTCTATCGTGACCAACATTGAGCCGGATCATATGGACACTTATCACGGCAATTTTGATGAAATGAAGCAAACTTATGTGAATTTTCTGCATAATCTGCCGTTTTACGGTCTAGCGGTGTTGTGCGCCGATGATGCGGTGTTGATGGGCTTAGTGCCGCAGGTGGGACGTCAGGTGATTACTTACGGCTTTAGTGAGAGCGCCGACTATCGTATCGAAGATTATCAACAAACCGGTTTTCAAGGACATTACACAGTCATTTGTCCGAACGGCGAACGTATTGATGTGTTGCTCAATGTACCGGGGCGCCATAATGCGTTAAATGCCACGGCGGCTTTGGTAGTTGCTAAAGAAGAAGGCATTAAAAACGAAGCGATTTTAGCAGCGTTGGCGGATTTCCAAGGGGCGGGGCGTCGTTTCGATCAGCTAGGGCAATTTATTCGTCCGAACGGCAAAGTCATGTTGGTGGACGATTATGGTCATCATCCGACCGAGGTGGGGGTGACTATTCAAGCGGCGCGCCAAGGTTGGGAAAATAAACGCATTGTGATGATTTTTCAACCACACCGTTATTCCCGCACACGCGATTTATTCGATGATTTCGTGCAGGTTCTGTCTCAAGTGGACGCCTTGATTATGTTAGATGTGTATCCGGCGGGTGAAGCACCGATTGTGGGGGCAGACAGTAAAGCATTATGCCGTTCTATTCGTAATTTAGGAAAAGTCGATCCGATTTTGGTGTCCGATACGGAACAATTAGGTGACGTGCTCGATCAAATTATTCAGGACGGGGATTTAATTTTGGCGCAGGGTGCGGGTAGCGTGAGCAAATTGTCACGTCAGTTGGTGGAACGTTGGACGAAAGAATAAGTGGATAACAATATGAGTAAAACATTAAAACAGGAAAAAATCGCCGTATTATTGGGCGGAACCTCTGCCGAACGCGAGGTGTCTTTAAATTCGGGATCTGCGGTATTAAACGCTTTACGCAAACAAGGCTATGACGCTCATCCTATCGATCCGAAAGAATTTCCGGTGGCAACCTTAAAAGAGCAGGGTTTTGATCGCGTGTTTAACATTTTGCACGGTCGTGGCGGGGAAGACGGCACCATGCAAGGGTTGCTTGAGCAAATTGGTATTCCTTACACAGGTTGCGGCGTCATGACCTCTGCACTCACTATGGATAAGATGCGCACTAAAATGTTATGGAAAGCCTTTGGTTTACCTGTTGCCGAGATGGAAATTGTGACGGCGGAAAATAGACTAAACTTAAACCCTGACTCTGTGGTCAAAAAGCTAGGATTGCCTTTGATGGTTAAGCCTTCCTTAGAAGGTTCCAGCGTTGGATTAACTAAAGTGAAATCCATCGATGAGCTGGAAAGTGCGGTGGATTTTGCGCTTAAATTTGATCGTACCGTGTTAATTGAAGAATGGCTTGCCGGCGATGAATTTACCGTGCCGGTGCTGGATAATGAAGTGTTGCCTTCCATTAAAATTGTGCCGGAAGGGGAATTTTATGATTATGACGCAAAATACATTTCCGACAATACACAATATTTTTGCCCGGCAGGATTAAGCGAGGAACGTGAACAGGAACTCCGTCGTTTGGTGAAACAGGCCTATGATGTAGTGGGCTGCCGTGGTTGGAGTCGTATTGATGTGATGGCGGATGCGGAAGGTCAATTCCGTTTGGTGGAAGTTAACACCAACCCGGGCATGACCAGCCACAGTTTATTCCCAAAATCGGCAGCAATGGTCGGCTATTCTTTTGAGCAGTTGGTTGAGAAAATTTTAGAGTTGAGCGCGGAATGAATTTATTAAAACGCAAAACCCCACAAAATATAAGATATGGTGAGCCGAAATCAAAAGTTTTTGTGCAAATTAAATTATTACTTGTGCTATTATGCGTTGGCATTTTGTTCTATTCTTATTCAAATTGGCAAAATTTTTTAGAAAAATTAGATAGTAAGCCGATCAGTGCTTTTGCTTTGGTAGGCACGCCGAATTTTACCGATGATGCGGATGTGCGAGAAGCCTTGCTGAAAATGGGTGAGTTAAAAGGCTTTTTCGGGCAGGATGCCGATTTAATCCGTGAACAAATTGAGATGATGCCTTGGGTGAAAGGCGCGGTGGTACGCAAAATGTGGCCGAACAGATTGAGCGTTTGGGTCACGGAATATCAGCCGGTCGCTATTTGGAACGAAACCGAATTTCTTTCAAAAGACGGCGTGGTTTTTCAATTACCAATGAGTAAATTGAAAGAACAAAATTTGCCTCGTTTGTCAGGGCCTGATTTTCAAAGCGAAAAAGTGTTGGATGCTTGGAATAGAATCTATGCCGACTTAAAACAGAAAGGGTTAACCCTTAAAGCGGTGGCGATTGATGCGCGGGGCGCTTGGCAAGTGGTATTGGATAATGATGTGGTGCTGAAACTTGGGCGTGGTGAGTGGAAAACTAAACTGGATCGTTTTGTGACGATTTATCCGCAGATTGAAGTGCCTGAAAATAAAAAACTTTCCTATGTCGATTTGCGTTATGCGTCCGGTGCGACGGTGGGTATGGTTGATTTAAATTAATGATTAACAGTGTGAAGTTAGAAAATGTCTAAAATTGTGGAATCAAAGACGATTGTTGGCTTGGAAGTGGGTACTTCCAAAGTCGTTGCCGTAGTTGGTGAGGTTTTACCGGACGGCGTAGTGAATGTGCTTGGTGTGGGCAGTTGCCCGTCTAAAGGGATCGATAAAGGGAGCATTACCGACTTAAATGCGGTGGTAACTTCTATTCAGCGTGCCATTGAGGCGGCGGAATCCGTTGCCGACTGTCGCATTATGAGCGTGACTTTAGCCATTACCGGAGAACACATTCAAAGTCTTAATGAAAATGGTTTCGTGCCTATTGCCGAAGGCGAAGTGACTCAAGATGAAATTGATTCCGCAATTCATACGGCAAGTTCGGTAAAAATGCAGGAAGGCTTGTCTTTACTTCACATTATTCCGCAAGAATTTGCTGTTGATAAGCAAATGAACATTAAAAATCCGTTGGGGTTACAAGGTGTTCGTTTAAAAGCGCAAACCCACTTAATTGCTTGCCACCAAGATTGGCTAAACAACCTGAAGAAAGCAGTAGAACGTTGCAAATTAAAAGTCGATAAAATTGTGTTTTCAGGCTTGGCCTCCAGTTATTCCGTGCTCACCGAAGATGAAAAGGATTTGGGGGTTTGTTTAATTGATTTCGGTGCCGGTACGATGGATATTATGGTGTATATCAACGGTGCGTTACGTTTCAGTAAAGTGATTCCTTATGCAGGGAATCGTGTTACTGATGATATTGCTTATGCTTGTGCCACTTCACGAATGGAAGCAGAAAGTATTAAAGTAAACCACGGTAGCGCATTAACCCCGCCTAAATATCATGCGGACAAAAAAATTGAAGTGTCCAGTATCGGCGGACGTGGACCACGTACATTAACAAAAGAGCAACTTTCTTTGGTGACTTCTGCACGTTACAAAGAATTACTTGGTTTGGTAAAGAATGAATTGCTTTATTTGAAAGCAGACTTAGAAGCCAAACATATTAAATTTGATCTTATTGCCGGCATCGTGATTACCGGTGGTGGGGCGCAAATTGAAGATTTGAAAGACGGTGCGGTGGAAGTATTTGGTCCAAATGCTCAAGTAAGAATCGGTAGTCCGCTGAATATTACCGGATTGACCGATTATGTAAATAAACCGCAATATGCAACGGTTATCGGTTTATTACAATATGAGCACAGTAATGAAGATGAAGGACCGTTAAATGAAGAACATTCCGATGGCGGATTTTTCAGCGCATGCGGCAATGTGATGAAAAAAATTTTTAATAAAGTGCGGTCGGAATTTTGAGAATTTTGATTTTTCATCTACAATATGAACAATTTGGGTTTTAATATATGTCGATAATGTGTCGGCAGTGACGGAGAATAAGTATGTTTGAACCAGTAGATTATGATCTTGGTGAAATGAATGGCGCGCTGATTAAAGTGGTCGGTGTCGGTGGTGGTGGCGGTAATGCCGTTAACCATATGGTTGCCACAATGGTAAAAGATAATGTGGGCGGTACCATTGTTGATGAAACGATGATGAATACCGATGAACATGGGAAAATTATGTTCTATGCCATTAATACCGATGCTCAAGCGTTACGTAAAAGCCAAGTACAACAAACGGTTCAAATTGGTGCAAATACCACCAAAGGTTTAGGTGCCGGTGCAAATCCGAATGTCGGACGTAAAGCCGCCGAAGATGACCAAGATGCGATTCGTCAAATGTTGGAAGGTGCCGATATGGTATTTATCGCCGCCGGCATGGGAGGCGGTACCGGTACGGGAGCCGCACCAATTGTTGCACAAATTGCAAAAGAATTAGGTATTCTTACCGTTGCCGTGGTGACCAAACCATTTGCTTTTGAAGGTAAGAAACGAATGATGTTTGCCGAAATGGGGATCAAAGAATTATCCAAACATGTAGATTCCCTTATCATCATTCCAAATGAACAATTAGCCAAAGTTATGCCGAAAAATGCAACATTAATGCAAGCTTTCTCCGCCGCTAATGACGTGTTGCGTAATTCTGTTACCGGTATTTCGGATATGATTACTTCCCCGGGTTTAATTAACGTGGACTTCGCTGATGTTCGTACCGTAATGTCAGAAATGGGGCAGGCCATGATTGGCTTCGGTTCCGCATTAGGTGCTCCGGGTGAAGGTCGTGCGGAAGATGCGGCAAAAATTGCGGTGAAAAGCGATTTATTAGAACGCGTGGATTTATCCGGTGCCAGAGGGGTGCTGGTCAATATTACTGCCGGTATGGATTTGGGCTTAACCGAGTTTCAGGCTGTCGGCGATACAATTAAAGCTTTTGCTTCGGATGAGGCTACGGTTGTGGTGGGTACGACTTTAGTGCCTGATATGGTTGATGAAATTCGCGTAACAATCGTTGCAACCGGTATTGGTGAGCCGGAAGCGCCGGAAATTCAGATTTCTCCGCGCCCTCAAACGGCGTCTACCGGTCAACAACCGATGACGAACCAGTTTGGTGCACCAAGAACAAATGCGCCGACTTATGGTCATAATGTACAGGATCCAAATAATTTATCGAATAACCAACAAAACGTGCAACGTAGAGACGATTTGGATACGCCTATTACCGAACGCCTAAAAGATACCAATTTATTCAATGTTCAAGGCTTTATGCGTAACGGCGATAAATAGAATGATTATCTTGTGATAACAGCAAGTTAAGAGAAAAGTTATGATTAAACAAAGAACATTAAAACAAAGCATAAAAGTTACCGGTGTAGGATTACACAGTGGTAATAAAGTGACGTTAACTTTACGTCCGGCAATGCCGAATACCGGTGTTGTTTATTGTCGTACCGATTTGAATCCACCGGTCACTTTTCCGGCGAATGCTAATGCGGTTCGCGACACAATGCTTTGTACTTGTTTAGTGAATGAACAAGGTGTGCGAATTTCGACAGTCGAGCATTTAAATGCAGCACTGGCGGGGCTTGGCATTGATAATATTATTATTGAAGTGGATGCACCTGAAATTCCGATTATGGACGGTAGTGCAAGTCCATTTATTTATTTGTTACTGGATGCAGGTATTGAAGAGCAAAACGCACCGAAGAAATTCATCCGTATTAAACAAAAAGTGCGTGTTGAAGACGGCGACAAGTGGGCGGAGTTTTCGCCTTATAATGGCTTCCGCTTGAACTTCACAATCGATTTCAACCATCCGGCAATCAGTAAAGATGTGCGTAATTATGTGATGGATTTTTCCGCACAGGCGTTTGTACAACAAATTAGCCGCGCAAGAACTTTTGGCTTCATGAAAGATATTGAATACCTTCAGTCTCAAGGTTTGGCACTAGGTGGTAGTTTAGACAATGCAATCGTATTGGATGATTATCGTATTCTGAATGAAGATGGTTTACGCTTTAAAGACGAATTAGTCCGTCACAAAATGTTAGATGCTATCGGTGATTTATATATGTGCGGTTATAACATCATCGGTGATTTCAAAGCCTATAAATCAGGTCATGGGTTGAATAACAAATTATTGCGTGCTGTGTTGGATAATCAGGAAGCATGGGAGTTTGTTACCTTTGAGGACAAACAGCAGGTTCCCCAAGGTTATGTTGCTCCGGCGCAAGTTTTAATTTAATGAAAACTATCTTAAAAGCTATATTTCTTTTGAAATATAGCTTTTTTTTATCCGTAAAAGTGCGGTCCGAAATTTAAGTGTTTTTGTATATCGAACGGCTAGCCGGTAGTTGTTTAATAAGGAAACCAAATGAAGAAATACATTTTTCTGTTTTTATTCGGCTTATCCAATATGGTCTTTGCAGGAAGCGATGTGATTGCTGATATTGTTGCTTGTAAAACTGCTGAAGATAAAGATTTAAAACTCATTTTTGTACCTGAAAATCAGATGCTTAGCTTATCTTTTGATAATGCGCTGATCGTTGAGACTACGATGGATAAAATCTATCTGCAACCTTATGCAACGGAAAGTACTCTATATTTTCCGCCGAAATCCGGCGATAATCGTTGATTTGTTATCAGAGAACGTGCCAATAATAATGGCTATACCGATATTTCGTTTGATATTTGCCAAGACCAAAGCGGAAAACTGATTAATCGTTATGAATGTAAAAAAGAAACGATTTCATCCATGTTAATGGCATTTTCTGCGGAGGGGAGAGAAGTGCCTGAGAATATTGAAACCCTTATGTCCGAATAGATGTGCTAAAGTGAGGTCACAAAATCCAAAGGATTTTGAGCGTAGGCTTTGTCAACAGCTCCGAAGGAGCGAATAAATCACAGCGTTTTTTAATTGCTATATTTAAGAGTAAATTGAGTGAATTTACGAACACAACAGGAGTATCTCGTCATGCAGAAAGTCTTTAAAATTTTACCTCTAATCCTTGTTACCTCTACGGCGATGGCTTATGAGCAGGGCAAGACTTATCAATTTACCGTTTTGCATTCCAATGACACACACGGACATTTTTGGCCAAATGATAAAGGCGAATACGGTTTTGCTGCACAAAAAACCTTAGTGGATAACGTAAAAAAAGAAGTGGAAGCTAAAGGTGGTTCTGTGGTGGTTTTGCACGCGGGCGATATTAATACGGGCGTACCGGAATCTGATATGCAAAATGCCGAACCGGATATTATGGCGATGAATGCTATCGGTTATGAGGCTATGGCGCTCGGCAACCATGAATTTGATGGTCCGTTGCAATTACTTGAAATGCAGGAAAAATGGGCGAAATTCCCGTTCTTGTCCGCTAACGTATTTTATAAATCTACGGGCAAACCGTTAGTCAAACCTTACACGGTTTTAGATAAACAAGGATTGAAAATCGCCGTGGTGGGATTAACCACAGAAGATACGGCGAAGCTAGGTAATCCGGAATATCAAGGCAATATCAAATTTACCGATCCGACCACAACGGCAAAATCGACTCTGAAAGAAATCAACGATACCGTTAAGCCGGATGTGCGCATTGCCTTAACCCACATGGGCTATTACTACGACGGGAAACATGGCTCCAATGCACCGGGGGATGTGAGTCTTGCGCGTAATTTGGATAAAGGCGCATTTGATATGATTATTGGTGGTCACAGCCATGATCCTGTGTGCGTGGATGAAAACGGCGTATGGATTAAAGATCATAAACCGACGGACACCTGCAAACCGGATTATCAAAACGGTACATGGATTATGCAAGCCTACGAATGGGGTAAATATCTTGGTCGTGCGGATTTTGAGTTTAAGGATGGCGAACTTAAATTAGTAAATTATCAATTGATGCCGGTGAATTTAAAACAAAAAGTGAAAAAAGCTGATGGCACGACGGAATATGTACTTTATGGCGAAGAAGTGGCGCAAGATCCGGAAATGGTAAAATTGCTGAAACCTTATCAGGACAAAGGCGATAAATTGCTGAATGTCAAAGTGGGTGAACTGAAAGGCAAATTGGAGGGCGATCGTAATGTGATTCGCTTTGAGCAAACCAATTTAGGGCATTTAATTGCTGAAGCGCAACGTCAACGCGCAAAAGCGGATGTGGGCATTATGAATTCCGGCGGCGTACGTGATTCCATTCAGGCAGGCGATGTGACTTACAAAGATATTCTGAAAGTTCACCCGTTCGGAAATATTGTGAGTTATGTGGAATTAAGCGGTCAGGAATTATTAGATTACTTAAACGTTGTAGCATTGAAAGAAGTGGATTCCGGTGCTTATGCGCAATATGCCGGCATTACTATGACCGTTGATCGCCAAAATAAACGCGTGGAAAATGTAAAAATTCAAGGTAAACCGTTAGATTTGAAGAAAACCTACCGCTTGTCCGTGCCAAGCTATAATGCGGCGGGCGGCGACGGTTATCCGGTGTTGACCAAAAATCCGACGTATGTGAATACCGGCTTTATTGACGCGGATGTATTGAAGAAATTCTTTACCGACAATTCACCGCTTGATGCAAGCAAATTTGAACCGAAAAATGCCGTTGTATTCAAGTAAGTTTTGCTTAAGTAAAAGGAAAGGTTATGTCATTGGATTTAAGTGAAATTCGTCAACAAATTACGCAAATTGACCGCAGTTTATTGAAACTGCTTTCTGAACGGCATCGTTTGGCGTTCGATGTGGTGCGCAGTAAAGAGGTGACTCAAAAGCCATTGCGTGATGCGGTGCGTGAAGAGCAGTTGTTGCAAGAGCTGGTGCAGTTCGCGGAAAATGAAAACTATCAGCTTGAACCGCAATATATCACCTCAATTTTCCAGAAAATCATTGAAGATTCGGTATTAACGCAACAGGTTTATTTGCAGAAAAAACTCAATGAACAGCGCGAACAGAATATTCACATCGCTTTTCTCGGTAAGCGCGGCTCCTATTCCCATTTGGCGGCGCGCAATTATGCCACCCGCTATCAAGAGGAACTGGTTGAAATCAGCTGTGCGAGTTTTGAACAGGTGTTTGAAAAAGTACGCAACGGCGAAACGGATTACGGCGTGCTGCCGTTGGAAAATACCACTTCCGGTGCCATTAACGAAGTGTATGATTTATTGCAACATACGGATCTGTTTTTGGTGGGCGAACTGGCATATCCCATCCAACATTGCGTATTGGTCAATGAACAGGATGATTTAAGCAAAATTGATACCCTGTACAGCCACCCGCAAGTCATCCAACAATGTAGCCAATTTATTCAAGGTTTAGATCGGGTTCACATTGAATACTGCGAAAGCAGTTCTCACGCCATGCAGCTGGTTGCCGGTTTAAATAAACCGAATATTGCGGCGTTGGGCAATGAGGATGGCGGCAAGTTGTACGGCTTGAAAGTCTTACAGCGTAATATTGCCAACCAAGAAAACAACATTACCCGCTTTATTGTGATTGCAAAGAAAGCGCACAGCGTCTCCCCGCAAATTCACACCAAAACCTTATTGTTGATGAGCACGGGGCAACAGGCGGGGTCGTTGGTGGATGCGTTGTTGGTGTTTAAAAAGCACAACATTAATATGACCAAGCTGGAGTCGCGCCCGATTTACGGCAAACCGTGGGAAGAAATGTTTTACTTGGAAATCGAAGCCAATATTCATCACCCTGACACGCAAGCCGCCTTGGAGGAATTAAAACAATTCAGTAATAACCTGAAAATTCTGGGTTGTTATCCAAGCGAAATTGTCAAACCGACGAAAATTTCAACGTAAATCCCGAAGAAGAAAAAAGGCATTATCGAATTTTACCGATAATGCCTTTTTTCATTTGAACCCTGAATTAGAATCCGGCTTGTTTTTCCAGTTGTTCTACCAGTTGATCGTCTAATCCCAGCGCTTTGGCTAACTCGGATAAGAACACGATTTCCTTACGGGATAAATCTTGACACACCAAACGCGCGGCTAAATACACGTTTGCGGCAAGTGCGGTGTCATTTCCCACCGTTTTTGCGATCTCGGCAACGCTAATCGGATGCTCGATTTCTTGTGTCAACCATTGACTTAATTCCGTATCGCCGCTTTCTTTCAAAATAAGGGCTTTTTCTTCCTCGCTGATTTCGCCGTCGGAAGCGGCGGCGGCAATCATCGTGCGCAGAATAACGGAGCCTGCATCCGCGTTACTGCCCGAATTTAACACATCAAATTCGGTCTGACTGATGTCCGGTTGCGCGTTTTGTTGGGATTTTTGATAGTTTTGGTAGGCTTGATACGCCATGTTGCCTAAAATCGCCAAAGAGCCTAGTTTGGTTAAGCTGACGCCACCGGAACGTCCTAAAATCATCGATAAAACCCCGGCAAGCGCTGCGCCGCCGCCGACTTTGGTGATATTATCAACAGTGGAATTACCGGTTTCTAAACGGCTTGCGGATTTTTTCGCAAGATTGACGACTTGGTTTAACAGGTTATTAAAATCCATAAAGTTTCCTTATGTTTGTGAGTGGGACTGTATTCAAAGACAAGCGAAACCTAAAAAAATTCCCTGAAAACCGACCGCACTTTTCTTAATGACGGCTCTTGAAATTTTGCCTTCCGCACTTATATCCATAACGTTTTCAATTTATCAACATAAGTAGGAAAAAAATGAGTACAAATCAAGAAACCCGCGGCTTCCAGTCGGAAGTCAAACAACTTCTCCAATTAATGATTCATTCTTTGTATTCCAACAAAGAAATTTTCTTGCGCGAGCTGATTTCCAACGCCTCCGATGCGGCGGATAAACTTCGTTTCAAAGCGCTTTCCAATCCCGATTTATATGCCGGTGACGGCGAATTGCGCGTGCGTATCAGCGCGGATGCCGAAAAAGGCACTCTTACTATCAGCGATAACGGTATCGGGATGACCCGCGAGCAGGTGATCGATCATTTAGGCACGATTGCGAAATCAGGAACAAAAGAATTTTTGACCGCACTTGGGCAAGATCAAGCCAAAGATAGCCAGCTTATCGGTCAATTCGGTGTAGGCTTTTATTCTGCCTTCATCGTTGCCGATAAAGTCACCGTGAAAACCCGTGCTGCAGGTGAATCGGCTGATAAAGGCGTGCTTTGGGAGTCCGCCGGCGAAGGCGAGTATTCCGTGGCGGATATTGAGAAAAAATCCCGTGGTACCGATGTGATTTTGCATTTGCGCGAAGATGAAAAAGAATTCTTAAACGACTGGCGCTTACGTGAAATTATCGGTAAATATTCCGATCATATTGGTTTACCGGTGGAAATGCTGACCAAAGAATATGATGACGAAGGCAAAGAAACGGGCGAAAAATGGGAAAAAATCAATAAATCCGATGCCTTGTGGACACGCGCCAAAAACGACATTTCCGACGAGGAATACAAGGAATTTTATAAACACATCAGCCACGATTTTGCCGACCCGCTTTTGTGGGCGCACAACAAAGTGGAAGGTAATCAGGAATACACCAGCCTGCTTTATGTGCCGTCCAAAGCACCATGGGATTTATTCAATCGCGAGCATAAACACGGCTTGAAACTCTATGTGCAACGCGTGTTTATCATGGATGACGCGGAACAATTTATGCCGAATTATCTGCGTTTTATGCGTGGCTTAATTGACAGCAACGATTTACCGTTAAACGTCTCCCGCGAAATTTTGCAAGATAATAAAGTTACTGCCGCACTGCGCAAAGCCTTAACCAAACGTTCTTTGCAAATGCTGGAAAAACTGGCGAAAGACGATGCGGAAAAATACCAACAATTCTGGCAAGAGTTCGGTTTGGTATTGAAAGAAGGGCCGGCAGAAGATTTTGCTAACAAAGAAGCCATTGCGAAATTGTTGCGCTTTGCTTCAACTCACAATAACGGAGCCGAACAAACGGTGTCGTTGGAAGATTACGTTTCCCGTATGAAAGAAGGTCAAAAGGCGATTTACTACATCACGGCGGACAGCTATGTAGCGGCAAAAAACAGCCCGCACTTGGAATTGTTCAACAAAAAAGGCATTGAAGTGTTATTGCTTTCCGACCGCATTGACGAATGGATGTTGAGCTACTTAACGGAATTTGACGGCAAACCGTTGCAAAGTATCACCAAAGCGAACTTGGATTTAGGCGATTTGGCGGACAAAGAATCCGACGCGCAAAAAGAACAAGACGAAGCTTTTGGTAGCGTGATTGAACGCGTGAAAACCTTGCTTGGCGATCGTGTAAAAGATGTGCGCGTGACCCATAACTTAACGGATACGCCTGCCGTGGTGTCCACCGACAACGATCAAATGACCACGCAAATGGCAAAACTTTTCGCCGCCGCAGGTCAGCATGTACCGGAAGTGAAATATACCTTTGAACTTAACCCGGAACATCATTTGGTGAAAAAAGTCGCAGACATCGCCGACGAAGCGCAATTCGCCGATTGGGTCGAATTGTTGTTGGAACAAGCTATGCTGGCGGAACGCGGTTCATTGGAAAATCCGACAGCCTTTATTAAACGTATCAATAAGTTATTAGGTTAATTTATTTGAGATGAAATAGTATAAGGGTTAAAATCCTCAGTCTGATTAGATTGAGGATTTTTTATTTTAGGAGAAAACATGATCATCGTTTACGGCATTAAAAACTGCGACACTGTGAAAAAAGCTTTGAAATGGCTTGCTGATCACAACATCGAACATAAACTTCACGATTACCGCGTGGATGGCTTAGAGGTAAGTTTTTTAGAAAAAGCGGAAGCGCAATTCGGTTGGGAAAATCTGGTGAATAAACGCAGTACGACGTGGCGTAATTTGGATGAAAGCGTGAAAAATTCATTATCAAAAACGACCGCACTTTCGGTGCTTGCCGAGAATCCAACGTTGATTAAACGCCCGATTATTTTGCAGGAGGGCAAGGCGTTGATTGGGTTTGATGAGAAAAAATATGAAAGTACATTTTGCTAAATGCCATGGAGGTGTATAGATTTTCTGCTTGCTTATTCTATTATTTTAAAAAATGGAGATTAAAAATGAATGCCCCGTTAGCACAACTGACCCGACGATTTTTAGTCGGTAGTGCGCTTATCGCCTTGCTATGTTCTTGCTTATTTAATTTTTTTGTTAAAGAATATTTTGTTTCTGTTTTTCTTATTTCATTTTTTCCTTCTTTTATAACTTGGTTAATCTTTATTCTAACCAAAGCAAGAGCCACAACAAGTTATGTGTTATTGGCATTTATTATGCCCTTTTTTATCCCTTTGATTAGCAGCATAGCTTTGTATTTTATGCCTTTCGATGGAGAAACAAATGTTGATCCCGTAACTGGGCTTCGTATGCTTTTTGCACTGCCTGACATTGAGGCGATAGCTTGGCTTTATATTATCTTGGCATCGCCTTGTGTCGGTTTAGGCTTGGCTCAAGCCATCTTAGCTGCATGGAGTTTGCCAGAGAAGGCATAAAGTGCGGTCAATTTTCGAGGTGTTTTTTATGAAACAAAAAGTGGTTTCTCTGGCGCAGGATTTAATCCGTCGTCCTTCCATCAGTCCAAATGACGAAGGCTGCCAGCAACTGATCGCCGAACGTTTGCAAAAATTGGGTTTTCAAATCGAATGGCTGCCTTTTAATGACACCTTAAATCTGTGGGCGAAGCATGGTTCGGGAGAGCCTGTGATTGCTTTTGCCGGGCATACGGATGTGGTGCCGACAGGCGATGAAAGCCAATGGACGTATCCGCCTTTTGACGCCAAGATCGTGGACGATGTGCTTTACGGGCGCGGGGCGGCGGATATGAAAGGTTCGCTGGCAGCAATGATCGTGGCAGCGGAAGAATACGTCAAAGCCCATCCTAATCATCAGGGCACAATCGCGTTATTGATCACTTCTGATGAAGAAGCCGCCGCCAAAGACGGCACGGTGCGCGTGGTGGAAACGCTGATGGCGCGCGGTGAAAAAATCACTTACTGCATGGTGGGCGAGCCGTCCAGTACGCAAACCTTGGGAGACGTGGTAAAAAACGGTCGTCGCGGTTCTATCACGGGCAATCTGTATATTCAAGGCATTCAAGGGCACGTGGCGTATCCCCATTTGGCGGAAAATCCGATTCACAAAGCGGCGCCATTCTTGCAGGAACTCACCACCTACCAATGGGATAACGGCAACGAATTTTTCCCGCCGACAAGCCTACAAATCGCCAATATTCACGCGGGCACGGGCAGTAATAATGTGATTCCGGGTGAGCTTTATGTGCAATTTAATTTGCGTTATTGCACGGAAGTGACGGACGACATCATTAAACAAAAAGTAGCGGAAATGTTGAAAAAGCACGGTTTGACATATCGCATTGAATGGAATCTTTCCGGCAAACCGTTTTTAACCAAACCGGGTAAATTATTGGATTCCGTCACTTCCGCGATTAAACAAATTACGGGCGTGACACCGCAAGCAGAAACGGGCGGTGGTACGTCGGATGGACGTTTTATCGCGCTGATGGGCGCGGAAGTGGTGGAATTCGGCCCGCTCAATGCCACCATTCATAAAGTGAACGAATGTGTGAGCGTCTCCGAGCTTGGCAAGTGCGGTCAGATTTATCATCAAATGCTCGAAAATTTATTGGATAACTAAAATGAAATTAACCCCAGAAATGCTCACCGGCAAATCGCGCGCGCATTTAATCCATTTACCGACGCCACATTCGCCAAATCATTTTTTGCAGGCGGAAGCGGCAAAAGCCTTTCAAGGCTTGCAACAAAGTGCGGTCAAAAATGGCTTTAATTTACAGCCGGCGAGTAGCTTTCGTGATTTTGCTCGTCAACAGCTTATTTGGAACGGTAAATTCAACGGCGAACGCAAAGTGCACGATGATGCAGGCAATGCCTTGGATTTAAGCCAACTGGATGATTGGCAAAAATGTCAGGCGATTTTGCGTTGGTCGGCATTGCCTGGGGCGAGTCGCCATCATTGGGGGACGGAAATTGATATTTTCGATCCTGATTTATTGCCGCAAGGGCAGGTGTTACAGCTTGAACCTTGGGAATATGAAAAGGGCGGTTACTTTTTTGAATTGAGTGAATTTCTCACGGAAAATCTACCGCACTTTGATTTCGCGCTTCCGTTTATGCAGATGCCGAAAAATAAAAAAATCGGGCGCGAGCCTTGGCATATTAGTTATGTGCCGTTGGCGGAACAGGCGGAGAAACAGTTCTCAATGGACGTGTTATTGCAGGTGTGGGAGAAGGAAGACATTGCCGGCAAGACAGTGTTACAACAACATTTAACGGAGATTTTCGAGCAGTATTTCGTGTGATTTTAAAGAAAAAGTGCGGTTGGTTTTCAGATTGTTTTTTGAGTAAAAAACGTTTTGAAAACCAACTGCACTTTTTTTATGTCATGTTAGGCTTTGCTTTCCGTTTGTGCCGCCTTATTTTTGGGCGGTAATGGCGCGAAGTAGCCGACGATGAGCAATAACAAACCAACCACGATGAAGGAGACGATTCGCGCTACGCCGCCGCTATTACCCAATTCCACCAAGAATAATTTGATCACTACCAAAGAGATGAGCGCTGCGCCGCTAAACCAAATAGGTTGCTGCCCCGATCTGTTGCCTTTTAGCATTAACGCGATGGCGCACAGCGTCCAAATTACGGATAAAGTCGCTTGTAAGCCGAAGGAGGCTAAGAGGGTGGCAAGTCGCCATTCGATGCCGTCATAGTGGTGCCATACGCGCATAACCATCACGCTCACCATAAACAAACCGATGCCTGCCATTGCCGCTAAGGCATGCTTTTTGTATTGTGCCGGCACATATAACGTCTGCCATTTCCAAAGCAAATAGATGGTAGCCAAGGAGGCGAGCTCCAACGGATTCAGTATCGGCAAATAAGGCAACGGCGCGCTTGTGCCGTCGGAGATGATATTGCCGAACACCAGCCAACCGGCGAGGAACAATAAGGTCGGCAAAATGCCTTGTTGCAAATAAACGGATTCTAAATTTCGCTGCTGCAAGTAATGGCGACAGCGCATTAATATGCCGAAGGTCATTAACGGCACCAATGCGAAAGAAAGCATGCTCCAGGCATCGGTCAGCGCTTTAAATTCAGCCCATTTTATGCAGAACAGGATGAAATTAATGATAAAAAGATTCAAACCGAGCAGGTGCCAATAGGTTTTAATTTTGTCGTGTAACACCGATGCCATATTACGCAGTTGCCATAAAATCAGGTAATGCAACGCGCAGGCGGCAAGCAAAATCAACAGCCAGTCATAAATATTTTCCGCTGTCACAACGATTTCCGGAATGTAAAAGCCGATGGAAACTAAGGTGAAAAACGGTAAATACGCCAGTTGTACCTTATTCACCAGTTGCCATTGGGAAATTTTGGCGAAAAGCGACAAGAGTGCGAACAGAATGACGATATTACGTCCGATGATAAGCGCCTCATCCAAGAAGGCGACATTCATTAATGCTTGGAAGATGAGAAAGCCGCCGACAATGACATCGATTAGACCCAAGAACGATGCAGCACCGGCAAAATTGGTGTGACGGTATTTCGGATTCGCCGAACTCCAACCGATGAACCACGCGATTATCCCCAATAAGGCAAACAGCAAGGTTTCCGTATTTTGCTCAAAGAAAAAGAAATTGAGCGGAATAAGCGTAATAAACAGAATGACCGTGGCGAAAATCGTTAATAAACGGTTAAACCAACGCCATTGGATCAAGGCGCAAATCACCGCTAAAGCAGCCGTAAGCAGGACTGAGGCGAATGCACTGATGTAGCCTAATGTATGCATGAGTGATGGCTTAAATGCCAATGCCGATAAACTAATGGCGAAAATGGTACCCGTCGCTGCTTTTTCCCATAACGCGGAAACTTGGCTACGATAGTATTGCCAGGCAATGGCGATGGCAAAACCTAATGCAATTACAGAGAAGCTATTGGTTAGATTTCCGTAGAAAATATGAGTTAGCAGGCTGACCGGAATAAAGAACAAGAGGGCGCTTAAGCGTGCCACAGGGGATTTTTGGTAAATACCGAATCCATAAATTAACTCGGCTTCGAGACTCCATAAGACAACGGTTTTCCGTTGCTCGCTGAAGAAATTGCTGAGGCCGATAGTAAAGAACACCAAACTTAGGGCGAACATGGCATGGGCGACAATGTGTAATTTTGCGTTGCGGTTAATCACGAAACCGCAAATGCCATAGAATAAGCCGAAGCCTAAACCCGAATAGAGCATACCGTTGGTGAAATCGTGTGCGATGCCATATTGCATGGCAAAAGAGCTGATGGCACTGCCCACTAACAAACTGCTATCCAACACACCCACTTGTTTTACACCGTTTAACCAATAATGAATTAATTGCCCTAAGGTAGCGTTATTGTATTGTTCCGATAATTCTGATGATTCGGCAGGTTGTAACATGGCGAAACGCCAGACGATGAAGGTGTAAAGGGCTAAATAATACGCCAGGAATAATTGGCAAACGAGGTAAAGTTCCGGTTGGTAATGTTGTGCTCCCCAGCCTCCCACGAGAATGGTGGAACCGACAAAGCCAATTAAATTCAATGAGCGCCAGGATTTAAACCAAGCCACCACGGCAATGCTGGTATTTAATAACGCCAAATAACTAAAAAGAACCAAATAGTTACCGCTACCATCGGAAAGCAGCGCCGGCGATGCCAAGCCGCCGATGAGTGCCACTTGCGCCAAAATGCGGGCATTTTGCACCAACGCCAACACCACCATAATCGCAACCAAGACGACTTGGAATAGGAAAACCAACGACACAGGCAGAAGCTGGTGCAATTTAAAGGTGGCTAGTGAGGTGAGATACAACACACCGATGCCCAGCCCTTGTAACGTCAAGCCATATTCACGCCGGGTATTGCGTAATCGCCAACCGACCAAGCTACAGATGACGCCGGTAACGGCAACGCTTACATAACGGGATTCAACGGAAAAGGAAATGTGTTCGGAAGCAAAGCGTAATAAGAAACTTAGCCCTAAAAATAAAATCACTGCGCCGACTTTGAGAATCGGATTGCCTTTCAGGAACCACTGCCAAATCGGATTCGGTTGATGTGGTTTTGCGCCTTGCTTGCCGGATGGAGCTTGTTCAATCACCACTTGTGGTTTAGGCGTTTCAATGGCAGGGATTTCTGCTTGAATTTCTTCGAACACTTCCGGTGCAGGGGCTTCCGTCGGCAAGTCGCTTTCAGGAGCTTTGGCAAAAGCTTCTTGTGGTGAATACGTTGCAATAGCCGGTTCAGGGGAATCCTCTATTGCCTCGGCTTTTGTTGCCGACTCAACAGGCGGTGGTGGAGCGGATTGTTGTTCCAATAATGTAATCTGGGATTTGAGCTGCGCGATTTCTTTTGCTTGCGCGACAGACTGTGTTTCTAATCGTTTGATTCGGAAATTAGTTTTGCCGCGAAAGTCAATCGCCATGATGATGAGGACGACTGCTAGGGCTAAAATCAGTAATAAAATTTCATCCATAGGAAAGCCTTGCGTTTTTGTTTTGTTTATTGGCTTGCTTTATAGCCTAAAGTTGTTTGAAAAACAATAGGATTCTGAGTTTGGGCGCAGAAAAGTGCGGTCGGTTTTCAGATTGTTTTTCGGAAATGAAAAACGCCTTGAAAACCGACCGCACTTTGTGTTTATGCTTTGTTACATTTCTGTGACACTTTTGCCGGATGTCACAAACTTTTGTGACAGAGTTCAAAAATCTAAAAATTTTGCGAAGAATGGCGTTTTTTTTTGTAACAAATGAAAGTATCCTAGTTGCCGGCAGTAATTTAAGGAGAGAAAGATGTATCAGTTTCAACAATTTACTCAAAACGATATTGAAATTGTAAAGGATGAAACGGTTTATCAAGGTTTTTTTAAGCTAAATAAAGTGCAGTTTCGACATAAACTCTTTAACGGCGGCTGGAGCGGCATCGTTACCCGCGAGCTGTTGATTAAAGGCGCCGCTTCGGCGGTGGTGGCTTATGACCCCGCACAGGATTCGGTGGTGCTTGTCGAGCAAGTGCGTATCGGTGCATACAATCCGACACTGCAACAATCACCTTGGTTGCTGGAATTAATCGCCGGCATGGTGGAAGAAGGTGAAGCGCCGGAACATGTGGCGCTTCGGGAAAGCGAAGAAGAAGCAGGCGCGCAAATTACCGACTTGCAACATTGCTTAAGCGTATGGGACAGCCCGGGAGGCGTGTTGGAACGCATCCATTTATTCGTGGGTAAGGTTGATAGTTCAAGCATTGGCGGTATTCACGGTTTGGCGGAAGAAAACGAAGATATTCGCGTTCATGTCGTAAGTAGGGAAACGGCATATCAATGGGTTTGTGAGGGTAAAATTGATAACGGCATTGCAGTAATGGGATTACAGTGGCTGGAGTTAAATTACCGAAAATTACAAGCGCAGTGGCTGTAAACACACGGCATAGGTAATTTAGACTAAGTTTAATATTAGGAGTAGGAGTTTACTTTGTTAAATACCTATAAATATGACACCCCGCAAGCGGTGTTTCGTATCATTCAAATAACCGACCCCCATTTATTTAAAGATGCAACGGGTGAGTTATTGGGAATTAATACCCAAGCGAGCTTTTCACAAGTGTTAAGCGAAATCCGTCAGCAATCCTATGATTATGATTTGGTGTTAGCCACCGGCGATTTGGTTCAGGACAGCAGCGAAGAAGGTTATCTGCGCTTTTGCGAAAGCGTCAAACCTCTTGAGAAAACCGTATTTTGGATTCCGGGCAATCACGATTTTCAACCGAAGATGTTTGATATTCTCAAACGTGACAACATTTGCGACAAAAAGCACATTTTATTAGGCGAAAATTGGCAAATTCTGCTGTTAGATAGCCAAATCGCCGGCGTTCCGCACGGGCAACTCGGGCAATATCAACTGGATTGGCTAATGGCGAAGTTGAAAGAACATCCACGGCGTTATTCTTTGGTGGTGTTGCATCATCATATTTTATCGACTCATTCCGCTTGGCTGGATCAACATAATCTACGCAATGCGCACGAATTGGCTTACACGCTCGCACCGTTTAATAACGTCAAAGGTATTTTATACGGACACATTCATCAACAGGTGGACGGCGAATGGAACGGTTACAAAGTCATGGCGACGCCATCTACCGGCATTCAGTTTAAACCGGACAGCAACACCTTCGCGCTAGATACCGTGCAACCAGGGTGGCGTGAAATCGAGCTTTACGCCGACGGACGAATCGAAACCCGCGTCAAACGCATTCAACAGAAAACCTTCCTGCCGAATTTACAGGAAGAAGGGTATTGATTGGCTTAAAGTGCGGTCATAAAAAACAACGTTTTTTAAGGGGATTTTTCATCCCCTTATTTCTTTGCTAAAATCCACCGCACTTTTCATCTGTGGTTCGCAACCCTCCCACATAAAAAAACTAAGGACTCACTATGTCAAATCAACCTCAAAAAGCCCTCGTGATTTTCTCCGGCGGGCAAGATTCCACCACTTGTTTATTTCTCGCCATCAAAGCATTCGGCGCAGAAAATGTTGAAGTCATCACCTTTCAATATGGTCAACGCCACGCTATTGAACTGGAAAAAGCCAAATGGATTGCGCAGGATTTAAAAGTCAAACAAACGGTGCTTGACACCAGTGTAATCAAAGCCATTACCCACAACGCCTTAATGGATCCCAACGCACAAATCAGCCAAAAAGATGACGAATTGCCAAACACTTTTGTGGATGGGCGTAACGCCTTATTTCTGCTTTATGCTGCCATTTACGCCAAAAGCCAAGGCATTCGGGTGATTTACACCGGCGTATGCGAAACGGATTTCAGCGGCTACCCCGATTGCCGCGATGTGTTTGTCAAATCCATGAACGTCACCTTAAATCTCGCCATGGATTACCCCTTTGACATTCGCACACCGCTCATGTGGCTGGATAAAAAAGACACCTGGGCACTGGCGGATCAACTCGGTGCATTCGACTACATCCGCCAACATACCCACACCTGTTACAACGGCGTAGAAGGCGGCTGCGGCGAATGTCCGAGCTGTGTTTTACGGGAGCGGGGATTGAAAGCGTATTTGTTAGAAAGGGAAGGAAAAAACGTTTAGAAAAAACACCGCACTTTTGCGACGGAATAGACAAAAGTCAGTTTAATTCAATATGTCATATGAAATTAAACTGACTTTTCGTGAATAAAGGAAAAAACAAAACCCGACTCACGTCGGGTTTGCTTCATTTTATTTTAACTAAATATTACCTGCACCGTTATCCAAATGGGCACGTAAGAACCATTGTAATTTCTCAATAGCGCGGGTTTGTGCCACTAATAAATCTTCGGTAATCGGATCCAATTCGCCAAAGTGCTCCAACACGAAACGGTGGGATTCGATGTTGTGAGTGTAATATTTATCAATTAAACGCAAATGATCTTGTGCGGTTGCACGACCAAGCGGATATTCCGGTGTTTGACGATGCGCTACTAAATTGCCCGGCAAGCCGTTTGGTGATACGCCAAGCGTGGCAATGCGCTCTGCCATTTCATCTACAAATTCACGCACTGCGTCGGTTTGGCTGTCCAACATTTCATGCACCGCGATAAATTGCGGACCGACCACGTTCCAGTGCGCGTGTTTCAAAATCAGGGCTAATTCGTTTAAACCTTGTAAACGGCTTTGCAATGCATCGGCAATAGAATGCCCGGTTTTCACTTCCACGCCCGGCACGGTGTAATCGGCGTTTTTATGCGTATCCGCACTTAATGAACGGTTCACTTCAGTTAGCTTTAAAACAGGGTAGCTGATATTTTCGGTAGTCATCATATTTCTCCTATTGGTTAGTTTTTCATCTGACTTTTAACAGGTGGGGACGTATGATGAGATTTCAAGAAAATTTTTATTGAAAATAAAGAAAAAATACCCACGATTTAGCGTGGGTATTTAATTAGGGGCTTATTGCCAGTTGGCCTTAGCTGAAAATGCGCCGCTGAAGCCTTTTTCTTCGTTGACGTAAATGCCACCCATTTCGTTAGCACCTTTACCAAAGAAAGCTCCTTGCATGGTTGTGCCGTCTTTTGTCCCGTTGAATTGATTGCCGGAAATTTTACCTTCCAACTCGCTGACAACGTTATTTGGATAGCCTGTTGCCAGCAATCTTCCTTCCACTTTTTTCTCATCAAAGTTAGCTGTCATATCAATGCCGACAATTCCCCATCTTGGAGGGTTAATGTCGGAAGCACCTTCATTTAAGGTTTCATTGTTGACATGATAGCTACTTAACCCAAGATAGCGAACTTCTCCTGTGCTTGGAATTTCATTCACCGGTGTTAACTCACCCTGTACATAAACATAGGTTTTGCCATCTTTTTGATTTTGATAAATGCCATTACGGGTACTCTCCATGAATATTAATCCATTAACAAACGCACCTGTACTTAAACGTGTCTCTCCGTTTTTATCTAAATAAGTGTATCCGGGATTTACGCCTTCGGGCGCAATATCAATTGTTTTTCCATTTATATTTAATCTGTCGATATCGTTTGTTGATAATCGATGTGTTTTCGGATTAACAATTCTGTCATTGGCATCACCACTTTTATCCAACGTGCCGTAAAACTCCGTCCTTCAGGGCGGAGATATAAGGCACAAACGGCGTAAGCCGTTTCAAACCT
>NZ_NRCJ01000013.1 GCF_003129965.1 Aggregatibacter kilianii | reverse complement strand
AGGTTTGAAACGGCTTACGCCGTTTGTGCCTTATATCTCCGCCCTGAAGGACGGAGTTTTACGGCACGTTGGATAAAATTGGTCTTATTTGACAACTTTATGGTTAATTACTTTATTGTAATTAACCCCTTTTGTATACAAAAGGCCAGATAAAGCCTTTCAAAGTAAATGCTAGCATTCAAAAATATAGAAAGCAATAATTAAGTATATATCAAACACTTAACTTTACATTCTTTACATTCTTTACATTCTTTGTTTCACCTATTTTATTCATCTCTTAAGATTATTTAAATTATTTATATTCTTTACGTTATTTACATTCTTTACGTTATTTACATTCTTTACGTTATTTTGTTTTTTACTAATTTCTGCTCAAGCGCTTATTTTAATCTTTCAAAATCTCAAAACTTTTACCAATAGTACAAAAATCAAGCATTAAAACTCCTTACCTTTATATGATATACTGCTCTCTTACCTAGTTTAGCTTCATAACTTATGATATTCTATAGGATGATAAGATAGTAAAAGAAGTAATTAACTTAATAATATCAATTTCCTGCATAACTCTCGAATAAGTATTATCTAAAAACAGCGTTAATCATTTTAGCGAGAAATACAATATGAAATAAAAATTACCAGTCTTTGATTTCGAGAATTTATATGCACCCCATAAATAATTCAAAACAGCTACCATTATCAATTTGTTAGATTCCTTTTTGAAAATATTACTCTTTGAGCTTGCAAATGAACAACAAAAATCTTTAATAAACATAACCTTATTTTTTTCTTGTTAGTCCATTATGTATAGCTAATTTTTGCTTTAATTCCTTAAATAATCCCTCAAACCGATTTGTCGTTTTTTCAATGCCTAAATCCGCATATTGTTCAAATGTGAATAAATAATTCATATAGCGTTTTAAAATTGCATAAGCACTTCTGACATTGTGATGTTTATAAGGGAAATAGCCCTTCTCATTCGCTTTATCCGAACGTTTCTCCAAAAACATTTGATAATGCCGATACCATGAATATAACCGAACGTAAAAGTCATTTTTACGACGGTTTTTTAATCTTTTGACCAAAACTTTTAATACTTTCCCCGCCTCGGATTGATGCTTCTTACGCAATGCCCGCATGACGATTGCTACCATGTGAAATTGGCACATTTGTGTTGTGCTATTAAATAAGTCCCTTAATAACCCGCGCCTGCCGTCACAGATAATGGATTGAATAACATAGATTTTTTATCTTAATCTATTGAATGCCGTCTTATAATAGACATTCTTTTCCGTTTTCATGATTTGATGATAAATCACTTTTCTGGACAGCGAATCTAAAAGTACAAGCACACCAAAATCCCGCCCAAAGAAAGTCACATCTGCAAGGAGATTCATTTGACGTTGTTGAGGCATATTTAAGGTTGTTTTAGGGGCTTTATCAAGATAACGTTGAATTCTTCTTACCAAACAATGATATTTTTCGGCTAATTATTTGTAGGTTTGTTTTCCCTTTGTATAATCTTCCCAAATTTGTATTGGATTGTGTTTGTTTTTTAAGGGAAAACACTTTATTACAGGCGGAGCATTTATAACACTGAATGTGATTCTGTGTGCCGTACTTTTAAATCGGGCTATGTTGACAAAAAATTCATTTTTTTATTCATAAATTCAAAAAAGTGGGTTAAAGCCCTGTACTATAAGGTTTCAATCCACTTTTTACCAACTATTTTTCTACTATGCCATTTTTCAATTTATGGTGCTTTGTCTTAAGAGAAACGGTTGCCGTATTTCGACCTAGTTTTTGGCGATTTCTGCTCACTTTTGTCTCTGCGAAAGCAGAACTATTATAGTTTCGCGCTCTAATCGTGTAAGATGTTTGTACTGAGTGTTCATTTGCCTCGGTATGTTTTTTGTGTGGTAACAAAATATACTTTACTTATAAACACTCTTTTTTTTTTATTTGTTTCGCTTGGATTGTAAATGCAAAATATAGAGATAACCGTTCTTATTTTGAGCTTTACAAAAACACTGTAAAGACCCACCGCACTTTTGCCCCCCTTAACCCCGCCGTGCCGATTTCGGTCTGAAGCTGGCGACAACCTCCGGTTTGGTGTCGATGTATAAGCCGTTAATGAGTTGTAGGCAATACGGCACGGCGCTGAAAATGCCTTTTACCAGTACGTTACCGTTTTCGTCTTTTACGCCTTCCAGCGTTTCTTTGATGGCTTTGGGTTGCCCCGGTAAATTCAGGATCAGACTTTCTTTGCGGATGACGCCCACTTGACGGGATAAAATGGCGGTCGGCACAAAATGCAGGCTGACTTGGCGCATTTGTTCGCCGAAGCCGGGCATTTCGCGGTCGGCGACGGCAAGAGTGGCATCCGGCGTGACATCCCGTTTCGCCGGCCCAGTGCCGCCGGTGGTGAGCACTAAGTGGCAATATAGCTCGTCCACCAGTTCGCACAGAGTGCGTTCGATTTCCGCCTGTTCGTCGGGAATCAGGCGTTCCACCACTTCAAAAGAACACGCCAACGCCTGTTGTAACCAACTTCTTAATTCAGGAATGCCTTGATCCGGATAAATCCCTTGCGATGCCCGATCGGAGACGGACACTAAACCAATCTTTAAAAGTGCGGTCATTTTTTCCCTCGTTTTTAAGGTCTGTTCATCATTCAGGTTTAACCCTGCGGTTATTTTGGTAAGAAATCGTCTAGGTCCAATAATAGCGAACGACATGGAAGAATATCGGCGCGGCAAAGCAAAGCGAATCCATGCGATCCAACATGCCGCCATGACCGCTAATCATATTGCCCCAGTCTTTTACGCCCATGCTGCGTTTCATGGCGGACATCACCAAGCCGCCTAAAAAGCCCATGAGACAAATCAATAAGCTCATTAACACCGCTTGCACCGGGCTAAACGGTGTTAGCCAATAAAGCAAGCCGCCCAATACGCTGGCGCTCACCACACCGCCCACAAAACCTTCTACGGTTTTGGAAGGAGAAAGTTTCGGTGCAATTTTGTGTTTGCCGAACAATTTGCCCCAAACGTATTGCAGCACATCGCTCGACTGCACCACCAGAATCAGGAAGATCATGAGCAGTAAATTTTTGCCTTCAAAACCAGCAATATCCAGAGTGAGCATGGCAGGAATGTGGGAGATACTGAAGACGCTGATCATTAACGCCCATTGCACTTTGGTAGAACGATCCAGGAAATGCGCGGTGTCGCCCAACAATGCAGAGAGGATCGGCAGGAACAGGAAGCCGTACACCGGAATGAAAATGGTGAACATACTGAACCAGTCGATTGCCACTAAAATGTATTGAATCGGCAGAATGACATAAAAACAGGCAGCCAGTGCCAGATGATCACCCCGACGGATGTAAAGCAGCGATAAAAACTCCCGTAATGCCATGAAGGAGATGACGAAGAATAAAATCACGATGCCGTAAAAACCTAACGCCGCGGCGGCGAAAATGATTAAAATCATTACCCACCAGGCATTAATACGTGCGTTTAAGTTGTCAATCACAGCATGTGGCGTGGACCAGCCCGTTTTGAGCTTTAAGCCGTAACCGATGGAGGAGGCGATGATTAAGGTGATGATTAACCCACCAAATAATTTCCACATTTCCATTACGCTTTCCCCTTCTCGGTTAAATTAAGGCTTAACAACGCCTGTTCGGCACGGGTTAAAAACGCCGCTTTGTCTTCGTCCTCACGGTAGAACAACGGCTCCCCCATATATAAATCACACAGCAGAGGAATCGGCACTACAAAGCCTTTCGGCAAGACATTGTGCATATTGCTGATCCACACCGGCACCAGCTCCAGTTGCGGATTTTGTTTCGCCAGATAATACAAACCGCTCTTGAAAGGTTGCAACGGTAAGTCGTCGTCCATTTTGCGCGTACCTTCCGGAAAAATAATCAGGGAGCTGTGTTTCAACGCGTCGCTGATTTGTTCTGTAATGGCTTGCGGATTATCGCCGCCCCGTTCAATGAGCAGCATATTGAACACCTTATATGCCAAAAAGCGACGAATCGGACCTTTTGTCCAGTAGTCCGCACCGGCAACCGGACGGGTGTTTTTACGCACTTGGTAAGGCAGTGAAACCCACAGCAGAATGAAATCGCCGTGACTGTTGTGATTGGCAAAATACAGGCGATGTTTATCCGCCGATTGCCGTTCGACATTTTTCTGGGCACGCACACCGGTAATAAACGAGGTGAAGCGACACAAGATAAAATCAATCAATTTGGCTAACATTGTCGGGCTCCTATATGTTATCCGCTTCAGCCAAGCCGGATTTTACGCGTTTGATACAAGTGATAATTAACAAAATAACAACACCCCAAGCCACCCAGTAAAGAAAATCAGGTAACACCGGAACAAAAACATAAACTAAGCCTAATAAGCCGAATAAGAACGCACGATCACTTTTCCCTAAGGGGCCGTCATAACGACGGGTTTTACCTTGCACCTGCCCGAGCACGCCACAAAGCTCCGTCAACGCCGCAAGCCAGATTATCAAGCCGATTTGTAACCCATCGAAAGGATAAATAAAGGCAAACGGCAAATATAACGCCGCGTCAGACACCACGTCGGTGATTTCATTTAAATAACCGCCTAAACGGGATTTTTGGTTAAATTCACGCGCCAGCATGCCGTCAATGGCATTCAGTGCCATGCGCACGAATAACCAAATAGGAATGAGGATAAAGAGCCGGTTATAGGCAGAAAGTGCGGTCAGAATCAGACCTAAAATAACGGAAACAGCACAGGCGGTTAAGGTCACCTGATTGGCGGTGACGCCTCGTTGTTCCAGTTTTATCACCAACGGGCGCAACAGATTTTGAAACTTAGGTTTGAAATCATAAATACTCATACAATCCACCTTAAACGTTAAAAGGGAAAGAGTAACGGAATCAGGAACACGCTCACCAACATCACCAACAGCGTGAACGGCACGCCGACTTTAACGAAATCCGCAAATTTATAGCCGCCGGGGCCGAACACCATGGTATTTACCGGCGAAGAGACCGGCGTCATAAAGGCGGCGGAGGCAGCAATGGCAACCACCATGGCGAACGGCACCGGTGATAAATTAAGTTGGTGCGCCATGGTGATGGCAATGGGTGCAATCAAAATCGCCGTCGCCGTGTTGGAAATAAACAAGCCCACTACCGCCGTGAGAATAAACAGGCTAATCAAAATCCAGTGTTTGCCCATGCCGCCCACCAAATGCAACATTAAATCCACGATCATCGCCACCCCGCCGGTTTTCTGCAATGCCAGCGAGAACGGCATCATACCTACGATGAGCACGAGGCTGGACCAATGGATGGAATCATAGGCACTTTTACTGTCTACACAACGAAAATACCCGAGCATTAAACAGGCAATCAACGCAGCAACCACATTCGGCACAAGACGGGTGACCATCAGCAACACCATCACGGCAATGCTCAATAAAGCATACGGCGCTTGAGTTTGTGCCGGCACGGCGCGGGTAATTTCGCTCGGGTAGTTCAACACAAAGAAATCTTTGCTGTGAGTACGCATTTGCTGAATGAGCTTCCAGTCGCCCACCACCAACAACAAATCACCCGCCTTGTACGGCATTTCCACAAAATGCCCGTCAAATACTTCGCCGTCGCGTTTAATGCCGACCACGTTCAAACCATATTTGGAGCGAAAACGTAATTGCTCGGTGGATTTGCCGATACAATCGGAATCCGGCACTAAAATCAATTCCGCCATACCGATGGAACTGGCTTGCTCGGAAAAATATTGCGCACGAATTTCCGCACGTTCCAAATTGTATTCGTTACAGAAGGTTTCCAGATTTAAGTCCGGTTCGCTGATGTCCATCAGCAGAATGTCTTTTTCACGCACCTCGGAAGTCCCGAGTGCCGCAATAAACATCGGACGAAAACGCTTCCAGCGTTCAATCGCCAGCACATTCAAACCAAATTTGGAACGCAGATGCAATTCGTCTAAATTTTTACCGATGAGCGCCGACCCTTTTTTCACCACAAAACGTTGTGCCCGCAGTTGCAAGCCGTACTCATGGATCAAATCGCTCATGGAACGTTTGTCCATTATGTTATTGTTGGTTTCGTTGCCTGATTTGAGCCAGTTACGCGCCACCAACATATAGCCGATCCCCAGCAATAAAATCACCAAACCGATGGGCGTAAAATCAAAGAATTTCAAGCGCATCCCCGTTTCCCGCACCAACTCGGCATTGACCACCAAGTTCGGCGCCGTGGCGATTAAGGTAAGCATACCGCTAATCAAGCCCGCCACGCTCAACGGCATCATGAGACGCTTCGGTGAAATATTCATTTGCTGGCAAATCATTAATACCACGGGGATAAAAATCGCCACTACACCGGTGGAGCTCATAAATGCGCCGAGTCCCGCCACTGCCAGCATCATAAACACCAACACGCGTGATTCGCTGTTATGGGAGGCTTTCAGCAGCCACTCGCTTACCTGATACGCCACGCCGGTGCGCACCAAGCCTTCGCCGACGATAAACAATAAGGCGATAAGGATAATATTCGGATCGCTGAATCCTGCGAAGACTTCTTCGACGGTCAGAATGCCGCTAAGGCTGAAGGCTAACATCACCAGCACGGCGACAACGTCCATGCGGATGGTATTACGAATGAAAAGAATAACGGCGGCAATGAGCAACAAAATAACCCATAACCACGGTTCCGGTTGGAAGGAGTTGAGTAAATGAGAGATTTGACTCATAGCCACCTCTGTAATGAAGGCTTGTTATTATTGGCTGAATTATAGCGATTTTAGTAATTTTTTAACAGGTGAAAAACTACGACGATATTCGGGCAATACACCGAATTCCATTAATTTTTCCAGATGCAGCTTGGTCGGATAACCTTTGTGTTTGGCAAATTCATAATGCGGATATTTTTTATCTAATTCGATCATTTCCTGATCCCGCGCCACTTTTGCCAAAATAGACGCCGCACTGATTTCGGCCACCAACGCATCGCCTTTCACCACCGCTTGGGCAGGTATCGCCAAATTTGACGGAATCCGATTGCCGTCCACCAACACAAAGTGCGGTTGAATTTTCAGGTGTTTTACCGCCCGTTCCATGGCTAGCATGGACGCGTGTAAAATATTTAACGCATCAATTTCATGAGGTTCCGCCCGGCCTAACGCCCATGCCAAGGCTTTTTCCTTAATCTCTTCCGCCAGCAACAAGCGTTTTTTCTCAGAGAGCTTTTTGGAGTCGGCAAGCCCCTCAATGGGATTATCGGGATCCAGAATCACCGCCGCCGTCACTACCGCGCCGACTAAAGGCCCACGCCCTACTTCATCCACACCGGCGATCAGTTCGTAGCCTTGAGGATAGGTAAATTTATCCATTCTTTTGCTCCAATAAATCAATTACCGCCTGTGCCGCCTGTTGATCCGCATCACATTGAATCATTTTATGTAACTCGGTGAAACGCTGAATTAAAACGTTGCGATTTTTAACCGCACTTTCATTTGTATCCAAATACGCCGACAGTTTCTCCGCTAAATTGGCAGGATTGCATTCTGTCTGAATTAATTCCGGTACAAGCATCTCATCCGCCAATAAATTCGGCAGGGAAATGTACTTGGTTTTGACCAAACGCTTCGCCAGGAAATAGGTGAACGCTTTCATGCGGTATCCCACCACCATCGGCGATTTACACAGCATGGCTTCCAACGCCGCCGTACCCGAGGCAAGCAATGTTGCTTCAGCAGCAATCATGGCGGCACGCGCATTGCCGTCCAGCAGAATAACATCTAATTCGGGGGCAACGCGTTGTTTGATATGTTCAAATT
This sequence comes from Aggregatibacter kilianii, assembly GCF_003129965.1. Classification (GTDB taxonomy): domain Bacteria; phylum Pseudomonadota; class Gammaproteobacteria; order Enterobacterales; family Pasteurellaceae; genus Aggregatibacter; species Aggregatibacter kilianii_A. The sequence goes on along the minus strand of NZ_NRCJ01000013.1, from coordinate 71,327 downwards.
GTGCACGGCGGTTGGCGTTAATTAACGGCACCAGGAATTGTAAATCGGGATAGCGTTGCCGCAATAATCGGGCGGTTTGTAAAAAGGGTTCAGCAAGGAATTCCACTTCGGAAGCCCGACTTCCCACAAGAATGGCAAGATAGCATTGGTTTTCGTCCAGATTCAGCAAACGACAGGCTTCCGTGCGATTCGGTTTCAACGGAATAGCGTCCGCCATGGTATGCCCGATAAAGCGACAAGGCACATTGTAGCGATCGTAAAAGGCTTTTTCAAAAGGGAGAAAGGCGAGCACCAAATCCGTTGCCGCGCCGATTTTATACACGCGCTTCTGACGCCATGCCCACACCGACGGACTAACGTAGTGAATGGTTTTGATGCCGTTTTGTTTGAGTTTCAGTTCGACGTCCAAATTAAAATCCGGTGCGTCAATGCCAATGAAAACAGCCGGTTTCAACGCCAATAACTGCTGCAGAATGCTGCGACGAATTTTCAGCAGGCGCGGCAGATGTTTTAAAACCTCCACCAATCCCATGACGGCAAGTTCTTCCATATCAAACAGGCTTTCAAAGCCTTCGGCAATCATGCGCGGTCCGCCGATGCCGATAAAACGGGCGTTAGGGTAACGCATTTTGAGGGCTTTCACCAAGCCGGCACCGAGAATATCGCCCGACACTTCGCCGGCAATCATGGCAATCAAAGGAGAATCTTGGGTTGAAATTGAATCTGACATATAAAAGCTCTGAAAAAAACGACCGCACTTTGGATTGTTAAGCTCAAAGTGCGGTCGGAAAATGAAATGTTTTACCTGTTAGGGTTAGCGAATGATGCCACGCGTAGAACGCTTGAAGAATTCCACGAAAAAGCTGATTGCGGATTCGGTTTCGGCAATTTGTTCAATTTCCGGCATCACTTCTTCCAAGGTTTTTCCGCTGCGATAAATCATTTTGTACACGTTGCGAATGGTGCGCATCGTCGGCTTGTCGAAACCACGACGCTTTAAGCCTTCAATATTCACGCCAAACGGTTGGGCGTGATTACCTTGCGCCATGACATACGGCGGCACATCCTGACTGACCATAGAACCGCCGCCCAACATCACATGCGCGCCCACCACCACAAATTGGTGAATCGCCGACATGCCGCCCACAATCACGAAATCATCTAATTCGACATGACCTGCAAGCGTGGCGTTATTGGCAAGAATACAACGGTTTTTAATCAGGCAATCATGAGCAATATGTACGTTGATCATGAATAGGTTATCGTCGCCGATTTTGGTGACACCGCCGCCTTGTGCGGTGCCGCGATGAATGGTCACACTTTCGCGAATACGGTTGCGGTTGCCGATCACTACGTGGGTCGGTTCGCCTTGATATTTCAGATCTTGGTTAACCTCACCGATACTGGCGAATTGATAAATTTCGTTATCTTCACCGATCTTGGTGTTGCCATTAATGACCACATGGGAATGAACAATGGTGCCTTTACCGATTTCAACCTCTTTACCGATAATGGTAAACGGACCGATAACCACGTTTTCGCCGATTTTGGCGCCCTCTTCGACAATCGCCTGAGGGTGAATTTTTGCAGTTGGGTGAATCATGTTTATCCCCTTAGAATGATGGTTATGCTTTGCGACGTGCACACATTAATCTTGCTTCACAAGCCACTTCGCCGTCAACAGTTGCGGTTGCGGTGAATGCGGTAATGCCGCGACGCTCTTTGATCACTTCAACGTGTAACACCATTTGATCACCCGGTACAATCGGGCGTTTAAAGCGGGCTTCATCAACACCGGCAAAATAGAAAATTTCGCCACCTGCCAATTCGTGGGTTTTGAACGCCAAAATCCCCATGGCTTGCGCCAATGCCTCAAGAATTAATACACCCGGTAAAATCGGGTTACCCGGAAAATGGCCGGTAAAACAAGGTTCGTTTACACTAATGTTTTTAATCGCCGTCAGCCATTTGCCTTCTTCAAAGTTAATCACGCGATCAACTAATAAAAACGGATAACGATGCGGCAACAATTGCATCATTTCGTGCGATTCAATAATTCTTGAGGTTTGTTCAGTCACGGGTTTACCTTTTAATACTAAAATAATAAATAAAAATCTGCGCGGATTATACGTTATTTGTGCGCTTAACACAAAATGAACTACCTTCTTCCCACACTTATTTTAATTTTTTCTCCAACGCTTTCACGCGTTTGTTCAAGCCGTCGATGCCGAGGGTCAATGCGGCAGTTTTTCGCCACTCTTTGTTTGTCTGTAACGGAATACCGGAAGAATACACGCCGGGCTCCGTAATCGGACGCATCACCATGCCCATGCCGGTAATCGTCACCTGATCGCAGATTTCCATGTGTCCGTTGATTACACTGGCGCCGCCGATTAAGCAATAACGCCCCACCGTCAGACTGCCCGCCATAATCACACCCCCCGCTACCGCAGTGCCGGTGCCAATGTGGACGTTATGGGCAATTTGACACAAGTTGTCGATAATCACATTATCTTCAATGACTGTTGGATCCAACGCGCCGCGATCAATACAGGTGCACGCACCGATTTCTACGTGATTACCGATAATCACCTGCCCCACTTGCGGAATTTTAATCCACTTGCCGCGCTCATTGGCGTAACCAAAGCCGTCACTGCCAATCACTGCACCGGATTGAATCAAACAATGCTGACCGATTTGTACGTCGTGATACACGGACACGTTCGCCCAAAGTTGGGTATGCGCACCGATTTTCGTGTTTTTACCCACAAAGCAATTGGCACCGATAACCACGTTATCGCCCAATTCAACTCCGGATTCGATCACCGCATTCGCGCCAATTGACACATTTTCTCCGAGAAAAACGTCGTCAGAAATGACCGCACTTTTTGCGATTCCACTTGCCGCTTTTGGTGTATTGTCCATGTATTGCGCCAATTTGGCATACGCCACATAAGGATCTTTAACGATGAGCAGGTTGCTTTCAGGGGAGCAAAATTCAATATCCGCTTCGGACACCACCAAAATGCCCGCTTTGGACTGTTTCAATAATTCACGGAATTTAGCATTGGAAATAAAGGTCAACTGCTGTTCATTCGCCTTATCTAAAGGCGCGATGTTGCTAACAACAACATCGGCGTTACCACGAATGGTAGCGCCGATTTGTTGTGCTAATTCTGAAAGAGAATAGGTTCTCATTATTTAGCCTGTGCCGGAATTGCTTTTAACACTTCTTCAGTGATGTTCTTGCCATCCACGCCATACACGACGGAACGATCATCCAACACTAAAGTATAATTTTTTTGTTTGGCAATATTGTTGGTTGCTGTTTGAATGCTGGCAACCAGTTTTGCCGTTTCTTCGTTTTCACGTTTAGCGTAGCTTTCTTGGAATTCTTTCGCTTTTTGATCGTGCGCCGTAATTAGCTTATTAATTTCTGCTTGTTGGTCATTCGCATATTTATTGATTTCGTCTTCACGTTTTTTGATGTCCGCAGAACGTAATTTCGGCGCATCTTTTTGTAACGCCGCCACTTTCGCTTCTACTTTTTTCTGAATATCGGCAATTTTTGCATCAATTTGCTTTTTGTTTTCCGCCAATTTATCTGCGGTCGGTTTGAATTCGGCTTCTAATTTATCCGCTACCGCTTTACGATCCGGATGATTTTGGAAAAGGTATTCTGCGCTAACAAAAGCAATGTTTTCATCCGCCATTGCCATAGAAGAAGTGAACGCTAACGCTAAAGAAAGTGCGGTTAATTTTACAATTTTTTTCATTTTCAATTTTTCCTTTTGGTAAATTAAATGTGAATTTTTTCGGTGCCGTACAACCGACACCGACATTTTTTAGAGTCCCTTGCTCTATATAAGTTCAGCCGGATTAGAACGTACCGCCAATACTAAATTGGAACTGTTCGATATCATCGTTCTCATATTTCTTAATCGGTTTCGCATAAGAAAAGACCAACGGACCGATTGGAGATTGCCATTGGAAAGCAAGACCGGCAGAAGCACGAATACGGGAAGGATCACCGTAATCAGGCAAATTCAGGTTGGCAAATTTCGCTTTTTCCGATTTCCAGTGAGTGTCCCATACACTTGCCGCATCCACGAAGAAGGAAGTCCGCACGGAGTTTTGATTTTTCTCTGCAACAAACGGTGTAGGCACAATCAGCTCCACACTAGCGGTTGCCATGGCGTTACCACCAACAATGTCGCCATTGACCAAGTTGTAACAATCTGAATTTACACTTACGCCGTTGCCACTACATACATTCGGATTAATATAAATCGCTTGTGGACCAACCGCCCCATAGGCAAAGCCGCGTAGGCTACCGATACCGCCGGCGGTATAAGTTTGATAGAACGGCAAGCGTTTACCGCCGAAACCGTTGGCATACGCCGCGCCTAAACGACCGGATAACACCCAGGTTTGGTCGCGGTTAAGCGGATAGAAACCTTGCACATCAGCATTGAGTTTATAGTATTTGTTATCGGAGCCCGGAATGGTCACTTTACCACCGATGGAGGCTTTCACCCCGCGTGTCGGTAAGAAACCACGGTTCAGACTGTTATAGTTCCAACCGAAGGAAATATCATAGTCGTGAGATTTGAACGTCCATTCGTTGTAATTCATGGAGGCTAAATACAATGCGCGATTGTACTCAGGTGTGATATTTTTCAGTTTGTTATAAGCGTAACCCAGACCGATATAGTAGGCGTTATTTTCATTTACCGGGAAGCCTAAAGTTAAGTTGCCGCCGTAGGTCGTACGCGCATAGGACGCGGAAGTGGAATTTTTGGAGTTGTCGTATTTTTCAAAGAAGACATTACCGCCAAGACTCACGCCGTCTTTAGTGAAGTACGGTTCGTTATAGCCTAAGTTGACGCTGGTGCCATAGTCATTACGGGAGCCCGCCAAACTTAAAGAAGACCCCATACCGAGGAAGTTATCCTGTTTGATACTTGCCTGATAGCTTAAGCCGCTTTCCGTACCATAACCCACACCGAAGTTAATACTACCGGTGTTGCGTTCTTTCACTTTATAAATCACATCCACTTCATCGTTAGTGCCTTCAACAGGTTCGGTTCGGCTTTCTACGGTCTCAAAAAATCCCGTACGATCCAACCGCACTTTACCCAACTCAACTAAATCGGTGGACAACCAACTACCTTCTTGTTGGCGCATTTCCTGACGTAATGTACTGTCGGCGCTAACGGTATTGCCTTCGAAACGAATTTGACGAACGGAATAACGTTTGCCGGCATCCACCACAAAACTTAATCCGACGGTTTTGGCGTCATCATTGAAATCAGGTTGAACATTCACTTGTGCGCTACCGTAGCCACGTTCACCCAAGGTGGATTTGATGCTACTTTCTACTGCCTGCACGTCACTACGGCGGAATTCTTCGCCAATGTGAACCTGTTTTAATAATGGCGCTAATTCATCACGCATACCACCGACATCGCCCACAATACGCGCACTGTTGACTGTATATTTTTCCCCTTCGGAAACATTAATGGTGACGCGAGCTTCCGTTTTTTCATCATTTAGTTGAACATCGCTATCCACAATTCGCGCTTTGGCATAACCGCGATCAAGATAATAATTTTGGATGGTTTCCAAGTCTTTGGAGAATTGAGTGGAATCAAACTTATTGCCGAATAATTTCCACCAAGCATCCGGCTGAAGTTCCATTTGATCTTGCAATCTGTCGCTATCAAAGGCTTGGTTACCGACAAAAGTCACCCCTTTCAATAACGCCACATCATTTTCTTTAATTTGAATTTTTACTTCGGCGCGGTTATTTGGCAACGGATTTACGATGGTTTCCACTTTTGCGTTATAACGACCGACACTGTGATAATGCTCTTCTAAACTTTTACGGAAGGCTTCAAGCTTTTCACGATTCAAGACGTCGCCTTTTTGGAAACCGTTAGCATTTAAATTTTGTTTTAATGCATCGTCAGGAATGGATTTATTGCCGTCCAGCACCACATCGGAAATGATCGCTTTCGGCACCACGGAAATGACTAAGGTATTGCCTTGTTGGGAGGCTTTAACATCTTCATATTGACCGCTTAAAAACAGGTTACGCACCACACCGGCGATATGAGCATCATTGATTTTTTGTCCGACGCGTACCGGCAGACTTGCGATAATATTGCCTTCGGTTCCGGCTTGAACACCGTCAACACGAATATCCTGCACTACGAAAGGTCCTGCAAGAGCAGCGGTTGAGCTAAACAATAAGCTTGCAATTAAAAGTTTTTTCATCGTCATTTTTATCCTGTATAAAAACTAAATTAAACGTAAAAAATCATTCACCAGCCCGAATCCCATTAACATCAATAATAAGACCACACCAATTCGATAACTGATATTTTGAACGCGTTCGGAAATCGGTTTTCCTTTAAGAGCTTCCAACGCCAAAAAGACTAAATGCCCGCCATCAAGCACTGGCAACGGGAAGAGGTTCATCACACCCAAATTCACGCTGATTAATGCCATAAAGCTCAGGTAATAAATTAATCCTAACTCAGATGATGCACCTGCGCCCTGCGCAATGGAAATCGGACCACCCAAGTTATTTAATGATAATTCGCCGATAAGCAATTTACCGATTATTTTCACGGTTAACCAAGACAGCTGGAACGTCTTTTCAACCGCTTTCTGTAAGGATTCGAGCATATCATACTTTAATTCGGTACGATATTCATCCGCCACCGGGTAAAAAGTCGGCGAAATGCCCACAAACCAACGCTTTTTGTCATTAAGTTCGGGGGTAATGGTTTTCTCCAGCCATTCACCGTTGCGCTCGACCTTCATCGTTAACGGCTTACCCAGTTGAACCTGTTCGACAAAATCCTGCCAGACCATTTTCTTACCGTCCGCCCAAGATAATTTATCGCCGACCAATAAACCTGCTTTTTGCGCCGGGGAATTGTCGGTGACTTTAGACAAAGTCATCTCCACTTTGGTTCTGATCGGCACAATACCCAATGAACCGAAGGCGCTTTCTTTTTCCGGATTAAAGGTCCAATAATAAATATCCAGGGTTTTATGTTGTTCTACATTTGAACCGAGTTCCACCAAAGTAATATCCACTGTGTGCTCACCTAATTTAGTGGCTAACAGCATATTCACGGTTTCCCAGTCCGGCGTAGAAACACCGTCAACTTCGGTGATTTGGGTATTCGGCTGAACCTGCGCCATTGCCGCAATGGAGTTCGGTTTTACTTCTTCAATAACCGGTTTAACGCTTGGAATGCCGATGGTGTAAATTAGGAAATAGGCAAAGATAGCAAATAAAAAATTGGCTAAAGGCCCTGCGGCGATAATGAACGCACGCTGCGCGACGGTTTTATTATCAAAGGCTTGCGACGCCAGTTCAGGCGGAATCTCTTCATTCCGCCCGTCCAACATTTTCACATAACCGCCGAGGGGAATCGCGGACACGGCAAACTCCGTCCCCTTTTTATCGGTACGCGCCCAAATGACTTTGCCGAAACCGATAGAAAAACGATGGACTTTTACACCGCACTTTCTTGCCGCCCAAAAGTGCCCGTACTCGTGTACCGCCACCAAGACGGCAATAACAATCAGAAATGAAACTGTTGACCACAAAAATGACATCGTCGATCCTACAACACAAAGAAATAGAAATACGCAAAGAACGGTACGGCGGCAGTTAAACTGTCAATACGATCCAAAATGCCGCCATGGCCCGGGATCAGGTTGCTACTGTCTTTAATCCCGCTTTGGCGTTTGAACATACTCTCCGTCAAATCGCCTAAAATGGAAACCGCGACAGTCACCACGGACAGCGCAATAAATGCTACGGGTGAAACATCTTTAATCAGGTTTTGTTGCGCCACATTCACGAAAATTGCCGACACGATACCCGCCATCACCAAACCGCCGATGGCACCCTGCCAGGATTTACCCGGTGACACTTTCGGCGCCAGTTTATGTTTACCGAATTTACGACCGACAAAATAGGCGCCCGAATCCGCCACCCAAACCAGAATAAACACATACAACAGCAACATGATGCCATGATACGGTTGCGCCACATAATTGTCTAAACGGAGTAATAACACGCCGATGAAAAACGGAATCAAGGTAAAGAATGCGAAGAAAAATTGCAGTACGGAATGTTTCGCCCAGAGGTTGCTGCTTTTCGGATAAGAAACCACAAAGGATAACGCGACTAACCACCAAATCACGGCGCCCAATAAAATCGGTTGTGCATAATTTTCAAATACCCGACCGGCATCCAGATAATTGCCTTCGTCATAAATCCAGAGGAACAAAAACACCGCACTTAACACGCTGATCGCATAACGCCAAAAGACAGGTTGTTTGAAATTAAAAAATTGCGTCCATTCCCAAATGCCTAACACCACAACTGCGCCCAATGCCAAAGCAAAGTAATAAGGTGAGAATAAAAATAACGCGGCGAAGACAATGGCAATGAGTACAATCGCCGATAAAACCCGTTGTTTAAGCACAATACATTCCTCTGTTATTCCGTCCCGCCGAAACGACGATGACGTTGTTGATAAGATACAATCGCCTGATGAAACTCGGCCTCGTTAAAATCCGGCCAAAGCACATCGGAAAAATAAAATTCGGCATAGGCGGTTTGCCACAACAGGAAGTTACTAATACGCTGCTCGCCACTGGTACGAATAAGCAAATCCACTTCCGGCTCGTCCTGCGTCACCAAATGTTGTTGTAACAAGGTTTCATCAATGTCCGCCACAACAAGTTGACCCTCCTGCACTTTTTGCGCCAACTGTTGTGCCGCCTGCACAATGTCCCAACGTCCGCCGTAATTTGCCGCAATATTTAAGGTAAGTGCGGTATTATTTTCCGTTAATTTTTCCGCCTTCTTAATTTTTTCCTGCAAACTTTCGCTAAATCTGGAGGTATTCCCTAGAATTTTTAATCGAATATTATTTTTATGCAGTTTTTTCACTTCAAAATCCAACGCCTGCATAAATAAATTCATCAGCGCGCTGACTTCCTGCTCCGGGCGATTCCAGTTTTCGCTGCTAAAGGCATACAAGGTTAAGTATTTCACGCCGATTTTGCGTGCATAAGATACCGCTTCACGCACTGCGGCAACGCCGTTTTTATGCCCGAAAATACGCATTTTGCCTTGTTGTTTCGCCCAGCGCCCGTTGCCGTCCATAATAATGGCGACATGTTGCGGAATATTCTTCGGATCCAGTTCTGTCATTATCCTTTCTCAGCTCAAAATATCAATGTGACCAATGCGCCAGTTGATTGTGCGCGCATTCACGCGCCGCACGATCCACATCCAACACATCATCAATCTGTTTGATTTGTTGCGACTGAATTTGTTCCACCACCGCCTGATTAAGTTTGGCGATGTCGGTAAATTTAATTTGACGATCTAAGAACGCCTGCACCGCAACTTCATTGGCGGCGTTCATTGCCGTGGTGGCGTATTGCCCTGCGGCAAAAGCATCAATAGCGAGTTTCAAGCAAGGATAACGTTGATAATCCGGCGCTAAAAACGTCAGCCCGTTTAATTGATAAAAATCCAAGGGTGCCACGCCGGAAAAAGTGCGGTGCGGATACGCCATGGTTTCCGAGATAGGCGTGCGCATATCCGGATTGCCCATTTGCGCGATGACGCTGCCGTCAATATAACGCACCATAGAATGGATAATCGACTGCGGGTGAATGATGACTTCCATTTCGTCGGCGGACGCATTGAACAGCCAGCGCGCTTCGATATATTCCAACCCCTTGTTCATCATAGTGGCGGAATCCACGGAAATTTTCTTGCCCATAGACCAATTCGGATGTGCCACCGCCTGTTCCGGCGTAATGCCGTCGAACTCGCTTAAGTCCGTATAACGGAACGGCCCGCCGGAGCCGGTCAGCACGATTTTGCTAATACCCAAATCCGCCAGCGGACAAAAGCCGATGTGTTGTTGCGCCTGCGGCGGCAAGGATTGGAAAATGGCGTTATGTTCGCTGTCCACCGGCAATAATTGCGCACCATGCTGTTTCACCGCATCAATAAAAATCTGACCGCAAGTGACCAACGCTTCTTTATTTGCCAGCAAGACTTTTTTGCCCGCTTTCACCGCAGACAAGGTCGGCAATAGCCCTGCCGCCCCCACAATCGCCGCCATCACCATATCCGCATCAGGGTGTGCGCTCAATTCGCAAATAGCTTGCTGCCCTGCCAACACTTGCGTCGGAAGCTGATGTGCCGCCAATTTTTCACGCAAAATTTTCGCCGCACTTTCATCCGCTAAAGCAACAAAGTGCGGTCGGAATTTCAGGCATTTTTCAAACATCGCCGCCGCATTGGAACCGCCCACCAAGGCGAACGCCTCATATTTTTCCGGGTTGTGTTCAATCACCGAAAGGGTGCTGTTGCCGATAGAGCCCGTCGCACCGAGAATCACGACTTTTTGTTTATTTTGCATAAAATTCCGACCGCACTTTGCAGGTTCAGCGGGCAATCACGCCCGCATACGAAAAGACGCAGTAAACCACTGCGTCCGTGTTTAGCGATTTTCAATATTAGAAATCAAGCAATTCTTTTTCTTTGTCCGCCAACACCTCATCCACTTTTTTGATGAAGCCGTCGGTTAATTTTTGGATCACGTCTTCCGCTTTGTGCTGATCGTTTTCGCTGATTTCTTTGTCTTTTAACAACGCTTTGATTTTATCGTTCGCATCACGGCGTACGTTACGAATCGCCACTTTGCCCTGCTCGCCTTCCGCTTTCACGATTTTGATTAAATCACGACGGCGCTCTTCCGTTAACGGTGGAAGCGGCACACGAATAGTCGTGCCGGCAGAAGACGGATTTAAACCCAAATCAGACGTTAAAATGGCTTTTTCCACCGCTTGAATCAGAGAACGATCGAACACGGTCACCGCCAAGGTGCGCGCATCTTCCGCCACTACATTCGCCAATTGACGCAACGGTGTTGCAGAACCGTAATAATCCACTTGAATCGCATCCAACAAACTTGGCTGCGCACGGCCGGTACGGATTTTCGCAATGTGCCCTTTTAATGCTTCCAGGCTTTTTTCCATACGTTCTTCGGCATCTTGTCTAATTTGATTAATCATTCAACTTTCCTTTTCAGTAAATAAAGATAAAACGGCGTGATTTTACTGGATTTTTGTAAAATTTTGAATCTTTTATTTTTGAAATATGGTTTCCCTGTTGTGATAACTATGGCTTTAAAATACAATTAGCCGATTCAATAACTTAGGGATTTACTATGTCTTTCTGGAAAAAACACACTTTGCGTCTAAGCGCAGTATTGGGTTCAGCTACATTATTATTGGGTTGTGCAACTTATGTTCATCCGGGCACAACATTATATTGGTCAGGTAAACATATCAACGAATACCTGGCTAGTGAAGGTCTTACACCGACAACTGAAAAAATGTGTAAGGATAATGACAAACCATTTATCATTTATGGTTTTGCGAAACCATCCTCCCAAATAGTTGATCGGGAAGTAGGACGTAGTTATAACAGTTATGGCGGTACTACAATCTATGTCAAAAAAGAACGCCAATACACAGGCAAGTACCTTTGGAGCTATATTTTCACCGATCTTGACGGGAAAATAACATCACACCGTTCTGATACATGGTTTGGTGACATTGATAAAGAATTTAGCTGCCAAGATCTGGATGGAGTGCTTAATGATGACAATAAACTTACCTCGCATTTCGGAAGACAAAGTTTATGGATGAGCATTGCCGGCTCACCGGATAATAAAAAAATGATGTGGGAATCCAGTAAAGCGCATACTTCTCAAAAAGATGCTGAAGAAGATGCCTTAAAACAATGTCGTGATGAAGGTAATACCGGTTGTAATGCCGTCATCTCTTATAGTAATGTTTGTTTATCAAGTGGCATTGGGATGCGTAACGGTTCTTACTTTGATGTACTCGGTTTTGGACTGAATAAAAAGTACGCGAACCAAGATGTCATTGAACAATGTGAAGCGAAAGGTGGAAGCAATTGTCGGACAGTCGTTGAAGGCTTATGTGCAACGGCTTGCGATATGCTAACCGATAAAAGTTGTTTATTACAGCCTCCACAAATACTTTACCCTAATCGATAAATTTTTATAAACACAAAAAACGGTAGAAATGATTTCTACCGTTTTTCTTTTTTACTAAGTTCAACTTAACAAATCGTGGTGCCTTCGTCGGTGCCGAGGATAACTTGGCGTAATGCGCCCGGTTTGCCCATGTTGAACACGCGAATCGGCATGCCGTGGTCTCGGGCAAGGGTGAAGGCGGCAAGGTCCATCACTTGCAACTCTTTGTCGATGACTTCCGCGTAAGTTAAGTTTTTATACAGTTTAGCATTGGCGTTTTTTGCCGGGTCGCAGTCATATACGCCGTCCACTTTGGTGGCTTTTAACACCACGTCCGCTTCAATTTCAATGCCGCGTAAACAGGCGGCGGAGTCGGTGGTGAAGAACGGGCTGCCGGTGCCGGCAGAGAAGATGACGACGCGTTTTTCGCGTAACATTTTGATGGCTTCGGACCAGTTATAAGTGTCGCAAATGCCGTTTAACTGGAAGGCGGACATTAACTTGGCGTTCACATCAGCGCGGTGTAGCGCATCACGCATAGCCAAGCCGTTCATGACGGTCGCCAGCATTCCCATGTGGTCGCCCACAACGCGGTTCATACCGGCTTTGGCGAGTTTGGCGCCACGGAATAAATTGCCGCCGCCGAGCACAACGCCCACCTCTACGCCCATTTCGATGAGCTCCTTAATTTCTAACGCCATTCTATCCAAAATGGAAGGATCGATACCGAATCCTTCGTCGCCTTGTAAGGCTTCACCACTGAGTTTTAACAGAATTCTTTTATAAATCGGTTTGCTCATATTTTTTCCTTTTGTGTTAACAAAAATCGGCTCATTCTAATGGATCTTGCCTAGTCTGTGAAGCAAACATTCGGAAACAGTCAAAAAAACGACCGCACTTTACACGACGGAATGTGTCGTCGCATAAAAGTGCGGTCGGTTTTCATCACGTTTTTGACTAGGCAAAACTCCACAACAGCAATGCCAATAATTGCGGCGAAATAATCCGCAGGAACATGGCGAGCGGATATACCGTGGCATAAGACAATGCCGCCGCGCCGCTGTCTTCTTTAATGGCATTGGCAAAAGCTAACGCCGGCGGATCGGTCATAGAGCCGGCAAGCACGCCGCACAGAGAAAGATAATTCAGTTTGCTGTATAAACGGGCGACAATGCCGGTGATCAGCAACGGCACCAACGTGATAATCACGCCATAGCCCATCCATTCCAACCCGTTACCGTTCAACAACGTGTCCAAGAAGCTGCCGCCGGATTTCAGCCCTACCACGGCAAGGAACAGCACGATACCGATTTCACGCAAGGCAAGGTTGGCGCTCGGCGGCATGAACCAATAGAGTTTGCCGACACTACCGATGCGCGCCAAAATCAATGCCACCACTAACGGGCCTCCCGCCAAACCGAGTTTCAACGCCACCGGGAAGCCGGGAATGTAAAACGGAATGGAGCCTAACAGCACCCCCAAGCCGATCCCGATAAATACCGGCAACATTTGCACCTGTTGCAGTTTTTGTTCGGCGTTACCGATGACGGAAATGGCGTTATTTAACACGTCGGTACGCCCTACCATGTGCAACACGTCACCGAATTGCAGGCTGGTGTTGGCGGTCGGCACCAATTCCACCCCGGCACGGTTTAAACGGGAAATCACCACGCCGTATTTTTGATGAATGCCCAAAGATTTGATTTTTTTACCCAGCACTTTTTCACTGGTCACCACCACCCGTTCGGCGCGAATTTCGCCGCTGATGTTGGAAATCGGCAAATCCAGTTCATCGCCGATAACCAAACGCATTTTTTTCAGTGCCGGCACTTCACCCACCAAATGCAACACGTCATCCAGAAAAATTTCCGTATCGGCTTTCGGCACGCTGATGTTGTCGCCGCGTTTCAAGCGGGAACAGACCACATCATGCGCTTCAAACCCCGGAATATCCACTAAACGCAAGCCGTCCAGATTCTTATTGGTGACTTTCACGTTAAGGGATCCTAGGGATTCCTTATCCTGCCCGCTTTCGTGTTGGAAATTGCGTTCTTCCTCATCCACTTTCACTTTAAACGCGAGGCGAATCAGCCACATACACAGCAAAATGCCACAAATACCGAACGGATATGCCATGGCGTACGCCATCCCCATGGTGGTGTTAGCGTCGGCAAAGCCCAATTCGCTCAGAATCTGTTGCCCCGCACCGAGCGACGGCGTATTGGTTACCGCACCGGAATAAATCCCCAAGATAATATCCAACGGTACGCCAACAATTTTGTGAATTAACACCACGGTCAGCCCGCCAAGCAACACGATTAAAAATGCAAAACCGTTCAGTTTTAACCCTGAACGGCGTAATGACGAGAAAAAGCCGGGACCGACCTGAATCCCGATAGTATAAACAAAAAGGATCAAACCGAATTCCTGCACGAAATGTAACGTGTGCATATCCAGTTTTAACCCGTATTCATTGGTAAAATGCGCCACGATGATCCCACCGAATAGCACGCCCCCCACGCCGAAACCGACACCTTTGATTTTCCAATGTCCGATCCACAGCCCGATCACGGCAACCAACGCCAACAGGCTGATCGTTATTGCAATATCGCTCATATTTACCTCAAACAAAATTAACTAAAAAAGATTATAACAAGTTGATTTTTCACTTGCTGAAATAAAACGAAAAAATGCCGACTCCATCACATTTTTACTTGCCTAATGAGAAAATGTTTTTAAAATGAACCGCACTTTTTTGCTTATCGGATGACATGATGGATTACACTCAAGAAGTTATTACCTCGTTACTTTGGATTGCCAAAACGCTGGCAATTACCGCCGTCGTTTTCAGCTTCAGTATCTTTTTATTGGTACGTTTTACCAACTGGGGCAAACAATTCTGGATGTTCGCGGGCGGCTATCTTTCGCCGAAACGCAGCATCAAACCGCTCTTATTTTTCGCACTGATCGTGACCTTAACCTTATTCAGCGTGCGCCTGAGCCTGGTTCACTCCGTTTGGTACAACAATATGTACACCGCATTGCAGGAATTTAACCAACCGGTGTTTTGGGAACAAATGGTACTATTCTGTTTCATCGCCGGTTTCTCGGTCACAGCGGCGCTTATCAGCTATTATTTGAATCAACGCTTTTCCATTAACTGGATTGAATGGCTGAACAGCGAAATGCTGGAAAAATGGATGAGCAACCGCGCTTATTACAAAAGTCAGTACAGCGGACACAATTTGGATAACCCCGATCAACGGATTCAACAAGATGTGCAATCTTACGTCAAAACCACCCTTTCCCTCAGCACCGGTGTGATCGACGCCGTCACCTCCATGATTTCCTACACCATCATGCTTTGGGGCTTGGCAGGACCGATGAGTTTATTGGGTGTCGAAATCCCGCACATGATGGTATTCTTGGTGTTTGCTTATGTGATCTTCACCACACTCATCGCCTTCTGGCTCGGGAAACCGTTGATCCGCCTCAACTTCGCCAACGAAAAGTTAAACGCGAACTACCGTTATTCCTTAATCCGCGTGAAAGAATACGCCGAAAGTATCGCATTCTACGCCGGCGAAAAAGTGGAAAAAAACCAGCTCTACAAACAATTCCGCGCGGTGATCAACAATATGTGGGACATTGTATTTCGAGCATTGAAATTTTCCGGATTTAACTTGGTGGTAAGCCAGATTTCCGTCGTGTTCCCGTTACTGATTCAGGTGGGACGCTATTTTGAAAAACAAATTAAGCTGGGCGATTTAATGCAAACCTTGCAAGTGTTCGGCAAATTGCATTCCAATCTTTCCTTTTTCCGTAACACTTACGACAATTTCGCCGAATATAAAGCCACATTAGACCGTTTAACCGGTTTCCAATACAGCGTGGAAGCATCGCAAAAAGAAAGCAAAACGCACATTGCCGACCACCCGACGGATGTTATTTTTCAGCATCTAAGTGTGAAATCGCCTCTTGGTAAAACGCTTATTAAAGATCTCAACCTCACCCTGCCGCAGGGCGATTCCTTGCTGATTCAAGGACAATCCGGTGTGGGCAAAACCACCTTATTAAGAACCGTCGCCGGCTTGTGGTCTTATGCGCAAGGAAATGTATTCTGCCCGCAACACAACAGCCTGTTCCTTTCACAGCGCCCCTATCTGCCGCAAGGGGATTTACTCACCGCGCTCTATTACCCAGACTCCACCACGCAGGCGGATTTGGTGAAAGTGAATGACATATTGCAACAAGTGCAACTCGCCCATTTGCAGGATCGTTTAGCGCAAGAACAGGACTGGAGTCGGATTTTATCCCTCGGTGAACAACAACGCCTTGCCTTCGCCCGCTTATTACTACACAAACCGAAAGTGGCATTTTTAGACGAAGCCACCGCCAGCCTTGACGAAGGCTTGGAAGATGCCATGTATCGTTTGATTCGCCGTGAGTTACCGAAAACCACGATTATCAGTGTGGGACACCGTTCGACACTGGTGGCATTACATGAGAAGCATTTGGAATTGCGAACAGACAGCACTTGGGCGTTAACACATTAATTTATCAGATCAACGTTAATTTTCTTTAATAGAAAACGTAGGGGCGGGTCCTGTGCCCGCCCAAGTTTTGATTTGATATTGACGGGCGGGCACAGTCCCCCTACAAAAAAACGCCGGCAAAAACCACCGCACTTTTATTTTTCTCCGCTAACGTAAAAAAGTAGAACTATTTAGCAAATAAAATTACGTCAGGATAAAAACGGGTGATTCGCAATAAAATTGGAATATTTTACTGCCAAGTTCGAAAATTTTAAATTTTACCTCTAATTTAATTTCACAAAATCAGCAAAAACAAAAAGAAAATGCTGAATTAATGTTTGACAGAAAAAATTAAATCCGTAATATGTGGCGCGTTCTTACAGATTTTATTCATTAGGATTTTCTATGTTTTATCACGTTTCTTTATCTCTCAACCTACTGCTCTCACACTCGTTGTGCGGCTAAGTTGTGGATGAAGAACAGTCAAATGTAGAAACACCCGAATCGTAACCCGCACTTCAGTTTGCGGGTTTTTTCGTTTTAAAAACACCGTAAAAAATGACCGCACTTTCGGAGTGATTAAAGAAGGAAATTGTTATGACAGATCGCGTGATTATTTTTGATACCACCTTGCGTGACGGCGAGCAGGCGTTGAAAGCAAGTTTAACCGTAAAAGAAAAATTGCAAATCGCCTTGGCGTTAGAACGCTTGGGCGTGGATGTGATGGAAGTGGGCTTTCCTGTTTCCTCCCAAGGGGATTTTGAATCCGTGCAAACCATCGCGCGCCATATTAAAAATTCCCGTGTGGCGGCATTATCCCGCGCCGTAGAGAAAGATATTGATGCTGCAGCTGAAGCTTTGAAAGTGGCGGAAGCATTTCGTATTCACACCTTTATCGCCAGCTCCGCCTTGCATGTGGAAGCCAAATTAAAACGCACCTTTGATGATGTAGTGGAAATGGCAGTGGCAGCAGTAAAACGCGCCCGTAACTACACGGACGACGTGGAATTTTCCTGCGAAGACGCTGGCCGTACCGGTATCGACAATATCTGCCGCATTGTGGAAGCCGCCATCAACGCCGGCGCCACCACCGTGAACATTCCAGACACCGTGGGCTACTGCTTACCGACGGAATACGGCAACATCATCGCCCAAGTGCGCAACCGCGTACCGAACATCGACAAAGCCATCATTTCCGTGCATTGTCACAACGACTTAGGCATGGCAACGGCGAACTCCTTAACCGCTGTGCAAAACGGTGCACGCCAAATTGAATGTACCATTAACGGCATCGGCGAACGTGCGGGCAACACGGCGTTGGAAGAAGTGGTGATGGCAATCAAAACCCGTCAAGAATTATTCGGCGTCGATACGCGCATTAACACCCAAGAAATTCATCGCGTGAGCCAAATGGTGAGCCAATTATGTAATATGCCGATTCAACCGAACAAAGCAATCGTCGGTTCTAACGCTTTTGCGCACTCCTCCGGCATTCACCAAGACGGTATGTTGAAAAACAAAAATACTTACGAAATCATGTCGCCGGAAACCATCGGCTTGAAGAAAGAAAAATTAAACTTAACCGCCCGTTCCGGTCGTGCCGCGGTGAAAGGCCACATGACCGACATGGGCTACACCGAACAAGATTACGATTTGGATAAATTGTACGATGCCTTCTTGAAATTGGCGGATAAGAAAGGTCAAGTGTTCGATTACGACTTAGAAGCCTTGGCGTTCATCGATATGCAACAGGGCGACGAAGATCGCTTGGTATTGGACAAACTTTCCGCCCACTCCACCAAAGAATACCCGGCAACGGCTTTCGTTCAATTAAAATTGGACGGCGAGAAATTAAGCACCTCCTCCATCGGCGGCAACGGCCCGGTCGATGCGGTATATAACGCGATTTTGACCTTAACCGGTTTAGACATCAAAATGTCGCACTATAACTTAACGGCAAAAGGCGAAGGCGCCGAAGCCTTAGGTCAAGTGGATATTGTGGTGGAACACGAAGGTCGTAAATTCCACGGTGTCGGCTTAGCGACAGATATTGTGGAATCTTCTGCGTTGGCGTTAGTGCATGCGATTAATGCGATTTATCGCGCGCATAAGGTGGCGGATATTAAAGGGCATAAGAATCAGTAAGATCACGTAGGGGCAAATCACATTTGCCCAAAGAAGTTAATGGAACATCAGGGCAAATGTAATTTGCCCCTACACAGAAATAGGAAAACCCAAATGCAATCATACAACATCGCAGTTCTCCCCGGCGACGGTATCGGTCCGGAAGTGATGGCAGAAGCCATTAAAGTATTAAACAAAGTGCAAGATAAATTCGGCGTGAAATTCAATTTCAACGAATTTTTCGTTGGCGGTGCGGCAATTGATAATTGCGGTTGCCCGTTACCGGCGGAAACCTTGAAAGGTTGTGAAGATGCGGATGCGATTTTATTTGGTTCCGTGGGCGGTCCGAAATGGACGAATTTACCACCGGATCAACAACCGGAACGCGGTGCATTGTTGCCGTTACGCAAACACTTCAAATTATTCTGCAATCTTCGCCCTGCGACCCTTTACAAAGGTTTGGAAAAATTCTGTCCATTGCGCGCAGACATTGCAGCGAAAGGCTTTGACATGGTCGTGGTACGTGAATTAACAGGCGGGATTTATTTCGGTCAACCGAAAGGACGTGAAGGCGAAGGCGCACAAACTAAAGCTTTTGACACGGAAGTGTATTACAAATATGAAATCGAACGTATCGCCCGTGCAGCATTTGAAGCGGCGATGAAACGTCGTAAACACGTGACCTCTGTGGATAAAGCCAATGTGTTACAAGCCTCTATTTTATGGCGTGAAACCGTAGCGGCAATCGCGAAAGAATACCCAGAAGTGACCGTTGAAAATATGTATATCGACAACGCCACCATGCAGTTAATCAAAGCACCGGAATCTTTCGACGTGCTACTCTGCTCGAACATTTTCGGCGATATTATTTCCGATGAAGCGGCAATGATCACAGGTTCTATGGGCATGTTGCCGTCTGCAAGCTTAAACGAAGAAGGTTTCGGCTTATACGAACCGGCAGGCGGCTCTGCGCCAGATATCGCCGGCAAAGGTATTGCCAACCCAATCGCGCAGATTTTATCGGCGGCGATGATGTTGCGTTATAGTTTCAACTTAAATGATGCAGCGGATGCCATTGAAAATGCAGTACAAAAAGTGCTTTCAGCAGGTCACCGCACCGGTGATTTAGCGGATGATTCTGTGCCTATTTCAACTGCGGAAATGGGTACGTTGATTGCGGATGCGATCTAGTCGTAGGGTGGGATTTATCCCACCATTCACAAAATGAATTTATTGGTGGGATAAATCCCACCCTACAAGTGCGGTTAAAATTCAAATTATTTTTCAACTGTACTTCCCTAACGAATTGAGAAAAACATTATGGCAAAAACACTTTACGAAAAATTATTCGATTCGCACATTGTGTACGAAGCGGAAGGCGAGACGCCGATTTTGTATATTAACCGTCATTTGATTCACGAAGTGACTTCACCGCAAGCGTTCGATGGCTTGCGCGTTGCCGGTCGTCAAGTGCGTCAGGTCAGAAAAACCTTTGGCACCATGGATCATAGTATTTCCACCCAAGTGCGTGACGTAAACAAACTTGAAGGTCAGGCGAAAATTCAAGTTTTAGAGCTTGAGAAAAACACCAAAGCCACCGGTATTCAATTGTTCGATATGAACACCAAAGAACAAGGTATCGTGCATGTGATGGGGCCGGAACAAGGTTTAACGCTTCCTGGCATGACCATCGTTTGCGGTGACTCGCACACGGCAACCCACGGTGCTTTCGGTGCGTTGGCGTTCGGTATCGGTACGTCCGAAGTGGAACACGTTTTAGCGACTCAAACCTTAAAACAAGCGCGTGCGAAAAGCATGAAAATTGAAGTGCGTGGCAAAGTGGCGCCGGGCATTACGGCGAAAGACATCATTCTTGCTATCATCGGTAAAACTACTATGGCAGGCGGTACAGGTCATGTGGTGGAATTCTGCGGCGAAGCCATTCGCGATCTTTCTATGGAAGGCAGAATGACCGTGTGCAATATGGCAATCGAAATGGGCGCAAAAGCAGGTTTAATCGCACCGGATGAAACCACCTTCGCTTATTTAAAAGGTCGTCCGCATGCGCCAAAAGGCAAGGACTGGGACGACGCAGTAGAATATTGGAAAACCTTAAAATCTGACGATGATGCACAGTTTGACACCGTGGTAACGCTAGAAGCGAAAGACATTGCACCGCAAGTGACGTGGGGCACCAATCCGGGGCAAGTCATCGGCATCGATCAATTAGTGCCGAATCCGACGGAAATGACGGATCCCGTCACCCGCGCCTCCGCCGAAAAAGCCTTGCATTATATCGGTTTGGAAGCCAACACCAATTTGAAAGATATTGCCGTGGATCAAGTGTTTATCGGCTCTTGTACGAATGCACGCATCGAAGATTTACGCGAAGCGGCAGCGGTAATGAAAGGTCGCAAAAAAGCGGAGAATGTAAAACGTATTTTAGTGGTGCCGGGTTCAGGCTTGGTGAAAGAACAGGCGGAAAAAGAAGGTTTGGACAAAA
The DNA here is from genome assembly GCF_003129965.1 of Aggregatibacter kilianii. Taxonomy (GTDB): domain Bacteria; phylum Pseudomonadota; class Gammaproteobacteria; order Enterobacterales; family Pasteurellaceae; genus Aggregatibacter; species Aggregatibacter kilianii_A. The sequence goes on along the minus strand of NZ_NRCJ01000013.1, from coordinate 50,040 downwards.
TCTTTATTGAAGCAGGCGCGGAATGGCGTAACCCGGGTTGTTCCATGTGCTTAGGCATGAATGATGACCGCTTGGGCGAATGGGAACGCTGTGCATCCACCTCAAACCGTAACTTTGAAGGTCGCCAAGGCCGTAACGGACGCACCCACTTGGTCAGCCCAGCAATGGCAGCGGCAGCAGCCATGTTCGGTAAATTCGTTGATATTCGTGACGTAAAATTAAATTAAGGAGCAGAAGATGGCAGGATTTAAACAACTTTCAGGCTTAGTCGTACCATTGGACGCGGCGAATGTGGATACGGATGCGATTATCCCAAAACAATTCTTACAAGCCATTACCCGCGTGGGCTTCGGAAAACATTTGTTCCACGAATGGCGTTATTTAGATGTGGAAGGCACCAAGCCAAATCCGGAATTTGTGTTGAACTACCCGCAATATCAAGGCGCGACGATTTTGCTCACGCGTAAAAACCTCGGCTGCGGCTCTTCCCGTGAACACGCGCCTTGGGCGCTCGCCGATTATGGTTTCAAAGTGATGATCGCCCCGAGTTTTGCAGATATTTTCTATAACAACAGCTTGAACAATCACATGTTGCCAATCCGCTTGAGCGAAGAAGAAGTGGAAGAAATCTTCCAATGGGTATGGGCGAATGAAGGTAAACAAATTCATGTGGATTTGGAAGCCATGACCGTTACCGTCGGCGATAAAGTGTATCACTTTGAACTGGACGAATTCCGTCGTCATTGTTTGTTGGAAGGGCTGGATAACATTGGTTTAACCCTTCAACACGAAGACAAAATCGCGGAATACGAAAGCAAAATTCCGGCGTTTTTGCGCTGATTTGCTTAACTCTTAGGAAAGTAAAAGGCGGACAAATTGTCCGCCTTTTATCCATTATTTATGTTTTTTCAAAAACTCCACACCGGTATCAGGGAAGTCGGTAAACACACCTGTTGCACCGGATTTATTCAATAACGCATCATACATTTGATTTACGTCAGTGAAGAATTCAGGTAAGGCATCTTTACGCACGGTATAAGGGTGTAATTCAACCTTATATTGCGCCAATTCTTTCACTAAAGGCGTATATTCGATTTTACCCGGTTTAGATTTTTCTTTATCGACTAACATATACCAACCCGGACCAACACCATCGGCATATTTCACCACTTCCGCCATGGCACCCGGTTTAAACATCCAATCGTAGTCATAGTTCACCCATTTGCCTTTCGCATTTTTCTCTTCGGTTTCATGCCAATCGGTATAAGCCACTAATTGAACCAATTTCAAATCCATACCCATTTTCGGAAGTAATTCGGTTTTGATACGTTTTAACTCGTTGAAGTCAAAAGTTTGTAAGTAAACCATATCGGTTTTTTTGTCATAACCGTATTTTTTCAACACCTTAAGGGTTTCAACTGCAATGTCTTTGCCGTTTTGATGATGGAACCAAGGTGCTTTGATTTCAGGATAAATCCCCACTTTTTTACCGGTAGATTTTTCTAAACCTTGGATAAATTCAATTTCATCTTCAAAAGTATGGATTTTGAAGTGTGATTTCCAAAGAGGGAAACGACCCGGATAAACTTGAGCTTGTTTACCATCTTTTGTTTCAAAGTTTTCTGTCATATTTAAACTTTGAATTTCTTTTAAAGTGAAGTCGATCACGTAGTAACGACCGTCTTTACGGTGACGATGCGGGAATTTTTTCGCCACATCGGTTAAACCATCTAAGAAGTGATCGTGAATCACCACTAAACGACCATCTTTAGTCATGGCTAAGTCTTGTTCAAGGTAATCAGCGTGTTGTGCAAAAGCGAGCGCTTTCGATTCAAGCGTATGTTCCGGCAAATAGCCACTTGCGCCACGGTGAGCGATAATAATTTTATCTGATTTCATATTGTCCACTGAAGATTGCGCGCTACAACCGGCAAGCACGCCGGCAGCTAATAAAGAAAGGGCTAAAGTTTTAAGTTTCATAAGCATTTCTCCTTGAAAGTGCGGTTGATTTTTAGGGTGTTTTATGTGTAGCTGAACATCTTGACTCCAACCGTTTACGGGGGGAGCTGTCGCGAAGCGACTGAGGGGGGGAGTTCCCCCCTTCCGCCCTTCGGGCACCTTCCCCCGCAAGCAGGGAAAGGCAAGATTACATTTTTAAAGAACTCTAATTACAAAAAAGGCGGCAAGCTATTTGCCTGTCGCCTTTTTAAGCTAATTATTTAGTACCGTAAGTATCGCCTAATTTCGCTTTGTGTTTGCCTTCTTCTACCATTACGATGAAGAGTAATAACACCGCTAAGATACCGCCTGCGATCATGACGTAGAAACCGCCATCCCAGCCATAGAATTCAGCAGCCCAACCTACAACAGCTGACGCAGAAACCGTACCACCTAAGTAACCGAATAATCCGGTGAAACCTGCTGCAGTACCTGCTGCTTTTTTCGGTGCAAGTTCAAGCGCATGTAAACCAATCAACATAACCGGACCATAGATTAAGAAACCGATTGTGGTCATTAAAATAAAGTCAGTTAATTGATATGGGTTTTGATACCATGCTGCGTAGTTACCAATTTCCGCTTCCGGTGTTGCCGGATTTTTCCATAATGCCACTACTGCGATCGTAGTTAAAATCATGAAGATGAAACCGGTTAAACCACGTTTACCTTTGAATAGGTGGTCGGAAACCCAACCGCAAAGTAATGTACCCGGAATTGCCGCTAATTCATAAATGGTGTATGCCCAAGCGGTACCTTTAATGTTGAAGTGTTTCACTTCACCCAAGTAAACCGGGGACCATTTTAATACGCCATAGCGAATTAAATAAACGAATACGTTGGCAATTGCGATGTACCATAACAATTTGTTTTTCAATACGTAAGTCATGAAGATTTCTTTAGTAGAAAGTTCGTGCTCGTAAGTTTTTTCGTTATAGTCATCCGGATAGTCATTACGCCATTTTTCTACAGGAGGTAAACCACATGATTGCGGTGTATCTTTCATGATGAAGTAGATTGGAATGGCGATGATCATGGCGGCAATACCCGGATAGTAAAGGGATTGTTGCCATACATCTTTTGCTGTCGCTTCAACGCCGTGAGTGCTGAAATAAATGGCACTGGCTAACAACACCATGGCGCCCGGCACCATACCGCCGACGTTGTGGGCACAGTTCCAGATGGAAACGATGGTTCCGCGCTCGGATTTAGACCACCAGTGTACCATAGTACGACCGCATGGAGGCCAGCCCATACCTTGGAACCAACCATTCAGGAAAATCATGATCCACATAACCAAAATGCCGGATGTCGCCCAAGGGAATAACCCCATCATGGTCATACATAAACCGGATAATAACAAACCGAATGGTAAGAAGACCTTCGGGTTTGAACGGTCTGATAACATTGCCATAAAGAATTTGGATAAACCGTAAGCAAGCCCTGCCGCCGTTCCCACAATACCTAATTCGGCTTTGTTATACATTCCGGCTTCAATCAAGCCTTTTTGCGCCAAATCGAAGTTTGCACGCACAAAATAATACGCGGCATAACCGAAAAAGATCCCTGCGAATACCTGCCAACGAAGACGTTTATAGGTGGAATCAATTTTGTCTGCCGGCAGCTCCGCAATGTGTGGAGCCGGTTTAAATGGACCAAACATAAAATTCTCCAAATGTTGATTAAGTCATACTGTCTTTTGTGAAAAACACGTTGGAATGATAAAGGAAATCTAAAAACAGAAAAGGGGAATTATGGGATTTTGTGAGAGATATCACAAAAAATATACTCCATTTGATTGAATGCGAAACATCAAAGTGCAAAAACTGAAAATAAATGCTCTTTTTCGCGCATAATTTGTAAGGAAATTATTGGAATGAAAATGATTTTGGGCTTTTGCCAAAGAAAAGTGCGGTCGTTTTTGAAAGTGTTTTTTGAAGAAGATTGAAAAATAAGACGAGCTCAACCCCCGTCCTATCCGCAGATGAATTTACCCCAAGCGTTGACGTACAATTTCAAACAAACATACGCCGGTGGCGACAGAAACATTGAGAGACGACACGGAGCCCGCCATCGGAATGCTAATCAGCTGATCGCAGTGCTCGCGGGTTAAGCGGCGCATGCCTTCGCCTTCCGCACCCATCACCAACGCCAGTGCCCCGGTCAGTTTCGTTTGATACAAGGTTTCGGTGGCTTCCCCTGCAGTGCCGACAACCCACACATTATGACGTTCTTGTAGATCGCGCAAGGTACGGGCGAGATTGGTTACGCGAATCAGCGGCACATTTTCTGCCGCACCGCACGCCACTTTACGCGCGGTGGAATTCAGTTGTGCGGATTTATCTTTCGGCACGATTACCGCACTCACGCCCGCCGCATCGGCAGTACGTAAACACGCTCCTAGATTATGCGGATCCGTCACGCCGTCCAGCACCAATAACAACGGCGCATTTTTGCTCTCCAGTAAACGATCCAAATCATGTTCGTTTAACTCCGGTAAGCCGTGCACGCGTGCAATAATGCCTTGGTGCACTTCGCCCTCGGCTTTTTTGTCCAAGGTTTGTCGGTTTAAAAATTGAACGGAAATGCCCAAGCGTTGAATTTCATTAATCAAGGGTTGCAAACGTTGGTCTTCACGGCCTTTTAATGCCAGCACTTCAATTAAACGTTCCGGATGATGGGTGACAAATGCTTTCACCGCGTGGATGCCATAAATGGTTTCACTCATGCTTTTTTCTTCGCCTTGTTAGTGTTAGAGGCGGTTTTGGGTTTCGTTTTAGAAACACCGCTTTTTTTAACCGCACTTTTTTCTGATGTTGTGTTTTTCTTTGCCGCCGTTTTCTTTATAGCCGTTTTCTTTGTGGCTGCTTTTTTTGTCACAGCCTTCTTAGAAGCACCGGCTTCAGCTCTTTTCGCTTTCGTTTTCGCCGTTTTGCCGCTACGTCTCGGTTTACGCTCACTGGAAATTAACGCAAAATCAATTTGTTTTTGCTCCAGACTGACTGTCTCTACACGCACTTTCACTGCGTCGCCCACGCGGAAAATCATGCCGCTGTTTTCGCCGATGAGGCGCTGTTTCGGCATATCGAACAAATAGTAATCGTTCGCTAAGTTTGAAATGTGCACCAAACCGTCGATAAACAAATCGTTCAAACGCACAAAAAAACCGAAGCCGGTAACAGAAGAAATCACGCCGTCGAACGCTTCGCCCACATGATCCTGCATATATTCGCATTTCAGCCAATCCGCCACTTCGCGGGTCGCATCGTCGGCACGGCGCTCTGTAGAGGAACAATGGGCGCCGAACACATCCATTTCGTCCGCTTGATAATGATACCCGCCGGTATCGGTGGTTTTGCGTTTGGAACCTTTCTGTTTCGCCAACAAATATTTGATACTGCGATGTAGGGTTAAATCGGGATAACGGCGAATCGGCGAGGTGAAATGCGCATATTCGCTCAATGCCAAGCCGAAATGCCCGGTATTATCGGCGCTATACACCGCTTGACTCATGGAGCGCAAGAGCATGGTTTGAATCAATTCCCGATCAGGGCGTTGTTTAATCTGTTCCAACAATGCCGCATAATCCATCGGCGTCGGTTTATTGCCGCCGCCCAAGGTTAAGCCGCATTCGGCAAGGAAACTGCGAAACGCCGTGAGCTTTTCCTCGCCCGGCAAGGCGTGAATACGATACAACGCCGCTTCGTGATTTTTCTCGACAAAATTTGCCGCCGCAATGTTCGCCAAAATCATACATTCTTCAATGATTTTATGGGCATTGTTGCGCACCACGGGTTCAATGCGCTCAATGCGTCCCAAGGCGTTAAAAATAAATTTACTCTCGACAGTTTCAAATTCAATCGCGCCACGTTGTTGGCGGGCTTTCACCAACGCCCGATACATCTCGTGCAGGTCTTGTAAATGGGGCACTAACGGGGCATAACGCTCGCAAAGTGCGGTGTCTTTTTCCAGTATTTTTGCCACTTTGTTATAGGTTAAACGGGCGTGGGAGTTCATTACTGCTTCATAAAACCGGTAATCCGTCATTTTGCCTTTGGCAGACAAGGTGATTTCACACACCATGCACAGGCGATCCACTTGCGGATTTAAGGAACACAACCCGTTGGACAATTTTTCCGGTAGCATAGGCACCACGCGATTCGGGAAATACACGGAATTGCCGCGAGTGTACGCCTCCGTATCTAGCGCGCTTTTCGGACGTACGTAATAACTCACATCGGCAATCGCCACCCAGAGTTTCCAACCTTTACCCTGTTTTTGACAAAAGACCGCATCGTCAAAATCGCGCGCGTCTTCGCCGTCGATGGTCACCAACGGCAAATCGCGCAAATCCACCCGCCCGCGTTTTGCTTCTTCCGGGACGTCTTCCTGCCATTTTTTAAGTTGTTTTTCCACCGCACTTGGGAACACATGCGGAATATCATGCTTGCGAATAGCAATTTCCACTTCCATGCCTTTCGCCATGCTTTCGCCAAGAATTTCGGTGATTTTGCCGATAGGCTGGAAGAACGGAGCGGTGCGCGGATTGAGTTCCACCACCACAACCTGCCCCATGCGTGCGCCGAGACGGGCTTCATCAGGAATTAAAATATCACGTGTGATTCTGCTGTCGTCCGGCACCACATAACCGATGCCCTGTTCGAGGAAAAACCGCCCGACAATTTGCTTTTTGTTGGCTTCCAACACCCGCACAATACGCACTTCCGGACGACCTTTGCGGTCAAAGCCGTTGGCTTGCGCCAACACATAATCGCCGTGCATGACTTTTTGCATTTGCACGTTCGGAATGAAAAAATCCTCTTTTTTCCCTTCCACTTGCAAAAATCCGAATCCTTCCCGATGCCCTATAACCATGCCTTTGAGCAAATCCAGTTTTTCCGGCAAGGCATAGCGTTTACGTTTAGTGAACACCAACTGACCGTCATTTTCCATGGCGCGCAAACGACGGCGCATGGCTTCCTGTTGTTCTTCGCTATCAACGACAAGCGCGGCAAAGATTTCTTCTTTGCTCATCGGGGAATTGTGCTTGCGAATAATTTGCAGGATAAATTCGCGGCTGGGAATCGGGTTATCATATTTCGCCAATTCTTTTGCGTAATTCGGATCCTGCAAAGCGGTTTTACTGTTTTTTTTCGCCATAATTTTTTATCAGTCAAATAAAGTGCGGTCAGTTTACACCCTGTTTTGACTAAAGCAAGGGAAATGATATGCCCAAGGGCTTAAATACAGGCTCTAAAACCTTGAACGTAAAGGTTTCCCGTGGATTTTTTTACCTTATTTATACAAAATTTTCTGTTATAACCCCGCATTTTTTGGTACATTTAGCACAATTTTTTTGACGCTCAAATGTGAGCATTCTTTGTTCAATTCAGCTAAACGGAATTCCTATGTTATTTAAAAAAATTCGCGGTCTATTTTCTAATGATCTTTCTATCGATCTTGGTACGGCAAACACATTAATTTATGTCAAAGGACAAGGCATTGTACTTGACGAACCTTCCGTCGTCGCCATTCGCCGTGACCGTAGCGGTTCATTAAAAAGCATTGCGGCAGTAGGTAAAGAAGCAAAACAAATGTTAGGTCGTACGCCGAAAAGCATTGAAGCTATCCGCCCGATGAAAGACGGGGTTATCGCCGACTTCTTTGTCACCGAAAAAATGTTGCAATATTTCATCAAACAAGTACACAGCGGCAACTTCATGCGCCCAAGCCCGCGCGTGTTAATCTGCGTACCGGCAGGGGCGACTCAAGTTGAACGTCGCGCCATTAAAGAATCAGCCATCGGCGCCGGCGCCCGCGAGGTATATTTAATCGAAGAACCGATGGCGGCGGCGATCGGCGCGAAATTACCGGTCTCCACTGCAACCGGCTCCATGGTTATCGACATTGGCGGCGGTACGACGGAAGTGGCGATCATTTCCTTAAACGGTATCGTGTATTCTTCTTCCGTGCGCATCGGCGGCGACCGCTTTGATGAAGCTATCGTGTCTTATATCCGCAAAACCTTCGGCTCCATTATCGGTGAACAAACTGCCGAACGGATCAAAAAAGAAATCGGTATCGCCTACATCCAAGATGAGAGCGAAATCAAAGAAATGGAAATTCACGGTTCCAACATTGCCGAAGGCGCGCCTCGCTCCATTACCTTAACTTCCCGCGATGTGTTGGAAGCCATCCGTCAACCGCTCAGCGGCATCGTTTCTGCGGTACGTACCGCCTTAGAAGAATGTCAACCGGAACACGCCGCCGATATTTTCGAGCGCGGCATGGTATTAACCGGCGGCGGTGCGTTATTGCGCAACATTGATGTTTTACTTGCGAAAGAATCCGGCGTACCGACTATCGTAGGAGAGGAACCGTTAACCTGCGTGGCACGCGGTGGCGGTGAAGCGCTTGACATGATTGATATGCACGGCGGCGATATTTTCAGTGATGAAATTTAATTTAAGCTAAACACCACAAAAAGTGCGGTAAGTTTTGACCGCACTTTTATTTAGCCCGGATTAAACAATGAAACCCATTTTCGGTAAAACACCTCCCCTAGGATTAAAGCTCTTTCTTGCCGTCACGGCCTCCATCGGTTTAATCCTGTCCGACGGTCAAACCACCACCATGATTCAAACCCGCGGTTTTCTCGAAACGGCGGTCGGCGGGCTTTATTATTTAGCCAATACGCCGCGCACCGTGCTGGACGGCGTATCCGACAATTTGGTGGACACCAACAAACTGCAAATCGAAAATAAAGTGTTAAAAGAACAACTGCGGGAAAAAAACGCCGATTTGTTGTTGCTTGACCAATTAAAAGTGGAAAATCAACGCTTACGTTTGTTGTTGAACTCACCGTTACGCATTGACGAATATAAAAAAATCGCCGAAATTCTCACTGCCGAAACCGATATTTATCGTCAACAAGTGGTGATTAACCAAGGACAAAAAGACGGTGCCTATGTCGGGCAGCCCATCATTGATGAAAAAGGGGTTGTCGGGCAAATCATTTCCGTGGGTGAAAACACCAGTCGAGTTCTCTTGATTACCGATGTCACTCACGCCATTCCGGTACAGGTTTTACGTAATGATGTGCGCTTAATTGCCAGTGGTACCGGTCACAGCGATGAACTCACCTTAGACAACGTTCCCCGTTCCGTGGACATAGAAAAAGGCGATTTACTGGTGACATCAGGATTAGGCGGGCGCTTTTTGGAAGGCTACCCTGTTGCGGTGGTCGAGTCTGTTTCCCGTGACGGGCAAAATTACTTTGCTACCGTTACCGCCAAGCCTTTAGCGTCCATCGATAAATTACGTTATGTGCTTTTATTATGGCCAACTAACGAGGATATGCGTAAAGCCAAATCCATCACACCGGAAGAAGTGCGCAAAACGGTACAACAACGTTTAGAAAATCAAGGCAGTGAAGCTAACAAAGTGAAAAAAGCCGTCGTACCGACCGAAGATAGCGAACCTTCAAATAGTACAAGCGACACGTCGGAAGAGAATACCCCGCCGACACCACCGGACGCTTCAGGGGAAAACAATGCACCGGCACCGGTGATGCCCAATGAACAACCCCATGGGGAGGAAGACTGATGGAAGGTCGTTTTATTTTCCAATGTTTCGTGCTAAGTGCCGTTTTTATTATCGCTCTGGTGATGGAAATCGCCCCTTGGCCGGTGGGTTTCCAAAGCTTTAAGCCGGCATGGATCGTGCTTGTATTTACTTACTGGACGTTATCCATTCCACATAAAGTCAGTATCGGTTGGGCATTTATTATCGGCGTCATTTGGGATTTAGTGTTAGGCTCAACACTAGGAATTCATGCGTTGGTTCTATCGGTTTTTGCCTACTTAATCAGCACGTACCACCTCATTCTGCGTAATCTCTCTTTGTGGATGCAAAGTCTTTTGGTGGTCGCATTAGTCTTTGCGATTCGTCTGAGCATCTTCTTCATTGAACTGCTGCTACATAATGCCACCTTTAACTGGCAGGAGATTTTCGGTGCCTTGGCAAGCGGAATTCTTTGGCCTTGGGTCTTTTTGTTATTAAGAAAAATCCGCCGTCAGCTGGGCATCGGTTAACTAACAAGAATGGTCACGCCGTTAAAAACGGCGTTTTTTATGACCGCACTTTTTCATCCGAAAACCTTTTTATCCAATCAAACCCGCCGATATAACCCATTTTCACCGACAATCAAATCCTGTAATTCAAGTTCTAACAATTGAATAAGAATCTGATCAATAGACAGGTTAAGCGTCGTGGATAAATCATCCGCACTCATAGGGCTATAGCCGATCTTATTGTATAGCTCGGGATGGGACGGCGTGATGGGCGGCGGTAATGCATTAGATGTCGTTTTCGAGATCCCTGAAAAGTGCGGTCGTTTTTGCGGGCGTTTTTTCCATGCTATTTGCGGTGCAAGATTTTCTAGAATATCGTCCACGTTCTCAACCAACATTGCCCCCTGTTTGATGAGCTTATGACACCCCTGGCTAAATTGACTTTGAATATTGCCGGGTAAGGCAAAGATCTCGCGATTCTGCTCTAAGGCATAACGCGCGGTAATTAACGAGCCGCTACGTTCGGTCGCTTCAATAATCAAGGTCGCTAAAGATAATCCGCTGATAATGCGATTACGACGTGGAAAATTTTCGGCAATGGGCGGTTGTAGCGGAAAAAACTCGGAAACCAACGTACCACCCTGCTCAAGAATATGCTGTGCCAACTTGCGATGTTTGGCAGGATAAACCTCTTCTAAACCGCTACCTAATACTGCAATCGTCGGCTGTTTCAAATCCACTGCCGCCTGATGACAAAAGCCATCGATCCCCAGCGCAAGTCCACTGGTAATAATGAAACCGTTAGTGGTCAATTCCGTAGCAAAATATTTTGCCCAATATTCACCGTAGTTTGAACATTGTCGGCTTCCGACAATGGCAATTTGTTGATGCGATAATACGCTTGGCTCACCTTTTACGAACAATACCGGTGGTGCGCTTTCAATTTGTTTTAATAATTCGGGATAATCGGGGTGAAAATAATCCAGAATATGATTTCCTTCTTTTTCGCCCCACAATAGCGCCGGTTCAATATAACGTTGTTCCGGCCTAAACCAGGCTTTGATTTGCTGAGCATTCCAACCAATTTGCTGAAATGCAGAGGCATCGTAATGCTGTAGATCAGTTAAATTGATTTGAGCAAGTATCTTATGAATTGAAGTGGGTCCCAGCTTTGGAATTTGCAATAAACGTAGTAAGAGTTCTAAATTTTTATTCATATTTTTCCTTACTCGGTATTTAAAAGAGGGATTATAAATGAAACAAAAATGTAGAAATAAAAAGGTTCTCAATTTTGCGATCAGGATCGTAATTTATAGAAAAGTGAATAAAGATTTGATGTATCGACAAGGCATAAATGAGCAAATAAAAAACCCGGCACAATGACCGGGCTTTTTTGTTTAGAACGAAATTATTCAGCAACGATAACAACGTTTAAGTGAGAGAAAACTTCACCATGGAATTGGAAAGTCACTTCGTGTTCGCCTAATGTACGGATTAAACCGTTTGGTAAACGAACTTCACTTTTCGCCACTTCAACGCCTTGAGCAGTGATTGCATCAGCGATGTCGCGGGTACCGATAGAACCGAATAAACGACCTTCGTCACCGGCTTTAGAAGCGATAGTTACAGAACCTAATGCCTCTAAACGTGCTGCACGGTCAGCAGCGGCGGCTAATGCTTGAGCTGCTTTTTCTTCTAATTCTGCACGACGTGCTTCGAAATGTTCAATGTTAGCTTTAGTTGCCATAACTGCTTTCCCTTGTGGGATTAAGAAGTTACGGGCATAACCGGATTTAACATTTACTTGATCGCCCACTTTACCTAAGTGTGCAATTTTATCTAAAAGAATTACTTGCATTTGACCTTCCCCTTCTTAGTGATGATGCGTGTCAGAGTAAGGTAATAACGCTAAATAACGGGCGCGTTTGATCGCGCGGGCTAATTGGCGTTGGTACTTCGCACGAGTACCGGTAATGCGGCTTGGTACAATTTTGCCGCTTTCTGAAATGTAGTTCTTTAATGTAGCGATATCTTTGTAATCGATTTCAACAACATTTTCCGCTGTGAAACGGCAGAACTTACGACGACGGAAATAACGTGCCATTTGGCTGGTCTCCTAATCTATAAATTCGATTTGCTCGGCGTGTAAGACTAATTGCGTTGACCCATTTTTTAACTGATGGGTGGTTAAAAAACCTTGAATTAAGACTTTACTGCCGACCGTAATGCCTTGAGTTTTTTCTACTAATTGATTGCCGCTGATCTGAATCGGGATTTTACACCAAGCTTGTCGCGTTAAATTCGCTTCAACTTGATTTGAACGATGTTCCAGTAAAAACTGACAATGTTCAATTCCATTCGGACTTTTGCGTCGTTTAGGATTACCGGCAACAATGCCAATAATGGATAAACGATTATCAATGTTCAAATTACTCTTCAGCATCCTCAAAATCGTTGGTTTCAACTTCAGTTGAAGCGCGACGTTCGTCTTTCGCTTTAACCATTGGGGACGCTTCGGTTACGGCGTGCTTAGTGTGGACAACAAGGCTGCGCAATACAGCATCGTTATAACGGAAAGTCGTTTCTAGCTCGTCGATTACTTGTTGAGGCGCTTCTACATTCATAAGCACATAGTGTGCTTTATGTAATTTGTTAATTGGGTATGCTAATTGACGGCGACCCCAATCTTCTAGGCGATGAATTTGACCGCCCGCTTCTTTTACAGAACCGGTGTAACGTTCAATCATGCCCGGTACTTGCTCGCTTTGGTCCGGATGAACCATAAACACGATTTCGTAGTGACGCATTACTGCTCCTTACGGGTTAATCAGCCTCCAACGTAAGACCAGTCACCAATCTTGTGGAAGCAAGGAACTAATTCGGATGTGACTGAGGGCGCAAATTATACACTGAATCGGGGCTTTTGCAATAAAAGTGCGGTTGTTTTTTCAGGTGTTTTACATCCAGGCGTTATTGCGAATGATACCTACGGCGATGCCCTCAATTTCGAAATGCGTCGGTTGGGTTAAATCCACCACAATCGGGGCAAATTCTTCATTTTCAGCATGTAAATAGATTGTGGAGCCTTTGCGCTCCAGACGTTTTACCGTCACTTCGTCTTCAATGCGCGCCACGACAACTTGCCCGTTACGTACGTCTTTGGTACTGTGCACCGCCAACAAATCACCGTCCAAAATGCCGATGTCTTTCATGGATTGGCCATAAACTTTCAGCAAAAAATCCGCCTGCGGTTTGAACATAGTCGGATCCACATGATAAGTGCCTTCAATATGTTGTTCCGCTAAAATCGGCTCCCCTGCCGCCACACGTCCGATTAACGGCAAACCGGATTCTTCTTCCGTATGACTTTCCAACAACAAGCGAATGCCACGTGACGTGCCGGAAACAATTTCAATCACGCCTTTTTTTGCCAATGCTTTTAAATGCTCTTCCGCTGCATTTGGGGAACGAAAACCGAGTTCTTTAGAAATTTCCGCACGGGTTGGCGGCATACCGGTAGTTTCAAGGTGATGTTTAAGAAAATCATAGACTTCTTGTTGTCTTGCTGTAAGTGGCTTCATAAAATTACCCTGTTATTTTATACATGAATAACTGTTATTATATACAGAAAGCAATTGGGTGCAACCTTTCTTTTGTTGAAATATAAAGGGAATCATCGCTTTCTCTTAGAATTGTGTCGGATGTCACTAATCGGGCGATATTTTTATGCTAAACTACCGCGAAATTTATTCCATAGTCAGCAAAATAACGAGATAAAAGGAAATTTATTATGGCTGCTTTTTTGAATGCTTATCGAAAATTGCTTGAATTGCCATTGTCGATTTTAGTGAAGAATAATCCGATTCCCCATAATCCCATTGAAGAATTGGAACTCAATATTACCCAACCTATTCTTTACGTTTTACCGTACACCTCCGAAACCGATTTTGTCATTTTTCGCAAAAATTGTTTAAGCGTCGGCTTACCGGATCCCTTAGAACAAAATGAAATCAACGGCAATGCCTTACCACGCTTTGTGTTTCTTGATGAGGGGCGTAGTTTCTTTAAGTCTAAAGGCGCAAAAAAAGAAACCACGGCGATTTTTAATAAATATCTGGAATTACACCGCACTTCCTCTGATTTGGATGTGCAATTGATCCCGGTTTCCGTGTTATGGGGGCGTGCGCCGGGGCGTGAAGATAAATCGGGCTTGCCGAATTTACGCCTATTAAACGGCTTGCAAAAAACCATTGCGGCACTGTGGTTCGGACGCGATACCTTCGTGCGCTTTTCACAAGCGGTATCGTTGCGTTATATGGCGCGTGAACATGGGTTCGACCAAAAAATCGCACAAAAATTAGCCCGCGTAGCCAAAATGCACTTTGCAAAACAGCGAATTTCCGCTACAGGTCCGCGCTTGCCCAATCGTCAGGCGATGTTCAATAAGTTATTGCAACAACCTGTGATTTTGGCCGCTATTGAAGATGAAGCGAAAAGCAAAAATATCAGCGTGGAAAAAGCCCGTAAAGAAGCGGAGAAAATTCTTGATGAAATTGCCGCAAACGTCAGTTACGAAGGCTTACGCGTAGCGGATCGTTTCCTGCGTTGGTTGTGGAATAAGTTGTATCAAGGCATTGAAGTGGAAAATGCCGATCGCGTGCGCAAACTGGCGTTGGAAGGGCATGAAATCGTCTATGTGCCTTGCCACCGTAGCCATATTGACTATTTATTGCTGTCTTATGTGCTATATCACCAAGGCTTGGTGCCGCCCCATATTGCCGCAGGGATTAACCTGAATTTCTGGCCGGTGGGCGGTATGTTCCGTCGCGGTGGGGCGTTTTTCATTCGACGTACGTTCAAAGGTAACCGTTTATATTCCACTATTTTCCGTGAATATTTGGCGGAATTGTTCCATCGTGGCTATTCGGTGGAATATTTTATTGAAGGCGGTCGCTCCCGCACCGGGCGCCTGCTGGCACCTAAAACCGGCATGATGTCTATGACCCTACAGGCATTACAACAGCAACAGAGCCGTTCCATTACCGTGGTACCGGTGTATGTGGGCTATGAACACGTTTTAGAAGTGGACACTTACGCGAAAGAATTGCGCGGCGCGGCGAAAGAAAAAGAAAATGCCGGCTTGGTGTTGCGCGTGATTAAGAAATTGCGCAATTTAGGCAAAGGCTATGTGAATTTCGGTGAACCGATCACGTTAAGCAACTATTTGAACCACCATTTCCCGGAATGGAAAGAACCTTTGGAAGATCGCCCGCAATGGTTTAACAAAGCGGTAGATGCCGTTTCCAATCAAGTGATGGTAAACATTAATAAAGCCGCTGCGGTCAATGCGATGAACCTGACCGGCACGGCGTTATTATCTTCCCGTCAGCGCGCTTTGTCCCGCGAACAATTATTGGAACAGCTTTCCAGCTATCAACAATTCCTGCAAAACGCGCCTTATTCCGACGATGTGGTGGTGCCGACGGAAAACCCGGAAATCATGCTGGATCATGTGTTAAGTCTTGATCGTGTGGGCATCTTGCTGGAAAAAGACAATTTCGGTGAAATCGTGCGCTTGGAACGTTCTTCAGCGGTGTTAATGACCTATTACCGCAACAATATCCAGCATTTATTTGTATTGCCGTCCTTAGTAGCGAGTATTGTATTGCATTATGAAGCCATTCAGAAAAATCTGGTATTGGATGCGGTGTTGAAAATTTATCCGTTCTTGCGTAGCGAATTGTTCTTACATTTCAGCCAGGAACAATTAAGCGAACGGGTAGAACAAATTATTGCCGAACTGCAACGGCAAAATATCATTAAACGCAATGAAAATATGCTGGCGATTAACAAGCCTAATATTCGGATGCTTCAACTTTGGTCGGCGGGCGTGCGCGAAATTTTGCAACGCTATTACATTACCGTGAACTTACTGCAAAATAACCCGTTGATATCCCGTGCAAATCTGGAAAAAGAAAGCCAATCTGTCGCGCAACGTTTGTCCGTTCTGCATGGCATTAATGCACCGGAATTCTTTGATAAAGCGGTCTTCTCGGCATTTACCAACAGCTTGAAAGATCAGGGCTATTTCAATGAAAGCGGCACCGCCAATACGGAGAAATTACAGGAATTGGCAGATATTCTCACCCACCTCATTTCCACCGAAATTTGCTTAACCATTAACGGCGCAGTGACGAAAGTGGAAGAAAAGGAACATGACGAGAATTAATTAACAACATAAAAGTGCGGTCATTTTAAAAAACGTTTTTTGTGACCGCACTTCAGCTTTTCTAGCGACAAATAATGTTAGTAAAGATAGTCGCTTTTTCTTTTAAGTTAGCTAACGCCAATTGTTGCCCTTGTTTCGCTTCATGCTTCTTGCTTTCGGCGACAAAGGCGCTACTCCCCGTCACTAAAGGTTTATAATTCATATCCTTGATATCTTGCTTAGAAATCGTGGCACTTAATAAAATCGTGTAATAGTTATCGTAGTCTTGGTAATAATTCGTTGCCATTTTAACTTTTACACCATTTTTACCATTAAAATCAGTACACATTGATTTTTTCGCCGTAAATTCTGCATGGGCAAGTCGTCCCTTACCAAACTCATAGAAATCGATTTTCTTCGCTTTTGCAAGTTTGTTTACATCTTCTTTTTGATGCGGGCTTAAACTGTTAGCATTTTCCGTTCCAAAGTATATTGCCATGCTATTGACGTGAGCATCGTAAATGTAATACAGATTCCCAATTAAATCTTCGACGCCTTGAGCACCTTTCCGATAAGCTCTTCCTACACTGTCCGTACGCGTTTCATTCGGGTGAGATTGCGCATATGCGGTAGTTGTACTAACGAAAGAGATATATTGAGTAGATTGATCAATATCTTTATAGGGACGCCAATTTGGTGAGTCATCACTCAAACCGAGTTCACTCATTGAACAGGCGGTGAGTGATAATACGGTGCCTAATAATAAGAGAGTTTTCTTTTTCATTTGATTTTCCTCATTATGTTGAAGGTCTTAGATAGTAAAAGTGCGGTTAAAAATTTCTTCGTTTTTAACCGCACTTTATTTTTCTAACGTCTAAACATTCCGCCTAATCCGCCGAGTCCGCCGCCCATTAAGCCTTGCATGCCGCGCATCATTTTTGCCATGCCGCCTTTACGCATTTTCTTCATCATGCGTTGCATTTCGTCGAATTGTTTGAGCAATTTGTTGACATCCTGCACCTGCGTGCCGGAGCCGAGGGCAATGCGACGACGACGGGAGCCTTTGATCATGTCAGGGTTGGCGCGTTCTTTTAAGGTCATTGAGTTGATAATGGCTTCCAGTTTGTTAAACATTTTGTCGTCCACCTGATTTTTCACATGATCCGGTAAGTTTTTCGCGCCCGGCAGTTTTTCCAAAATGGACATCATGCCGCCCATTTTCTTCATTTCGCGTAATTGTTCGCGGAAATCTTCCAGCGTAAAATCGTCGCCTTTTTTGAATTTTTGCGCCATCTTTTCCGCTTTTTCACGGTCAACGGAGCGTTCCAAATCTTCAATCAGGGAAAGCACATCGCCCATGCCGAGAATACGTGACGCAACACGATCGGGATGGAAAGGCTCCAGCGCATCGGTTTTTTCGCCAACTCCGAGGAATTTAATAGGCTTGCCGGTAATTTGGCGAATGGATAACGCCGCACCGCCGCGCGCATCGCCGTCCACTTTGGTGAGAATTACACCGGTCAACGGAAGCGCTTCATTGAACGCTTTTGCCGTATTCGCCGCATCCTGACCGGTCATGGCATCCACGGTGAACAGGGTTTCAATGGGATTTAAGGCCGCATGAACCTGTTTGATTTCATCCATCATTTCGTTGTCAACGTGCAAACGACCCGCCGTATCCACGATCAGCACATCGTAGAATTTCAGTTTGGCTTCCGCCAATGCCGCTTTAGCAATATCCACCGGTTTTTGTTTCACGTCGGACGGGAAGAAATCCGCGTTCACGCCTTGAGCAAGGGTTTCCAACTGCTTGATCGCAGCAGGGCGGTAAACGTCAGCAGAGACTACCAACACTTTCTTTTTATGGCGTTCGCGCAGGAATTTCGCCAGTTTCCCCACGCTGGTGGTTTTACCCGCCCCTTGTAAACCCGCCATTAAAATCACGGCAGGCGGTTGGGTCGCTAAATTCAGGCTTTCGTTGGCTTCGCCCATTGCCGCTTCCAATTCGGCTTGCACGATTTTGACGAATTCCTGACCCGGTGTCAGGCTTTTGTTCACTTCCACGCCAATGGCGCGTTCTTTCACTTTATTAATAAAATCGCGCACCACCGGCAATGCCACGTCGGCTTCCAGCAATGCCATACGCACTTCGCGTAAAGTCTCTTTAATGTTGTCTTCGGTTAAACGCCCACGTCCGCTGATGTTGCGCAGGGTTTTGGAAAGGCGATCGGATAAATTCTCAAACATAATATTTCCTGTGGTTAAATCGGAAAGGGATCATCGGTAAAATGGCGTTCATTATACTGAAATTCCGCATCTTTTCACGCCTGAAATAAATTAATGGCGATTTTAACCCGATGTCGCTAGAATAAAACGCCAAAGAAACATGGGATACGATTTATGTGGATTGCCGTTTTATCAATGAGTTTTTATTTAATCAGCGTGTTGTTGATTACGCCGATGTTATTAAATTCGCAGACTAATGGTGAACAAACCAAGCCGAAAAAAACACTTTTTTTTCTGACCGCACTTTTTGCCATTATTTTTCACATCATCAGCACCTTCCCGTTATTGCGCGATCTCGCCGGTGGGCAAACCTTCACGATTATGGAAGTGGCGTCCTTAATGAGCGTCATTATCGCGCTGTTAGCCACCCTTGCCATGTTGCGCGTAAACACCATGTGGTTTGTGTTGCCTATCGTCTATTGTTTTTCTATCGTTAACTTGGTTTATGCCACCTTTATTCCAAGCCACATTATTCAATTGCTTAATCAAGATACATCCATGTTATTTCACATTGCATTGTCGATTTTTGCCTATGCGGTGTGCTGTATCGCCACCTTGTACGCCATTCAACTGGGATGGATTGATCGTCGTTTAAAAGCCAAGAAAATGAGCTTCTCCCCGATGGTGCCGCCATTGATGACGGTAGAACGCCATTTTTTCGGTCTGCTGGTAAGCGGCGAAATATTGCTCACGCTCACCTTAATTTCCGGCACGTATCACCTGCTTCACGCTATCACCCCGGATAACCTGCACAAGGGCTTGTTTTCATTACTCGGTTGGATTGTGTTCGGCATCGCCATTTTAGGGCACAAGAAATACCGCTGGCGTGGAAAAAAGATGATTATTTACGCTATTTCGGGTATGATTTTGCTCACGATTGCTTACTTTGGCAGTCGATTGATTGTGTAACATCAAAGGATGAGAGAAAAGTGCGGTGAGTTTTTCCCGCATTTTTTATTTTCAATTAACACAAGGATTTTACGTTGGACAGTATTCCCCTTAGTACGTTATTTATTATTTTAATTGTTTGTTTGGTGCTTTCCGCCTATTTTTCTGGTTCCGAAACCGGTTTGCTTTCGTTAAATAAATATCGCCTGCGCTTTTTAGCCGAACAAGGCAATAAAGGCGCGCAAAAAGCGGAAAAGCTCTTAATCAAACCGGATAACCTATTAAGTTTTATTCTTATCTTCAACAATTTAGTCAACATTAGCGCCTCCGCTATCGCTACCATGATCGGAATGCGCTTATACGGCGACGCAGGCGTAGCGATTGCTACCGGCGTGCTGACCTTCGTGATGTTGATTTTCTCCGAAATTTTCCCGAAAACCGTGGCGGCGATGTACCCGGAAAAAGTGGGGCTGACCACCAGCCATTTATTAATTCCGCTCATTAAAATTTTCTCTCCGTTAGTCTGGATCATGAATTTATTTACCAAAAGCTTAATGCGTTTGGTGGGGTTGAAACCGGATTTGAAAAAACAGGTAATCAGCCGCGAAGAGTTACGCAGTATCGTAACCGAAGCGGGTGAAGCTACGCCGGATGAACAGCATCCACAAATGTTGCTGTCCATTTTAGACATGGAAACCGTCACGGTAGACGACATTATGGTGCCACGCAATGAAATCGGCGGCATCGATATTGACGATGACTGGAAAGCCATCATGCGCCAATTGAATCATGCGGCACATAACCGCGTGGTGCTGTATAAAGGCAGCATGGACGAAAACGTGCTGGGCATTTTGCGTGTGCGCGAAGCTTTCCGTTTGTTACTGGAAAAAAATGAATTTACTAAGGAAACCCTGATTCGCGCCGCAGATGAAGTGTATTTCATCCCCGAAAGCACACCATTAAAAGCGCAATTGGCAAACTTCCGTCAGCGTAAGGAACGTATCGGCTTAGTGGTGGACGAATACGGCGACATTAAAGGGTTGGTCACGTTGGAAGATATTTTGGAAGAAATCGTCGGCGAATTTACCACCTCTAATGCGCCGACCATTGATGAGGAAGTCACCCAACAATCGGACGGTTCCATTATTATCGATGGCTCCGCCAATTTGCGCGACTTAAATAAAATGTTTCACTGGAACTTGGATACGGAAGAAGCCCGCACCTTTAACGGTTTAATTTTAGAGCACTTAGAGGAAATTCCACACGAAGGCACGGTGTGCGAAGTAAACGGTTTGCAGGTCACCGTGTTGGAAGTCAGTGACAATATGATTAAACGGGCAAAAGTGATTAAACTCTAACATCAGAATTGAATAAAAGCTGAAGCGATGAAGCCTATTTCATCGCTTTTTTATTTGTAAATTTCAATTTACAAAGAGGCATAGATCCTTATAATAAATGCGATTAATTATCAGTTAAAAAAGGATATGATTTATATTCTTTTTTCTATTCAGCGCATATTTCAAAAGGGAAAAACAAATGCCGCAAATTTTCGAATTCTTACAAAATTACAGTGACTATATTATTATCGGCTTATTGCTATTTATGAGTATTTTAATGCTCACCATGGTCATTGAACGCTTCCTCTTTTTATCCCGCGTTAAAGTCAGCCAATATTCCACCATCTATGCACTTGAAATCGACTTGAACCGCAACCTTACCGTTATTTCCACCGTGGGCGCCAATGCACCTTATGTGGGTTTGTTAGGGACAGTTATTGGGATCTTACTGACCTTCTATCAAATCGGACAATCCGGTGGTGAAGTGGATGCCGGTGAAATCATGTTGCACCTCTCTTTAGCCTTAAAAGCCACCGCACTGGGTATTTTGGTGGCAATTCCTTCCATGATTTTCTATAACGCCCTTGGACGTAAAGTGGAAGTCAACCGCTTGAAATGGAAAGTGCTAAATTCACAAAAACATAAAGAAGACCAAGATAAGGAATAACCCGTGAAAAAGTTTGATGAAATCAACATTATCCCGTTCATTGATATTATGTTGGTCTTGTTGGCTATCGTGCTCATCACCGCTTCTTTTATTTCTCAGGGCAAAATCCAGGTGAATGTGCCGAAAGCCAGTTCTTCCGTGGCATTCAAATCCAACGAATTGGCGAAATTGTTAACGGTAACGGCAAAAGGCGAATTATATTTCAATGACAAGCCGACTAATCTTGAAAGTTTGGAAAGCGAAATTGCCGGTTGGGATAAACAGCAAAAAGTGACATTAAAAATCGATTCGGAGGCCACCTTCCAAGATTTCGTTTCCGTGACGGATTTATTGGCGAAAAACGAAATTAAAGATGTAGCGATTGTGGCAACCAAAGATAATGGTGCTACCAAACCGAAAGCCGCCGACGGGCAATCCGCTAAACCTGCAGAGCAGCCGCCTGCCGGCAATTAGGAGCATATTATGCAAACAGCAAAGCGTTTACTGTTAAGTTTGCTTTTGTCTCTGCTTATTCACGCCGCCATTGTTTATCTGTTGTTCTGGAGTCACATAACAAAATCGGATTTCAGCGCCAATAGCGTTGCAGGTGAATTATCCACCAGCATTTCCATGGAAATGTTAATGGCGCAAGTGGAAGCGGAACCGCCACCACCGGTGGAAGAAAAAGCACCTGAGCCGGAAAAACAGGAAACCGTGGATGATCCAACGGTAAAACCGGAGCCACCGAAAGTTGAGAAACCGAAAGAGCCGGAAAAACCAAAAGAGAAGCCGAAAGAAAAACCAAAGGAAAAACCGAAAGACAAGCCTAAACCAAAACCAAGAACGGATGTACCTGTGGGCGATAGAACTGTGGATTCCAATGCTTCGGTGAATTCTAAAGCCACCTCCACCGGCCCGGTCACCACCAATAACCCGAATTTGGCGGGAAGCGGAGCTAATAGCGATGAGAGAAATGCCTATTTATCCGCCATACGACGCGAAATCGAGAAGCATAAACGCTATCCTGCGCGAGCAAAAATGATGCGCAAACAAGGCATTGTGACCGTTTCGTTTTCTATCGGCGCAGACGGTTCGATTAGCGGTGCAAGCATTGTAAAAAGTTCGGGGACAGAAGATTTGGATAATGCCGCATTAAGCGCGGTAAACAGCGCCAGATCCATCGGTCCGCGCCCGGCGGGTATCAGCGCGTCCATTAGTGTGCCGATCAGCTTCAAAATTAACTGATTGGTCTTAAATAAAAAAGTGCGGTCACTTTCTTCGGTGTTTTTTAAGGGCGTATTCAATACGCCCTTTTCTTTCTCTTATAGTTTTTCCACCAGTTCCACGGCGGCACCAATGTAGCCGGCAGGGGTAAGTTGTTGCAGGCGGGCTTTTTCTTCTGTCGGGATATCTAATTTTTCAATGAAATCAAACATGGCTTTGGCATCTACGCGTTTGCCACGGGTTAATTCTTTCAGTTTTTCGTATGGCTTTTCAATGCCGTAACGGCGCATTACGGTTTGAATCGGCTCGGCGAGCACTTCCCAGTTTTGATCCAATTCTTCGCGTAAATGGTCCTCGTTCACTTCCAGTTTGCTGATGCCTTTTTGGGTGGCGGCGTAAGCGATTAAACAATAGCCTAAACCCACGCCGAGGTTGCGCAACACGGTGGAGTCCGTTAAGTCGCGTTGCCAGCGGGAAATCGGTAGTTTGCTGCCCAAGTGCGCCATCACGGCGTTTGCCAAACCAAGGTTGCCTTCGGAGTTTTCAAAATCGATCGGATTGACTTTATGCGGCATCGTGGAGGAACCGATTTCACCCGCAATCGTGCGTTGTTTGAAGTGATTTAACGCAATGTAGCCCCACAGGTCGCGGTCAAAGTCAATCATGATGGTATTGAAACGTGCGACGCAATCGAACAATTCGGCAATGTAATCGTGCGGTTCGATTTGCGTGGTATACGGGTTCCAAGTAACGCCCAAAGAGGTCACAAATTCTTCGCTGAATTGGTGCCAATCAATGTCCGGATAGGCGGATAAATGGGCGTTGTAATTTCCTACTGCGCCGTTAATTTTGCCAAGGATTTCAAGTTGTTGAAGTTGTTTATATTGACGTCTTAAGCGATACACCACGTTTGCCATTTCTTTACCCACGGTAGTCGGCGAGGCAGGTTGACCGTGCGTACGGGAAAGCAACGGGATGCGCTTATATTGCTCTGCAAGTGCGGTGATTTTTTCGATTAAATTTAACCATTCCGGCAACAGCACGTTATCCCGTGCGGTGCTTAACATCAAAGCGTGCGACAAATTATTAATGTCTTCGGAGGTACAGGCAAAATGAATAAACTCGCTGATTGCCGCCAATTCAGGCAATGCGGCGCTTTTTTCTTTCAGGAAATATTCCACCGCTTTCACATCATGATTAGTGGTCTTCTCGATTTCTTTAATACGTTCCGCATCAATAATGCTGAAATTTTCTACAATGCTGTCCAGGTAATCGTTTGCTTCCTGTGACAAAGAGGGAGCTTCGGTAATTTGTGCGGTCGCCGCCAGTTTTTGTAGCCAGCGGACTTCCACCGTCACGCGGAATTTTAATAACCCGAATTCGCTGAAAATACCACGTAAAGCGGCGGTTTTGTCCTGATAACGTCCGTCAATAGGGGAAAGTGCGGTTAATGCGCTGAGTTGCATAGCATGAAGCTCCATGAGTTAAATTAAAGAGAAGAGAGAATCTGTTGTGCTGTGGCAGCGATTTTGCTGCGAAAGAACAAGAGTTGCCATTTCGTTCCGCCCACTTGTTGCCACAAAATCGCCGAGCGAATGCCGGCTAACAAGGCGGCACGAATGCGATTTTGCGTGCCTAATTGCTGCAAATATTGGGTGACGCCGGTGACTTGAATGCGACGACCTAACGGGCTGATGACATCCACATAAATGCCGGCAAAATTGGACAGCATTTGTTCGTCCAGTAAATGATAGTGTTCCAGTTGCGTCGGGAGATATTGCACACGACGCGCCAATTCCTGTTTGGCTTCAGGCGTTTTATTCAATTTGCCCGCCAACGCCAATAAACTCAACCAGTAACGCCCCAGTTCAGGCTCGCTGCCGTTGAGTTGCTCACAAAGCGTGGTTAAACCCAGTTTCAGATGATGTTCATCGCCGCCGAAGACATCTAATGTGGTGTTCGGCGCGGTTTGTAACAAACTGTTTAGCGAGGTTTCCAGTGCCTGAGGATCAGCTTCACCGTTTAATGCCAGTTGTTGAACTAATTTTGCCGCTTGGCATACGCCGGCAAGGGCGAGGGTAATGTCGTAATAATTTGCCATTGAGGTTTTACAGAATTGAGTCATCGGAAAATTGGGCGGTAATATAGCATTTTTCTGTTATAGTTTAAAGGCAATCGGCACCGCCGCTTAACATCATAAAGGAGAAAATCATGCGGACTCTGTTAAAAACGTTGCTTTTTTTGACCGCACTTTTACCGCTTTGCATCTCTGCAAAAATCAGCGTAGAAAACGCCACTGTCTTCGCTACCCATAGTGCCGATGAACCCAGTGCCATTTTTATGAATTTACACAATGACGCTAAGGATCCCGTCAATCTTGCTCTGGCGCAAAGCCCGCAAGCGGCACGTCTTGAGTTGCACGGTATGCAAAACGGCAAAATGCTCAATGTTTCCGGCATTGAAATCCCCGCCAACGGCAACACGCAGTTAAAACGCGGCGGCTTGCACATTATGGTGTTTGAATCCGCTAAGGCGTTACGGGCGGGCGAAAAATTTCCGTTGCTGCTGATGTTTGATAATGGAGAGCGGGTTGAGGTTGAGGCGGATGTGGTCGAGCGCTAAGTTTTTTGGGAAAAGTGCGGTCATTTTTTTGTGTGTTTCTTTTGGTTACTTTTCTTTACACAAGTAAAGAAAAGTAACGATAATTATGATATGTTACCTCCACTTCCACTTTTTCTAACAAAACAACCTAAACTAAAATCCTATGGAAAAAATCATTATCGACGAAAATCAGTTCCTTCGAACCGTTTCCCGTATTTCCCACGAGATTATTGAAAAACATCAGACGCTGGATAATTTGGTTATTGTCGGGATTAAGCGCCGCGGTGCGGAAATTGCCGAGCTGATTAAGAATAAAATCAAATCCTTAACCCAAACGGAAATTCCGTCTTTCGATTTGGACATTACGTTTTATCGCGATGATCTTGAACCGGCGCGAGAGGAGCAAGTGCCCGTTTATAGCGGAGCATCCGATTTCATTAATATTCAGCATAAAGAAGTGATTTTGGTGGACGATGTGCTGTTTACCGGACGCACTATTCGCGCCGCGTTGGATGCGTTGGTGGATTTTGGACGGGCTGCGAAAGTGGAATTGGTGATTTTGGTGGATCGCGGTCATCGTGAGTTGCCGATTCGTGCAGATTATGTGGGCAAGAACGTACCGACCAGCCGTAGCGAAAATATTCAGGTACGCACCATGAAGTTCGACCAATGCTACGAAGTGGCGTTGCTGTCCAAATAAAGTTTGTGAACCTTTGGCAAAATTGATAATCTAACCAGTAATTTCAACCTTATAACGGAATATTAACGCATATGAATTTGAAGTCAGTTTTGTTTGCCGCCGTCGGCTTTTTGGCTTTTGCCGCTAACGTTCAGGCAGAGGAAAAAGTGGTCGCCACCGTTAATGGCATTCCGGTGTTGGAAAGCCAGGTGCAAAGCGTGATCAATAAGAAAACCAACGATCGTCAGGGAGCGTTGAACAAAGTCATCGATGATATTTTGGTGGATCAGGCGGTAAAAGAATCGGGCGTAAAAGTGAATAACGCGCAAATTGATCAAATTATTGAAGGCATCGCGGCGCAAAACGGCTTAACTTTTGGTCAGTTACTGGATGCGCTGGATTATCAAGGTATTAGCTATCGCGCTTATCGCCAACAAATCGCGCAACAAGTGATGATGTCCGAAGTGCGCAACCATGCCATCAGTCAAAGTGTGGATGTGTCCCGCGAACAGGTTGAAGCACTCGCCAAGAAAATGTTAGACGAAGCGAAAGCCAAAGGTACCGTGACGCAAGCCACCGATACGCAGTATGAAGTGCGTCATATCTTATTGAAACTCAATCCGTTATTAAACGACGCACAAGCTAAGGCACAACTTGAACAAATCCGTGCGGACATCGTCGCCGGCAAAACCACGTTCGCCGATGCGGCGTTAAAATATTCCAAAGATTATTTATCCGGTGCGAACGGCGGAAGTCTTGGTTATGCCTTCCCGGAAATGTACGTCGGTCCGTTCAATCAGGCGGTGCGTACGACCAAACAAGGCGTCATCAGCGCGCCGTTTAAAACCGAATTCGGTTGGCACATTTTGGAAGTGACCAACACCCGTCAGGCAGACCGTACGGAAGACGCTTATCGTCAGAAAGCCTATGAGCAAATCGTTAATCAACAATTGCAGGATTCGGCACGCGACTGGGTGCAGGCATTGCGTAAACGAGCGGACATTAAATACATAAATTAACGGAAATCCCGACCCTAAGGTCGGGATTTTGTTTTATAATGCACCGCACTTTTCGTTATTTTTATAAGATCTTATTCAATGAATTCAAAAAAGCATTTAGGTCATACGGCGCGTAAACGGTTCGGGCAAAATTTCTTGCACGACAACAACGTTATTCAAAATATCGTGGCGGCGATTTATCCACAGCCTAACCAGTTTTTAGTGGAAATTGGCCCCGGTTTGGGCGCATTGACGGAACCCGTAGCGGAACAGGTGGAGCATTTAACCGTGTTGGAATTGGACCGTGATTTAGCGGAACGCCTACGCCATCATCCGTTTTTACATCAAAAACTCACTGTTATCGAAACAGACGCCATGCAATTTGATTTTTCCACCCTTTACGAACAAGAACATCTGGTGGAAAAAGGGCAAAAGCTGCGTGTCTTCGGCAACCTGCCTTACAACATTTCTACGCCCTTAATGTTCCATTTGTTTAACTATCACCACATTATTCAAGACATGCATTTCATGTTGCAGAAGGAAGTAGTGAAACGCCTATGTGCTGCGCCGAACAGCAAGGCTTACGGACGTTTAACCATCATGGCGCAATATTTCTGTCAGGTCATGCCGGTCTTGGAAGTGCCGCCGAGCGCCTTTAAACCTGCGCCGAAAGTGGATTCCGCCGTGGTGCGTTTGATTCCGCACGCCACTTTGCCGCATCCGGTGAAAGATTTATATTGGCTCAACCGCGTGTGCTCTCAAGCCTTCAATCAACGTCGTAAAACCTTGCGCAATGCCTTGTCCGGTTTATTTTCACCTGAAAATCTGACCGCACTTGAGATTGATTTGAACGCCCGCGCGGAAAATCTCAGCATTGCGGATTATGCGCGTTTGGCGAACTGGCTGGCAGACAATCCGCCGGCGGATGTCAATCAAGATGATGTGACGGATTCGGAAGCATAAAAAATGGCGACATATTTAATCGGCGATCTACACGGTTGCTATGACGAATTACAAATCTTACTGGAACGGGTGAACTTCGATTCCGCGCAGGATACGTTATATTTCACCGGTGATTTGTTGGCGCGCGGGGATAAATCCTTAGAATGCCTGCGTTTGGTGAAATCCCTAGGCAGCTCTGCGCACACCGTATTAGGCAATCACGATTTGCATTTTATTTCCACCGCACTTGGGGTGAAGAAAATCAAAGGGCGCGATCGCGTGGACGCCATTTTTGCCGCGCCGGATTTTTTCGAGCTCACGAATTGGCTGCGCTACCAGCCGTTACTGATTCACAATGAAGCGCAGAATTTCGTGTTAGTGCACGCCGGCATTTCCCCCGATTGGGATTTAAACACCGCCAAAGCCTGTGCCAAGGAAGTGGAAAATGTGTTGCGTCACGGCAATTACCGACATCTGATTGAACATATGTATGCCGAACAGCCCGATCGTTGGTCGCCCGATTTACAGGGGGTGGGGCGTCTGCGTTACAGTATCAACGTGTTTACCCGCATGCGTTTTTGCTACCTCGATCGTCGTCTGGATTTCGCTTGCAAGCTTCCTATTAAAGAGGCACCGACAAACCTTGCACCTTGGTTCACCTTGGATAATCCGTTGTATAAGCAAGAAAATATCGTCTTCGGGCATTGGGCGAGTTTGGTGGATGAAATCACGCCGCCAAACATTTACGCACTGGATACCGGCTGCGTCTGGGGTAACCGCCTTACCATGTTGCGCTGGGAAGACAAGCAATATTTCACCCAAAGTGCGGTCAAAAATTACAGTAATTTTTAAAGGCGGTTATCGTGCTGAATGAATCTTTCCTCACAAAAGAGAAACTGATTTTACGCCGTCCCAATTTAATGGATAAAATAGCCATTCTTGAAATGATTAAAGAATTTCAGCTTTATAAGAGTGAAATGGATGGTTGTTTTATTGATGAAAAACTTGATTACGAGAATTGGTTGGAGACTAATCTGAAATCGGAACAAGGAATTGACTTGCCGGAAGATTTTGTCTCTGCAGTTCAATTTGTTAGTTTTGATGAAAAAGGGCGTGCAATAGGCTTTCTTCACCTGCGTTTATCCTTAAATGAATATTTAAGACAGTTTGGCGGACATATTGGTTATAGCATTCGACCTTCTATTAGAAATAAAGGATATGCGAAAGAGCAATTAAGGCTAGGACTTCAGCAGGCAAAAGAGATGTCAATTTTTGATGTACTTTTGACTTGCCATACAACAAATATTGCAAGTCAAAAAGTTATCTTGGCTAATGGCGGAATTTATCAGGATACTCTTAATGAAATACAACGTTACTGGGTCAAAAATAAATGAATCAATCTAAACTGACTTCTCAATCTTGCGACCTCTTCAATATTCCCTTCTTCCAATTCGCCCAAATGAAAAAATTCTGTCCGGAAGACATTCCGCGCATTAAAGCGGATTACAAAGCTCATTGGGATAATTGGAAAACCACAATTTTGCAGGTTGCCGCCGAGCTCGGTGCGCCTTTTGCCAAGCCACATATTGAAAGTTGGACCAACGGTTGGCAGGTGCGCGGGCACTTCTTCGCCTATTTTAAATATGAATACAACCTCAATTCCGCCGCGATTTTGTCGGTGTTGCTGAACAGTCGTCGTTTGTCGGTGAGTCTGGACTGGCATTGTTATCGTGCCGATCGGTCGCAAATTAACGTGCAGCAATATAATCAATGGCTGGAGAATTTTGATTTTGCTGACCTATGTTGACATAAATAATATATCATCAGCGCAATAAATGGGACTTAGGGGGATAATCCTTGAAGAAGTGGGATAGGGGAAATGAAACAGCGTTACAGTATGTGCAACAAAATAATCAAAGAAAATAAAACAAAAAAGGCTCTAAAAAATTAGATCATTAGAGCCGTTATTTCCACCGTACTTTTTTACGTAAACATGTCCGGTTGTCTCTCCTTAATTATCCTATCCTGAATACGTTTAATAATCTTACGCAAAGCATTTTCTGTTAAGTCAAAGCGACGTCCAAGTTCGCCCCAATTTCGACCGTTGAAACTGTTATAAATATCTAAGTCGCGCTGGGAAATCTTATATCTGTAATCTTTCGGAAAACAGATAACTTGCCCGGCATATTCTTCGCTCAAACAGTTGGCAACGCTGACGCCAATCTGCTCACAAATGTCCTGCCCTAAGTTGTAATTTTTACATAGCGCAATCACCAGCGATTCGATTTCTTCCAGCAACTCGTGGCGGCGGATTTGCATTAGCGACTCTTTCATAAATTACTCCTTAATCATTCGTTTTTGCCACTGTTTAAGGCGTTCCAACACAACTGACGCCTGCTCATTGTTGAGCCAGCCCACAAACGGAATCGGCTCGCCTTGCGCATTTTTAGCGATATTTTTAACGAACGCATTCAGACCGTCTTCGCTGCGGTCACGGATAATGCCGGCGTCCGCCATCTCAATCCATTTTGCACGGATCTTTTTAACGATATTGCTACTCACCGGCGCAGAGCTCGGCGGCGATTTGCGTCTGCCGTCTTTAAAACGCCCGCCGGAAACCTGAAAACCGCGTTTTTTCATCGCGTCCACGACCTTGTTTAGCTCAATCAACGTCATTTGTGTGCAGCTATCTTTTCCAACTGTATTAACAAGAAAAAGGCGATACACCTCTTTATCCATCTGTAACTTACTTTTCCCGATGTGTATAAGCTGAATTAATTGCTTTCTTCTTGCTTCTTTTTGATCCATTTTTTGCCCTCTCCGTCATACGATTAAGCCTTCTCTCGCGAGAAGGCTGAATGATATGTTAGATTTTAAGAATAAAGGCTATTCTGAAGGTGGTTGTGGTAGCGGTTGCCAATAAATAACCTCTACTTCCTCGCCCAGATTTGTGTCTGACTCCCAGTATGGAATCAAATTTCCTTTGCGGTCCTCTTTGTTGTCATACAAATACCAACCAAGTCCGACAAACCAATGATCACCATCTTCGGTAAAATAAATCAGGTGTTTGTTACGTGCATTACGATATTCAGAGTCCGTCGAAAAAGGCTCCGGCAATCTCTCCGAGCACTTAACCCACTCATTCTGTGGATATTCAACAAGCACCGGATTCTCAACCATGTGAGTGTACTCATCGGCATAGAGTTCTTTTTCCTCGTCGGTGAGCGGTCTGGTCGGCAAATCAAACCCACCTAATACAACCCCAAAACACCCTTCTTTTATAGCGTCTTCAAGGTCAGTATCAAATCCATCATTTGCGCCAAATTCAAAAGTTTGGTCGACAAAGTCTTGCGCCTGTGCTTTGGCTTCTTCGAGTGTTTCATGCGTAATGAACTCACGTTCTAACGCGTCATAAGCAAAATATTTTTTCATTTTTTGATCCTTACTTAGTAATAAGTTGGAAATTGACTTCTTAAAATCAAATAGCAGTTTGTTTTTAGCTCAAAAATGCTTCTTGGAAGTCCGCTAATCGGCATGGT
Source organism: Aggregatibacter kilianii (assembly GCF_003129965.1). Lineage (GTDB taxonomy): Bacteria > Pseudomonadota > Gammaproteobacteria > Enterobacterales > Pasteurellaceae > Aggregatibacter > Aggregatibacter kilianii_A. The sequence goes on along the minus strand of NZ_NRCJ01000013.1, from coordinate 18,625 downwards.
CTTGCGCGATTTTCCGTCTGTTTCGAGCCCGCAAGGTACGCCGATTGCTTGCCAATTTCGGACAGCTTGTATAGCAACTTCTTCAAGGTGTAATGAGTTGATAACAAAGGATTTACCGCCTAAACGTGAAAGCAGATCACTTTGTCTGATAAGTTTCTCCACTTTGCGTTTGAATCGCCCTTTGCTTAGATTTGAGCCGGCAACAAGATCATTTATATTTAGTGTTGCAAACATTTCTGCATCCTTTGCCGCTTCGTTTTCGCTATAAGTACCAATGTTATCACCCATATAATTCACGATTGTGCTACTTGCTACATGGCTTAATGTTTCGTCCCAAATATATTCGAGGATTTGGTTATCTGTGACTTTCATTTTTACTCCTTATCTCTCTCAACAGACATCACATACCCCATCCATAACAGCTCACAAATTGCATCATAAAAAAGCTTGCTAATTTTCAAGTTTGACGACGGTGAGCTGATGAATCCCTGATTTTGCCAGTTCATTAGGATGTTACGCTCTGCGCTGTTAATATGTTTCGGATCTACGTTATTGTCATTAATTACGCAATATTGCAAATAAGGCATTAAACGTAGCTCAGTTTGGGTGAACTCATAACCCAGCAACTCTTGTGCTTTAGCCATGATTTCGTCGGTTAGCATACCTCTTGGCATAAATCACCCCTTACCACTGTCTCGTCAAACCCGCACCAAAAGACACCTCATTTTGCGTATTAACCGCAACTGACGCGCTCACGATCCATTTTGTGTTGTCGGTCATTTTTGAGTAACGCACCGCGATAGCTTGCTGACCTGCGTGACCGCCGACACCAACACCCAGCGCGCTATAACCGCCGTGTGTTGCGTGCGGAATGTTGGCAACAGCAAAAGCGGAAGCCGTGCCGGCACTGGCGCGTTTACGGTTTTTAGCAACATCGCCCGCAAGGTTGTTAATGCGTTTGTTGGTATCTGCCAATCCTGCGCTTAATTTGTTGATGTTAGCGCGGTTGGTGGCGATTTGGCTGTTATTGGCTCGAATCTGGCGCGCGTTGGCATTAATTTGGTTGTTATTAGCTTGAATTTGGCTTGTATTGGCACTGATTTGGTCGCCGTTGGCTTTAATCTGGCGCGTGTTGGCAGAAACTTGACCCGCAACCGCGTAAAGTTGGCTACCGTTAATGGCGTCGGTGGACGTTTTGCTGACCTCTCCTGCGGCAACATTAACAACCTGACGTTTTAGCTTGTCATCACCGACGGAAACCACCGCTGTCGGGTCACTGCCGGCAAAATTGCCATAATTAACGCCATTTACGACCGCACTTTTAACCGCTTTTGCCTCTTGCGTTTTTGAGCTGTCGCCCAATGCCACGCCGAAAGTGTGGTCTGCCTGTGCGCTACCGCCTAATGCGACCGCACTTTTCGCCGTGGTAGCGGAATCGTTACCTAACGCAACCGCCGTGTCGGCAGTGGCACGTGAGCCTGTGCCGACCGCTAACGAACTCACACCGCTGGCTTTAGTGTCGGAGCCGAAAGCAGAGGCGTTTTGTGCGGTGGCTTCCGCCCGCTCGCCGACTGCGCTTGACTCATTCGCCGTAGCTTTGGATTTGGTGCCGATAGCGATGGAGTTATTGCCCTCGCTAAGTGCGTCACGACCTAACGCCGCACTTTTAATGCCTTTTGCGTTGGCTAATGTGCCCACCGCCGTGCCGCTGTACGCGCTCACACTTGCACCGTCGCCGATTGCCGTGCCTGTGCTGGCGGTTACTTTAGATTGCACGCCGATTGCTGTGCCGTAGCTGGCGGTAATCGTTGCGCTGTTGCCGACCGCCGTGGATAAGTCGCCGACAACGTTGCCTTGCAGGCTGATAGACGCGTTGCCGTTGACGGTGCCGCTAATTGCCAGCGCGGTTTGACCTTTGCTGATAGCGTGGTCGCCGATGGCAACGTTGCGGTAATCATGCGCTTGTGTATAGTTGCCGATGGCGGTGGATTGGTTGCCTTTTGCCTGCGCATAAGTGCCGATTGCAACGGATTGGTCGCCGGTAGCGGAAGCGCCGGTGTCAAGGTTAATGCTTGCGTGTGCGTTGACGGCCAAAGCCACGGAGAAAGCGATTAAAGTCATTTTTTTCATGTTTTTTTCCTTATTTAGGTTGGTTAATAAAATCTTTACTGCTCAAGAATCGGCGTAATTTTCCGCGCCACATGTTTCATTTCTCGGCTTGCGGTTTGTAACATCAGCAAGCATTCCTGTTCTTTGTCGTCGAGCCACATTTCCCGCGCCATTTCAAGCTGTTCGGCAATGTGCGCCAGTTGTTCGGTGACTCTGATTTTTTTTTCGTCGTGGGTCATAATTCTTCAATCTCCACCACATCGTCGATTTCCGTTATCACATGCGGAAACTCGTCAACGTTAACCTCATTTAAATCAATGAGCGTGTTTACTTCTTCAATGTTTTCCGCCTCCACGGTCACTTCAACCATGCAATAAAGGCGGGCGATATATTTCGGCATGTTGTCCTCCTGTGTTAGGTGTTTGCCTCTTTGTTTGCTAAAATGTTTATAAAACGTTTTGCTAAGTTTTAGTGTATTATGGTACGCGTTTGAGTATATGTCAACTCTCTTTTGCGTATATTTATGGGTGTTTTTTGTAAAGATAAGGTAAAGAAAGAAGGGCTAAAAATAAGCCCGCACGGGGCGGGCTTGGAGGGTCACCAATATCTGCCGATGAGCACGATTAAAATCAGCGAAAAGGCAAGGTGAAACTTTAACAGGGTTAAAAAGGCTTCGTTCATCTCAATATCCGGCTTCGTCCAGCAACCCCACAATCAGCGCCAACACCGCGCCGATAATGAGATACGTTAAAGGATTGCCCAGCATTAAGCCGCCTCCTGTTCAAACGGGGTGATCACAAAGTCTTCCACCCCGGTGATCACTTTAATGCCCGCAATGCCGGCGACCGCACTTTTCTCATTGAGAATGGCTTCCTTGTTGATTTCTTCCTTGGTGCGGATAAAGCGCTCCAGACCATGAATACGCAGGTTTTGTAACACCGATTCCACGCCGGTGATTTTCACGCTTGGGTTGCGCACCCGCCAGGACACCTCGCCGGTCACCAAGTTGGCGGTTTTGGTTTTGCCGCCGTTGGTGATTTGGTCGCGGTTGGCTTCGCTCCAGTATTGCACCCCGTTGGTTAGCGCGTTAATGCGCTCTTGCAGCGGGACGAATCGGTCTTTGTAGCTTTCGGTGATCTCGGCGATTTTGTCGTTCATCTCCGCTTCCATGCGGGCGATTTCGCGGCTCAGGTCGCCGATGGTTTTAATGTCGCTTGCAGCGTCTTCGCGGGTTTGCGGCACGTAAACCTGAGCGGCGGATTTAACGCGGGTAGCTGATTTAGCCATTTTTTTACTCCTTAGTGAATAGTGATGTTGATGTCGTGTTTGAGGAAGGAAAACATAATCCGGCAACCGGCAATCATGGTTTCTGCCGTGCAAATAATGCTGTCGTCCCCCTCATGGGTTTGCATAACCACCTCCGCTTTGCCTCGGGCAACCCAGCGGCGGGTTAATGCGTTGTGTCGCACGTTGATAATCGGCACAGGTGCCAAAAACACATGGCGTACGACTAAGCCGATACGGTTGCACTCCAGCACGGCTTTTTCGGCTAAATTAAGCTGACTCAACGCGTGCATGCTCGCCAGGCTTAACGGTTTTTGCGCTTTCTTTTTCGGCGCGTTTTTGTTTTTTTCTGTCATCTCAAACCCCTTTGATGACGTCGGCGCTGACTAACGGCGCGCCCAATTCGGCGGCAAGATTCATCGCGCCGGTGATCAAGTTGCCCACCGCAAGCGGATATAACAGGCTGTGTTGGGTTTTTGCCCGGCTGTTGCTCATCACCAAGCGATTACGTAACGCGTCCAGCGCGTCGCGCTCAAAGATGTCGGCGGTTTTGCGTCCCACCGCTTTCAGCCGCCACGCCACATATTCTTCTAGGCAATTATCCAGCGGCGCCAGCTCCACAATTTCGCAACGTTGCACCACTTCGCGCACCTCAAAATTGCGCTCGGAGAGTTTTTGTTTAAGCTCCGGCTGACCGATAAGCACAATCGAAAGCAATTTTTTAAAGCCGTCTTCCAGCTCAAAAAAGCGTTTCAGGTGCTTTAAAGTCGGCACCGGCAGACTGTGCGCTTCTTCGATGATTAAAATATGCTGATTGCCCGCCCGTGCACTCTCTTTTAATACGCGGTGCAACTGACGGAAACGCGCTTCCGGCGAGCGTTTCACGCTTTCCAGCGGCGCCAGCGTGTTGATAATGCTCTCCGCAATGTGCGCCGCTTTTAAGGTTTTGCCCTTGAGGTCGTTGTCCTCCATGGCGATGATGTACGGCTCAATCACAATCACCGGCAAGCCGTCATGATTAATGCGCTCAATCAAATCACGCCGCAGGGTGGATTTGCCGGCACCGCTCTCGCCGACCACCGCCATAAACCCGCCGAAGCGCGCAGTTTGGAACAATGCCTCGCGCACATAGCGCACGTCCGGCGAAGAAAAAACCTCTTCGGCAGACCGCACTTCGTCCGTGAATGGGTTATTGAATAATGAAAAATGTTTTTTAGTGGCTGGAAATAAAGCCTGTTTTGCGAGTAACATAGTGTCTTCCTCTGTTGTTATTGACTGCTCGTCAAGGTTAGGGGAATCCTCCGCAGGCGTTGCCTCGCCTGCGGAATCATCCGTTAAAAGTTCGGAAAGTGCGGTCGAAATGCCGAGTGTTTTTAACACCTCGGTCAACCGCGTTTTAAATTGCTCGGTGCCGGTTTTAATCAGCAAACCGTGATTCACCAAATTGGTGATCACCGCCGGTGACACCGACAACAAGCCCGCAAGTTTTCTTTGCGAAATGCCTTTTTCTTCTAAAATTGCTTTAAGTTTCAACATAATGTCGTCCTTATGCGTTAACTAACCGCAACGGTTTTGCCGTGCTCGGCAGGTGCTCTTGCGCCAATAGCGCTTCCAGTTCCGGCTCGCTCATGCCGTTCGGGTAACGCTGATTAAGCCACGCCATGGTTTCCGCGCTGTATTCTGCACCAAAGCGCGCTTTCAGCCGTTTTGCCACCTCGATTTTGTTAAGCGGTGCCAGCTCCACCCGTTTGGCGTTGGCGGTCAATTCGTGCTCTTGTCCGCGTTTTGGTAGGTAATCCACGTAATCGTGCTCTTCCACTGCCTTGTAAGGGTTAATGCGCCCGCCGAATAATGGCGCTTTGGCTTTCTTGGCGGCTTTCACTTCGTCGTCCGTTTCGGCGTCGTATGCGATGCGCTCTACGGTCTCTTTGTTGTACTCAAATACGCTCTTGTTGTGCGGTTTGTACTCTTCGCCGATAATCGCCGCATCCACGCGGAAGCCGTGGTCGTCGTATGCCACCGGCTCAACCACCGTCCAATATTGCAACCCGTCGGCATCCACCCGGCGCACCTGTATGCAGTCGGGGCGGTATGGGTTTTTGCCGATAGTCACCACCGTGCCAACCATGGCCTCATTAATGTTGCGCAGGTCGTAAGTTTTAGATTGGAAGCTCACCGTTAAATCGTCTTTGACGGTGCGCTCGGTGAGTTTGGTCACCATCAACTCGCGGCAAATATCAAGGCTTGGCGCCATCACCAACTGCTCGGCGGTAATCCCAAGCCATGCCTGATAACGCGTTTTGTTGTGGCGCGTATGCACCGCCGTGCCGTTAAAATAGGTCATCCAACGCCCCGCCAGTTGATTCAGCTCGTCTAGCCCGCTCACCCGGGTAAAGCGCAAACCGCTCTCAAACTGCCGCTCCACAATGTCGTTGCCTTTTTCCACCTGCCCTTTGGCGCGCGGTTTGCCCGGTGCATTGACTTGCAATTTAATGCCGAGCTGATTGCACAAATGGGCAAACATAGCGGAGGTATTTGCCGAGCCCGGGTCAAGCATCACCATTTTCGGCACGCCGCAAAACGGGTCGCGGGTGTTGCGTTTTTGCATGGCGTTAATAAAGCAATTGCACAGGTTTTCCGCGCTCTCGCCGCCGTACACATACTGCACATAAATCACCCCGGAGGCGTGGTCGGTGATGACATAACGCCACACCCGTTGGTTTTCCACTTTTTTGATGTTGGCGGGTTTGTTTTTGTAAAACTCCTTTTCTTCCATGATATTTAAGCCGTTACCACCGTCCGCTTGCTCTTTCAGGTAATACAACACACACAAAGACGGGTCGATTTGCCAGCAATGATTCGGGTGCAGGCTTTTCATCGCGTTGACCGGTGCCGGGCGGGAAAGTTGTTCCGGGTGCAGGTTATAGGCGCGTAACGCGCGGCTGACCGCACTTTCGGAGAGTAACCGCACTTCGCCTGTGCTCTCGTCGATATACTCGGCTTTGATCTCATTGTTGGCGCGTAACACCTTGAGCACATCGGCAAGGCTCGACATCACTTTGTTGTTGACCCCGCGCCGGCAAGCCAGCCAATAAGCCGAAATGGTTTGCGCCTCGTCCAGCTCCAGCGCCACCGCGCCTTTGTCACTGCGTTGTTTGCGCGCTTTCGGGGCGCATAACGTTTTTAGTTCGCGCATTAATGTGGCATGGCTGACATTAAGTAACTCACAGGCTTGCGCATACACCTCGCCTTTTTTGCCGTGCGGCGCATTGGCGGCAAGGTGGGCAATTTCAAGGAGTTTTTCGGGTAAAATCGCCATAATGCAAATTCCTATTGATTGTCACCGTTTAAAATTGCGTTAAATTCCGCGTCGTAGTCTTTGCCCTCAAAGCCTTCGCGCATCCACTCCGCGCGGTTGTCACCGTCCGCTAGGCGTGGTAAATTAAAGGCGGTGCGCAGCTCGTTCAGCACCAACTCAATCTCCGCAAGGGTGCCAACCATAAATTGTTTATGGTCGATACCGTTTTCCTGCGTGTGTCCATCCAGCGTTTCAAAGGCTTTCCATACTTGACCGCGCAGAATGGCTTCGGCGTTGTAAACCAGTTGTGAGGTTTCTTTGCGTAACAAGCCGCCTTTTTCGTCCGGGCTTAACGTATTGATGTGGTTTTTCTTCTTCTCCAACTCAATGTCGAGTTGGTTAATGCGATCGTTTTTGTTTTTCAACACCTTGCTTTGTGCCTCGTAGTTGGCGTGGCTTTGTTTTAATTGTCCTTCCAATACTTCTTTTTCGCGGGCATGTTTGGCGGTTAATTCCTCGATTTTTTCCAGCAATTCTTCTTTGTCGGTGTCATCTTCATATTCCGCATCCACAATTTCCGCGCGGACATCTTCGGGCAGTTTGCGCAATTTGCGCAGGTCGCGGTAGCCTAAGCCGAGGCGCTTACTGGTTACCAAAAAGTCTTCACCGAGGACGTTTAAATTTTGGATGTCGAGATTGACTTTTTCGTAACTCATGCCTAAACACTCGCAAAATTCAACAAAAGTTGTACATGTTACAGATTCTCCAGAAGGGTTATTTAAGACTAACCCTTTGAATTGTTTACTTTCTTTAATTTCCTTTAGCAATTTGATTTCTGTAACCGTTACAAGCTTTCTGGCAAAACTGCCCATTTTCAGCATACCGACTACCTCGTAGGCTTGAGCTTTATCTTGTGTCATTTGCTTAACAAGTATTGATACTGCGGTTTGTTGTTCTAATGTTAAATCTGTCATGGTTTATCCTTAGTAGGCGGCGGTGCCTAAGCGTTGTTTGAGTTCGTTAATTTGTGCGCTTGCCTTGTCCATATTGGCGGCGTGGCGCATAGCGATTTGGGCAAAAAGGGAACTGAAAGCAAACTTGCCGCTTTCCAGCTTGATGACAAAACCCTCATTCTTGAGTACATCAAGGGTGCGGCTGATATTTGCCGGGCTTTCGTCTAAGGCGGTGGCGAGTTCTTTGTTGCTTAACCCCGCAAAAGAATTGTTTTGCAACACCTTAATCACCCTCAAAGCACGCTGTGCCGAATTGACCTTCTCCATGTCACCCCCCTTATTTTTTTAAAATGCGGCGTGCAACGGAAAGCGGGATGCCGAATTCTGCGGCAATGTCGCGTTCGTCGCGGTTGCGACCTTGATTAAACACGACGTGCTTGTTTAATTGTTTGACGGCGCGAATGCGGTATTCCCGTGCTAAATACCAAGTGCAAAATTTAATTAGTAACTTTTTCATGCTCCACCTCGTTAGTTAATCGGTTTTTTTAATCCAAGTTTTAAAGCGATTTCGTGCGCCTTGCCTCGGTCGCCCTTGGCGAAGCCGTTCAGCACGCGGGACACTTCCACGGGGGTGTAACCGTGTTCTTTTGCCCACGCGGCGAACGTCCAGCCGTTTTGTTTAAATTTGCGTTTTACTGCTTCTGGTGTCATTATTAGTTCTCCTGTTGTTGGTTAAATGTTTATGAAATGTTTTGCTAAGATTTGAATGTATTATTGTACGCGTTTGCGTATATGTCAATATGTTTTTGATTATATTTTGAGGTTTTTTATGTTAATGGGTGAAAGATTAAGAGAAGAAAGAGAAAGAATTGGATTGACTCAAGCGGCATTAGGTGCGGTAGGCGGCGTACAAAAGCAGGCGCAACTGAAATATGAGAATGGAGCACGAAACCCTACATCTGAGTATTTAATTGAAATAGCCAAGGTCGGCATTGATGTAAGTTATGTGCTCTTCGGCACTCGCGCCAACAATGCACTCACCGCCGAAGAAGAACAGCTGATCGCCACTTTTCGTGCCGCACCGCCTGCCGTGCGCCAGTTTATGTTGGGCGGAATTGCGTCGGCAAGCATGAAAATTGAAGGGAATCACAACAAACAGCACAAAAATACAGACGCCGACAATATGGAAATTAAAGGCGATAACAACGTACAAATCGCAGGCAAAGCCCGCAAATAATAAGAATTAGAGTCTCATTAGCTACACACACCACGGAGGATAAAACGGCTATGACGATGACAATCCAAGGAAACAATAACACGCAAGTCAGCGGCAACTTAACCGAAAACCACTACCACGGCCCGCAAAGCGCGGAAATCCCGCTCGACCACCCGCACCGGGTGTTGTGCCCGCAGTGTAATTTGCCAACGCTCAAATTTAATGAATACTGCGGCAACGGGCGCTGCACCTACGGTATCCGCCTGCATTTCGCCGAGATTGAACGCAAAAAACTGCGCGAAGCCAACCGAGTCGCCCGTGTCATCAGCGACCGACTGAACAATATTAAGTTTTTTAAAATCGGCATTGTGGCGGCCGCCGTCTTTGTCGGCTTTTATTTGGCAAAAAACCACATCGGCGGCTTGACCGGGCATTTTATGGCAATCGCCGGCATGATAATGCTTGCGGGCTCGGCGCGGGCGCAGAAATAAGAATTTATAAGGAATAACCGGAGGGAACATGAAAAATCTAGAAAGTATCATCATTGCAGAAATGGAAAAACACCATCCGAATGCCGTATCGGACGCCGAATTTTGGGCGAAACTCGAGGAAACCTACGGTGAGTTTGAGCTAAATAACGTGGTGATGGGGTTGTATAAGCGAGGCGTAATTGGATTTATGCCCTACCATAAAAAAGGCTCACCGACACAACCGCCGGCAAGCCCTTATAAAATCGTTTATCGTGCTATGACACTTCGAAAACGCTAAGTCATTCCTCTTCTTGCCCGGTAATTTGCGCAAAAAGCTCTTCTTGCTGGGCAAACACACCTTGCAGCATCACATCGACACCAACCAATCTGCCGGCATTCTGATCCATAGTGATATAAATAATATAGTCTCAGCGACATAAATGGGACTTAGGGGGATAATCCTTGAAGAAGTGGGATAAAGAAAATGAAAGACCGTTACAGTATGTGAAAAAGAATAATCGTAAAGATAAACAATAAAAAAGGCTCTACAAAATTAGATCAGTAGAGCCGTTATTTTATATGAACATGTCGGGTTGCTTCTCTTTAATTATCCTATCTTGCACACGCTTAACAATCTTCCGCAAAGCATTCTCAGTCAGGTTATAACGACGTCCAAGTTCACCCCAATTGCGACCGTTGAAACTGTTATAAATATCCAAGTCACGTTGAGCAATCTTATATCTGTAATCTTTAGGAAAGCATATAACTTGCCCGGCATATTCTTCGGATAAACAGTTGGCAACGCTGACGCCAATCTGCTCACAAATGTCCTGCCCTAAGTTGTAATTTTTACATAGCGCAATCACCAACAATTCGATTTCTTCCAGCAATTCGTGGCGGCGGATTTGCATTAGCGACTCTTTCATAAATTACCCCTTAATCATTCGTTTTTGCCACTGTTTAAGACGTTCTAACACAATCGACGCCTGCTCATTGTTGAGCCAATTCACGAATGGAATCGGCTCGCCTTGTGCATTTTTAGCAATATTTTTAACGAACGCATTCAAACCGTCCTCACTGCGCTCTCTGATAATGCCGGCGTCCGCCATTTCGATCCATTTTGCGCGGATCTTTTTAACGATATTGCTACTCACCGAGGCGGAACTTGGTGGCGACTTACGTTTACCGTCTTTAAAACGCCCTCCGGAAACCTGAAAACCGCGTTTTTTCATGGCATCTACGACCTTGTTTAACTCAATCAAATTCATCTGCGTGCAGCTATCTTTGCCCACTGTATTAACAAGAAAAAGGCGATACACCTCTTTATCCATCTGTAACTTACTTTTCCCGATATGAATAAGTTGAATTAACTGCTTTCTTCTTGCTTCTTTTTTTTCCATTTTTGTCCTCACTGTCATATGACTAAGCCTTCTCTCGCGAGAAGGCTGAATGATATGTTAGATTATTAAGAATAAATGCTATTCTGATGGCCGTTTTGGTAGTGGTTGCCAATAAATAACTTCGACTTCCTCTCCTATGTTTTCGACTGATTCCCAATAAGGGATTAAATTTCCTTGGCAATCCTCTTTTTGGTCGTATAAATACCATCCAAAGCCAATAAACCAATAGTCACCATCTTCCGTGTAGTAAATTATGTGTTTATTTTCTTCGCTACGATGCTCATAATCGGTTTGTAACGGATCAGGCAATCTATCCAAACACTTAATCCACTCATTTTGCGGATACTCAACAAGCACCGGATTTTCAACCATGTGAGTGAACTCATCGGCATAGAGTTCTTTTTCCTCTTCGGTGAGCGGTCTGGTCGGTAAATCAAACCCGCCTAACACAACCCCAAAACACCCCTCTTTTATGGCATCTTCAAGGTCAGTATCAAATCCATCATTTGTGCCAAATTCAAAAGTCTGGTCGACACAGTCTTGCGCTTGTGATTTAGCTTCTTCTAGTGTGTCATGCGTTGTGAACTCACGTTCTAACGCATCATAAGCAAAATATTTTTTCATTTTTACTCCTTATCTCTCTCAACAGACGCAACATACCCCATCCATAAAAGCTCACAAATTGCATCGTAAAAAAATTTGCTAATCTTAAGATCAGATGAAGGCGCACTGATGTAGTCTTTATATCGCCATCCGGTCAAGATTTTGCGTTCGTTGCTGTTTACACGGAAAGGTTCTATGTTTTGGTCATTAAGCACACAATACTGTATATACGGCATCAATCTCAGTTCTTCTTGTGTGATTTCATAGCCCAATAATTCTTTTGATTTGGCCATAATTTCGTAGGTTAATATGCCTCTTGCCATCTTTTTTTACTCCTTACCACTGTCTCGTCAAACCCGCACCAAAAGACACCTCATCTTGCGTATTAACCGCAACTGACGCGCTTACGATCCATTTTGTACTATCGGTCATTTTTGAGTAACGCACCGCGATAGATTGCTGACCTGCGTGGCCGCCAACCCCAACGCCGAGCGCACTATAACCACCGTGTGTCGCGTGCGGGATATTTGCAACCGCGAGCGCGGAAGCAGTGCCAGCGCTGGCACGCTTGCGATTTTTAGCAACATCACCGGCGACACGGTCAATGCGTTTGTTTGTGTCCGCCAAGCCCGCATTTAATTTGTTAATGTTCGCGCGGTTGGTTGCAATTTGGTTGTTGTTGGCCTGAATTTGGCGCGCGTTGGCATTAATTTGGCTATTGTTGGCTCGAATTTGGCTTGCGTTGGCATTAATTCGGTCACTGTTGGCTTGAATTTGGTGTAAGTTGGCAGAAACTTGACCCGCAACCGCATAAAGCTGACTGCCGTTGACAGCGTCCGTGGAGGTTTTGCTGACCTCACCCGCGGCAACATTAACAATCTGACGTTTTAACTTGTCATCACCAACGGAAACCACCGCTGTCGGCTCACTGCCGGCAAAATTGCCATAATTAACGCCATTTACAACCGCACTTTTAACCGCTTTTGCCTCTTGCGTTTTTGAGCTGTCGCCCAATGCCACGCCGAAAGTGTGGTCTGCCTGTGCGCTACCGCCTAATGCGACTGCACTTTTTGCGGTGGTGGCGGAATCATTACCTAACGCAACCGCTGTATCGGCTGTCGCGCGTGAACCTGTCCCCACGGCTAAAGAACTCACGCCGCTAGCCTTAGTGTCAGATCCAAAAGCCGAGGAATTTTGAGCGGTAGCTTCTGCTCGCTCACCGACGGCGCTTGATTCGTTCGCGGTGGCTTTGGATTTCGTGCCGATAGCGATAGAGTTATTGCCTTCGCTTAGTGCATCACGTCCTAATGCCGCACTTCTAATGCCTTTTGCGTTGGCTAATGTGCCAACCGCGGTGGCGCTGTATCCGCTAACGCTTGCGCCGTCCCCGACTGCGGTGCCTGTGTCAGCAGTCACTTTAGATTGCACGCCAATCGCCGTGCCGTAGTTAGCGCGCACCGTGGCAGTGTTTCCGATTGCAGTAGATAAAAGACAATATTTTGGAATACATCGACAAAGAATAAATAAGAACCTAATAAAATAACCGGAGGAAACATGAAAAATCTAGAAAATATCATCATTGAAGAAATGGAAAAACACCATCCAAATCCTGTATCGGACGCCGAATTTTGGCAAAAACTTGAAGAAACCTACAGCGAGTTTGAATTAAATAATGTGGTGATGGGCTTGTATAAGCGTGGCGTAATTGGGTTTATGCCGTACCATAAAAAAGGCTCACCGACAGAACCACCGGCAAGCCCTTATAAAATCGTTTATCGCGCGATGACGCTTCGGAAACGCTAAATCATTCCTCTTCTTGCCCGGTAATTTGCGCAAAAAGTTCTTCTTGCTGGGCAAACACACCTTGCAGCATCACATCAACGCCAACCAATCTGCCGGCATTCCAGAAATGAAGAAATGAGGCAGAATCCCAATAAACGCTTTCAGGTGTAGCGACGATCCATTCCGCTTCAATTTCGCATTCTGCGATTTCCTCGGCGCTGGTCACATAAATAAACTCGCCGTCAATAGGCTGTTCTTTGGCTTTTGCAGCGTAACCATAACGGTTACTGCTTTGATGCAAAGGAATCAGAAAAGCGTCGCCATAGTCTTCGGTGGTCACCAAACAATAGCCCGTCGGCGTAATGACAACCTTAACGATGTTGATTGATTTAAGTTTCATTTTAAGCCTCGCTACGTTGTGTGGCTTCATACATCCGCTGTTTAGCTAAATAGCCTTCCAGCATCAAAATCTTATCCATCGCATTATCAAAGGCGACTTTCTGGCCGACCTCCATGTCATACGTTGCTAGGCTTAGGCATGCGCTTTCACCTGTGACAGTAAAGCCGTTTTGCAGCGTCAGTACGCACACCGTAAGCACGCCATATTGTAAGTAGTCCGCCGTTTTGATCACGGATTTGATGTGTTCATAGGTTAATTTTTCCATTGTTTTTCCTCGTTTTTCGTTATTCGGTAAGGGCGGCAGGTCATAAGGCTTGCCGCGCGGGGTTAAATGCGCAAAAGGTTGATACATTACATTGTCAGATCCTTTTTCTGTGGTTTTTCGGTGTGCCTAGTTTGCCTGTCCGTGCATCAAAAATATTCTAAACGCGTCCAAAATACGCGCACTTCATAAATAGCTAAGCTAAAAACTCCAAACCACCCCATTTATCAAAACTAAGGAGTTTTTATGAAAGGTTTTTTAAACGCATTAAAGCACGGTCGCCTATTATCTTGGGTCATTTCCGCCCTGTGTTTACTTGCGATCATTGGTCTTATTTCACCTGCGCAGTTGCCTGTAGTGTTGTATAAATTGGCCCTAGTGTCTATTGCATCCATTATCGGTTACCACCTTGACCGCGCCTTATTTCCGTATTCGAGCCCCGGCAGTTATTTGCGCGAACGTTGGAATAAACGCGAATCCAAGCTCGCCTTGCGCCCTGAAAATCAGCCGGAATATCCGATTTGCGATGGCTATTTGAACGTCTTTGCCGTGGTGGTATTACGCCGCGCGCTCATTGTTGGTGCGGTTATTTTGGGCGTGACGTTAGGACTGTAACTATGCGCGTTGTCCATCGCACCAATAAGTGCTTCAAATTTTGCGCCCATGCCTTGGTGGCGCTGTTGCTATCCTCGCTTTTATGCGTGCCGTTAGCCTTCAGCGCGCCGAATCAGGCAGCGCAATACCAACGCACCTTAACCCGCGAAAGCTATGCCGTTTGGGGCTTAAATGCCCCAATCCCAGTGTTTGCCGCGCAAATCCATCAAGAATCGCAGTGGAAAACGACCGCACTTTCGCCCGTCGGCGCGCAAGGCTTGGCGCAGTTTATGCCAAAAACCGCCGACTGGATTTCGGCGTTGTATCCCGAACTTGCCGACAATCAGCCCTACAACCCCGACTGGGCGTTGCGGGCGTTAGTGCGTTATAACCGTTACAACTATGAACAGATTAATGCGCGTACCGAATGCGACCGTATGGCATTTATGTTATCGGCATATAACGGGGGCTTGGGTTGGGTGCAACGTGATAAACGCAAAGCCAAGGCGCAAGGGCTTGACCCGCTGACCTACTGGCAAAGTGTTGAGCTCGTCAACAGCGGGCGCAGCCGTGCCAATTTTGCCGAAAATCGTGGCTACCCAAAGCAGATTATCTACCGCTGGCAACCGCTTTATATTAACTGGGGGATTCCGCAATGCTTATGAGAGGCGTCACCGCACTTTTTAAAACTGACATCGGCAGAGCTATTTTAAACGGCGTGCTGATTACGCTGTTTACTATTTGGAGTTGCTACCAAGCCTATGAGCGCGGTGTCGCTGATACCAAAGCCACCTACGAACAAGAGGAGAAAACGGCAATTAAGGGGCAATTAGACCGCATGGGACGTGACATCATGACGGCGGCTGTCGTTAGCCAAATCACCCTCGCCAAACTTGCCGACTATCAAACCGAAGGAGACCAAACAACCTATGAACTACAGCAAACCCTTGCGAAAAACAGCCATCGCCGTCGCGATTGCCGCTATCCTGCTGACAGCCTGCAAAAGCTCAGTGACGCCCGCACCCGCGCAGCCAAAGCCGTTACCGGCGGCATTAGCGGTGCCGTGCCAAGCCCTGCCGCCACTCCCGCAAAACCACAGTGACGCGGTGTTAGTGGCATTAAAGCAAATGTATGATTTATACGGCATTTGTGCCGGCTTGCACGTGGATTTGATTAATTATGTGCAAAAGGGGGAGGGAAAATGACGGAAGTCAGTACATGGCAGGTCATCACCTTTTTTGTGAGCCTGGTCATTACCATTATCGGCATGCTGATTGGCTTTGGGAAAATCCTGCTCGCACAGTTTGAATCCAAGCTGAACGAAAAATTTAAGTTTACCGAAACCCAATATCAGCAGCTCCACCAAGACATCAAAGAGGCGCGCCGCCTTTCGGAAGCTGCTAACAACATCGTGATGGAACTAAAGATAAAAATGCCGGAGGACTACCAAAAACGCGACGACGCGATTCGTAGCGAGACCGTTAATTCGGCGCGGTTTGACGCAATCAATGAAAAGTTAGACAGGGTAATTTTAATGTATGGACGAAAATAACATGATCCAATTTGAGAAAAACAAACGCGAGCACGTACGCTGGTTAATTTTGCTTACTCTCGACCACGCCCGTCCCATCGGTGCGGCGGAAAGCCTGATTTTAACCACCATCCAAAGCGTGCCGATGCAACTGACCGCCCTTGAGTTACGCCGCGAAATGGACTATTTAGCCGGGCGTAATCTCATTGAGTTGCGCGGACGCGATACTGCCCGCTGGCACGGCAAATTGACCGCTGAAGGCATTGATTTTGTCGAGTACACCAGCGCGTCTATCAACGGCATTGCCCGCCCTGAAAAATACTGGTAAGGAGGCGACATGCCGAAACGCTCAACCGTCAAACAACTGCCGCAATCCGTCAAGGATTGGCTGGACGCCGCCCTTGTTGAGAATAACTTTAGCGGTTACAGCGCACTGGAAGACGCCCTCAAAGCCCGTGGTTACGACATCTCCCGTAGTGCGGTGCACCGTTACGGGCAGGAGCTGGAACGCCGTTTAGCGTCGGTGAAAGCCAGTACCGAGGCCGCAAAAATCATCACGGACAATATCAGCAGTGACAAAGGCGCACAAAGCGACGCGATTTTGGAGATGATCCAAAGTCAGGTGTTTAACACATTGATGAAAATGGAAGACATCAACGCGGAAGACGACCCGATGAAACGCCTTGCCGCCTTGTCTTTTGTGGGTAAAAACATCAGCCCGCTTATCGGTGCCAGCATTAACCTGAAAAAATACCAAGCCGAAATCAAAGCCCGCGCCGAAGCCGCCGCCAAGGAAGTGGATAAGGTTGTGAAGAAAAACGGCTTAACCGAAGAAACAGCCGACCAAATCCGAAAACAAATTTTAGGAATTGTGTAATGACCGAAAAACAATCCACTGCCGCCGACGATTTTAAATACTCCGAAGTGGCAAAAGCCATTAGCCGTGAATACCGCACGCCCATGTTGTTGCTCGGTTATCAGCAACGCTGGTGCGCGGATTTAACACCGGTAAAACTGTGCGAAAAGTCCCGCCGTATTGGTTTGACTTGGGGGGAGGCGGCGGATACCGGATTACTTGCCGCATCACAAAAAGGGATGGATGCCTGGTACATCGGCTACAACAAGGACATGGCACAAGAATTTATCCGCGATTGTGGTGACTGGGCGAAAGCCTACGGGTTGGCGGCAGGTGAGATTGAAGAAGTCGAAGAGATTTTTAAGGATGGCGATGACGAAAAAGCCATTCTGGCTTATGTCATACGTTTTGCCAGCGGCTGGCGTATCACCGCGTTGTCATCCCGCCCCTCTAACTTACGGGGTAAACAAGGGCGCGTGATTATTGACGAAGCCGCGTTCCACGATGACTTGCCGGAATTGCTTAAAGCGGCGATGGCGCTTTTGATGTGGGGCGGTCAGGTGCATATCATCAGCACCCACAATGGCGTGGATAACCCGTTTAACGAGCTGATTAGTGACGTTAAAGCAGGTAAAAAACCTTACAGCCTGCACACGATTACATTTGATGACGCCATTAAAGACGGGCTTTATCAACGTATTTGTCTGCGTTTGGGGCGCGAATGGACGCAGGAAGCCGAGGACGCTTGGGTGGATGAAATCCGCGCCTCTTACGGCGACGCGGCGTCCGAAGAGTTGGATTGTATTCCGCGTAACTCCGGCGGCGCGTGGCTCACCCGTGCACTGATTGAAAGCCGCATGAGCAAAGACACCCCGCTCATCCGCTTAACCAAAAACGATGAATTTAGCTTAATCGACGAGCCCGTACGCTACGCCGAAATCGAAGAATGGTGCGAAGAAAACCTGCTCCCGGTGTTGCAATCTCTGCCGAACGGGCAACGTAGCTACATCGGCGAGGACTTTGCGCGTAGCGGTGACTTGTCGGTGATTTGCGTAGGACAAGAACAGCCGGATTTAACCCTCAAAGAAGTGTTGGTGCTGGAAATATCCAAGGTGCCGTTTAAGCAGCAGGAACAGATTTATTATTACATCGGCGACCGCCTGCCGCGCTTATCCAAAGCCGCAAACGACGGACGCGGCAACGGGCAATTTTTATCCGAAGCGGCATTTGACCGCTACGGGCAGGTGGTCGAATCGGTGATGTTAAGCGAGTCATGGTACGCCCAACACGCGCCGCCGTTTAAAGCCGCTCTTGAGGACGGGACGTTTCACGGCATTCCGCGCCACGCCGACATGCTCGACGATTTGCGCGCGTTCCAGGTCATCAAAGGCACACCGCGAATCCCCGACAAACGCACCACCGGTACGAGCGGCACACAACGCCACGGCGACGCGGGCATTGCGAAGCTCTTGCTCTATTATGCCTATCGCACCGACGAGGGCTTTGAGATTGATTTTAAAGCCGGCAAACGGCGCGACACGGCGGATTTATTCGGTGAAAGCGCGGGCTTTTCTGCGCGCGGATTTGGTACGGTGCGAGGGCACAATAATTTTAGAGGATTTTGATTATGGGCATTAAAGATTGGTTTAAAAGCAAAAACAAAAAACCTGAAACCAACCGCACTATCGCCGGCACCGGCGACGGGCAGGACATCACCAAAGCCTACATGGGCGAGCTGGCACAGCCGGAAGACGGCGTACTGCGCGGACGCGGCAACGGCGACCTGTCGCTTTATCCAACGTGCCGTAAAACTCCGTCCTTCAGGGCGGAGATATAAGGCACAAACGGCGTAAGCCGTTTCAAACCT
>NZ_NRCJ01000012.1 GCF_003129965.1 Aggregatibacter kilianii | reverse complement strand
GAACCCACCGAGAGTAGCCCACGCAAAGCGGGGGAGCTAGTAGGAATCCCCGTCCTTTAGGGCGGGGAGGATGTCAAGAAAAAGTATTAAGCGACGAAGAAGTCAAACGCACCTTTACCCAACGCCAAGACGCGCTGGTCTCCCGCGAATGGACGGTGGAGCCCGCAAGCGACGAACCGCAGGACGTGGAAGCGGCGGATTTTATCCGTAACTGGGTCGCCGAAATCGGCTTTGATCGCATTACCAAACTCATGCACTACGGCATTTTTTACGGCTATGCCGTGGCAGAATTAGTGTACCGCGTCAATGATGATGGCAAGTACGTGGCGGACGTCAAAGTGCGCAACCGTCGCCGCTTTCGCTTCACGCCGAAGGGCGAACTGCGCCTGCTTACCCGCGCCAATCAAACCACCGGCATTGAGTGCCCTGCGCCGTATTTCTGGAGTTTTTGTACCGGTGCCGACCACGATGATGAGCCGTACGGCATCGGCTTGGCGCACTGGTTGTATTGGTTGAGTTTTTTTAAACGTAACGGCGTCAAGTTTTGGCTCATCTTTTTGGAAAAATTCGGCATGCCGACGGTATTGGGACGCTACGGCAAAAACGCCAGCGAAGCCGACCAGAAGCGCTTGCTGGAAGCGGTGGAATCTATCCAATCCGACAGCGGCATTGTGATGCCGGCAGATATGCCCATTGAGCTGTTAAGCCAAGGACGCAGCGGCAACGGCTCATACAAGGAACTATTTGACACCATGAACGAGGGTATCCAGCGTGTCGTGTTAGGGCAAACCTCCTCATCCGGTGGCACGGCGGGACGTCTCGGCAATGATGACTTGCAAGAAAAAGTGCTGGAATCCATTATCAAAGCGGACTCCGACGTGATTTGTGAATCCTTTAATCGTGGTCCGGTGGCGTGGCTAACCGCCATGAACTTTGCCAATGCCCGCCCGCCGCGCGTGTTTAGAGTGTTTGACGAGGCGGAAGATCTCAACGAAAAAGCCAACCGCGACAAAGTCATCTTTGAAACCACCGGCTACCGTCCGACCTTAGGGCAAATCCAAGCGTCCTACGGCGGCGACTGGGAAAAGGCGGAAGAGCCGAATAATGATGACCCTGCACCAAAAGAACCCGCCAAGAAAACGGCGGATTTTGCGGGCGGGACGGAAAAAGACATCCCGGCCCACATGGTTGACCAGCTCGACAACAATCTGGCGCCGGTGATTGATAACTGGGTGAGCCAAGTGCGGGCGTTAGCCGAGCGCGCAGAATCTCTTGAGCAACTGCGCGATGAGCTGTTGACCGTGATGCCGGATATGAGCCTTGAGCAGTACACCGCCGCCATGGCGCTGGCGCTCAATGCGGCAAATTTAAGCGGGCGTGAAGCGGCAGCGAGCGAGGCGAACAATGAATAAAGCGACTTACGGGAGCGTGCCGTTTAACGAGCAAATTGAGTTTTACAAGCGCAAAATCCCGACCCCGACCGCCACATGGACGGACATTTATAACGCTGAGCATGATTATGCAGCAGTGGTTGCCGGCGCCAATCGGCGCGAAATCATTGAAGATTTTGCCGCCGCCATTAACGACTTTATCGCCAACGGTAAAACCCTCGAGGAGTTCCGGCAGGATTTTGACAATATCGTCGCCAAATACGGCTGGGACTATCACGGCGGGCGCAACTGGCGCAGTCGTGTGATTTACGAAACCAACCTGCGCTCCAGTTATCAGGCAGGCAGATACGCCCAACTGCAAGAGCTCAAAGAGGTGATGCCGTACTGGGAATACGTCCACAGCGACGCCGTAAGCCATCCGCGCATTGAGCACGTGCACTGGGACGGCTTGATTTTGCGCCATGATGATCCTTGGTGGCAAACCCATTTCCCAATCAACGCGTGGGGCTGTCAATGCACTGTTATCGGACGCAGTCAAGCCTACATGGACCGCAACGGGCTCAAAGTGGATAAAGCGCCCGCAATTGAGTGGGAGGAGCGCATTGTCGGCGCGCGTGGCTTGAATCCGCGTATTGTTAAAGTGCCGAAAGGTATTGACCCCGGCTTTGAGCACATCCCCGGCGCATCACGACTAAAAAGTCAAACCCCGCCGCCGTTAGACGACAACGGACAACCGCGCCGTGTGGAGTTTTACCCGCACCGCAAAGATACACCAATCCCAATGCCGACCCCGCGCAAGGTATCCAGCAGTTTATTGTTGCCGGAAGGCAAGGAAGACGGATTTTACATTAACGAGTTTTTGTCCGAATTCGGCGCGACAGTGGAAAAACCAGCGATATTTAAAGATGTGCTGGGCGAAAGTCTGGTGATCAGCGACGCACTGTTTACCTCGCGCAGCGGGCACTCCAAACTCAAAAAGCGTGGGCGTGAGGTGTATTTAAAACTCCTTGCGTTAGCGTTACAACAACCGGACGAAATCTGGACGCGTGCTGAGTATCATCACCACTTGAATTTAACTACCGTACGCCGTCGCTATATCGCCCGCTTTGAGCTGGACGACAGCGGGCACAATGTACCGGCATTGGCGGTGTTTGATGTGGGCAGTGACGGCTGGGACGGTGTGACGATATTTGCGCCGGAAAAAGACGAGTATTTGGAGCAGGTGCGCACCGGTGTGATGTTGTATTACCGGGACGACGAAGACTAAAAAACTCACCCGCCGCCACAAGTGAGTCACGCCGGGTGTGGGATTGGAGGTCCTGGCGGGGACTGCCCACCCGATGCGTTGAAATTAATATAGGACAAAATATGACCGCAGTCAACATTGAACTGGATATTAATGAGCTCGCCCGCGTAATTGATAATGCTGTGGCGACGTTAAACCGTCCGAAACTGATGTTTAGTGAGATGGGCGAAGAGTTGCTGGCGATTCATTTTGCGCGGTTTGTCGCACAGAAAGCCCCCGATGGCACGCCGTGGGAGCCGCTTAACGAACAATACCGCGAGAGCAAAAAGAAAAACGCCGACAAAATTTTGACCCTTGTCGGGCATTTGCGTGGTACACTGCGCTACCAAGCCGATGATGCCGGCGTGGTGTTCGGCTCGGACCGTGAGTATGCGGCAATCCATCAATTCGGCGGAACGATCACCGCAAAAAAAGGCAAAGCATTAACCGTCCTCGGCAAGCTGGTGAAAAGCGTGGATATACCGGCGCGCCCATGGCTCGGATTATCCGCCGACGACGAGCAACGATTGCTCGAAATCGCCCGCAAACACCTAAAAAACGGATTTAACGCGTAAAACGCGCGTACAGGCGTTTTAAGCGGGAAAACGATAAACTATACCCTGAATGCGTTTTAGCGTGTTTATAAACGCTTATAAACACGTTAAAAACGACATATCCCATCTAAATAATCCTGCATTTGCAAAATTACCCCTTTAACTGATTCCAAACGCGGAAAAAATACAAAATTCCTGCGCCTCGGCATACTGTGCCCATTAAACACACATCCGAGGTTATTTATCCGTGAAACTCACCAAAATGGAAATCATGCGTACCGGCACCCACACCGCCATGGATGGGCGCGAAATCCGCTTTACCGAAGCGGATTTAGTCGATTTAGCCGCACAATATGATCCAAAACTCTTTGAGTCGCCAATTGTCATCGGTCACCCCAATCTCACCGCCCCGGCTTACGGCTGGGTGAAACAGACCAGCGTGGAGGACGGCATACTTTACGCCCACGTGGGACAAGTTGACGCAGCCTTCGCTGAGGCGGTGAATGCCGGACGCTACAAAAAGCGCAGCGCATCCATTTTTTTACCGGAAACACCCGGCAATCCAAAACCCGGTCATCATTATTTACGTCATGTGGGCTTTTTGGGCGCAGTGCCGCCCGCCGTGAAAGGCTTGGCAGACGTGAACTTTGCGCAAAGCGAAGGCGGCGATAATGCGTTTGCCGACTTTGCCTTTGACGAATCCGAATCTGCTAACCCCAAACCACAGGAGAAAATCATGAACGAAGCAGAACAAAAAGCCGCCATTGAAGCCGCCGCCGCGAAATTAGCGGCAGACGAAGTGGCAAAAAAAGAAGCCGACTTTGCCGCCCGTGAGGCCGCTATTGCCGAGCGTGAAGACAAAGTGAAAGCCGCCGAGCAGGAAAAAGCCAAAGCGGAAGCGGAAAAACAGAAAAAAGAAGCCACCGACTTTGCCGATTCTTTGGTTAAAGCGGGCAAAGTTTTGCCGGCACACAAAGCGGGCTTGGTTGAGGTGATGGTGCAACTGGGCAACGCGCCGGTGTCATTTTCTGACGGCACACAAACCGTCTCTAAATCCTCCATCGACGTGTTAAAAGACGTACTCAACACCAAACCGGTGGACTTTTCGGAAAAATCCGGTGAGCCGGGCGAAAAAGACAAAGACGCGGTGGACTTTGCCGACGGTGCGTCTATCGCCAAAGCGGCGACCGCATATCAAGCGGAGCAAGCGAAAGCCGGCGTTGAAATCACAATGACCGACGCAGTTAATCACATTATGAAAGGAGCGCAAAAATGAGCAACACCCCTGAACTAATCATTGCTTACGTCACCGAAGGCAAAATCGAAGGTTATCGCATTGTTGCTTTTGGCGAAGAAAAAGACGGTGCAAAACAAGCCACTGCCGCCACCGACAAACTGATCGGCATTTCTACCCGAGTGCCGAAAGACCCGGGCGAACATGTGGATGTAGTGCGCAGCGGTTTGTATCCGGTGATGTACGGCGCGGAAATCAAACGCGGCGACGCTTTGACTACCGACGCACAAGGTCGTGCGGTAAAAGCCACCGCCAAACAAGCCTACATCGGCTTCGCCGAAGAAGACGGTGCGGAAGGTGATTTAGGCTCCCTGTTCATCGCCCCGGGTTTTGCCGCTGAATAACCCGTTCACCAAAATTAAGCGAAAACTGTAATTAATTTTCACCTATTGAAAAAAAGGATTAAAGAATGAGTAAAGCAAATTTTCCAGTTGATCCGGTCTTGACTGCCATTGCAATTGCGTATCGCAACCGCCGCATGATTGCTGATGAGGTATTACCGCGTGTTGGAGTCGGCAAGCAAGAATTTAAATACAAGGAATACGATTTGGGCGAAGGTTTTACCATCCCTAAAACGCATGTGGGTCGTACCTCAAGACCGAATCAGGTTGAGTTCGGATTTACACAAAAAGTATCTTCAACCGAAGATTACGGTTTGGATTCGCCAGTGCCGATTGCGGACATTCAGAATGCGCCGAAGGGTTACAGCCCTACAGGTCGTGCAACTGAGCAAACGACTAATCTCATCTTGTTAGATCGTGAAGTGCGTACGGCAAATTTGGTATTTAACAAAAAATCCTATGCCTCCGGTAACTATAAAAAATTGTCCGGTGCAGACCAATGGACACATGACGACTCTAAGCCGCTCAAATTATTACTTGAGTCCTTAGATAGTCTTGTGATGCGTCCGAACATTATGGTTTTGGGACAAAAAGCCGCCAGTGCTTTGCGCCAAAATAAAAGCATCATCAAAGGTTACAACGGCACGCTGGGCGATGATGGTTTAGTGCCACTTGAATACTTGCGCGATAAGTTAGAGCTTGATGCGATCTTTGTTGGTCAGGCACTGGTGAATACTGTCAACATTGCCAAAAAACCGGTGCTTGCTCACGCTTGGGGTAATCACTGCTCTCTGATTTACCGCGACAAATTGGCAGATGCCAACAGCGGTACAACATTTGGCTTTACTGCTCAATGGGGCGACCGCCAGGCATTTGAAATTTTCGACCAAGATATGGGTATGCGCGGTGGTTATCGTATCCGTGTTGGCGAATCAGTAAAAGAGTTAGTCACCGCCCGTGATTTAGGATTCTTCTTAGAAGACGTTATTTAAGGTCGCCGCATGTATATCACACTGCAACAACTGTACGAAAAGCCGGGCATTATGGAACTCGCTCAAGTCACCGCGCAGGTGGGACAACCGCCTGCCGACTGGCGAATCTGGGGTAAAATTTTGGACGGTGAAGACGTTGCTAACTTTTCACCCGCCGATGTTGAGCGGGTGAATCAAGCGATTAAACGTATCGAAGAAGTGATCGCGGATTCGAGCGCGTTAATTGACGGCTATTTGCGTCAACGTGGCTATAAGCTGCCGTTTAAGCAAACGCCGCGCATTTTAACTACGTGGGCGCGCAGTCTGGTCCGTTACTACCTGCACCAGCATTTGCCGGCAAAAGAAGCGGATAACCCGATTGTGCGCGACTACCGCGATACGCTCAAATTGTTGCAGTTGGTTGCGGAGGGTAAGTTTTCGCTCGGCTTGGAGGATGAGCTTGTGCCCGCCTCCGGTTACCCGAAATTTACCAAACGCGACCGTGTGTTTACCGCCGAGACCCTGAAGGATTACTAATGCAATACGGACCGTTTGACATTAAGCATGTGATTGAGCAGCTCAAGCCGCTCCAGCCGGACTACATCCACACGTTAGGCTCCACCGCCGAATATCGCTCCATCAGTGAGGTGAGTTTGGCGGGCTTGGCAACACCTGCGGTGTTTGTGGTGCCGAATAGCGAGGTGGGCACGCTCAATGACGTGGCGGTACGTCAAATGGTCACCGTGAGTTTCTCGGTGATCGTGATTGTGCAGTCGTATCAGTACAACGTTGAAACGCCGCATTTAAGCGTGAGTAATCCGGTTATCGGCAAAATCCGCGAGCAGTTGATGGGTTGGCGTCCGCCTGTGCCGGGAGCAAAAGAAACCTTTTTTGTGCGCGGCAACATCGTAGATTACACCAACTCTTATCTGGTCTGGATGGAGACCTACCAAACCAAAATGATCATGGGGAGAAACCGATGAAGCAAATTAAATTAAACCGACCGCACGTCCACGCAGGCGTGAGCTACGCGGCGGGCGAGGTGATTGAGGTGACCGACGCCGACGCGGTG
Source organism: Aggregatibacter kilianii (assembly GCF_003129965.1). Taxonomy (GTDB): domain Bacteria; phylum Pseudomonadota; class Gammaproteobacteria; order Enterobacterales; family Pasteurellaceae; genus Aggregatibacter; species Aggregatibacter kilianii_A. Next base: position 91,980 of record NZ_NRCJ01000012.1, on the reverse strand, counting down.
TATCTCATCCGGCATCAAATCGGCGTAAAAAGTGCGGTAAAAAAATCGGATAAATCCGACAAGCCGACACAGTCCGAACAGCCGGCAGCCACCGAACAACAGCCCGGCGACACCGCCGAAAACACACCGTCCGCTGACGGTGAAACCGAAAATCAAAATCAAGGAGAACAATAATGGCACACGTTGAAACGTATTCTTACGGACAGGGCAAGCTCTATCTTGCCGTGCGTGACGCAACTGGCAATATCGGCGCACAACGTTGGGTCGGAGATGTGTCCGAGCTGTCTATTTCATTAACAGTGGAAAGTTTTGAACATACCGAATCTTACTCCGGCTCACGTCAGAAAGTGCGCAAAATTATCACCGGCAAATCGGGCGAAGTATCGGCTAAATTCCATGAGTTTAGCGCGGCGAATCTTGCCTTGTTATTACTTGGCGAAGCTGTAACAGTGCCGGGTGGTAGTGTAACGGGCGAAAAATTGCCGGCAGTGATTAAAGCCGGTGACCGCATTACATTAGCGCACCAAGATGTGAGCGAAGTAAAAATCGGGTCATTGGTCGAAGGTACGGATTACTCCGTAGAGCCAATTTTTGGTGCGGTGGAATTTTTGAAAGACATTGCCGCCAATACCGATACTGTAGCGTATAAATACGGACAAGTTGAAATCATTGCTATGCTCACAACCAACCCGAAAGATCTGTTTTTGCGCTATGAGGGCATTAACTTAGCCGAAAATAATGAGTGGACGGTGGTTGAGTTATACAAAATCAACTTTACCCCAACCGAAGCGTTGAGCCTCATCAACAATGAAAACTCGTTAGATGCGCTAAATACCAAAGCTACCGTGCTCGCCGACACTACCAAAGTGGGCGACGCTACGCTCGGTCGTTTCGGGCGCGTGATTAAAATCCGCAAATAATCCCCTTCCCCGGGTAATGCCCGGGGAAATCAACTCAACATAAGAATCAGGCGAAACCATGGAAAACCAAGCCACCTCCGAACTTGACATCCTCTACCCGAACCGTGACATCACCGTCGGCGGCGAAACGGTCACAGTCAAAGAATACACGCTCATCCAGCAAATGCAGCATAACGCCAAACTGGTGGCGTTTATCGCAAGTCTGCGCAATCAGTTAGCGAGCGTAGATAAGCCTGAAAATGCGCGCTGGGATGAAATCATGCAGGCGCTTGCCGACAACTACGAAGCCATTATTGAGCTGGTCGCCGTATCCATTAACAAAACCGTGGAGTTTGTGGCGAATCTTAACGCCCAAGAAGGCGAAGATTTGATGTTGTTGTGGTGGGCGGTCAACAGCAATTTTTTTACCCGAAAAGCGGTGCAACCGCTGGTCGAGGAAATAGCGCAGAACAATGCGCGTCGCCTGATTGGGGCGAAATCGTAGAGCATTTGGTAGCAAATGGTCATCAATTTAGCGAGCTGGGGCACTACACCGCCCGGCAACTCATCCTGTTTTATGAAAAATCCATGCGCCGCGCCCGCCGTGAGCGCGCCGCCCGTGCGATAGATTGCGCCGTCGGTTTTAGCGGCGGCAAAGACTTAACGAATTATATTAACGACCTGACCGCATAAAAGTGCGGTCAATTTTTAAGGTGATTTATGGCAGCCGATAACTTGACGCTCTCAATGCGCATTAAAGCCGACATCGACGAGGCGATGCGTAAATTTAAGCAATTTAAAGCGGAGATTACCGGCACCGGCACGGCAAGCGAAAAACTTGGCACGCAAGGCAGAACGGGCGCGCAAGGCTTGGGTACGCTGGATAAAGTATCGGTATTACTCAGTAAAGATCTTAAGCAAAACAAAAAAGACCTTGCCGACGTCAGCCAACAATTAAACAGCTTTAAGTCCCAATTATTAGGCTTTACGGCAATCGCCGGGGTTTCGCTCGGCGTAAAAAATATCCTGCTCGACGCCGACGCAATGACAAGCTATCAAGCGCGTATCCGTCTTGTCTCCCGCTCTAACAATGAGGCAAAAGGCACGTTTCGGGAGCTTATGGATATCTCCAATGAGACGGGCAATGCATTTGCGTCCACAGCTGAGCTTTACACCCGCGTTTACCGCGCCTTTGGCGACAAAGCCAACAGCGCGGAACTCCTGCAATTTACCCGCACCTTGCAACAAATGGTCGTGGTCTCCGGTGCATTGCCGCAGGAGGCTAACGCCGCCATTATCCAGTTATCGCAAGGTCTAGCCTCCGGCACGTTACGCGGCGAAGAATTTAATTCCGTCGCCGAACAAATGCCGATGCTTTTAGAGGTGTTGCAAAAATCCCTTGGCAAAACGCGTGGCGAATTGCGCAAAATGGCGGAGCAAGGCGAGCTCACCCCGCAGATTATCTTGAGCGCCACGAAAGAAGCAGCAGACGAAATCCAAAAACAATACGAACAAATGCCGTTGACTATCGGACGTGCCGCGAATCAATTAAGCAATAGCTGGAGCGATTGGCTTAATCAAACCAACAACACCGTATCCGTCACCGGCGCAGTCGCCGGCGCACTCTCCGGACTTGCCGGTAATCTCGACGCGCTGGGTAATGTTGCCCTGATTGTTGCTGTAGCAATGGCGTCCCGTTTTACCGCCGGCATGCTACAAAGTGCGGCAGCCATGGTGCGTAATTCCGCCGTCACAGCGGTGGCGAATCAAACACTCGTCGCCCGCGCCGCAATTGAGGTTAAAGCCGCACAAGCGGCGGTCGCCATGGCGGCGTCAACGGACAGGGCAACGCTTGCCACGGAACGTCTAACGCTTGCCAATCGCAATCTTGCGGTGGCAATGCGCGCGGCAACCTTTAGCGGGCTTGGTAGTAGCTTACTTGCTTTGGCGGGTGGTCCCATTGGGCTTGCTATCACCGCCATTTTTGGGCTGTATGCAGCATATGAATACATCCAAGGCAAAGAGCGCGAGCTGGACGAGCAATATCAACAAACCGCCAATAGTATCCAATCCAACATTGAAAAAACCGAGGCGTTAATCCAGGCGCGAACAGAGCTCGGCGAAATCGGCGGTTTTAGTGAACGTGTCAGCCAAGTCGAAACCAACAACAAAGCCATAGAAGACGCCAAGAAAGAGCTGGACGAGCTGATTAAACGTCGCGATGAGTTACAGCAACGCATGATGAGCGATAGTTTCGGTGGGTTTGTTGATCTTGACAAACTCAATGAAGCCAATGCACGCATTAAAGTGTTGACGGCAACCACGGACGAGTTATCCGACAAAACGGGCGAATTGGCAGACCGCAACCAAGAACAGCTCACCGCCGCATTTAACGCCGCGATGGAAGCGGGCGGCGAATTTGCCGAACGGTTAAAAAATCTCGGAGGCCTGGAAGCGGCAGAAACCCAAGAAGAACTGAAAAAAGCCATTAAAGCCGCCGAAGAGCAATTAAGCTCAATGGGCGGCGAATTGTCGCAAACCGAGAAAAAACTGCGCAATGAGCTGACGCAAGCGACGATGACGGCAACCGAGCAACTCGAGGCCATGAAGCAAACCTTTATCGCTTTGAGCAAACAAGCCGGCAATGCGGCGAGCCAAATGGATCCGTTTATTGACCGCATCAACATGATGATTGATTTGACAAAACAAATCGAGCAGGCAAAGCAAAACAAAAAAGCCGAATCCTGGCTTGACCGCTTAAAAGACCGTGCGGCTACGGTCGGCATGGGTACCGCGCAGAAAATCATGTATGACGCGGACAAAGAGGGACTCAACGACGAACAACGCAAACTCGCCGCACAATACGCGGCACAAATTGAAGCCGGCGAAAAAGCCAAAAGAGGCGCCCGTACAAAAACGAAAAAATATGACGCTGAAGACAAAAATCTGGCGTTAAACGTGCAGTATTTGCGCTTAACCGGGCAAGAGGTGAAAGCCAATCTTACCGACATCGAGGGGCGTTATAACAAGTTGCTCGCGGAGTTTACTAAGCACAGCAATGTGGACGGGATTAATCTGATTAAAAAAATCCTTCCACTTGAGCAAGCCAAAGCGCAAGTGGACGGCGTGCAAAATGAGATTAACCGCTTGTATCAAAATCAGAGCACGCAAGAGCAACGTATTCAGGCGCAGGTGCAGGTTGGGTTAATTAGTCATCTTGAGGGGCAACAGCGGCTGAAAGCAGTGTATGCAGAAACCGTGGCGGAGCTGGAAAAACAAATCCCGGTGCTCGAAAAGCTCGCTCAAATGCCGGGGGCGCAAGGCGAAGCGGCGAAAAACTCGCTGGAAGACATGAAGCTCAAAATTGCCGAGCTCAAAAACGCAGGAAACGACCTTGAAAAGGCGTTTAAAGAGGGGTTAACACAAGGGATTCAGACCTCCATTGTGGGCTTGGCAAACGGCACGATGACGCTACGTGACGCGCTCAAAAACCTTACCACAACCATTTTAAACGCCATGGTGCAAATCGCGGCGCAACAGCTCGCCATGCAAACGAGCAGTGCGGCGAGCGGTTGGTGGAGCGCTATTGCTAGCGCGTTTTCCAGTGTCGGCGGTCATGCTACGGGAGGTCCGATTCGTGGACCGGGTACAAGTACATCCGATTCTATTCCCGCCCGTCTTTCGGATGGCGAATGGGTGATTCAGGCGTCGGCAGTATCGCACTACGGACACGCGTTTATGGACGCCATCAACAACAAGCGCCTACGCAAACTTGCCACCGGCGGACCTGTATCCGTCCCGCCGGTGCCGAGCTACCGCGAGCCGGGTTTAAGTGATTCCCTGCGCGACGGTCGCGCAGGAACACAAGTGGTGGCGTCACCGGTCAACATCCAGCAAACTTTGGCAGTTGACAGCGCGGAGTTATTTACCGCTGGGCTCAAGACCAACGCGGGCAACAAGGCGGTATTAACCATGCTCCGTGCCAACAAACAAACGATAAAAGATATTTTAAATTAAGGGGTTATACATGGCATACAAAACCGGCACCGCGCAAAATGAGCGCGATTTGCTCGACATTTTAAACAAGTTTTTGACGACCGACCCAACGCTTGTCGCTAACGGGCAGGCGTGGACGGTGCTACTTGATAAAACCGTCGCCGCTACAGCAACAGAAGTGGCGAAACGAAAAATCGTATGGAAATCCACCGGCACGGGCGTTGAACAAGATATTTATGTGATGTGTGAAACCGTCAACAATATCGCCTCCGATATTTACAACCTCAACTTTTTCGGCGGTACGTTTTTTAATTCGGCACTTGTTGCCGGTGACAATGTGCAAGCGGGTATGATTAATCTTTCGCCGGGCGTAGTGTTATTTGCTGACGCGCGTCCGATTGATTATTACATGATCGCCGATGGGCGTTGCTTTAAAGTAGTGACGCGTATCTCTAATGTGTGCTCCAGTGCTTATTGTGGTTTTATTCTGCCGACGGTTGCGCCGACGGAATACCCGTACCCGCTTTGCATTGCCGGCACCGCTCCGACAAAAACGCCGATTAACAGTAGTAATAGCCCGATTTTGTTGCGTTACTCCAACATCGAGTCTTACAACTCCTCTATTGTAGATCCGCTCAGTGGCAACTGCTGGCTATTTACACCCGACCAGAGCTGGCGCGATTTTAGTGGCTCAAATTACAGCAGATATAGCAATGATTCGCACGCTCAAGTGCTTTATCCGATGGCGATTTCACAAAAACACACATCCCGCAACTGGGCGACACTTAAAGCGGTGACTGCATCACCCGGCGGGCTTTACCCACTTTATCCCGTAGAGTTTATCGGGCTGGTTGATGGCAGTCAGGGTATTAACCGTTGGGGCGCGTATGACGGCATTTATTGGATTCCTGGCGTGCAACGCGCAGTGGGTGATGAGGTGACATTGCCAAACGGTAATAAAGGTGTGGTGTGCAACGGGGCGTTTCGCACCACAACAACGGACTATTTTGTTTTAGAGCTTGGAGCATAACATGGCATATCAAACGGGCACCGCGACTAATGTCGCTGATTTACTTGGCAAGCTCGCCGAGTTTGCCGCCCCACTTAATTGGGTAATTCAAAAAAATGCTGAGAATGCGCTTTATTTAAGCAATGCCGATGGTTATTGGGCGCTAGAGTTTAAAGACAATATGCTGTTTGTGATTGCCGGCACCGGCGTTGATAAAAACCGCGACTGTTTTAATCAGCCGGGGGCATCATGCAATAATTCTTACCGCAAAACTAAAACCCGCACATCGCATTTGCAAAACGGTAATTTTGTCAGCTATGACTTTTTTGGCACGGCGCAATATTTGCATGTGTGTGTGCAATATCAAGCGGAGCGATTCCGCCATTTCGGTCTCGGCACACTCAACAAAGAGGGGCAATACACCGGCGGGCAATATGCTTTAGGAACAACAATTAATAATAGTAGTTATGACCGCCCGCGACTAAATAGCAGACATACTTTCGGCATGTCGTCCGGGGATGATGATTACGGTCCGGTTGTCCGTGCTGACAATATCGGCGGGGATACCCGCACACCGTGGTATTTTTGTGCCGATTCCCGCTATGAGTATTCGCTTTCCGGCTCTGAGACCGGCTGTTACATGCTCACCAATGGGCGTACCGATGACCATGCGCATAGCCCTGACCGAATGTTATTAACGCACAGCCAGAGCAAATTCGGGCAACTTGCAATACCGGTGCCGAATGCGGCGATTGCGCAATGCAAAGATAATTTATTCCGCCGCCTCGGCACCGTACCGGACCGCTACGAATGCAAAATTGTCGGTATCGTGCCGCGTCAAAAATTACAAATTAACGGCGAGACATGGATGTTTATTCCGAGCGCGCAATATCAATCCGCGGCAACAACGATTGCCGCTGAAGGAAATGACAACTCCGGTGAGTACGGCGTGGCATACCGCATTATTGAGTAATCCGCATGGCAAAGATTAACGGCTATAAGATTTCAAGCAGTGCGCCCGCGCAAATTAAAGATACCGGCTATCTTGACGGCTTGATGACGTATCGCGGGGCGGATTCTCGGCTTGTTGCACAACATGCAATAACTGCCGGGCAGATTCACGCGCGCAATGTTAAAAATCAGACGTTGGGCGCGCAGGCGTATGTTATCCCTAACTATTACGCCGACTTATACAAACGCATTATCGTTATCCCGCACACCGTTAATCTTGGCTCAATCTCTACTGACCAGACTTTCGGCGTGCAAGTCTGGAACGCCAATAAAAGTGCGGTCAAGCTGTTATCTGTTTCCGTCGTCGGTGGCGAGGGAATTACGTTAGACGGTCCGACCTCCGGCACATTTAATGCGTTGGCCCTTAAAAAATGGACGGTTAAAGTCGGTATGCAGGGCGCGCCTGTGATTGATTGCGTGGTGACGTTTAATTTTCTGGGTAAAAATCCCGTTACGTTGCGCATTACAGGCAGTCGTTCTACCGACTGGTCGTTTATGCCCGACTGGTCGGAAGATGTAACCGAGAGTCTTGAGTGGCTCACCCGCGTGCATCAATCGGTGACAGCCGCCGAGCAACGTATCGCGCGCCGCTTGAGCCCGCGCCGCACGTTTGAGTTTAAAGTGAGTTTTTCGGAGGTTGAGCGCCAGTTGTTTGAGTCCGCACTTTACGGATACGGCTCGCGCGTTTGGTCACTACCGATTTTTACGGATTGTGCAACGCTGTTACAACCCGTGCAACAGGGTGCGGTGGATTTGGCTATCAATACGACAGGTTATGATTTTGCCGTCGGCGGTCGCGCAATTTTGATGACCGGAAGCAACAAGGAGATGATTGAGATCACTGCGCTGGAGCCTGGCAAAATCACGGTTAAACGCCCGATTGTCGGCAATTACGATCAGTCCTTTACATCCATTTATCCGCTCCGCTCGGCGGTGCTCACTGATATGCCGCAAGTGCGCCGTTTAAGTGATAACGTCTCTACTGCACAAATCCGTCTGCAACTGCAAGAACACAACGGCTGGAGTGATGATGTGAGCCACTTGCCGACATATCGCAATCACCCGGTGCTGGAGCCGACAAGCGAATGGTCGGAAGACATCACGGCGCAATATGCGCGGCTGATTAAGACGCTGGATAACGAGACGGGCTTGCCGTACCGCTTAGATACGGCAAACAAGGCTATGCAAATCACCGCCCACCGCTTTGTGGCAAGCGGGCGGGAAGAACAACGCAAGCTCCGCAATCTGTTTTACTACCTGCGAGGTCGCCAGCGCGCCATTTGGGTGGCGACATCAAGCACAGATGTCACCCCTGTGGGCGACATTGTCGGAAAAACTTTAGATATTGCTTACATCAACTACACGGGAGCATTGCAAAAACAGGCGGGGCGTCAAGACGTGCGCATTGAGTGCACGGGCGGACGGGTGTTTTATCGTCGTATTGTGTCATCAAACGTAATTGACTCAGTTACCGAGCGGCTGGCGTTTGACGGTGACACACTCAACATTAAGCAAGCGGAGATTCTCAAGATTTCGTACTTGACACTTTCTCGGCTGGAGAGCGACACGGTGAGCTGGGTACATCACACTGACGCGGACGGCGCGGCAACCGTTACGGTGAGCTTTCACGGGCTCCGCGACGAGTTGGAGCCGTAAAACGCCGGGGAAAAACGACCGCACTTTTAAAGAAAGTTTAAACAGGATTTAAAACATGAGCTATTTAGACAAAACGCATTCCGTCGCAGACGGTCGCCCGGTTGACTTGTATCAGTTTACGCGCGGCGAAAACGAAAAAATCTGGCGCTTTTGCAATGCCGACAAAGATTTAGAGATTAACGGCGAAAAATGGCTTGCTTCAGCGATTTCAGACGCGCGAGACGGCGGAGGCGACGGTAAAGTTACGCTCAGCATGCCGAGCAATAACCCCGTGGTGCGTCTGTATCGCGGATTGCCGCCAAGTCAAACCGTTAAACTAACAATTATGCGGTTGCATGAGGATGACAAAGAGATTCGCATTGTGTGGATTGGCACGATTACGGAGGCAAGCCGTCCGGATATTCACACCACCAATCTGACCTCGGCGGCGCTATCGGAAACGATGGAGAGCGCGGGCTTGCGGCTTACGTGGGGGCGTAACTGCCCGTACACGCTTTATGATGTGGATTGCAAAGTTAAGCCCGGTAATTTTGTCGTCGCGGGGCTCACAATCAGCGCCATGGACGGTGTATCAATCACCGTGGATTTACCGCAAAACCTGCCTGCGGGCTGGTTTAATGCGGGTTTTATTGAGTGGCAGGATGACGGTGTGCGCGAGGTGCGTGCAGTGACCGTTCATCAAAATAATAAACTGACGCTCATGGGCGGCACGCAAAAGCTTTCTGTTGGCACAGTCATCAAAGTGTATCCGGGGTGCGATGGGCGTGCATCAACATGTTTGAGCAAGTTTAACAATATGCTTAATTTTGGCGGCATCCCACATATGCCGATTAAATCGCCGTATGACGGCTCACGGGTGTTTTAATAAGGATAAATTATGTACGAGTCAATCGCATGGGCAATCGTCAAAATCGTCGCTTGGGCGGTCGCCAGTTATTACATCAATCAAGCGCTCAACAACAAGCGGGGCAACAGCAACAACCCCGAAGCCGTGAATAGCAAAGATTGGAATTTTCCGCAAATCGACGAAGGCACGCCGCAGTGCGTATTTTTCGGCGACTGCTGGACTGAGGATTGGCAGGTGCTGGCATACGGCAACTACCGCACAACCGAAATCAAAAAAGGCTAAAAGTTATGGACAAGATGACTATCACAATGCAAGACATGCGCCGGGTAGATTTCTGCGCCGCCGGTGTGGAGGCATTTTTTGTGCGCGAGGGCTTGGATTATGCCGATTTTTTGGCGCATGGTATTGATTCCGACGTGCTTTTAAATACGGGTAGTGTGTTTGCCCGTAAATGTGTGACAGCGGCGCTCGAGGCGCGCAAAGGAGATAAATAATGGGCGGTAAACGTAAGGGCGGACAGGTCACGGTTGGTTACCGCTACTATTGGGATATTCAATCGGGGCTTGGGCGCGGTCCGGTCAATGAGATTGTCGAGATACGCGTGGATGACAAAACGGCGTATGTGGGAAAGCCAGGCGAAATCACCCAATCGCAGGCGATTTTTATTGATAAGCCTGGTCTATTCGGTGGCGACAATACGGGCGGCGAAGGTGGGATTCAGGGACGAATGGAAATCCTGATGGGTGAGCCCGACCAAAAACCGAGCCGTATGCTGATTAATCTGCTAAAAGGCATAATGAATCCGGCATTTCGCAACAAACCTGAGTGGATGGTTCGAAAACGCATGAAACTGCCGGAGTATGCCGAGCAGGATAGATTTTTTGCAAACGGCGACATCATTCCGGGCGAATTAGATCCGAAAGACCAAATCCCCGGCTTTCGTGGGATTGTGACGACGGTGTATAGCGGGCTAATCAGTTGCTATAACGCGTATCCCAAAAAACACAGTTACCGCGTGCGCCGCACGGATAAAGGCTGGCATGGCGGCGCGGTATGGTACCCGGAAAAAGCTAAAATCCTGCTACGCAACGACAACCTCAAAATCAAAGGGTTGACACCGGAGCAAGAAGAAAATGTACGCCAAATCCACGCCATGAATCCTGCGCATATCCTCGTCGAGTGCGCCACGAATAAGAGTTGGGGCGGTAAAAAAGACCTTGCTGACTTGGATTTAGATAGCTACAAAAAAGCCGCCGACACGTTGTATGACGAGGGATTCGGCTTATGTATCCGCTATAACCGCCAAACCTCAATCAAAGAGTTCATCCAGCAAATCGTGGACCACATCGGTGCAGCACAATACGACAATATTGAGACGGGCAAACAGGCGATTAAACTGATTCGACACGACTACAAGCCCGAGGATTTACCACTGTTTACGTATGATAACGGGATTCTTTCCGTGCTCGATGATGACAGCGCGGCAACCGATAAGCAGGCTAATCAAATCATCGTTAAATACCGTGAGCCGGTGACAAACCGTGATGACCAAGCCATTGCTAATAATATCGCCGCAGTGCAAATGCACGGAGTTATCAGCAAGACGGTTGAGTATAAGGGCATTCCGACGTTTGATTTAGCGGCCCGCGTTGCACAGCGCGACTTGGAGATGATTGCAAGCGGCTTGACGCGGCTCAAGATTACATTTGATATGCGAGGTTCCGAGCTCCGCCCGGGTGATGTTATCCGGGTTAATCTGCCGGAGCGTGACATCGTGGACGTAGTCTTCCGGGTGGGCGAGCTTAAAAACGGCAACGAGGGCGAGATTGTCGCTACTTGTCTGCAAGATGTGTTCGGACTGCCGGCGGCTAACTACTCTACGCAAAAAGGCGAGTCACTTTATATCCCGCCTGATTACACCGCCAAGCCGATTGAGCGCGCACGGCTGTTTGAGGTGCCGTATCATGTGCTTCCTCTTGTATTGACGGACGCGGAGATGGCGTATGTTAAGCCGACAGACTGCTTTGTTTGGAGCATGGGCGCGCAACCGACCGCACTTTCTGTTGGCTATGATATGTTAGTTGACGCAGGCGCGGGTTACGCGCAAACCGCGACAGGCTCATTTACCCCGTATGTTGAGCTGGTCGGTGATGTCACGCCGTATCAAACAAACATTAAGTTTAAACTTGATGGTGAGTATTCCGCGTTGTCCGGGGCGCTGGCGCTCATCGTTGATGATGAGATTATCAAGATTGATTCAGCGGATTTTAAAACCGGCACAATGACGGTCGGACGCGGGTGCGCAGATACTATCCCGCAGGCGCACAAAGCGGGTGCGCTGGCGTGGTGTTATCTGCTCGCCGCCGGCACGGATGAGACTAAATACACCGTGGGCGAGCAAATCAAAGCTAAATTACTCACCCGCACCGCGCAACAAACGCTCGACGAGAGCAAGGCGGACGTGTTGGCAATCACAACCCAACAACGTCAAGCCCGCCCCTACCCACCGGGCAACGTGCGCTCGGACGGAAATCTTGGCGACACTATCGCCGACATTGCCGCGTTTAAGCTCACATGGGCACACCGCGACCGCGACGTGCAAGCGGACAAACTGATTCCGCACACCGACGGCAGCACGGTGTTGGGTGCGGGCGTGAGTTACAAAGTGGACTTGTTAGACGGCGACACTGTAGTGCGCTCAATCGACACCACAGCGACCAATTTTGCTTACCCGGACGACAAAAAGGTGGACGGGGAGCAGTTTAGTCGCGTGGCACTTTACAGCGTCAAAAACGGCTTGCAGAGCTTGCATCGTTATGTGCTCAAAGTCGGCGGCGCGCTTACACTGCTCCATAAATTTGACTATGAGGCTACGTGGACTTCCGGCGACCGCGCATTTAATCGCTATAACGACGGCTATTTTGGCGGTTTGGGTTATCTGATGTTAAGTAGTAGCGCACCAAGTTACGACATTTACAATGATTACCCCGTGCCGGCGGGGCAATATGCCCGCTTTGTGTTGGATTATAAGATTTTGACGTATAACCAGCGTAGCGGCAAATGCCGGGTGATTGTGCAACTGCTCAACGGCGCAAGCGTGGTGCAATCATACGAGTCGGAGCTGATGGGCGACTGGCAAACTAACGACTGGCATCCGCAACAAGTTAGCGGCGCACTGCCGCCTGATGTGACAACCATCCGCTTTAAAATTGTGCCGGAGGCAGGTATTAGCAGTAACGCGCTGACATTTAGAGACATCACAATTCGCGTTGGGGAGGAGTAGCTTTCAAAACACCGTAAAAATTGACCGCACTTTTAGATGAATTGACAACAAAAACAGGTACAAAATAATGCCAAACAAACAAACAAACAAACAAACAAACAAACAAACAAGGATGTAACTATGTTTAAACAAGCCCCGCTACCCTTTGTCGGTCAAAAGCGCATGTTTTTGAGCTATTTTAAAGCCATTTTAGATGAGCAGATTCCGGGCGATGGCGAGGGCTGGACGATTATTGATACGTTCGGCGGCTCAGGCTTACTGAGTCATGCCGCCAAACAGATCAAACCGCGCGCCCGCGTGATTTACAACGACTTTGACGGTTACGCTGAGCGCATTAAACATATCGACGACATCAACCGCTTACGCCGTCAAATTGCCGCGTTATTAGCGGATGTCCCTCGTCAAAAACGCGTCACCGACAAGGCGCTCAAAGCGCAGATTATTGATACAATCAAAGCGTTTGACGGTTATGTGGATTTAGCCTCGCTTGCAAGCTGGCTGTTGTTTTCCGGGCAACAAGTCGGCACGTTTGAGGAGTTGTGTAAAAAGGACTTCTGGCATTGCGTCCGCGCGTCAGATTACCCGTCCGCCGACGGTTATTTGGATGGCGTTGAGGTGGTGTCTGAGTCGTTTCACACGTTACTCCCGCGCTTCACCGCTGACCCGCAAGCGGTGTTTGTGTTAGACCCGCCTTATTTATGCACTAAGCAAGAGAGTTACAAACAGGCGCGTTATTTTGACTTAATCGACTTCTTGCGATTAGTCAATATCACCCGCCCGCCGTATATCTTCTTCAGCTCGACTAAATCGGAGTTTGTGCGATTTATTGAGTACATGCAGGAGGATAAAGTGGACAACTGGCAGGCGTTCGACGGCGCGCAACGGATAGCGATTAAGACGTCACTCAACTATCACGGCGAGTACGAGGACAATCTGGTTTATAAATTCTAACTCAAAGCCCTTTAAACACTGTTTAAGGGGCTTTTAAATATTTACACAAAATTGACAAAATAGTGGTTGCTATATTATATCGTACGATATAATATAGACCACGTAAGCAAGAGGGACGCGGCGCCAAAGCTTACAACACCATCAACCAGCCGCAGGAGATAACAAAATGACAGAAAAAGAAATCAACGAAATGTTAAAAAATGCCGGAATCAATGGCTATGCAAACGAGTGGAACGGCAAACGAATCTATATCAATCTCAACAGTAAAGATCGATCTTTTGCAGGTGACCGAAACTGGCAGTTATATTTTGATATTGCATCAAACAGCTTAGTATCCAAAAATGTTAAAGGTACATGCACAAGCGCATTTGTTGCAGATGTCAAAAAAGTCGAAGCGATTTTCAATTAATAAATAAAAGCCCGCCGCAAGGCGGGCAATAACCAAAGGAGAAACAAAATGGCACAAGTTACACAAATCCCTGTTCAATTTGATATTTGGGATACATATTACACAATCACTGATCACGGTGACTGGATGGTGGTAGAGATACCTTGCAGAGAGTACGAGGATAAAAGAGATTGCAACAATTGGGGACTTGGCTCATACACAGAGAAAGTGACCGACGACAAAACAATTGAACTATTACGCAAAATAGCGGAAAACAATCAAATTGCGTTATATCCGAAAAATGGACAACCGGTAGCATTTGAGATTGTAGAGATTATAGCCGGCATACCACAAAGCAACGGCTGGATGGTGGACGATTTTGAATAACGGTAAAACCGCCTGCGGGCGGTTTTTTAAGGAGTAAAAATGGCAGAAAAATACATCTATCATGTCACTACAACAACCGGGCACACGCGCAAAAGCCCGCGCTCGGAAATCTCGGCGGATACATCCGCACTTTTAAAGCCATGGCTTGATGATATGTTTAAAGGCATATTGCGCGGCGTCTTTAAGACGGATTACGCTTGCAAGTGTAACTTTAGCAATACAAATCTTGCGGAGTTTGAGATTGTGCGACTGGATGACGCACTCAATCATACGACGCTTGTTAAGTTTGTCGTATGCCGTCGTTCTGCGCGTAAAGCACAGGCGTGGGCGATTGTTGATGGCAAGGGTGAGCCACCAAACGTGCCGTTCTGCGCTGTTAAGCTCTACACGGACAACGTGACAATTCAGGATATGCTTAATATGCCACTATTTGCCGACCTAGAGCGGTGTGTAGCGTGGGCCTGGCTTGAGCAATAAAAAGAGGGGGCAATTATGGGGTACAAAAAACTTGCAGATAGCACTAAGCGTCTGATTAGCCAAAATGCCGGCAATTACAACAAAGCAAACTATAAGCAAATCAAGTTCCAACTTCGCCCGGAGGTCGTGACTGAGTTTGATGAGCTATGCACAACAGAGGGCGTTTCCAAGGCGGAGATGTTCCGCAAGCTTTTAAGTCTTTACAAAACTTTACAAAATAGTGATTGATATATTATATAGTACGATATAATATAGACCCCGTAAGCAAGAGGGACGCGGCACCAAGGCTTACACATCATCAACTAGCCGCAGGAGATACAAAATGACAACTACAACTTATTATTTCACCGAAACTAACGGCATCAACGTTTACGCAACTGCCGAGCAACTTAAAGCGGGCAACTTATCAGACGCTAAACGCGAGGCTTCCCGCCGCCAGTGCTTCCAAGGCACAACCCTCAAAATCGGCACAATCTACAGCTTAAACGCTGATGGCTTGTTGGTCGATGAGATCGCAAGCAAAGAGGACGGTCAAAAATGGGTTGACCGTTACTAATCAAAGGAGTAATATTCAAACCGTCAGAGCAATCTGGCGGTTTTATTCAGTCGCAAGGCTGTGTGTTAAAACAAACTTACTACTGCATAAGTAGCTTAGAAAATAGTTGTTATCTTGGTGTATTCACTGCCGAATAGGTAGCTTAGAAACAAGTAGCTAACTTCAATTTTAACTGCCGAACAGGCAGCTTAGAAAATAGGTGTTTATTTTGGTTATTCACTGCTGAATAAGCAGCTTAGAAAATAACTGTTGACTTGGACACTTCACTGCCGAACAGGCAGGCAAAACGGCGACATTTCGGTGTCGCCGTTTTTGTTTATGTGGAGATGGTGAGTTTGGGTAAAAATTGGCGGTTAATGGTAGGTGTTTAGTTTCAGATTTGACGTAGCGTTGTAAGTTAAAAGTGTAATTGTTACAGTTAAAAAAATGGCAAAATTCCCAACCCTCAACCCTCAACCCTCAACCCTCAACCCTCAACCCTCAACCCTCAACTGTGATCTTTTTTTTCTGTAATTGTTACACTCGTTTTTTGTAACGTTGTTTCAGTATGTGCAACAAAATATTTTTTAATTTATCGCGCTGATTGGTGTTAATTTATCGCGCGCGGCATCATTTTGCGCGGTTTGCCGAGTTGGATATTTGGCGTGGCGATGAAAGCGAATACGACGATTTTCATCAAGTCAGCCAACTCACGCCGCAGGATTTAACTTTGCGTTCCGACGAGGATTTTTGGTGTATCGGGCACAATGCGGAAAAGGCGGAATTGGATAAATTGGACGCCACGCAATTTATTGTCGAAAGCATTCGTGATTTGTTGCCGTTGTATGAGGCTTGTCATCGGGTTACGTCGTGAAAAATATCCGAAAATCCCACCGCACTTCCTGTTATTTTCCCCCGTTTTACGCTATTCTATGCCGTATTTTCCAAGTTAAAACCCGCCGAAAAGTGCGGTCTATTTTTAAGGTGATTTTCTATGCAAGAACAATATCGTCCTGATTTGCTTGAACCGGAAGTGCAAAAATTCTGGCAGGACAATAAAACTTTCAAAGCGGTACAAGACAACAGCAAAGAAAAATATTACTGCCTTTCCATGTTGCCGTATCCGTCCGGTCGTTTGCACATGGGGCATGTGCGCAATTACACCATCGGCGATGTGGTTTCCCGTTATCAACGCATGATCGGCAAAAACGTGTTGCAACCGATGGGCTGGGACGCGTTCGGTTTGCCGGCAGAAGGCGCGGCGGTGAAAAATAATACCGCCCCGGCGAAATGGACCTACGAAAATATCGAATACATGAAAAATCAGTTGCAACTGTTGGGGTTTAGTTACGACTGGGATCGTGAAGTCACTACCTGCCGCCCGGAATATTACAAATGGGAGCAATGGTTCTTCACCGAGTTATACAAAAAAGGCTTGGTGTATAAAAAAACCTCTACCGTGAACTGGTGTCCGAACGATAAAACCGTGTTGGCGAACGAGCAGGTGCACGAAGGCTGTTGCTGGCGTTGCGATACGCCGGTGGAACAAAAAGAAATTCCGCAATGGTTTATCAAAATCACCGATTACGCCGAGCAGTTGCTCAATTGCTTAGACGAATTGCCGCAGTGGCCGGATCAGGTGAAAACCATGCAACGCAACTGGATCGGGCGTTCTGAAGGGGTGGAAATCACCTTTGACATTAAAGACACCGATGAAAAACTCGCGGTGTACACCACCCGTCCGGATACGTTCTACGGCGTGAGTTATGTTGCCGTCGCGGCGGCGCATCCGTTGGCAACGTTGGCGGCGCAAAATAATCCTGAACTCGCCCAATTCATACAGGAAGCGAAAAATACTAAAGTCGCCGAAGCCGAGCTTGCCACCATGGAGAAAAAAGGCATGGCGACCGGTTTATATGCGGAGCATCCGTTGACCGGCGAAGCCTTGCCGGTGTGGGTGGCGAACTTTGTGTTAATGCACTACGGCACCGGTGCGGTCATGGCGGTACCGGCGCACGATCAGCGCGATTTTGAATTCGCGCAAAAATATCATTTGCCGATTAAACAGGTTATCGAACCGATGAATGGCGAAGCTATTGACTTAACCAAACAGGCCTTTACCGAACACGGTAAGCTCATTCATTCCGCCGAATTTGACGGCTTGGCATTCGATGCAGCATTTAAAGGCATTGCGGATAAACTGGAACAATTAGGCGTGGGCAAACGCCAAGTGAATTATCGTCTGCGCGACTGGGGCGTTTCCCGTCAACGTTATTGGGGCGCGCCAATTCCGATGCTGACCTTGGAAAACGGCGATGTCGTCCCTGCGCCGATGGAAGATTTGCCGATTATCCTTCCGGAAGATGTGGTGATGAACGGTGTGAACAGCCCGATTAAAGCGGATCCGGAATGGGCGAAAACCACTTACCGGGGCAAACCGGCGTTCAAAGAAACGGATACGTTCGACACGTTCATGGAATCTTCCTGGTATTACGCCCGTTACACCTGCCCTGAATATCAACAAGGTATGCTAAATAGCGAGGAAGCCAATTACTGGTTGCCGGTGGATCAATACATCGGTGGTATCGAACACGCCACCATGCACTTGTTGTATTTCCGCTTCTTCCACAAATTGTTGCGCGATGCAGGTTTTGTCGCCAGCGACGAACCGGCGAATAAATTGTTGTGCCAAGGCATGGTGTTGGCGGACGCGTTCTATTACACCAGCCCGACCAATGAACGCATTTGGGTTTCGCCGACCAAAGTGACGTTGGAGCGCGATGATAAAGGGCGTATCGTAAAAGCCGTAGATGACGAAGGACATGAACTGGTGCACGCCGGCATGACCAAAATGTCAAAATCCAAAAACAACGGCATCGACCCGCAGGAAATGGTGGAAAAATACGGCGCGGACACCGTGCGCTTGTTCATGATGTTCGCCTCGCCGGCAGAAATGACGCTCGAATGGCAGGAATCCGGCGTGGAGGGGGCAAAACGCTTCTTAGCGCGGGTATGGAATTTGGTGTTTGAATACAGCAAAAATCCGGCAAAAACAGCCTTAAATCCGACCGCACTTTCCGCCGCGCAAAAAACCTTGCGCCGCGATGTTCACAAAACCATCGCGAAAGTGAGCGACGACATCGGTCGCCGTCAAACCTTTAACACGGCGATTGCCGCGATCATGGAGTTGATGAACAAACTGACTCGCGCGCCGTTGGATGATGAACAGGATCGTGCGGTGATGGCGGAAGCCTTGAGCGCCGTGGTGCGTATGCTTTATCCGATTACGCCGCACATTTGTTTCCGTTTATGGCAGGAACTCGGCAATCAGGATATTATCGACTTCGCCCCTTGGGTGGAAGCGGATCCTGAGGCGATGATTGAAGATGAAAAACTCATTGTTGTCCAAGTGAACGGCAAAGTGCGCGGTAAAGTTACCGTAGCGGCGGATGCCGATGAAGACAGCGTGAAAGCCATTGCCTTCGCCGACGAAAACGTCAAACGCTTTACCGACGGTATGCAAATTGTTAAAGTAATTTACGTTGCCGGCAAATTGCTCAATGTTGTGGTGAAGCCATTGTAATTTAATCCAAAAAATGACCGCACTTTTAATGCAAAGTGCGGTCGGTTTTTAAGGTGATTTTTATGCTAAAACAGATCAAAACCTTATTTCTCGCCACCGCTGTTTTCGGGTTATCCGCCTGCGGATTTCATTTCCAGAACGGAGAATTGATTCCGCAAGAATTGCAAACTCTGCGTTTGGAAAGCAGCGACCCTTATAGCGACATGGCACGCGTGATGCGCCGCCAATTGCAACTGAATAACGTGACTTTAGTGGAAGATCAAACGAACGTGCCGGTGTTGCGCTTAAACGGCATTTCCACCAAAGACCAAGTGGTGTCCATTTTCAAACAAGGCCGTGAGGCGGAAAAGCAACTGATTCTGGAAGTGGAAGCCAGCGTAAAACTGCCGAACCGGGAAACGTTCCCTATTTCCACCAAAGTAAACCGCACTTTCTTTGACAACTCCCGTGCGGCATTGGCGAAATCAGCGGAAAAAGACGTGATTTGGCAAGATATGCGCGAGCAGGCGGCACGTCAGCTAATTAATAAAATGGTTGCCTTGCAACACCAAATCCAACCGAAATAATGAACCGCTTATTTCCGGAACAACTTGCTTCCTCGCTGGAACGGCATGTAGCCCGTTTGTATTTTTTAGTCGGCGAGGATCCGTTGTTGCTCAATGAAAGTGCCGACCGAATTTACCACGCGGCGCTACAACAGGGATTCGACGAAAAAGTTGAGTTGGAAATTAATGCGTCCATCGACTGGAACGATTTATTCGAGCGGGTTCAATCCATGGGCTTATTTTTCAATAAGCAACTCATTATCTTAGATTTACCGGAAAATTTAACCGCACTTTTGCAGAAAAATTTATCTGAATTCATTACCCTGCTCACACCTGACGTGTTAGCGGTTTTCCGTCTTGCCAAATTAACAAAAGCGGCGGAAAAACAGGCGTGGTTTGTTGCGGCCAATCAAGATGAACCGCAAGCCGTTTTGGTGAATTGCCAAACGCCGAATGCGGAGCAGCTCCCGCGCTGGGTGGCGAATCGGGCAAAAATGTTGGGCTTGCGCATTGATGAAGAAGCGACGCAATTGCTTTGTTATAGCTATGAAAATAACCTATTGGCGCTCAAGCAAGCATTGCAATTACTGGACTTGCTGTATCCCGATCATAAGTTGACATTTGCCCGCGTGAATAATGTTGTGGAGCAGTCTTCGGTATTCACGCCGTTTCAATGGGTGGATGCGATTTTAGCCGGCAAAGGCAATCGCGCCCGCCGTATTTTGAACGGTTTGAAAGACGAAGATGTGCAACCGATTATTTTATTGCGTACCTTGCAACGGGATTTGATGACACTCTTGGAACTTAGCAAGCCCGAACAACGCCCGCCCCTTGATTCGCCGTTACCGACCGCCCAATTGCGTGAACACTTTGATCATCTGAAAGTGTGGCAAAATCGCCGACCTTTGTTTACGCAAGCCATACAACGGTTAACTTACCGCAAACTCTATACATTTTTTCAGCAACTTGCCGATGTCGAACGTCGTGCCAAGCAAGAATTTACTGATGATATTTGGCAACTGTTGGAAGATCTGTCCGTGAGATTCTCCGCATAGCCTAGGACACGCCCTAATCAATAGGCATTTCATTGTGTTTTTTTAGAGCAAAATAAGTATAATAAAGCGTCACTTAATCCGAAGTGATGTTTAACCAAACAATGGAGAAACACATGAAAAAAGTATTATTCGCTGCGTTATTATCCGCATTTGCCATGTCTGCATCCGCAGCTTCAGCGACCTGTGAAAAATATTATGCGGAGTTAGATGAGTTCGTAAAAATGGCGCCGGCTGATCAGCAAGCGACATTAACAAAACAAAATGAAGAGAATAAGAAAAAATTTGAAATGATACCGGAGGTCGCACGTGATCAGGCTTGTACCCAAGCACACGATGCATTAAAACAAGCTAAAGCGGCGATGAGTTCCGCAGGAAAATAATGGCGTTGTGATGAAAAAAGGCTCGGTTTTACCGAGCTTTTTTTATAAATTAATTGTCGCTTTCCGCCAATAAGCGCTGAATCAGCTTGGCGTTTGCCGGCGGGAATTGTCCGGCATCCAGTTCGCTTTGCGCCAGCCAGAAACCCTCTTGTCCTTCTCGCCCAAAAGGTTCACCGACCCATTCCTCCACTAAGTAAAAAAAGAATGAAATGACTTTGGTCGGATATTCAAATTCAAAGCGTTCAAACAATTGGGCGTTGAGTACCACAATGCCGATTTCCTCTTCCAACTCGCGTTTGAGCGCCTGCTCGGGCGTTTCGCCTTTATCGACTTTCCCGCCGGGAAACTCGAGGGCTTGCGCAAAATCCTGCCCTTCCAAGCGTTGGGTTAAATAAATCTGTCCGAATTCGTTACGAATAATCCCAGCTGCAACCTGTACACGCGGTTTCCTCATCGTTGTTTCCTTCATCGAATCTTAATGGAAAAGTGCGGTTAAAAAACACTGGGAATTTTAACCGCACTTTTATTTATCGCCAATTAATGTCTGGCACGATTGCCGTGACAATGCTTGTATTTCTTACCGGAACCGCACGGACAAGGTTCGTTACGACCGATTTTGTGGTGTTCTTCCACGCCGTTTTGTGTGCCTTGCGGGGTTTGCGATTCATCGTTGTTATACTGCATCGCCGCCGCTTCACGCTGCGCCAGCTCTTGACGTAAACGTTCAGCTTCTTCCATTTCTTCCGTAGTGCGAACCTGAACACGGCTTAAGGTGGTCACCACGCTTAATTTCAAGGCATCCAGCATTTCGGTAAACATCTGGAAGGACTCTTTTTTGTATTCCTGTTTCGGATCTTTTTGTGCGTAACCGCGTAAATGAATGCCGCGACGCAAGTGATCCATAGCGGATAAGTGCTCTTTCCAAAGTTCATCCAGTGTTTGCAACATCACACCTTTTTCAAAGTTGCGCATAGTTTGCGCACCGGCCAGTTCTTCTTTATGTTTATATTCGTCCACAGCGGATTGAATAATGCGTTCGCGCAGGGTTTCTTCATGCAGGTGATTATCTTCATCCAACCATTTGCTGATCGGTAAATCCAAGGCAAAATCCTGTTTTAAGCGTTGTTCCAGTGCCGGAATGTCCCATTGTTCTTCCAGCGATTGAGGCGGAATATACTGATCGATCACGCTGTTGAACACGTCTTGGCGAATCACATCGATAGTGTCCGAAATATCGTCATTTTCCAATAATTCATTACGCTGTTCGTAAATAGCGTGACGTTGATCGTTTGCCACGTCATCAAATTCGAGCAGATTTTTACGTCCGTCAAAGTTATGCGCTTCCACTTTTGCCTGTGCCGACGCAATGACTTTTGCCAACAATTTGGATTCCATCGCCTCGCCCGCGTTACTAAAGGCTTTGCGCATCATGTTGAGTTTGCCCTCGTTGAGGTAAATGCGCATTAAGGCATCTTCCAAGGACAGATAGAAGCGGGAAGAACCCGGGTCACCTTGACGACCGGAGCGACCGCGCAACTGGTTGTCAATTCGACGGGATTCATGGCGTTCGGTACCGATAATATGCAAACCGCCCGCGTTTTTCACGATCTCGTGACGCTCCTGCCATGCCGCTTTGATGGCGTCGATTTGTTCCGGCGTCGGATTGTCCAGTTTATCCACTTCCGCTTTCCAGTTACCGCCCAACACGATGTCGGTACCGCGCCCTGCCATGTTGGTCGCGATGGTGACAGCACCCGGATAGCCCGCATTCGCCACAATTTCCGCTTCTTGTGCGTGGAATTTGGCATTCAATACGTTATGTTTGATGCCCGCTTTATCCAAGGCTTTGGACAACAATTCGGATTTTTCGATAGAGATTGTGCCCACTAACACCGGTTGTTGGCGCGCGACACAATCTTTAATGTCATCAATAATGGCGTTGAATTTGTATTCTTCCGTTTCAAACATCACGTCCGTACGGTCATCACGGATCATCGGGCGGTTGGTCGGAATAACCACGGTTTCCAAACCGTAAATTTTTTGGAATTCAAAGGCTTCCGTATCTGCCGTACCGGTCATCCCGGCGAGTTTTTCGTACAGACGGAAATAGTTTTGGTAGGTGATGGACGCCACAGTTTGATTTTCGCTTTGAATGCGTACGCCTTCTTTGGCTTCGATGGCTTGGTGTAAGCCGTCGGACCAACGACGTCCCGCCATAGTACGACCGGTGTGTTCGTCCACGATGACGATTTCGCCGTCTTTGACGATGTAATCTACGTCGCGCTCAAATAACGTATGGGCGCGTAACGCCGCCATCACATGGTGCAATAAGGTGATTTTAGCCGGCGAATAAAGAGACTCGGTATCTCTCATGAACCCCTGTTGAATCAACCATTGTTCGCATTTTTCCTGACCGCGTTCGGTTAAGTAGGCCTGTTTGGTTTTTAAATCCAACGTATAGTCGCCGGTGCCTTGATATTCTTCGGTGTCTTCTTTGTCTTGTTTAATCAGCGTTGGAATCAGTTTATCGATGGCAATATAAAGTTCGGAGCTGTCTTCCGCCTGACCGGAAATAATTAACGGCGTACGGGCTTCGTCGATTAAGATGGAGTCCACTTCATCCACCAACGCATAGTAAAGATCTTTTTGGAAACGCTCCTGCGGTGCGTGCGCCAAATTATCACGCAAATAGTCAAAACCCAGTTCGCTGTTGGTGGCGTAAGTAATATCCGCCGCGTATGCCGCGCGTTTTTCTTCCGGCGATAAGCCTGGAATATTCACGCCCACGGTCATCCCCAAAAACTCAAACAACGGACGGTTGGTTTCCGCATCGCGACGCGCTAAGTAGTCGTTCACCGTCACCACATGCACCGCTTTGCCCGGTAATGCGTTCAAATAGCAGGACAAGGTCGCCGTTAAGGTTTTTCCTTCACCGGTGCGCATTTCCGCGATACAACGATTATTGAGCACCATCCCGCCGATAAGCTGCACATCGAAATGACGCATGCCCAGCACGCGCTTACTGGCTTCACGCACCGTGGCAAAAGCTTCCGGCATGAGGCTTTCCAAGGTTTCACCTTGCGCCAAACGTTCACGGAATTCGGTGGTTTTGGCTTTCAGTTGTTCATCGCTTAACGCTTCAAATTCAGGCTCAAGTTTATTAATTTTAACGACGATTTTATTGAGGCGGCGTAAGATACGATCGTTACGGCTGCCGAAAATTTTAGTTGCAATAGTTCTAAGCATAATTTTTTTCTTTTTAACAAATAGATAAATAAAGTCGTCTAACGGATTAAACGACGTGATAAATAAAAGATCGAAGTTAAATGAAGGCAGGTCCGGCGCGAATCGGCGCATTAGCAATGAAAGGCGAACGCGCAAAGTGCGGTTGGTTTTGCGGGTGAATTTCAACCGCCGGCAACGCATGTTGCGGCTGGCGTTGTTGTTGGCGGGTTTGCTGTAATAAAGCCACCGCCGTTAGAATTTGCGGCGCATTTTGATGTTGTGCGTTTTGATAATTTTCATTGCCGATGGATGACGGATAATTCAATTCCTGACCGGCGGGCAAAACAAAAATCGCAAGCATGCCGAGCAGCAGTTGCGACCAAAAATGATGTTTGCTTTTGTTGGAAATTATCATAAGGATTTCAATATCAAAAAATTGTCGGTATTGTAGCGGAATTTCGCTACAATGTCATAAATATTAGGGCGAAAAGGCGGAAAACAAGGCGATGCGTTATCAAAAACCGATGAATATTCACACATTATTGCAGGACTCGCCGTTGGCAAAAATTATGCAAAAAGGCATTCGGTTGAATGAATTAAATCAACAGTTCCAGGCATTTTTTCCGCCTGAATTCAGGGGCCTGTACCGCATCGCCAATATGGAACAAAACAGTTTGCGTATTGAAGTGGCAAATGCCATGGTGCGGCAAAGTTTTTTATTTCGTCGGCAGGAATTATTGACATTAATTCGGCAACACTTGCCGGAAATCACCGAATTAACCTTTTACATTAACCCTGAGTTCCGCCCCGAAGCATAGTTGCTTTTTGTGCTGTCATTTTTACGGAGATAACATGAAAATAGGGAAGTTAGCCAAAGCCGTCGGTTGTAGCGTAGAAGCCATCCGATTTTACGAACAAAAAGGCTTAATGCCGCGCCCGTCCCGTTCTGCCGGTGGCTTTCGGTTATACACGGATGACCATTTGCAACGCCTGTCTTTTATTTGTTACTGCCGTTCTCTGGATATGTCCCTCGAAGAAATCAAATTGCTTCTGAGCCTCGAAAATGCCTCCGAACAACAAAAAGCGGAAATCAATCAGTTGCTCGATCGCCACATCCAAGACATCGCCAAACACATCCATCGCCTGCAACATTTACGCATGAATCTCATCCGACTGAAACAACAATGCGGCGAAATGGATCAACAACAAAACCTGCTGGACATTCTGCAACGTAGCCAAGCGAAGTTTAGGCCGTTGAAGTAAAAAACGCTTGTGAAAATGACCGCACTTTTGGCGGTTGTATCGCTTAATCATTTCCCTTCGAACGCTAACATAATTTTCCCGATATGCGTCCCTTTGTCCATTTCCTCGTGTGCCGCCCGTACATCTTTAAAATTGAACACCTGATGAATTATCGGCCTATTAATTTCGCCCTTGGCGAATTTATTCCACAGACGGTGGTAAAGTGATTCGGCAATCTCGGCTTTTTCTGTTTTGTTGCGGCTACGCATGGTGGATCCGGTGATGTGAATACGTTTTAGGGCGATGGCAAGTAAATCCATGGATTGCGCCACGTTGCCGCCCATAAAGCCGATTAAAAATAAGCGTCCGTTTTTTCTTAAACTGTCCAGATTACGCTGAAAATAACTTGCACCCACCAGATCCAAAATGGCATCCACACCGCCAATTTTTTGCAACACCGCCGCAAAATCCTCGGTTTTATAATTAATCGGCGTGCCGCCCAATTGACGAATGACTTCGGCTTTTTGTGCGTTGCCGACGGTGGCGAAGGTTTCAATGCCGAGACTTTTCGCAATTGCCAGTGCCATAATGCCGATGCCACTGGTGCCGCCGTGTACCAGCAAGCGCTCGCCCTGTTTTACCTGATTGTGCATAAATAAATTCACCCACACGGTAAAAAGGGTTTCAGGCAAGGCAGCCGCCTCTAACAATGAATAGTTTTTGGGAATCGGCAAAGCTTGTGAGGCTTCAACAACGCAATATTCGGCATAAGCGCCACCGTCCGTTAAGGCACAAACCTGATCGCCCGGCTTAAATTGGGTCACATTTTCGCCCACAGCAACTACCGTTCCCGACAGTTCCAATCCCATAATAGGTGTCACGCCTTCAGGCATAGGGTACAGCCCTTGGCGTTGCATAATATCGGGACGATTTACGCCCGCATAGGCGATTTTTACCAACAATTCACCCGCTTTGGGTTGTGGGACTTCGACTTCTTCAATAAACAGCACCTCAGGCGAACCGGGCTGTTTCATATTAATTTGCTGCATTCTCATGTTATTTATTCCATTCCAACTGTGGCGTATAAATCTCCACGCCTTGTGCTGTCTGTTGCGCTTTATTCATCATCACTTGCGCGATTTGTTTGCCTGTCATTGGGTGATAGGCTTTCAAAATTTTGCGCGGTAAGAACTTAAAAAGCAGCTCAACGGTTTTTTCGCCGAACCGAAAATCGCTGCGCTCCCCGACAATCAAGCCCGGTCTAACAATTTGTAATAAATTAAATTGCAAGGCTTTAATGTTTTCTTCCACCATGCCTTTGGCTTTCGAATAAAAAATGGCGGCATTCGGGTTGGCGCCAAGGGCAGAAATGAATACGAAATGTGGCACACCGGCATTTTTTGCCAAAGTAGCGATCTCCGTAGGATATTGCACATCCACTTTCAGGAAGTTTTCCCGACTACCGGCTTTTTTGATCGTCGTACCCAAGGTACAAAACACCTCATCTACTAGAGGAAAATTTTGTTGTGAAAGCCGGTCAAAATCCACCTGTTGCACGAGCAGTTTCGGATGGGTGAAATCAGGCTTGCGGCGCACCCAGACAATCACTTGTTGATAGGCGGGATTGTCGCACAACAAGGCAACCAATTCTTTGCCCACAACGCCTGTTGCACCCACAATTAACGCGGTTTTCATCGGTTATTCTCCTTCTTTCTATTGTTTTTATTGCGGCAGTAATAATGCAGAAGCATAATCAATAATGTAGTCATGCGCCCTCCGTTTTTTATTGCCTATCCACAATCTCTTTTAACATAGTGTAAGAGCGGGCTTGTTCTTGTTCGTCAAAAATATAACTGACTGCGATGATTTCATCGAAATGCACCTTCTCGCGTAACTGCTTGAGTTGAAACTCCACCGTTTGCGGGCTACCGATGAGGGAGCAGGCGGTCATTTGTTCTACCACCGCGCGTTCTTGGTTGTACAACGGGATATCTTCAAAATCTACCGGTCCAAAGTGCGGTGTGTTTTTCGCGTGAATTTGGGCTTTCCACACCTCGGCATCGGAAGCCAAAGGCGGTTGTAAATTTTGCTGGGCGTTGGTCACCACGTTTAAGAAAAACTGCGTTTGAGTGGTGGCAAGCCGTGTTGCCTCCACGTCGGTTTCCGCCACGATGGCGTTGACGCCGATCATTACATAAGGCGTCGCGAGGTGCTTGGACGGTTTGAAATGCTTACGATAAATCTCCACCGCCATTTCCAGCATACGCGGCGCAAAATGCGAGGCGAAGGCATAAGGTAAACCCAGTTCGGCGGCAAGATAAGCGCTTTCGGTGCTGGATCCTAAAATATAAATCGGCACGTTCAAGCCGGCGGAAGGATAGGCGGAAACCGGGTTGCAATCTTCAAAATAACCGCGCAACTCGGCAATTTCAGCGGGAAAATCGAGGTTGTGTTGTCCGCGTCGTAATGCCGCTGCGGTACGCATATCCGTACCCGGGGCGCGCCCTAAGCCCAGCTCCACCCGATTCGGATAGAGCGTTTCCAGCGTGCCGTATTGTTCTGCCACAACATACGGACTATGGTTCGGCAACATCACCCCGCCGGAGCCGACCCGCAGCGTTTTGGTGTGGGCGAGGGTATGCTGGATGAGCAATGCTGTGGCGGAGCTAACCAGATTTTTCATGTTGTGATGTTCGGCAATCCAATAGCGTTCGATACCGATATTTTCAGCGTGCTGTGCCAAACGAATCATGGCTTCAACGGCTTGCGCATAGGTTTGCCCTTCACGCACGGGAACAAGGTTTAAGAGGGACAGTTTCATTTTGACCTCGCAAGGATGATGTGGACAGGATAAAGTGCGGTCAAATTTTCCGACGTTTAAAAACACCGAAAATTTCCACCGCACTTTTAAGCCGAAAGACGATTAAGCGATGGTTTTTAACAACTCCTCGGCGGCTAAAATGCCTAAATTGTTAGAGGCAAGCGGGCTGTCGCCGGTGAGCAATTTGCGGTCTTTATGCACCTGACCGCTAATGCCTTCGTTCAGCACTTTCACGCCTAAGGCTTCCAAGCGTTCCGCCAACAACCATTGTAATTTGCCCGGAATGTAGCCGATGTCCACGTTAGCACCTTCGTCCAATGCATCCGGGAAAACGCAGATTTCATAGCCTTTGAACGGGTAATCTTCCGCTTTTTCGTTCACGCCTGCCGCCAACAATGCCGCCGGCCCGTGACATAACGTGATGACATATTTGTCTTTTTTCAACGCCCAATTTAATACCGCTTTCATGTCGGTGCTAAACGGCAAACCGTGTAACGCCGCGTGGCCGCCGGGCACCAATACGCCGAGGTAAGGGGAATCTTCCGCCGTGACTTGTGCCAAAATATCGGCAAGTTTGTGCGGATTTTGGAATTTCGGTAAGTACAGGTTGTAGAACTCGGTGACTGCTTTATCTTCTGTCGGCATCGCCCACATTTCAAATTTCACGGCGTTGCCCGATAAGGTCGCCACTTCAATTTCAAAGCCCGCGTGGTGAATATGCAGCATTGGTAACAGCGTCTCGACCGGGTGGTTGCCGGTGGAGAATAATTTACCGTTTTTCATTGCCAAATAACGCTCATCGGAAGCAATCATCAACACTTTGTGTTTGCCGCCGGTGTACGGTTTTTCAAATTTGAAGCCGTCAAAATCCGTTACTTTTGCCACATATTGGCTCAAAGAATACTCGGACGGGAAAAAGGCGTTGTGTTCTGCGCGGTCGGCAACGGATTTTTTGCTTAATTCAGTCATGTTGTTCTCCAATTTAAAATATCACTTAAGCCATTTGCTTAACGGAGGGCATTTTATCGCTGGTTTTCAAAAATAAAAATGAATAAAATACGAATAGACTGTTCTTAAAAAAGGAATAATATGAATAAACTGGATGCATTGCGCTATTTTTGCGCCGCCTGCGAAACCTTTAATTTTCGCGAGACGGCACAGCGTTTGGCGGTGTCGCCGCAAGTGGTTACGCGCATGATCGCCGAGCTGGAAGAATTGTTAGGCGAAAGCCTGTTTAAACGCAACACACGGAATATTAAACTCACCGAATTTGGCGAACAATTTTTGCCGAAAGCCACGCAATTTCTGGCGGAAAGCGAGCGTTTATTCGCCTCTCCAAAATTGAGCGAAAAAGCAATGCATGGCACGGTGCGCATCACCTTACCGCCGATGCCTCATAACGATCAAATTTTGTTTGAATTATTAACCGCACTTGAACCTTATCCTGATGTGGTGATTGATTGGCGGGTGGGCATTGATAAGCTAAAAGCAGTGGAAGATCAAGTGGATATCGGTTTGCGTATTTGCCTTGAACCGGAGCCGGAATGGGTGGCGCAGCACATTTGCACATTTTCGGAAAAAATAGTGGCGTCGCCGACGTTGCTTCAACGTTTAGGAATGCCGAGAGATTTGCAGGATTTGGCACAAAATTACCCGTTAAGCGGCTTAATCGACCCGAAACTGAAACGCATTTGGCAATGGCAAATCAACGGGGAACAACGTTTTATGCCGAACAAAACGCTGTTTTTCACTTCCGATGTACAAAGCGAATTGCAATCTGCACTTGCCGGACGCACTTGCGCTTACCTCATCAACAGCGTCTGCGATCCTTATCTGGAAAACGGACGATTGCTGGAACTCTTCCCTGAAATCGAAAAGCAAAAATGGCAACTTTACCTTTATCGCCCGTATCAAACCGTAGTCGCGGATCGGGTGTTGTGGATTTATGAGCGGCTGAAAACGATTTTGTTACAACATGTGGGACATTAAATCTAGTTAAAAAAATGACCGCATTTTTGTTGTCTAATGTGTAATCTAGTCCCCAATGTGTTTTCAGAATAGGCTTGATGATATGACGAATTTAATTGAATAATATTTTTTCATAAAAAAATCTGCACCTTAATGAATTGATTAGCACAACTTTTGGGGTGCAGTTCAAAGTGCGGTCACTTTCTTCGGTGTTTTAAATTTACCTGAAAAAGTGACCGCACTTTTGTTTGCTAAATTGCCTTAGCCTTTTTTACTTTGTTTGTATAACGCTACCGCTTCAGGCATTAAGCGTAGTAAGTTTTCTTGACGGGATTCGTCGCTTGGGTGGGTGGAACTTAATTTGTCTAAGATGCCTTGCGAGCCTGTAGACGCTTTTTTCATTTTTTCCCATAATTTAGGCGCAGCTTCCGGGTTGTAACCGGATTTTGCCATTAACATTAAACCGACTTCATCCGCTTCGGTTTCTGCACTGCGGGAATAAGGTTTGTCCAAGCCCCAGTCTTTAGCCAGACCTACCACCATAGAACTGCCGTCAGAACCGATTTGGGTTGATAGCGCTTCATGTGCAACACTGGCGACAACATCGGTAAATTTACCCATATTCGCTTGTTTTTTACCATGTTCTTTTAATGCGTGCGCCATTTCATGTCCCATGACGGTAGCAATTTCATCATCAGTTAAGCGTAAGCTGTCCACTAAACCGCTGTAAAACGCCATTTTGCCGCCAGGCATCGCCCAAGCGTTAAGCTCTTTGGATTTGATCACAGAAATTTGCCAATTAAAGACTTGTCCTGTTTTGTTTTCGGCATTAGCGTATGGCACCATTTTGTTAAAGACTTTGCGCACGCGCTGTGCAGTTTTGGATTTATTATCAATTTGCCCATGTGCTTGAGCTTGATTGATCATTTGAGTGTAGCCCAATGCCGCTTCTTGGTTGATGGAAGCAGAATCTGCACAAGCAGTTAAGATGCCGATAGTAGAAACTAACGCAAGCGTTTTGCCTAATTTAGACATAGATTTTCCTCAGTAAGGTTTGTGTGTAAAAAACCGCTCTTCCGAAAAAGAGCGGTGGTAAAAAAATGTGTTTTAATTATTTTTTAGCACGTTCAAATGAATCTAAGATTTCTTGGCGAGCGGCTTCAACGCCTTCCCAACCTTCCACTTTCACCCATTTGCCCGCTTCTAAGGCTTTGTAGCTTTCGAAGAAGTGTTGGATTTGTGCTTTTAATAATGCCGGTAAATCACCCACGTCTTTAATGTGGTCGTATTCTTTGCTTAATTTAGTGTGCGGCACGGCAACCACTTTGGCATCGCCGCCGGCTTCGTCGGTCATTTTTAATACACCTACCGGACGACAACGAATCACAGAGCCCGGTTGTAACGGGTACGGGGTTGGGACTAATACGTCAACGGGGTCGCCGTCGGAAGAAAGGGTGTTGTTTACATAGCCGTAGTTTGCCGGGTAGAACATTGCCGTTGCCATAAAACGGTCCACAAACAATGTGCCGGTTTCTTTGTCAACTTCGTATTTAATTGGATCTGAGTTTGCAGGGATTTCAATGACAACATAGATGTCATCCGGTAATGCTTTACCTGCCGGTACGCTTTCTAAGCCCATTTGCTATTCCTTCTTGTGAGTGTGAAAAAACTGCCCAATTATAGCGGTAATCGGCTTCATTTGTCGAGTTACACGGCATTTATGGTGAATTTAAATCTATTGTCTTTTACATTTGCACTATTATAATAGTCCAAATTTTTTTTGATTAAAGGAAGTCATTATGATGACAGCAAAACGCCCTTCATTACTCGGCGGCGCCATGATTATTGCCGGCACGGCAATCGGCGCGGGAATGCTCGCTAATCCCACCTCCACCGCCGGCATTTGGTTTATCGGTTCTCTCGTTATTCTTATTTACACGTGGTTTTGCATGACCACTTCGGGCTTAATGATTTTAGAAGCCAATTTACATTACCCCACCGGCGCCAGTTTCGACACTATCGTCACCGATTTGCTGGGCAAAGGCTGGAATGTGATTAACGGTTTGTCCGTGGCGTTCGTGCTGTATATTCTCACTTACGCCTACATCACTTCCGGTGGCAGTATTACGGAAAGCTTCCTTAATCAACTGGGTGAAAACGTAGAAATAGGACGCAGCGCAGGCTCGCTGATTTTCTGTCTTGTTTTAGCGGCGTTCGTATGGTTCTCCACCAAAGCCGTTGACCGTTTCAGCACGGTACTTATCGCGGGTATGGTCATTTCCTTTTTTCTCTCTACTACAGGCTTATTGAGTTCGGTAAAAGCCGACGTGTTACTCAACACCATAGCGCAAGGCGAACAACAATATTTACCTTATATTTTGACCGCACTTCCCGTATGTTTAGTGTCCTTCGGCTTCCACGGCAACGTACCGAGTTTGGTGAAGTATTACGATCGCGACGGCAACCGCGTGATGAAATCCATTTTCCTCGGTACCGGCTTGGCGCTCATTATTTACATTTTGTGGCAGCTCGCCATTCAGGGGAACTTACCGCGCGCCGAATTCGCCCCGGTGATCGCTAAAGGCGGCGACGTAGCGGCATTATTGGACGCCTTGAATAAATACATCCAAACAGATTACATCGGCATTATGCTGAACTTCTTCGCCTACATGGCAATCGCCAGTTCCTTCCTTGGTGTAACGCTCGGTTTATTCGATTACATCGCCGACTTATGCAAATTTGACGACAGTCGTTTAGGTCGCACCAAAACCACGCTGGTGACCTTCCTGCCACCGTTATTGCTGAGTTTACAGTTCCCGTTCGGTTTCGTCATCGCCATCGGTTACGCCGGTTTGGCGGCAACCATCTGGGCGGCAATCGTGCCGGCATTATTGGCAAAAGCCAGCCGCAAAAAATTCCCGAATGCAACTTATCGTGTACACGGTGGTAACTTCATGGTGTACTTTATTATTCTGTTCGGTTTACTGAATATTTTCGCGCAAGTCGCGTTGCAATTCGGCTGGATTGCCGACTTCAAAGGTTAATATGCCGGAAACACAAAGCGTGTATGATAAAGACGGTTTCTTCGTGCTTTATCAAAAATTGCGCAGCAACCCCAACAGCCTTAATGAAATCGTCGAAAAGCCCACAATGTTGGGCTTGCTCGGCGATGTGACAGGCAAGCGCATTTTAGATTTAGGCTGTGGTTGTGGCGAGCACTTGAAACTGTATTTGGAACGGGGCGCGGCATTCGTCGCCGGCATTGATTTGTCGCAAGCCATGTTGCAACAGGCGGCGAAAAATCTCACGGAATATCGACCGCACTTTACCTTGCAACAATTACCCATGGAACAGCTGGAGCAGTTAAATGCGGGCGAGTTTGATTTAGTCACCAGCTCTTTTGCCTTTCATTATGTGCAGAATTTCCCTGCATTATTAGCGCAAATTCACGATAAACTCGCGCCCAACGGACAGTTGGTATTTTCCCAAGAACATCCCATTGTCACTTGCTATCAAAGCGGCGAACGTTGGGAAAAAGACGCCAAAAAGCAACAAATCGCCTATCGTCTGAATTTCTATCGCGACGAAGGCGAACGCCAACGCAATTGGTTCAAACAGCCTTTCACCACTTATCACCGCACCACGGCGACCCTCATCAACAATCTCATTGCCGCCGGCTTTCAAATCGAACAACTTGCCGAGCCTATGCTCGCCGAGCAACCGCAATGGCACAGCGAATTTAAAGATTTACAGCATCGTCCGGTATTGTTGTTCGTGAAAGCAAGAAAGCGCGCATAAAAGTGCGGTCGTTTTCACGCGTGTTTTTTGGCACTAAAAAACATCGGCAAAAACGACCGCACTTGTTCTGCTCTACAAAAAAGGCTTGGAAATCCAAGCCTTTTGTTTTTTGCGAACGATTATTCGCCCAAACGTTCTTTGATACGGGCAGCTTTACCGGAAAGTGCGCGTAAGTAGTAAAGTTTCGCTTTACGTACCGCACCTTTACGTTTCACAGAGATGCTGTCAATAACAGGGGAGTGAGTTTGGAATACACGCTCAACACCAACACCGTTGGAGATTTTGCGTAAGGTAAATGCGGAATGCAAGCCACGGTTACGAATTGCAATAACCACGCCTTCGAACGCTTGCAAACGACGTTTGCTACCTTCAACAACCCATACTTTTACTTCTAATGTGTCACCCGGACGGAAGCTAGGTACGTTTTGTTTTAACTGTTCTTGTTCAAGTTGTTTAATGATGTTAGACATTTTTTGATCCTTTTGATCCTAGATTTAACTGAGTTTACCGTTATATTCGGCTTGCGCCTGTTTTAACAGCTTACATTGTTCGTCAGTCAGAGCTAGGCCTTCCAGTAGCTCAGGGCGTCGTAACCATGTTCTCAATAACGATTGTTTTAATCGCCATTTACGAATTTCTTCATGGTGTCCCGACATCAGCACAGGTGGCACGGTTAATCCGTCAAGCACTTCGGGGCGCGTATAATGCGGGCAGTCGAGTAATCCGTCGGCAAAGGAATCTTCCTCAGCGGAAGCCTGTTTACCGAGTACCCCGGGAATAAAACGGGCAACTGCGTCAATTAACGTCATTGCCGGCAATTCTCCGCCGGTTAATACATAATCGCCTACCGACCATTCTTCATCGACCACGGTTTCAATTAACCGTTCATCAATGCCTTCATAGCGACCGCATAACAAAATCAATTTCTGATTTTGGGCTAATTCCTCCACGCCTCGTTGATCGAGTTTACGACCTTGCGGCGAGAGATAAATCACTTTGGCGCCTTCGCCTGCTACATCTTTTGCTGCCTGAATCGCATCCTTTAACGGTTGTACCATCATCAGCATTCCGGGACCTCCGCCATAAGGGCGGTCATCTACGGTTTTGTGCTTATCGTGCGTGAAATCTCTCGGATTCCAGCACCGCACTTGTAACAGGTCTTGCTTAACAGCCCTGCCGGTTACCCCGTATTCCGTAATTGCTTTAAACATTTCAGGGAACAGACTTATTACCCCAATCCACATAATTTAGCCTTAATGTTTGAGCCTTATGTTAATGTTACCGCAAAGCGCTATGGCATACCTGAGATTAGAAACCAGCGTCCCAATCCACTGTAATCGTCTTAGTGGCGAGATCGACTCTTTTAACTACTTGTTCATACAAAAACGGAATTAACCGTTCCTGTTTCCCGAAAGCATCTTTTACATTGGCTTTGACCACCAATACATCATTAGAACCGGTTTCCATCATTTCGGTGACCGTTCCCATGGCATAACCTTCCAGATTCACTACTGCACAACCGATTAAGTCATGCCAATAATAATCACCTTCTTCCAGCTGCGGAAATACCGATAAATCCACACCGATTTCCACGTTTGCCAGAATCTGCGCCGCTTCACGATCATCTACGCCTTTTAATTTAACGATCAATTCGTGATTATGATGACGCCAGTTTTCCAGCTCGGTTGGTTGCCATTGCCCTTTGATTTTCAAAAACCAAGGTTGATATTCAAAGATACTTTCAGCTTGTTCTGTGGATGAATAAATGCGTAACCAACCGCGAATGCCATAAGTCGAGCCTAGTTTGCCGACGGTTTCGATTCTTTGTTGTTGCATTTTCTTCACCTTTTAAAAAGCAAAATTAAGCGGCTTTTTGCGCTTCTTTTACTAAACTCGCAACGCGATCGGATAATGAAGCACCTTGGCCAACCCAGTGGTTAACGCGGTCTAAATCGATACGAACACGTTCTGCTTTGCCTTGTGCGATTGGATTGAAGAAACCAACACGCTCAATGAAACGGCCGTCACGCGGTGAGCGGCTGTCAGCAACAACGATTTGGTAAAATGGGCGTTTTTTAGCTCCGCCACGAGATAAACGAATGGTTACCATAACCTTCCTCTAATAATTTGATTACAAAAAGAAAACCCTCAAATATCGAAAGTTATATGAGAGTTAAACTTACTTTTTTCTCTGTATATATAGACAAAAAGCCTGTGGATTTTACTCTTTTTCGCATAAAAAGCAAGCTAAAATCCGTGTTCAGGCTTTGTTGGAAAGGGAATTTTGGATAAATTCGGAGGAAAAGTGCGGTCGTTTTTTTTAAATGTTTTTTAACGTTCCGTTTTTAAAGCCCTAATGCCTGTTTAATCAGCTGCTCTTTTAACAAGCCCATTTTGTTCGTTGCCGACAAGCCGATCCCACGAATCAATTTTTTCAGCGGATGATCGCCGCTAAACAGATCTTTTAAGCCTTGCATAAGCAACAACATCTTCGCCGCTTCCGCTTTGCGATTGCGTTCATAATTGCGCAAATAACGGTATTCACCGAAATCCACGCCGTCGTGTTGATGTCGCAAAATCTCCTGCGCCAATATTTTCGCATCTTGAAAACCGAGGTTCACGCCCAAGCCCGCCAACGGGTGAATGGTGTGAGCGGCGTCGCCGATAAGGGCAATACGATTTTGCGCAAAATTGCGGGCATAACGCGCCGTTAACTTGAAAGTGTAGCGCGGCGTTTTTACGCTACATAAGCCCAATGTATTGTTAAAGGCAACAGTCAGTTTTTTGTTAAATTCGGCCTCATCGCAATGTTGTAAATATTCCGCCTGTTCTGCGGGCAATGACCATACGATGGAAGACAAATTGTCCTGCGCCAACGGCAAAAACGCCAATATGCTTTCTGGGCTGAAAACCTGTCTTGCACAATGCCCGTGCGGTTCTTCCGTTTGCACATGACAAACTAAGGCGGTGTGCCCGTAATCACGAAAAGTGAGGGGAATGTCCGCCTGTTTGCGCAACCACGAATTTGCGCCGTCCGCGCCCACCGCCAATTTCGCCGATAGCATTTGTCCGTCGTCCAAGGTCAGAATGGCATTGCGATCCGTGATGCCTAGACTGCGTGGAAGTGCGGTAATTATTTCAACTGTTTTTGACTGTGCCACACGCGCCCATAACGCCTGACGAATCAAATCGTTTTCCACGATATGCCCCAGTTGCGGCACGCCCAAGCCTTGCGTGGTAAATTCAATTTTGGCGAAGCTATCTTGCTCCCACACAGACATGGCATCATAAGGCGCTACCCGTTGTTGCATAATGTGTTGCCACGCGCCCAATTCGTCTAACCAACGGCTACTCGCCAGATTCAGTGCGCTCACCCGTGGCGTGAGATTCTCTAAAGAAAAGCCTTGCGGCGGATGGGCTTCAATGATCGCAAGAGAAAGACCGCTTTGTTGTAACGCTGCCGCCAATGCCAGCCCGGTCATGCCGCCGCCGATAATCGCCAAGTCAAATGTTTTCATATTAAACCCATCCTAAAGTCGGTTTTGCAAAGGCTTGGCGTAACAGCGAAGACTGCGCCAACGCCATTAACCCCAAATTGCGGGCGATTTGCAACGGCAATACGTCATTGGCAAAAACGGACACCAGATTGTCGGTAAATTGCAGCATTTGATGTTGATCGTTCAGCCGTTGTCGTTCATATTGTTGCAACGCCGCATAAGCACCGAGATCGATGCCGGCGTGAAATGCCTCGCTCAACACCTTTGCCAACTGCATCACATCACGGATACCCAAATTAAACCCTTGCCCCGCCACCGGGTGCAAGGTCTGTGCCGCATTGCCCACTAACGCGATACGTTCCTGAATATGTTGCGTGGCGCGGGACAATGCCAACGGGTAACAAAAACGTTTTCC
Source organism: Aggregatibacter kilianii (assembly GCF_003129965.1). Classification (GTDB taxonomy): domain Bacteria; phylum Pseudomonadota; class Gammaproteobacteria; order Enterobacterales; family Pasteurellaceae; genus Aggregatibacter; species Aggregatibacter kilianii_A. The sequence goes on along the minus strand of NZ_NRCJ01000012.1, from coordinate 54,012 downwards.
GCAGTGCAACAACTTACCTAAACGCCAGCCAAAGGTACGTTGCACCTGCGCCAAAAACATCTCATCATCCGGTGCCATCAGGCGTTCCGCATCGCGCACGCACCACACCAGCGACATTAAATTCTCGCCCACCGGCAATAAAGCGATGGGACCTTCGGCGGTAAAACGCTCGAAAGCGCGGAAGTGGTGCGGTTGTTGCGTTTCAATATTAGTGATAATCGCCGTTTGTCCGTATTCATGCAAAATTTCTTGGGAAATCCCCACCGCACTTGAAACCGCCGAATGATTACCGTCTGCCCCCACTACCAGTTTGGCGTTTAAAGTCTGACCGCTATCCAGTGTAATCTTCACCTGTTCCACATTGCGCTCAAGGCATTGCACCGAATGGGGCGCGAAATAATTGATGTTGGAATATTGTTCGATAGCATTGAGCAAACGCTGTCCGACCTGCGCCAAAGCGACGGTCGCGCCCAACTGTTCCAAGTGAAATTCTTGGGCATCGAATTCTACGATGCCGCTGTGTCCTTTGTCGGAAATATGGATTTGCTTAATCGGCACGGTAAGCGGGCGAATATCCTGCCAGAGCGTTTGTTGATTCGCCAGCCGAATTTCATTCAGCCGTTGACAACTGCCGGCGGAAAGGGCGATATGACGGGCATCAAAACCGCTTTGTTGATGGAATTGCGGCGCCTGTTTCTCAATCACCGCAATCTTCATTTGGTTTTGCGTTTGCGATGCCAATGCCAGCGCCAAGGTCGCGCCGGACATTGCGCCACCAACAATCACCACATCGTAGTTCATCTTCTGCCCCTTCATTCTGATAAATTAAGCCCGTGCGTCCGCCATCAGTTTTTCGATGTCGGCAATTTCTTTCGGCACGGCGGAGGTGAGATTTTTGTTGCCGTACTCGGTGATCAGCAAATCATCTTCAATACGGATGCCAATGCCTTTGTATTGCTCCGGAATGTCTGCATCTTCGGATAAATACAGGCCCGGCTCCACCGTGATCACCATACCCGGTTCCAACGTGCGGCTACGATTCTCGCCGTATTCGCCCACATCGTGCACATCCAGACCGAGCCAATGCCCCAAGCCGTGCATATAAAATTCGCGATAAGCTTTTTGTTCGATCAATTCATCCACATCGCCTTTCAGAATGCCCAAACGCACCAAGCCTTCGGTTTTAATACGGATCACTTCCTCATTCACTTTGGCAATGGAACTGCCCGGCACGAGCAATTCAATGGCGCGTTTTTGCGCTTGCAACACAATCTCATAAATGGCGCTTTGCGCCTCGGTGAATTTACCGTTCACCGGGAAAGTGCGGGTAATATCGCCGGCATACATGGCAAATTCGCAACCCGCGTCAATGAGCACCAAATCGCCGTCGCGCAACGGCATATTGTTTTCCGAATAATGCAAAATGCAGGCGTTTTCGCCACCGGCAACAATGCTGTTATAGGACGGATAACGCGCGCCGAAGCGGTTAAACTCATGCAAAATGTCGCTTTCCACTTCATATTCCAAACGGTTCGGGCGGGTTTGTTGCATGGCTTTGATGTGCGACAACGCGCTGATTTGTCCTGCTTGTTGCATGAGCGCAATTTCATTTGCTGATTTAAACAAACGCATTTCGCCGAGCATGTGCTTCCAGTTAAAAACACTTGAAAATTCCACCGCACTTTGCTCCAGCAAGGCATCGCCCCAAGGCTGTTGCTTCGGTGCGTAATAAAGTGCGGTCTGTTTTTGCGCTAAATTTTTAAACTGCGCAACGAATTCTTCCATGGCATAAGCGCTATCCACCAACAGTGTTTGCGGCGCTTTTTCCACGCCAAGACGGCGACCGTTCCAAATTTCCAGCAATTTATCGGACGGACGTAAAAAGATGATCGCTTGTTGCTCGCCCTGCTGTTTGCGTAACAACAACGCGGCATTCGGCTCGTTAAAACCGGTTAAATACCAGAAATAGCTGTCCTGACGGAAGGGATAATCGCAGCCGTCGTTGCGGCGGCGTTCAATATCGGAAAACACCAGAAACAGGGAATCGTCCTGCATTTGCTCAAATACTTTAGCCCGGCGTTGTGCGAATTCCTCCGTCGGCAACGCCGCCATATACGCGAGATCCATAGTTTGTCCTTAATTAATGTAATGTCGGTTGTTTTTCTTCCGCCGGATGGAAATGGGCGAAAAATAAGGTGGCGATGGTGCGCACATATTCCACGATTTCCTCCACCGCCTGCGCTAGCTCTTCCGGGTCGTCCTCTTCCTCGTCATAGCCAAGCTGACAAATGTCATGTAAATCGTCCACCGCTTCGCCGATATCGCCTTTTTCTTTATCCAGATGCGGTTGCGCCAACCCAAGCCCGAGCAAAAAGTGGTTCGACCATTCCGCCAAACCGTCCGCCTGCTCAAAGACATTTTCCGTATCCGGCAGGCAAAGCTCAAACTCAAAACTTTCATTGTCGGCTAATTGGCGGTGAATTTGCTGATAAATGTCGCTAATTTGCTGCAAAAGTGCGGTGGGATAGGCGTGATTATCGTTAGTAAATTGATAGAGTAACGGCTGCCAGCTTTGATCCTGAATACCGCCGCAAATTAAACCGCTCAAAAAGCCGTGTAATTCGGCGGCAGAAAGCGGAATGGAGGCTTGGCGGAGTTGTTGACTCAGGTTTTGATAAGAAATTGTTGTCATTGAAATTATCCTTATTGAAATTGCCTTTAGTTTATCACTCTTCACCTCAGCCAACCAGTTTTGAAATTGGCAAGTTTTCCTGCCTGTGGCATAATACGCGCAATTTTGGTTAAGGAATTTGGGGCTAAAAATGTCATCGAAAAGTATTGAAATCCCTGTATTGGGGCAGTTATTACGTTTAAATTGTCCGGAAGAACAACATGAAGCCTTACGCAGCGCCGCCCGAGAATTGGATCAACGCGTATCGGAGATGAAAGAACGCACCGGTATTTTGCAGGTTGACAAAGTCCTTTCCATCGTTGCGCTGAATTTAAGTTTTGAACTGATGCAGGAGCAGAAGAAAACCCATTTAATTGAAGACGTGTTAAAAAATAAAATCCTGCGTCCGTTGGATCATTCCCTTGAAAATATCGGCGCACCGAAGTTCAATTCCTGATAATTTCGCCGTCATTTCAGATAACTAAAAGTATTCTGAGAAAAAGAATTTGTGCTAGTCATCAAACCTAATTTCGAGTAGTATTAAGCAAAAGAATTTCCTGAGGTGTTCGCCAGTGGGTTACGTCCCTGAGCCGATACTTTTAATCTTATGAATTGGTTTCCTGTCATTGGTGTGCAGGCTTAGCTCGACTAAGAAGCCTAAAAATGATTTCAACTAATTCCCTTGAACCGTAGGGTTCAAGGACCGACCACCCGCAACGGCACCTCGGGGCCTCCAAAACAATGTCTATGCAACCACTTCCCACAACCGCCGCCATTCGCCAACAGCTTCGTCAGCAAATACGAAAAACGCGCCGAAAACTGACCGCACTTCAACAGCAACAAGCCGCGCAACATATTACCGAACAGGCTTTAAATTTAATTGAACGACGTCATGCGAAAAACATCGCGCTCTATCTTGCCTTCGACGGCGAAATTTCCACCCAACCGCTGATTGAATGCTTATGGCAACAGGGAAAACAGGTTTATTTGCCGGTGTTGCATCCTTTTTGTCGCGGACATTTACTCTTTTTACGTTATTTGCCGAACACACCGATGAAGCCCAATAAATTCGGCATTTTGGAACCGCACTTAAACTTGCAAAATGTGTTGCCTATCGAACAATTAGATATGATTTTTACGCCGTTAGTGGCGTTTGATAAACAAGGCAATCGCCTCGGCATGGGTGGCGGGTTTTATGATCGGACGTTGCAACATCAACGACAACAGCATTTCATTACGGTCGGCTTGGCGCATCAATGTCAGCAGGTTGACGCGCTGCCCACGGAAAGTTGGGATATTCCGCTAGATCGAATTTTGGCGGGCTAAAAAGAAAACCTCCGAATTTTCGGAGGTTTTTTGTTTATTGCTGCGGTGCTTGAAGTTCCGGCTCTTTCGGTTTTTCCGGCTCGTCAAATTTCTTGCCTTCGTTTGCCGCAATGATTTTCGCCGTTTGATCCGCCAAGTGCTTCAAATTCATCTTTTCATAAGATTCTTTCATCAGCGGTAGCGCATCCAAGGTCGCTTGCGTGTCCGGATACAATTTCAACATCGACACCACACGGTTTGCCGTCGCCACATAAGCATCCCGTTTGAAATAGAACTTGGCGATGTCTAATTCATGACGGGCAAGGCTGGCTTTGATATAAGTCATACGCGCCAAGGCATCCGGCGTATAAGGGCTGTTCGGGAAGTGATTGACCAAATTCTGGAAGTTGGCAAAAGCGGTTTTAATGGAGGTATTTTCACGGGTGGCGCGATCCACGCCAAAGAAATCTTGGAAGAAGTTATCCCCCAACGCGGAATTGGTTAAACCTGCCATATAAAGGGCATAATCCAAATGGCTGCTGTTCGGATAACGTTGAATGAAACGGTCGATAGTCAGCAAGGTTTCGCTATAATCTTGGGATTTATAATACGCGTAAATTAAATTCAGTTGCACTTGCTCGCCGTAAGAACTGCCCGGGAAGCGGTTGTTCACCGCATTAAAATAACGAATCGCCTGAGAATAATCGCCGTCCTGTAAATAGGTTTGACCGGTGCTGTATAAGGTTTGCTCCGGCGCCTGTTCCACATCTTGTTTAGAGCTTGAACATGCTGTCACCGCCAACGCCATCGCGGTCAGTAATGCAAAGGATTTAAGTTTACGCATTGAATAGAATCCTTATTTTTACGAAAAATGATAAATGGGTTACAATTGCCCGATATTGTATAGAACATTGCTAAATAAGCAAACTTGATTAACGGATTTTTTATTTATGGCACAAATCACACTCTCGGCAACCGTGCAACCGCAACAAATGGGACAACGGTTAGACCAAACCCTGGCGGAATTGTTCCCCGACTACTCCCGCTCCCGCTTAAAGACGTGGATTGAGGACGATCTGGTGCTGGTCAACGGCTCAGTGCAAAATGTGCCGCGTAGCAAAGTTTACGGTGACGAACATATCGAAATCACCGTGGAAATCGAAGACGAAACCCGCTTTGAGCCGGAAAATATTCCGCTCAATATCGTCTATGAAGACGACGATATTCTCGTCATCAATAAACCGAAAGATCTGGTGGTGCACCCCGGTGCCGGCAATCCGAGCGGCACGGTGCTGAACGCCTTGTTATATCACTATCCGCCTATCGCCGAAGTGCCCCGTGCCGGCATTGTTCACCGCTTGGACAAAGACACCACAGGCTTGATGGTCGTGGCGAAAACCATTCCTGCGCAAACCCAATTGGTACGCGACCTGCAAAAACGCAAAATCACCCGCGAATACGAAGCCGTCGCCTGTGGCATTATGACCAAAGGCGGTACGGTGGACGAACCCATGGCGCGGCACCCCACCAAACGCACCCACATGGCGGTGCACCCTATGGGCAAACCTGCAGTGACGCACTATCGCATTATGGAGCGCTTCCGCGATTACACCCGCCTGCGCTTACGCTTAGAAACCGGGCGCACCCACCAAATCCGCGTGCACATGGCGCATATCGCCCATCCATTGCTCGGCGATCAAACCTACGGCGGTCGTCCTCGCCCACCGAAAAATGCCGGCGAAGAATTGATGAATGTCCTACGCAATTTCAAACGCCAAGCCTTGCACGCTGTCATGTTGCGCTTGCAACACCCTATCAGCGGTGAAATGATGGAATGGTACGCGCCGTTGCCGGAAGATTTTGTGGAATTAATCACCGCCCTGAAAGCGGATTATGTGCTACACAAAGACGAACTGGACTATTAATATGCAAGCGATCAAACCGAACTGGAACGCGCCGCAAAACGTACGGGCGTTCACTACTCTGCGCCATGGCGGCGTCAGCCTTGCGCCTTATGACAGCTTCAACTTGGGCGATCATGTGGGCGATGATAAAAACGCCGTGAAAACCAACCGCACTTTATTGGTGGAAAAATTCCATCTGCCGCAAATGCCGCTGTTCTTAAATCAAATTCATAGCACCAAGGTGCTGACCTTGCCTTATCACGGCGAAGATGTTAACGCCGACGCGGTTTACACCGACCAACCGAACCAAGTCTGTCTGGTCATGACCGCCGATTGTCTGCCTGTGCTATTCACCAACCGAGAAGGCACGGAAGTCGCCGCCGCCCACGCCGGTTGGCGCGGATTATGTGATGGCGTGTTAGAACAAACCGTCGCCAAATTTCAATGCCCGCGCGAGCACATTCTCGCTTGGTTCGGGCCTGCTATCGGACCGACCGCATTTCAGGTGGGACAAGAGGTCATCGACCAATTCGCCGCTTGGGATGCACAAGCCAAAGCGGCATTCGTTGCCGATCCCACCGCCGACGGCAAATTCCTCGGCAATTTATATCAAATCGCAACCCAACGCCTCAACGCCCTTGGCATCACCCAAATCAGCGGCGGCGAACACTGCACTTACCTTGAGGCAGACAAATTCTTTTCTTATCGGCGGGATAACGCCACGGGAAGAATGGCGTCGGTGATTTGGATTGAGGGGTAAATCCTCATTTTGATCTAGGTGATGAATTAGCCTAAGTTAAAGTCATCATTCAACCTTGGGGAATTTAAAACAGCCCCAAAGGGGCTGAACCATGCGTAACCATGGGTAATTTATTACCCACAGCAATTCAAAATCCATCGCGAATTTCGACCGCACTTTTCATCGCAAAATTAGCGTTTTCCTTCCGCCTGTTTAATTTCCGGCGTGGTGTATAAACGGTGCTTATACAAGTAACTGCCCAACAGCGCGTGCGCCAAGGCTTCTTTCACCATGCTTTGCGGCACTTCCGCTTCCGTTAAGGTTTCGGTGGCTTTATCGTAGCGATAGGTTTTCGCCCCCACTTTCGGGAATTGAATCACCACATCCTTGCCGCGCATGAGTGCCTGCACTTGGTCGTATTGCATGATGGCGCGGTTCGGATCGTTCGGTTTGGTAAGATCGTAGCCGATCATCGGGTAATCGCCGCTGATGCCCGCCAAGGAAAGCAAGGTGGTCGGCATATCAAATTGACTGACCAAACGGTTATCGCGGCGCGGCTCGATGCCCTCGCCCAAAATCAACGCCGGAATGTGGAAATGCTTAATCGGCATGAGGCTGGCGCCGGCAACACGGGAATCATGGTCGGCGATCACCAAGAAAATGGTGTCTTTCCAATAATTCGATGCCTTTGCCAGTTTGAAGAAATGCCCGATGGCGTAATCGGCGTATTTCGCCGCATTATTACGGGTGGCTTTCGGTTGTTCGTAAAGGTCGATTTTGCCGTCCGGGAACTCAAACGGATCGTGGTTGCTGGAGCTGAACACGAGACTGAAGAACGGCTTACCTTCTTTGTGTAACTGCGTGAAGGTGTCGTTGGCTTTGGTGAACAGGTCTTCGTCGCTCACGCCCCAAGTGCCGGTAAAGGTCGGATTTTGATAATCCATTTGGTCGATAATGCGTTTGAAGCCGTTGCCGTAGAAAAAGCCCGCCATGTTATCGAAATGCTTTTCCCCACCGTAAATGAAGGATGTGTCATAGCCTCGTTGGCTTAATAATTGCGCTAAGGTGAAGAAACCGCTTTGGCTGTTGTTAAGTTTCACCACGGCGCGGGCAGGCGTCGGCGTGAAGCCTGCGGTGACCGCTTCAATACCGCGCACAGAGCGGGTGCCCGTGGCGTATAAGTTATCAAACAACCAACCTTGCTGCGCCAGTTTGTCGAACTCCGGCGACAACGGCAAACCGCCCAAAGAGCCGATAAATTGCGCGCCGAAACTTTCTTCCAGAATAATCACGATATTTTTCGGTTTGCCTTGGTAACTGGCTTGGTTACGGGTCAACGTCGGGAATTCCTCGGAAATATACGCTTCCGCCGGACGACTGCCGCTGTTCTTCACAATTTCCAGCATTTCCGCCGTCTCCATTTTGCCGTAGGCTTCTGAAGAGGTGCCTTCGTCTTTAAATTGTTGCGCCGCATAAAGCACGGAATAGCCCGAATTCAACACCAAGGAATTGACCATGGCATCGGAGGAAAACGCCACCATTGCCGGGTTAATACCGCGATGCTGAAAGCTGGAACGTGCGCCGATAAAGCTCAAGGCGATCACCAATAACGCTACTAACGGGCGCCATTTCCAGCTCATCGGTTGCACGTCACGCACGGCGCGACCGGCAAGTTTCCAATAAACCACGGCAGCAATTATCGTGAAAACAAGGCTCAAAATGACCGCACTTAAATGCCCTTCCATCAGCATGGAGAACACTTCTTTCGGATAAATCAAATATTCGATGAACAGGCGATTCGGGCGGTAATCGTAGGTATCGATGAACGCAGGTGTGGCAAGTTCCATAAACACAATGAACACGCTGCCGACAGTTAGCCAGACGCGCAAAATGCCTTTCCAAATGCGTCCTAAGGCGTTGTCATGATAAAGCAATACGCTCAATAACGCCGGCACACCGAACAGGTAACACAAAGACACCACGTCCATGCGTAAGCCTTGTAAAAACAGTTGCCCCCAGCCGTGAACCGCATTGACGCGATCCCATTGCCACAAAGACAAGCCTAGGCGGGACAAGGTGAAAACGATGAGGTTAAGAATACAAAAGAAAAAAATCGGGTACAGCAAAGAACGGGGTTTTGCCGTTTTAAAAAGTTGACGTGACATTCCAAGTCTCCAAATGGAATAAATCCGCTCATGCGCGATTCACGCAGAACGGACTCATAATAAGTTATTCGATCCAATGAACAATTTCGTTGAGCGGTTTGCGGGCTTTCGGGCGAATGTCTTTGGCGCGATAGCCGAACGTTGCTGCCACGGAAACCGCATATTTTTCCGCATCATAAGCGCCGGTTTGCGCCAGAATGCGGTTCACTTCCGCATAGTTAAAACCTTCAATCGGGCAGCTGTCGATGCCGATCAGCGCGGCGCCGGTCATCATGTTGGCAAGGGCGATATAGGTTTGTTTGCTCGCCCAGTCGAATAAAGTGCGGTCGTTTTCCAGCACATTTATGTGTTCCGTTTGGAAACGTTGGTAAGTCGCCATGTTAGTTTGAATTTGCTCTTCTGTTAAGCCGCGACGCACTAGGTTCTCTCTAAAATCTTCGGAATCGTAACGCATATTTTTATTGGCTAAAATCACCACGACATGGCTGGCGTCGTCCAATTGGGTTGCCATGCCCCAGCTTACCGGTTTTAAGGCTTGGCGTAATTCAGGGTTTTGAATCACTAAAAACTGCCAGGGCTCGGAGCCGACGGAGCTTGGGGATAAACGTCCAAGTTCTAAAATATAGTCAAAATCGTCTTTGCTGATTTTGCGGGCGGGATCGTAATAGCGCGTGGCGCAACGAAAATGAAAGGCGTCTAATACTTGCTGTTTGGTAACGCTCATTGAAGTCTCCTTGCAATAACATCATGAGAAATAAGAATAAGTTGTAATTTGGTTGCCCATTTTCCGCTTATTTCGTTTTTTGTCCAGTAAAAAACGTCCTTATATTCAACCGAACTTTATGGCCTCAAATAAGATTCAATTTGCGGCGGAATAAGTTTAGGGCTAGGAATTAGAACCTGTTTATGGCGATTAAGTTCGCCTTTTTCCAGCACAATGCTGCTTTTGGGAACTTTGAAGAGTTTACTGAGGAATTTAAGCAGATGGGCGTTAGCTTGCCCATCCACAGGAGGTGCGGTGATGCTGATTTTCAATTCGTCGTCATGTAATCCGACGATCTGATCTTTGGCGGCTTTCGGTTGCAAGAAAATTCTAAGGCGCAAATCTGCGCCGTTTCGTTCTACTGCCGCCATACCTTTTACCTTAAACTTGGTGAACCTTAAAACGCGGCGGCGACCCAAAGCCCGTCAAATAGGTCATATAACACGCGATTCAGTAAGTACAATACGAAAACCACCACCATCGGCGAAAAATCGATCATGCCGGTATTCGGCAGGATTTTACGCACAGGGCGTAATACGGGTTCGCTCAATTGATACAAAATATATTGCGCCTGCCCTGCACCGCGATTAAACCAGCTTAAAATCGCGCCCACCAGTAACACATAAAAAACGGCTTCACCGATGCTGTGTACCACGCTTAATACACCGATAATGGCGTATTCAAACAAGGATGCACCGCCGATCATGCCGAACAGATTTAATAATGGGAATTTCACTAAGCCTAGAATGAAGCACGCCAATAATGCGGCGGTGTTCACGCCTTTTACCGTCGGCGCGAATTTACTTAACGGCGAGACCACCGGCTGAGTAGCTTTGACTAAGGCTTGTGATAACGGATTGTAAAAATCCACGCCTGCCAGTTGAAACCAAGTGCGTAAAATTAAAATAAAACTATAGACGCTAATCGCCGTCGCAATAAGAAATTGAATTGAATTCATGCTGTATCCTTAAATTATAACCAGCCTTTGCGTTTGAAATACCAGTACGGCGCAAATGCCGCCAGTGCCATTAATCCCAATGCCATTGGATAACCGAATTTTAACCCGAGCTCCGGCATATCGCTGAAGTTCATGCCGTAGTTGGACGCCACCAAGGTCGGCGGCAGAAAAATCACCGATACAACGGAGAAGATTTTGATAATACGGTTTTGTTCGATATTGATAAAACCCATCGCCGCTTGCAGTAAAAAGTTCACTTTTTGGAACAGGGACTCATTATGCGGCTGTAAGGACTCAATGTCTCGTAAAATTTCACGCGCCTGCTCCAACTGATTTGCCGGCAAGCGGGTTTTGCGCACCAAGAAACTTAACGCGCGCTGCGTATCCATCAAGCACAAACGCACTTTGGAACTGGTGTCTTCTTGTTCCGTTAGGGTCGCCAAGGCTTCGTCAAAGGCCTCGCCTTGCGTTCCGTTTAACACCACGCGACTTAATTTTTCCAAATCTGCGTACACGTTTTCAATCACGTCCGCCAACTGCTCGATTTTAGTTTCAAATAAATCCAGCAATAATTCGTAGGAATTACATTCGATTAAACGCTGATTGCGGGAACGCATACGATATAAACGGAACGCCGGCAATTCGCGATCGCGCAGGGTAAATAAACGCCCGTCGCGAATGGTAAACGCCACGCTGGCTAAATCCGCATAGTCGTTTTCATCTTCACAATAAAAAAACGAGTGAAGGTGCAAGCCGTCTTCGTCTTCAAAAAAACGCGCGGACGCTTCAATGTCTTCCAATTCCAGAAACGATGCCAAACTCTGACCCAAATTTTCCTGCAACGTTTCACGCTCTTCCACGGTCGGTTCCAACAAATCGATCCAAATGGCGGTGTTTAACGGCTCGGTGGTTTCGTCAATGCGAACCAGGCGGGCATCTTCAAGGGCAAAGGCATTTATCATTTTGTCATACTCCCGGTTGGATATCGCACAACACGATGAACAAAACATCAAACGAATAAGACATTACAAGACAACAGCGATCAAAAGTGCGGTCGTTTTTACGCGTGTTTTTTAACGACAAAAAAGAAAGCGGTAATGAATGAATTTTTTGCAAATTTTCGTCTGACGAAAAAGATGCCGAAAAAGAGAAAGGTAAAAGAAACTTACCGACTAAACCATCGCCGATAAGTGAGACGGGCGATAGTTACAGTGAAAACTCCGTTCGGTATCGACTGTGACTGTCCAAAGTGTGTGTCCTCTTGTTACTAAATCGCGCGCAATGTTACGCCTGAACGCCTGATTCGTCAAGGCGTTATGCTTTGAAAAATCCAATCGGCTTTCTTATAATAACGCACCTAACGATTACTTTTCAGACAGAGGACAAAACCATGGAATTTGCTGCACAACCGCAAAAAGTCACCGATGAACCCAATGCCAATACGGTGTTTATGGTGTGGAATTTTAAAGACGGCGTGGAGGTGAAAGACACATTCAAACGCCTGTGCGCATTAATGTTAAACATTAATAATTCAACCAATAACCGCTTTCCGCATAGTGCCGCCAGTTGCGTCATGGGCATCGGCTATCAGGCGTGGCGACAATTGGATTTACCGCAACCGCTGCCAAAAGAATTGGCGGAATTCAAACCCATTAAAGGCGAAAAACACACGGCGGTATCTACCCGCGGCGACCTGCATTTTCACATTCGCGCCGTAGAAAAAAGCTTGGTGTATGACATTTCCGCCGTGATTACCGATTTGCTACACGAAGTCGCCGATTGCGTGGAAGAAGTGCACGGCTTTCGTTATTGGGACGGACGTTCCATTCTCGGTTTCGTGGACGGCACGGAAAATCCGCAAACACCGAAAGAACGGGAATTTTTTGCCATTATCGGCGATGAAGATCCGGAATATAAAGGTGGCAGTTATTTATTCGTACAGAAATATGTGCATGACATGAACGCGTGGCGCAAATTACCGGTGAGCGAGCAAGAAAAAGTCATCGGACGCACCAAACAGGACGACATTGAATTGGATGACGACAGCAAACCAAGCAACTCCCACGTTGCTTTGGCGAATGTGGGCGACGATTTGAAAGTGGTACGCGACAATATGCCGTTCGGCAACGCCGGCGCCAATGAAATGGGCACTTACTTCATCAGCTACGCCAGCACCTTCAAAACCGTGCAAAAAATGCTATCCAATATGTTTATCGGCAAGCCGAAAGGCAACTACGACCGCATTTTAGATTTCAGCCACGCCAAAACCGGTACCTTATTTTTCGTGCCGACATTGGATATGTTGGATGAATTTTCGGAATAAGGATTTCACGGGCGGGCACAGGACCCGCCTCACATAAAAACACATTGAAAAATTACTCATAAATCACTAAGGTGATTTATTCGCCCCGTTGGGGCCGTTGGCAAAGCCAACGTTCAAAAAACGTTGTTTTTTGTGACCGCACTTTTCATTCCACATTCCACCAAATCAATGCCCACTTACGCTGTCCATGTTCAATAGGCTCATTACGCTTCTGTTTCTGCCGATAAAATGCCGCCAAGCCCTCTTTTTCTTTTTCATTTAACGGACCAAGGGAAAATTCCACGGAATTGAGCAAATCTTCATAGGTTTCGCCCATAAAACGACCGGATTCCGTTTCGATGAAATTCAGGTTGGCTTGAATGCCCTTTTGATAAAGCCGATTCAGCAAGTAAATATAGGTCGGGAAACCGATGTCGTCGCGACCGATAGCGGCAAACACGCCCTCGTCTAAAAAATGACGTTGGGTAACAGAAGTGAGATACACCCGCTTTTTCGCCTTGGCACGGAGTTTATCGATCATGTCGTCCAAATCATCCACCAGCGTAGAACGGGATGCCAATACGATATCCGCCTGCGGCACGTCGTCCCAATTCTCCGCCCAAGAACGACGGATTAAGGTTAAATTATCCAATTGCATCTTTTGTTTATATCCCGCCAGCACATCAAGCATACCCGCGCTGTAATCCAAGGCATACACCGGGCTTCCCTGCTGCGCCAACGGAATGGCGAAGGTGCCCGGCCCGCAGCCGATGTCCAGCACGCTTTCGTTTGGTTGCACCTGCATGGCTTCCAATAATTGTTTATTATAACGGCTGGCTTTGCCCACCAGATTTTCCGCCATTTTCACGGCTTTTTTGTCCCATTTTTCAGGCGGTAAATTGTAATGATTGCAGTGAATGAGGTGTTGTTTGTAGAGGGTGTTAAAATCGATGTCGTAAATGGTCATGAGGTGTCCTAAAAGTGCGGTTGTTTTCGGCGATAAATTTTACTGCAACACTATATGCTTTGAAATATAACGTTACTAAAATTTGTCCAATAAAAAACCGCACTTTGATTGCTCAAAAGTGCGGTGGGTTCTACAAACAAATTTGGTTAATGATTAATCTCGCCTTCAATCGGCTTGATACTTTCATCAAATTCCGGTAACGGCTTGTGTTCGCTTGCAATGTAAGAGTAAATCACCGGCAACACAAACAAGGTAAACAGCGTACCGATTGCCAAGCCTGCAACGATCACGATACCGATACTGAAACGGGATACCGCGCCCGCGCCTGTTGCATAAAGCAACGGAATAAGACCTGCAATCATCGCGGCGGTGGTCATCAGAATCGGACGTAACCGCACTTTTGCCGCTTCGGTAATGGCTTCAATACGGGTTTTACCGTGATTTAGCTGCTCTTCTTTCGCCACTTCACACATCAAAATACCGTGTTTGGTGATTAAGCCGACCAGTGTAATCAAGCCCACTTGAGAATAGATGTTCAGGGTACTGCCCGCCACACCGATAAAGCCGAAGAAGTTCAGTGCCAACAATGCCCCACTGATCGCCAATGGTACGGAAATCATGATAACCAGCGGATCGCGAATGGATTCGAACTGAATCGCCAACACCAAGAAAATGATGATCACCGCCAACACGAAAGTCACCGCCAAGGCATTGCCTTCTTGCACCAACTGACGCGCTTCGCCTTTGAAGTCGTAATTATAACCTTGCGGTAACAAATCCGTCGCGCTGTCCTGCAACCATTGGATGGCATCGCCGATGGAAGAACCCGGCATTGGTACGGCGCTGATCACCGCAGAGTTTAACTGGCTGAAACGCGGTAAAGAGCTTGGTTGCGGTTCCAAGGTCATCGTGATTAAGCTGCTTAACGGAACGGAAGTGCCATTTGCTGCGCTGACATAGTAATTATTCCAGCTTTCCGGTGATAAACGGTTTTCACGTTTTACCTGGGAAATAATCTTATAGGCACGACCGTCAATATCCACACGCTCAACCGTCGCCGCAGAAAGGAAACTTCCCAATGTGGTACTGATTTGTTGCATGGTGATGCCGTAAGTGCTGGCTTTTTCACGGTCGATTTTAATGTGCATTTGTGCCGTATCAAATTTCAAATCCAAATCGGTGTAAACGAATTTACCTGATTTTTGCATGGCCTCTAAGAATTTGCCGGCGACATTCGCTAAATCTGCATAATCTTTCGAAGTACTGATCACGAAACCAATTGGCGGGCCTTGTTCCCCGGTGTCAATTTCCGGGAAGGCGAAGCCACTGACGGATACTTCAGGAATGGCTTTCGCTTTGTTGTTCAACTCGGCCAACACTTGCGCCTGGCTTTTAGAACGCTCGCTCCAATCTTTTAACGTCACCACGTTCAGGGATTGGTTGGTACTCGGCACACCGGAAATGGTCATGGCAAACTGTACCTCCGGCGTGTTGGTTAAGATTTCTTGATACGGCGCCATTGCTGCCTGCACGTAATCCACGTTCACGTTAGAAGGGGCAGAACCGATGGCAAGGAACGCGCCTTTATCTTCTGCCGGCGTGAGTTCGCTGGAAAGGGATTTAAACAGCACCGGCAACGTAGCAAAAATAATTGCCGCAAACACCAACATACATTTACGGTTCATCATCACTAAATCCAAAATGTACGCGTAAATATTATTGACCTTGGTTAAGGTGCGGTTCACACGTTCTTCCAATTTGCTTGGTTTGTCGTGATCTTTCAGCAATTTACTGGTCATCATCGGCGAAAGGGTCAACGCCACGATACCGGAAATAAACACCGCACCCGCAAGGGTTAAGGCGAACTCTTTGAACAAGGTTCCGGTAATTCCGCCCATTAACGCCATCGGAGAATATACCGCAATCAGGGCGATAGTCATGGAAATGACCGGCACGGCAATTTCACGGGTACCGATAATCGCCGCACGGAACGGCGTTTCACCGAGCTTAATGTGACGGTCTACGTTTTCCAATACCACAATGGCGTCATCCACCACCAAACCGATTGCCAAAATCAAGGCAAGTAAGGTCATCAGGTTAATGGAGAAATCCAGAGTTTGCAGCATCATGATTACCCCGATAAGGGAAATCGGAATGGTAATCACCGGAATCAAAATCGCACGGAAGGAACCGATAAACATGGTGATCACCACCAATACGATAATGGTCGCCTCAATAATAGTTTTCACCACTTCGTCGATGGAGTTATTAATGGCGATAGTGCGGTCATATAAAATGTCCGTTTGAATCGTATCCGGTAAATTATTTTTAATGCTTTCATACAACGGCAGGATTTTTTCCGCCACAGTTAACGGATTCGCGGAAGACGTCGGATTAATCGCCAACACCACGGAGTCGGAACCATTGGCAACCGCACGGGCATTATCGCTGGATTTATTCAGTTCAATATCCGCAATATCACGCAAGCGCACCAATTTATCGCCACTGGAATACACAATGAGCTTGCTTAATTCATCCACAGATTTGGTGGTGGTATCCACTTTGTTTTTATAGACCACGTAAAAACCGTTGTCGTTACCCGCTGCCGTTTGCACGTTATTTGCAGACAACGCGGACATCACTTGCGTCGCAGAAAGATTTTGCGCCGCCATTTTTTGCGGATCCAACCAAATACGTAGCGCGTATTCGGACGCACCGAAAATTTCGACACTCGCCACCCCTTCAACGGTAAAGAACTGCGGTTTTACCACACGCTGAATATAGTCGGTTACCTGGCTGGCATCTAATTTGTTGGAGCGGAAACTAATATACATAATCCCCGAACCACCGGTTGAAGAGGTCACAGTTGGGTCTTCAATACCGCTTGGTAACTCGGAACGCACGGAGTTAACCTTCGCCAGCACATCGGCAAGTGCCGCGTTCGGATCGGTATTTAACTTCATTTTCACCGTAATGGTAGAACTGCTAGGACTACTGGTGGAAGACATATAATCCACGTTGTCCGCCTGCGCTACCGCTTCTTCAATTTTCGAGGTAACAAACGCCTGAATCAAATTGGCATCCGCGCCGGGATAAGCGGTAGAAACCTGAATTACGGTTGTGGTCATTTTAGGATATTCACGCACCGCCAGTTTGGAAATCGCCTGCAAGCCAAGGATGATAATTAACAGGCTGATTGAAACCGCAAGTACCGGGCGTCGAATAAATATATCGGTAAATTTCATTCGCTATTCCTAATTAGAGGTTGGTTTTACTTGCCGGTTGAGTCGTACCCACGCCTTGTTTATCCGCAACAATCACTAAAGCGCCATTGCTTAAACTTTGCTGACCGCCGGTAATGATTTTGTCGCCGAATTTCACTTCATCGCCTTTTAATTGAGAATAAATCCCTTGGCGATCTTTGGTAAATACGGTGATTTGGTGGGCGCGATACATTTTGTTCACATCGCCTTGTTTGGCGAACTTCTCTTTTTCTTCGTCAGAAAGTGCGGTCAAAATATAAAGCGATTCGCCGTACATGTTGTAGCTCACCGCCACTTGCGGCACCACAATTTGATCGTATTCCGTCGGCAATGCCACGTTCAAACGGGTAAACATACCGGATAACAATTTTGCACCGTCTTCCGGCTCAAAAGTCGCCTGCACGTCAACCAAACCGGTAGAAGAACTGATTGCCGGCTCAATAGCGGTCACTTTCGCCGCAAAAGTTTCACCCAAGCGGGCATCGGCGGTTGCCGTGACTTTTTGACCAAGACGCAACTCATCCAACAAGTTTTGAGCAATAGAAAAATCCACTTTCATGGAACTGCGGTCTTCCACGCGCACGATTTCCGTACCGTTTGACACATATTGCCCCACATTCACTTTCACGATACCCGCTTTACCATCAAATGGCGCAAGGATTTGGCGACGTTCAACGGTGGCTTTTAAAGATTCCACGTTGGCAACCTGTGCATCATACGCCGCTTTCGCGTTGTCTAATTCCTGACGGGAAACACCGCCGCTTTTCGCTAAGTTTGCGTAACGTTGATAAGTTTGACGCAATGAAATCACTTGCGCTTCGGCAGCCTGCAAACTGGCACGTTCAACGGAACTGTCCAATTCCACCAGCAAATCGCCTTTTTTCACGGTTTGCCCGTTGGTGACTAAAACTTTGGAAATAGTACCCGCACTTTGCGCGCTCAACATGGCCCCCTGGTTCGGGCGCACCAACCCGGTAGTTTCAATTACCGGTGTCCATTGTTGCGCCGTGACGGTCATCGCCGTCACCGGAGACGGGGTTTCACCTTGATTGGCAAGGAAATCCGCAATGCCTTTTGATTTCATGTAATTCATCACAATCATGGCGACGAAAAGTAATACGAATACGCCCAAAGCCAGTTTCAAGAAGAAAACATGGGAACGCTTTGGTCTGTTGATTTGAGTGGAACTCATAAAAACTCCGTAAATATCTCTTAAGTAATTATTGATTTTTAACAGCACGCCAAGTCCGCTCAATCACGGACTCCAGCATCTCTGTTGAAACTTCTTGGGAAAAATGTGTATTTTTATCCGCAATGTTCAACGCACTAGCCAAAGAGATGGCAAATAAAATGTGCGCCGGCAAGTCGCATAATTCACCAGCTTCTTTGGCTTTCTCACAAAAATGAAACCAAACGCTGGTATTTTCCCATTCGCGGCATACTTGCGAAAAACCGGGCAAAGATTCATATTGCCCCATATTCGCCATGATAGTGGGTTCAGACTCTAAAAAGTGCCAGATATTCCACCACATTCTTCGATATTGTTGAAAAAACGGCTGTTTTTCGTCGTAACCGTCTTTCAGCACATCTTGAAAATTTCGGAAAATATATCGAGCAAACTGAGTCAGCAATTCATCTTTATTTTTAAAATAAATATAAATTGTCCCCGGTGAGATTTTCGCCTCTTTAGCAATCTTGTGCATTGACAAATTTGGCAAGCCCACCGTCGCCATCAGATCATTGGTGGCGGTGAAAATCCGCTCGATCATATCTGTTTCAGATTGATGCATAGTAAAAATAAAATTGAGTTAATCGTTAGACGTGCGGCAAACATGTTGCTCAGGTCGCACATTTAGGTAGGTTACAAACAGCAAATACATTAGCACTGAATGAACGTTCGTTCATTTTATTGATTTTTTCTTTTTTGGCAAGCTAAAAATAAAAAAGTGCGGTGATTTTTCACCGCACTTTTTCCGTTGCCCGATATATTACATGCCGATAACGACGCAACTAATCACACTTTTGGCTTTTTCCTGCATTTTCACCGCCGCATTACGATCGCCCGCCGGACCGACCACGACACGGTTCCAATCGGCGCTTTCGTTCACTCTTGCCGGTAAACCGAGCATTGCCAAACGCGCTTGTAAATTTTCTGCCTGCGCTTTATTTTTAAACGCGCCGCATTGCAAACCGTATCTTCTCTCACCGCTATTCGACACCGTGGTTTGTTGTGGCGCAGGAGATTGTTTTTGAGGCTGTTGCGGTTGTTGCACAGGCTCAGGTTTCTTCTGCGGTTCGGTTTTCACCGTTTGTTCCGCTTTTTTCTCCTCTTTCGGGGTTGCTTTTTTCGCTTCTACCACTTGAGGTTGCGGTTTTGTTTGTTGTTGCGGTTGTTGCTGAACAGCAGGTTGTGTTGCCGGCTGCTGTGTCGTTGCTTGTGCCGTCTGCTGAGTTTCCGCCGCTTTAGCTTTAGCTAATTCCGCCTGTTTTTGTTCTTCTTCCATCGCCTGCAAAATCTTGCGTTGCTCTTCCGTTAAACGCATATTTTTGTCTAACGATTTCGGGTTGTCATCAATAGGCACAGTGCGGGTTTCCAAGGCTTTAATATAGCTCCACACTTCTTCCGGACGATTTGGCAGCACGCTTTTCGGTTGGGCTTTTTCGGTGGTTTCCACCGGTTGAACGACATTTTCCGGCGCTTTTTCTTTCAATAAATAAAGTCCGAATGCAAACGCCGTCACAATCACCGCAGCAATCACAAATAACAAAGGCTTATTACTTTTTTTCTGTTTCTTCTTTTTCTTTGCGCCGCTACGGGCGGCGTAATCACGTTGTGCCACGATAAAACCTAACTCTCTAAAACCAATTAATAATGAAGTAAGTAAGAATGATAAAAATGTCGCTAATTCTACTGAAAAATTGCGCTATTGACTACCGCAATCCCAAATTAACTAGCTCAAATCCAGCGGATCCACGTCTAAAATCCACCGCACTTTTGTGGGTTGATCCGCCTGATAACGTCCGAATTCCGTCAGCACTTGTTGCAATACCATGCGGGACGGATGTTGCAGCAATAACTGCCAACGATATTGTCCCGCTTTTTTGCTAAACGGTGCGGGCATCGGACCGAGAATTTGTAACGCCGGCGCGACATCCCGTTTAATCTGCTGTAAGTATTCGACAAACTGCATCAGTAATTGTTCGGCATCTTCGCTGTGACGGCTTTGCGCTTTAAACAATGCCTGCGAACTAAAAGGCGGCAACCCCATACTTTTACGCAATGTCAAAGCGTTTTGCGTAAATTGGTTATAACCTTGTTGTAGCAAACTTTGCAACAGCGGATGTTCGGGATAATGGGTTTGCAAAAGCACTTCGCCCTGCTGCGCACCACGCCCTGCACGCCCCGCCACCTGCATATATAACTGCGCCAACCGCTCTCCTGCACGAAAATCCAATGAAAACAACGCACTATCGACGTTCACTAATGCCACCAAGGTGACATTCGGGAAATGATGCCCTTTCGCCAGCATTTGTGTACCGATAAGAATCTGACTTTTGCCTTGCTGAATATCGTCCAAGTAACCTTCCAGCTTGCCTTTGCGTGCGGTGGTGTCGCGATCGATACGGGCAATGCCGTAATTCGGAAAAACGGCTTTTAGCGTGTCTTCCAGCTGTTCCGTGCCTAAACCGGTAGTCATTAATTGGGTGGAACCGCAATTACCGCATTGGCGCGGAATCGGTTTCTGGGAAGCGCAATGATGGCAGCGCAGCACATGATGTTGCTGGTGATAAGTATAGGGTTTATCGCAGTGACGACATTCCGCCATCCAGCCGCATTCATGACACAACAGCACCGGCGCAAAACCGCGACGATTCAGAAACAACAATACCTGATTGCCTTTTTCCAAATGCGCCAGCATCCGTTTTAACAGGATGTCCGATAACCCGTTACGCATCGGTTGATGTTTTAAATCAATAAGTTGCTGCTGAAGTGCGGTGGAATTATTGGCTTTTTCCGATAAACACAAATGGCGATATTTGCCGCTTTGCACGTTATTCAGGCTTTCCAAACTTGGCGTTGCCGAGCCCATTAAAATCGGAATATTCAGCTGCTTGGCATAAACAACCGCCAGATCGCGCGCATGGTAACGCCAACCATCCTGCTGTTTGAAAGACGCGTCATGTTCTTCATCAATAATCATCGCGCCTAAATCGGCAAATTGGGTAAACAATGCGGATCGGGTGCCGATAACGACCGCACTTTGCCCACTGCGCGCCCGTTGCCACACTTGTAGTCTCTGGGTGTCGTTCAAATTGGAATGCAACACGTCAATCGCCACGTTAAACCGCGCCTGGAAACGTTGCACCGTTTGTGGCGTCAAGCCGATTTCCGGCACCAACACCAGAACCTGCTTACCTTGTTGCAAAATCTCTTCAATAAATTGCAAATAGATTTCCGTCTTGCCCGAACCGGTTACACCATCCAACAACCAAGCGGCAAAACCTTGGGTAAATTTAAGCTGACTGAACACCAACGCCTGTTGTTTGTTTAGCGTTAGCCGATCCGTTTTATTGACAATGGGCTTATCGGCTAATTGTTGCTGCCAAGTTTGGATTTCCGTTTCCACAGTCACTTCAGTGACATAATCTTTGGCTTTCAGCGCCGACCAAATTGCCGCACCAAAAGGATTATTACCCTTTTCCTGCCAATCATTCGCCGCCTGCAACGCCTCAAGCTGCTTCTTCGCGCGTTTCAATGCGCCTTGTGCCAACGCCTGCTCACCAAGTGCGGTCGTTTTCCAGAACGTTTTTTGTTTCTCCACCGCACTTTCGCCCTGCCGCAATTTCACCGGCAACGCCTGAATCAACACCTCGCCCAAAGGCGCATGATAATACCCCGCAGCCCAATGCAAAAACTGCCAACTTTGCGGAGAAAATAAAGACGCGTCATCAAGACAAGCCAGCACAGGTTTTAACTGCTCCGCCGACACATCCGTCTGCTCCACGACATCAACCACAATCCCCACGCGTTTCTGCGCCCCAAACGGCACCCACACCCGCGCCCCGACGACAACGTTCATGGACGCGGGGAGAATGTAGTCAAAATAGCGATGTAACGGCACGGGAAGTGCGATTCGGGCAAATGGCATGTTTATATATCTTGCAGATATTTACTTCTAAATTTACATTCAATATCGCTATGTCGATCATATTGATGAACAATACTTGCGATACAACCATTGGATAATAGAAGTTCATTCTTACTATTTAAGGATAGTGAATCCTCATGCATTGTTCCGATAGTTGAGATAATAGAGTCCATTGGTTGACATAAAGTTAGATTAGAAAGAAATTGATTACTATACAATAGCTTATTATGAATACCTTGATCATAATTTAAAGAGATCATTAACTCATAAGGAAGTTGCAAAAATTCATTAATCATAGTATTTAAATAATCTTCTATTGAGGAAACATCCCCCAACGTTACACCTGCACAGCAAATTTGATTATCACGTATACTATTTAAATATTTTTCTCCATAAACATCGACTATCCAACGGGAATTATAACTATCATCACCAATTTTTACGCTAGATGTTTCCAACCCTAAAAAAAGTCCATCTATTTTATTTAATGTAGGATCTGTTTGAAACACTACATCACGCGTATCAGTAAGAATTACATGAGTAAAATCATCTCTATTTTTAAGATATCTTAAATAATCAAAAAATCTAGCCACATGAGGATAGGAAAATTTATAAATAAATTTCTCTTTGTAACGAGGGATAGCCTTAATAACCCAAGAGGTTACTTTATTAATGTATCGTCTAAATTTCTTACTTATCTTTTTTTTATAAAATTTACCACTATCTGTTTCAATTAAATTAACTTTAAAAGGAAAATTAACTTCTGATAAATAAAGATTAAATTGATTAAGTTGAGAGGCATAAATAAAGAGCCCCACTTCACCATTGAAATTAATATATTTTAAACTACGCATAAACAGGTCAATATCTTCAGTAGTATACCCTGTTGCCGCTCCTAGTATTAATGTTTTATTAGATAAGACAGCCATATTACTCCAATAACGGTTATTTAAACTTGATGGGCGAACAAGTCTTATTAATTATCCGTCTTTTAAAACGATAAACTTCCCTCTGCAACTTTTCCCATAACGTTTTTTTAGATTGAATACATATATGATTTTGTTTCCGCTCTACCTCCAATTGGCTCTCCAAGGTAGATTTATTCATCAATTGTAACTCTTGAACACACAAAGCAGGAGCTAATTGATACACAGAGATTTTTTTTGAATTCAATAAATTATCAAAAAGAAGTAAATCAAGTGGTTGAAATTTCTTACCAGATAAACGAGGAACCATACCTAACAAATATTTAGCCATAGGCTGCGATAATGTATAAGCAGCTGCACCAAAGTGAACGGACCTTAACAGTAAAAATTCTCTATTATGATAGCTAGTTATTTGACTACTTTTCGCCTTAATAGGCATTAAAAATGTTTCCAACATGAATAATAAATTTTGAAGATAAATCAAAGCGTTGTACAAGCCACTTATCTTGCGAGAGAAAATGATCAGCATTTTCGCCCAAGTAGATATCATCCTCAAAAATATTAATATATGGTAGATCCTCATCAATACATTTCTTCCATAACTCAAGATGGCTCATAAAGCACGCTTTTTCACCATTCGTAAAAGTCGTTTCATCTAACTGGGGCAAATTCCACTGAATCAATGAATCTAATTCAGGTGATGGTGTAAAGGCATCAAAAAATTCAAAAGGAATATTTTGACGACCAAATTGTTCGATGATGTGGTTTCTGCGTTTATCCGCAGTTGGAATGCTGATAACAAAATTTTTATTTTCTGTGAAATTCATAGAGATACATAAAATTAAGCCTTAGGTCAGGCGCTATCTTACTATCTTAAGACAATGAAATGAATATCTCTGCTCACAAAAAAGAGAAAGCCATCTCTGGATAGAGTAGCTTGAATTGGGCTATTTTTTTCTGTAAAATTCGCAACCTTACACACAAGCGTGCCATTTTGTAATGGCGTAATATTAATCTCATGCGGTGTCAGGGATTGCTTCTGCGATTGGCTTGATAGCGGCATGGCTTCAAATTTGAGGTTTTCTATGAAACAAGGTATTCATCCTGAATATAAAGAAATTACTGCAACCTGTTCTTGCGGTAACGTGATCAAAACCCGTTCAACCTTAGGCAAAGACATCAACCTTGATGTGTGTGGTAACTGCCACCCGTTCTATACAGGTAAACAACGTGTTGTTGACACCGGCGGTCGCGTTGAACGCTTTAACAGCCGCTTCAAAATTCCAGGTACAAAATAATCTGAATTTTAGCCCTCGCGATTGCGGGGGTTATTTCTATTTGACTTAAGGTAATGTGTTTATGGACAGCGCATACAATCTCCCGCCCATCTTTGTTATCAGCTTAAAAAACTCTCCCCGTCGTGAATTTATGGCAAAGCGCTTAAATGGGCTTGGTTTGCAATTTGAATTTTTTGATGCGGTTTATGGAAAAGCATTAAGTGAAGAAGAAATTGCCAAGGTGGATTATCAGTATTATCAGGATTTTGATAATAAACGCCTGACGCTCGGGGAAATCGGGTGCGCGCTAAGTCATATTCAAGTATATGAACACATTAAAAAGAATAACATTGCCGAAGCCATCATTTTGGAAGATGATGCGATTGTCTCTACGCACTTTAAAGCCATTCTGCAAGCAACTCTTGAGAAATTGCCTTCCCGTTATGAAATTCTGTTTTTCGATCATGGGAAAGCCAAATCTTACCCGTTAATTAAGAAAAATTTGCCGGAGGGCTATAAATTGGTTCGCTATCGCTACCCTTCAAAAAACTCCCGCCGTTCTATCATGAAAGCCACGGCTTATATGGTAAATCGCGCAGGCATAGAAAAACTCTTAAAGTACGCTTATCCTTTACGAATGCCGGCAGATTTCGTGACAGGTTTTATTCAAAAAACACATATTCATGCGTATGGCGTTGAGCCGTCCTGTGTTTTTGAAGGTTTGGCGGTTGAAAGTGAAATCAATTCTATTGAAGATCGGTATAAGAAAGTATAAATGAAAGCATTACTCCGAAAAATCCGTTTAGCCTTAGGTAAGAGATTATTAGATAAAAAAGTCCACGGACAGCCTTTGCCTGTAAATCCTAAAATCATTGTGCTACAACAAGACGGTAAAATCGGGGATTATATTGTCAGCTCATTTATTTTTAGAGAGTTGAAACGACATAACCCACAAGCGTTGGTGGATGTGGTATGTTCACCGAAGAATGCCAATTTATTTGAACAAAATCCATGCGTTGATCGTTGCTTTATCTTAAATAGAAAAGAACGTTGTGCTTACAGCAAAATGGGAAAACTGCTCTCACATGAATACTATGATGTTTTAATCAACTTGCCGGTATTATTACGAAATCGCGATTTATGGCTTACGCGTTTAATTAATGCTAAAAATAATATTGGTTATAAAAAACAAAACTATAAACTATTTAATTTAAATGTCACACAAGAGCAGTTACATTTTTCCCAAGTGTATGCGGAAGCTATTAAATTATGTGGTGTAAAAAATATCAACCTCGACTATGACATTCCAAATTATAGTAATAAAAAAGAAGATATTGCGAACTTTATTCAAGAGAATAAACTTGACAAATGCATTGCCATTAATTTTTTTGGCGCAGCCGGATCCAGGAAATTTACAGCGCAAAACATTTGTCGATTTATTGAAAAACTCCAAAAAGAAGATAAGAAAATTCTATTATTAACTTACCCTGAAGTTACGCCTTTGTTAAAAGATATTTCAGAGAAATATCATAATGCATTTATCTACGAAAAGACTGAAAATATTTTTGATACCATCGCACTACTTCACTATACTAGCCTTATCATTTCCCCTGACACATCTATTATTCATATTGCAGCAGGGTTAAATAAAAAGATCATCGGTTTCTATAAATTATCTGATAAAGAAAACTTTACACATTGGAATCCGAACTGTAAAAATAACACGTACATTCTCAATTTCATCGAAAATATTAATGAAATATCGCCTGATGAAATCAAATCGGAATGGTTAAAATAAATTAATTTCATGTCAATAATAAAAAAACTCATTGCTAAATTAGCAGGAAAAAGAAAAGAAGAGAAAATCGACTTAATGGCAATCAAATCGGTTTTATTAAAACCGATTGGTGATGCGATTGGCGATGCTGTTGCTCATACTGCACATTTGAAACAGCTAAAACTTACTAATCCGGAACTGATTATTGGTGTGCTCGTTACCGAGAGAAACAGAGATATTTTTGCCTATTCCGATTTGGTTGATGTTCTTCTTGAAGACAAACCCTCTACTTATATTTCACAATGGCATAAATGGGATCTTTATCTTGATTTTCAGCCGACTTATACAACCAAGTCTATACTTTCAGAAAAACTGTTATCTCCAAAATATATTATCGTTTTTAATAAGAAAGATAAGAAAAACTATAATTTAGATACGGTTAAAAATTATAATTTTGCCTGTCCACAAAATGACACGACACATATTGCAGATTATTTAAATCATTCTGTCATTTCTTCTTATTTAGATCCAAAATCTGCCGAATATACGTTGGCAAATCAAGAAACTATTAGATTTGAAGTGCTTTGGGGAGATAAATTCAGAATATTATTGGCGCCGGAAGGTAGCACAAGAATAATACCGGTAAATGAGTTCGCTGAATTATTAAACTCGCTTTCTCCGGAAATATTAGAAAATGCACTTTTTGTACTCACAAATACAAAAGAAAGCGCTACTTATTTTGAAGAATTAATGTCGTTGTGCTGCGATGGAATTCAGATAAAATTATCCCCTAAAACAACAATTCAGGAATATATCCAACTGGTTTCTTCTGCGGATTTAATTATTGGTGTTGATAGCGGAACGATTCATCTTGCAACCGCATTACAGAAAAAAGTTTTAGCATTTTATGCATGGAATATCGCTAACTTTTGTCGCTGGCAACCAAAAGGTCATGCGAATATTCCTTATAAAGCAATTATGAGCAAAACAGAAAGTGATTCAAATAATCACACCCGCGATTTTCCGATGGATGAGGCGGCAAATTGGATAAATGAATTATTCCAAACCACTTCCATTAAATAAAATCTAGCTCTTCTTCTGACATTTCGGGCAATAAAAACTATTTCGTTGCCCGATGATTAAACTCTCGATTTTCGTACCGCACTTTGGACAAGGTTTGCCTTTGTTGCCATAAACTAATAATTCTTGCGCAAAATAGCCCGGTCTGCCGTCAGGTTGGAGGAAATCTTTCAGCGTGGTTCCGCCTTGCTCAATGGCTTTGGCAAGCACCGATTTGATGGTGTCCACCAAACGTTCGCATTGTTTACGGGTTAAATTTGCCGCAAGTTTCATGGGGTGTAACCCGCACAAAAAGAGACTTTCGTTGGCATAAATATTACCGACGCCCACCACCACGGCGTTATCCATTAAAAAGGTTTTAAGTGCGGTCGTTTTTTTGCGTGATTTTTTGAAGAGATAGTCTGCGTTGAATTCGTCAGAGAGCGGTTCCGGGCCGAGTTTTAGGAATAAATGAAACTCTTCCGGCTTCTCCGTCCACAGCCAAGCGCCGAAACGGCGGGGATCGTTATAGCGCAACAATTTGCCGTTATTCATCACGATATCAAGATGATCGTGTTTATCAATGGGACTATCGTGAGGAACGATACGCACCGTGCCCGACATGCCAAAATGCCCGACGATATAACCTTGTTCTGTGTGTATTACCAGATATTTTGCGCGACGGGTGAGATCCAGAACTTTGACGTTATGCAATTCCATCAATTCCGGCGACACCACCCAGCGTAATTTTGGCTGACGCACCACGATTTTTTCAATTACATAATCTTTCAGATAAGGACTCACGCCGCGCAGGGCGGTTTCGACTTCGGGTAGTTCGGGCATAATTACTCCATTAGATACAAAAAAACCCGAACAGTGTCGGGTTTTTCGATTCGTGCAAAATTATTTGATTTTTGCTTCTTTATAAACAACGTGTTTACGCACAACCGGATCAAATTTTTTGATTTCCATTTTTTCAGGCATATTACGTTTGTTTTTTGTTGTTGTGTAGAAGTGACCTGTTTCTGCAGTAGAAACTAAACGGATTTTCTCACGAGCACCTTTTGCTGCCATTTGTTAGCTCCTTAGATTTTCTCGCCACGAGCACGGATTTCAGCTAACACTGCATCAATGCCTTTTTTATCAATAATACGCATACCTTTTGCGGTTAAGCGTAATGTTACGAAACGGTTTTCACTTTCAACCCAGAAACGGTGTGTGTGAAGGTTAGGAAGAAAACGACGACGAGTCGCGTTCATTGCGTGAGAGCGGTTGTTACCCACTGCCGGACGCTTGCCTGTTACTTGACAGACTCTAGACATATTAATCTCCAATAATGAAATATAAGCTCGAGCTTACGGTTCGGAATACCTCAAAATAAATTTTGAGTGACCTCGTCAGGTCGCAACCCGACCCGCATACTATATTAAAGGTCGTGCATTATACTCACTTTATCCTGCATTCTCAAGCCTAAATCCTGAATTCGCCAACAGAAAATCTAAAATTTATGTAAAAGTGCGATGGATTTTAAAGAAGATTTTGTTCCGCAAAGGAAAAATAGTCGCCTTTACCAATAACAAAATGATCCAGCACGCGAATTTCCAGTAATTCCGCCGCTTGTTTGATGGCGTTGGTAATTTGCCGATCGGAGAAACTAGGCTCCGCCACGCCGGAAGGGTGATTGTGCGCCAAAATGATCGCCGCCGCATTGCAAGCCAAGGCTTCTTTAATCACTTCAAGCGGATACACCATCGCCTTATTGATCGTACCAAAAAACAGGCGCTCCTGCTTGATCAACCGATGTTGGCTATCCAGAAAAAGCACCATGAAAATTTCCCGTTCAATATTTTCCAGCTCCGTTTGCAGATACATTTTTACCGTGTCGGATGACGTAAAACAATGGTTTTCCTTTAATTCCGCCAGTAAATAACGGCGGGTCATTTCCGTGCAGGCTTGTAGCTGAATAAACTGCGTAATGCCAATGCCTTTTACCGCGCAAAACTGCTTTTGATCGGCACTAATCAATGCGCGTAACGAACCGAAATGTTGAAGCACGTTTTTTGATAATTGCATCACGGAGCAATCCTTAATGCCCGTACGCAAAAAAATCGCCAGCAACTCATCGTCCGATAAGGCTGCCGCACCCTGTTTTAATAGCTTTTCTCTTGGCATTAATGTTTCATTCATTTGTCAAACCTTTCCAATAAACAAAAGATTTGCCATTAATTCATAAGGTTAGCGAAAATGAGAAAACGCTATCTAAAAGATGGAAGCGGGATCGCAAAAATAAGATTTTTTATTGAATAATAATTCAAGTAGAATAAGCGAATTCGTCTCCGAGTTGGTCAATTCATGGGATTCAAGCATGATTCATCTAGAAAATAAACGCATTGTAGTGGGCATTACCGGCGGAATTGCCGCTTACAAAACCATCGAATTAATCCGTTTATTACGCAAAGCCAATACACAGATCCGTGTGGTGCTCACCCCTGCGGCAGCAGAATTTGTCACGCCACTCACCCTACAAGCCATTTCCGGCAATGCGGTGGCACAATCTTTATTGGATCCGCAGGCGGAACTGGCGATGGGGCATATTGAATTGGCGAAATGGGCGGATGTGGTCTTGATCGCACCCGCCAGTGCGGATTTTATCGCCCGTTTGACTGCCGGCATGGCAAACGATTTGCTTTCTACCCTTTGCCTCGCCACCGACGCGCCGATTCTGCTGGCACCGGCGATGAACCAACAAATGTACCGCCAAGCCATAACGCAGCAAAATTTGACCGCACTTTTAAGCCGAGGCGTGCAACTTATCGGCCCAAACAGCGGCGAGCAGGCATGCGGTGATGTGGGCGCAGGGCGAATGTCCGAACCGTCAGAAATTTTCACCGCACTTTGTGGCCATTTTGCTACACAACAAGATTTAATTGGTATCAATGTCGCCATTACCGC
This sequence comes from Aggregatibacter kilianii, assembly GCF_003129965.1. Lineage (GTDB taxonomy): Bacteria > Pseudomonadota > Gammaproteobacteria > Enterobacterales > Pasteurellaceae > Aggregatibacter > Aggregatibacter kilianii_A. The sequence continues at coordinate 23,834 of NZ_NRCJ01000012.1, read as the reverse complement.
CGGCCCGACCCGTGAAGCCATCGATCCTGTACGTTATATTTCCAATCATAGCTCCGGCAAAATGGGCTTTGCCATTGCCGATGCTTTTGCCAAACGTGGCGCGAACGTCACGTTGATCGCCGGCCCGGTAAATCTCGCTACACCTAAAAATGTCACTCGTATTGATGTGACTTCCGCGCAGGAAATGTGGCAAACCGCCATGGAAAGTGCGGTGAAAAATCAGATTTTTATCGGTTGTGCCGCTGTCGCCGATTATCGCGTTGCCGAGGTCGCCGAGCAAAAAATCAAAAAATCCGGCGAGGAAATGACGCTAAAACTCATTAAAAACCCTGATATTATCGCCGATGTCGCCCATCTTAGTGAAAATCGCCCATTCGTGGTGGGGTTTGCTGCCGAAACGCAGAATGTCGCCGATTATGCCAAAGACAAACTGAAACGCAAAAATCTGGATATGATTTGCGCCAACGATGTCTCCGGCGGGCAGGTATTCGGGCAGGATCACAATGCGTTACAGTTATTTTGGAAAGACGGGGAAAAAGCATTGCCGTTGACGAATAAAAGTGCATTAGCAGACGTGCTGGTGACTGAAATTGTTGCACGCTTTCGCCAATAAAAAACACCGCAAAAATCAACCGCACTTTAGTGCAAAAATGACAGATTTCTTTAAGGTAAACATCACCATGAAAAAAATTGACGTAAAAATTTTAGACGAACGTATCGGCACGGAATTTCCCCTGCCCGCGTATGCCACTGAAGGCTCTGCCGGCTTAGATTTACGCGCCTTGCTTGACGAAGCCATTGAAATTCAGCCGGGCGAAACCAAGCTGATTCCGACGGGACTTTCTATTTATATTGCCGATCCGAATTTAGCGGCAGTGATTTTACCACGCTCCGGTTTAGGGCATAAACACGGCATTGTGTTGGGCAATTTGGTGGGATTAATCGACTCCGATTATCAAGGTCCGCTGATGGTTTCCGTCTGGAATCGTGGTTCCGCGCCGTTCAAAATTGAAGTAGGCGATCGCATTGCCCAACTGGTTTTCGTGCCGGTGGTGCAGGCGGAATTTAATATCGTCAGCGAATTTCATGCGACGGAACGCGGTGAAGGCGGGTTCGGACATTCGGGTAAACACTGATGGAACAGGCGAATAAACGCAGTATCAAAGAACGCCGCCAGCAAGTGCTGACGGTGCTTACGCACATGCTTCACTCCGAACGGGGCATGGAACGCATGACCACCGCACGTTTGGCGGCGGAAGTAGGCGTGTCGGAAGCAGCGTTATACCGTTATTACCCAAGCAAAACCAAGATTTTTGAGGCCTTAATTGAGAACATTGAAACCACGTTACTCAATCGCATTTCGCAGTCCATCAAAAACGAAACCAACACCATGCAACGGGTGAAGGACATCATGCAAATGATCTTAGATTTTGCCCGCAAAAATCCCGGTTTAACCCGCGTATTGACCGGTCATGCATTAATGTTTGAAGATGCTAAATTACAAGCCCGCGTAGCCACTTTTTTTGATCGTCTGGAATTGCAATTTGTGAACATCCTGCAAATGCGAAAATTGCGCGAAGGGCGTGGCTTTAATGTGGACGAACGCATTATTGCCGCCCACCTCGTCACGCTATGTGAGGGGCAGTTTATGCGTTATGTGCGATCCAACTTTCGCCACACGCCGAATCAGGGTTTTAACCAGCAATGGCAGCTCATTGAAAGCTTATTTGCATAATTTATTTATTTAGGTAATATGTCATGATTATTCCTTGGCAAGAACTGGCGGAAGACACATTAATCAACATTGTGGAAAGCGTCATTTTACGCGAAGGAACCGATTACGGTTCACAGGAACAGACTTTCGAACAGAAAAAGAAAGCATTGCTGAACAAAATCCGTCAAGGAAGTGCGGTGATTGTTTGGTCTGAATTACATGAATCGATCGACATAAAAGATAAAACGGAATTTTTTAGATAACCTGCTTGGTTTTTCACAATTTAGATGGAGGTTTCACGTGCAGGAACAAAACGCACAAGCTACACAGTCAATGGATCCCACTCTGGAGTGGTTTTTATCCCATTGCCATATTCATAAATATCCATCTAAAAGCACATTAATCAATGCCGGCGAAAAAGCCGAAACCCTCTATTATTTGATTCAAGGTTCCGTTTCCGTTTTAGTTAAAGACGAAGACGGCAAAGAAATGATCCTCACTTACCTAAGCCAAGGCGATTTCTTTGGTGAAGCGGGCTTATTCGAAGAAGGTCAACGTCGTTCTGCCTGGATCAAAGCCAAAACGTCCTGTGAAGTGGCGGAAATTTCCTACCGCAAATTTCGCCAACTCATTCAGGTGAACCCTGAAATTTTGATGTATCTCACCGCCCAACTGGCGCGTCGTTTGCAAAACACCTCACGCCAAGTGAGCAATCTGGCGTTCTTGGATGTGACCGGACGCATTGCGCAAACCTTGTTAAATCTAGCGAAAATGCCGGAAGCCATGACCCACCCGGATGGTATGCAAATCAAAATCACCCGCCAGGAAATCGGACAAATGGTCGGCTGTTCACGGGAAACCGTGGGGCGCATTCTAAAAATGTTGGAAGATCAACATCTCATTTCTGCTCACGGCAAAACCATCGTAGTTTACGGCACCCGCTAAAAACACCGGAAAAAGAGACCGCACTTTATGTATATTGTTTGACTATAAAGTGCGGTTATTTTTTTAAGTGTTTTTCACCCCATTCTTTTCGCTTTTCTCATAACCCAATTCATAAGAAATTTGCTCCGCCGTTTTACGGATTTCATTAAGGAAAAAATCAATCCCGGTGGTGCGCAATTTATAAATGGACATGGAAACGGAAATGGCATATTCCACGTTGCTGAAGGCATCAAAAATCGGACAGGCAATGCAGACTACGCCCAATTCATTTTCCTCGTTATCCATAGCAAATTGCTGTTGACGCACCTCTTCCAGCTCGCTTTCCATTGTGCCCAGTTGCGTAATCGTATGGCGCGTCAATTGTTTAATGATCTCTTGGTTTGATTGCCAATAATTGGATAAATACGCGCTATTTTTCTCATAGGCAAGAAAAATTTTCCCCATGGCGGAACAGTAAAGTTGCAAATACTGCCCAATATAGGCGCGGGTTTTCAGCATACCGTGCGTTGGCTCCAACTTATAAATCATAATGGCGTGATCGTCTTCCCGCTTAGAAAAATTGACCGTTTCGCCAAGGGTTAAATTCAACTGCTCCAAATAAGGCGACGCGATATGAATAATGTTCATTGACGTCAGAATTTTTTGTCCAAGGCTTAAGCATTTAATGCTAAGCCGGTAACTGCCTTGTAAATTGGCGGGTTTCACATAGCCTTCACTTTGCAGACCTTGCAGTAAACGATGTACCGTACTTTTGTTTAAACCTGAAATTTCCGCCAGCTTGGCAAGCGGGCAACCGTTCGGAAAATCACTCAATATATCTAATAATCGCAAGCCTCTAATAAGGCTTTGATTTCCTGCATTTTTTTCTTTATCCATAAACACACTCAATATCAAAATCACATTCCACAATATGAAATATTTTGCCATAAAAATTAGAACTCTGTCACAAAATAGGAAGAAAAAATTTAACCATATGATTTATAAATCATTTTATTTTCATCTTAAAATTGACTTAAATAAGAGAGAGGCGTAGTTTTGTGAAACGTAATTTTACTATTTGAAATAAGCAGCCGAGGTATCTAATGAAAGTTTCTTATGCAGAGTTAAAAGCCGAATTCAAACGCGCTCTTCTTTCCCGCCATGTACGCGAAGACATTGCGGAAGAATGCGCCACCGTGTTTGCCGATACAACGCAGGCAGGTGCTTATTCTCACGGCGTAAACCGTTTTCCGCGTTTTATTCAGCAACTGGAAAATGGCGACATCGTGCCCGAAGCGCAACCGACCAAAGTGCTTTCACTTGGTGCTATTGAACAATGGGATGCCCATCAAGCGATCGGTAATCTGACTGCGAAGAAAATGATGGATCGCGCAATAGAGCTGGCTTCACAAAACGGTATAGGCGTCGTTGCGCTGCGCAACGCCAATCACTGGATGCGCGGCGGTTCTTACGGCTGGCAGGCGGCGGAAAAAGGTTATATCGGCATTTGCTGGACCAATGCGTTGGCGGTGATGCCGCCTTGGGGCGCGAAAGAGTGCCGCATCGGTACCAATCCGCTGATTATCGCCGTGCCGACAACGCCAATTACCATGGTGGATATGTCTTGTTCCATGTATTCCTACGGCATGTTGGAGGTACACCGTTTGCAAGGTCGCCAAACCTTTGTGGATGCCGGCTTTGACGATGATGGTAATCCGACCCGCGACCCGGCAACGGTAGAAAAAAACCGTCGTTTAATGCCGATGGGCTTCTGGAAAGGTTCCGGCTTATCCATCGTGCTAGACATGATCGCCACGCTACTTTCCAACGGAGAATCGACCGTCGCCGTTACAGAAGATAAAGATGATGAATACTGCGTTTCTCAAGTATTTATCGCCATTGAAGTGGATCGTTTAATCGATGGCAAAACCAAAGACGAGAAACTCAATCGCATTATGGATTACGTCAGAACGGCGGAACGTGCCGATCCGAATGTTGCCGTACGTTTGCCGGGACATGAATTTACCCAAATTTTAGCCGACAATAAAGCAAATGGCATTCCGGTAGATGACAGCGTTTGGGCGAAATTGAAATCCTTGTAATTCGGATAAGAAAGCCTGTATTTGCAGGCTTTTGTTGTAAAAGTGCGGTCGGTTTTCCCGGCGTTTTTTAAGAGGTGACATGATGTTTTTCGGTCATATTTCCAATGTTGTTCCCAACCGTTATCCCAAAGCTATCCTTCGTGCTTTGAATTATTTAAAAGAAACGGATTTCAATCAATTAGCCGCAGGGCGTTATCCCTTAACAGTGGAGTCCTATGTGCAAGTGTTGGATCTGAAAACCCAAACCAAAGACGAATGTCTGCCTGAAGTTCACCGTAAATATATCGATGTACAATACTGGCATTCAGGTATGGAACGAATGGCGGTGGCGCCTGATCTTGGCAACAATGACATCGCCGAAGAATACAATACCGAACGCGATATCCTATTTTACAACGCCGTAGAAAATGAACAGGAAATCCTGTGTCGTGCGGGCAATTTTGCCGTGTTTTTTCCGGAAGATGCCCATCGTGGCGCTTGCCGGGAAAACGAAGTGACAACCATTCGAAAAATCGTTGTCAAAGTTGCCGTAAGTGAATTATAGAGAGGTCATCATGAAATCTTTCGCGATGTTCATTGGCAAAGTGATAGAAGTCACCGTTGTGCTGATTCTATCCGCTATGTCAATTCTTGTGTTTCTCAATGTGGTGCTGCGTTATGGCTTTAATAGTAGCATTAACGTCACCGAAGAAGTTTCCCGTTATATGTTTGTGTGGCTGACATTCCTGGCTGCCGTATTAGCCTTTAATGAAAATCAACATGTAAGTGTCACCATGTTAACCGATAAATTATCCGCGGCAGGACGCAATATGTTAGGCATTTTTACCGACATTGCCATCTTGTTCTGTTGCTACCTCATCGTTGATGGCAGTTGGATTCAGTTTCAATTAAACCTCGCAAACGTGGCACCGATTTCCGGTTTACCACAAGGTATTACTTATCTTGCCAGCGTCATTGCCGGTATATTCATCGGTATTTTGCTTCTTGCCCGTCTCGTATCCAGAATCGGTTTGTTAACTAAAGGAGAAAAAGCATGACTGTTATCGTTTTTCTTTCGGTTTTACTGATCTCCATTATTCTGGGTATTCCCGTTGCTTTTTCATTATTAATTTGCGGCGTGGCGTTAATGCTTCATCTGGATCTGTTCGATTCACAGATCTTGGCGCAACATTTGGTCAGTGGCGCCGACAGTTTCTCATTGATGGCAATCCCGTTCTTTATTCTTGCCGGTGAAATCATGAATGAAGGCGGGTTATCTAAACGTATTATTGATTTGCCGATGAAATTAGTCGGACATAAACGTGGCGGCTTAGGTTTTGTTGCGATTCTTGCCGCGATGATCATGGCAAGTCTTTCCGGTTCTGCCGTAGCAGATACCGCAGCGGTGGCGGCAATGTTGTTGCCAATGATGAAAACCACGGGCTATCCACTAGACAAATCCGCCGGATTAATCGGCACGGCGGGAATTATCGCCCCCATTATTCCCCCGTCTATTCCGTTTATCGTATTCGGGGTGGCAAGCGGTGTTTCCATTACGAAATTATTCTTAGCCGGTATTTTCCCGGGTATCATGATGGGCTTCATGCTCGGATTATTGTGGTGGTTCCAGGCAAAACGTTTGGACTTAATGACCTTTTCCAAAGCGACCAAACAAGAACTCTGTATTTCCTTTAAAAACAGCATTTGGGCATTATTGTTACCGGTGATTATTATCGGCGGTTTCCGTTCCGGTATGTTTACGCCGACTGAAGCCGGTGCCGTAGCCGCATTTTATGCTTTGGTGGTTTCATTATTCGTGTATCGCGAGCTGAAATTCAAAGATTTATACAAAGTCGTTCTCGCCGCAGCCAAAACCACAGCGGTCGTAATGTTCCTCGTTGCGGCGGCAAACGTGACCGGCTGGCTAATCACCGTGGCGGAACTCCCGCAAATGATGACCGATCTGTTAGAGCCGTTAATCGATAGCCCGACATTGTTATTAATCGTCATTATGATTGCCGTCTTTATTATCGGCATGGTGATGGATTTGACCCCGACAGTGCTAATTTTAACCCCGGTATTAATGCCGTTGGTAGAAGAAGCAGGCATTGATCCCGTTTACTTCGGCGTGTTATTTATTCTGAACACCTCTATCGGTTTAATCACACCGCCTGTGGGCAATGTACTAAACGTCATTACCGGCGTGTCAAAACTCCCGTTTGACCAAGCCGCAAAAGGCATCTTGCCATACATGGCAATGATGATTATCTTGTTGTTCCTATTCGTCTTTTTCCCATCATTAATTTTGGTTCCGCTGCAATGGATGTTGTAAAAATTAATTAAAAATTTAATCTCAACTATCAGGAGAATGTTATGAAACTGTTCAATGTTAAATTTTTAGCCGCGTTGGTCGCCGGTGCGGCCTTATTAACCGGTGGCGTAGCCTCTGCAGAAATCAGTTTGCGCTTTGGTTATGAAGCACCGCGTAGTGACACCCAACACGCCGCGGCAAAAAAATTTAATGAATTACTGGCGGAAAAAACCAAAGGTGAAGTGAAATTAAAACTGTTCCCGGACAGCACATTGGGCAATGCGCAAACCATGATCGCGGGCGTGCGTGGCGGCACGATTGATCTTGAAATGTCCGGCTCACCAAACTTTACCGGTTTGGTACAAAAACTTAATGTTATTGATATTCCGTTTATTTTCAAAGATCGCGCACATGTTTACAAAGTATTGGACGGCGAGGTCGGTCAAAGTTTATTGAAAGAATTGGAAGCACAAGGCTTGAAAGGCTTGGCATTCTGGGATGTGGGCTTCCGTGCGTTCTCCAACTCCAAACATACGGTGACCAAACCGGAAGACATTAAAGGTTTGAAAGTACGCACCAATCAAAATCCAATGTATATTGAAGCCTTCTCATTACTTGGCGGCAACCCTGTACCGATGCCGTTGGCGGAACTTTATACTGCATTGGAAACCCGTGCCGTTGATGCACAAGAGCACCCGATCGGCATTTTCTGGTCTTCCAAACTCTATGAAGTACAAAAATACTTGAGTTTAACCAATCACGGTTATACCCCGCTTATCGTGGTCATGAACAAAGCGAAATTCGACGCCCTTTCACCGGAATTACAACAAGCCGTATTGGATTCCGCAAAAGAAGCCGGTGCGTTTCAACGTGACCTGAACGTGAAAAACGAACAGGACATCATTGCCAACTTGCGCAAAGATGGCGTGGAAGTCACCGAACAAGTGGATCCGGCACCGTTTAAAGCCATTATCGAAGAGAAAGTACGCAAATCCTTTATTGATAAAAACGGCGACGAGCTGGTAAAACAAATTGATGCGCTGGCGCAATAACGGCGTTTTTCATCTAAAAGTGCGGTATGTTTTTTAAGTGTTTTAGCTGCCATACCGCCCGTCTCTATTTAACGGGGAGATATTCCAATGAAACCGCTCAATCTCAAACTACTCGCTACATTGGCTACCGGTCTAGCATTATTTACCGGCAACATTCATGCCGAAACCAATCTTCGTTTTGGTTACGAAGCACCACGTAGTGATACGCAACATACCGCTGCCAAAAAGTTTAATGAATTACTAAAAGAAAAAACCGGCGGAGAAATTAAACTGTCTTTATTTCCAGATAGCACACTCGGCAACCCGCAAACTATGATCGGTGCCGTACGTGGAGGTACGGTGGATATGGAAATGTCCAGCTCGTCTAATTTTACCGGCTTAGTACCTGAACTGAATGTGATTGATATCCCGTTCATTTTCCAAAATCGTGAACACGCTTATACAGTGTTGGACGGCGATATAGGTCAGGAGTTGCTACAAAAGCTGGAAGCACAAGGATTGAAGGGGCTAGCGTTCTGGGAGGTGGGTTTCCGTGCGTTCACCAACTCCAAACACCCTGTTACCAAACCGGAAGACATTAAAGGCTTGAAGGTACGTACCAACCAAAATCCGATGTATATCCAAGCTTTCACAATTTTAGGTGCTAACCCTGTACCGATGCCGTTGGCGGAACTCTACACCGCACTGGAAACTAAAGCCGTGGATGCACAAGAACACCCCATCGGGATTGTATGGTCATCCAAGCTGTATGAAGTGCAAAAGTATTTCAGTTTTACCAACCATGGCTATACTCCGCTCATTGTGGTGATGAATAAAGCCAAATTCGATGCCCTTTCTCCGCAATTGCAACAAGCCGTTGTGGAATCTGCGCGGGAAGCCGGTCAATATCAGCGTCAACTAAATTTTGACAACGAGCAAGGCATCGTTGAAAAAATGAAGAAAGAAGGCATTGAATTTGTTGATAATTTAGATACCAAACCGTTCAAGCAAGCCGTTGAAAGCCAAACCCGTAAGGCGTTCATCGATAAAAACGGTGATGGGCTGATTAAACGTATCGATGCGTTGGCAAAATAGTCGGTAACATAATCAGTAGCATAGTAAAAGTGCGGTTAGATTTTTGAATGAATTTAACCGCATCCATTTTTGAGGTTTTAAATGAAATATTATTTGGGCGTTGATTGCGGTGGCACTTTTATTAAAGCGGCATTATTCGATGAAAAGGGCAAATTATATGGCGTTCAACGCAAGAACGTACCGTTAATTAGCGAGCAATCCGGTTATGCCGAACGGGATATGGCAGAATTGTGGCAGATCACCGCTGATGTCATTCGTCTCGTCGTAACAAAAAGTGGTATCCACGCACAAGAAATTAAAGGCGTTGGTATTTCCGCGCAAGGCAAAGGTGCATTTTTACTCGATAAACAAAATAAACCTTTGGGTAGAGCCATTTTATCCTCCGATCAACGTGCCCTTGACATCGTTAAACGTTGGCAAGCGGAAGGCATTCCGGAAAAATTGTACCCCATCACCCGCCAAACCTTATGGACAGGACACCCTGTTTCCATTTTGCGCCGACTGAAAGAGACAGAGCCTAAACGTTATCAGAATATCGGCGCGATTTTAATGTCCCATGATTATCTGCGTTTTTGCTTAACGGGCGAGTTACATTGCGAAGAAACCAATATTTCCGAATCCAACCTATACAATATGCAGGAAGGGAAATACGACTTAAATCTGGCGAAGTTATTGGATTTAAAAGACATCTTTGACAAATTACCGCCCATAATCGCCTCCCATGACATTGCCGGCCATGTCACCAAAGACGCCGCCGAATGTTGTGGTTTGGCGGAAGGCACACCTGTTGTCGGCGGGTTATTTGATGTGGTTTCCACCGCCTTATGTGCCGGGTTGGAAGACGAAACCAAATTGAATGTGGTGCTAGGGACTTGGTCTGTGGTGAGCGGTATTACGGATTATATTGATCCGGCACAGCCGTTACCTTTTGTTTACGGACGCTATCCGGAAGATAATAAATTTATCGTGCATGAAGCCAGCCCAACATCATCAGGCAATTTGGAATGGTTTGTGAGCCGATTTAATTTGCCGGATTACGAAGCCATTAATAACGGTATCGCCGCCTTAAAACCGGCGAGCAGCTCCGTGTTATTCGTACCGTTTCTTTACGGCTCCAACGCAGGATTAGGCATGCAGGCGGGGTTCTACGGTATACAATCCCACCATACGCAAATGCACCTGTTACAAGCGGTTTATGAAGGTGTGTTATTTAGCCTGATGTACCACTTGGAACGCATGTTACAACGTTTCCCACAGGCTAATGTATTGCGTGTTACCGGCGGTCCGACCAAATCTAAGGTCTGGATGCAAATGTTGGCAGATTTAACCGGTATGCGTTTGGAGATTCCTGCCGTAGAGGAAACCGGATGTTTAGGCGCCGCACTCATGGCAATGCAGGCAGATGGGCTCAAAACGACACCGCCGGCATTAAACGCAGAGATGCAGGTATTTACACCCAATCCCGATAATTTCGAAGCTTATCAACGCAAATACCAACGCTATCAGCAATTCGTCAACGCATTAAAAATACTGATTTAATAACAAAAAAGGTCTGAACATTCAGACCTTTTCATTTCATCACGGACAATTAACGCATTGTCACAAATTCTTCCGAGCCGGTTGGGTGAATAGCGACGGTGTTGTCGAAATCGGCTTTGGTGGCGCCCATTTTGATGGCGACGGCAAAGCCTTGAATCATTTCGTCTACGCCGAAGCCAATGCCGTGTAAACCGACAATTTTTTCATCTTTTCCCACACACACAAGCTTCATGCGGCAAGGTTGGCGGTATTTCGTGACAGCGGTGTACATGGCAGTGAAAGAAGAGGTGTAAACTTTCACGTTTTCCGCGCCATATTGCTCGATAGCTTGCGGTTCGGTTAAGCCCACAGTACCGATTGGCGGATGGCTGAATACCACGGTCGGAACTAAATTGTAATCCAAATGTTCGTTCGGTTTGTTGTTAAACAAACGTTCGGATAAACGACGCCCTGCCGCAACGGCAACCGGCGTTAATTCAATACCGCCTTCGATAATATCGCCCACCGCATAGATGCCCGGCACGTTGGTATTTTGGTATTTATCTACTTTGATATAGCCGCGATCGTTGGTTTCCACGCCCACATTTTCCAAGCCAATGTTATCGGTTGCCGGATCGCGACCGATTGCCCAAACCAAACAATCTACAATGATTTCGCTTTCATGATCGAGTTTTACGGTTAAGCTACCGTCCGCGTTTTTAATGACTTCCTGCACGGTGGCGTGTTTATGCAGGCGAATGCCGTCTTGTTCCAGCACTTCGACCAGCGTTTCAACAATCAATGGATCTTGATTACGCATCGGCGCATGGCGGCGCACAACCAAATGGGTCTCAGCCCCCAAGCTATTGAATACGCCTGAAAGTTCTACGGCAATGTAACCCGCACCGATAACCGCTACGCGTTTCGGTAGTTCTTCTAATGCAAACACACCGTCAGAATCAATACCGTATTCCACACCTTTTACCGGCGGATGGCTTGGGCGACCGCCGGTAGCAATTAAAATATGATCGGCAGTAACAAGTTCTTTGGAACCGTCAGAAAACGTCACTTCAACGGTATTTTTATCCACAAAGCGACCGAAACCGTCTAAAACGTCCACGTTATTTTTTGCTAACACATTGTTGTATGAGGTATGAATGCGATCGATATAGGCTTGACGGCTTTCCACTAATTTCGCGTAATCGAATTTTTTCACATCCACATCAAAACCGTAGTCCGGCGCATAATGATGAATGGCTTCCGCAATTTGCGCGCCGTAGAACATCACTTTTTTCGGCACACAGCCCACGTTCACACAAGTTCCGCCTAAATGTTTCGCTTCAATAATGGCACATTTTTTGCCATAACTTGCCGCACGGTTAATGGAGGCAATACCGCCGCTACCACCGCCGATAGCAATGTAGTCATAATGTCTGGTCATACTCTTTTCCTTATTAATAATTTGGGCGCTATTCTGCCCAAAGGGTGTTCATAAATCAAACAAATAGGATAAATCGGTCTAATCGGTATTATCTTATTCCTTAATTATTCCGGCGTAATCCAGTTTACCGACCAACTGCCGGTGCCTTGCGGCACAAGTGCGGTGGTTAAATACGGCAAAATGGCTTTCATCTGCTGTTCCAACATCCAAGGCGGGTTCACCACAATCATGCCGCTGGCAGTCATGCCTCGTTGATCGGAATCAGGACGCACCGCCAATTCAATTTGCAGAATCTTACGAATCCCCGTGGCTTCCAAGCCTTTTACAATGCGTTTGGTTTGCTGACGCAACACCACCGGATACCAAATGGCATACACGCCCGTCGCAAAACGTTTGTAGCCTTCTGCAATGGCGTTCACCACCAAATCGTAGTCTTCTTTTAATTCATAAGGCGGGTCAATCAGCACAAAACCCCGACGCTCTTTTGGCGGCAACGTGGCTTTCACTTGTTGAAAACCATCACCGATTTTAACCGTCACATTATCAAATTCTTTGAAATTATTACGCAACAACGGAAATTCACTCGGGTGAAGCTCCATAAGTAACGCACGATCCTGCGGGCGCAGTAAATTTGCCGCCAACAACGGCGAACCGGCATAGTAACGCAATTCCTTACCGCCATAATTGAGCTTTTTAATCAGCGCCACATAACGCGCCACTTCAGGCGGCAAATCTGCGCGTTCCCATAAACGCCCGATGCCTTCCACATATTCCGCGGTTTTCTCCGCTTCTGCGCTAAATAAGCGATAACGCCCCGCACCCGAATGGGTATCCAAATAATAAAAACCTTTTTCTTTTTGTTGCAGGCTCTCGATAATCAACATCAACACGATATGTTTCAACACATCCGCATGATTGCCCGCATGAAAACTATGACGATAACTGAGCATAATTCCTACTTATAAAACGTTTGAAAAAACAACCGCACTTTTCACCCAAAAGGAAGCCCGACGATTGCCGGGCTTTAGGAAATAAGTCGCGGTTTAGAATAATTCTTCCGGTTGTCCGCCCGGCGAACTACCGCCATCAAGAAGTTCGCTTGGCACATAATAACCGCGTTCTTCCACATAGGCCCGGGTCGGTTCGGTGCCCTTGATGAAGTATTCTAGTCGTCCGCCGTTGGCAAGCAAACCGGAGCGCAAGTCGATACGCTTTTCTACGATATTGGCCGGCATCGGCAATTCGCGCTCAGGCACATCCTGCAAAATCGGTTTCATATAGGCAATCCACGCCGGCATAGCACTTTTTGCCCCCGCTTCGCCACGGCCTAAATTGAAGCGATTATCATCAAAACCGATATACACCGCCGTGGTCAGGTTTGCGCCGAAACCGGCATACCACGCCACTTTGGAGTTGTTGGTCGTCCCGGTTTTACCACCGATATCTTTGCGTTTAATGTCATTTGCCATGCGCCAGCTGGTGCCTTTCCAGCCAAGTCCTTGTTCACCGTAAATGGACGTATTGAGCGCACTGCGAATTAAGAAGGCCAGCTCACCGCTAATCACACGCGGTGCATATTGTACTTCGGAACTATTGGTTTTCGCGTCCGCCATGAGGTTCAGATTTTCTTCTTTCACTGCATCGGCACGCGGTTGTAATTCCGGAATGTCCGGTATGCTTTCGCCTTGATCCACTTCCTCACCATTGGTCGATTCATCGGTGCGGGCAAGTTCATCGGCAGGTGTTAAATCGGTATTTTTAAAGCCGTCCAGTTTTTCCGTTTCGCCGTAAATCACCGGAATATTGTCGCAAGTCGGGCACGCCACTTTCGGGTTCGCCACGAAAATTTCTTTACCGCTATTATCTAAAATTTTATTGATGATATAAGGATCAATTAAGTAACCGCCGTTATCAAATACCGCATAACCGCGCGCCATTTCTAACGGCGTGAAGGATGCCGCACCTAAAGCGAGGGCTTCACTGGCGAAATATTGATCCCGTTTGAAACCGAAGCGTTGTAAGAAATCCGCTACAAAATCAATGCCCGCCATTTGCATGGAACGAATGGCAATCATATTTTTAGACTGCCCTAACCCCACGCGTAAACGCAACGGACCGTCATAGCGATCCGGTGAGTTTTTCGGACGCCACTCTTTTTGTCCCGGTTTTTTCAGTACAATCGGCGTGTCCTGCAGCACACTGGATAAGGTTAAGCCTTTTTCCAACGCCGCCGCATAAATAAACGGTTTAATCGAAGAGCCGACTTGCACCAAAGATTGCGTCGCACGATTAAATTTACTTTGCTCGAAACTAAAACCGCCCACAATGGCTTCAATAGCACCATTGTCGCTGTTTAAGGAAATCAAGGCGGAGTTGGCTTGCGGAATCTGCCCCAACATCCAATCACCTTTATCGTTCTTACGAATCCAAATTTGATCGCCGGTTTTCACCGGGTTGGCTTGTCCCGTCCAGCGCATGGCACTGCTCGGTAGCGTGATTTTATCGCCGGAAGCCAAAAGAAGTTCCGCGCCGGATTTCGCGACGCTCACTGCCGCCGCCGGAATAAACGGCTCGGAATTCGGTAGTTTTTTCAGAAAGCCGATAATGGTCTCGTTATCCCAAGGCGTTTCGTCTTTTTTCCACAATGGCGCACCGCCGCGATAGCCATGACGCATGTCATAGGCGATAAGGTTATCGCGCACCGCTTTTTGCGCGGTTTCCTGATCTTTGGAAAGCACGGTGGTGTACACTTTATAACCTTTGGTGTAGGCGTTTTCTTCCCCAAAGCGTTTCACCATTTCCTGACGCACCATTTCCGTCACATAATCCGCACGGAAATCCATTTGCGCGCCGTGATAACTGGCGACAATCGGCTCTTTTAATGCTGCATCGTATTCTTCTTTAGAAATATATTTTTGATCCAACATACGCCCAAGCACGATATTACGGCGTTCCAGCGCACGTTTCGGTGAGAACAGCGGGTTCATAGTGGAAGGGGCTTTCGGCAAACCGGCAATCACCGCCATTTCGGATAAAGTCAATTGATTCAATTCCTTACCGAAATAAGTTTTTGCCGCCGCTGCCACGCCATAAGAACGGTAGCCCAAATAAATTTTATTTAAATACAGTTCGAGAATTTCGTTTTTATCCAACGCATTTTCAATATCAATCGCCAAAATCGCTTCTTTGGCTTTACGAATCAGGCTTTTTTCCGGCGTTAAGAAGAAGTTACGCGCCAACTGTTGAGTGATGGTACTCGCCCCTTGGGACGCGCCGCCTTTGGTCACCGCCACCATCAATGCACGACCGATACCGATAGGATCCAACCCGTGGTGTTCATAGAAACGGCTGTCTTCCGTCGCCAACACCGCCTGAATCAGTTTTTCCGGAATATCCGCCAGTTTCACCGGAATCCGACGTTGTTCCCCCACTTCCCCGATTAACTTACCGTCAGAAGTATAAATTTGCATCGGCTGTTGCAACTCAACGGTTTTCAGGGTTTCCACATCCGGCAAATCGGATTTGAGCTGAATATAGAACACGCCCGCCACAATACAGCCGAGAATAAATAAAGTTAATAAGGAACTTAATATTAATTTTGCGATCCGCATCGAAAATTTCTCACTTATTTCATTGTCGTTGAAAGAATTAAAAATATAGTTGGTTGCTAAGTATAAAGATTACGCCACGAAAGCAAAAGCAAAAACTCGCTTAAATATTGTAAATAAGGATAACGCCAATGTTTATTAGACACATTCCCACGCTGCAAATCGGTCTTTGGTATCGTCAAGGCACCATCGACGCGGCGTGGATCGACCCGCAAAATCAACCGCACTTTTTACGTCTTGATGAATTTGAACTGATGGAATTGACGGGCCATTTAAATCGCCGTTTTAATCATCCGCGCAAAAAATTATCCTACAAATTTATTACCGCCATCATGCCCCACCAAATTTGGCAGAAAACGCTGATTTTACCGCACAACCTGAGTCTTCAGGAATGCGAGCAACAATGCCGTTTCAGCTTAACCAACGAGTTGCCGATTCCCACTGAAGAAGTTTGGTATGACTACGCCGCCACGCCGTTAAAAGAGGGCTTTCGGCTGGATATTTTTGCCATTAGACAACAAATCGCCACAGAATATTTACAACAATTTATGCCTTTACAAATCGATGTGTTGGACAACGCCGCCAAAGCCATGTTGCGCGCGGCAGAATATTTTCTGGGACACGCTCTGCCGCACAACGCCGTGTTTTTGTATCAGGACGAAACGGGTTTGCTGGCGGTACAACACAAATTACAGCAAACCCAAACGCTGTTTCAAACGCAGGGAAATCTGACCGCGCTTTTGGCGCAATATTGCCAACGTTATGACAAGCAGCCGGAACAAGTCTTTTATTATCGAACGGAAAAAGACGCACAGGACATTCCCGAAAGCTGGCACGCCATCGAAACCGATTTGCCGTTCATCGCATTGGGTAACGCCTTGTGGCAACGGGAAACGTCGCCAAAATCCACCGCACTTTTTGGTGCCGACGGAAAAATTTGAGATGCTTTCCATGAAAAAAGACATCAATCTCCTGCCGTGGCGCATTCAGTTACAACGCCGACAAAATAAAGCGTTGCTCCGTCAACTTATTCTGTGTGCAATTGCCTGCACGGGCGGTTGGCTGACGCTAGACGGTTTAGCGGAACGCCACGCGGAAACCGCAGAAAAAATACAAACCGAACTGACAAAAATACAACCTGAGCAACAGCTCACACAGCAACAAATTCAACAATTTCGAAGCGCGCAAAGGGATTCGGAGGAGTTACATCCTGTTTCCGGAAAAACCGTTTTTTCGCTGTTAAATCAATTAACTGAGTTACCGCTCACACAGGGAGAGCTCGCCGAATTATCACTCAACGCGCGACAACTAACCTTAAAAGGCTACAGCGTCAGCCAAGAAGAATTTCAGCATTTGAATCAATTTCTGACGCAGCAACCGTTGTTTACTGATGTAAAACTGGCGGAATTTAAACCGCAAGCGGACGCCCTACAATTTCAATTTGATTTAACCCTGCAGGCGGTGCCATGAAATTTAACGGTATAAACGCCTTCTTGTCGCATTGGTATCGCCTGGTGGCGTGGCAACAAAAGGGATTGCTTATTTTTGTCGGTATGTTGGTGCTTTATTTCCCCGCATGGCATTACCTGCAGCAACGCACTCTGGCGGAAAACAGCGCGCAGCAATTACAGCAGCGGCAGGAAAATCTTGCCCATCAACAAAAAATCCTAACCGCGCTGAAAGAGAAAGCCGCTAAGCAATTACTCACGCCGGAGCTGGCAGGCAAACTTCCGCCGATAAATCAACAAATTCAGCAACTTGCCGTCAATCTTGAAATCGAGCACAGCCAATGGGATTTTCGACAAAAACCGTTACTGAAATTGCAACTACGCGGGCACTTCAAAAATCTACATGCATTTTTGACCGCACTTTTAAGCGCTAACGAAACGCTGGAGTTGGTGGAATGGCAGATCATTAAAACCGCTGAAGACAATGCGCCCTATTCCATTCACAGCGAACTTTTATTTCAATTAAACACGAAGGAAAAATAATGTTACGCCCACTTTCTGCCCTCTTCATCGGCGCGTTTTTCAGCTTGTCCGTCACCGCCAATGATCCTTTTGACAAAACCCGACGAAATGCCGTAAACCCGAAAGAACCGGTAAAAGAAACCGTAAATGTCGCAACGCCATGTCACAAGGGGACAGACGCCATTTTCCCGACAACGCCATTTAATCAAATCAGCGTCATCGGCGTGCTGCAACACAAACAGAATTGGCAATTAATGTTGCTTGCCGACAACCAGGTCAGCCTTGCCAAAACGGGGGATGTTATCGCGGCGGAACAGTTACGCATTGAAAACATCGGCAAGCAGGAAATTCGGTTTTTGCGTTGGGACAACCCGCAAAACTGCGAACTTGCCACGTCATTGAACATTAAATTTTAGGAACATTTGAATGAAATCAGTCTTTTTTCGACAACTAAAGTGCGGTCTGTTTTTCGGGTGTTTTTTGAGTTTTGCGGTACAGGCGACGGAGCCCAATCCGGTGTTCTCTATTCGCCTGAAACAAGCGCCGTTAGTGCCGACGTTACAACAGCTGGCGCTCGCTCAAAACACCAATTTGATTATTGACGACGAGTTGCAAGGCACGCTGTCGCTGCAACTGGAAAACGTGGATTTGGATCAGCTCTTCCGTTCCGTGGCGAAAATTAAACAGCTGGATTTGTGGCAGGAAAACGGCATTTATTATTTCACCAAAGGTGACACTAACGCAAAATTTGCCGGCAAAATGGAAGAGCCCTTCCCCATTGCCGCACCAATGTCGGAAGAACCGGCGCAGCTGACCACCGCCACCATCAAATTACACTTTGCCAAAGCCTCGGAAGTGATGAAATCGCTTACCGGCGGAAGCGGTTCCTTATTATCACCTAACGGTAGCATTACCTTTGATGATCGCAGTAATTTGTTGCTGATCCAAGATGAACCGCGTTCCATTCGCAATATCAAAAAATTACTTAAAGAACTGGACAAACCCATTGAACAAATCGCCATTGAAGCGCGCATTGTTACCATTAACGATGAAAGTTTAAAAGAACTGGGCGTGCGTTGGGGGATTTTCAGTCCGACGGACAACGCTCATCGCGTGGGCGGCAGCTTGACGGGCAATGGTTTTGATAATATTGCTAATCAGCTCAATGTAAATTTCCCCACCACCAACACACCGGCGGGTTCCGTGGCGTTACAGGTGGCGAAAATCAACGGGCGACTTTTGGACTTAGAATTGACCGCACTTGAACGGGAAAATAATGTAGAAATTATCGCCAGCCCGCGTTTGCTGACCACCAACAAGAAAAGCGCCAGCATTAAACAGGGGACGGAATTGCCCTACATTTTGGTGAATGAAAAAAGCGGTTCGCAAAGCGTGGAATTTCGTGAAGCGGTGCTTGGCTTGGAAGTGACGCCGCATATTTCGCAGGATAAACAAATTCTGTTGGATTTAATCGTCAGCCAAAACTCACCGGGCAGCCGCGTGGCGTACGGTTTGGGCGAGGTGGTGTCCATTGATAAGCAGGAAATTAATACGCAAGTCTTCGCCAGGGACGGCGAAACCATCGTACTCGGCGGCGTGTTTCATGACACCATCACCAAAGGCACGGATAAAGTGCCGGTGCTGGGCGATATTCCGGGCATCAAGCATTTGTTCAGCAAGGAAAGCGAACGCCATCAAAAACGAGAATTGGTGATCTTCGTCACACCGCATATTTTGCGTCACGGCGAAACCTTGGAATCCTTCAAACAAAAACGTGCCGAGAGCGATGCCAACATTTCCACAAAGGGAGAAAGCAAAACCCAACCGAAAAAGTGAATCATTCGGCATTTCCCGATTATAGGCAAAATAATTCTCCTGTTTAGGTTGAAAACAATAGCGGTTTATTGCGATAATTCCCCCTAATTTTGGGGTGATCTTTTCAACTCTATATCAAAAAGCATTCACACGACCACATTTGAGTATTTGCGGTCGTTTCTTATTTTCTAAAAGATCACATTCTTTCCGATGACATAAATAAAAGATTATAACAATGGCAGAAAAACGTAATATTTTCTTAGTGGGACCCATGGGCGCAGGCAAAAGCACAATCGGTCGCCAACTCGCACAATTACTCAACATGGATTTTGTGGATACCGACGCGGAAATTGAAGAGCGCGCCGGTGCAGATATCAGCTGGATTTTTGATGTTGAGGGCGAAGCGGGTTTCCGGAAAAGAGAAGAACGTATTATTAACGAATTAACCCAACGTCAGGGCATCGTGTTGTCCACCGGCGGCGGTGCGGTGTTATCTAAGGACAATCGAAATCACCTTTCCGCGCGCGGCATCGTGATTTATCTGGAAACCACCGTGGAAAAGCAATATCAACGCACCCTGCGGGATAAAAAACGCCCTCTGTTGCAAGATGTCGCCGACCCGCGTCAAGTGTTGGAAGATCTGGCAAAAATCCGCAACCCATTGTATGAAGAAGTGGCGGACATTACCCTCCCGACCGATGAACAAAGCGCCAAAGTGATGGCGACACAAATTATCGACCTGATTGATAACGACAACGGTTAATACAAACGGTTAACTCACCCAAAAGGCAAAATAAATGTTGTGTGTAAATGTTGAATTGAAAGAAAGAAGCTACCCGATTCATATCGGCGCAGGGTTATTAACAGATACCGGTTGTTATCCGCTGAAATCCGGCAATAAAGTCATGATCGTGACTAATCCGACCGTTGCACAACATTATCTTGCCACTGTCACCGCCACTTTAGAAAAAATCGGCTGTATCGTTGAACATGTTCTTTTGCCCGACGGCGAACAATACAAGACTCTCGATTCTTTAAACCTCATTTTCACCGCACTTTTACAGGCTAATCACGGTCGTGACACCACTATCGTGGCGTTAGGCGGCGGCGTCATCGGCGATGTTGCCGGTTATGCGGCGGCAAGCTATCAACGCGGCGTACGCTTTATTCAAATCCCGACCACCTTATTGGCGCAAGTAGATTCTTCCGTGGGCGGTAAAACCGCCGTCAACCATCCGTTAGGTAAAAACATGATCGGCGCTTTTTATCAGCCGAACGCGGTGATTGTGGATACTTTAACCTTAAACACCCTACCGAAACGCGAAATCAATGCGGGCTTGGCGGAAGTGATTAAATACGGCGCAATTTTGGATTTCCCGTTCTTTGAATGGCTGGAACAACACATTGACGAGTTAGTCTCCCTTGACCAAAACGCGCTACAACAATGTATCGCCCGTTGCTGCCAATTAAAAGCGGATATTGTGGCACGCGACGAAACGGAAAAAGGCGATCGTGCGCTGTTAAATCTCGGTCACACTTTCGGTCATGCCATTGAGGCCCATTTAGGCTACGGCAACTGGCTACACGGAGAAGCAGTGGCGGCAGGTTGCATGATGGCGGCGGCGTTATCGGAAATATTAGGCGATTTAACGCCTGCCGATGTAGCACGTTTAGAAAAACTCTTGGCGCGCGCTAACTTGCCAACGGTTTCACCGGACGGCATGACGGCACAGGATTATTTGCCGCTGATGATGCGCGATAAAAAAGTGCTGAACGGTAAATTGCGTTTAGTGTTGCTCAAATCGCTCGGTCAGGCATATGTGGCAACGGATATTGCGCAAGATCTGGTGATTGACGCCATCAATCGTTGTTCCCAGTTTGACTAATCCACATGCCTGAACCCGCCAAATCCGTTAAAACCAAAAGCCGCCCGTTTCTTAAATGGGCGGGCGGTAAATATCGCCTGACGGACGAAATCAACCGCTTGCTGCCAAAACGCAAACAATGTCTGGTAGAACCTTTTGTGGGTGCCGGCGCGGTGTTTCTCAACAGCAACTTCAAACGCTACATTCTGGCGGACATCAACCCCGATTTGATCCATTTATTCAACATCGTCAAACAAGACGTCGAGCGCTACATTCAGGCGTGCAAACCCATTTTCTTCCACCCCGAAGCCAATACGGAATTGTACTACTACACCAAACGCAAAGAATTTAACCAAAGCACTGACGTTTTCCAACGCGCCGTGTTATTCCTTTATTTAAACCGCTTCGGTTTTAACGGATTATGCCGCTACAACTCGAAAAACGAATTTAACGTCCCTTTCGGCGATTACAAAACCCATTATTTCCCGGAAGAAGAATTGCGTTTTTTCGCCGCCAAAGCACAAAGTGCGGTCTTTATTTGCGCCGATTTTCAGCAAACCTTCCAAATGGCGGACGAAAACTCCGTGATTTACTGCGACCCGCCCTATGCCCCGCTTTCGCAAGACAGCAACTTCACCAATTATGCCGGCAATGAATTTTCTATCGCTCACCAACGTGATCTCGCCAACCTCGCGAAAAACACCATGGAACAGCGCAACATCCAAGTGTTGATCTCCAACCATGACACCCCTTTCACCCGCGAAATCTACCAAGGCGCCAAAATCTGCCGCCTAAAAGTCCAACGCTCCATCAGCCAAGCACCGCATAAACGCATTAAGGTGAGGGAGTTGATTGCGATGTTTAAGGCTAAATAATCATAAACCAGTCAATTGCCTCTCCCATTTGACTGATGTCTCTTCGCCCTAGAGATATTTTGCAAATAACGACTCTCTTGACGAAATTCAATTACCGGAATTTTTTCAATAACTACTTTCATTGGCAATTGTCGAGGCATAGGATAAATGACTCAGTAGTGATTATTATCAATATACAACACCACTTGCGCAGATTTTTAAAAAAACAAGACTGCAATTTAAATTCATTTTTTAATAAAATAACCACATATTTACAACAATTAGAGAGATTTTTATGCATTGGTTATTTTTATCATTATCCATTATCAGTGAAGTTTTTGGCTCATCCATGTTAAAAATGAGTAACGGATTTAGCAAATTGTTGCCATCTTTAGGCGTTATTGTCGGCTTCGGTTGTGCCTTTTATTTTCTGTCACTTGCGTTAAAAGATATTCCACTGGGTACGGCTTACGCTATTTGGGCAGGTGTAGGGCTTGTTCTGACATCTTTGATTAGTGTGCTTATTTTCGGTCAGAAAGTCGATTTATGGGGCATTGTCGGATTAGGCTTTATTCTTGCGGGCGTCGTGATTTTAAATGCATTTTCACAAATGGGTGGACATTAATGTCCTGATTTCAACGCGTGAGAACGACAGAAAATTTCACAAGCTATGACAAAAAAAGGAATTTTCGTGAAATTTATATAAAAGGTCATCTGAAAACTTGGAAATCAGGTTTTCAGGCGACTTTTGTTTTATCTATATACTTTTTGCTCTAGAGGCTCTCTTGTTTAATATTGCAAACTAAAACAACGTCAAAATAAATGTAGATTATCATTTTTTCAATCTGTTAATTCTTTGTGTAATTGCTACATCATGCTGATGATTTATGCCTTCTTTGGGATTTGTATAAGCATAGACCAAAAAAACACCGCTAAAAAAAGAGAAATAACAACGATAAACATTAATCCGATGACATCATGAAAGAAAAAATGCTCTATTATGGGTTGGGTAAAAATATCTTCTGCATGCCAAACAATAAGTGTAATGCTATATCCCCATAGCCCCCAAGTAAGAATATCTAAGATAAAACTTTTTATTCTTAACGCTGTCGGTAATTTTTTCCTTTTATTAATCACCATAAGCTTTCGTAGTTCATCCGATGACGACATGGTTATACTCCTCTATCCGGGCTGGTCCAGACGGCAAATTTTGATTTATTGCGGAAAATAGCTTTCGGGATACCAATCAATAGCGTTGCCGTATTCAGCAACCAATAAATATAGGGATACCAAATACAGGATAAACCATAACGCAGTAACCCTTTTTCATACCGAGAATCAATATACAAACTTAATAGGCTCTGTAAAAAGAAAGCAAAAAACATAATTGAAATATTGGCTTCAAAGAGTCGTATATCCTCAATATTAATTCCAAGCACAAATTTTTTATAGAGCGCAACACTGACAAATGAAACCCAAAGAACTGCCCAAACTACAGTAATAAAATATTCAATATACATAATCCATAAACGACGATTGCGCCAATGCCAGACCTGTGGGAAATATTTCATGATGGTTTCCGCGCCACCCTGCGCCCAACGTAAACG
>NZ_NRCJ01000011.1 GCF_003129965.1 Aggregatibacter kilianii | reverse complement strand
GAACCCACCGAGAGTAGCCCACGCAAAGCGGGGGAGCTAGTAGGAATCCCCGTCCTTTAGGGCGGGGAGGATGTCAAATGCACAATCTGATGACGTCGGTTAGCGTCAAGCGCGAACAGAAAGACATGAGCGGCAGTAAATCAAGTACGAAAAAAAGCGAAAAGGGCGTTAAAGCGAAGGAATTGCAGGTTAGCGGCTTGATTCCGTATGCCCGCAAAGAATGGCTGACACAGCTTTTTAACTTAGCGGAAGCGGAAGACGGCAAGGGCGAACAGGCGAAATATCGGGTTTCTTCCGTCACAGCGGAAGCGGTGAATATGCGGGAAGTGCAATTCGCCGATTCGGTGACGGCACAGGAAATGGAAAATCGCTTGGCGTGGCAAGTGTCCTTTACATTGCGCGAAGTAAATTCCGTTGCTGAGAAGAAAGAGGCGCGGAAGACAAAACCGAAAGTAAAAACACAGGGCGAAAGCGCCCCTGTGGCGCAATCGTCACAACCGCAGACCGCACAAACGGGCGGGGCGGAAGACGCGCAAAAAGAAGATAACTCACTTTCTAAAAAAATAGATGACGTATTAGGCGGGTTAGGCTAATGAAAATCATAAAAACGTGCATCATCGGCGGCAAAGAATTAGATCTGGCTAACGAAAATATCATTTTAGAACTGAACAACACCGGGCGCGGCTTTGTCACCGTGCGCACCGATGAAAAGTGCGTGGGGAAAAGTGCGGTCTTCGAGATGGGCGAATATGACAACTATTATAAATGGTTCGACGGTTTCGTAGAGCGTGAGCAGGACGCAACCGAGGGCTATAAAAAGTTGTTTATCCGCGAAAAGGCGGCGATTTTCGAACGCCCGCTAAGTTGTTCACATCGACATATCACGTTGCGCGATTTGGCGGCATGGATTACACAGCAAACGGGAATCCCCGTTAAAGTGCCGCAGGCGGACTACGCGGATAATCCGATCCCGCTTTTTACGCATAACGGATCGGGCTATCAGCTACTGGCGAACATTGGGCGGCAATATCAAATTAAAAATTATATGTGGCAACAATCCGCTGACGGGTCTTTATTCGTGGGGTCGCATGATGATTCCCGTTGGTTCGGTAAAAATATTCAGTTAGATAGCGGATTGGCGTTGCGCAGTGGCTCCAATGATATGACGTTGCCGATCATGGCGGCGATTCGCCCCGGTGCGCTAATTAACGGCAAAAAAATCAAAAGCGTGACCCTTGCGGGTGATGATTATACGTTGGAGTGGGACGACTTAGACAAAAACGGGCAACCCGTACAAAAAAGCCCGGAACGGCGGCAAATGGAAAAAACCTTTCCGGAACTGGCGGGCGGGTATCACTTGCCGAAATATGCGAAAGTGGTCGGCGTGGCAGATCCGTCGGGCGGCGGCGATATTTCCGACCCGTTCCGCCCAAAATACGCGGTGGAATTGCAATTGCTGGACGAAAACGGCAACGAAGATAAAACGGTTCCAGTTTATCCCGCCGTTCCGTTGCCCGTGACGAGCACCGCTTCACAGGGTGGAGATTTTGCGTTTCCGGAAGTGGGCACGATGGTCGAAATCGGTTTTGCTTACGGGCGATCCGATAAACCTTTTGTGCGCACCATGTTAGCGCAGGGCAAGACGGTTCCCGCCGTCGCCGTGGGCGAGCAGTTAAAACAGCAACGCCCTGAAGTGTATGAGCGCACCGACGCGGCAGGCAACAAAACCCGCGAAACGGATCAATGTATTACGGATAAATCATTCGAGCGTGTGATCCAAACGGACACCGAAACCAAGCAGATCGGCACATCGACGAAAACCATCGATTCCGACAGCACAGAAACCGTGGGCGGGAATAAGTCGGTTCATGTTTTGGGTAACATCGAAGAAGTGACGGCGAGCAATAAAACGTTAGGCGTTGCGGGCGGGTTAACCGAAAGAATAAACGGACTGGCGCAACGGGTATCATCCGAAAGCATGAAATTCGTCGCCCCGAAAAGCCACGTGGGTACAGAGGGGCAGAATATTTTCAGATTGCTAGAAGAAACGATCCAACTTTTGCATGATGTGGCTAAAACATTAGAAACCCACACCCACAGAGGACCAACACCGGATCAATCAAGTGCATTTTCGGCGCAGGCATCCAAGGCGGAAAATATCAAAGGGAGATTAACGCCGATTATTGAGTAATGAGAGAGCATCAAAAGAAAGACGGTTAGAAATTTATTAGCACATGGGAACCCTAGGCAATGCCTAGGGTTTTTTATTGTTCGCGTAAAATATAACTTACTGATTAATAAATAATAATCGTATAAAGTGCGGTCGGATTGCATATCACGTTAAATTTTCACGCAAAAAAGCGCGTCACGTAAAATCCACTTCCCCTCCCGCCGATTTTGCAAAAAAAAATCACGTTTTTTCAGTTAATTTTCAGCGGTGAAGCCTTGGCGTAAAAGGGATCTATAAAAGATCTTAACTGTAAAAATTTCACGTTTTTTCAGTGTTTTTCAGTTAAAAAAAGATCTGCTTTCCCGTCCGTTTGTGCGCACTTAATTGATTTAAAATGAAATTTTGAATTTTACGTGGCGATTTTTGGCATTTTTGCTTTACAGTTAAGCAGTGGCGACACAGCCACCGGAACAAAATTTAGAACTGATAATGTAGGGATAAAAACAGCCACTTAACAGCCACTTTTGAAATTTTGGTGGGTCGTGAAGGATTCGAACCTTCGACCAACGGATTAAAAGTCCGCTGCTCTACCGACTGAGCTAACGACCCTAAAGGATTGATATTAAATAAGGATTTTTAAAGGGTGGATTGTTTTTAAAATGGTGCCCGAAGCCAGACTTGAACTGGCACGCCTCGAAAGGCGAGGGATTTTAAATCCCTTGTGTCTACCGATTCCACCACTCGGGCTTGGAGCGGGAAACGAGGCTCGAACTCGCGACCCCGACCTTGGCAAGGTCGTGCTCTACCAACTGAGCTATTCCCGCGTCATCATTTAGCAGTGCTAAAGAACGGTGTGCATTTTACGGATTTATTATTGTGAGTCAAACGGAAATTTTAAAAATTTATTTAACTGCTTAAAAAAAATTCAAATTGAGGTTCGGTTGTTTACTATACTTTAAAAACTTTTTAAAAAATGACCGCACTTTACTTGCGGAAGTCTTCCAATAAGCTCTCTTTTGCCGCTGTGAGATATTGCAACATAGACCAAATGGTTAAAATCGCAGCGATATAAAGCAGAATGATAGCGGCAATTTCCATGTAAATGTTATAACGCCACAGCAACCCGCCCAATGCTAACATTTGTGAAGTAGTTTTTACTTTGCCCATCCAAGAAACCGCCACTTTGCTACGACTGCCCAATTCCGCCATCCATTCGCGTAAAGCGGAAATAATGATCTCACGGGAAATTACGACGATCGCCGGCAGCGTGATCCAAAAAGTGTGATTATATTCCACAACCAGTACAAGCCCTGCAACTACCATCACTTTATCCGCAACGGGATCCAAAAATGCCCCGAAACTGGTGGTTTGTTTCCATTTGCGCGCTAAATAGCCGTCCAACCAATCGGTCACACCGGCAATGAAAAAAATCAGAGTGGTTAAGAAAGGCGCCCAATCAAAGGGAAGGTAGAAAGCGATAACGAAGAAAGGAATTAAAATTACCCGAAATATCGTCAGAAAAATGGGGATGTTGAATTTCATAGGATTGCTTTAGGTTGCTTATGGATTGGAGAGCTATTCTAAATCAGATTACGGGTTTTTAAAATGGTAATTTCGCAAAATTTTGCAGTAAAAAAGGGTTTTGTTATCAACGTCGATTAGCGTTAATATGCGTTTTAAATTAACCGCACTTTTACTTCATTTTATAAGGATGTCTCATGTCAGAAAAATGCTCTTTAGCCACAACATTGGTTCACGCCGGCAGAAAAAAGCGTTACACCCAAGGTTCCGTCAATCCGGTGGTACAACGTGCTTCTTCATTGGTTTTTGACTCTTTGGCCGATAAAAAACACGCCACGATTAACCGCGCCAAAGGTGAATTGTTTTACGGCAGACGAGGAACATTAACCCATTTTGCTTTGCAGGATGCCATGTGTGAATTGGAAGGTGGCGCAGGGTGTTATTTGTATCCATGCGGTGCGGCAGCAGTAACTAACAGTATTCTCTCTTTTGTACAAAGCGGCGATCATATTTTAGTGACCGGTGCGGCTTATGAACCGACACAGGATTTTTGCAATATCGTGCTGAAAAAACTGAGCGTCACCACAACCTTTTATGATCCGATGATGGGCAGCCAAATTGCCGAGTTGGTTCAGCCGAATACCAAAGTTTTGTTTCTTGAAGCACCAAGTTCGTTAACTATGGAGGTACCGGACATTCCCGCTATGGTGAAAGCCGTGCGGGCGGTGAACCCTGACATCGTCATCATGATTGATAACACTTGGGCTGGCGGTGTGCTGTTTAACGCCTTAGGCCATGACATTGATATTTCCATTCAGGCGGGCACAAAATACTTGGTGGGGCATTCCGACATCATGATTGGCACGGCGGTATCGAATGCCCGTTGTTGGGA
The DNA here is from genome assembly GCF_003129965.1 of Aggregatibacter kilianii. Classification (GTDB taxonomy): domain Bacteria; phylum Pseudomonadota; class Gammaproteobacteria; order Enterobacterales; family Pasteurellaceae; genus Aggregatibacter; species Aggregatibacter kilianii_A. Next base: position 100,983 of record NZ_NRCJ01000011.1, on the reverse strand, counting down.
CAAATTGCGCGAACATTCCTATTTAATGGGGCAAATGGTGGATGCCGATAGCGCCTATATTACGGCGCGTGGTTTGCGTACCTTAGGCATTCGCTTAAAACAACATGAAGAAAGTAGCATAAAAGTAGCACAATGGCTGGCACAACAGTCGGAAGTCAGCGTCGTGTATCATCCCGCATTGCCTGGTTGCCCCGGGCATGAATTTTTTAAACGGGATTTTCTTGGTGCCAGCGGGTTATTTTCTTTTGAATTAAAACAAAAGCTTACACAACAACAGTTAGAAGCCTTCATGAATCATTTTGAATTATTCACCATGGCATATTCTTGGGGCGGTTTTGAATCCTTGATTTTGTATAACCAACCGGAAGAAATAGCTAAAATCCGTCCGAATATTCAACGAAAATTAACGGGAACATTAATCCGAGTGCATATCGGATTAGAAAATGTTGATGATTTAATTGAAGATTTAAGAAAAGGGTTTATGCGTTTAAAATAATCAAATTATGATTATCTTTTGCGCATTTTTATGCTGAAAACGTGATCTGTATCAGAAAATTGAAACAAAAAAGTGAACTTTCGATTGACACTATTATTTTTCTTTGCCAAGATTGCGACACTTCAAAAAGAAGTAGCTTGGACTATTCATTTTTGAAAAGTTCAGTTTTACCCTAATAACAAATGATTTCTGAAAAGGAATGAAGATTATGAAAAAGACAGTAATCGCATTAGCAATCGCTGCATTCGCAGCAACCGGCACAGCAAGTGCTGCAACAGTTTATAATCAAGATGGTACTAAAGTTGAACTTGGTGGTTCACTACGTATTTTCTTAGGTAAATTAGGTTCAAATCAACGTGGCGACCTAGTAAACGATGGTTCCCGTATCAAAATTAACGCATCTCAAGAGTTAGATAATGGTTTGTCTGCCTTTGCAGGTTACGAATTGCGTTTTGAAAGAGATGCATATAAAAACAAACAAAATGCTCAAAATGATTTTGGTGATCCTACAACCCGCAAATTATTCGTTGGTTTAGGATTTGAAAATGTAGGTAAATTGAGCTTTGGTCGTCAAGCAACTACAGCAGATGATGTAGTAGGAGACAGCTTATATTATGAATCAGGTGAGTTGAATCCATTAACAACTCGTTCTGATAAATCTGTTCAATTCCGTTCTGCAGACTTCAATGGTTTTAGCTTCGGTGTTGACTATTTATTTGGTAATGCAGAGAAACGTACTGCAACAAACCGCTATAAAAATGGTTATCAAGTAGGTGCATTCTACAACTATGAGATTGCTGAAGATCACAAATTTGATGTTGCAGCGGTTTATACAGTAGATCAGTTTGATACTCAGGCAGATTCTGAAACTAATCAGAAGAATCACACTTGGGTTGTAGCAACTCACTATCAATTAGATGCATTGAAATTAGGTGCAGCTTATGGTCAAGGTGTTCAAAAATATAGATCCCAAGACGACAACAATAAATTTAAATATATTTTCTTAGAAGCTAAGTATGACTTAAATGCTCTTACAGGTATTCCGACAACATTTGGTTTGCAATGGGAGCGTTTGAGCAAGAAATATGATACCGCTGCTAGCGTACCTCAAGCTCAAGATGATGGCAAAACTATCAAAAACCATTACATTGCAGTTGTTGACTATAAACTTCATAAAAACGTAGTTCCTTACGTACAATATACTCGTGCAACTTCCAAAGATAACCTTGGTCAACGTACCAACGAAAACATCTACGGTGCAGGTTTACGCGTATTCTTCTAATTTGGGTTAACACTCATCAAAAAGACCGACTTTAAGTCGGTCTTTTTTTGCTAATAAGATTTAAAACTTATTTTTAACGTCTTGTGAACCGTGTAGTACACGAATAATTTTAATTTCATTGGATGAGCGAAAGAAGAATACTACATAGTGTTCTACAACATAACGATATAAATTAGAGAGAATGTAATAACAAGGCGTACCAAGCTCAAATGTACATAACTGTGAAAATGCTTTTTCAAATTTATCTAGAAAAATAACCGCACTTTTATGTCCAAATTCTGTAATACCATAACGAAATATATTCTCTAAATCTTTTTTGCCAGAGGGGAGAGATAGAGTTTCTTAGCTATTATCAACACCATTCTTTAATGATGTAAAAAATGCCGGAATATCTTTAACTTCTTCAAATTCTCCACTGTTCAAACCGGCGTGAATTGATTTTCTTAATTCTCTTAATTGTTGTTGATATTCAAAATTTGCCAGCATCTCATTAAATAATTCATTTTCTGATTGGAAGCCGCCGAGCGTCATTAAGGCATTTAGGCGTTCAATTTGTTGGGCTGAAAGCGTTAACATATTTTCCCTCAATAATCTTATTAAGCATATGTCGGCATTCTAACAGACCATAGCAGGCTCATCAAATTAGAGAAAATAAAAGTGCGGTAGAAAAACACCAAGAATTTCTACCGCACTTTTGCTTCTAAGGTTTGAAAATTACTTCGTCAGATCATCAAAAAATCGTTTTACGCCGTCTAGGAAGCTGGAGGATTTCGGGCGTTGTTTGGATTGCCCCTCCAAGCTTTCTTCCAGTTTGCGTAACAATTCTTTCTGTTCTTCGTTTAATTTCACCGGTGTTTCCACAATGATTCGGCAAATCAAATCGCCGGCATAGCCACTACGGGTGGAGGTCACGCCTTTACCGCGCATACGGAATAATTTGCCGGTTTGGGTTTCTTCCGGGATTTTTAATTTCACGCGACCATCCAGCGTTGGCACTTCAATTTCACCGCCGAGTGCCGCCATGGTAAAGCTAATCGGCACTTCGCAATAAAGGTTGCTACCGTCACGTTCAAAAATGTGGTGCTCTTTAACGTGAATTACTACATATAAATCGCCTGCCGGCGCGCCGTTTTCACCTGCCGCACCTTCGCCTGACAAACGTAATTGATTGCCGGTATCCACGCCTGCCGGGATTTTAACGGAAAGATTTTTCGGTTTGTTAACTCTGCCGTCGCCGTGACAGGTTTTGCACGGTTTTTCGATTTTCTTGCCCGTACCATGGCAGAAATGGCATGGTTGTTCGGTCACAAAGAAACCTTGTTGACGACGCAAACGACCGGAACCATGACAATGCGGGCAGGTTTCTACTTTCGAACCGGCCTCAGCTCCTGTGCCGTGACAGGTTCCGCAAGGGGCTAAAGTGTGAATTTTAATGTCTTTGGTTGTGCCCTTGGCGGCTTCTTCCAGCGTGATTTCAATGTCGTAGCGTAAATCATCGCCACGCACAACGCGCTGGCGCCCGCGTCCGCCACCACCGAAAATATCCCCGAACATATCGCCGAAAATATCCCCGAAATCCGCGCCGCCAAAACCGCCGCCACCAAACCCACCGCCTTGTTCAAATGCGGCATGACCGTATTGATCATAGGCTGCGCGTTTTTCTTTATCATTCAGTACTTCATAGGCTTCCTGAATTTCTTTGAATTTTTCTTCCTTCTCTTTATCACCCTTGGTTCTGTCCGGGTGATATTGCATGGCGAGCTTTTTGTACGCGCGTTTAATTTCTTTTTCATCGGCGGATCGGGAGACGCCGAGGAGTTCGTAGTAGTCTTGTTTTGCCATTAGGTTTTTCCGTTTTGGTCTTGTTTGCTTTTTGTATGGATGTAGGGGCGTATTACATACGTCCTTGAATGTTGTTTATCGGTTTCGCCGATGGGCGACTTACTTTCTTTTGCTTGCCCAAAAGAAAGTAAGCAAAGAAAAGTGCACCCCGGATAAATCGCTTTTCTTCGCTTGGTTACAATTTTCTTAACGCTAAATTTCGAACTCGCTACGCTCAGACAGGCGAAATTTAGCTAAAAATTGTAAGTCGCTCAGGCGATTTATACGGGGACCCCGTTTTATTTTTTCTCCGAATATTCCCCCTTTTTGATAAAGAGGGGCTAGGGGGGGTTTTAAAGTGCGGTCAAAATTTAAAATGTTTTAATGTGGTCGGGCACAGGATCCAACCTTTACAAAACAATCAAAAAAACAACCGCACTTTTTCTATTCCTCAGCCCCAAAGGGGCTGAATTATGCTTAACCTAGGGTAACTTGTTACCCTAGGATTACTGTCAGTAAATAGCCAAAAAGGGCGTAATCATACGCCCTTTGTTATTATCTAACAAATCAATTATTTGTTATCTTTTACTTCCTCAAACTCAGCATCAACAACGTCGTCATTCGGTTGGCTGTTGCCTTGCGCTTGTTGTTGCGGCTCGCCTTGTGGTTGAGCGGTTTGTGCAAGTCTTTGTGCTACTTCGGCAAGTGCTTTGATTTTCGCTTCGATAACGGCTTTATCTTCGCCTTTTGCCGCTTTTTCCAAGTCGCTTAATGCGCTTTCGATTGCACCGCGATCTGCTGCAGGCACTTTGTCGCCGGCTTCGTCCAATTGTTTACGCGTGCTGTGGACTAAGTGATCCGCTTGGTTGCGTGCTTGTACCAATTCTTCAAATTTACGGTCAGATTCGGCGTTTGCTTCAGCATCGCGTACCATTTGTTGAATTTCTTCATCGCTTAAACCGGAAGAGGCTTTGATGGTAATTTGTTGTTCTTTACCTGTGCCTTTATCTTTCGCAGAAACGTGGATAATACCGTCGGCGTCGATGTCGAAAGTCACTTCAATTTGCGGCATACCGCGTGGAGCAGGGTTGATGCCCTCTAAGTTGAATTGACCCAAAGATTTGTTGGCTGACGCTTGTTTACGTTCACCTTGTAACACATGGATGGTTACTGCACTTTGGTTGTCTTCCGCTGTGGAGAACACTTGTGATTTCTTAGTTGGAATCGTGGTGTTTTTCTCAATTAAGGTCGTCATCACGCCACCCATGGTTTCAATACCAAGGGATAACGGCGTCACGTCTAACAATAATACGTCTTTTACATCACCGGCTAATACGCCGCCTTGCACTGCGGCACCGATTGCAACCGCTTCGTCCGGGTTCACGTCTTTACGAGGTGCTTTGCCGAAGAATTTTTCCACTTCTTGTTGAACAAGCGGCATACGGGTTTGACCGCCCACTAAAATCACATCGTCGATCTCAGACGGAGATTTGCCCGCATCTTTTAACGCAATGCGTACAGGTTCGAGGGATTTCGCCACTAAATCTTCAACCAAAGACTCTAATTTTGCGCGAGTCAGTTTGATGTTCAAGTGTTTAGGACCGGTTGCATCCGCCGTGATATACGGAAGATTAACATCGGTTTGTTGTGCGGAAGAAAGCTCGATTTTGGCTTTTTCTGCCGCTTCTTTCAAACGTTGCATTGCAAGCGGGTCGTTGCGTAAGTCGATACCTTGTTCTTTTTTGAACTCATCTACTAAATAGTTGATGATACGGTTATCGAAGTCTTCACCACCTAAGTGGGTATCACCGTTGGTTGCCAACACTTCAAAGGTTTTTTCGCCGCCCACTTCATCGATTTCAATGATGGATAAGTCAAATGTACCGCCACCTAAGTCGTAAACTGCAATCGTGTGATTACCTGTGCCTTTATCTAAACCGTAAGCCAATGCGGCGGCAGTCGGTTCGTTGATGATACGTTTAACGTCTAAACCTGCAATACGACCGGCATCTTTGGTTGCCTGACGTTGTGCGTCGTTAAAGTATGCCGGAACGGTAATCACCGCTTCGGTCACCGGTTCGCCCAAGTAATCTTCGGCAGCTTTTTTCATTTTTTTCAATACTTCGGCAGAAATTTGCGGAGGCGCTAATTTGTCACCTTTCACTTCAACCCAAGCATCGCCGTTGTCCGCTTTAGTGATAGCAAACGGCATGATGTCAATGTCGCGTTTCACTTCTTCGTCTTCAAAACGACGACCGATTAAACGTTTAATCGCAAATAAGGTATTTTTCGGGTTGGTCACCGCCTGACGTTTTGCCGGTTGACCCACTAAAGTTTCGTTATCGTTTGTATAAGCAATGATTGACGGGGTAGTACGATCGCCTTCTGCGTTTTCGATTACGCGAGGTTTATCACCTTCCATGACGGCAACGCAAGAGTTGGTTGTACCTAAGTCAATACCAATAATTTTTCCCATTTGTTTTCTCCTAGTGAAATTTAATTCGGTGTAATGATTTACAAGTTGTAAGATGTGGATGCTTTTCCGCATTTCAAGTCATCTTTTTAAAAAATTTTAACCTGTGAAAAGTGCGGTCAATTTCCTGTTCGTTTTCGTAAAATAAGGTTAAAAATATGAACTTCAAGGGAAAAATTTAAAAAAAATTTACTTTTATTTTGCGAATGAATTGATCCCTTTTTTATTTGTGCTAGATTAGCCGAACTTATTTTATTGCTTATCATTTATATAAGGACACATTGTATGAAAAAATCGGCATTAGCTTTAGGCGTTGTTATTGCTTTAGGTGCGGCTTGGACAGGTGGTGCGTGGTACACCGGTAAAGTCGCCGAAACGGAATTTGCCCGTCAAATTAATCTTGCCAATAAAGATATAAATAAATCCGCTTATTCTTTAGGCTTAGATATTCGCTTTGATAATGTTTCTTTTGAGCGCGGTTTGTTCACTTCTAAAACCAAATATGAAATCTTGGTTGCTGAGTTAGACAACCCTAACAAAACCTGGACGTTGCCGTTTGAAGGTACGTTATATCATGGTCCGTTGCCATTAAATCAATTGTCTCATTTCAACCTCATGCCAAGTATGTTCTCCAGCGTGGATTTAATTACCAAAAACGAAACCACAACGCCTTGGTTTGATGCTACCAAAGGCAAGACGCCGATTACCGTGACCACATCCGTCGGTTACAACCAAAGCGGTTCATCCGATATTGAGCTTGTGCCTTTTGAAGCGGCAATGAAAAAAGGCACATTGGCGGTAAACGGCTTTGATATGAAATTCGGCTTTGTGCGTGAAGGCATTAATAAGCTGGATTTTGCGCTGGATAAAATCCTGTATAGTGAGTTTGACAAAAAAGGCGCTATTGAATTTAACGACTTGAAAATTGATGCCGACTACCAACGGATTCCGGAATGGGAATATATTACTACCGGCAAACAGTCCCTGTCCGGCGGCGCAATTAAAATCAACGCCACGGATTCCGAAGGAAAAACCAATAATATTGAATTTAAAAACTGGAAAATGGATTTTGACACAGTCAGAAAAGATAAATTCTTGGATTCCGGCGCGAAAATAGCATTTAACGGTATTACCGTTCGTGGTGCCAATTTTGGTGATTTAGCCATTGATACGGCGTTTAATCACGTTGACGGCGAAACCTTCAATCACTTGCTTCAGGTTTATACCGAAGCGGCGAAAAAACAACAGGAAGAATTTACCGAAACCGAAGTACAGGCGACCAAAAAATTCATTGACACTCAGCCGCAGTTTATTTTGAATCCGACGCTCACCAACCAAGCCGGTAAGTTGACCTCAAACTTGGATATTTCCATTGCAAGTTCCGATTTTGAAAATGCCATCAGTAAAGGCAAAGTTTTCAGTTTGTTTAACCACTTCATTTTCAAAATTGACGCCAACAAAGAGGCGTTAATTGAAGAAACCGCAACGGCATTGCAATTGCAACAGCTTGATAAAGAACAAGCCGTGAAAATGGCAACGACGCAAGTCAATGAAGGTGTGAAAACCGGCGTTTTGCAAGGCATATTAGTAGAAGACGGTAAACAGGTGAAATTGGATTTAGTACTGGAAAACGGTCAATTGAAATTGAACGGTCAAGTCATTCCGGAAGAGCAGGTTGTTTCAATGTTATTCCTTGGCATGATGTCAATGGGTCATTAATTCAGAACGACACACAATCATAATATTCCACTCAATAAACTAAAGTGCGGTCGAAATTCACTGTAAATTTCAACCGCACTTCTATTTTGTAAAGCCAACTTTAGTTAAGGTAAATTTTTTGTAAATCAGTGATTTATATCACATTTTTTATGAAATTCATTTGCTTTGTGATGGCGCTCGGAGTATTCTTAGCGCCAACAAAAACAAGTGCTATATAAATAGCCAAACATATTTTGCTTTCCGAGTAGTGCCTCCTGTGAGGCACTTTTTTTTGCCTGATTTTTCCTGATTTCTATTTCATTTTCCAAAGATAAAAAAATCCCGCTCATTAAAAGCGGGATGTGGTCTATTAATAAGATTACATTTTTTCGACAGTTTTAATGCCGAGTAAGTCCAATCCTTGCTTTAAGGTTCTTTCCGTTAATAACGCCAATTTCAAACGGCTTAATTTCACCTGCTGATCTTCGTTATTCAGAATCGGGCAGTGTTCGTAGAATGAAGAGAACACGCCTGCCAATTCGTATAAATAAGCACAAAGCACATGCGGCGTGCCGTCTTTAGCGACAGTCTGAATGGCTTCTTCAAATTGCAATAATTTGATCGCCAGCGCACGTTCTTTTTCATCGCTAAGGGTTAATTGCGCCTGTTCCACATCGCTTGGGGCGATTTGGCTACGATTAAAGATGGAACGAATGCGGGTATAAGCGTATTGCATATAAGGTGCGGTGTTGCCTTCAAAGCTCAGCATGTTGTCCCAGTCGAACACGTAATCGGTGGTGCGGTTCTTGGATAAGTCGGCGTATTTCACGGAGCCGATACCCACCGCTTCAATCACATCCGTTTTTTCCTGATCGGAAAGTGCGGTGGATTTTTGCGAGATTAATACGCCGGCGCGTTCAATGGCTTCGTCCAATAAATCCGCCAGTTTTACGGTGTCGCCACTACGGGTTTTGAACGGTTTGCCGTCCTTGCCCAACATCATGCCGAAGTTTTTGTGTTCCAGTTGGAAGCTGTCCGGCACATAACCGGCTTTGCGTGTAATAAGCCACGCCTGTTGCATATGCTGGCTTTGGCGGGTGTCGGAGAACACTAAAGCGCGGTCGGCTTTTAAGGTTTCATAGCGATATTTGGCGGCGGCAATGTCGGTGGTGGTATAAAGGAAACCGCCGTCTTTTTTCTGTACAATCACGCCCATCGGATCGCCGTCTTTATTTTTAAATTCGTCCAAATACACCACTAATGCGCCGTCATCTTCCACGGCTAAACCTTGTTTTTTCAGATCTTCTACAATGCCCGGCAACATTGGGTTATACAGACTTTCGCCCATCACGTCTTTTTCCGTCAGGGTGACGTTTAAACGATCGTAGTTGTGTTGGTTTTGCTGCATGGTGATTTTCACCAGTTTTTGCCACATGGTACGGCAATACTCGTCGCCACCTTGCAGTTTTACCACATAATTGCGGGCTTTTTCGGCAAACACCGGATCCTCGTCGTAATGTTTTTTCGCCGCGCGATAGAAGGCTTCCAAGTCGCTTAATTCCATTTCACTGGCGTGTTCGTTTTCCATTTTTTCTAAGTAGGCGATGAGCATACCGAACTGCGTGCCCCAGTCGCCCACATGGTTCGCGCGGATAACGTGATTACCTAAAAATTCCAAGGTACGCACCACCGCATCACCGATAATGGTTGAGCGTAAATGTCCCACGTGCATTTCTTTGGCAACGTTCGGGGAAGAGTAGTCCACGACGACGGTTTGTTTCTCGTGATTGTGCACGCCCAGTTTCGGATCTTTGACGGCATTATTGATGTTGTCCGCAAGCCATGTTTCTTTCAGGAAAATATTGATGAAGCCCGGGCCGGCAATTTCGGTTTTTTCTGCAATGTCTTGTAATTCGGCGTGTTCTAACACCTTTTGCGCAAATTCACGCGGGTTTAAACCCAGTTTTTTGGCGGCAGGCATGATGCCGTTGGCTTGATAATCACCGAACTGCACTTTGCCTGATTGGCGCACCAATGCCTCACATTGCGCATCGGCGCCGGCGGCAAGCATCGCCTGTTTAATTTTGTCGGATAAAATAGATTGAATATTCACGGCTGAACCTTAAATTTTTGAAATAAGTTGGGCTGATAAAAATAGCTGGATATAATACCGTTCTTTCACCTTTCAGAAAAGCCAAAAAGGAAAATTATGTCGTTTCAAGTTCCGCATAAAATGTTTGAAAAACAGACCGCACTTTTCACCGATTTTGAAGATTTTGAGCAAAAAATTCACGCCTTGGCGCAACGAATAGATTTGGATTTAACCCAATATGAAATCGATCATCTGTCTTTGCGCGTGAATACCGAGCAAACGGCAAAGAGATGGCTGGCGTTACTCTTAGAACATGGTTCGGTGTTGAGCGATAATGTGGTCAACGGGCGGGTGATTTATTTGATTCGGTTGCATGAGCCTTTGCGTTTTGCGCAACAATGGGTGGATGTGGTGGAATTGCCGTTGCCTAAAGACAAGCAGTATCCGCAGGAAACCTGGGAGCATATTGAAGTGGTTGTGCCGTTTTTGGTGAAAGAAACGGCAGAGGCGTGGATGGCGCGCATAAAAAAATCGTTTTTGCGGAACCAATTTTCAGATTTAACAGTCAAAGCGAGCAAACCAAAAGCAAGTGGTGAAAAATTAGAAAATTTATCCGTTGCGATAAGTTTTTCGAATAAAATAGGTAACCATACTTGCATTAAGTTTCACCCATACAGTATCAAACACATCATTAACGCGGTATGATACGCTTGATTTGACCCTCTTATAATTTAAGGAGCATTTATGAAAAAAATCGCATTAGCTGTTTTAGTCGGCTTAACCGTTGTCGGTTGTGCCAACCAAGACGTGTATAGCGGTAGCGTGTATTCTTCGGAGCAAGCGAAAGAAGCGCGTTCTATTAGCTACGGTACTATCGTTTCCACCCGTCCGGTGAAAATCCAAGCGGATAACCAAGGCGTGATCGGCACCGTCGGTGGCGGTGCTATCGGTGGTATTGCCGCTTCCGGTATCGGCGGCGGTACGGGACAAGTGCTTGCCAGCGCAATCGGCGCGGTTGCCGGTGCGGTCATCGGTAGCAAAGTGGAAGAAAAAGCCAGCCAGGTGGAAGCTTTGGAAATGGTGATCAAAAAAGATGACGGCAAAGAAATCGTTGTAGTGCAAAAAGCCGAATCTAACTTAGTACCGGGCGCACGCGTGCGTATCGTCGGCGGTTCACGTTTGAACGTTTCCGCACTTTAATTTCAATCTATTCACACAAGGCTTTTGGCAAAATCCAAAAGCCTTTTTTATTACCTAAACTTCAACAACATTTCCATTCTGTGCTAGAATGCCCCGATTTTTATTTCCTTTTCCACTTTCCTTCTGAAGGTCAAATAATGAAACCCTCAATTATCAATAAATTAGATAGCTTAAAAGAACGTTATGAAGAGCTGGAAGCCTTGCTTGGCGATGCTTCCGTTATCAGTGATCAAGATAAATTCCGTGCCTATTCCAAAGAATATGCCCAACTGGAAGATGTGGTAAAAAGTTTTAATCGTTGGAATCAGCTTAATTCCAACTTAGAAGAAGCGCAGATTCTGCTTGACGATCCTGAAATGAAAGAAATGGCACAAATGGAGATCGAAGAATCTAAAGCCGAGTTGGAACAGGTTGAGCAGCATTTGCAAATTTTATTATTGCCGAAAGATCCGAATGACGAATATAACTGTTACTTGGAAATTCGAGCCGGCACAGGCGGTGATGAAGCGGGGATTTTTGCAGGCGATTTATTCCGTATGTACAGCCGTTATGCGGAAACCAAACGCTGGCGCGTAGAAGTGCTCAGCGAGAATGAAAGCGAGCAGGGCGGTTTTAAAGAAATTATCGCCCTGGTTAGCGGTGACGGCGTGTATGGTCAATTAAAATTCGAATCGGGCGGTCATCGTGTACAGCGTGTGCCGAAAACCGAATCCCAAGGGCGAATTCACACCTCCGCCTGTACGGTTGCCGTGATGCCCGAATTGCCGGAATCGGAAATGCCGGAAATCAACCCGGCGGATTTGCGCATCGACACCTATCGTGCTTCGGGCGCGGGCGGTCAGCACATCAATAAAACCGATTCCGCGGTGCGTATTACCCACATCCCGACCGGCATGGTGGTGGAATGTCAGGATGAGCGTTCACAACATAAAAATAAAGCCAAAGCGCTTTCTGTATTGGCTTCCCGCTTAGTGCAACAAGAGCAGGAAAAACTGGCGCAGGAACAAGCGGACACCCGTCGCAATCTCTTGGGTTCCGGCGACCGTTCCGACAAAATCCGCACTTACAATTACCCGCAAGGTCGCGTCACCGATCATCGCATTAATTTAACGATTTACCGCCTAGATGAAGTCATGAACGGTAAAATTGATGACTTGATTCAACCGATTATCACCGAATATCAGGCGGATCAGTTGGCGGCATTGTCCGAACAGAATTAATCACAGGAACGAGCTTAACGGCTCGTTCATTTTTATTTGATGAAAATGAACTATCAACAGTGGCTGCAACAAGCCGCCCAAGCGTTAAATCAGGCGAATCCCGCCGAGAACGGCAAAACCGATGCGCAGGTGCTATTGCAATGGGTAACGCAAAAATCCCGAGCGGCGATTTTGGCGTTCGGTGAAACGGCATTGGATGAAAAAACACTGGAAAAACTGACCGCACTTTTATCCCGCCGTTTGCAGGGCGAGCCTATCGCTTATCTTTTAGGCGAAAAAGAATTTTGGTCATTGCCGCTCAATGTGTCGGCGGAAACGCTGATTCCCCGTCCGGATACGGAAATTTTGGTGGAGCGGGCGGTGGCCATTGCCATGAGTAAAATGAATCTATTGCAACGTAATAGACAGATTTCCCCCCCTCAGCCTTCGGCAGCTCCCCCCGTAAACGGAGGGAGCGAAGATAAGTTTCGTATCTTAGATCTCGGCACCGGAACGGGGGCGATTGCCTTGGCATTGGCGTCGGAGCTAAAACCGCTTGCCCAAAAGCAACAGATTAAACTGGAGATTATCGGCGTGGACTTGATGCCGGATGTGGTGGCATTGGCTGCCTCCAACGCGGAGAAAAATCAGTTGGAGGTGACATTTTTGCAAAGTCGCTGGTTTGAAAACGTCGCGGGATCGTTTGATTTGATCGTCAGCAATCCGCCTTATATTGATGAAAAGGATGAACATTTAGCGCAAGGCGACGTACGGTTTGAGCCGTTGTCCGCGTTGGTGGCGGGCGAGGAAGGCTATGCGGATTTGCGGCACATTATCACCAATGCACCGAAATTCATGCAAGCGAACGGCTATTTGTTGGTGGAGCACGGTTGGCAGCAGGGCGAAAAAGTGCGGTCGATTTTCCTCGAGAATTGTTGGTCGGCGGTTGAAACTTTGCGGGATTACGGAAATAATGAGCGCGTGACATTAGGTTGTCGGGCGCAAACGGAAAATAAATAAGGAAAGCGTATGCAAAATAAACTCATTCAATTAGGCGATATTCAAATTGCCAATGACAAACCCTTTGTTTTATTCGGTGGCATGAATGTGCTGGAAAGTCGCGACATGGCAATGCGTGTGTGCGAAAAATATGTGGAGGTGACTCAAAAACTGGGGGTGCCTTATGTGTTCAAAGCGTCTTTTGACAAGGCGAACCGTTCTTCCATTCATTCTTATCGTGGCCCCGGCATGGAACAGGGCTTGAAGATTTTTGCCGAATTAAAACAAACGTTCGGCGTGAAAATCATCACCGATGTGCATGAAATTTATCAATGTCAGCCGGTTGCCGAGGTGGTGGATATTATTCAGCTGCCGGCGTTTCTTGCCCGTCAGACGGATTTGGTGGAAGCCATGGCACGTACCGGTGCGGTGATTAATGTGAAAAAACCGCAATTTTTAAGCCCGGGACAAATGGGCAATATTGTGGAAAAAATCGCGGAATGCGGCAATGATAAAGTCATTTTGTGTGATCGCGGCACGAATTTCGGTTACGACAATTTGATTGTGGATATGCTGGGTTTCAGTGTGATGAAAAATATTTCCAAAGGTTGCCCGGTGATTTTTGACGTAACCCATTCTCTGCAATGCCGCGATCCGTTCGGTGCGGCTTCCGGCGGTCGTCGTGCGCAAGTGACCGAACTTGCCCGTTCCGGTTTAGCGGTGGGCTTGGCAGGTTTATTCTTAGAGGCGCATCCGGATCCAAATAACGCAAAATGTGACGGTCCGTCGGCATTGCCGTTAAATAAACTGGAAGCCTTTGTTAGCCAAATGAAAGCGGTTGATGATTTGGTGAAATCTTTCCCGGAATTGGATACGTCTAACTAATCCTTTCAGCATTCAATATGTAGTGCTTAAAATTCGTTTTATGCACTACATATGCTAAAAAATAGGGGTTTTTGTTAAATTAAAAGTAGATTTTTACATAAATTTACGGTATCATCGCGCGCAATTATGTAACTCGAAATGCAAACCTTAAATCCATATTCAAAATAACAACTTAAACCTATGTTCAAAAAATTATTGATTATCACTCCTTTGTTCATCTTAACTGCGTGCTCGAATAGCACCGCCTCATACCAACCTGATCAAGACGAAGAACAACTTAATCAATTAATTGCCTCCCAACTCAAAACCAACAAGCCTCATCAATATTCCGGCATTATGGACAAACGCCTTTCCAAAGTTTATCGGGAATGGGCGGGAACCCGCTATCGTTTTGGCGGAACCACCAAAAATGGCATTGATTGTTCCAGTTTCATGCAAACGACATTCTTAGATGCGTTTGGTGTGGCGTTACCGCGTTCCACTGCCGAGCAGCGCTATGTGGGAAAAGCCATTCAAAAGAAAGAATTAAGATCGGGAGACTTGGTGTTTTTCCGTAGAAACAACCATGTGGGCGTGTATATCGGCGATGATAAATTTATGCATTCCAGTACAAGCCGTGGTGTGATTATTGAATCCTTAAGCGACAATTACTGGGCGAGAACCTATACCCAATCCCGTCGCGTACTTTAATCTGGTATTGAATAAAAAAGTGCGGTTAAAAAAACAATTAAATTTTTAACCGCACTTTTTTTGTCTTTTTACCCAAACTATCATGCCGCAAAGCGCATGGTATTTTTGCGTTGTAGTTGATGAATGACATTGGTAACCGTGCCCACAATCGGCAGCTTACGCCAATCGTCAATTTTAATATTCTCGGTTTTGGAATCTAATGATAAGAACACGAATTCACCGTTTGTGTGGGCGATGAATTCATAGATATGAAATTCGTTATTTACTTCAAGCACAACCAGTTCTTCCACAAACAGTTCGTTGTTCTTTTCCACCACCAGCATATCGCCCACGTCAATTCCCCATGCCAACATATTCGGATTGGTTACGCGAATAAAGCAGGTTTGCTGAGGGCGTCTAATACAGTATAAGTTGAGATCCAGCTTTTTATTAAAGAACAAGTTATTTTGTTTCATATCATCAAAAAACGGCATAGGTTGATAAGAAAAAGACTGATCATTTTGTGCGCCGACGTGATTTTGATAGTTCATATTGAATCCTTAGTTAGAATTAACTGTTCGTTTATACAGTATTAATATACTGATATTTTATACAGTAAGTCAAGCAGGAAAAGAAAATTTTTTTCCCGGCGGGTGAAAGATAATGGGGATTTTATCGCTAACGCTAAAATGAGCTGCTGTTTATTAGATGATTTTTAATTTTATTGCGAATATTTTTAAAAAGCTAAAAAAATTACAGGTGTTCGTATTTTCTTTAGCCAAAATTTAAGCTATCTTTATCGGGTTTTTTTAGGGGAATCAGTTTTGATTCAAAGATCAACAGCAAGTCTATTTGCACAACAGCATTAATCTATTATGAACATGTCTCGTTTAGTTTCTCTGTTTTTTCAAGGTAATCTGGTTAAACGCATTGCCATTGGTTTGGTACTCGGTATTCTCGTTGCGCTGATTACGCCTGTGTTACAACCGGTGTTGGGTTTTAGCCTGGCGGAAAAAGTCGGTGTTTTAGGTCAAATCTTTGTCCGCTCATTGCGTGCCGTTGCACCGTTGTTAATTTTCGTGTTGGTTATGGCGGCCATTGCTAATAAGAAAGTGGGCACTCAAACCAGTATGAAATCTATCATTATTTTGTACTTATTAGGCACTTTCTTAGCTGCGCTGGTTGCGGTGATTGCGGCCTTTTTATTCCCAACAGAAGTGGCGTTATCCGTAAAAGAAGATATTACATCCGCACCGAAAGGCGTGGGTGGGGTCTTGTTGGATCTGATTTTTAATATGGTGGATAACCCGTTAAATGCCTTATTTAAAGCCAACTTTATCGGTGTGTTGTCTTGGTCTATCGGTTTAGGTTTGGCGCTTCGCCATGCTTCCGACACCACAAAAGCGGTGATTTCCGATTTTTCTGAGGCTGTGTCTAAAATCGTTTATGTGATCATTTCCTTTGCGCCGATCGGCGTATTCGGTTTAGTTGCCGAAACTTTAGCAGATAAAGGCTTAGGCGCATTAGGCGGGTATGTTCGATTACTGAGCGTATTAATTGGTTCGATGTTCTTTGTTGCGTTAGTTGTGAATCCGATTTTGGTTTATTGGAAAATCCGTCGTAATCCGTATCCGTTGGTTTGGACTTGTTTGCGTGAGAGTGGCGTGACTGCTTTCTTTACCCGCAGTTCGGCGGCGAACATTCCGGTGAATATTAACCTAGCGAAACGTTTGAATTTAGACGAAGAAACTTACTCCGTTTCCATTCCGTTGGGCGCAACCATTAACATGGCGGGAGCGGCGATTACCATCACAGTATTAACCCTTGCAGCAGTGCACACGCTCGGCATTGAAGTCTCTTTCGGTAGCGCAATTCTGTTGAGCATTGTGGCAAGTCTTTGTGCTTGCGGCGCCTCCGGTGTGGCGGGTGGTTCTTTGTTACTTATTCCGTTGGCGTGTAGCTTATTCGGCGTTTCCGATGATGTCGCGGCACAAATGATCGGTGTGGGCTTCATTATCGGTATTTTGCAAGATTCTACCGAAACCGCGTTGAATTCTTCAACAGATGTGCTTTTCACTGCGGCGGCTTGTATTGCTGATGAGCAAAAGAAAGCATAAAGCAAATTGAGTAAAAAGAAAGGATAGAGCATTTTCTATCCTTTTTTGTTTTTGTAAGTTAATGAAAATTCCGTTTTCACCCTATCTTATATAGGGTAGAATGCCGCCACTTCAGTTAATTTAAAGGTTATCCAATGAAATTTGTCAAATTAGTGACTTTGCTTGCATTCTCTTCCGTATTGACTTTCAATACTGCATTCGCTGCCGAGCCAACGACAAAAGGCAAGGCTCAAACAACCCAGCAAACCAAGCAAAAAACGAAGAATACTCAACAAAGTGCCTTATCACAGTTTAAAAACAGCGTAGATATTCATTTTGAAGAACGTGACATAGTGGTGGATGATGAAAATCAGGCTTATGTGTTGGTGAAATATTCCGTGGAAAACAAAAGCAATAAACCGATTAAATCGCTGTATTGGATTGCCGCCTATTTGTACGATCAGCAAATGATTTATTCGCAGGACGTGCCGTTAAATTTTGCTCAGCCGATGGCACCGAAAACTAAAATTACGGTAAATTTGCGTATTCCGTTTAATCAAATTCCGGAGCAATATCGTTCGCTGTTCACCCATTTACAGGAGCCGGTGCAAGTGTATTCCGTGGCGCGGAATTTAACTTTTGCCGACGGGCAACAAATTAACGTCGCCAATTAATTACTGTTTATTTATACAGTTTTATGTGATAAAGTGCGGTCGACAAAAAATAATTAAATTTTTGACCGCACTTTTTTATGCCGAATTCTCCCGTTCACAAACCCAGAAAAATTATTCACATTGATATGGACTGCTTTTATGCGTCCATTGAGATTCGTGAGAATCCTTCCTTAGCCGACAAACCTGTCGCCGTGGGTGGCAGAGCGGAGCAGCGCGGCGTGCTGACCACATGCAATTATATGGCGCGCAAATTCGGTTTACACAGTGCCATGTCCACCGCACAAGCTTTGAAACTCTGTCCGAATTTGGTATTGCTTCCCATTAATATGGCGTTATATCGTGAAGTGTCGCAGCAAATTCATCACATTTTTCAGCGTTATACTTCCATCATCGAACCTCTTTCTTTGGACGAAGCCTATTTGGATGTGACCGATTGCGATAAGTGTTTCGGTTCCGCCACTTGGATTGCGCAGGATATTCGTCAGGCGATTTTTAACGAGCTGCATTTAACGGCATCGGCGGGCGTCGCGCCGTTAAAATTTCTGGCGAAAATCGCCTCCGATCAAAATAAGCCGAACGGGCAATTTGTCATTGAGCCAAAGGATGTGGCGGATTTTGTGGCGGCATTGCCGCTGAAAAAAATTCCTGGTGTAGGTAAAGTCACCTCGGAAAAATTACAACAAATGGGCTTGGTGACTTGTGCCGATGTGCAACGATATGATCGAAATGTGCTGTTTAATTTATTCGGCAAAATGGGACAGCGCATTTGGGCATATAGCCATGGTATTGATGAGCGCCTTGTGCAGCCTCATCGTGAGCGTAAATCCGTCGGCGTGGAAACCACATTGTTGGAAAATATCGAGCAGCTTACTCAAGGGTATGACGTGTTGAAAAAACTTTATTCTCAGCTGGTGGCACGGGTACAACGCGCCTGCCCGCATATTCCGTTGACCCAATTTCGCAAAATCGGTGTGAAGTTAAAGTTTGAGGATTTTCAGGTGACGACGTTAGAAAAAAGTGCGGTGGATTTTTCCGAAGAAAATTTCAACCTGCTGTTGAGTCAAATCTGGCAGCGTAAGGCGGGGCGCAGCGTGCGTTTAATCGGGCTGCACGTTACCTTGCCGGAAGAAAAAACAACAGAGCAAATGAGCCTGTGGTAGCATTTTTTGGCAAGGTAAAAAAACTCCGTTATAATGCACCGCACTTTTTGCCTATAAGCAAGCGAACATCTCATGAAATTAACCGCCAACAATAAAATCTTAGATCTTTCCTCACCCCAAATTATGGGGATCCTCAATTTCACCCCCGATTCTTTTTCCGACAGCGGCAAATTTTTTCAGTTAGATAAAGCCCTAGTTCAAGTGGAAAAAATGCTACAACAAGGCGCGTCGATTATTGACATCGGCGGGGAATCGACTCGACCGATGGCGGATGAAGTGACCTTAGAACAAGAGCTGGAGCGGGTTGTACCTTTGGTGGAAGCGGTGCGACAACGTTTTGATTGCTGGATTTCGGTGGATACCTCAAAGGCGCAGGTGATGCAAGAAGCGGCAAAGGTAGGCATGGATTTGATTAACGATATTCGTGCACTACGCGAACCGTATGCCTTGGAGACCGCCGCACAGCTTGCCTTGCCGGTGTGCATTATGCATATGCAGGGACAGCCGCGTACTATGCAGCTTAATCCACATTATGAGGATGTCGTGGCAGACGTTTTAAAATTTATGCAAGAACGTACGGAACAATGTCTGGCGGCAGGAATCAAACAAGGTAATATCATTTGGGATCCGGGCTTTGGGTTTGGTAAAAGCGTGCAACATAATTATCGATTGCTCCATGATCTCGCGGTTTTTTGCAAACAGGGCTACCCTGTCTTAGCAGGAATTTCCCGTAAATCAATGATTGGCGCAGTGCTGGACAAACCGGTGGAACAACGAATCGTCGGCAGTGTCAGCGCCGCTTTAATTGCCGCCATGAACGGCGCTTGTATTTTGCGTGTGCATGATGTGGCGGAAACTGCCGATGCGTTGAAAATCCGGCAGGCGACCATAAACAGTTAAATTAAACATATCTAAAAAGAAGGAATAAAACATGGCTGAACGTAAATATTTCGGTACCGACGGTGTTCGCGGCAAAGTGGGAACGCATCCGATTACCCCGGATTTTGTGTTAAAACTCGGTTGGGCTGCGGGGAAAGTGTTGGCAAACCACGGTTCCCGCGTGGTGCTTATCGGCAAAGATACGCGTATTTCCGGCTATATGCTGGAATCGGCGCTTGAAGCCGGGTTAGCCGCCGCCGGCTTATCCGCCGCTTTTACCGGACCGATGCCGACGCCTGCCGTCGCTTATTTGACCCGCACTTTCCGCGCCGAAGCGGGGATTGTGATCTCTGCTTCACATAACCCGTATTATGATAACGGGATTAAATTCTTTTCCACGCAAGGCACAAAATTGCCGGATGAAGTGGAAGAAGAAATCGAAGCTATGTTGGAACAGCCGATGGATTGCGTGGAATCCGCCGAGTTAGGGCGTGCCAGCCGAATTAAAGACGCGGCGGGGCGTTATATCGAATTTTGTAAAAGCACTTTCCCGGCACATTTAAGCTTGGAAGGTTATAAAATCGTCGTGGATTGTGCCAATGGCGCTACGTATCATATTGCGCCGAATGTGATGCGCGAGCTGGGCGCGGAAGTGATTGAAATCGGTACGCACCCGAACGGTATGAACATTAACGAAAAATGCGGTGCAACCGACATTGCCGCATTGCAAGCCAAAGTTGTTGAGACCCATGCCGATGTAGGTTTGGCGTATGACGGCGACGGTGACCGTTTAATCATGATAGATCATCTGGGTAATAAAGTGGATGGTGACCAAGCATTATTTATTATCGCCCGTGAAGCCTTGCGTGAAGGGCGTTTACAAGGCGGCGTCGTGGGAACTTTAATGAGTAACATGAGCCTTGAGTTAGCGTTAAAACAATTAGCCATTCCTTTCGTACGCGCCAATGTGGGCGATCGTTATGTATTGGAAAAAATGCAGGAACGCGGTTGGGGGTTAGGCGGGGAAAACTCTGGCCATATTATCATCGCCGATCGTAACACCACCGGGGACGGCATTATCGCTTCACTTGCCGTCTTAACCGCCATGGCGAAACACCGTTTAACCTTAAACGAATTGGCGGGCGCAGTGAGATTATTCCCGCAAGTCTTGATTAATGTGCGTTTTGCCGGCGGTGAAAATCCGTTGGAAAGCGATTCGGTGAAAGCGGTTGCGGCTGACGTTGAAAAACGTTTGGCGGGCAAAGGTCGAATCCTGTTGCGTAAATCCGGTACGGAGCCGCTTATCCGTGTGATGGTGGAATGTGAGGACGGCACATTGGCACAACAATGTGCGGAAGAAATTGCTAATGCTGTGAAAGCAAACTAGGTGAGCGGTCATGCGTTTGTTTGTTATGCGTCACGGCGAAGCGGAATTGATGGCGAAATCCGATAAGGAGCGCCATCTTAACGCGCGCGGTAAAGAGCAATCCTCAACACAGGGAATGTGGCTGAAATCCACCGCCCCTGTATTGGATAAGGTTTTAGTTAGCCCCTATGCCCGCGCGTTAGAAACCTTTCATCAAATTAATGAGGTGTATGATCAGAAACTGACGGATAAGTTAGAAATCTGGGATGGCATTACGCCTTACGGCGATTCCGGGATGGTGAGCGAGTACCTTTCCGTGCTTGCCGAAGATGGCGTGGAAAATGTGTTGTTAATTTCACATTTGCCTTTGGTGGGCGACATTGTGAAAGAAATGTGCGGTCGAAATCCGGCGAGTTTTTACCCTGCGACGATTGCGGAAATTGATCTCAATGATGATCGCGCAGAGGTGGCTGAAATTAAATATTTGGATAAATTTTAACCAAAATTAAAGCTATTGTAAATTTTCCTCATTTTTTTATTTAAAATTAGGAAGGTGAATAAAAGTATTATATTTCAGTATATTAAAGTCAATTTTTGCTTGTTTTATTCAAGGTTTAAGCACTTTTTGGCAAAAAAATATTTGCTTTTGTAAATTTTTGTTACAGACTATGGGTGTCTTACAGAACAATTTTGTAAGGCGTTTATTTTTAATTGTTAATTAGGAGTAACGATGAAAAAATCAGTATTAGCCGCATTAGTGTTAGGCGTAACTTTAAGTTTAACCGCTTGTGATGACGGTAAAACTTCACCACAAGCCGAACAGGCAAAAGCAAGTGTCTCCGAGGCTAAAGATGCTGTAGTAAACGCCGCACAAGATGTGAAGGATGCTACAGTTGAAGCAGCGAAAGATGCAAAAGAAGCTACAGCAGACAAAATGGCAGAAGCAAAAGACGCCGCATCTGAAAAAATGGATGCAGTGGCAGCAAAAGCCGATGAAATGAAAGATGCTGCAGCAGAAAAAGCCGGTCAAGCTGCCGATGCCGTATCCGAAAAAGCCGCTGAAGTGAAGGACGCCGTAAAAAGCGAAACTGAAGGCAAATAAAAAAGCAGACTAAGCTGCTTTTTAGAAAGGAGCAAAAACTAATTTCTCCTTTTCTGCAAAAATCCTGACTGAACGATATAGGAATTCGGTCGGGATTTTTTCTTTATAGAGAAAACGGCTGTTAACCGCCACGAATTCGGCATCCAAATATTGTGTGTAAATGGAGCCTGAACTGCTATTGACACCCGCCATGGCGCGCCCCAACAGCTCGCCGTAAATATGAATGTTGCCGTCAGCCGCCACTTCCGCGCCATGTTCCACATCACCGTGAATAATCAAATCGCTGTTTTTAGCGTAGATAACCTGTTTGTCAATCACATTGTGAGGCACAATTTTTGTTGCTTGATGGCGTGGCTCGGGCAAAATTTCGGAGAGATTATCAATTTTGCCGAGAAGAGGTAAGTCGGCGGTAAGGATTAACTCCCGTTGCAAATGGTTTTGCCAATCGGCAACGCCAATGACATGAATGTTATATTCCGCCAGTAAATCCTTCAATGCAACCAAATTGACTTTTTCCAGCATAGGATTAAATTGCAAAATCACTTCAATATTTTGAAACAATGAGGGTGCATTTTTACTTTTCTTTGTCAAAGCGCGCTTAATCGCCGTTAAGCTTGAACTGTTGATACTGATAAATACGGCGGAAAATTGACCTGTTCGTAGTTCGATAATATCCTGTGCCATAACGAAATTCCAAGAAAAAGAGTTGCCTAATAATAATGAATTATTGCAAAATCGGCAACTTGAACCTTGCTAGGGAGCAAATTATGCTATGTGCTATTTATAAAAGCCCGAAAGAAGCGGGTATGTACCTTTATGTGGAAAAACGCGATCAGTTTGAGGCGTTACCGGAGGCGTTGTTAAAGGTTTTCGGCAAGCCGATTTTTGTTATGCCGTTTAACCTTGACGGAAAAAAATCGTTGGTCAATGCGGATAACGCGGAGGTTCTGCAACAAATTAAAGAAAAAGGCTTTTATTTGCAAACGCCGAAGAAAGACGATTGGTTGTTTAGCCTCTAAAAGTGCGGTCATTTTTTGCGGCGTTTTTTCATTTGAGCTTTTGTCGCTGAATTAAACCTTGCTATTTTCATCACAGATCACTATAATACGCCACATATTTCGGACGCGGGGTGGAGCAGCTTGGTAGCTCGTCGGGCTCATAACCCGAAGGTCGTCGGTTCAAATCCGGCCCCCGCAACCAATCACAAGTTCAGTAAAAAGAACCCCAATTTTGGGGTTTTTTTATACGATAAATTTGTTGTTTAAATATCAAATAATTGTTTTTAATTAGTTGATAATTATTGAAAAACTGGGCTTTAAGCCCTTTTTTTACGTCTATCGTTTGAGGGAGGTTGTTTTGGCAACTTTGGAACAGAAATTACAGGATTTATTACAAAGCTCCGTAGAAGATCTCGGTTGTGAGCTTTGGGGCATTGAATGCCAACGTGTCGGCCGTTACTTAACCGTGCGTTTGTTTATTGATAAAGAAGGCGGCGTAACTGTGGATGATTGCGCCGATGTGAGCCGTCAGGTAAGCGCGGTGTTAGATGTGGAAGATCCGATTGCGGATAAATATAACCTTGAGGTTTCCTCGCCGGGATTGGATCGCCCGCTCTTTACGTTAGCGCAATATGCCCGTTATATTGGGCAGGAAATTGTGGTGCATTTGCGTATTCCGGTGGCGGATCGTCGTAAGTGGCAAGGGGAATTGGAGAAAATTGACAATGATATGATTACGCTGATTATGGATAAACAAGAACAGGTTTTGGCGTTCGGCAATATTCAAAAAGCCAACGTTGTTGCAAAATTTTAAATTTAAAAAGGATAGAAACAGCATGAGTAAAGAAATTTTATTAGCGGCAGAAGCCGTGTCCAATGAAAAATTATTGCCACGCGAGAAAATTTTTGAAGCGTTAGAAAGCGCCATTGCCCTTTCAACCAAAAAGAAATACGAATATGACGTGGATGTGCGCGTTACCATTAACCCAAAAACCGGTGAATTCGACACCTTCCGCCGCTGGCTTGTCGTGGAAGAAGTGAATAACCCGACCAAAGAAATCACGTTGGAAGCCGCACGTTTTGAAGATCCGAATGCGCAGGTGGGCGATTATGTGGAAGACCAAATTGAATCCATCGCCTTTGACCGTATCACGATGCAAACCGCACGCCAAGTGATCAGCACCAAAATTCGCGAAGCGGAACGCAGTAAAATCGTCGATCAATTCCGTTCCAAAGAAGGACAAATTATTACCGCTACCGTGAAGAAAAGTAACCGCGACAGCATTATTTTAGATGTGAACGGCGAAGACGGTAACAAAGCGGAAGCCGTGATGTTACGCGAAGATATGCTACCGCGCGAGAACTTCCGCCCGGGCGATCGTGTGCGCGGCGTGTTATACAAAGTTAATCCGGAAAGCAAAGGCACACAATTATTCGTGACCCGCGCCAAACCGGAAATGTTAATTGAATTGTTCCGTTTGGAAGTGCCGGAAATCGGTGAGGAATTAATCGAAATCCGCAGCGCCGCACGTGATCCGGGTTCCCGCGCAAAAATTGCGGTGAAAAGTAACGATAAGCGTATTGATCCGGTAGGCGCTTGCGTGGGGATGCGCGGTGCACGTGTGCAGGCAATCACCAATGAGCTCGGTGGCGAGCGCGTGGACATCGTGCTTTGGGATGACAATCCGGCACAATTCGTGATCAATGCCATGGCGCCGGCGGATGTGAGTTCTATCGTAGTCGATGAAGACAAACATTCCATGGATATTGCCGTAGAAGAAGCCAATTTAGCGCAAGCCATCGGTCGTAACGGTCAAAACGTGCGTTTGGCAACCCAATTAACCGGCTGGGTGTTAAATGTCATGACTACGCAGGAATTGAATGCGAAACACCAAGCGGAAGACGACAAGGCATTAAACTTGTTTATTGATGCTCTGGAAATTGATGAAGAATTCGCCCAATTATTGATTGATGAAGGTTTTTCCACCTTAGAAGAATTGGCGTATGTTTCCGTGAGCGAGTTAACCGCTATCGACGGTTTGGAAGACGAAGATTTGGTCGAAGAGTTACAAACCCGTGCGAAAAATGCTATTACGGCAAAAGCGTTAGCGGAAGAAGAAGCGTTGAAACAGGCAAAAATTGAAGATCGTTTGCTCAACCTTGAAGGTATGAATCGCCATATCGCCTTTAAATTGGCGGAAAAACAAATTACCACCTTGGAAGAGCTTGCAGAGCAAGGGGTGGACGATTTAGCCGACATTGAAGGACTCAGTGCCGAACAAGCTGCGGATTTGATTATGGCAGCCAGAAACATTTGTTGGTTCACTGAGTAATGAAGGAGTGAAAAGATGACAGAAGAATTAAAAAACGCCCCGAAAAAACTGAGCTTACAGCGCAGAACAAAAACCACCGTTAGCGGCACCAGTGCTTCGGGCAAAAGTAAAGAAGTGCAGGTTGAAGTGCGCAAAAAACGTACGATTCCAACAGAGGCGGCTCAAAAAGCCGAAGAAGCGGCAAAATTGAAAGCAAGACAAGAAGCCGAACAAAAAGCGGCGGAAGAAAGAGCGCAAAGAGAGAAAGCGGCGAAAGAAAAAGAAGCTGCCGAAAAAGCAAAACAGGCACAAGTTGCGCCGGTGCAAAGTGCGGTCAATAATCCGGTTAAATCTGCAGATCCGGAAAAAGAAAAACGTAAAGCGGAAGAAGCGGAATTGCGTCGTAAAGCGGAAGAGTTAGCCCGTCAAAAGGCGGAAGAACAAGCGCGTAAAGCGGCGGAAGAAGCAAAACGTTATGCCGATCTTTCCGATGATCATCATCAAAACAATAGTGCGGAAGATTATTCCGACTACAATTTGACGTCCAGTTATGCCCTTGAAGCTGAAGACGAAGAAGAGCGTCGCAATGAAAATCGCGGTCGTGGTAAAAATAAAGTGAATAAGGCGAAAAAGGGCGGACGTGATGACGACAGCAATAAAAACGAGCGCGAGTCTAACCGTCGCAACCAAAAAGATGTAAAAGGCGGCAAAGGCAAGCAGGCGAAAAAAGGCAGTGCGTTACAACAAGCCTTTACCAAACCGGCTCAAGCGGTTAACCGCGATGTGGTTATCGGTGAAACCATCACTGTTGCCGAACTTGCCAATAAAATGGCGGTGAAAGCCACGGAAGTGATTAAAACCATGATGAAAATGGGCGCTATGGCGACCATTAACCAAGTGATCGACCAAGAAACCGCGCAACTTGTCGCGGAAGAAATGGGACACAAGGTCATCGTGCGTAAAGAAAATGAATTGGAAGAAGCGGTGATGAGCGACCGTGATGTGGACGCGGAATTAGTGACGCGTGCGCCGGTTGTGACCATTATGGGGCACGTTGACCACGGTAAAACTTCCTTGCTTGACTATATTCGTAAAGCCAAAGTGGCGGCAGGCGAAGCGGGCGGGATTACGCAGCACATCGGTGCGTATCACGTTGAAACCGATGACGGCAAAATGATTACTTTCTTAGATACCCCGGGACATGCGGCGTTTACTTCCATGCGTGCACGTGGTGCAAAAGCCACCGACATCGTGGTGTTGGTCGTCGCTGCCGATGACGGCGTGATGCCGCAAACTATCGAGGCGATCCAACACGCCAAAGCGGCGGGGGTGCCAATCGTGGTTGCCGTGAACAAAATCGATAAACCGGAGGCCAATCCGGAACACGTTGAGCAGGAATTACTGCAATATGACGTGATCGCCGAAAAATTCGGCGGTGACGTACAATTCGTGTATGTCTCCGCGAAAAAAGGGACCGGCGTTGACGAATTGCTTGAAGCCATCTTATTGCAATCGGAAGTGCTTGAATTAACCGCTGTGAAAAACGGCATGGCGACCGGCGTGGTGATCGAATCCTACTTGGATAAAGGTCGCGGTCCGGTAGCAACTATCCTCGTACAATCAGGCACGTTAACCAAAGGCGACATTTTGCTTTGTGGCTTTGAATATGGACGCGTGCGTGCAATGCGCGATGAAAACGGTCTAGAAATCGACGAAGCCGGTCCGGCAATTCCGGTGGAAGTGTTAGGGCTTTCCGGCGTACCGGCAGCGGGTGATGAGGCCACTGTCGTACGTGATGAGAAAAAAGCGCGTGAAGTGGCGTTATATCGCCAAGGCAAATTCCGTGAAGTGAAACTTGCCCGACAACAAAAAGCCAAACTGGAGAATATGTTCAGCAACATGGCGGAAGGCGATGTGGCAGAATTGAACGTCATTGTGAAAGCGGACGTTCAGGGTTCCGTAGAAGCCATTGTGCAATCCTTAATGGAACTTTCCACCGACGAAGTGAAAGTGAAAGTGGTGGGTTCCGGCGTGGGCGGTATTACCGAAACAGACGCGACTTTGGCGGCAGCTTCTAACGCGATCATCGTCGGCTTTAACGTGCGTGCAGACGGCTCCGCCCGCCGCATTATCGAAAGCGAAAACATTGATTTACGTTACTATTCCATCATTTACGAATTGCTCAACGAAATCAAAGCGGCAATGAGCGGCATGCTCCAACCTGAATTCAAACAAGAAATCATCGGCTTGGCAGAAGTACGCGATGTGTTCCGTCATCCGAAATTCGGCGCCATCGCCGGCTGTATGGTGACCGAGGGCGTGGTGAAACGTAATAATCCAATTCGCGTCTTGCGCGACAACGTGGTCATTTTCGAAGGCGAACTGGAATCCCTCCGCCGCTTCAAAGACGATGTCGCCGAAGTGCGTAATGGCATGGAATGCGGTATCGGCGTGAAGAACTACAACGACGTGAAAGTCGGCGACCAGATTGAGGTGTTTGAAGTGGTTGAGGTTAAGCGCTCAATTTAATCCTTAAAGTGCGGTCAAATTTGACCGCACTTTTTGCCTAGGCTACACACAATTTTCCCTTTTGGGGTTATGTACAAACTTCCCCAAAGGGGAAGAACTTATGCCTAACCGTGGGTATACTTACCCGCGGACAAATAAAAGAGAAACAAAATGGCTCGAGAATTCAAACGTAGCGACCGTGTCGCACAAGAAATCCAAAAAGAAATCGCGGTGATTTTACAGCGCGAAGTGAAAGATCCCCGTATCGGCATGGTGACGGTATCCGATGTGGAAGTGTCCAGTGATTTGGCGTATGCCAAAATTTTCGTCACGTTTTTATTTGATCATGATGAACAGGCGATCTCACAAGGCATGAAAGGCTTGGAAAAAGCCGCGCCTTATATCCGCACGTTGCTAGGCAAAGCCATGCGTCTGCGTATCGTGCCGGAGATTCGCTTTATTTACGATCAATCTTTAGTGGAAGGTATGCGCATGTCTAATCTAGTGACTAACGTCATGCGTGAAGATCAGAAAAAACACCACGAGGACAACGAGTAATGTCCAAACCGCGTAAACGTGGGCGTGATATTCACGGCGTGTTTTTGCTGGATAAACCGCAAGGCATGTCTTCCAACGACATCATGCAAAAAGTGAAACGCATTTTTCAGGCGAACAAAGCCGGGCATACCGGTGCGTTGGATCCGCTTGCCACAGGGATGTTGCCTATTTGTTTGGGCGAAGCCACCAAGTTTTCCCAGTTTTTGCTGGATGCCGATAAGCGTTACTTGGTGACGGCAAAACTGGGCGAACGCACCGACACATCCGATGCGGAAGGGCAGCTCGTGGAAACCCGCCTGGTGAAGGTAAAAACACCTGAAATTTTGACCGCACTTGAAGCGTTTCGCGGGGATATTTTGCAAGTGCCGACCATGTTTTCTGCACTGAAACACAACGGCAAACCGCTTTATGAATACGCACGCCAAGGCATTACCGTAGAGCGTCAAGCGCGTCCCATTACGATTTTTGAACTGAATTTCATCGAATATAACGCCCCTTATTTAACGTTAGAAGTGCATTGCTCCAAAGGCACTTATATTCGCACCTTGGTGGATGATTTAGGTGAGGCTTTAGGCTGCGGTGCACACGTCACCATGTTGCGTCGTACGGCGGTGGCGGATTACCCGACGGAGAACATGCTGGATTGGAACGCTTTGCAAGCCTTGGCGGAACAGCAAGATTTAAACGCGTTGGACGCTTTATTGCTGCCAATGGATACCGCCGTAGCAAAATTGCCGGCGTTAATCTTAGATGAACAGCAAACCCAAGGCATCGGTTTCGGTCAGCGCATAAAATTCGATAATTCGGCGGAATTACAAGGACTGGTGCGGTTATTCTCCCATGAGAACCGCTTTCTTGGCGTCGCGCGGATTGATGAAAACAACGTGATTCGACCACAGCGATTAGTGGTGTATTGATGAAAAAAGTGCGGTGAAATTTCACCGCACTTTTTAGTTTATCAAGCTTGAATTTCTTTTGGATAGCCAATTTGCAACGCTAATTTTCTATCGATTTCAACCATGTTTTTCCGATCCTCAATAAAAAAGCGCGAGGTCATGGCTTTTTCGCCGTCGTTCAGGAAAATTTCTACCACGGAGCGATCAAAGAAAATTTCCACTTTTTGCAGATTTTCGATTTCGCAATAACGCTTGGCTTTGAATTTTTCCATGAGTTCCGTTTGGTCGGTGGCGGAACGATCTAAGCAAAGCACACCGTTTGCATAAGATAGAATCAGCTTTTGCCCTTTGTCGTTTTGGAAAAAATCAAGCTTGAAGGCTTGGTTGTTTGCGTTGAACGTGACATAAGCGCGATCCAAATGGGTGATTTCCGCCTGATTTTCCACGGTGATGTCGGAAAGTGCGGTCAGATTTTCGTACGTTTTTACGATCGCACGTTGAAATAATCGATTGCCCTGTAAACGCAATTCACGCGGCAGGGTGAGGGTGGAATGCCATTTGAATTTATCCGTCGGATAGGTTAAATCCGGCAAACCGCACCAGCCGAACATGATGGTGCTTTCCGCATTGCGCAATCCCGCAAAAGTTTGCGGCGCGTAGAAATCAAAGCCCTGATCCAACTCGGCAATGTGCTCGGCATGGAACGTTAAGCCTTCCAGCTTGCCGACGGCATACACCGCATGATAATTATTTTGGAATTGGTGGGCTTCGCGCTGTTTGCCTTGCGGCGACCAAATAAACACGTCTTTATCGCCCAATTTAAATAAATCCGGGCATTCCCACATGAACACATTGCCATTGTCGAATGCCGGAAGGGAAAGCTCGCCCAATAAACGCGGTTCGGAGGCTAAATTATCCATTTCAAAAAGAATGGCGGTGCCGGTGAGATTTTCCCGCTGCGCGCCGCACACAAAGCGAATTTTGCCGTCTTTGGTGAAGAACGGTTTCGGATCGCGAACGTGCTCTGTATAGCCTTCAGGGGCGTTTTCAATTAACGGACGTTTACTCAGCAATTTTCCGTTAAGATCGAAAATCGCTAAATTTTGATAAGGCACGCGTTGATTATCCGTTGGGCGGCGGGTGTTGCCCGTGTAAAACATCGCCAATTTATCGCCGACTTTTAACGCTCCGCCGGAATAGCAACCGTGGGATTCAAACAGTTCGCAAGGAATCAAATCGTCGGCGGATTCATAGTGTTGAAAATCGCGGGTGATGAAATGTTTCCAGTGTTTCATGCCGTGCAGGGCATCAAACGGAAACCATTGATAAAAAAGATGGTATTTTTCACCGTCGAAAATTAAGCCGTTCGGGTCGTTTAATAATCCCGTCGGCGGCGCAAGATGGTAGGTCGGGCGAAAATCTTTGTCTTTTTGCACGGTTTGAGCAATTTCCGCAAGCTCACCGGATTCTGCCGCAAGGATGCTTTTGTATTTTCCGTTGTTGAAAATATGCATAGAGGGGCCTCGTAGGGGCGGGTCCTGTGCCCGCCCAAATTTTGATTTGATATTTACGGGCGGGCACAGGACCCGCCCCTACAAATTAGATTCGGCGAGGAATTACTTTGCCAAAAACGCCGCCAATTGTGCTTTATTCGGCAAGGCGGACATGGCACCTTTTGCCGTGGTCGCCAAGGCACCGCAGGCATTGGCTTGGCGGATAATGTCGACTAAAACCTCATGTTCATGCCAGTTTTCATGTTGCGATAAACCGGACAGCAACCCGCCCACGAAAGCATCGCCCGCGCCGGTAGTGTCCACCGGTTGTAACGGCTTGCCGGCGACGATTTCACGGGTTTGGTTGAGGTGATAGAGCGCACCGTCTTTGCCTAGGGTGACGATAATCAATTTCTCCGGATAAAGTGCGGTGATTTTTTCAAACGCTTCGTCTAAAGTTTGGGTGTCGGTGAGCAGCGTCAGTTCTTCTTCCGAAAATTTCAACACATCCGCCAATGCGACTGCCTGCATAACGGTTTGCTTCATGTCTTCAAAACTTGCCCACAGAGATTCGCGCAAATTCGGATCGAAGGAGAAAAATCCGCCTGCCGCTTTAATGCGACGAATGGCTTCAAAGGTGGTTTCGCGGGACGGGTTATTGATTAACGCAATGGAGCAGCAGTGCAGCCATTCATTCGCTTGGAAATTCGGCAAATCGGCGACCTGCAAAAACTGATCCGCACTTGGGTTCACCATAAAGGTAAAACTGCGTTCGCCGTTGTCTAAACCGACCACCACCGTGGAAGTGCGTTGTTGTGGATCAAGAATCATATGAGCGGTTTGCACGTTTTCTTGTTGCAGGGTTTGTTGCATAAATTCGCCTAAAGGATCTTTGCCCACGCGACCGATAAACGCGCTGTCGCCGCCTAAACGGGCAATGCCCACCGCCACATTCGCCGGCGCCCCGCCCGCACAACGCAAATAATGGTTTTCCCCGTCCGGAATTAAATCCACCACGGCATCACCCAGTACCCAGATTTTTTGATTCATCACATGCTCCTGTTATTAAGCTATAAATTTGTATTTTGTTTGAATGTAAAATTTTGGAATATCTCTACACAAAAACATCCGTTCTTTTCATGAAATGATTTTATAAAGTGATTTTTCTTCAAATGTTTTTTTATTTCATGTTGAATAAAACCATGGCTGACAATACAGCAATCTTGTTCTAGCAACGTTGGCAGTAACTTTTCAACCCGCTTCTTTTCTTCTCTTATATTTCTTTGCGTTTTATTTAATCCCAATAGCCATAAAATTCTGGAAAGAATAAACCATGAGTTAAGTGTGAGTTTTATTTTTGGAATATTGATTATTTTTAGATCAAACTCTTTTAAATCTTCCAGAGTAATTAATTCATGGCTTGGGAATAAATAATCAGCCGTTTTTTGTGCCCTAATCAGAGGAGAAACAAAGCGTTTCTTGATTGTTAAAATATCCTGATATGTAGAACTTTGTTTGAAGGAATTTATTTCATTTAGTGCCAAGCGTTCGGTTTGATTATATTCAAGTAAACGTTTTTGGGCTATGGAGGCATTGCATTTGTCACCATCAACCAATGGCGTTACATGTCTGATGAGAACGATTTTAGGCATATCATTTCAAAACGCAGTTAAAAATAACCGCACTTTATGGCGTGCATGAAAGTGCGGTCAGTTTTCGGGCTGTTTTTATTTCACCGTCACTTTGGCGAATTTGCGTTTACCCACTTGGTAAACGGCGGTTGAGGCGGTGACGATCAGTTTGGCGTCTTCCACTTTTTCGCCGTCGATTTTCACGCCGCCTTGCTGCACCATACGGTTGGCTTCGGAGGTGGAAGCGACCAGACCGGCTTCTTTTAGCAGGTTGGCAAGCCCAATTTCGCCTTCAAAAGTAAATTCCGGCATCTCGTCAGGCATCGCGCCTTTTTGGAAACGGTTGATGAATTCCTGTTCTGCAGCGTCTGCATCGGCTTCGTTGTGGAAGCGGGCGATGATTTCTTTTGCTAATAGAATTTTTACATCACGCGGATTTTTGCCGTTCGCCACCTCTTGTTTTAATTGGGCGATTTCCGTTAACGGACGGAAGGAAAGCAGGTTGTACCAATCCCACATTAATTCATCGGAAATGGACATGATTTTGCCGAACATGTCACTAGGCGCATCAGTGACGCCGATGTAGTTGCCGAGGGATTTGGACATTTTTTTCTCGCCATCCAAGCCCACCAATAACGGCAGCGTGATTGCCACTTGCGGTTTTTGACTGGCGGATTTTTGCAGTTCGCGTCCCACCAATAAATTGAATTTCTGGTCGGTACCGCCCAGTTCAACGTCGGCTTCCAAGGCGACGGAATCGTGCCCTTGCAGGAGCGGATAAATAAATTCGTGGATAGCAATCGGTTGGTTGTTGCTAAAGCGTTTTTTGAAATCGTCACGTTCTAACATACGCGCGACGGTGTAATTGCTCGCCAGGCGAATCATGCCTTCGGTGCCGAGTTTGCCCAACCATTCGGAGTTGAACACAATGCGGGTTTTTTGCGGATCCAGAATTTTATAGATTTGCTGTTTGTAGGTTTCCGCGTTGCGTAGCACGTCTTCGCGACTAAGCGGCGGACGGGTGGTGTTTTTGCCGGACGGATCGCCCACCATGCCGGTGAAATCGCCGATGAGGAAAATCACTTCATGACCGAAATTTTGGAATTGGCGTAATTTATTTAACACCACGGTGTGACCTAAATGAATATCCGGCGCTGTCGGATCGGCACCGAGTTTCACGCGCAACGGGCGGTTTTCTTTAAGTTTCTCAATTAAATCCTGTTCGGAAAGAATTTCATCTACACCGCGCTTTAGTTCCGCGAGAACGGTATTCATATCAGTCATGTGATGTCCTAATGTTATTCAATTTACAGAAAGGCTACATTATAGAGATTATTCGCCAAATTTGAATGGTTTTTGCCTAGGAACGGCAAATTTCAGACAAAAAAAACGCCTCTTTTGTGGGGGAGGAGGCGTTAAATGTTGGAGTGATTATCTATTATTGTTTGAATGTTCTAAATGATAATTGTTCTCAAAGGTAAAGTCAAGTACTTTAATGAAAATAATTATCAAATAAATTGAATCAAACTTAATCCGGTTTAAACGGCACGACTTTCGTCAAGTTAAGTGCGGTCGGAATTCCTTGTGTTTTTTCAAACTCGGCGGCGTACGCATAGACTTCCACGCCTTCTTTTAATGCTTGGCGGAGCAGTTCGTCATATTTGGGATCGATGTGTTTGGCGATTTGGAAATGATCGAAGCCGTCATGCAGCCCGCAGAAGAAAATCACCGCGCGGTGTCCCTGTTTTTTCATGGCAATCAATTCGCGCAGGTGTTTTTGCCCGCGCGTGGTGACGGCATCGGGGAACATACCGAGTTTTTTGTCCTTGTCCACATAAGTGATGGATTTCACTTCCACATAGCAATCGGGTAGATCTTTGCCTTTCAGCAGAAAATCAATACGGCTGTTTTCTTCGCCGTATTTCACTTCAGGGTGAATTTCGTCATACATGGCAAGCTCAAAAATTTGCTTTTTTTGTAAGGCATCGAAAGTGAGCTGATTGGAACGGTGGGTATTAATGCAAACCAGGTTGCCGTTTGCCAGTTGGGTCAATTCCCAAGAGCTTGGGTATTTACGTGTGGTGCTATCGGAGGTGGAATACCACACCGTATCGCCTTCCGCGCCACAGCCGATCATGGCGCCGGTGTTGGCGCAGTGCAGGGTAGTGATGTCGCCGTTCGGCAGTTGTACATCGGCTAAAAAGCGTTTGTAACGACGGATTAAGGTGGCGGGTTGTAATGAAGGTAATTGCATTTTGTTAGCCTTGTGTATAAAAGTGCGGTTTATTTTGGCAGTGTTTTTTAACACGCTGCAGTTAAACGGCGGAAAAACGGTTGGCGCGTAAGATAGCAAAGCAGGCGATGAATTTCTAATCCTTTTGAACAATTAAACAAATTATAATCGGGATCACATATCGCATAAAAAGCCGAAAAACTTTTTCAGTTTTTGACCGAACAATGATAGAGTTAGCCACAGTTTGACTTTTAAAAAATAGTCATTTCGGGCGGGTAATTTTACCCAAATCATTAATCAATCAAAGGGAATCATTATGTTAATTGGTGTACCTAGAGAACTGCTTGATAATGAAAGTCGCGTGGCGGCAACGCCGAAGACGGTTCAGCAAATTTTAAAGCTTGGCTTTGAGGTGATTGTTGAACATGATGCGGGTTTTAAAGCAAGCTTTGAGGATCAGGCATTTGCAGCCGCCGGCGCGAAAATCGGCGATGCAGCACAGGTTTGGAACGCAGACATTATTTTTAAAGTCAATGCGCCGACCGACGACGAAATTGCCTTAATGAAAGACGGTGCGACCTTGGTCAGCTTTATTTGGCCGGCGCAAAATCCGCAATTAATGGAAAAACTCTCAGCGAAAAAAATCAATGTATTGGCGATGGATGCCGTGCCGCGTATTTCCCGTGCACAGGCGCTCGATGCGTTAAGTTCCATGGCGAATATTGCCGGTTATCGTGCGGTGGTGGAAGCTGCTCATGAATTCGGCAGCTTCTTCACCGGGCAAATTACCGCCGCAGGTAAAGTACCGCCGGCGAAAGTGTTGGTTATCGGTGCGGGTGTTGCCGGTCTTGCGGCGATTGGTGCGGCAAACAGCCTTGGCGCTATCGTGCGTGCTTTTGACTCCCGTCCGGAAGTAAAAGAACAGGTTGAAAGTATGGGTGCCAGCTTCCTTGAAATCGATTTCAAAGAAGAAGGCGGCAGCGGCGACGGTTACGCAAAAGTGATGTCCGATGAGTTCAATCGTCGCGCGCTTGAACTTTACGCCGAACAAGCGAAAGAAGTGGATATTATCATCACCACCGCGTTAATCCCGGGTAAACCGGCACCGCGTTTAATCACCAAAGAAATGGTGGCGTCCATGAAACCGGGTAGCGTGATCGTGGATTTGGCGGCGGCTACCGGCGGTAACTGCGAACTGAGCAAAGCGGGCGAAGTGGTGGTCACCGACAATCAAGTAAAAATCATCGGTTACACCGATTTACCAAGTCGCCTGCCAACCCAATCCTCCCAACTTTACGGCACCAACCTCGTCAACTTATTGAAATTACTTTGCAAAAACAAAGACGGTCAAATCGACATTAATTTTGACGATGTGGTATTGCGCGGCGTAACCGTCATTCGTGACGGCGAAGTGACTTGGCCGGCTCCGCCGATTCAAGTTTCCGCTCAACCGCAACAAGCCAAACCGGCAGCAAGTGCGGCTAAAAAAGAAGAAAAACCGGCAGATCCACGTAAGAAATACGGCATCATGGCGGTGGTCGGCATTCTGTTCTTATGGCTCACTTCCATTGCGCCGGCAGCCTTCCTTTCTCACTTAACCGTGTTCGTACTGGCCTGTGTGGTCGGCTATTATGTGGTTTGGAATGTCAGCCACGCGTTGCATACGCCGCTCATGGCGGTAACCAACGCCATTTCGGGCATTATCATCGTGGGCGCATTATTGCAAATCTCACAAGGTAATCCTTTCATCAGCGTGTTGGCGTTCATTGCGATTTTAGTGGCAAGCATCAACATTTTCGGTGGCTTCCGCGTCACTCAACGTATGCTTTCTATGTTTAGAAAAGGCTAAGGAGAAAACGATGTCAGAAGGTTTTGTACAAGCTGCGTATATTGTGGCAGCGTTGCTCTTTATCATGAGCTTAGCCGGTCTTTCCAAACATGAAACCGCGAAAGCAGGGTGTTGGTACGGCATTATCGGGATGGGTATCGCACTCATCGCGACTATTTTCGGACCGAAATCCGAAGGCACATTGTGGATTATCATTGCGATGGTGATCGGCGGCATTATCGGTATTCAACGCGCATTAAAAGTGGAAATGACCGAAATGCCGGAACTGGTTGCGATCTTGCACAGTTTCGTGGGTTTAGCTGCCGTTTTGGTGGGCTATAACAGCTACGGTTTACATGATATTCCGACCATGC
Organism: Aggregatibacter kilianii; assembly: GCF_003129965.1. Classification (GTDB taxonomy): domain Bacteria; phylum Pseudomonadota; class Gammaproteobacteria; order Enterobacterales; family Pasteurellaceae; genus Aggregatibacter; species Aggregatibacter kilianii_A. The sequence continues at coordinate 64,061 of NZ_NRCJ01000011.1, read as the reverse complement.
CGAACGGCTTAAACGATGTGGAACAGGCGAAATTCCTTGCGGAACAAGCCGCACTTGCCAGCGTGCATAACGTGGAAGTGTTCCTCGGCATCTTCATCGGTGCGGTAACGTTCACCGGTTCTGTTGTGGCATTCGGTAAATTAAGCGGAAAAATTGATTCCAAAGCGTTAATGTTGCCGCATCGTCACAAACTAAACTTAGCGGCGTTGGTGGTTTCTGCATTATTGATGGTGGCGTTCCTGAATAATCCGGACAACATCTTCCCGGTATTAATCATGACCGTGATTGCCCTTGCCTTCGGCTGGCACTTGGTGGCATCCATCGGCGGTGCGGATATGCCGGTGGTTGTGTCTATGTTGAACTCCTATTCCGGTTGGGCGGCTGCAGCAGCAGGTTTCATGCTCAGCAACGACCTGTTAATTGTGACTGGTGCGCTGGTGGGTTCTTCCGGTGCGATCCTGTCCTACATCATGTGTAAAGCCATGAACCGCTCCTTCATCAGCGTTATCGCAGGCGGTTTCGGCAATGATGTTCAGGTGTCTTCCGACGCGGAACAAGGCGAACACCGTGAAACCACCGCAGAAGAAGTGGCGGAATTGCTGAAAAACTCCAGCTCCGTGATCATCACCCCGGGATACGGCATGGCGGTGGCGCAAGCGCAATATCCGGTAGCGGAAATTACGCAAAAATTACGCGAACGCGGCGTCAACGTGCGTTTCGGTATCCACCCTGTTGCCGGACGCTTGCCGGGCCACATGAACGTGTTATTGGCGGAAGCCAAAGTGCCTTACGACATTGTGTTGGAAATGGATGAAATCAACGACGATTTCGCCGACACCGACACCGTCTTGGTTATCGGCGCCAACGACACCGTGAACCCGGCGGCAATGGACGATCCGCACAGCCCAATCGCCGGTATGCCGGTGTTAGAAGTGTGGAAAGCCGCTAACGTGGTGGTATTCAAACGTTCAATGAATACCGGCTACGCAGGCGTGCAAAATCCGCTGTTCTTCAAAGAAAACACCCAAATGCTGTTTGGTGATGCCAAAGAACGTGTGGATGACATTTTAAAAGCGCTTTAATTGGATTTTAAATGACAATATAAAAGACAAAAGTGCGGTGAGTTTTCACCGCATTTTTTTGTTTCCGAAGAAATTGATTTCAGACAATGAATCCTTAGCCCAATAAAGCTATAATCACGCTATTCGTTTAACAAAAAGGAAGTAAACATGACAGAGCAGGCTTTGCACGGTGTGCAAGATGAGCTAATCGACGACATCCGACTGACACAATATAGCCACGGTGCCGGTTGAGGTTGCAAAATATCGCCTAAGGTTTTAGAGGAAATTTTGCATACCGAAATGGCTCCGTTTATTGATCCGAATCTGTTGGTCGGCAACGACACCAAAGATGACGCGGCGGTGTATGATTTAGGCAATGGTACGTCGATTATCAGTACCACCGACTTTTTCATGCCCATTGTGGACGATCCTTTTGATTTCGGACGTATCGCAGCAACTAACGCCGTGAGCGACATTTTCGCCATGGGCGGTAAGCCGATTATGGCGATTGCGGTGTTCGGCTTCCCGATTAACAAATTGCCCGCGAGTGTGGCGCAACGCATCATCGACGGTGGGCGTTTTGCCTGTCAGCAAGCGGGTATCGCCCTTGCCGGCGGGCATTCCATCGATTCACCCGAACCGATTTTCGGCTTGGCGGTGACGGGCATTATTGACACGGAAAAAGTGAAACGCAATGCCTCAGCAGAAGCAGGATGTCATCTGTATTTAACCAAACCGCTGGGCATCGGCGTGTTAACTACTGCAGAGAAAAAAGGCAAATTAAAACCGGAACACAAAGGTTTGGCAACCCATTGGATGTGTCAAATGAACCTTATCGGCAACGAGTTTTCCCATATTGACGGCGTAACCGCCATGACCGACGTCACCGGTTTCGGCTTGTTGGGGCATTTAGCGGAAATTTGCGAAGGCTCCGACCTCAATGCCGAAGTGGATTTCGCCAACGTGAAAACCTTGGACGGTGTGTACGATTACATCGCACAAGGCTGTATCCCGGGCGGCACCAATCGAAATTTCGACAGCTATGGACACAAAATCGCGCCGATTAACGATCTGCAAAAAGCCGTATTATGCGATCCGCAAACCTCCGGCGGTTTACTCATCGCCGTGAAACCGGAAGCAAAAGATGAGGTTTTCGCCGTTGCGCAAAAAGCCGGTGTAGAACTTTACCCGGTTGGCAAATTAATTGAGCGACAAGCTACGGCGGAATTTATTGTGGTGAAATAGCGGTTTTTTCTAAAAAAGTGCGGTCATTTTCTCAAGTGTTTTTTCAAAGTAAAAAACGTTAAAGAAAATGACCGCACTTTTCTTTTTAACCTAATGTTGCAACGTCTCAAAAATCTTTTCCGCCAAGGCTTTTGATATGCCGGGGACGGAGGCGATTTCGTCGAGGGTAGCATTTTTGACGCCTTGCAAGCCTCCGAGGTATTTGAGCAGGGCTTGGCGACGTTTGGCGCCGACGCCTTCGATGCTTTCCAAGCCGCTTTGGGTGAAATGTTGTTGGCGTTTTTTGCGGTGTCCGCTGATGGCGTGGTTGTGGCTTTCGTCGCGGATATGTTGGATTAAATGCAGTGCGAGACTGTCTGACGGCAAATGTAATTCTTTGTCCCATTTGCTTAAAATCAGGGTTTCCAAGCCGGCACGGCGATCCACACCTTTGGCGACGCCGATTAAGTGTGGTCGGTTTTTATTCCATTTTACCTTGAGATTTTCGAACACCTGCAAGGCGCGGTTAAGCTGCCCTTTGCCGCCGTCGATAAAAATAATGTCGGGAATTTTGTCTTCGTCCAAATCTTTATCGTAGCGTTTCAATAGCGCCTGCTCCATGGCGGCGTAGTCGTCGCCTTTGGTGATGCCGCTGATGTTGAAACGACGATAATCGGATTTTAGCGGGCCGTCCTGATTAAATACCACGCAGGAAGCGATAGTTTGCTCACCCATGGTGTGGCTGATGTCGAAACATTCCATGCGTTTGATGGCATCAATGCCGAGTAATTCTTGTAGTGCCACGTAGCGATCATGTTGCAACGTGGATTGTTTTAATTTGGTAATTAACGCCGCTTTGGCATTCATTTGTGCCAGTTGCAAATATTTGCTTTTATCGCCTTTGGCATGATCCTGAATGCTGACTTTGCGTCCTGCTTGATCGCTTAACAGCGTTTCCAAATCGGCTTTTTCTTCCAACTTTTGATCCACAATGATCGTATTCGGAATGGTTCTGCCTTGGTGCGCCTGTAAATAAAATTGTCCCACAAAGGTTTCCGTGAGCTCCGCCAGATTGGTATTGCTCGGCACTTTCGGAAAATAACTGCGGTTGCCTAAAATCTTGCCTTGGCGAATAAACAACACTTGCACGCAAGCCACGCCTAGTTGGTAGGCGATAGCGATAATATCAATATCGTCATGACGATCGTTGGCGACGAATTGTTTTTCGATCACTGCGCGCACCGCCTGAATTTGGTCGCGAATGCGTGCCGCTTCTTCAAAATTCAGCTGCTGACTTGCCTGTTCCATTTGTTTCACCAAATGATCCAACACCTGCTGATCTTTTCCCTGCAAAAACAAGCGGGCAAAATTCACCTGCTGTGCATAGGCTTCGTCGGTCACATAACCTTTTACGCACGGCGCCAGGCAACGCCCGATTTGATATTGCAAACAAGGGCGCGAGCGGTTGTTATACACGGAATTTTCACATTGCCGAATAGGGAACAGTTTTTGCAATAAGGACAAGGTTTCACGCACCGCACCGGCGTTTGGATAAGGCCCGAAATATTCCCCTTGAATTTTTTTCGAACCGCGATAAGACGTAATGCGCGGGTGGGTTTCTTTGGTTAATAAAATGTACGGATAGGATTTATCGTCTCGCAGCAGCACGTTATAACGCGGTTGATAGGTTTTGATGTAATTGTGCTCAAGCAGCAGCGCTTCTGTTTCCGAGGTGGTGATGGTGGTTTCAATATGCTGGATCGACGCTACCAACGCTTCCGTTTTTTTGCTGTTTAACTGCTTGCGAAAATAACTGGACAAGCGCTTTTTCAGATCTTTCGCCTTGCCCACATAGATTACCGTGTGGCTATCGTCATACATGCGATAAACGCCCGGTAAGTGCGGTACGTTGGCGAGGAATTTTTTGGCGTCGAAAGTCATATCGGATACAGAGAGGCTCACATTTATTACTTCGGGTAAATTTTTCCTCTCGCCCGTTTACGGGAGAGAGACAGACGGAAAGTGCATTCAGCACTTGGAGTCAGAGAGAGGGGAAAAGTGCGGTTAATTTTTCTTGTGTTTTTCCCCTCTCCCTCCGAAAATCCTGCGGATTTTCTCCGCCCTCTCCCGCAAGCGGGCGAGGGGAAGCGTCGCAATCTTTGATGTTTTGATAATGCACGCTTCTGAAGAGTGTGCTTACTATTACATTTTTGATTTTAACACGCGTGAGGAAACATGCGCCGACGGTTGTTGAGAAAGATTAATTATATTTTGCTTCTAAAATCGACCGCACTTTTTCCAGATCGTCGGCGGTATCCACACCCACCGCAGGCACTTCTTTAGCAAGTTCCACGTGGATTTTTTCGCCGTACCAAAGCACGCGTAACTGTTCCAGTTTTTCGATTTGTTCCAGCGCGGTCGGTTGCCATTGCACATATTGTTTGATGAAACCGGCGCGGTAGGCGTAAATGCCGATGTGACGCAGATATTGGGTGTTCAGCTGTAATGTTGCCACATCATCCGTTTGCGCAAACTGATCACGATCCCAAGGAATCACGGCGCGGGAGAAATAGAGCACATAACCGTCTTTATCGGTCAGCACTTTTACCACATTAGGATTGAATAATTCTGCCGGTTCGTCGATGTTGACCGCCAGACTCGCCATGTTCACTTGATATTTGGCGAGATTTTCCGCCACTTGTTTGACGATAACCGGCGGAATCAGCGGTTCGTCCCCTTGAATGTTGACGATGATTTCATCCTCGGGAATCGCCAGTTTTTCCACCACTTCCGCCAAGCGTTCCGTGCCGGAATTATGGCTTTCGGCGGTCATGCACACTTCTGCGCCGAAATTTTTGGCAGCGGTTGCCACCAGTTCATTGTCGGTGGCGATAATCACGCGGTTTGCGCTCGATTGTTTGGCTTGTTCGAAAACGTGTTGAATCATCGGTTTGCCGGCAATGTCCGCCAGCGGTTTGCCCGGTAAACGACTGGATGCGTAGCGGGCGGGAATGATGACGGTGAATCGGGTCATGTTATTCGTCCTCCGCCTGATTTAACGGTTGCCCCTGTTCCGCTAACAAGACAGGAATGCCGTGGTTAATCGGGTAGGCAAGTTTTTCAAAACGACAGATTAAGCGTTGATTTTGCTCGTCGTATTCCAAACGTCCGTGGCAGCTTGGGCATGCCACGATTTCTAATAATTTACCGTTCATAATGTATCTCGATTTGTGTTTATTTCCGACCGCACTTTTGTACGATCTTTTGAATCAATTGTTGCGCTTTTATGCCCAGAATTTCCGTGGTGACGGGCACATACCACCAATTTTCCTGCGCAAAGGCGAGGCATTTCACCGCGTCTTTTTCCGTCATGAAGAGCGGTTGCGTTTTATCGAATTTCTCAAATAATTCGGCGCTGAAAGCTTGGTGATCTTGAAATGCCAGCGTTTCAGTTAATTTGATACCGTGCTGTTCCAGCATGGCAAAAAAGCGCGGCGGATTGCCGATGCCCGCGATGGCGACAGCCTGTGAAAATGCATTTAACGGGCGTTGTTCCTTGGTGACTAAATTGACGGCGTATTGCGGCGTTAAGCGCATGACGGCGTCGCTGTATTCATTTTCCGCACCGTTGGTAATGATGAAATCAACGGATTGCAAACGGCTCGACAATTCCCGTAACGGACCTGCCGGTAGTAGGAAACCGTTACCCAAGCCGCGTTGCGCGTCCATGATCACGATTTCAATATCACGTTGCAATTTATAATGTTGTAACCCGTCGTCACTGATGATGACATCGCAGGGTGCGTGCTGTAATAAACATTCCACAGCGTGTCGGCGATTAGGCGAAATGCACACGGGTACTTGGGTGCGGTTGGCGATTAGAACGGGTTCGTCACCGGCTTCCACGGGATTGCAGGTCGGCGTCACCAATAAAGGATAGGTTTTTGCTTGGCTACCGTATCCCCGCGAAATCACACCGACGTTTAGACCGCACTTACGGAGTGCTTCCACCAACCAAATGACAGCGGGTGTTTTGCCGTTGCCGCCGACAGAAAGATTGCCCACCACCACGACGGGCACCGGCGCGCGGTAAGATTTCAATAGATTAAGGCGAAACAACGCGCGACGAACGGCAGTTATCAGCCAAAATAATAAGGAGAAAGGGCAGAGTAGCCATGTAAGCCATGAGCGGGAATACCAAAACTGCATGAGTTCTCCTTCGAGTGAATTATTGACTGAATTGCATGCTGTGCAATTGTTTGTAGGCACCGCCTTGCGCCAATAATTCCTTGTGATTGCCGCGTTCTTTAATTTGTCCGTGTTCGATCACTAAAATTTCATCGGCTTTTTCAATAGTGGATAAACGATGGGCGATTACCAAAACCGTGCGATCTTTTTGAATCTCTTCTAACGCGGCTTGAATAGCGCGTTCGGATTCCGTATCCAAGGCGGAAGTGGCTTCGTCCAAAATCAATACCGGCGAATTACGCAACAGTGCGCGAGCGATGGCTAAACGTTGGCGTTGACCGCCGGATAGGCTGGCGCCGTTTTCGCCGATGACGGTATCCAAACCGTTTTCCAAATTCTCGATAAATTCCATGGCATGTGCCGCTTTTGCCGCTTTGATGATTTCTTCGCGGCTGTATTTGTCTTTCGCCGCATAAGCGATGTTGTTGGCGATGGTGTCGTTAAACAAATGCACTTGTTGTGACACCACCGCACAGTTTTCACGTAAATCAGACAGGCGATAATCCTGTATGTTTACGCCGTCCAGCGTGATTTCGCCTTGATGGACATCATAAAAACGGGTGACCAAATTGGCGATAGTGGATTTACCGGAACCGGAACGTCCCACTAATGCAACGGTTTTGCCGTGTGGGATTTTGAAGGAAATATTGTCTAAGGCACGTTCTTCTTTGCCTTGATAGCTAAAGGTGACATTTTTAAATTCAATGTCGCCTTTCACATGATCAGCCTTATAAGTGCCGGTGTCTTTTTCCGTTTCCATGTCCAAAATACCAAACAAGGTTTGGCACGCCGCCATGCCGCGTTGGAATTGCGCGTTCACGTTGGTGAGGGATTTTAACGGGCGCATTAAAGCCAGCATGGAGGAGAAAACAACGGTAAAAGTACCCGCACTTAAATTCTGATCCATAATAGAAGGGAAGGTTGCCAAATACAGCACGGCGGCAAGAGCAAAGGAGGCGATGATTTGTACCACAGGATCGGCAATGGCATCGGCGGCGGTCATTTTCATGCCTTTGCGACGCATATCGTTACTGACGTGGTTAAAGCGTTCTTCTTCAATGAGTTGCCCGCCGAAAGAAAGCACCACTTTATGCCCTTTTAACATTTGTTCGGCAGTGGATGTCAGTTCTCCCATGGAATTTTGCATATTGCGACTTAGATCGCGGAATTTCTTGGAAACCAGACGAATTAAAATACCGATAATCGGACCGATAACAAATAAAACCAAAGAAAGTTGCCAGCTGGTATAAAGCATGATGCCGAGCAATGAAATCAAATAAGCGCCTTCACGCACAATAGTAATTAAGGAGCCGGAGGAGGCGCTGGCGATCATTTCCGAATCGTAGGTAATGCGGGAAAGTAATCGACCGGAAGAGTTACTGTCGAAAAAACTGACCGGCATGAACATTAAATGTTTAAACAGGCGACGGCGCATGGTCATCACCACTTTGCCGGAAACCCATGCCAAACAATAGTTGGAAATGAAGCTGGACACGCCGCGAAAGAGAATCAGCAACACCACAAACACTGACATTTGCTTTAAGAAAGAAGCGTCCGCTTTGCCAAAACCGTCGTCCAATAAAGGTTTGAGTAAGAAAATTAAGCCGGAATCGGTTAACGCGTTTAGTACCAACGCTACACCGGAAACAATCAAACCTGCTTTATACGGGCTAATCATTGGCCATAAACGCTTGAAGGTTTGCATGGTGGAAAGGTCTTGATCTTGCATAATAAATCTTCTGTCTTAAGGTCAAAAAATAATGGCGCATTGTACCCTTATTTCGTGCTCAAGCCAATCAATCTGCGATACCAAGGCGAAAATTCCGTACGCGCTGTTCTGATTTTGATGCCATCATCGTAGAACAACAGGCGGATTTGTCCGCTATGTGCTGTGTTATAAATTTGCGATCCTTGCTGTTGTAAACGCGCTACCACATCCTTATTCGGAAAATGCCACGGATTCCAACGCCCGCTGGAAATCAACGCAATGTCCGGTTGGGTATGACGCAGCAACGCCTGCCCGGTGGAGGTTTTACTGCCGTGGTGTCCCACTTGTAGCACATGGATCTTGTCGAGTTTCGGCAGGATCTTATATTCCACACTCAGATCCGCATCGCCCGTCAGCAAAATCTTGTGCTTGCCGTCGCTCAATAAAAGCGTGCAGGAATCCTGATTTTCCGCACGGGGTACGATTTTATCGGGCGATAGCACGCTAAACCGTAACCCTTGCCAACCCCATTGTTTGCCCGCTTCACAAAAAGTGCGGTCGTTTTTTTCGGTGTTTTTTGCTTCGTAGCGCTTTTGTGAGGCGGTGGTCAGTTGAATATTGGGGTAAGCCGCTAAAATCGCATTGGCGCCGCCGGCGTGATCGTTGTCGTCATGGCTTAAAATCAACCATTCCAAGTCAATGCCTTGCCGTTGTAAATAGGGCAGAATTTCCAATTGTGCCATATTGCCGCCGTTCCAACCTGCGCCGGTGTCATACAGCACGCCTTTGCCGTCTTTTACGATTAAGGTCGCCAAACCTTGCCCCACATCCAAGGTTTCAAGCTGCCAGTTCGGGCGGGAAAGATATTGATAGGTTAAGGCGATACCACAAAAGACAATCAGGCTACCGCCCAACGCATAAGCCGTTTTCCGTAACGGTAAACTTAAAGTGCGTTCCGGATTCAGGTGAAATCCTTTAAAACGGAATTGTTTTGCCAATTCCAACGTCGAGTTAATCGGTTTTGGTGGTTTATAAATGTGATAGACCGTAAATAAAAATAGCGCGGTTAAAACAAGGGTTATCCATAAGCTTTGCGTGATTGAAATCACCAGCCATCGATCTTCAAAAGGCGCTAAAAGTGCGGTGATTTTTTCCGTTAAATCGTTAGCAAGCTGCCAAGAATGCAATGCGCCCCGAGTGAGCACGGCAAATAACACCAGCGGCACGAGAAAGAAGCTATAAAGCGGCACGGCGATGAGATTGGCGATGAAGCTATTTAATGAAATGCCGTTAAAAAACAGCAACTGAATCGGCGTGAACAGCCAAAGTAAACCGAATTGCAAATGAAACAGCCCAAAAACATACCGCACTTTACCCCACGCCGAATGGGCAAGTGACTGTCCGCGCCATTGTAATAAAGACAGCGGAAAACATTGATACCAAATAATCAGGCAAGTCACCGCGCCCACCGACAGCCAAAAGCTGGTGGAAAGCAACATGAGCGGATCGATAAAAATCAGCAGCGCAACCACCCGAAATAACAGCTGCCACACCGTCCAATACAACCGCAGGTGCTGTATGGCATAGAGCATCGTTAACGCGATAACGGCGCGAAACGTGGGAATGGCAAGCCCCGCCAGTTGGCTATAAAGCAGGGCGAAAATCAAGCCGCAGAGAATGGGAAACGTCGGACTGATATAACGGGTCGGCAAAGCAAATTGCAGTAGGCGCGCTAAGGCAAAGCCCAGCATCATCGCCAGCCCAATATGCAAGCCCGAAATGGCGATTAAATGCGCAGTGTTGGTTTTTTGATAAATTTGCCAAGTTTTGTTGTCTAAGCGGAAACGTTCACCGAAACCGAGCGCTAAAAGTAAGCCTTGTTGGGATAAATTTTCCGTTTGTTGCAGGGCGTGATGCAGAGCGGTTTGGCGCCAGGAAAAAAGGCTTTCCGATTTGACCGCACTTTTCACTTCCGCCCAAGCCGTGATGCGTTTACCGAAGTACCATTGTTGGCGATCAAAGCCCTCAAAATTCAAACGGGAAGAAAGCGGTCGCAGGCGTAAGTCGCCCATGTAACGTTCACCGATATTGACTTTTTGCTCCGGTTTCCAGTGAGCGTAAAGTCGTTGTTCGGGGAGAGCTTCGGCGAGTTTCGCTTGAATTACCAAGGTTTGGTAATCCTGCTGATGCAAAATTTCCTGCACGGTAAATTCAGTATGTATCTTTTTCGGCAGATTGACGATATTGTCCGTCTGTGCCGGCAAGATGATTGCCGGATGGTGAACATAAGCCAGATTGACAATGAATAAAAACAGCCCGATGAATGCCTGTTTTATTTTGTGACACGAAAAGGCTTGCGCAAGCAGGATTAAGGGCAATAAAAGGAGGAGTAAATAGCACGCGGTTTGCCATGACAACAAAAAACGGTCGGGCAAAAACAGCAACGTGAAGCCACTGAAAATCAGGCTAAAGGCAAATTTATCCAAGGAAATGCTCACATTTTTAACCGCACTTTTATCATCCGAAAGGCGGCTACTATGGCGTAAAGGCATAGTGTGTAAAATCAGCGGAAGTGAATATTGGAAGCTGAATCACAAAAATAAAAATTTTCATCAAAAAAGCCGATTGATGTGTAAATTTTATTTGATAAATAGGATAAGTTCTGCTATTTATACGCCTTCAAAATTTGGGTCCGTTTTTAGTCGGTTTTACTGTGTGGTAGTTATGACATTAAGCAACACTGATTGTGGGGGCTTAGAAGAATAAATGGATGACTTTTTTATTAGGAGATACAAATGAGTAAAGCGTCTTTGAGTTTATTAGCTTTAGCCGGTGTTGAGCCGTACAAAGAAAAGAAAGGCGAAGAATACATGAATGAGCACCAAGTGCTGCATTTCAAAAAAATTCTGCAAGCCTGGCATGATCAAATTAGAGATGAAGCTTCTCGAACCGTTGCTCATATGCAGGACGAAGCATCTAATTTTCCGGATCCATCCGACCGTGCCACCCAAGAGGAAGAGTTCAGCTTGGAATTGCGTACCCGCGATCGTGAACGCAAATTAATGAAGAAAATCGAAAGTACCTTGAAAAAATTGGATACGGACGATTTCGGTTATTGCGAATCCTGCGGTGTTGAAATCGGTATTAAGCGTTTAGAAGCGCGCCCGACGGCCGACCTTTGTATCGATTGTAAAACGCTGGCGGAAATTCGCGAAAAACAAATGGTGGGTTAATTCCACCGAAAACGGATAAAAGTGCGGTCAAAAAACACATCATTTTTCGACCGCACTTTCACTTTCTTTTTGTGATAAATGGAGATGTCTTATCTTTACCTATATTAAAAATCTTTTGAGCAAGAAAACGAAGAATAAAGCCTCCGCTCAAAATGAAGTCAAAGCCTCACCGAAAAAACAACCCGTTACTGAATCAGAACCTGTCAAAAGCAAGGCTCAAGGCGCTTCCCACAACAAAAAAAACGTCCATAAAAAAGATTTCAAACATAGCATAAAAGCCTCAACCCATGGCATTACGCCCCGCATGATCAACCGTAACGCATTAACCGTGGTAGAAAAATTACAACGTCAAGGCTACGAAGCCTATGTCGTCGGCGGTTGTTTGCGCGATTTATTATTAGGTAAAAAACCGAAAGATTTTGACGTGGCGACCAATGCCCGTCCGGAACAAATTCAGGCGGTATTTCAGCGCCAATGCCGCTTGGTCGGGCGCCGTTTCCGATTGGCGCATGTGATGTTCGGACGTGAAATTATTGAGGTCGCTACTTTCCGTGCAAGCCATGCGGAACACCATAATGAAAAACTCGCCAAGCAAAGCGAAGAAGGCATGCTGTTGCGCGACAACGTGTACGGTACTCTGGAACAAGATGCGGAGCGCCGCGATTTCAGCGTGAATGCGTTGTATTACAACCCGCAGGACAACACATTGAAAGATTATTTCAACGGCATTGAGGATTTAAAAAACGGTAAATTACGTTTAATCGGTGATCCGGTGACCCGTTATCAGGAAGATCCGGTGCGGATGTTACGTTCCATTCGTTTTATGGCGAAGCTGGACATGTTTCTGGATAAACCGAGCGAAGTACCCATTAAAGAATTGTCACATTTATTGAAAAATATCCCGCCGGCACGCTTATTTGAAGAAAGTCTAAAATTGTTACAGGGCGGAAGCGGCGTCAAAACCTATCGTCTGCTACGCCAATACGGCTTGTTTGAACAGCTATTCCCGTTGTTGACAAATTATTTTACCGAGCGTGAAGACAGCATGGCGGAAAAAATGATTCTGCGTGCGTTGACTTCTACCGACGAGCGCGTCGCCGACAAATTGCCGATTAATCCTGCGTTCTTGTTTGCCGCCTTTTTTTGGTATCCGTTGCGTGAACGGGTGGAAACCCTGAAGAACGAAGGCGGTTTAAATAATTATGACGCTTATGCCTTGGCGTCTAACGATTTGTTGGATGTGTTGTGCAATGCCTTGGCTGTGCCGCGTCGCCATACCGCCGTGATTCGCGACATTTGGTCGTTGCAGTTGCAATTCTTAAAGCGTACACAAAAATCCGTGCAACGCGTGATGGAGCAGTCCAAGTTCCGTGCGGGCTTTGATTTGTTGGTAATGCGCGCGGAAATTGAGGGCGGTGAAGCGGTTGAACTGGCGGCTTGGTGGCATGAATATCAATTCAGCAATGATAACCAACGGCAGGATTTGGTGAAAGCTTTACCCGGTCAACCAAAGCGCAAATATCATCGTCGCAAACGCAGTAATCCCGCTAAAAATACAAGCAAGGTCTCCCATGGATAAGGTTTATATCGCCCTTGGCAGTAATTTGGCGGAACCGCAGGAACAATTAGTTTCTGCGTTGCAGGCGATGAATCGGTTACCCGACAGTAAACTCACTGCCGTCAGCTCTTTCTATCAAAGCAAACCCCTTGGGCCGCAAGATCAGCCTGATTATGTAAATGCCGTCGCCTGTTTGGAAACGGCACTTCCGCCCCTTGCACTACTGGACGAATTACAACGTATTGAGCGCGAGCAAGGCCGTGTTCGTCTTCGTCGTTGGGGCGAGCGCACGCTGGATTTGGATATTTTGCTTTATGCCGACCAAACCATTCAATCGGAACGTCTCACCGTTCCTCATTACGATATGCACAATCGTGAATTCGTGATGATTCCTTTGGCGGAAATTGCCCCGAGTCTTTCTTTACCGAACGGGCAATCTATAACTGTGATTGCACAAAAGTTTGCTCATCATCAGATGATGATCGTAAAAAAGAAAGGGGATATTGTCTTTTAAAAAAAGTGCGGTCAGTTTGAAAAACGTTTTTTAAACCGACCGCACTTAAATCTTATTTTTCTATCAATTTATTAAAAAATAAGTATAATCTCTAATATTCTTATATAGTATTGAGGATTCTCTATGTCTAAGGAATTCTTCTTTTTATTTATTGTAATAGCATTGGCAATTATTGTGCCAATGGCATTACCTTTTATTGATTCTTTTATTAATTATCATGAAATAAAATCTATCCATTACTATAAAGAAAATGTTCTAATTTTTATTATTCCTCTTATCATTTCTAATATTCTTTATTATTTTGTTAGACCCTCAGCAATGACTGGATCTTTAGTAACATCTACTGTTATTCTCATTGTATATTATTTATTTTTTAGAAAATATGATGATTCAGGTGTTTTTCTTTACCTTTATGGGTGTTTTTTTTCATCTTTTATTTCTATTTTACTTGTTATTTTATATCCTAAGTATATTGTTAATGATTCTTCAATTATTGCTTTTATAGTATCTATGTTTTTCTCTTTTTCTAGTTTTTTAATAATGTATTGGATTTTTATTTATTAATTTATGATATTTAATTTAGAATATTATTTTCAACGACAATTCGGATGTAGCAATTCCGGGCGATATTCAAAATGCACAGAATCGTGGTGATACCATTTCCCGCCCCAAATAAAACCGTGTTTTTCAAATATACCGACGAGTTGCTTGAGCTTTGGATCTTGGATGAGTTTTTTCGGATAAGGGCAGGGCGAATCGGCTTTGCAGCCGCTCCATTGCCAGTAAGTGCCAAGCCCATTGGGCAGGGTAAAATCAATGGCAATACCGAAGGCGTGGGCGCTACGGCGTTTTGTGCCGCTGATGACGCGATAATTGAAAGTGCCGGCAGGTTTGGCAACATAGGCGATTAATTGCGGGTTTTGCGCAATTTCTTCTCCTACTTTCTGTAACGCTTGCGCTGCGCCATTGACGCGATTAAACGATAAGGTTTTGCCGTTAGGTGCCCAATGTACGGAAACCAGATTTTTTCTGATTGTCTGCTCCGTATCACCATACATCGCCGAAAAAAAAGTATCATTGCGAATTCTGCCCGGATCGGCATTTTGTGCCGGAATCGAGAAATCCAAAGGGTAGCGCTGCGAAAGCTGATCCAGTAATTCACCATGATGCAATTTCTCATTAAAATTGCCAACAAATTCGGTTATCGGCAGTTTTTGTCCATTGACGATAAGCTCACCGTTTTCATATTGCACGCTTTGCGGATAAGCGGTTTGGTAGCAATGCCCCGCTTGTTGCGGGGATATAGCGTGGGCGGTTAAGGTTATTGCGCTCAAGGTGGCGGAGGCATATAAAAAAGTGGGCTTCATATTAACTTTCCGGAATAGGAACGATGGAAATTTCATCGCCGGAGATGAATTCGGCTTCAACGAGATAATCCGGCGGTATGATCTGTTGCTTATCTAACTGTTTTTGTGGGTAGCAGATAAAATTGATGTCATATCCATCAATAGCATTCGGATTATTAAAATAGTTGTTGGTGCGATAACGTTTCGATACAAACCAATAGCATCGATAATTTATGCTTCTTAAATGGGAAAGCAAGGCATTACATGAATGTAAGTGAGCTTCAATAAAAATAAGCGGTTGCAATTTTTTGATGGTATTTTGGGCTCCTTTTAAGACTTTTAACTCAAATCCTTCCGCATCAATTTTAAGTAGCTTTAATGAAGTCAGTTGTGCTATTTGCAGTTGTGAATCCAGTTTTATTATCGGTGTCATTTCGTTTTTTGTGGCACCGTGAAAGGGTGACTCCGTGCTAAATCCTTTATCTAATGAAAAACTGCCGTAATTCCAACTTGTGTTATAGTCGGTGCTTTGCGTTTCTATGACAGTGTTTTGATTGCCGACACCGGAATTGAATGCATAAACATTCACTAAACTATTCAGGTTCAGATTACAGCATAATTGTTGATAGATAATCCGTTGAGGCTCAAAACAGAACAGCCTGCCTTGAGGAATCGCTTTTGCCAAAGGTACGGAATGCATACCGATGTTGGAACCTACTTCAATGACATTATCGTCTTCAGCTAAGTTGTTTATCAGAAATTGCACTTCCGTTTCAGACCATTCGCCGTAACGTTTGGCAAATTCGCTGATCATGTCGCCTTTGAGTAAGTTAAATATTCCCCATTTGAGTTGATGCAGAGAGGTTTCCATCACGTTTCCTTAGATTGAATAAATGCTAATGTGGTTGGTATCGGATGCCGGTTATACAAAACCGCACCTGTTTATCAAGTGCGGTTTTATGTTGTCCGCGAAAGTGCGGTCACAAAAAACAACGTTTTTTTAACGTTGGCTTTGCCTTTTATTGTGTCGCTTGGATTGCGGTTAAGGCAATGGTGTACACGATGTCGTCAACTAAAGCACCACGAGACAAGTCGTTCACCGGTTTGCGCATACCTTGTAACATTGGTCCGATGGAAACCAGGTCGGCGGAGCGTTGAACCGCTTTGTAGGTGGTGTTACCGGTATTCAGATCCGGGAAGATGAACACAGTGGCTTGACCGGCAACCGGTGAGTTCGGCGCTTTGGAACGTGCCACGTCTTCCATCACGGCGGCGTCGTATTGTAACGGACCGTCGATGAGTAAATCAGGACGTTTTTCTTTTGCGATACGGGTGGCTTCCTTCACTTTCTCTACGTCAGCACCGCTACCTGATGTGCCGGTGGAGTAAGAGATCATTGCCACTTTCGGATCAATACCGAAGGATTTAGCGGATTCGGCAGATTGAATGGCGATTTCCGCTAATTGTTCTGCTGTCGGATCCGGGTTCACCGCGCAGTCGCCATAGACTAACACTTGATCCGGTAGCAACATAAAGAAGATAGAGGAAATGATGGAGCTGCCCGGAGCGGTTTTGATGATTTGCATCGGCGGACGAATGGTATTCGCTGTAGTGTGAACGGCGCCGGACACTAAGCCGTCAACTTCGTTGGCTTCCAACATCATGGTGCCAAGCACCACGTTATCTTCCAACTGCTCGCGCGCCATAGTTTCGGTCATGCCTTTGGCTTTGCGCAATTCCACCAAACGCGCTACGTAGTTTTCACGCACGCTTGCCGGATCAACAACGGTAATGCCTTTCACCAATTGCACGCCTTGGGATTCCGCCACGCGTTGTACATCTTCCGGTTTGGCTAATAGAACACATTCCGCAATACCGCGTTCGGCACACAAAATCGCCGCTTTGATGGTACGCGGTTCATCACCTTCCGGCAACACGATGCGTTTGTTGGCGGCGCGGGCTAATTCCGTTAATTGGAAACGGAACGCCGGCGGAGATAAGCGACGTAAACGGCTGGAGGCTTCCACTAAGCCGTTGACAAAGGAGGCATCCAGTTTCTCACCGGTGTAACGTTTGATGTTTTCAATACGTTCTTTGTCGTCAACCGGCACTTCAAGATTGAAACTTTGTAAGCTTAATGCGGTTTGCCATGTGTTACCTTCAATGCGGAAGACCGGCAATTTCTTGCTTTCGAACACATGTTGGCAAAGTTTTTTGATTTGCGGATCCAGTTTATAGCCGCCGGTTAATAATAAACCGCCGATTTCAATGCCGTTGGACACCGCAAGCGCAGCCGCTACGATAACGTCGGGACGGTCGGCAGAAACCACCAATAAGCTACCGGCACGGAAATGTTCCACCATGTTCGGCAGACTTCTGGCGCAGAATGTAATACCGCGAATACGGCGGCTGACATCGCCTTCATTGAGAATCGCCGCACCTAAGTGTTTGATTAAATCGATGGCACGGGTGGCGATAAGTTCGGCAGACCAAGGAATGCACGCTAATAATTTAATCGGGCTTTGAGCGAAGAGTCGGACTAATTCAGATTCGCTGTTGTGGCTGTGTTGGAAGGAGTCGAAAATTTCACTTAAATCAGGGCGGGTTCTGCCGGATTCATCCACCGGTGCGTTGAATTTATTCACGATAACGCCGAGTAAATTCTTGTTGCCTTTACCGCCGAATAAGGAGGCGGCGGCTTCTACGCGTTCTTTAAGTTGTGCCGGGGTTTCGGTGGACGGTGCGGCGACTAACACGATTTCCGCATCTAGGGCTTGCGCGATTTCGTAGTTAATGCTGTTGGCGAAAGCGTGTTTACGGGTCGGAATCAAACCTTCCACAATGACAATTTCGTTGTTTTTAGACAGTTTTTGGTGATTCTCAACAATCTTTTCCAATAACACGTCGGATTGATTTTGACCGATTAAGGATTCCGCTACGCTTAACATAAAAGGTTCGGCAGTTTCCAAGGCAGTGCTGGTGCGCACGATAGACGTGGTGCGGTCGATAATATCTTCACCGGTGTTAGGTTGGGAAATCGGTTTCATGAAGCCGACTTTGGCACCTTTTTGTTCAAGTGCATTGATTAAACCGAGACTTACGCTGGTTAAGCCTACGCCGGTGCTAATCGGGATTAAAATAATAGTACGGGACATAATTTACCTTTGATTTGTGTGAGTCAAAAAGAAACTGCCGAGTAAATCGGCAGTTCGTTTTATTGATGTTAGATACAAAGACGCGCAGTATCTTGTGCGATAACTAATTCTTCATTGGTTGGGATCACCATGGCGATAGGGGTGTTATCGGCGGTGATGATACCTTCTTTACCGAAACGGGCGGCAAGATTTTTTTCTTTATCCAGTTTGTAGCCGAATAATTTTAAGTGATCTAAAGTGATTTCACGCACATGGGCGGAGTTTTCACCGATACCGCCGGTAAATACGATAGCATCTAAACGTTCACCGATAACCGCCATGTAAGAGCCAATGTATTTGGCCAAACGGTAGCAGTACACGTCTAAAGCACGTTTTGCCGGGATTTCTTTTTCGTAGTTATCTTCCGCATAACGACAGTCGCTGGTCACTTCGGTTAAACCGAGTAAACCGGATTTTTTGGTTAAAGTGTCGTTAATTTCTTTCACGGACATGCCCAAGGTGTCGTGCATATAGAACACGATTGCCGGGTCGATGTCACCGGAACGGGTACCCATCACTAAGCCTTCTAACGGGGTTAAGCCCATGGAGGTGTCGATACATTCACCGTGACGGATTGCCGATACGGAGCCGCCGTTACCCAAGTGGCAAGTGATGACGTTGATTTTATCTTCCGGTACGCCTAAACGTTTTGCGGCTTCGCGGCTTACATAGTAGTGGCTGGTACCGTGTGCGCCGTAGCGACGAACGCCGTGTTCGCGGTATAAAGAATAAGGTAATGCGTATAGGAAAGCCTCTTCCGGCATGGTTTGGTGGAATGCGGTATCGAATACCACCACGTTTTTATCTTTTAAGTGCGGGAATAATTTAAAGGCTTCTTTGATCCCGATTAAGTGCGCCGGGTTGTGTAACGGTGCGAATTGAATAGCTTCTTCAATGCCTTTTACCACTTCATCGGTGACGATAACGGAAGAGGTGAATTTCTCGCCGCCATGTACGATACGGTGACCGATAGCAACAACGCCTTTTTGCAATTCAGGATCGAGAGAGAAAATGTTATGTACAATGAAATTCAATGCTTCGGCATGGGCGGCACCGGCACCTAAATCTGCCTGTCCTTTTTCACCGTGCAATTTCCATTTAATGCGGGCTTCAGGCAAATAAAAGGCTTCGGCTAAACCGGATAATTTTTCTTCGCCTGTTGCAGGATTAAGAATTGAGAATTTTAATGAGGAACTACCACAATTGAGGATTAGGACTAATTTTTCAGACATAAGCGACCTATACTGGTTTGAGTTAAACAAAATTCGCTCAAATAATGAACGAATAATAGAAAATTAAACCGCCATAGGATACACCTTTCGCCACATAAAATAAATTCTCAACTTCAAAAAACACGACATTAATCAAAAAATTCGGTGATTTTCGGCGGTAATAAATTTCACCCTTCACATTCCTCCAAATCTACCGAATGATTATAAAAAAGCACGGCTTTATGTTATGGTGAGCGCCACGTTAAAAAGAAGGATGAAGTAATAAATGGGCTTTTTTAGCACCTTAAAAACCGGTCAGCAATATCTAAAAACCTGGCCCTTAGAACCGAAACTCGGCGCAATTTTCCCGGAAAATCGAGTGATCAAAGCGACGGTGTTTGCACAAAAATTTATGCCTTTTCTGGCGGTGTTTTCTGTGGTTTGGCAGCAATTTTACGCCCGTGGCGATACGATGGCGTTGGCGGTTGCGGTGTTAACCGCCATATTTGCGTTATTCCTGCCATTGCAGGGCATTTATTGGTTGGGAAAGCGGGCAAAAACACCGTTGCCGCCAAAAAGTGCGGTCGGTTTTCAGCGTGTTTTTGAGAAGCTGAAAGACAAGCGGATCGCCTTGCCGACATTCCCCGAGCAACCCACTTATTTTGATTTGGCGACGCTGTTAAAACTGGCGCAACAAAAATTGGGACGGGATTTCTGGCAAGATCTGTAACCTGTGAATTTTTCTATATTCCCAAGCATAACAATGGTATAGTAACGCCCTTTTGGTCATTTGCTCAAAAGGGCGTATTTTTTCCGCCAATATTTCTTGCGCAAACGTTTTCGTTTTTTGCTAGAATATGCGCCCATTGCAAATGAAAATGTCTTTTTCAACGCACAGAGATGATTTAATGATTGATTACATTATTATCGGCATTATTGTTTTTTCCATTATTGTCAGTTTATTACGCGGTTTCGTCCGCGAAGTCATGTCACTTGCCAGCTGGATAGTGGCATTTTTAATTGCAAGCAACTTCTATATGTATCTGGCGGGATTCCTCACTTCCATCGAATCCCTGTATATTCGTAACGGCGCGGCTATCGGCATTTTATTCATCGCTTCATTGATTGTCGGCGCCATCGTTAATTATGTATTAGGACAACTTGTGGATCGCACGGGCTTAAGCGGCACGGATCGTGTGCTTGGCGCTTGTTTCGGTTTAATGCGCGGTATTTTAATCGTCGCCGCCATGTTGTTCTTCTTAGATACGTTCACCAGTTCAAATCAAAGCGATTGGTGGAAAGAATCCAAATTAATACCGCACTTTCGTTTTGTGGTGGATTGGTTCTTCCAGCAGTTGCAAGCCAATTCCAGTTTTTTAAATTCAACCCTGAATTTGGAGCAAATCGCCAACCCGGCGACGAATGCGGCTCCGGGTTCAACAACACCAAACCAATAGAGGAACAACAAGCATGTGCGGTATTGTCGGTATAATCGGTCACACCCCGGTAAATCAAGCTATTTATGATGCCTTAACGGTATTACAGCATCGCGGACAGGACGCGGCGGGCATCGTCACCATTGATGACGAAAACCGCTTCCGGTTGCGTAAGGCGAACGGCTTGGTCAGTGACGTATTCCAACAAGTGCACATGTTGCGTTTAGCGGGCAATGTCGGTATTGGTCATGTGCGTTATCCTACCGCCGGCAGCTCCAGTGTTTCCGAAGCGCAACCCTTTTATGTGAATTCGCCGTACGGTTTAACCTTGGTACATAACGGCAACCTGACCAATTCTGCGGATCTCAAACAAAAACTGTTTAACCTTGCCCGCCGTCACGTTAACACCAATTCCGATTCCGAGCTGTTACTGAATATTCTTGCTTATCATCTCGATCAACCGCAAAAATACGCCCTTGAACCGCAGGATATTTTCACGGCGATCAAACAAACTCACAAAGATATTCGCGGCGCTTATGCCTGTATCGCCATGATTATTGATCACGGTATGGTGGCATTTCGTGATCCGCACGGTATTCGTCCGTTGGTGTTGGGTAAACGTGAAGATAACGGCAAAACCGAATACATGTTTGCCTCCGAAAGCGTGGCGTTGGATGTGGTGGGCTTTGAATTTGTGCGCGATGTGGCGCCGGGCGAAGCCATTTATGTGACGTTCGACGGCAAATTATACGCACTGCAATGCGCCGAAAATCCGGTGCTGACGCCTTGTATTTTTGAATATGTCTATTTTGCCCGCCCGGATTCCTGCATTGACGGCGTTTCCGTGTATGCCGCCCGCGTGCACATGGGACAGCGTTTAGGGGAAAAAATCGCCCGCGAATGGCAGGATTTGGATATTGACGTGGTGATTCCGGTGCCTGAAACCTCTAACGATATTGCACTGCGTATTGCGAACGTATTAAACAAACCTTATCGTCAAGGCTTTGTGAAAAATCGCTATGTGGGACGCACTTTCATCATGCCTGGGCAGGCACAGCGCGCCAGTTCCGTGCGTCGCAAACTGAACACCATCGCTTCCGAATTTAAAGGCAAAAACGTTTTGTTGGTGGACGATTCCATCGTGCGCGGCACCACGTCCGAACAAATCGTGGATATGGCACGCGCCGCCGGGGCGAAGAAAGTGTATTTCGCTTCCGCCGCACCGGAAATTCGTTACCCGAACGTATACGGCATTGATATGCCGACCAGCAGCGAATTAATCGCCTTCGGTCGCGATACGGACGAAGTGGCGAAACTTATCGGCGTGGACAAATTAATCTTCCAGGATCTTGCGGATTTAACCGGTTCCGTGCAGCAGGAAAATCCGTCCATTAAAGAGTTTGATTGCTCCGTCTTTACCGGCTGCTACGTCACAGGAGACATCTCCGAGGCATATTTGGAGCAAATCGCTGCGCAACGTAACGATACCGCCAAGAAAAAACGCGAGAAAGATTCCTCCAATCTTGAAATGCACAATGAACGATAAAAAACATCTGATTATTGGCATAACCGGCGCATCAGGTGCCGTTTATGCCATTCGTCTTTTAGACGTGTTAAAAACCCTTCCACACATCGAAACCCATTTGATTATCAGCCAAGCCGCCAAGCAAACCATTCCGGCGGAAACCGATTACAGCCTGCAACAAGTGCGTGAATTGGCGGATTACAACTACGATGTGCGTGACATCGGCGCGGCGATTTCTTCCGGCTCTTTCCGCATTAGCGGCATGATTGTTGTACCCTGTTCCATCAAAACCTTATCGGGTATTGCAAATTGTTATGCCGAGGATTTAATCACCCGCGCCGCCGATGTGTGCTTGAAAGAAGATAAACCGTTGATCTTATGCGTGCGGGAAACGCCGTTGCATTTGGGGCATCTACGCTTAATGACCCAAGCCGCCGAAATCGGCGCCCGTATCGTACCGCTCATGCCGGCGTTTTATCATCGTCCGCAAACGGTGGACGACATCATCAATCAGGGCGTAAATCGTTTAGTGGATCAGTTCGATATTGCGCTGGAGCAGGATTTGTTCGAACGTTGGCAAGGCAATAGATAATAAAAGTGCGGTGGATTTTAAAAACGTTTTTTAAATCCACCGCACTTTTTCATCATAAATTTTTACAAAACCCTCTGAACTACAAACTCATCGGGTGCGAGAATCATCTCTTTATCGGCGACAGACGACCGATTACTCAAAACCACCTCGCCCATTTTTTCTAAGCGAATCGGCGCCGTGGTGTTGTTATAGCTTGCGACGAGCACAGAACCATTGTGTTTTAGGCTCACCTGCAACAGCTGATTAGCCAAAACCCGAATCTGCCGTTCGCCGTAAATGATGTGTTGCTGATAGGCTTTTCTGAAAGCAATCAGTTCCTGCATAAACGCCAACATATTTTGATCCTGTTGATGTTCGTCCCAAGGCATCACCCGCCGACAATCGGGATCGCCGCCGCCCGTCATACCCACTTCCGTGCCGTAATAAATACAAGGTGTGCCGGTGTGCAAAAACATAAAAGTCAGCGCTGATTTCACCGCATTTTTATTGCCTTGCGCTACGGTGAGAACACGTTCGGTATCGTGGGAATCCAACATATTGAACATCACTTCATTGGTCTGTTGGCGATAAAACATGGCTTGGTTGTTGAGGCGATGCTGTAAGGTTTGCGCCGAAATGCACTTGCTTAAAAAATAATCTTTAATGCTATTTGCCAACGGATAATTCATCACGCCGTGGAATTCGTCGCCATTCAGCCAAGGGCGTGCGCTGTGCCAGATTTCGCCGAG
Source organism: Aggregatibacter kilianii (assembly GCF_003129965.1). Lineage (GTDB taxonomy): Bacteria > Pseudomonadota > Gammaproteobacteria > Enterobacterales > Pasteurellaceae > Aggregatibacter > Aggregatibacter kilianii_A. Next base: position 40,483 of record NZ_NRCJ01000011.1, on the reverse strand, counting down.
AATATAAATGTCCGGTTTCATCGCTGTCACGGTTTTGTGGAATGCTTTCCAGAATTGATGATCGATTTCGTTTGCCACGTCCAAACGCCAGGCGTCAATATCAAATTCCTTGATCCAATACACCGCGATCTCCAGTAGATACTGCTTCACCTGCGGATTCGTCGTGTTGAGTTTCGGCATTTTCGGGCGGAAAGCAAAGGTGTCGTAGTTCAATCGCAGATGAATGTCCGGCGTCCATTCCGTTTCGGTATTGACGGGAAAATGATGAATATGGAACCAGCCACGATAAACGGATTTTTCACCGTTTTTAATCACGTCCTGCCATTGCGGAGAATGGTTTCCGATATGATTGAATACCGCATCCAACATTATTTTCATGCCACGGCGATGAGCTTCCTGCACGAGTTTGCGAAAAACGGCTTTGTCGCCGAAATGGCAGTCGATTTCAAAGTAATCGATGGTGTCGTATTTATGGTTACTCGGCGCTTCAAAAATCGGGCAGAAATACAGCCCGGTAATGCCTAATTCCGCCAGATAATCCAGTTTACCCAGTACGCCGTATAAATCGCCACCGAAAAAATCTCCATGAGCCGGGGCGGTATTTACATTCCAAGGCAAACTGCCGGCAGGAGAAATCTGCGGATTTCCGTTGGCAAAACGTTCGGGAAAAATCTGATACCAACAGGTTTCTTTCACCCAAGCGGGCACTTTCACCCGATCGCCGTCATGCAAATAGGGAATGCGAAAGCCGTTGAGTAGCATGCTATATTGCTCCGGCAGATTTTCCACCACGCCCAAATCGCCGAACAGCACCTTTTCGCCGTCGTTGCCGGTCACTTCAAACAAATACAGCAACCGATGATAATCCACCCGCACGTTTGCCTGCCAATAATCATGTAGATCATCGACGGCGACTTTATACATTAATACACGATACTGATATTTCCCCGTATCCTCAAAAATCGTGCTGTCACCGTAGTGCAGCTCCACCTGAGTCACATCCTCTTTCTTGCTGCGGAACCGAATGTGAATTTCGTCCGCCGTGTAAAGATAGGCGTATTCCGATTCCGCGCGATGATACAGTGCCGCTTTTTCCATGGAGGGGACCTTTAAATTTACCTAAATTTTCGACCGCACTTTTATGTCGGCGGACTTAGCTTTTACGCTTCGCGTTCACGTCTTTCAACAATTGCTGAATATCCTTGTCGGCGAAAATCGTGTCGGTGTTTTGCGTTAAACGGCGGCGCCAGTTGGCGTATTGCATACTGGTGCCCGGGATGTTGACCGGTTCGGTTATATCCAGCCAGTCTTCCGGTTGGAAGCCGAACAGGGCGCTGCTTACATCGGCGACGTAAGATTGTAGCTGATGAACGAATTTCTTATTCACGGCGGAAGATAAGGTTTCGTCAATGCCCGCGTCCACTTCAATGCGGTTTTCTTTCAGGCGTTGCAGGATTGCCGCTTTCGCTTTCACACGACCTTTTTTCAAGATCTCCAAAATTTGCGGATTCGGATACACGCCGTATTTTTGCCCCAACTCAAAATCGTAACCGCGCCAGTAACCGTTAATGGTCGGCAAATCGTGGGTGCTCAGAGTGGTCATCGCCTGATACGGATAGTCCAGCAGGTCGCGGCTTTGTCCTTTCTGATCGAATTCAAAATAGAAAATTTTGTAAGACAAAATGCCGGCGTTTTTCAGTTTGCTGACGATTTCTTTCGGCACCGTACCCAAATCTTCGCCGATAATCACGCAACGACGACGTTGGCTTTCCAGCGCCAGAATGGCAATCAGGTCATCCACCGGATAACGCACATAAGCGCCGTTTACCGCGCTGTCGCCTTTCGGGATCCACCACAAACGCAGCAGTGACATAATGTGATCGATACGCAATGCGCCGCAGTGTTTCATATTGGCTTGCACCAGGTCGATAAACGGCTGATAGGCGCGTTGTTTCAGAATGTGCGGATTCATCGGCGTTAAGCCCCAGTTTTGCCCTTGCGGACCAAGAATATCGGGCGGCGCACCTACGGAAGCACGCAAACAATACAATTCCTTATCGCTCCAGGTTTCCGAACCGCTACCGGTAACGCCTACCGCCAAATCGCGGTACATGCCGATAGTCATTTGTTGTGCTTTACATAAAGCGTCGCATTCGGCAAGTTGTTGGTCGGCACAGAATTGCAACCAGGCGTAGAACTCGATTTCTTCGCCGTATTGATGGCGGAATTGAGCGACGGTTTCGGAATGGTAATCACGGAATGGCGGTGCCCAGAAATCCCAACCCCATTGTTCCGCATAACGGCTGCTCAAATGGACGTGCAACGCATCAAAAGTGGCTTGCACCTGCAAACTTTCGCCGCCTTCGCGCACGAAATCGGCAAAGGCTTGCTGTGAAAGTGCGGTGGCATTTTCTTTAAATTCTGCAAAGGCAAAACGTAGCCCCTTTAATTTTAACGCGGAGACTTCGGCGTAATTAATCCATTCGGCGGTGCGTAAGGCTTTTAATTTTTCCTGCACTTCCGCCGAGTTAAACCAAGTTTGTGCTGCTTTGCTTTGTTGGAATTCCGGCAGTTGATCGATGTTGATGTAAATGATGTTTAACCATTTGCGCGACGACGGACTATACGGGCTGGCGCCGTCAGGATTGCCCGGGAACAGAGCGTGAATCGGGTTCAAGCCTAAAAAATCCGCCTGATACGGGGCAAGTCCGTGAATAAATTCTTTCAAATCGCCAAAATCGCCCACGCCCCAGTTGCGCGCCGATTTCAGCGTATAAAGCTGAATAAAGCTGCCCCAGAGTTTTTTCTGCTCGGCGAAGGCTTGCGGCTCATAACAACGTTGCGGCGCAACGATAAGGCGACAATGCACCTCTTGCTTCCCGCCGTGCAGTACCAAATCATGATAACCGAGAGGCAAATCACTTGGCAGATTAATGCGGTTGTTTTTCACCTTGCCTTCAATCACACCGCCATTATTTTCCAAATGAAGCTGCCATTTGCCCTGCCATGCATGGGTGGCATCGGAGATGTTTAACGGCAGAAAGTGCGGTTGATTTTGACGGAGAATTTTCACCGGCGGCAGTGGTTGAGTACGGCTGGTGACATGCCCTTCAAAAGTGGAAAGCAAGGTTTTTTTGATAGCAAGCGGTGCGCGTATTCTTAACCCGCGTTCGTCAAAAAAGTAGGGCATGATACCCGCTTGGTCGAATGGTTTTTCTTTAATAGACATAGCGATTCCTTAAAGGATTGTCTTGCGTTATTACTACTATACTTCCGAATGATGGTGCTGTTGCTACTACGCTTCCCCTCGCCCGTTTACGGGATAGGGTGGAGAAAATCCGTAGGATTTTCGGAGGGAGAGGGGAAAATATCAAGAAAATTAACCGCACTTTCCCCTCTCTCTGACGACAAGTGCTCAACGCACTTTTCGTCGGTCTCTCTCCCGCAAGCGGGTGAGAGGAAATCCTTCGCAATCCTCTCACAAAAGTGCGGTCATTTTTTCAGCCAAATTCGTTGTTGATAATCACGAATAGAGCGATCGGAACTGAACATGCCTAAACGGGCGGTGTTCAAAATCGCACTACGTAGCCAAGCGTCTTGATTCACATAGGCTTCGCCGACGTTTTGTTGCGCTTTTACATAGCTGTCGAAATCTGCTAACACTAGGAACGGATCGTGCTTCAACAAGCTGTCCAGCATCAGCTTAAACATGTGTTTGTCGCCGTGGCAGACTTTGCCTTTGGTGAGGAAATCCATGGCACCTTTTAATACCGGATCGCGTTTATAGTAATCGCGCGGTTTGTAGCCTTTCGCCAACAATTCGCGCACGCTTTCCACGGTGTGACCGAAAATAAACACGTTTTCTTCGCCCACCATCTCGGCAATTTCCACATTCGCGCCGTCCAGCGTCCCCAACGTCAAAGCGCCGTTTAACGCCAGTTTCATATTGCCGGTGCCGGAGGCTTCTTTACCCGCCATGGAAATTTGCTCGGACACATCCGCCGCCGGAATGATTTTTTCCGCCAGGCTGACACGATAATCCGGCAGGAACGCCACTTGCAGGCGATCTTTCATAGCTTTGTCGTGGTTGATCACCTCCGCCACGTTGTTAATGGCGTGAATGATGTTTTTCGCCAGATAATAGCCCGGCGCCGCTTTGCCGGCGAATACGAACACGCGCGGGGTGTAATCCTGATTCGGATTGGCTTTCAGAGACTGGTAAGTGGCGATAATGTTCAACAGGTTCAAATGCTGACGTTTATATTCGTGGAAGCGTTTAATTTGCACGTCGAAAATCGCGTCGGTATTCACGGTGAAACCTAAGGTGCGTTGAATTTCATCGGCGAGCACCACCTTGTTGTGGTGTTTGATGGCGCGGTATTCCTCACGGAAGGCGGCATCATCCACAAATTTTTCTACGCCCTTCAGCAATTCCAGATCTTTCGCCCAATCTTGTTTCAGGGTTTTATCCAACAGCGCGCTTAATTTCGGGTTGGCTTGTTGAATCCAGCGACGCGGCGTGATGCCGTTGGTAACGTTGCAGAATTTGGTCGGGAACAGTTTGTGGTATTCCGGGAACAAATCGCTGACCACCAAATCCGAGTGGATTTGCGCCACGCCGTTGACTTTGAAGCAGGTCACTACGCACAAATTCGCCATGCGCACGCGATAGTCGAACAGAATCGCCAGTTTTTCCCAGACTTTCGGATCCGCGCCGAATTCCGACCGCACTTTTTCGTGGAAGATATGGTTGATTTTTTCTACGATTTGGAAATGGCGCGGCAGTAATTGCTTGAACAGACGCTGATCCCATTGTTCCAAGGCTTCCGGTAACAGAGTGTGGTTGGTGTAAGCGAAGGTGTGGGAACAGATTTTCCAAGCGTCATCCCAGCTGAGATCGTGCTCGTCCAATAACACGCGCATGAGTTCCGGAATGGCAAGGGTCGGGTGGGTGTCGTTCAGTTGAATCACTTGATATTTGGCAAAATCTTTCAAGGCATGACCTTCGGCGAAATGGCGCGCCAGAATATCGGCAACGGAGCAGGCGCAGTGGAAATATTGCTGCATTAAGCGCAATTTTTGTCCCGCTTTGTGATTGTCGTTCGGGTATAACACCTGCGTAAGTGCGGTGGCATTGACGATCGTTTTATCGGCGTTGAGGAATTTACCGTCGTTAAATAAGGCTAAATCGAAAGATTGTTCGCTGTCCGCCTGCCATAAGCGTAGCGGTTGGATGACATCGTTTTTATAGCCGACGATCGGTAAATCAAAGGCTTTGCCTTGGATGGTGAGTTTCGGCTCCCAAGCGTATTTGTCGCCTTTAATTGGCGTGATTTTGCCGCCGAAGCCGATAGTTTGGGTTTTAGACGGGTTGTAACTGTGCCACGGGTAGCTGTTGCGCGACCACAGATCAACACTTTCTTTTTGCATGCCGTCTTCAAAAGATTGTTTAAATAAGCCGTATTGGTAATGCAAGCCGTAGCCGGTGGCGTTTTGCCCGAGTGCCGCCATAGAATCCAAGAAACACGCCGCCAAACGGCCTAAACCGCCGTTACCGAGCGCCGGATCGCGTTCCTGTTCCAACACATCAACCAATTCTACATCATAGTTTACCAAATAGGCTTTGATGTCGTCGTAACAACCTAAGTTCATCAGGTTGTTGCCGGTGAGGCGACCGATCAGAAATTCCATGGAAAGGTAATTAACATGACGTCCGCGCTTTTTCGCGACAGGTTTGCTATAAGCCAGTTCAAGGGTGCCTTCCGCGATGACGCGATACCATTGATCTAAAGTGAATTGTTTCGGGGATTGCACGTCAAAGTAACGACAATATTTTTTAACGATCGCGTCAAAGGCGTCGTTATAATTGCTTTGTTTCGGCATAAAAGGGCTCCTGATTAAATAAACCGATTTTGGTGTTTTTATTATGTTTAATCAAAGTAAAAGCAAATCCTCCCTGCTATAATCTTGCCGGTATGACTACAAGGAAGTAATTCGTTAGAGTGGGTAGGAGAAATCCGCCTCTTTCGTCACCATTAAATTCACGATTAAAGTTATGTTAATTCCATCAAAGTTAATTTGTTCTTATCGCTTACAAAACAGCATTCAGCGCGACCGCTTAACCCGTTTATTGGACAAGGCGCATCTTTATCCGCTGGTGTTAATTCATGCGCCGGCAGGTTATGGCAAAACCACCTTAATTTCCCAATGGGTTGCCGGGCAACAACATGTGGGCTGGTATTCTTTGGATGACAGCGATAACGAAGCGGAGCGTTTCGCCACCTATTTCGGCGCGGCGTTACATCGCGCTATCGGCGCCAAGCCGCAAGTGAGCGAGGAGGGTTTTAATCAGGCGAATCTGCTTTCTTCCTTAAACCAGCTGCTGATCAAAGCGCTGGATTTCAAAGAACATTTTTATTTGATTATTGATGACTATCATTTAGTTGATAATGAAGAAATTCATGAGGCGTTGAAGTATTGGATTCGCCATCAACCGGAAAATATGACGCTGATTCTGATTTCCCGTTCCTTGCCGCCGCTAGGCATTGCCAGCTTGCGGGTGCAGGAGCAATTATTGGAAATCGACATGCATCAACTTTCCTTTACCCATCAGGAATCCCTTGCCTTTTTCCATTCCCGTTTAGGCGACGAACTGCCCGAACAGGAAATTATCGCCCTATGCAACGAAGTGGAGGGCTGGCCTACCGCACTTCAGCTGATCAGTCTTTCCGCCAAGCAGGCGATGCACAAATCCGGCGGCGTGTTGCCGTTACAGGAAATGGAAAAACGACTGGCAAAATTAAATAATTTCCACATTAACGAATATTTGAACGACGAAGTGTTAAATCATGTGGATGCTGAAACCCGCACTTTCGTATTGCAATGTTCCATTTTGCGTTCCATGAATGAAAATTTGGTGAAAGAAGTCACCGGGCTGACCAACAGCCGCCGCAAACTGGAAGAACTTGAGAAACAGGGGCTGTTTATTCAGCAAATGGACTCCGAGGACAACTGGTGGCGTTTCCATCCGCTATTTGCCTCTTTTCTCGCCCATTGCTGCGAATTGGAATTAACGGAACAACTGGAAGAATTACACCGTCGTGCCGCGCAAGCTTGGTTAAAGCTGGGTTATTTCACCGAAGCCTTATACCACGCCATGCAGCTCAGCGACATTTCTACTTTATTGACGATCTTGCAACAACACGCCTGGCGTTTGTTCCATCAGGGCGAATTGAATTTATTGGAAGAGAGCCTGAATCGCATTGATTATCCGAGTTTGGTTCAGCATCCGAATTTGGTGTTGCTCAAAGCTTGGCTGGTACAAAGCCAACATCGCCATGCGGAAGTGGACGGCATTTTCGCCCATTTCCAACAAGCTTTGGCAGACAATAACGTGCAACTAAGCAAAGAAAATCAGGCGGAGTTTGATGTGTTGAAAGCACAGGTGGCGATTAATCGCGGCGATGAAAATACCGCTTTTTCTCTCGCTTCCAAAGCCCTTGCCGATTTGCCCGAGAGTTTTTATTACGCACGCATTGTGGCGACGTCCATCATCGGCGAGGCGTATCACTGTTACGGCAACCTTAACGAAGCCTTAATTATGTTGCAAGGCGCGGAAAAAATGGCGCGTCAGCATCATACTTATCACAATATTTTGTGGTCGCTCCTGCAACAATCGGAAATCCTGATGGCGCAAGGCTTCCTGCAAGCCGCTTACGATATGCTGGATAAAGCCAGTTTATTCGTGAAGGAAAATCATCTGCAAAAAGTGCCCATGTATGAATTTCTGTTGCGTCTGAAAGGGCGTATTTTGTGGGAATGGTACAATCTGGATAAAGCGGAAGCCATGGCAAATGCGGGCATCACCGTGTTGAACGAGCCGAAAGACAAGCTGCAATGTATTGCATTATTGAGCAAAATTTCTTTGGTGCGCGGCGATTTGGACAACGCCACCCGTTTATTACGGGAAGCGGAACAGTTGCAAAATGCCTATAACCATCATCATGATTGGCTGGCAAATGCCGATCAGGTGAAATTATTTTTATGGCAAATGACCAACGACGAAGAGGCGGCGCACAACTGGCTGATTCAAAACCAACCGCCGGCAACGGATCGCAATCATTTCACTCAGGTGCAATGGCGCAATATCGTACGTGCGCAAATGTTGGTAGGGCAGTTTGAGGAAGCCAAACAGATTCTGGATAAACTTATCGCCACAGCCGAAGAATATCACCTCACCAGCGATTTAAACCGCGCCTTGATTTTACGTAACCGTTGGTATTTCCTGCAAAATGAAAAACATTTGGCGCAGAAAGATTTAATTGAAGCCCTGCGTTTGGCGCGTCAAACCAATTTCATCAGCGCCTTTGTGATCGAAGGGGAAATCATGGCGCAACAAATCCGCCATTTGTTGCAACTGAACGTGCTGGACGAACTCGCCTTGCACAAAGCGCAATTTATTTTGCGCAACATCAACCAATATTACCGCCATAAATTCGCCCATTTCGATGAACAATTCGTCGCCAAATTACTTGATAATCCGCAAGTGCCCGAACTGCTTAAAATCAGCCCGCTCACCCAGCGGGAATGGCAGGTGTTGGGCTTGATTTATTCCGGTTACAGCAACGAGCAAATTTCCGACGAACTCCAAGTTGCAACCACCACCATCAAAACCCACATTCGCAATCTCTACCAAAAAATCGGCGTAGCAAACCGTAGCGAAGCCATCGCCTACACTAGGGATTTGTTGAAGTTGATGGGGTACAACTAAGGAAAAAGTGCGGTGCGTTTTAAAAACGTTTTCTAAAATGACCGCACTATCTAAAGGCGTATGTTTTTGTGTAGGGGCGGGTCCTGTGCTCGCCCGAATTTTAATGGGGTATTCATGGGCGGGCACAGGACCCGCCTCTACAGATAAAATTCATTATAAAAACCTACCGCACTTTTCAATAAACCTCATTTCCCCGCCCAAACCACCATCACCTTATCGCCGTCCGATTCACGACTAAAGGCATAATATTTATCCGTTTTTGCGGTGGTTTGTTTGCCGGCGCCGATTGCCGGGTGGGCTTGGCGGAAGCGGGCGAGTTTTTGCCAGTGGGTAAGTAACGCTTGTTTGTCGGCATTTGTGCCGAGATCCTGCCAGCTCATGTCGGAGCGTGTGCCTTGCATCGGGTCGGAGCCGGTCGGTCCGAATTCGCGACCGCTTTCGTCGCCGTAATAGATTTGCACGGCGCCCGGTGCCAGTAATAGCAGGTTGGCGGCGGTTTTTTGTTTCCCATTGTCGCCTTGGCTGTCGGCATGGTAGAACAAACGGGTGTCGTGGGAAGAAAGGTAGCTCAACACGTTAAAATCTTTCAGTTTGTCGCTCATGTCCTGATACACGGGATCGATGTCGGCAAAGCAATCCAACGCATTTTTCGCCTGATCCTGAAAGTCAAAATTAATCATGGCGTCGAAGCCGTTTTGATAATAATCGCTTTTCAGCACGCCGTGCCCCCAAGCCTCGCCCGTCATCCAAAACGGTTCGCCGTTGCTCTCGGACGGATGTTTTTGTTGCCATTGTCGCAAAGCGGCGTCTGCCGATTGTTTTAATGCCAACCAAGTGGATTTTTCAACGTGTTTTGCCGTATCCACACGGAAGCCGTCCACGCCGTAGCGGCGCACCCAATCGGACAGCCAGCCGATCACATAATCACGCACCTTGGCATTCGGTAGGGCTTTTGCATGAGTCTGTTTATGTTGATAAAAGGGCGGTAAACCCACCGCACTTTCGCTTTCGGTTTTCAAATCGGGTAGGGAGGCAAGGGACATTTTCAGATCGTCGAATTTCGGGCTGTCGTAATCGCCGATGTCGGATCGCACCCAATCTTTGCCCCACCATTTCGCCCAACCGGCTTTGTCGCCGAAGTTGATGTAATCGTTAAAACTATGCCAATTCTGACCGCTCTTTGGTCGCCAGTTCGTCCATTTTTCGCCGAGCAGGGAGTGAATTTCTTCCGGTTTTAAATAAAGGGCACCAAAACCGAATTCCTGCATATCGGCGAGGGTGGCGTAGCCGGTGTGATTCATCACCACATCAAAAATCACTTTAATGCCGCGTTTGTGGGCTTGCTCGATAAGATGTTTGAGATCCTGCTCCGTGCCCATGTTGGCGTCGATTTTCGTCCAATCCTGATGATAATAACCGTGGTAGGCATAATGCGGGAAATCGCCTTTATCTCCGCCGCCGACCCAGCCGTGCATTTGTTCCAGCGGGGAACTGATCCACAGGGCATTCACGCCGAGTTGTTGTAAATAATCCAGTTTTTCCGTTAAGCCCTGCAAGTCGCCGCCATGGAACGTGCCGATTTCCTGCATGCCGTCTTTTTGGCGTCCGTAACTGTGGTCGTTGTTCGGATTGCCGTTGTGGAAGCGGTCGGTCAGCACGAAATACACGGTGGCGTTCTTCCAGTGAAAAACACTTGAATTTTTAACCGCACTTTTTTCCAATAACAGCAAACCATTTGCCTGCGGATCAGGCGTGAAGGTCACTTTGCCGTTTTTTACCACCGCACTTTTGCCCGAGTAGGCATCACGCACGCTGTCGCCGTCGGCGAAGGTGCTACTCACGTCAATTTCCAGCGGTTTGCGATCCCATTTCGGGCAGATTTTCGCCACGGTTTCCGCTTCCGGTTGTTGTTCAAGGCTAATGCGCAAGGTCGGGGTGCCGCTGCGAGTGTCGAGTTGGGCAAGATAATTACCGCTACGGAAAATGCGCAGTTGCGGTGCGTCGCCATGGCAAGGCTCAAGAGACGCGGTTTGGTTCAGTTTCACGGCAGTTTGCGGTTGGAAGCATTTGCCGTCCTTTTGGAATTGGAGCGGATAACTGCCTTTGTCTAAAGTTGCCTGCCCTTGGAAAAGTTGTTTTTCTGCGCTGTCGTTCAGTTCGGTAAATTGCGGATGTTGCCATGCGGCGATGGCATGAGTGGCGCAGAAGAGGGAAAGGTAGAGGATGGATTTTTGCATGGAACGCCTCCTGATGGACAAAAGTGCGGTGACAAAAAACAACGTTTTTTGAACGTTGGCGTTGCCAACGGCCCCGAAGGGACGAATAAATCACCTTAGTGATTTATGAGTAATTTTTTACAGTACTTTTTCCTCTCGCCCGCTTGCGGGAGAGAGACGGGCGAAAAGTGCGTTTAGCACTTGGAGCCAGAGAGAGGGGAGGGTGGACTCTATTTTCCCCTCTCCCTCCGAAAACCCTTCGGATTTTCTCCACCCTCTCCCGCAGGCGGGAGAGGGGAATTGATAATGCTGTTTTACCCCTTCACTCCACCTGCCGTTAAGCCGCCGATTAACCAACGTTGTGCCAGCAAGAACACCAAGGTAATCGGAATGGCGGAAAGTACCGCTGCGGCGGCGAAGTCGCCCCAGAGGTAGTTTTGCGGGTAGAGGTATTGTTGCATGCCTACCGCCAAGGTATAGCTGTTCACGTCGCGCAATAATAGGGAAGCGACCGGCACTTCGGTGATGGCGGAGATGAAAGACAGGATGAAGACCACCGCCAGAATCGGTACGGAGAGCGGTAATAAAATCAAGCGGAATGCCTGCCATGGAGTGGCGCCGTCTAAGGAAGCGGCTTCTTCCAGTGAGCCGTCGATGGTTTCAAAATAGCCTTTAATCGTCCAAACGTGTAAGGCGATACCGCCCAAGTAAGCGAAGATTACGCCGCCGTGGGTGTTTAAACCGAGGAACGGGATATATTGACCGAGGCGGTCAAATAAGGCGTATAAGGCGACCAAAGACAACACGGCAGGGAACATTTGGAAAATCAACATGCCTTGCAAGATGGTTTTTTTGCCTTTGAATTTCATCCGCGCAAATGCGTAGGCGCAAGTGGTGGAAAGGGTTACGATGCCGATAGAGGTGATGGTCGCTACTTTGATGGAGTTCCATAACCACAACAATACCGGGAACGGAGGCGGCGTGACGGAACCGTCGGCGTGCACCACATCAAAACCGAGCGCCGCCTGCCAGTGTTCCCAAGAAATTTGTTTCGGGATCAAATCCCCCAAAGCCAAGTTACCCGGGCGTAATGAAATGCCGATGACCATCAATAGCGGGAAAATAATCAGACAAATAAATGCAATCAGCAGCAAATGGGTTGCCCATAAACGGTAGCGGGCGGATTTGGATTGTACGATAGCCATAAATTGATTCTCCTGAATGCGTTAGTCTAATTTCATTTTAGTGGCTTTGATGTTCAATAATGCCAAGCCGCCGACCAGTAGGAAGATGATGGTGGCAATCGCCGCCGCCAAGCCGAAGTCTTGCGTGCCGCTGCCTTCAAAGGCGATACGGTAGGTATAGCTTACGAGCAAGTCGGTGTAACCTGCCGGCGTGGTAGTGCCGATCATATCCGGGCGACCGTTGGTGAGTAATTGAATCAATACGAAGTTGTTGAAGTTAAAGGCGAAGGACGCGATCATCAACGGGGTTAGCGGTTTTAATAGCAACGGGAAGGTAATTTTGCTGAAGTTCTGCCAGGTGGACGCACCGTCCATGGCGGAGGCTTCATATAAATCCGACGGAATGGCTTTCAATAAACCCATACATAAAATCATCATGTACGGATAGCCCAGCCAGGTGTTGACGATAAGAATCATGGTTTTCGCCAAGAACGGATCGTTAAACCATTCCGGGCTGATGCCGAATAATTGATTCAGAATGACGTTGATTTCCCCGAAACTTTGGTTAAACAACCCTTTGAAAATTAAGATGGAAATAAAGGACGGCACGGCGTACGGCAAAATGAGCAGCAATCGATACACGCCTTTGCCTTTCAGTGCTTCCCATTGCACCACGCAAGCCAACACCATGCCGAGAATCACGGTGAAGACCACGGTTAATAGAGAGAAAACAACCGTCCAGATAAAGATTTGAATAAACGGTTTTTGGATACCTTCATCGGTAAAGATTTTCACAAAATTCATCCAGCCCACAGAGACGGTGTAGCCCGGTTCTAAGGTTTCGTTTAACCATTCGCCCGTTTCGTTCACCGCTTGGAAAAAGCCGATGTCGTTGTTGGCTTTGTAGGTTTTACCGTTTTCGTTGTTGGTTAAGATGTTAGTTTCGCTATTGAAGGTGTAACGCGGTTTTTGTTCGGAAAATTGACGTAATGAACTCATGGTCAATTCGTTGCCGCTTGGTAGTGTCACGCGCATGGCTTGTAATGCGCTGCGATTTTGCGTCACCACTTTAAGCGGTGCGACTTCGCTCTGTGGTGCGGCTTGTTCGGTGACTGTGATTTCTTTGTCGGTGAGTTTAATGGGTACGGACGCGAAATCCTGCCCGCTGTTGTTATTGTGTAACGCGAGGATGTAGCTGTTGTCTTGCTGCGGGTAGAGTTTGAAATCGTATTTATCACCGGCGAAATAGCGTTGTTCGCCTAATACGGCAACGGCGCGTTCAAAAGAAAGTTGGTTGGTGCCGCTGTAATTGGTAAACGCGATGGCGATGGTGGCGACCAGCGGGAATAAAATAAAAATCGCCATACCGGTTAAGCCGGGATAGACATAACGCCAGGCGTACACTTTTTTGCTACTGAAAATATAGACGCCGGAGGTCAGAATCACCAAGGTTAAAATGGCGAACAAATATTCTCCCTGCGAATACATTAAAACCACTAAATATAAGTCAATCAACAATACGACGCCGGCTAATAAATATTTCAGCCACGGGGATTGCGATGTCGCTTGAGTCGGAGATTGTTGCATAAAACACCTCGAGAAAATAATGACGAACCGGATGCGGCATGAAAAACACTTTAAATTCCGACCGCACTTTTGAATTGAGAATGTGCCGAACCGTGAATTCGGCTCGGCACATTAGGCTTATGTTATTGTTGTTTTTGGATACGCGCGCGGGCATCGTCCAAGGCTTGTTTCACGCTTTGACGACCGCTCACCGCATTCACGATAGCCGCTTTTTCCGCATACCAGAAGGCGCTCATTTGCGGAATATTCGGCATGATTTCACCGTTTTGCGCATTTTCCATCGTCGCGGCGATACGCGGATCTTTCGCCAGTTTGTCTTGGTAGGATTTCAATGCTACCGCGCCTAACGGTTTGTCTTTATTGACTTGTTCCAAACCTTCGTCGGTCAACAGGTAGTTTTCCATGAATTCTACCGCTAAATCTTTGTTCGGGCTGGCGGCGTTAATACCCGCGCTTAATACGCCGACGAACGGTTTGGCTTTTTCGCCGTTTAAGGTCGGCAACACGGCAACGCCGTAGTTGATTTTGCTTTTCTCAATGTTACCCCAAGACCATGGGCCGTTGATGGTCAACGCCGCATTGCCTTTGTTAAATGCCGCTTCCGCAATGGCGTAGTCCATATCCGCGTTGATGACTTTGTTTTTCACCATGTCCACCACGAATTGCAGCGCTTTTTGTGCGCCTTCGCTGTTTACGCCGATGTCGTTAATGTCGTACTTGCCGTTGGCGAATTTGAAGGCATAACCGCCGTTGGAGGCGATGATAGGCCAAGTGAAATACGGTTCGGACAGGTTCCACATGATGGCGTTTTTCTTTTCCGCTTTGAATTTTTTATCTAATTCAACCACTTCTTCCCAAGATTTCGGCGGGGTAGGGAGCAAGTCTTTGTTATAGATTAACGAAAGGGATTCGATCGCCACCGGATAACCGATGAGTTTGCCGTTATAGGTTTCCGCATCCCAAGCGAAATCCACGAATTTGTCTTTAAATTCTTTGCTTGGGGTGAGTTCCGCCAATAAGCCGGATTGGGCGTAGCCGCCGAAACGGTCATGCGCCCAGAAAATAATATCCGGGCCGTCACCGGTGGAGGCCACTTGCGCGAATTTTTCTTCCAGTCTGTCCGGATGTTCTACCAACACGGAAACACCGGTTTCTTTTTCAAATTTTTTACCCACTTCCGCCAAGCCGTTATAGCCTTTGTCGCCGTTGATCCAAATCACCAATTTTCCTTCGGTCATTTTTGCCATCACGGCGGAGGACATGACTAAGCCTGCAACGGCGGTTAAGGTGAATTTAACGAGTTTGTTTTTCATGTTGTAAGTCCTTTTGGGTTATTTACTGATACCGGAGCGAATGCGTTGAGCCGCTTCGTCCAGTGCTTGTTTAACGGGTTGACGACCGGTTACCGCGTTTTTAATGGCTGCGTTTTCTGCATACCAGAACGCCGACATTTGCGGAATATTCGGCATGATTTCACCGTTCGCCGCGTTATTCATGGTGGCGACCACACGCGGATCGGAAGCGAGTTTTTCCTGCAATGAAAGCAGCGGGATAGCACCTAACGTGTTGAATTTATTAATCGTGGCAAGACCTTCTTCGGTCAGCAGATAATTTTCAATAAATTCTGTCGCAAGATCTTTATTCGGGCTGGCGGCGTTAATGCCGACGCTGGTGATGCCGACAAAAGGTTTGGACGGTTTGCCGTTAAAGGTCGGTAAGGTGGTCACGCCATAGTTCATGTTGGCTTTATCCAACGCCGACCACGCCCAAGGGCCGTTAATGATCATGGCGGCTTGACCCTTGGCAAATTGGGTTTCGGCAATTTGGCGATCCATATCGGAAGCGATGTGTTTGTCTTTCACAAAATCCACTAAAAATTGCAGACCTTTTTGTGACCCTTCGTTATTCACGCCGATGTCATTCACGTTGTAGCTACCGTTTTCAAATTTAAAGGCATAACCGCCTGCTGCGGCGATTAACGGCCAGTTGAAATAAGGTTCGGCTAAATTCCAGACAATGGCGGTTTTACCTTTTTTCTTCAGTTCGGCATCTAACGCAGGAATTTCTTCCCAGGTTTTCGGCGGGTTAGGCAACACGTCTTTATTGTAAATCAGAGAGAGGGATTCGATTGCCATCGGATAACCGATGATTTTGCCGTCATAGGTTTCCGCATCCCAAGTGAATTTGGCGAATTTGTCTTTAAACGCTTTGCTCGGATTTAGCTCTGCCAACAAGCCTGCTTTGGCATAACCGCCGAAACGATCGTGGGCGTAAATGATAATATCAGGTCCTGCACCGTTGGATGCCAGCTGTGCATAATCTTCTTCCAGCTTGCCTGGATTTTCTACTTTCACCGGCACACCGGTGTCTTTTTCAAATTTCTTACCGATTTCGGCAATGACCGTATGACCCTTGCCACCACCCCAAACTACCAGTTTGCCTTCTTCAAATTTCGCAAAGGCGGCAGGGGATAAAACGGCACTAATAAGTGCGGTCAATAAAACAGGTTTAATGGAATGCTTGATTGTGAATGGCATGATGTCCTCCGCTGACTTGGGATGAAACAGAAATAAAACCCTTTTTTACACCAACCGAATTATCTGGAAATATTTCTTTTTGTTATCCTCCCCCTAACTACGCCCTAGGCGTAGCACTGTGATCTCATCGACATTTTTTATAAATTCGTGATCTTGATCACATAAATTAATCAAAAAAATTAGAGCAAGATCACAAAATTTTTCATCCTTGCCAAAAAAGAAAAGTATTGAGTGAATTTTGAACGATTTTATCTCATACCCCCAAAATTTTTATCAGGGAGGATTTTTTCTCTGGACGGATAAGTATGATTATCGCCGAACGTATAAAAGACAAGGTATTGAGAGGTTTCATTATGGCAAATGTAACATTGCGCAATGTGGGTAAGTCTTACGGCAACGTGCATATTTCCAAAGACATTAATTTGGATATTGAAGAGGGCGAATTTGTCGTTTTTGTCGGGCCGTCAGGTTGCGGAAAATCCACTTTGTTGCGCATGATTGCCGGGCTTGAGGACATTACCGCCGGTGAACTTTACATCGGCGACAAGCTGATGAATGACGTGCCGCCGGCAAAACGCGGTATCGGCATGGTGTTCCAATCTTACGCCCTTTATCCTCATTTGGACGTGGCGGAAAATATGTCTTTCGGGCTGAAGCTCGCCGGTGTGAATAAAACGGAACGGGATCAACGCGTGAATCAGGTTGCCGAAATCCTACAGCTTGCCCATTTGCTTGAACGTAAACCGAAAGCCTTGTCGGGCGGTCAGCGCCAACGCGTCGCCATCGGGCGTACATTGGTGTCCCAGCCGGAAGTGTTTTTGCTGGATGAACCCCTTTCCAACTTAGATGCCGCCTTGCGCGTACAAATGCGGGTGGAAATCTCCAAATTACATAAAAAACTCAACCGTACCATGATTTATGTGACCCACGACCAAGTGGAAGCCATGACCTTGGCGGACAAAATCGTGGTGTTAAATGCGGGCGGTATTGCGCAAGTGGGCAAACCGCTAGAACTTTATCATTACCCGAAAAACCGCTTCGTGGCGGGCTTTATCGGTTCGCCGAAAATGAACTTCCTGCCGGTGAAAGTCACGGCGGTGGAAAAAGAACGGGTGCAAATTGAATTGCCGGATGCCAACCATCACAACTTCTGGATTCCTGTTTCCGGCAACGGCGTGAAAGTGGGGGAAAACCTGTCTTTAGGTATTCGTCCGGAACATTTGATTCCGTCTGATCAGGCGGAAGTCACTTTACGCGGCAACGTGCAAGTGGTGGAACTGCTTGGCAATGAAACCCAAATTCACCTCGAAATCCCTGAAATCAAACAACCGACCTTAATTTATCGCCAAAACGATGTGGTGTTAGTGAAAGAAGGCGAGGTCATGGACATCGGAATCATGCCGGAACGTTGTCATTTATTCAAAGAAGACGGCACGGCTTGCCAACGTTTATATAAAGAACGAGGCGTTTAAAGGAAATGACGATGGAAGCTGTAGCGCAATACCAACCGCAGCCTTTTGTGGAAATCAAACATCCCGAGTGGGCGGAAAGTGCGGTCATTTATCAGGTTAATTTACGCCAGTTTACGCCGGAAGGCACGTTCAATGCCTTCAAAGCCCATTTGCCGCGTTTAAAAGAACTGGGCGTGGATATTCTGTGGTTGATGCCGATTCATCCTATCGGCGTGAAAAATCGCAAGGGCAGTCTCGGCAGCCCGTATTCCGTGCAGGATTATTACGGCGTGAATTCCGAATTCGGCACGTGGGAGGATTTCAAGGCGTTAGTTGCCGAAATTCACCGTTTCGGCATGTATGTCATTATCGACTGGGTGGCGAACCATTCCGCTTGGGACAATCCGTTGGTAGAACAACATCCCGAGTGGTACAGCAAAAATAAAGACGGCAATTTCCAGCCGACGCCTTGGTATGACTGGGACGATATTATCGAATTCGATTATGACAACGCCGAATTGCGTCAATACATGACCGATGTCATGAAATATTGGGTGCGGGAAACGGACATCGACGGTTTCCGTTGCGATGTGGCGGGGTTCGTACCGACGGATTTCTGGAATAACGTGCGCCGTGAATTGGATAACATCAAATCCGTATTCATGCTGGCGGAATGGGAAAGTCGCGATTTACACCAAAAAGCGTTTGATATGACCTATAACTGGTCGTTGTGGGACAAACTTACCGCCGTGGCAAAAGGTTCAGGCTTCCACGCCTTGGTGGAATACATGGCGCATGATGTGAAAACTTTCCCGCGCGACGGTTACCGCATGAATTTCACCGACAATCATGACAAAAACGCTTGGGAAGGCACACAGTATGCCAATTTCGGCGATGCTTTATCCCTCGCCACGGTGATGACCGTGGTCGCTAACGGTATGCCGTTAGTGTATAGCGGGCAGGAAGCGGGCTTAAATCGTTCCTTAAAATTTTTTGATCGCGACACCATTGAATGGCGCGAACACCCCAATACCGAATTGTATAAAACCCTGTTTGCCTTGAAACATCAAAATTTGGCATTACGCAACGGCAAACGGGGCGGACAAATGATCCGCATAAACAATAACACGCCGAACGTGCTGTCTTTTTATCGCGAAAGTGAAGGGCATCGCGTGGTGGCGATCATGAATTTCAATGCCGAGCCGGTTCGCGCAACACTCGCGTGCGACAGCATCGGCGGCGAATATCTGGATTGGTTTAAAGGGCAGAATTATTCACTAGCGAATTCTGCCGAAATACCACTGAACGGCTGGGGATACCTTGTGTTATCCCAAGTCGCTTAAGGTTATTAACTCAACGCAAGAGAGGTCTCTTATGAAAATTCAAAAAACACTTTTGACAGTTGCTATTAGTGGGGCATTGTTTGCAACATCCGCCGCTGCGGTGGATTTCCACGGCTATGCCCGTTCCGGTATCGGTTGGACATCCGGCGGCGGCGAATTAACCGCATTTTCCGCTAATGGTGCGCCGGCAAAATACCGTTTAGGTAACGAGTCCGACACCTATGCGGAATTAGGCTTCGGTCAGGAATTGTGGAAAGAAGGTAACAAACGCTTCTATTTCGACAGCTTAATTGCCTACGGTGGTAATTTGCATAGAGGCGACTGGACTGAAACCAGCCCGGCAGTGCGTGAATTAAACGTGAAATTTGAAAACTTCGCCGATAGCTTACCGGGCGCCACATTATGGGCAGGTAAACGCTTCTATCAACGTCATGATATTCACATGAACGACTTCTACTACTGGGATATTTCCGGTCCGGGTGCAGGGGTTGAAAACATTGATTTAGGTTTCGGTAAACTCTCCGTTGCGGCAACACGTAATACCGAATCAGGCGGTGCGTTCACTTACTACTATAATCATGCAACCAAACAATGGGTAAGCAATCGTAGTGAACAACAAGATGTTTACAACGATGTGTTCGATATTCGTTTGGCAGAAGTGGAAGTGAATCCAAACGGTAAATTGGAATTCGGTTTCGACTATGCCAACGCGCATAAAAAAGATAATGCCCGTTTTGCGAATGATGACGCGACCAAAAACGGTCACATGTTCACTATTGAACATACTCAAAGCGAATTCTTCGGTGGCTTCAATAAATTTACCGTGCAATATGCGAAAGATTCTATGGCGTCAGAAGGTTGGAACTCCGGTCACGCGCAAGGTTCTTTAGTGAATAACCGCGGTCACATGCTTCGCTTAATTGACCAAGGTACCGTTCAATTCAGCGACAAAGTTGAAATGATGTATGCCTTGATTTATCAAAAAACCGATTTGGATAACAAACAAGGCAGCACTTGGTACTCCGCCGGTATTCGTCCGATGTATAAATGGACTAATACCATGAGCACCTTAATGGAGCTTGGTTATGACCGCGTGAAAGACCAAGCCACCGGCAAGAAAAATGATTTAACCAAAATCACTCTTGCCCAACAATGGCAAGCGGGTAACAGCATTTGGGCGCGTCCGGCAATCCGTGTGTTCGGCACTTACGCACACTGGAACGATAAATTCAACACCGAAAATCGCACAAACTTAGGTTACAAAGCGAAAGACGGCGAATTTATCGCAGGCGTTCAATTTGAAGCTTGGTGGTAATCACCGTAAAATGTGCTATCCGCCAAAAGCGGGTAGCACAAATTCCTTTTCTCAATCCTTTTATAAAATAATTTTTTTCTGAGGTTAATATGAAAAAAACGATGAAATTTTTGACCGCACTTTTATTGGCGAATATGGCTGTAACTTCTCCAAGCTGGGCTGATACGCCTGTTCATATTAACTCAACGGCACTGGCGAACCTGCAATGGCAGGATGTGTCCTTTTCCGAAAAAGTCACCACGAATTTATCCGAACAACAAAAACAAGCCTTTACCACCAGTTTTGCCGGCGTAGAAAGCCCGATTGCAGCATATCGTATTCCGGCGAACCAAGGCACCTTAGAAGTGGAAATCATCAGCCCGATCGAAAATAAAAGCGTATTCGTTCCAAGTGCGGTGGTTTTAGACAGCAATTTTAATGTGGCGGCGACTTACCCGTCTTCAGAATTCAAATTCAAGGAAGAGCGCGGCATGCAACCGAACCGCTTTGAAGCCGAATTAAATCTCACTCCGGCTGCCTCACAAGGCTATATTTACCTATTGATTTACACCACTCAACAGGATTTGGCGAAAACGACCATGATCCCGCACCCTGCAAAACTGTATGCCAAAGGCACCGGACACCAACCGCCGGCACTGAATGATATTGAAGTAAAACACAGTCTGAACGGTCAGATTATCGTGAATGTCAGCAATGCTAACGGCACACGCTTCATCGGTATGCCGACCACAATTTTCTCCTCCGAGAAAAAAGCGGCACAACCGGTAGGCGCAGCCCCTGCACCGACTCCGACAGCCAATGTTGCACCGTCCAAAGCCGTCAACGTACCTGTGGATAAAGACACCGAAGCCTATTTCAATCAGGCGATCACTAAAGCGTTAAAAGCCGGTGATGTAAATAAAGCGATGAATTTAGTCAATGAAGCAGAAAAACTCGGCTTAACTTCACCGCGCCAAACCTTCTTAAAACAGGTTTCCTCCAAATAGCAAACTCTCTTTTTCATTCACTTTTCATTATTCGCCACCGATATTCGGTGGCTTTTTTTATGGTTGGAATGGGACGAGTGTGGGAAAAGTGCGGTCGTTTTTTGAAGTGTTTTTCAGCCCCTCTCTTTAGAAAAGAGGGGGGGGATTTGAAAAAGAGATTAGCAAAGGAAATAATTAATTTAATGATGGCGCGCGTTTCCTAACGCGTGCCTTTTTCCTTTTCATATCAATATGCTAGAAGCACACGCTAGGAAGCGTGCGCTAGCCATTATTACACGTTACCACTTGGCAATTTCACTTCCCGAACCGACATCGTCATGCCGTCGATCAACAATAACCGACCGCATAAATTCGTGCCGATTTTCAACCGCACTTTGATGGCTTCAAGGGCTTGAATAGAACCGACCAAGCCCACAATGGGCGCCAGTACGCCCGCTTCCACGCAACTTAATGCGTTATCGCCGAATAAGCGGCTTAGTGTGTGATACGTCGGTGTGTTGTCTTCGTAAGTGAAAACGGAAACCTGTCCTTCCATGCGAATGGCGGCGCCGGAAATGAGCGGGATTTTATGGGCGGCGCAGGCGGAATCCAGTTGATTGCGGGTGGTGACGTTATCGGTGCAATCCAACACGACGTCAAACTTGCCGACCAACTCCTTAAGTTGTTGTTCATCCAGTAATTGATGGATGGCGTCCACTTGAATATGCGGATTCAAACGCTGCAGGGAGCGTTGCGCCGATTCTGTTTTCGGCATACCGATACGACTGTCGTCATGCAACACCTGACGTTGCAAGTTGGATAAATCCACGGTGTCGAAATCCAACAACGTCAAATGCCCCACGCCGGCAACCGCTAAATATTGACCGGCGGCGCAACCTAAACCGCCAAGACCGACAATGAGCATTTTGCTACTTTTTAACGTTTCCTGCCCGTCGAAATCAATGTCTTTTAACACAATTTGGCGGTTGTAGCGCAATTCTTCCTGATGGGTTAATTCCATAACAAACTCAATGTATTAGCGTAATAAATCGTTAAACGGTTCGATGGTGACAGTTTCGCCCGCCGCCACATTGCCGCGATCCTGTTCCAGCACGATAAAGCAGTTGCTTTTTACAAAGGAGCTGAATAAATGGGAACCTTGAAAGCCCACCGGCTGCACGTCGATTTGTCCTTGTGCATTGAGTTGATAGTAGCCGCGTTGGAAGTCTAATCGTCCCGGCGATTTTTTCAAATTCACGGCGGCAACGGCAGATAAACGTGCCGGCGCTTTCCATTGGCTGTAGCCGCTGAGTTTGGCAATGGCAGGTTGCACTAATTGATAGAAGGTCACCAAGGCGGAAACGGGATTGCCCGGCAACCCACAGAACCAGGCGTTTTCCAATTTGCCGAACGCGAACGGTTTACCGGGTTTAATGGCGATTTTCCAGAAATTGATTTTGCCCACTTTCTCTAAAATATGTTTGGTGAAATCCGCTTCGCCCACGGAAACGCCGCCGCTGGTGATCACCAAATCCGCCTGTTGTTGCGCTTCTACAAAGGCTTTTTCAAATTGCGCTTCGTTATCGGGCAAAATGCCGAAATCCATCACCTCACAGTTTAATTTTTCCAACAACAGTTTTACGGTGAAGCGGTTGGTGTCGTAAATTTGCCCCGCCTGTAACGGCTGTCCCACGGGAACCAGCTCATCACCGGTGGAAAGCACCGCCACTTTGAGACGTGGGAACACCTTGACTTTTTCAATGCCGAGGGAGGCGAGCAACGGTAAGGAGACAGCGTTCAATAAAGCGCCTTGTTGCAACACCACATCGCCCTGTTTGACATCTTCACCGATACGGCGAATGTTTTGATTTAACTTCGGCAGGCTTGCGAAAGTCACCGTGCCGTTATCGTTTACCTGAACGTCTTCCTGCATCACCACGGCATCGGCACCCTGCGGAATCATGGCGCCGGTCATAATTCTGACCGTACTTTGCGCTGCCCATTCGCCCTCAAAGGGCGCACCGGCAAAGGCTTTACCCGCAACGGATAAAGTCATGGATTGCTGCAAATCCGCCAACCGCACGGCATAACCGTCCATGGCGGAATTGTCGAAAGAGGGCACGTTAATCGGAGAAATGATATTCTCGGCACAAATGCGTTGCGCGGCTTGATGAATCGGGAGGGTTTCCGTGGCAGTCGGAGAAGGAAGTTGGTTTAACATTTGCTCAAGGGCTTGAGATAACGGCAACATACGGGATCCTTGTAAGAATAAAAAGTGCGGTCATTATACTCGGGGTTGAGAATGTTTCAAAAAATACTTATGACGTGGTGTTTTCCTTTATTTCGGAATAAAACTTTTCATGGAATATAGCGATTATTCTCATTTTATTATTGCCCCTGATTTTGCTAAAATGCGCCATTATTTTTATTGGGAGCAGTAAATGAACGATATTTCACCTGAAGCAGAAAAAGTCCGTACGGCACTGGTTCAGAAAGGAATTGAAACACCGATGGTGGTGTTGAAGGAAAGCACAGACGAACGTCGCACTAAAATTGAACAACATATGCGGGAAGTGTTACGTTTAATCGGTTTAGATTTGTGCGACGATAGTATCGAAGAAACCCCGTCACGTCTTGCCAAAATGTTTGTTGATGAGATTTTCAGCGGCTTAGACTATGCCAATTTTCCTAAGATTACCAACATTGCCAATCGCATGAAAGTGAGCGAAATGGTGCTGGTAAACGATGTCACATTAACCAGTACCTGCGAACATCACTTCGTCACCATCGACGGCAAAGTATCCGTCGCCTATTACCCGAAAAAATGGGTTATCGGGTTGTCAAAAATTAATCGAGTGGTGGCGTTTTTTGCTCAACGCCCACAAGTACAGGAACGTTTGACGGAACAAATTTTACTGGCGTTTCAAACCATTTTAGAAACGGACGATGTGGCGGTGTATGTGAAAGCCACCCACTTCTGCGTGAAATGTCGCGGTATCAAGGATGCCAACAGCTACACGGTGACGTCTGCTTTCGGCGGGGTGTTCTTGGAAGATCGGGAAACCCGTAAAGAATTTTTGAGTTTGATTAATAAATAATTCGACAGTTTTCTAAAACTAAAAAGTGCGGTGGATTTTTGAAACGTTTTTAAAACGCTACGAAAATCCACCGCACTTTTGTTTCTCAATTCAGCTTAATTAATCCTGATATAAGGCGTTATACACGCCGCTTTCAAATTGCACCAGAGGGGCGCGTTTGGTTTTGCTTTCCAGATCGCCGGTGGAGTAGCCGTTGATAAATTGCACGAACGCCACTTTTTCGCCGCGCGCGTTGGTGAGATAACCTGCCAGATTGTACACACCTTTCAATGCGCCGGTTTTGGCGATGACGTTTTTCACCAACGGCGGATTGATTAAGGATCCGCGTCCGCTTAATGTGCCGTCCACACCGGCGATAGGGAAGGTGTCCAGTAAATGCAATTTGTCTTCATTTTTCGCGATGTAGTCCAGCACCTGTAACATGGTTTGCGGCGCGACCAGATTATGACGGGAAAGACCCGATCCGTCGGCGATAACGCTGTTGCCGAACTTAATGCCCACTTGCGATAACACGCGTTTCATTGCCAATGTGCCCAGTTGGAAGGACGCGGGGCGTTTGTATTGTTGATAGGCGATAGTGCGGAACAGGGCGTCGGCAATTTGATTGTCGGATTTTTTCATCATTTTTTTGATGAGATCGGGCAAGGGTTTGGATAAATGCTGCGCCAAGAGCTGCCCTTGTTGTTGGCGATAAGGCTGTTGCACCTGTCCGTTCAATTCAATATTCAGGCGTTTTAGTTGACGTTGAATCACGGCGGCGGCAAAGGCATCCGGATCCTGCACGGCAAAACTTAAGCCGAAAGGTTTGGCTTGACGCGCCAAGCAGCCTTTTACCTGATAGCGGTTGTTGTCATGTACGATGGCATCCAGCTGGCAATAAGGCGCTTCCTCTTTGCCCGCCACATAAACCTGACCGAACACCTGAATCGGGTATTGCGACGGCACGTTGAATTTCACCGGTTGTCCTTCCGGCTGGTTGGCGTCAATGTCCACATAGAAACAGTTATTATCAATGTTCACGGCGGCAGGCGGTGCGTTAAAACACATGGTCAAGTCGTTCCAAATCCAGCCTAAACCGCGGTCATGTCCTCTAAATACGGACGTATCCAAAATCAGATTGCCGGTAATTTTGCTGATGTTTTGTTTCTTTAATTCCGATAATAAATTAAATAATTGCCCGCTGGTCAAATCGGGGTCGCCGGTGAAGCGCACGATTAAATCGCCGTTTAATTGCCCGTTTTGCACTTTGCCGTTGGTTAAAAGTGCGGTCTGAAATTGAAATGAATCGCCGAGCGCCAATTTAGCCGCTAACGCGGTGAAGACTTTTTGCGTGCTGGCGGGGAGCATGAACGTTTGCCCGTTGTAGTCGGCAATGATGCTATCCTGATTGATGTTTTTTGCCATAAACGCCAAATTCGCCCCTTCGGGAAGATTGGCGGTGTAGTTGCCGATATTTACTTCGGCGAAAGTGGAAGTGGCGATGCCAAGGCTAAGTAATAAGAGTGTTTTTTGAAAAAGATGACGTGGTGAAAATTTATACATAATTCGTGCTTGAGGTTGCTATTTTTTGAAAGACGAACAATAATAGTACGCGAATACGCGGGAGTAAATGCTTTTCTCCCACCATAACCAATTAATTGATACTGTGGAATCCTTTGGATTCCACGGTTTTTCTTTTATTCAAATTTAGGGAAAAGAAGAATGCAACAAATTCCAATGACCGTTCGCGGCGCACAATTATTGCGTGAGGAACTGGATTATCTGAAAAACGAACGTCGCCCGGAAATCATCAAAGCCATTGCGGAAGCACGCGAACATGGCGATTTAAAAGAAAATGCGGAATATCATGCCGCCCGCGAACAACAAGGTTTCTGCGAAGGGCGCATTCAGGAAATTGAAGGCAAACTCGCCAACAGCCAAGTAATTGATGTCACCAAAATCCCGAATAACGGCAAAGTGATTTTCGGCGCGACCGTGGTGCTGATCAATACCAACACGGATGAAGAAGTGAGCTATCGTATTGTGGGCGATGACGAAGCGGACATTAAAAACGGGCTGATTTCCGTGAATTCACCTATTGCACGCGGTTTGGTGGGCAAAGAGGTAGACGATGTCGTCAACATCACGACACCGGGCGGTGCAGTCGAATTTGAAATTATTGAAGTGGATTATGTTTAGTTAGATGGGGCGGTCCTGTGCCGTCCCGATGTCTTAGTCATCTAAATAATCAAAAGGCAGTTAAAAAACTGCCTTTTTTATGTTTGCTTTTCGCTTATTTACGCGGAAGCTGAATTTTATTTTCTTCGCTAGGACGATATAACACCAGCACATGACCGATGGTTTGCACCGCCGCCGCGCCGGTTTCGCGCACAATGGCATCGATAATTAATTGTTTGGTTTCACGATCGGAACCGCTGATTTTCACTTTAATCAATTCATGATGATTCAGCGATAAATCAATTTCCGCCAGCACACCTTCCGTTAAACCGTTACCGCCGAGCATCACCACCGGGCTTAAATGATGGGCGAGACCTTTTAAATATTGCTTTTGTTTTGTTGATAATGTAATTGACATAATAATCTCTTTGAAAAAATTGACGGGTGATTCTAATGCAAAACGGTCGCTTTAGCTAATGAATTCTGTTGAAAAAACACCGCGAAAAACAACCGCACTTTTTACGCCTCTTTCTGCGCCAGATAGCGTTCCACCGTATCGACGATGGCTTGGGTTTGCGGGTCGATTTCGATATTTACTTTTTCGCCCACCTCTTTTTTACCGATAAGCGTACGGTGAATCGTTTCTGGGATCAGGTTGACGCAAAAGCGTTGTTCCCGCACTTCGCCGATGGTTAAACTGATGCCGTCCACAGCGATGAAGCCTTTGGT
This sequence comes from Aggregatibacter kilianii, assembly GCF_003129965.1. Lineage (GTDB taxonomy): Bacteria > Pseudomonadota > Gammaproteobacteria > Enterobacterales > Pasteurellaceae > Aggregatibacter > Aggregatibacter kilianii_A. Next base: position 13,131 of record NZ_NRCJ01000011.1, on the reverse strand, counting down.
TAGGACATATTTCATCATCGCTTTTGTCGGCAGTTGGAACCAGATTTGCAGGTTGTTTTCGGATGGAATGCGCTCAACGATTTCCGCCGTGCAATACACATGACCGGATAAAATATGCCCGCCGATTTCCGTACCCATTTGCATAGCGCGTTCAATATTCACGAAGTCGCCCACCTTTAATTCGCCCAAATTGGTGATTTTCAGGGTTTCCTGCATTAAGTCGAAACGGACCAGATTTCCCCTAATTTCCGTTACGGTCAAACATACGCCGTTATGCGCAACGGACGCGCCGATTTGTAATCCTTTCAGCATTTCTTGTGGCATTTCCACCTGGTGTGTTCTAAAATTAGCCCTTTCCGTGATCGCCCTAATTTGTGCGGTACCTTGCACAATACCTGTAAACATAGTGACCTCAAAATCTCTCTATTTATGAATTTAACAATCGTCAAAGAATATCATATTGAAGCTAAAAAATTAATTGCTATCGCCATTCCCATTCTGCTTGCACAAATTGCACAAAATTCCATGGGGCTGGTGGATACCATCATGGCAGGGCGTGTCAGCGCGGCGGACATGGCGGCGATTTCCGTGGGCGCGTCTATTTGGCTGCCGTTGGTGTTATTTGGGCATGGTTTACTGCTCGCGCTGCCACCGACGATTTCCTATTTAAACGGCTCCGGACAACGCAAACGCATTGCCCACCAAGTGCGCCAAGGCATTTGGATTGTATTGTTTAGCTGTATTCCGCTTGGTTTGCTGATTTATAACAGCGATGTTGTGCTACAAAAAATGGACATGGAACCGCGCCTGGCGGAGATTACCATTGGCTATTTACACGCCATGGTTTGGGGCTTACCGGGCTACTTGCTGATGATTAATTTCCGCTGTTTAAATGATGGCATCGCAAAAACCAAACCGGCGATGGTGATTACCTTTCTTGGTTTAATGCTGAATATTCCGCTTAATTATATTTTTATTTACGGCAAATTCGGCGTGCCGGCATTCGGCGCGGTGGGGTGCGGTATCGCCACGGCAATCGTAAATTGGATGATGTGCCTGCTGATGTTGGGCTATTGTATGCGGGCAAAAAATCAGCGGGATCTGAAGGTATTTGCCAATATCATTGAACGCCCGAACATGAACACCTTGCGCAAGTTGCTGAAACTGGGTTTTCCTATTGCTATGGCGTTATGTTGTGAAGTGGCGTTGTTTGCGCTGACATCTTTATTCTTATCGCCCCTTGGTTCTGATGTGGTGGCGAGCCACCAAATTGCGCTGAACACCAGTTCCTTTGTGTTTATGTTGCCGATGTCGCTCGGCATGGCGACGACGATTTTGGTGGGGCAACGTTTGGGCGAAAAATCCCCGAGCGGTGCTAAACAGGTCACTTATTCCGCCTTGGCGGTGGGGCTGTCTGTGGCGGTGGTGACGGCATTTTTAACGGTTACCCTGAGAGAGCAAATCGCCTCGATTTTCGTGACCGACATGGAGGTTATCGCCATGGCGGGATCATTGTTATTGTTGGCGGCGTTATATCAATTTTCCGACACCATACAAGTCATCATCGGCGGTGTCCTGCGCGGTTATAAAGACACCCAAGCGATTTTATACATCACGTTGTTTTGCTATTGGGGCGTCGGTATGCCGTTGGGCTACACCTTGGCGCGTACCGATTTGATTATCCCCGGCGGCATTGCGGCAAAAGGCTTCTGGATTGCCTTTGTGGTAAGCCTTACTATCGCGGCGATTTTATTGTTCTATCGCCTGCGAAAAACACAAGGGCAACCGGACGATATCTTGCTGACACGATTAGAAAAATTAAAATAAACCTCAACGCCCGTTGCATTAGCAGCGGGCTTTTTTCATGTAAAGTGCGGTGGGTTTTTGCGGCGTTTTTTCGTCTTTCGATAAAAAAGAGAATGATTATATTTTATGCCTGAAACTTTTCAGCTATACTGTCGCCGTTTTTTGACTTGAAAAGGTAACTTTTATGAAATTTAAATTAAGTTTAATTTCCACCGCACTTTTAACGGCGGTATCTATGGCGGCTTATGCGGAGGAAAATACCGAAAAGTTGGATCAAATTAATGTTGATGTGAACTCTGAAGAATTACAACAGGTCGGTTATCACGCAGTGGGAACCTCTTCCGTTTCCAAAGTGAACGTGCCGATTATTGATACACCGACCACGGTTAATGTGGTGACAACCAAACTAATTGAAGATCGTAAACCGAACGATTTAATTGACGCACTATCCAGTGTGAGCGGAGTAAGCCAAGCTAATACGTTGGGCGGTGTGTTTGACGCGGTGCAAAAACGTGGTTTCGGTGGTAATCGCGATAATTCCATTATGCGTAATGGCATGCAAGCCGGTCCGTCGCATAACTTCGGTGCAACAACAGAAACTGTTGAGGTGTTAAAAGGTCCCGCTTCCGTGCTTTACGGTATTCAAGATCCTGGCGGTATTATTAATGTGATCACTAAAAAGCCACAACAGGAAAGTAAGCACGTTGTGGGTGGTACCGTCGGCAATAACGATATGTGGGGAATGCAATTGGATTCCACAGGCGGTTTAGGCAACGGCTTTGCTTATCGCTTTATTTATGACAAAAAGGATAAAGATTACTGGCGTAATTTCGGCAAGATTGAAACCACTACTTATGCTCCGTCTCTTTCTTGGGAAAACGACACCACAAAAGTCTTGTTGGCTTACGAACATTTGGATTACACCCAACCTTTTGATCGCGGTACGCAGCTGGTGAATGGTTCCGTGGTGAATATTCCCGCCGAGCGTCGTTTGGATGAGCCGAATAACCAAACCAACGGTAAAACCGACAATATTCAGGTAAAAGTCGAACATAAATTAAGTGAACAATGGAAATTGAATTTTGCTTATGGTTACGCACGCGATAAATATAATTATCGTCAAACCCGTGTGGTAGCGGTGAATACCAATGATACAAATAATTATGCGTATAATAACCGCGTTTTAGCTCCAAGAACGGCATTGCGTCGTTTGGAAAAACAAGCGGCAGATCAACGTGTACATACAGGATCTCTTAATTTAGTTGGGGAATTTTCTATTGGTGAAATTGCCAACCGCTTTATTGTTGGCGTAGATGCTTCCCGCAACTACCGAACTACTGGTCCGGTGTATAACAATGGAGGTTGGAGTTACATTAATATTGATAACCCCGTTTATACTGATCCTGATGCACGTGAGACGTTAAGAAATAATAACTATCAAATTAATAACATTAAAACCGTTGGTGTTTTTGTGCAAGATACGGCATATCTGACAGATAGTGTGATTGTTACCGGTGGTTTGCGTTATGAGTATTTTGATCAGGTTGCAGGACGTCATCAAATCGGTAGTCCGTTTGAACCGAATACTAAACAAAATGATGGCAAACTACTTTATCAATTCGGAGCTGTGTATAAATTCACGCCAAATTGGGCAACATATGCGAACTATGCAGAATCTTTCCGACCACAATATAGCATTGCGAATAGAGTTGATTCAGGTTTAGAGCCGGAAGAAGGTAAATCTATTGAAATCGGAACGAAATATGAAAGTGCCAACATCAATGCAACGTTAGCTTTATTTAATATTGATAAGAAAAATGTAGCAGAAACCGATACAAATGGTGATGTATATATTGCGGGTAAGCAACGTTCTCGCGGGGTAGAAGTGGATGTGAACGGTTATATTACCGATAAATTAAGTGCTTCTGCTACCTATACTTATACTAAAGTTAAACATCGTGAAAATAAAAGTTATCCCGATGCAGTCGGTCAACAGTTAAATGGTGTGCCAAAACATCAAGCGGCATTATTCTTAAGCTATGATTTAGGCGAGTTTCTAAACGGACAATGGCGAATCGGTGCAGGTGCACGTTATTTAGGCTCTTGGAATGCTTATACTTCCGACTATGCAACAAGCTACAAAATTCCTGATGCAACGATTTATGATGCATTCTTAGCTTATGAAACCAAAGTAGCAGGTAAGAAAGTCAGCTTGCAATTGAATGGTAAAAACTTGTCCGATAAAGTTTATTATCAATCCACTTCAGGCAATGCGGATCAATACATCGTACCGATTTCTTTAGGTTACGGTCGTGAAGTCTTCCTCAACGCTAAAGTCGAGTTCTAATAAACAAATTTAATCCCAAAGGGCGTTTAACGCCCTTTCTTTTTGGATATTCAAATGGATTGGCAAACGGAACTTAATCGTAGTTTTAGCTGGCTTTTAACCGCACTTTTTTATGTTTCTTTAGTGTTGGTTATGTCGGCGTTGGCGTTGCATAAAACCTCGTTCGGCAAGAAATTCTGGCTGATTGTAAAACCCTGCGTACAAACCTCGCAGGCGTATAAAATCCTCGGCTTAGTGTTGCTATTGCTGACGTTGATCTTGCTGGAAGTGCGCATCAGCGTATTGAACACCTTTTTCTACAACGGGCTTTATTCGTCATTGCAGAAGCAACAAGCCGAAGCCTTTTGGTTTTTTGCCGGGCTCAATGCACTGTTGGTGATGTTCAAAATCGTACACTCCATCGTCAATTATTTTGTGCGTCAGTTGTTTGAAATTCGTTGGTTGGAAAAGCTGAACAATGAGATGGTGGTGCGTTGGATTCGCCATAAAAATTATTATCGCCTGAAATACGAAAAGGAATTGCCCGATAACATCGATCAGCGTATCGAACAGGATGCCCGTGAATTTATCAGCGGTACGGTTTCTCTGCTGCAGGGATTGATTAATTCCGTCATGTCCACCATTGAATTTACCATTGTGTTATGGGGCTTGTCGGGCTTATTGGTGCTGCTCGGCGTGCCGATTCCGAAAGGCGCGGTGTTCTTTATTTATATTTTTATCCTCATCGCCACCGCACTTTCCGTGTGGATTGGGCACCCGCTGATTAAACTGAATTTTGAAAAAGAACGGCTGAACGGGGATTATCGTTATTCCCTGATTCGCGTGCGGGATAACGCGGAAAGTATCGCCTTTTATGGCGGCGAGGAAAAAGAGCGGTGGAATTTACAGGCAAAATTTAATTCTATTATTCATAACCGTTGGGCGATTGTGCGCCGTATGCTTGGATTGGACGGTTTTAATACCGGCGTGACCCAAACCGCGATGATTCTGCCGCTCATGTTGCAGGCGCCGCGTTTCTTCGCGGGGCAGGTGAGCTTGGGCGATATGCATCAAACGGTACAAGCCTTTAATCGTCTTATGCGGGCGTTGTCGTTTTTCCGTTTGTTCTACGAAGAATTTACCCTGTATCAAGCGCGCCTAAATCGTTTATACGGATTTTTCGCCAAACTGGACGAACTGGATACCACCGAAATTCATCAGCCGGTGGAATGTTCCAATCGGGTCTCGCTGCATCACTTCGGCATTAAAGACGGCAACGATAAAGTCTTGTTAAAGAACTTAAACGTGGAGCTGCAGAACGGAGACGCGCTGTTAATTCAAGGCCCGTCCGGTGCGGGCAAAACGTCGTTGCTCAAGGCCATTGCGGGGATTTATCCTTTTGATACGGAAGGGCGGGTAGAGCGTCCATGCAGCAACAGTCTGTTCCTGCCGCAACGCCCGTATATGCCGCAGGGCACGTTGCGCGAAGCCATTTGTTACCCAAACATCGAGCCTAAACGCGGTGAGCTGGAACTGGCGATGGAGCAGTGCCGTTTGAGTAAATATATCCCGTCACTCAACGAATCCAACGACTGGCAGGCGATTTTGTCGCCGGGCGAACTGCAACGGGTGGCGTTTATCCGCATTATCCTCATGCAACCTGACGTGATTTTCTTGGATGAAACCACCTCGGCACTGGACGAACCAACGGAGGAACTGCTGTATAAAATCATCCGCAGCCGTTTCCCGAATATGATTATTCTCAGCGTCGGGCATCGTTGCACCTTGCAGCAGTTTCATAATAAGCGGTTGGAGTTGTGAGAAAAGTGCGGTGGTTTTTTAGAATAAAATGTAGGGGCGGGTCCTGTGCCCGCCCGTAATGTCAAATTAATAAATCAATTTTAATTTTCTATTTTCACATGATTATAGGGCGGGCACAGGACCCGCCCCTACATACAATTAGCTAAATCTCTCCTTATCCTCTTTGCAAAAGAGAGGGAGTTTATCTTGGCGTCATCCTTTCTCGAAAGATGAAAAAACACCGCTGAAACCCACCACACTTTTACCCCTCATCCACCACATCCACAAATTGCGCATTTAATATTTTCGCCAAATCTTGCGGGGCGATTTCTACGCTTAAGCCACGTTTGCCGCCGGAGACATAAATGTTGTCGAAGTTCAGCGCAGAATGGTTGATGACGGTGGCAACCCGTCTCTTTTGACCTAACGGACTGATGCCGCCCACCAAGTAGCCCGTGCTTTTTTGCGCAGCGTCTTTGTCCGCCATTTCCACTTTTTTCACGCCCAAGGCTTTCGCCGCTTTTTTCAGGCTTAACATATGGCTGGTGGGGAGCACAAAACAGGCGAGTTTTTTCTGATCGCCGTTTTCGGCAACCAATAGGGTTTTGAAGGATTGATCAGGATTAATGCCTAATTTTTCGGCGGCTTCATCACCGAAATGGGTATTGTCTGGGTCGTGATCGTAGTGGTGTAAGGTGAAAGGGACTTTTTGTTTTTTCAATAAGTCAATTGCCGGTGTCATTGTATTTCCTCGTGATAATTCAGTAAAATGGAGCCCGTTTATTTTACTGCGGAGAAAAAAATGGATACAAGATTAAATATCGCCCTTGTCGCCGAATTCGATTTATGCGAGAAGTTGGCGGAAGCGTTGGAACAGAGTAGTTTAGACATTGAGACATTGTCCGTGGTGGAACTTTTCCCTTTTGGTGAAGAACAGGGCATTCGCTTCAACAACAAAAGCGTCGCACAAATTCCGTTAGAGGAAACGGAATGGTCGGATTTCAATTATGTGTTATTTGCCGGCGAATTAACCCACGCGGCGCATATTGCCAAAGCGGCACAAGCGGGCTGTGTGGTGATTGATTTGAAAGGCGTGTGCGCCTCGTTAAATGATGTGCCGTTGATTGTGCCGACCATTAACGATGAACAGTTGGTTTTATTGCAACGTAACATTGTGTCTTTGCCTGATCCGCAAGTCACTCAGTTTGTTTTCGCTGTGTCACAATTTGCCCGTGAGAACACCCTGTCTCAAGTGTTGGTCACGTCCTTGTTGCCGGCATCTTATATCGACAGCGAAACCGTGAACAAACTTGCCGGGCAAACCGCGCAACTGCTTAACGGCATTCCGTTAGATGAGGAACAGCAACGCTTGGCGTTTGATGTGTTCCCGCCCGCCAAACCGACGGCAAGTCTTGCCGCCCAAGTGGAAAAAATCTTCCCGCAATTACCGAATGTGATATTCCATCAAGCGCAAGTGCCGGTATTTTACGGCATGGCGCAAATGGTGACGTTGCTTTCCGAGTATGAATTTGATGAACAATCGCAGATTCAAGCATGGCAGGAAAATGCGTTGGTGGATTACCGCGCAGACCAATTATTGACGCCGGTGACTAACGGCGAAACCGAAGCGGGCGAAGAACCAACATTGCATATCGGCGGATTTACACGCTTAGACAACGGCGTGCAATTCTGGCTGGTCGCCGATGAACAACGCTTTGATATCGCCTTGCTGGGGGTGAAATTGGCGGAATTGGTTTATCAGAAAGGGTATTAGCCTGAGTTAAACTGAAAAGTGCGGTGAAAAATGACCGCACTTTTTCTCTAGTCGGAGTCAATGATGTCGTTATTTTCAAAAATCAAACGTGCGGTGAACAAATTTCAGCGAAAATCCATTAATCGTACGTTAAAAAGCCGATTGCAAAATCATGGTATGTCGGTGTTATCAAGCAATTGTGTTGGCGCGTTTATTTTGCATGATTTGAATGAACCCTTTAATTCGCCTTTTGTGAATTTGTATGTGAAGCCGCGGGATTTTATCCGTTATCTACAAAATATTCCTCATTATCATCAGCAAACTTTAGCCTTTAAACCTGCCGATAAGCCTTATCCCGTCGGTTGGCTGGACGATATCCCCATTCATTTTATGCACTATCACAGTGCGCAGGAAGCGCAAGAAAAATGGGAAACCCGTTTGAAGCGACTGGATTTGAACAACCTGTTTATTGTGATGACGGACAAAGACGGCACGGAAGGTGTGACGTATCAGGATTTGGTGGATTTCGACAATTTACCGTTTAAAAATAAAGTGGTATTTACCCATAAATCTTATCCCGAACTAGCCTCCGCCTGCTACATTCAAGGCTTTGAAAATGAAACTCAAGTGGGTGATATTTTTGAATTTTCAGGCTGGAACGGCGCGAAATATTACGATCAGTTCGATTATGTAGCATGGTTTAATCAGCCGAATTAAAAAAGTGCGGTCAAAAATGACCGCACTTTTTTGTCCTTAAGGAATCAATTTCCCATCAACTGTTTAATTTGTGCCGTTCCTAAATGCCCCGGCACGGTTTTTTGAATAGTCAAATCCGCATCAAGTAATACACTCGACGGGTAGCCGCGCACTTTAGCGCGCTTAATAGTCTCGCCGTTTTCGTCTAACAGCACGATGATGTTTTTATATTCCAAGCCTTTGTACCATTCAATAAAATCCTTGGTTTCTTTTTCGCCTTTAGCGCCCGGTGAAACGAGGGTGACGACATCAAAGTTTTTGTTCGGCTCGGCGCTGAGCTCGTTGATTTCCGCTAAGCCGGCAAGACAGATCGGACACCAAGACGCCCACATTTTGACGTAAACAGGCTTGTCTTTGCTTGTCACTTGTTCAAGTGTAACCAGGTTATTATTTAAGTCTTTAAATTGCACGTCTTTCAATGTATTTTCTCCTTCGGCAAAGCTATTTACGCTGAATGCCATGAATAATAATGCAATGATTTTTTTCATGATGAATCCTTCCTTTTATTGTAAGTTATTGGTGATTAATAAAATGCCCATCACGATAATGAGTAAACCACCAATAATTTTAAATTTGCCTAGGTGTTTGTTTAGCGCTTTGGTGCGTTTCAGTAACTCTTGTGAGAACAATGAGAAAAGCACGAACGGCGTTGCCAAACCTAATACATAAACCAACATCATCGCTGCGCCATATAAGGCGGAGCCTTCGTCGCCGGATAATGCCAGCACGGAAGCTAAAATCGGACCGATACAGGGTGTCCAGCCGAGGCTGAACGTCAGCCCTAAGAAAAAGGCTTCAAAGGAGGCGCTTTTGCCTTCGGTTTTCACTTCCAGCACTTTGGTTCTTTCCAAGAAATTCAATTTGATAATACCTAATTGATGGATTCCCAGAATGATTACGATGATCCCGGCGATGATTCGCACGTTATCGTTAAAGAATAAATTGCTTAAAAATCCGAAGCTGAAGCCTAGGCTGACGAAGGTTAAAGACAAACCTGCAATGAACAAAAAGGTATTCAGGATTTTTCTGCCGCCTTTCGCCAGAATGCCGAAATAAATCGGGATAATCGGGAAGATACAAGGCGACAAAAAGGACGCCAGACCGGCAAGGAAAACCGTGCCGATTAATAACTGCTGATCAAACATCCTTTACTCCTTCACGGCATTTATCAGATAACCGTAGTTTTCTTTTGCCATGTCTTCCAACGGAATGAATTTAATGGACGCACTGTTAATGCAGTAACGCAAGCCGCCCTTGTCTTTCGGACCGTCGTCAAACACATGCCCCAAATGGGCTTTTCCGCTACGACTAATCACTTCCGTTCTGAGCATATTGAAGCTGTGATCTTCCTGATAAGTCACCACCTCTTTTGCAATCGGCTTGGTGAAACTCGGCCAGCCACAACCGGACTCAAATTTATCTTTCGATGAAAACAGCGGTTCACCGGTAGTGATGTCCACATAAATGCCAGGTTTGAAGTTGTCCCAGTATTCGTTGCTGAAGGAATGTTCGGTATTTTTATTTTGCGTCACGCTGTATTGCAACGGTGTGAGTTTGGCTTTCAGTTCCGCGTCGCTCGGCTTCGGATAATCTTTTTCGTCAATAATGACGTTATTGGCTTGTTCCAAATCAATGTGGCAATAACCGTTCGGGTTTTTCTTCAAATAATCCTGATGGTATTCTTCCGCCAACACATAATTGCGCAACGGTTCCACTTCAATTTGAATTTTGTTTTTGTATTTTTTTTGTAACGCAGTGATTTCATTATTAATAACCGCTTTGTCTGCCGCATCCTGATAATAAATGCCTGTACGATATTGTCTGCCGCGATCGTTGCCTTGTTTGTTCACACTGGTCGGGTCAATCACCTGAAAATAATATTTGAGCAATTTATCCAAGGAAATTTTATTGCGATCATAGGTGACTTTGACGGTTTCCGCATGGTCGGTAATGCCGATCATTTGGTAGCTGGTTTGGTCGCCTTTGCCGTTGGAATAACCGGAAACGGCATCTTCCACGCCGTAAATGCGTTCCATGTAGGCTTCAATGCCCCAGAAACAGCCGCCTGCCAAATAAATGTCGTGTAGATCTTTTGTTGCTTCGGACATCTTACTTTTCTCCATGGTTGGTTGAACGCTAATTTCCGCCATTACGCTTGTCGGGATTGCCGCACAGGATAAAAGTGCGGTCAAGATCACGACCAATTTTGATTTTTTCATGATAACTCCTTCATAATTTTACATAATGAAAATGGTACCTTTTCATATAGGTTAGACGGAGCAGCCTAAAAATACTTACAAATTATTTTAATCATTTTGTGCTAATTCGTTAAATCATCATTGGAAATAACAGGTTATACCAAAAGCAATTTTATCGCCGCCCGTTCTGGGCTATACTGTGCTCCTTTTTGATTTATTGCAGGAGTAGGAACATATGAAAAAAATAGAACAACTTTTTGCCAATAATTACAGCTGGGCAACGCGCATGAAAGAGGAAAACTCAACCTACTTTCAGGAATTGGCGGAGCACCAGCAGCCTCATTATTTATGGATCGGTTGTTCGGACAGTCGCGTACCTGCGGAAAAATTAACCAACTTGGGACCGGGTGAATTGTTTGTGCACCGTAATGTAGCGAATCAGGTGATTCATACGGATTTGAACTGCCTCTCCGTGGTGCAATATGCGGTGGATGTGTTGAATATCGAGCATATTATTATTTGCGGGCACACCAACTGCGGCGGTATCCATGCGGCGATGAACGATCAGGATTTGGGCTTGATTAACAACTGGCTGTTACACATTCGCGATATTTGGTTTAAACACAGTCATTTGCTTGGCAACCTTTCGCCGGAACGCCGCGCCGATATGCTGACAAAACTGAACGTCGCGGAGCAGGTGTACAACCTCGGTCGTTCGTCAATTGTGAAAAATGCCTGGAAAAACGGTAAAAAATTATCGCTGCACGGCTGGGTCTATGACGTAAAAGACGGCTTTTTAATTGACCAAGGTGTGATGGCGACCAGTCGTGAAAGCCTCGAAATTTCCTATCGAAATGCGATTTCCCGTTTACTGAAATTAAATGAAGAGGAAATGTTGCGAAAGGCGCATGAACAGGATTTGGAGTAGGGCATATCTTGGTTAGGTGGGCATTGCCCCACCATTTTTTAATGGGATAATTTCATCCCTCAAACAAGTCATTTATGCTCTTCTATAACCTGCTATTTAAATTTGTTTCACCGATTTTCGCACCACCAATTCAGGGTGGATTTCAATGATTTCCCGTTGATCGGATTTGTGATTGATACGTTCGAATAATAAATTCATCGCTTGTACGCCTAGGCGGGATTTGGATTGATGAATTGTCGTCAACGGCGGCGAATAAAAGCGGGAGGCGTGGATGTTGTCATAACCGATAATGGAAATGTCATCCGGTACGCGCAAGCCTTTTTCACCAATGGCGGAAATGGCACCCAACGCCATTACATCGTTACAGCAGAACACGGCAGTCGGCAGGGTTTCTTGGCGAAGAATTTTATTCATACATTCATAGCCGTCTTCCGGCTCGAAAAAACCTTCCGTTACCCAATTCGGGTTGATTGCCAAACCGGCTTCCTGCATGGCGTGAACAAAGCCTTCGTAACGGGTCTTAGCGGTGGTTTTGCTGAGTTCGCCGGCAATAATACCGATGTTTTTATGTCCGTTTTCAATTAAATGTTTGGTTGCCAGATAACCGCCGTCAAAACTATTATCCTGAATAATATCCGTGTGCGCATTCGGCCCCCAATCCATCACCACCATCGGAATAGAGGAGAACGCCGTGAGCAGATCCAACGAATCCTGTAAATACTCGGAACACATCACCAAAATGCCGTCAACACGTTTTTTCGCCAGCATATCCAAGTGATTTTTGATTTTTTCCGCATTGTTTTGCGTATTACATAAAAACAAAGAATAGCCTTGGCGATAGCAATGTTCTTCCACTGCGTGAATAATTTCGGCGAAATAGGGCGCTTCACTGGTGGTGACGATCATGCCGATGGATTTGGTGGTGTTAACTTTTAAGCTACGCGCCACCGCACTTGGCGAATAGTTGAGATCTTTGATCGCCTGCAACACCTGCTGTTCGGTTTCGGCGGCAACGAAGCGGGTTTTGTTGATAACGTGGGATACCGTGGTGGTGGATACGCCTGCCATTTTGGCGACATCTTTGATGGTAGCCATAATTTTCTCCGTAAAAAATTTTGGCTATTATAAAGATCGAATAGGGTTTGGTTAAGGAGATTCACAAGAAAACAGATGAAAAATTACACTTTTTTACATTTGTTTAGCTTTTTCTGTGAATTTTTTGTTAAAATGCGCGGCGACTGAATATCAACAGGAAAAATGAGGTAAAAAATGGGTACTTTTGGTTATGCGATGATGATGGTTGTGCTTTCTCTCGGCTTAATTCTGGTGTTGGCATCTGCCATTTTCTAATTAAAAAAACAATTTAAAATCAAACCGCACTTTAAGCTTTAAAGTGCTCTGCTCCCCAAAAGTTGGACAGATAACTAAACTTCAGTTAAATATTGAGCTCTGTATTGCACAGGGCTCAAATTGTTTAACTTAAGCTTAATACGTTCCTCGTTATAATAACGAATATAGTCATGTATTGCCCGTTCTAATTCATCAATATTGTTAAACCGGCGGG
>NZ_NRCJ01000010.1:18407-110767 GCF_003129965.1 Aggregatibacter kilianii | reverse complement strand
GAACCCACCGAGAGTAGCCCACGCAAAGCGGGGGAGCTAGTAGGAATCCCCGTCCTTTAGGGCGGGGAGGATGTCAACCGCATACTCAAACGGTGAGTTATCTTCTAATAATTGAACGTTGTTCGCTATATTAGCAATATTGGCTTTCGCTTCTTTTAACTGGGCTACATTCACTGCATCTGTATCAGCCTCACCTGCTGCAACATTGGTGATCTTTTTATTGTTCATGTTGATACCATCTTTATTGATGGTTGGTCCACCATTACTGATATTAAGACTATCCGCAGTGATATTCGTAAACGTTGGAGCGTCTTTGAAACCAACAACAATTTCTGAGCCGTTGGATTTCACTTTTATGTTTGTACCTTTGTAATCAGTATCTACATCTCCACCGGTAAATTTAATGGTTTCACCTAATTTTGTCTTAACCGGATTTGTATTATCCTCGCCCACAAAAGTAATCGGATTGCTTTGAATGTAGTTATAAACGGTTGCTCCCGTTACCGTATTGGTATCGCCGGCAGCGACATTACCGCTACCTATGCTGTCAATTTTATCGTTAGTAGCTGCATCAAGCCCTACCGTATAAGCAAGAATGCCGCTCGCATCTTCAGTGCCACCGGTTACGCTGACTTTTGTACCGGCATTTAAAGTTGTTTTTGTTGCACCAACGGTGTAAATTGCTTGGCCATTTGCGCCATCTGCTTTGCTTACTGTAGCTTGTTTTTCAGCTTTAACTTCCGTTTTAGCGGCTTTGATTGCCTCATCAATTGTATTTTTACCTGTGCCGCCAATATTACTCATGGTTAATGTACCAAGCGTATTGCCTGACTTCTCAACAGCAGCATTACCACCCAACACATTCGTCACTAAGGTATCACCTAAATAAGATAAACCACGATTAGTCATGAATAATTGCGAACCATTAATTGCATCAGTGCTATCAGATGATACTTTACCTGCTGCCACATTCACCAATTGACGTTCTGCACCGGCTTTACCGATACTCACAACACCATTTGCAGTGGAACCTTGCGCTGCAAAGTTACCATAAGTAAAGCCGTTTACGATGCCGGTTGTTTCTGCGGTTGCTGCACGTGTTTCGGATAATGCACCTAATGCAACAGAATTATCCTGATGTGCTTTTGATTCACGACCAATTGCAATGGAATCTGTTGTTGTCACATTAACATTATGACCTAATGCAATACTATTATCGCCTGAGGCTGTTGTTGCTTGACTTCTATCAAGGTATGAGGTTGCGCCTGAGCCTTCACCACCGGTACCAATTGCAATTGCGTTTTTACCGGTTGAGGTTGCAATACGACCAATGGCAATCGCACCATCGGTTGATGCATAGGATGCCGCACCTAATGCCATGGCATTGCCACCTGTTGCAGATGCTTGACGCATTAAAGCAAATGAATTGTTGCCTTGTGCGGAGGCTGCAGGTCCCATTGCTACCGCACCATTACCGGTTGCGGTTGTGTAAGAACCAATCGCCACAGCCAAGGAGTTTTGATTATTTGCACCAACTTTTTCACCGGCGTGTGAATATGCCCCCATTGCGACCGAACCGCCAAACGCATAGGACTCATATCCCAACGCCATGGAAGGTGCTGCCCGTGCAATAAATTCATTATTATCATAGGCGCCCAAGGAATATCCCCAAAGAGGGTCTACATCAATATTGGTTAATCGGCCTGTAATATCTCTCCAGTCCATATTGCCGGGAGTGCGGTAGTGGAATAACGTTACTCTTTTTGTTCTTTCTGTTGCCTTAGCATTATTTCCAATAGCAATTAAATCACGACTAATACTTGTCCCTTCGCCATAAGCACTTGCACCTTGCCCAATGACAATGCCGGTATCTGTTGTAATGTTTGTAATGGCATTGCTGTTATTTTGTTCAACTACTGCAGCGTTTGCATTTGTTGCCAATAAACCAAACAAAATTGATGTGCTTAATAAAGAATAGGTTGGCATTGAAGAAGATTCAGCCTTTGCTGACGGTGAGTGAGAAGAAGATTTAGCTTTCCCTTTGGCTAATTCAGATGTAACGACAAACAATTGTGTCGCCTGATTCCAGATAATTTTGAAAATGTTATTCATAAAAAAGCTCTTAAATAAAAAAGAATTGACATAAAAATACCTTCACAAAGATTTAGCTATGTGAAGGTATTCTCCATTAGGCGGCGCACATTCTATGGATTGTTTGCTAATCAGTCAAACCGCCCCCCTCGTATATTGAATTTATTGTCAAATTTTCCACAAAGGTTTTATTTACAATTTTTATTACGTTATTTTTTATTTAAAAACAATACATTAAGATACAAACCCCAAGCGAATAGCTATCGACCACATAAAAGTGCGGTGGATTTTGGCGGCAAATTTGCATTTGTTTAATGAAACAAAGTTAACCGGTATTTTGGTGTAAATCAGAGGGGGGATGTACAGCCATAATGCGTGTTTTCTGATGTCGGCTATAAGAATGAATAGTATTTAAGCGTTACAGCATAGGTTGAAAAGTACGCGTTATCACCGCTAAAAACTTACAGAACTTTACCGCGCCATTACACTTCTTTACTGTAATTTATCTTTTTTTCATCCAATATAACCAACTGAATTTATTCACAACCTAAAGGACCTTTATATTATGAAAAAAACACTTTTAGCCCTTGCGCTAAGTTTACCAATAATTGGCACCAACGCTTTTGCAAGCAATAATGACCCTTATGACTTTAATGATGAGTTTAAAGGCTGGTTTATTGGGGGTGAGGTAAATACAGCACGTTACAATGACTTAAAAATTAATAACCATTATATAAATATACCAAAAACCTCAAGAGGCGCAGGGTTCAGCATAATTGGCGGTTTTGGTTTTTCTTTCGGTACTAGTAATTTTATCGGACATCTCCAAGAACGTATTGGCTTTGGTAATGCTTCACTTGAAGGCTATGGAGAAAAACTTAAAGAACAATTTTCATCCAGTATTTCTTACCTACAAGGCTATAAAATCACCGATACTATCATGCCTTATGCTAAAGTCAGCTATGATTTCGTTTATTTTGATACAAATGAAAAATATATCTCCAGTGGATTTGGGCATGGTGTAGGCTTTGGTGGTGGCGTCAAATTTGCTTTATCTGAGCATTTAGAGCTTGGTGTAGAATATACCCGTATGAATTTAGAAGGACACGATGATATTAAATTAAAAGGCGATAACATCGCGCTAAATTTAGGTTATCGTTTCTAACTTTCCCCTTAACACCAGCGCGTATTTCTTAACGCGCTCTAAAAAACCAAAGAAATCTAAGCGTTATAGCGTACGCAGGGAAGCGTGCGCTATCAGCTCCACACGATTGATATTCACAACCTCATCACAATTCCTATCCCCTATCAAGCACACGATATTTCCCGTCCCCCTACCAGACTCTTGACAAAGTTCACAAATAATGCTTTAACGATAAAGCAACACAACATCATATACATAATTATTCTATTAACTTTAAAATCAGGAGGTGCTCAATGAGTGTCGATAATTATCCTACGCCCCACAGACGCGGAATGCTTATTCTGGCTGTCGATTTCGTCATTTTCTTCTTATTGCTCAAGTTCTTACCCTTTTCCGCCAATGAAAATCGAGGTTTGGCGCTGTTGGTTTTCGTCGGCGTACTCTGGCTGACTGAAGCCTTTAACATCACGATTACGGCATTAATGGTACCGATTTTTGCCGTATTGCTTGGTGTGTCCAACACTCAGCAGGCCTTTGCGCCCTTTTCTAACCCGATAATTTTTATGTTCTTGGGGGGATTCGTTATTGCGGCGGTACTCTCAATTCAAAAAATCGATTTATGGATTGCTCAGCACATCATCCGTTTAGCCAAAGGGAGGCTAAAAACCACAATAATCTATTTATTCGGCGCTACTGCGGCATTGTCCATGTTTATCAATAATGTTGCTGTAACGGCGATGATGCTACCGTTGGCAATCGGGATTTTAAGCAAAATCGAAATTACCAAAAACAGAAGACTTTATGCTTTTGTTTTACTGGGGATCGCTTACAGCGCCAGTATCGGAGGAATTGGCACATTAGTCGGCAGTACGCCTAACGCGTTACTGGCCTCATTAACCAATATCAGTTTCGTGGATTTTCTGCCTTACGGTATGCCGGTGATGTTATTGCTGTTTCCGACATGTATTCTTGCCATGGCGGTAGTATTACGTCCGAATTTCAATGTAGATTTTGCCGTGGAAATGGAAGAGATTCCAATGACGCGCCCACGTAAAATTACGCTGGCAATTTTTGCCTTATTCGCCTTTATGCTGATTTTTAGCAAATTGGTGGAACCGCTAATCAGTGGGTTAATGGGGATTCCGACGATTAAAAATTTTGACAGTTTAACCTCGATGTTCATCGTGGTATTAATCTGTGTCTCCGGCGTCGCCCATTGGAAACAAATTCAACAAGAAACGGAATGGGGCATTTTATTGCTATTCGGCGGCGGGTTGGTATTAAGTAATTTATTACAAAGCACCGGCGCAAGTAAAATTCTAGCTGACGGGATTATGGCGATTGCCGACGGGCAGCACTTGCTCGTTGTGACATTAATCTTAGCCGCGTTTATCGTCTTCCTCACGGAGTTCACCTCAAATACGGCAAGTGCGGCGCTCTTGATGCCGATTTTTATTTCCGTCGCTACGTCACTAAATTTATCCACAGTCGGATTAGCCGAAATTATCGCTGCCGGTGCCTCCTGTGCCTTTATGTTGCCGATTGCCACACCACCGAACGCAATGGTATTTGCCACCGGCCATATTCGTCAGAGCGAAATGGCGAAAATCGGGTTCTATATGAATATCGGTGCGATTTTGATTATTGGCGGACTGGCGTATTTTTTCTGGATTTAATCTACACGCTAAAGAATACGCCGTTGATGGTTCAAGCATCTACGCTTGGACCGAATTACTCTATCAGAATTGGAAGATAACGATGGCGCGCGTTTCCTAACGCGTGCCCTTTTTCATCCCAAAGTGCGGTCATTTTTCCCCTCGTTTTTTCAACTCATTTCTTCAACATTTTTAGCCAATCAAAAAATGCAAAAAGCCAAAAGCCTAGCAAACAGAAAAATCCCAACGGCAACGTCGCCAAACCGAGCCAACCAAGCGCGGTAGCAGAACTGTTGGCTTCGTTTAGAGCGCTCAAAGGCACGCCGCGTTGTAAAGCTTCAAAATATGCCCAAATAAGCATCACAATAAAAGGTGAGAACGCGGAAATAACAATGACAACACTAACTAAAATAAACTGTTTGAGACGCATGGCATGACCTTGTAGTCGGTTTTAGAGATTGTATTATACCCATAAAAAAGCCCCTCCAAACGGAAAGGCTTTTATTTTCAATCAAGCAAATTATTTTTTCTTCGCTTTTGGATTTGGTAAGTCGGTGACGGAACCTTCGAACACTTCGGCGGCTAAACCGACAGATTCGTGTAAGGTTGGGTGGGCGTGAATGGTTAATGCAATATCCTCCGCATCACAACCCATTTCGATGGCAAGACCGATTTCGCCTAACAATTCACCGGCGTTGGTACCGACAATAGCGCCGCCTAATACACGATGTGTGTCTTTATCGAAAATCAGTTTAGTCATACCGTCTGCACAGTCGGAAGCAATTGCACGACCGGACGCTGCCCATGGGAAATTCGCCACTTCGTAGTTTAAGCCTTCGGCTTTACATTCTTTCTCGGTTTTACCAACCCATGCCACTTCAGGCTCGGTGTAAGCGATGGATGGAATCACTTTCGGGTCGAAATAGTGCTTTTTGCCTGCGATAACTTCAGCGGCAACGTGACCTTCATGCACACCTTTATGCGCCAACATCGGTTGACCCACAATGTCACCGATAGCGAAAATGTGGGACACATTGGTACGCATTTGTTTGTCGGTACGAATGAACCCGCGCTCATCCACGTTCACGCCGGCTTTTTCCGCGTCAATCAGTTTACCGTTCGGCGTACGACCGATTGCCACTAATACGGCATCATAACGGTTGGTGATGTTGCCCGCTTTGCCTTCCATCGAAACGTAAATGCCATCTTCTTTGGCTTCCACTGCGGTCACTTTGGTTTCAAGCATTAAGTTGAATTTTTGCTCAATACGTTTGGTGAAGATTTTCACGATGTCTTTATCTGCCGCAGGAATCACTTGGTCGAACATTTCTACCACGTCAACTTTTGAACCTAAAGCTTCATATACAGTACCCATTTCCAAACCGATGATACCGCCGCCCATGATGAGCAAATCTTTCGGCACTTCACGCAAGGCAAGGGCATCGGTAGAATCCCAAACGCGCGGATCATGATGTGGAATGAACAGCAATTCAATCGGACGGGAACCCGCTGCGATAATGGCGTTATCAAATTTCACGCTGGTGACGTTGCCGTCTTTATCGGTCACAGCTAAGGTGTGAGAATCGGCAAATTTGGCTTCGCCTTGTACCACTTGTACTTTACGCATTTTCGCCATGTTCGCCAAACCGCCGGTTAAACGGGAAACCACGCCTTCTTTGCCGGCACGGATTTTGTCTAAGTCGATAGTCGGATCGGCAAAGGCCACACCGTGATGTTCAACGTGTCTGGCTTCTTCAATGATTTTTGCAACGTGCAATAAGGCTTTGGACGGGATACAACCCACGTTTAAGCACACACCGCCAAGGGTGGAATAACGTTCTACAATGACGGTTTCTAAGCCTAAGTCGGCACAACGGAAAGCGGCGGAATAACCGGCAGGACCTGCACCAAGTACAACCACTTGGGTTTTAATTTCTTTACTCATTTTTACCTCGTAAAAACGTTGAAATTTCTGACCGCACTTTTTAGCGGTCAGTGTCAATGTAACAACGCCCCTCAAGCAATACAAACGCAAGGGGCGTGACAAATTACATAATTAAGCGACGTAAGTCGGCTAACACGGAACCGATGTAGCTGATGAAGCGTGCACCGTCCGCACCGTCGATCACGCGGTGGTCAAAGGACAAGGAAATCGGCAGAATCAGGCGCGGAGCGAATTCTTTGCCGTTCCAAACCGGTTCCATCGAGGATTTAGACACTCCCAAAATCGCCACTTCCGGCGCATTCACGATTGGCGCAAAGTGTGTTGTGCCAATGCCGCCGAGGCTGGAAATGGTGAAGCAGCCGCCTTGCATATCCGCTGCGGTTAATTTACCGTCACGGGCTTTTTTGGATACTTCCATTAATTCGCGGGAAAGCTCGATAATGCCTTTTTTGTTCACGTCTTTAAATACCGGAACCACCAAGCCGTTTGGCGTATCAACCGCCACGCCGATGTTGATGTATTTTTTCAGAATCAAACGTTGTGCGTCTTCAGTGATGGAGCTGTTAAAACGCGGGAAGGCTTCCAACGCTTTGGCAACCGCTTTCATAATGAAGACCACAGGGGTAATTTTCACGCCGAGCTTTTGTTTTTCCGCCAAGGCGTTTTGTTCTTTACGGAAAGCTTCCAAGTCGGTGATATCCGCTTTGTCGAAGTGGGTAACATGCGGGATCATGACCCAGTTACGGTGTAAGTTCGCACCGGAAATCTTGTTGATACGGCTTAATTCCACTTCTTCGATTTCGCCGAATTTGCTGAAATCCACTTTCGGCCATGGTAACAAGCCTAAACCTGCGCCATTTGCCGCACCTGTTGCCGCCGCGCCGCTTTCTAAGGCTTTCACTGCGGCTTTCACATAAGCTTGAATGTCTTCTTTTAAGATACGACCTTTACGACCGGTACCTTTTACTTTATCCAAGTTCACACCGAATTCACGTGCTAAACGACGAATTACCGGTGTTGCATGAGCATAGCTTTTCGCGCTTTCAACATCCGCTTGAGAAGAAGATGCCGCCGGTGCGGAAGCTTGTGCTGCCGGAGCCACCGGTGCAGCTTGCGGAGCCGGCGCTTGTGCGGTTGGCGCCGGTGTTGCGGCAGGTGCTGCACCCGCAACTTCAAAGCGCATAATTAAAGAACCGGTAGACACTTTATCACCGGATTTCACTAAGATTTCTTTCACTACGCCGGCAAACGGTGCAGGCACTTCCATAGAAGCTTTGTCGCCTTCCACGGTGATTAAAGATTGTTCTTCGGTAACGCTATCGCCTACTTTCACCATGATTTCGGTCACATTCACTTCGTCACCGCCGATGTCAGGCACGTTCACATCTTTCACGCCACCCACAACAGGTGCCGCAGCTGCTACTGCCGGCGCAGAAGCCGTCGGTGCAGTTGCCGGTGCGCTACCTGCCGTTTCAAAGCGCATGATTAATGTGCCGGTGGACACTTTATCACCCGCTTTAATGAGGATTTCTTTTACGATGCCCGCAACCGGAGCCGGTACTTCCATAGAGGCTTTATCGCCTTCTACGTTAATGATGGATTGGTCCACTTCAACGCGATCGCCTACTTTCACCATAATGTCGGTCACATTCACTTCGTCACCGCCGATGTCAGGCACGTTGACATCAACAACCTGTGCAGCGACCGGAGCGACTTGAGGTGCCGGGACTGCAGCTTGCGGAGCTTGTGCAGGAGTAGCATCCGCGCTATCCAACACTAACATCGGTGTACCTGTTGACACTTTATCGCCCACTTTTACTAAAATTTCTTTTACCACACCTGCTTCCGGTGCCGGCACTTCCATAGAAGCTTTATCGCCTTCCACATTGATAATGGATTGATCCGCCGCAATGGTATCTCCAACTTTTACCATCACCTCGGTCACGGTAACTTCATCGCTGCCGATATCCGGGATTTGAATTTGTTTAGCCATTTTCTTTTTTACCTTTAAAAAACGTTTGTAAAACCGACCGCACTTTTATATTCGAGATAAAAAGTGCGGTGGCTTTTTCCTGAATTTTTACGCGTATAGCGGATTCAGTCTTTCTGTATCCAAACCGTACTTGGCGATTGCTTCCGCAACGACTTTCTTCTCTACGGTGCCCTCTTCCGCCAACACATTTAATGCTGCCACAACAACATAATGTGCGTTTACTTCAAAGTGTTCGCGTAAGTTTTCACGGCTGTCAGAACGACCGAAACCATCGGTACCCAATACATGATAGTGTTTCGCCGGCACATAAGCGCGGATTTGTTCTGCAAAGAGTTTCATGTAGTCCGTTGCCGCCACTGCCGGTTTGTCGTTCATTACTTGCGCGACATACGGCACGCGTGGGGTTTCGGTTGGGTGTAACATATTCCAACGTACCGCGTCGGCACCTTCGCGGGCTGCTTCGGTGAAGGAAGGCGCACTATACACATCGGAAGTGATGCCATAATCATTTGCCAAGATTTGAGCCGCTTCACGCACATGACGTAAAATCGCACCGGAGCCCAGTAATTGCACTGTGCCCTTACCTTTGCCTGCAACGGTTTCAAATTTATACAAACCTTTACGAATCCCTTCTTCTGCGCCTTTTGGCATTGCAGGTTGGTCATAGATTTCGTTTAAGGTGGTGATGTAATAGAACACATCTTCCTGTTTTTCGCCGTACATACGGTGAATACCGTCTTGTAAAATCACCGCCACTTCAAAGGCAAATGCCGGATCGTAAGAAATACAGTTCGGAATGGTCAAAGATTGAATATGGCTGTGGCCATCTTCGTGTTGTAAGCCTTCACCGTTCAATGTGGTACGACCGGAAGTACCGCCCACCATGAAGCCGCGCGCCAATTGGTCGCCCGCCGCCCATAGCAAGTCGCCGACACGTTGGAAACCGAACATGGAGTAGTAAATAAAGAACGGAATCATCGGTACGTTGCTGACGGAATAAGACGTCGCCGCCGCTAACCAAGAAGAGGTCGCACCTAATTCATTGATACCTTCCTGCAATACCTGACCATCTTTCGCTTCGCGATAGTAAGCCACTAAATCGCGGTCGGAAGGCACATAATTTTGACCGTGCGGGTTATAAATACCGACTTGACGGAACAAGCCTTCCATACCGAAAGTGCGCGCTTCGTCGGCGATAATCGGAACGATATTTTTACCGATATTTTTATCTTTCAATAAGGTATTTAAGAAACGTACGAACGCCATGGTGGTGGAAATCGGACGCGGTTGTGCTTCCAGCAACGGTGCAAATTCAGCAAGCTCCGGCACTTTAAATTCTACGTCGAATTTCGGTTTACGTGCCGGTAAATAACCTTGTAAGGCTTGACGGTGTTGGTGTAAATAGTTGTATTCTTCGGAACCCTCAGGGAAAGTCATGTACGGAAGATTATCCAAATCTTCGTCTTTCACCGGAATGTGGAAATAATCACGGAAGGCTTTAAGACTTTCGTGGGACATTTTTTTAGATTGGTGCGCCACGTTTTTACTTTCCGCTTCGGCAATCTTATAGCCTTTTACGGAATGCACTAAAATCACGACAGGCTTACCTGCGGTTTGTGCTTTCTTAAATGCCGCATAGATTTTTTGTGAATCATGACCACCGCGTCTTAACGCCCAGATTTCATCATCAGTCATGTCCGCCACTAAAGCGGCAGTTTCAGGATAACGACCGAAGAAATGTTCGCGTACATAAGCACCGTCTTTGGATTTGAAAGTGAGGTAGTCGCCATCAACCACATCCATCATTAATTGAGTCAATTTGCCTGTGGTGTCTTTCGCGAATAATTTATCCCAGCCGCTGCCCCACATCACTTTGATCACTTCCCAGCCTGCGCCAACGAACAAACCTTCTAATTCCTGAACGATTTTACCGTTACCATTTACCGGGCCGTCTAAACGTTGTAAGTTACAAGAAATCACAAAAATCAGATTGTCCAAGTGCTCACGTGCAGCGAAAGTTAATCCGCCTTTGGATTCAATTTCATCCATTTCGCCGTCGCCCAAGAAAGCATACACTTTTTGATCCGCCGTATCTTTCAAGCCGCGATTTTGTAAGTATTTTAAGAAGCGGGCTTGATAAATGGCGTTAACCGGACCTAAGCCCATGGAAACCGTTGAGAATTGCCAGAAGTCAGGCATTAATTTCGGATGCGGATAAGAAGATAAACCCTTGCCGTGCACTTCTTGACGGAAGTTGTCTAATTGATCTTCGGTTAAGCGACCTTCTAAGAACGCACGAGCGTACATACCCGGTGCGGCGTGCCCTTGGAAGAACACCAAATCACCACCGTTTTTCTCCGTTGCCGCTTTAAAGAAATGGTTAAAACCGACTTCATAAACGCTTGCCGCAGATTGGAAAGTGGCTAAGTGGCCGCCCAAATCGAGATCTTTTTTCTGACCGCGCAATACCATCATAATGGCATTCCAGCGGATATAAGAACGAATTCGACGCTCGATTTCCGGATTTCCCGGATACGCCGGTTGCTCGGAAACCGGAATCGTGTTCACATAATCTGTGGTAATTCCCGTCGGTAAAGAAACACCGCCAATACGAGCCTGCTGCATCACTTGATCAATAATGAACTGTGCACGCTCAACACCTTCTTCACGAATTAACGAATCAATTGCTGCCAACCAATCGTTAGTTTCGATCGGATCTACGTCATTTTTTAATAATTCTGACATAGTTTTTTCCTTATCTTTGTTAAGTTAGAAGTACGTTTAACCTACTTTTGGTAGAAATTAAACAACGAATTGATAACTAAAATACGTTTAATCTGCCAAAATCCTGTTCAATTTTTGTATAAAAATAAACATTACAAATTTTTAACAAATAATGTAAATCTTATTAGATTTTTTGAAAAAATGATAGTGATTTTTCATGCTACGCCTGAAAATATTCAGCTTGCCGCGCATTTTTAAATAATCACAAATTGGTATGATTTGCCGAATTAATCAAAAAAATGACCGCACTTTTCCCCGATATAGATTTTCGTGTTTTTTATCCAATGCCAAATGCACGTAACATATTGCATATAAATACAAATTAACCTACCATTACGCTCAACTATTCTATGTTGGAGAAAAAAATGCAAAACGAACTTATTTGTTACAAAAAAATGCCTGTTTGGACGAAAGATTCCTTACCGAAAATGTTTCAGGAAAAGCACAACACCAAAGCAGGCACCTGGGGAAAAATCACCGTTTTAAAAGGTCAGCTTAAATTCTATGTGCTCACAGAAGAGGGCGATGTGGTTAGCGAACATATTTTCACCTCGCAGGATGAAACACCTTTCGTTGAACCACAACTTTGGCATCGCGTCGAAGCTCTTTCCGATGATTTGGAATGCTTCCTTGAATTTTATTGCACCAAAGAGGACTACTTCAGTAAGAAATACAATATGACCGCCACCCACGGCGATGTGGTGGATGCTGCAAAAATCATCAAACCGTGCAAAGTGCTGGATTTAGGCTGCGGACAAGGACGTAATTCACTCTATTTAAGTTTACTCGGCTATGACGTCACCTCTTGGGATCACAATGAAAACAGTCTCATGTTTTTAAATGAAACCAAAGAAAAAGAAAATCTGAAAATTCAGACCGCACTTTACAACATTAACAACGCCAACATCCAAGAAAACTACGATTTCATCGTTTCTACCGTGGTCTTCATGTTCTTAGATCGCACCCGTGTACCGGCAATCATTGAAAATATGCAAAGCCACACCAACCCGGGCGGTTATAATCTCATTGTTGCGGCGATGTCCACGCCGGAAGTACCGTGTCCACTCCCCTTCTCTTTCACTTTCGCCGAAAACGAATTGAAAAATTATTATAAAGACTGGGAGTTTCTGGAATACAACGAGAACATGGGCGAACTGCACAAAACCGACGAAAACGGCAACCGTTACAAAATGAAATTTGTGACAATGTTGGCAAGAAAGAAATAATTTGCTGATTTAGAAAAGAAAACGACCGCACTTTGTGACGTAAAAGTGCGGTCGTTCTTTTTGGTGTTTTTTAATAACTACTCTTCAATAGAACGTAATAATTCGTTGATGCCGACTTTACCCAAGGTTTTTGCATCCACTTTTTTCACGATCACTGCGCAATAAAGGCTGTATTTGCCGTCTTTGCTCGGTAGGCTGCCGGAAACCACCACGGAACCTGCCGGGACGCGTCCGTAGTAAACTTCACCTGTTTCACGATCGTAGATTTTGGTAGATTGACCGATGAATACGCCCATGGAAATTACACAGCCGTCTTCTACGATCACGCCTTCTACCACTTCGGAACGGGCACCGATAAAACAGTTATCACCGATGATGGTTGGGTTAGCTTGCAACGGTTCCAATACGCCGCCGATGCCTACGCCGCCGGATAAGTGCACGTTTTTACCGATTTGCGCACAAGAACCTACAGTTGCCCAAGTATCCACCATAGTGCCTTCGCCAACATAAGCGCCGATGTTCACATAAGAGGGCATGAGTACGCAGTTTTTGGAAATGTATGCACCTTTACGCACGGTCGCAGACGGCACAACACGGAAACCTTCTTGTTGGAAACGTTCTTCGGTGTAATCAGCGAATTTTAATGGTACTTTGTCGTAATATTTGGTTTCTGCCCCATCAACAAGTTGGTTATCGTTGATGCGGAAGGATAACAAGACCGCTTTTTTCAACCATTGGTGAGTGACCCACTCGCTATCGATTTTTTCGGCAACACGGTATTTACCGCTATCTAATCCCTCAATCACTTCTTCGATGGCGGCACGGGTTTGTGCATCCAGGGTTTTTGGTGTGATTTCAGCACGTTTTTCAAAGGCGTTTTCAATGATTTGTTGTAAGTTTGACATTTTGCTTCCTATATCAATGTTAATAAAAGGGGTTATTCGGCGACAAACGACACAACTTGCCGTTGCCTGATTTCATGTAACGAAAAAATATGTTTCGGTTACAACGTCTGTAATCTGACATGATCAAACAATTTTTTCACTGCGTTATTGTCGTGCATACGTTCTGCCCGTTCCACGCTTTCACGGGTTAAGTGCGGTGAGAAATAATTGATAAAATCGTACATATAATTGCGCAAAAAAGCACCATGTTTAAAGGCAATTTGCGTCATGCTGGCACGGAACAAATGATCCGCTTTCAACGCCACCAGATCGATGTCTGCCGGGGTATGCGCCATGGATGCCATAATCCCCACGCCCAAACCTAAACGTACATAGGTTTTAATGACATCGGCATCGGTAGCTGTAAATACGATATTCGGCAGAATACCGGCGCTATTAAAGGCATAATCCAAATCGGAAACACCAGTGAACCCGAAGGTATAAGTGACTAAAGGATATTTACCCAATTCTTCAATGGTCAGAAGATCGCATTGGGCTAAAGGATGTTCCGGCTTCACAATCACCGAACGGTTCCACATATAACATGGCAATAACACCACACCGTCGAATAAATATTGCGCCTCAGTGGTAATTGCCAAGTCCACTTCGCCGGACAATAAGGCATCATAAATTTGTGTTGGGGAACCTTGATGAATATGCAAACTCACATCGGGATAACGTTTGGAAAAACGATCCACCACATGAGGCAACATATAACGGGCTTGTGTATTCGTGGTAGCAATGCGCAACACCCCGTGATCCGGTTTGGTATATTCGTCGGACACAGAACGAATTGCCTGCATTTTCACCATCAGTTCACGAGAAATGGCGACGACTTTTTTACCGGCAGGCGTTAAGCCTTTAATGTGTTTGCCGTTACGATCAAAAATCTCCAAACCGAGCTCATTTTCCAATAAACGCACCTGTTTACTGATCCCCGGTTGAGAGGTGTATAACGCATGGGCGGCTTCCGTGACATTATAATTTTGATTGACAATCTCAACCACGTAACGAAGTTGCTGAAATTTCATAAGTTCCTCTTTTATCTATAGCTATTCTTGCTATTTCTTGTAACGTTTACTCAATTCCGAGTAACGTTTTACGGCTTTACGAATTTGACCGACTTTCGGTTTATGGCGTGTTTTATCAGCACTCAATTTGGTTTCAGTTTCCGGTGGTAACCCAACCAAATCACGCAAATAATTCACATCCGCCAATTCCATCTCCTGCCAACCGCCGCGCGGCAAGGTTTTCATCAATTTAATATTGCCATAACGAATACGAATCAAACGACTGACCTGAATACCTTGGGATTCCCATAAACGACGCACTTCGCGGTTGCGCCCTTCCATTAAGGTGACATCGAACCATTGGTTCATACCTACGCCACCGCCAAACTTAATCTCTTTGAAATTCGCCGGACCGTCTTCCAATTGCACGCCTTTCTTCAAGCGTGCCAACATAGCTTCGTCCACCTGCCCGAACACGCGTACGGAATATTCCCGCTCCACTTCACGGCTTGGGTGCATTAAACGATTGGCAAGTTCACCGTCGGTGGTAAATAACAATAAACCGGAAGTGTTAATATCCAAACGCCCTACTGCAATCCAGCGGGCGCCGGTTAAACGCGGCAGGCGATCGAATACGGTGGCGCGTCCTTCCGGATCATGACGGGTACAAAGCTCCCCTTCCGGTTTGTAATACATCAACACGCGACAAACTTCCTTCTGCGCTTGGGTAAGATTAATCAAATGCCCGTCGATACGCACTTTTACGCCCGAATGCACGTTAATCCGATCACCTAATGTTGCGATTTTGCCGTCTACACTCACACGATTTTCCGCAATGATCGCCTCAATTTCACGGCGGGAACCTTGCCCTGCGCGGGCTAACACTTTTTGTAATTTTTCGCCCTCTGCGGCCGGTGTTTTGCTTATGTTGCTGTTCGGACGGGCTTTTGGCATCGTATTTTTATCTCTATTCTGCGAAAAGTGCGGTCGATTTTGCGTGCGCTTTGTTGTTGTGGCTTTCATAAATCCTCGTGTCGCTTTCCCAAGCGTCTGCTGTTAATCGTAAATACTGCTAAGTTAAATAAATGGTGTGATGGCGCCGCTGCCTTCGCGCAAAATCACCGGCGTGTCTTCGGTTAAATCCACCACCGTAGTCGGTTCTTGCCCTAAGTAGCCACCGTGAATAATCAAATCCACCTGATGCTCCAAACGATCACGAATTTCTTCCGGATCCGACTGGGTCAGATGTTCTTCGTTCGGCAACATTAAGGAACAGGACAAAATCGGCTCGCCAAGGGCTTTCAATAAATCTAAGGTGATTTGATTATCCGGCACGCGAATACCGATAGTTTTACGTTTGGAGGTCATTAAACGACGTGGCAGTTCTTTGGTCGCCGTTAAAATAAAGGTGTAACGACCGGGCGTGTTATTTTTAATTAAACGATACGCGGAATTGGTCACTAACGAATAGGTGGATAATTCCGATAAATCACTGCACACCAACGTAAAATTGTGTCCTTCGGGTAACTGGCGAATTTGCACGATGCGATCCATCGCGTGCTTATCGCCAATCATACAACCCAAGGCATAACCGGAATCGGTGGGATACACAATCACCCCGCCGTTGCGCAAAATTTCTACCGCCTGATTAATCAGACGAACTTGCGGATTTTCCGGATGGATATAAAAAAATTGACTCATTTGCTTACTCTCCGAGTAAATAGACGCGTTATTATACACACTTAATTCTGCGTGAGATAACTGTTTGTTTAGGATTTACTAAACATTTCTCGAGTCGTTGGCTTGTTGTAGCAACTGGCGGCTTTCTTGTAAAAATTGCTCGGAATAGTCGCCGAACCAGTCACGAATTTGATTAAATTGATCGATAAAGCCTTGGCGATCGTGATTTTTGAAAAAGGCGAATCCCGTTTCATAACTGTTTTTAAGGTGCTCGATAACCGCCAGATTTTCCGGTTTGTCGGCGATAATGTCCGCATACAACGCCGCATCCTGCGCAAATAAACGCCCGACCATGGCAAGTTCCAAGCGATAAATCGGTGAAGATAACGCTAATAATTTTTCCAAATCCACCGGCTGTTGCGACAAATACAAGCCGTACACAAAAGTAGAAAAGTGGCGCAACGCTTGAATATAGGTCATGTGATAATCATGCTCGGCGGCATCCACCTGATAGATTTTCGCTCCCCAGATTTGAATTTGTTGCAACAGCCATTGATAGCGTTCGTTAAAACGCCCGTTACAACAAACTACCACCTGTTTTGCCATGCTTGCCACGTCCGGTCCGAACATCGGATGCAAACCGACAACCGCGCCGTTATGCACCTCCAGCATTTTTTCCAACGGCGCACGCTTCACGGAAGTCAAATCCGCCAGCAACATATTTTCCGTAAGATATGGTTTCAGTTGTTCAATGACGTCTAATGTATTAGCGATGGGCACGGACACGATCACCACGTCGGCGTCATGTAAAAGACTGTCCGCTCGCGCCCAATCTTCTTGCTCCAGACATTCGACGGAATAGCCGGAACCTTCTAAATAACGGCGGAACAAGCTACCGAGCTTGCCTCGTCCGCCCACAATGACGATTTTGCGAATCTGCGGATTCACGGTCTTAAAGCCGAATTGATTTTCGCTCACATAGGATTCGCGCATAATGCGGCGCAACACGTCTTCAATCAGATTCGGCGAAAGCCCTATTTGCTCGGCGGCCTCACGCTTGCGTTGCAACATTTCCGCTTCCCGTTGCGGCACATAAATAGGCAGTCCGTGCTGTTGTTTCACTTCCCCGACCTTATGCACCACCTGCTGCCGTTTCGCCAATAGTTGCAACAATTCCTGATCCAGCGCATCAATCTGCGCTCTCAATTCCGCCAAGCGTTCCATGTTATCCTCATTTAAAAAACGTTTTAAAAACCGACCGCACTTTACTGCACTTTGCCGCAGGTTAAACAGTATAAATACTGCCCTTTCGGATCGTTAAAGGTGTTTAACTTGCCAAGTTGTTTTTTCATTTGCGTAAATGCTTTTGGTAAGCCGACGGTTTCTGCCATCAAGCCGGCAGCCCAAGCCTTGCTGTCACCTTTGAAATCGCGCATGGCTTTCTTAAGCAACGAACCGTCATCTTCTTCCAGCCACTCCACGGAGAAAGTATCTTCGTCGATCTTGTCTTTTTCTTCCCGTTTTTCGTTAACCAATTCCATGGCTTTTCCCACGGCGGTGTCTAAGTTACCCAACTCATCCACCAATTTATGTTCAAGGGCTTCGGAACCCAACCAAACCTGACCTTGGGCGATATTGTCCACTTGCGCTTTGGTTAAGCGGCGCCCTTCGCTGACTTTGCTTAAAAACTCGTCATAACCGTGTTCGATTTCCAACTGTAACACGTCGCTTAATTCGGAAGACAACGGCGAAAGCGAGGAGCCAAATGCCAAATCGGAGGTTTTCACGCCGTCGGTAGAGACGCCGATTTTCTTGATGGTTTTCTCAAATGTCGGTAAAACGCCGAAAATGCCGATAGAACCCGTGATTGTATTTCTATCCGCCACAATATAATCGGCAGTGGAGGAAATCCAATAGCCGCCGGAAGCCGCTGCCCCGCCCATAGAAACCACCACCGGCTTGCCCGCGCGTTGTAAATGGGCGAGTTCCTGACGAATGATTTCCGAAGCAAAGGCACTGCCGCCCGGGCTGTTAACGCGCAAAACAACGGCTTTTATTTTATCTTCATCATAAGCCTGACGTAGCAACCCGGCGATAGTATCGCCGCCGACGTTTTCGTCATCGCTTTCACCGTCGATAATCGCACCTTCCACGTTGACGACAGCAATTTTATTCACCGTATCTCCCTTCATGCGATCAGGCAATGAGGCGAGGTAAGTATCGTAATCCACCATTTTCGGTTGCTTATCTTCGTTTGCCCCAAAAAGTGCGGTCAGTTTTTTATCTAAATCTAATCGATCCATCACGCCTGTCACCAACTTACGTTGTTTCACATAAGCGGTGCTGTCGCCTTTCAACGCCTTTAATTCGGTTAAATACGTCTGTGCATTCGGTGCAATAGCCTCTTCTTTTATATTACGGTTGTCCGCCACAGTTTGTTTATAGTTATCCCACATCATATTCAACCAACGGCGCAAATTGGCTTTGGCTTCGTCGGACATATCGTTACGCAAGAACGGCTCAACAGCGGCTTTATAAGTGCCTACGCGGAAAACGTGCGGATTCACTTCCAGGCTATCCAGCATCTCTTTGTAATACTGGTTTTCTTGTACCAAGCCCTCAATCGACACCGAACCAATAGGATTCATGTAAATTTCATCGGCATAGCTAGCTAAGAAATATTGTGCCTGATTGTAATTATCGGCATAGGCGATCACCTGTTTGCCGCTGCTTTTGAAACTCTCAATGGCAGTGCCCACATATTCTAAGGAAGGCAAATCGCCGCCTTGGAAGAAATTCAAATCCAGCACCAAACCGCGCACATTGTCATCCATTTCCGCCGCATTAATGGCATAGACCACATCAAAGGTGGAATATTGCTGCGGGATATGTTGATTATCCAATTCCTTCAGAAGATTTTTCACACCGCTCTGATTATCGCGGTTGTCCGCCAAATAGCCATCCAGATTCAAATATAATGCGCCTTGGTCGCCTTTTAGCACGACATCCTTCTCTGTGCCAAGAACGAAAGAAAGAACCGTCAACATGACTAACACAAAAACCAAGAAAACCAAATTCATGACCACATCACGAATAAAATTCAGTGCGCGCCAGGCGAATTTAATAATAGAAAAGATAAATTTCATATAACCTCGGAAAATCAACAAAATGGCGTCTAAAATACCACAATCCGCCAACACAATAAACCTGTGAATTCAAGAAACTATGCTATAATCCACCGCACTTTTTGACATAAAGGACAAATAAATGGACGCATTACGATTACTCACCGAACGCAGTTCGGAAAAAAAACTTAACGCCCCCGCCCCGAATCAAGAACAACTTGATCTCATCTTTCAAGCGGCATTACGTGCGCCGGATCACGGCAGATTACAACCTTATCGTTTCATCGTCATTGAAAAAGAAAAAATGCAGGATTTCAGTGAATTATTAAAAGATGCCGTGCAGGAATTCGGGCTGGGTGAAGAACGTTTGAAAAAAGCGGAAAATCTGGCAACCCGCGCGCCAATGATCATCGGCGTGGTGGCAAAATTGAATCCGAGCATTAAAAAAGTGCCGGAATGGGAACAATTGCTTTGCGCAGGTTGTGCCACTTACGCTATTCAACTGGCGTCCAACGCATTAGGCTTTCAAAACGTTTGGCTTAGCGGTCCTTGGCTGGACGGCGCGGCATTGCGTGAAGCCTTTCAATGTGCCGCTCAAGATAAAATCATCGGCTTCGTGATGATCGGTTCCGCCGAGGAAAAATTGGAGCGGGAGAAAAAAACCGTCAATTACAATGAACTGGTGAGTTATTTTTAACCTGTTTTTACACTTCGCCACATTCAGCCCCTTTGGGGCTGTTTTCATTTTTACACATCACCACAAAAGTGCGGTCCTTTTTCAAAGCATTTTCTATCCCTTTATTTTTATTGAGATTTATTCTCATTGTCAGATATAAATACCCCATAATTAGTAGAATTTTTCGTGCAGATCAAAAAAAGCAAAAGTAATAAAAACTTTCTTTTGCTCCACTAAAACAAACGTTTTACTATCCACCCCGACAAACCCTACTCATAAAGTAGGATTTCGTTCCTAACGACTTTTTACTTTGACTACTCTACTTTTTCAAAAGGACTTTATTATGTATTGCGTACAATGTGAACAAACTATGCGCACACCTGTGGGAAACGGTTGTAGCTACTCGCAAGGTATGTGCGGCAAAACTGCCGAAACTTCCGATTTACAAGATTTATTGGTTGCTACACTACAAAGCCTCTCCGCGTGGGCAATTCAAGCGCGTGATTTAGCCATTATCGACAACGACATCGATGCCTTCACGGCACAAGCTTTCTTCTCTACCTTAACTAACGTCAACTTCGATTCCCAACGTATCGTGGAATATGCACAACAAGCGATTCGCTACCGCGATGATTTAATCAAACGTTGCCGCGCGGTGAACCCAAGCATCGACGTTAATCACCCGTTAGCCCATTTGCAACTTGAAGGCAACACCATTGCCGATTTAACCAAACAAGCCGCCGATTTCGCGCTCAACAGCGACCGCGCAGACATCGGCGATGAAGTCCACGGCGTGCGTATGCTTTGCTTATACGGCTTGAAAGGCGCGGCGGCTTATATGGAACACGCCCATGTATTAGGCAAGTTTGACAATGAAGTGTATCGCCAATTCCACGAATTTATGGCGTGGTTAGGTACGCACCCAAGCGACTTAAACGAGCTTTTAGAAAAAGCCCTTGGCATCGGTAATATGAACTTCCAAGTGATGAGCTTGTTGGATGCGGGCGAAACGGAAGCATTCGGCAATCCTGTGCCGGCAACCGTTAATGTGAAACCGGTAGCAGGCAAATGTATTTTAATTTCCGGTCATGATTTAAAAGACTTAAAAGCCCTTCTTGAACAAACCGAAGGCACCGGCGTGAACGTTTATACTCACGGTGAAATGTTGCCTGCGCACGGCTATCCGGAATTGAAAAAATACAAACATTTAGTGGGTAACTACGGCAGCGGCTGGCAAAATCAACAAAAAGAATTTGCCAAATTCCCGGGACCGGTGATCATGACGTCTAACTGTATCATCGACCCGAACGTGGGCAACTACGCTGATCGTATCTACACCCGCAGCATCGTCGGCTGGCCGGGCGTGACACATATCGAAGATCGCGATTTCAGCCAAGTGATTGCCAAAGCGCAAGAAATGGCAGGCTTCCCGTATGATGAGATAGAACATCAAATCACCGTCGGTTTTGGTCGCCAAACGTTATTAGATGCGTCTGACGCAGTGATCAACCTCGTTGCCGGTGGTAAATTACGCCATGTGTTCTTAGTGGGCGGTTGCGACGGTAGCAAAGGCGAACGTAGCTACTACACCGATTTCGCCCGCCAAGTGCCGGAAGATTGCGCGATTTTAACTTTGGGTTGCGGTAAATATCGCTTCAACAAATTAGACTTCGGCGCCATTGAAGGTTTGCCACGCTTATTGGATGTGGGTCAATGTAACGACGCTTACTCCGCCATTATGCTTGCGGTGAACCTTTCCCAAAAACTCGGCATCGGCGTGAATGAATTACCGTTGACGTTAGTGCTTTCTTGGTTTGAACAAAAAGCCATCGTGATTTTACTCACCTTGCTCGCCTTAGGCGTGAAAAATATCTACACCGGCCCGACTGCGCCTGCTTTCTTGAACGATAACGTGATGGCGTTATTGAACGAAAAATTCGGCTTACGCGGATTAACTACGCCGGAACAAGATATGGCGGAAGCCTTGGCGAAATAGGGGTTAGACGCTAAAGTGCGGTTGCTTTTTATCTTGTTTTGTAGGGGCGGGTCCTGTGCCCGCCCACTTTCCCGTTGAATTTTACGGGCGGGCACAGGACCCGCCCCTACGAAATCCTTGGAAAACCCATCGCACTTTTAATCAACACACAACAGAGAAACACTATGTCAAACAACCAAAATCCGTTGTGCTACAACGAAATGCAGGTGCATTCTATTCATCAGGAAACCGATGATGTTTACACCATTGAACTGATCGCGCAGGATTTTTATCCTTACGAACCCGGTCAATATGCCTTGGTGAGCATTCGTAACACACCGAATATCGTGCGCGCTTACACCCTTTCTTCTACGCCCGGAATGAGCCGTTTTGTCACCTTAACCGTGCGCCGTATTGAAAACGGAGTGGGTTCCAACTGGATTACCTCCGAACTCAAAGAAGGCGATCAAATTTGGCTGTCCGATCCGATGGGGAAATTCACCTGTACCCGCATTGTCAGTGACCGTTATTTATTGGTTGCCGGCGGTTGTGGCGTGACACCGATTATGTCCATGACCCGTTGGCTATTGAAAAATAAACCGAACGTCGATGTCGTCGTGCTTTACAGCGTGCATTCGCCGAAAGATGTGATTTTCAAACGGGAATGGGATTTGCTGAAAGAACAATTCCCGCAATTAAAATTGTTTATGAATGCTTCCGTGGATGCGGAAGAAGGCTTTATTTCCGGGCGATTAAGCAGTCAAATGCTGTCCGATCTTGTACCGAATATTGCCGATTACACGGTGCTAACTTGTGGGCCGGAAAGCTACATGAACGATTTACGCGCTATGACGGAATCCCTCGGCATTCCGCCGGAACGCTTCTTCTTGGAACAATTCCACTCGTCTGCAGAAAACTGTATGTTGGATAACAGCAAACAAGTCACCCTTTCCATCACCAATCCTGTGCCACAAACGTTCTCCGTGCCGGTGGGAATGACGTTGCTTGCCGCACTGGAAGAACATAAAGCACCAATTATTGCCGCTTGTCGCGAAGGCATTTGCGGCTCTTGTAAAACTTTGGTGTTAAATGGGGATTATGAAGTGGAAACGAATGGCCCATTAACCGAAGCCGAAATCAAGCAAGGTTATGTATTGGCGTGCAGTTGCAAGCTGAAAGGCAATGTTTCGGTGGATTTAATGCCTTGATCTTCTACTTTCTTGCTTGTGCAAGAAAGTAGCAAAGAACACCCCCCGGATAAGCCGCTTTTCCTCTCTCCAATAGGATTTTTTTCACGGAAATTTTCGAACTCGCTACGCTCAAACAAAGCGAAAATTTCCTAAAAATCCTATTTCCGTTCGGGCATCTTATACGGGGAAAACAACTTTACGATTACCAGACTTAGCGACCGCTACAAAAGTGCGGTCATTTTTCTAAGTGTTTTTTACTTCGGTTTATTTAAGCCGTCCACTTTAATGTCCTTTCCTTTTGAGGCGATGAAAGCTTTGGTTTCTTTCATCATGGCTTGTACGCGCGGGTCGGTCCATTTGACGATTTGGTTTTTATCGTCGCGTTTGTCCGACCAGATAATCACGCCGTCCATGTGTTTATGGCTGATTTCCAACATACTTCGCCAGGTTTTGGCATCAATGAATTTTTTAAAGTGCGGGCTTTTGGAAGCGGAATAATATTGTGGCCAAAGGTAGCCAATCACCGGTTTGTTGGGGAAGCGTTGGCGGATTTCTTTCACCGTTATTTGCACATCACGTTCCCAGTTTTTGATATCCGGATCGGCAATATAAACCACCGGATTTAAATAGTCACAGGAGGCCGTTGCCTGATGACGGCGTTTGCTAAATTCACGCCATTTGGCTAAAACGGCCTCATAGGATTCCGTCGGACGAAAAAAGCGAATCACACTTAAATTTTCCATGGGTAAACCGTAGTTACAACTAAAGGCGCGCGGGTTCTCCTGCTTGAAAATTTTATACATTTGTCCGAAATCTGCCGCCAGCTGATCAGGCGTTAATAACTGCCCATCTTTATTACTGAACCAGGATTCAATGTCGGTGGAAATCATGCGGTATCCCTCGGTGTGCGACTTACGCGCCAATGCACGAATTCGATCGAGATTCAACACGCCATGCTTACGCTTGCCCGCAGGATCGGGCTTGACCAATTCGGACTCATACACCAAAAAGACCTTGGATAATTTTTCTGCCGTCAAATCGGGCTTGCCCACATAGTCCATGTGATCGTAAATAATAAAATCTTTTGCTGTCGCCATGTTTGCGGTAAACACAAGTGCTACTGCCATTAAGCCTTGCAGAATGGATTTCTGCATTGTTACTCCCTCCGTATATGGGGTTAATCATATTTTGCTTTCCAAAAGTGCGGTGAAAAAAACCAACGTTTTTAGGCGTTGGTTTGAACAAAAATTGCGCTGAAAAATAAAGAAATCAAGTTGTTATTGATTTGTTAATTTCAGTCTGCTTTTTTATGACCGCACTTTATCCGGGCAGTTCCGATTATTTAAGTACCATTGCACGGTTTTTTGTATGGCGGAGGAGAAATTTTCTTGCGGCTGCCAGCCCAATTCGCGCCGAATTTTTGTGGCGTCAAGGGCATAGCGACGATCGTGACCGGGGCGATCGGTGATGTGAACAATTAAATCGGCATAACGCGTGACACCCGCCGGTTTATGGGGCGCCAATACATCCAGCAAATCACAAATAGCATGAATTACCTCAAGATTTGTTTTTTCGCAATGGGCGCTGATATTGTAACTTTCTCCGATATTGCCTCGGGTAAGCACCAAATACAACGCACGAACGTGATCATCCACATAAAGCCAATCGCGAATTTGCCGTCCATCGCCATACACGGGCAGGGGGTTGCCGTCCAGCACATTTGAAATCATCAAGGGAATGAGTTTTTCAGGATATTGATAAGGACCATAGTTATTGGAACAGTGGGTTATCATGACTGGCAAGTCATAGGTGCGGTGCCAGGCGCGAACCAAATGATCGGCGGAGGCTTTTGACGCGGAATATGGGCTACTCGGCGCATAAGGGGAATTCTCTTGCGACAAGAGGTTGTTTTCCACCACTTCACCATAAACCTCATCGGTGGAAATATGCAGAAAACGAAACACGGCTTTTTCTTTGTCCGTAAGTTCTGCGTAATAATGTCGAGCGGCTTCCAGCAAGGTGTAAGTGCCGATAATGTTGCTTTGCATAAATGCAATCGGGGAATCAATGGAACGATCCACATGGCTTTCCGCCGCCAGATGAATGACTGCATCGGGACGATATTGTGCAAAGAAACGCGCTATTATTTCTGCATGACAAATATCTGCCTGCTCAAAGTGATAGCGAGGATTGCTTTCTACTTCGCGCAAAGCATCTACATTGGCGGCATAGGTAAGTTTATCAACATTGATAATTTGATGTTCGGTATGTCGAATCATCCAACGAATCAGTGCTGAACCGATAAAACCGGCACCGCCGGTAATTAAAATTCGCATAAATTATTATTGTTATTGCATGGATTAATTGGCTTTAACCTGATTTATTGTATCGCTTTCCCAGCCGATATATTCACCGGAAAAATTTTCCGCCAAGCGATCAAACTGTTCAACATAAGTGAAGATTTCGTCCGTATTCAAAGGCATTTCCTGTTCGATTTTAACGATATAAAAACTTTCTTTGTCCTCGTCATCCGTATCAGAAAATGTGATAGGCGCGTTACTGTAACTCATGGTATTGAAAGAAATGTCGCTGAGATTGGTTTCTTCCATAAATTGATACATCAGTTGCTCATCGGCAAATTGGAAGGTATGTTCAATCAGATAACTATCCGCCAAATCTCTGCCGTTTTGTACCAACATATCCAAGATTTCCTCCGTCACATTGAGCTTCATTTCCAATGGCGACGGCAATAAGAAATCAAAATAGGTGTCCCAATTGGGGTCATCCTGCACGCTTGTGTTATCAATGTGTTCCTTAAATTGATCAAGCACATCAAAAAGTGAGGTGGTTTCATCGCAGTAAAAATAGAGTTTCAAATGCCCGTCACCGAAAATATGCCCCGCATAAAGCAGATCGGACAAGGCGGAAATCTGAATCAGAATTTTGAACAATTCCGTAATCACCCGATGGTGCTCATCCAAGGTTGGCAGCGCGTTTTCATCAGACTCATAAGGCAAGGAAACCTGCACGACTTTGTTGTATTTTTGCGGACTAAATTCCTCAAAAATATCCAAATTCACCGTGCAACTGGCAATTTTGCCATTGATCAATGTTCGATAATTTTGCCAGTTTTGTTCAGGATTTTTTAACGGCATTATTTAAACTCCGCCCAAATCGGTGCGTGATCGGAAGGTTTATCCATGGCGCGAATATCCAGCGCAATGCCGGTATCCACACAGTGCGCCACTAAGGCTTTATTTGCCAAAATATGATCGATACGTAACCCGCGATTATCATCAAACCCTTTGGAGCGGTAATCGAACCAAGAGAATTTGTCATTGACCGTCGGGTTCATGTGGCGGAATGTGTCTTCCAAACCGTAGGCATACAAACGCTGATACCATTCACGCTCTTCCGGCAGGAAAGAACATTTGCCGGTACGCAGCCAGCGTTTACGGTTTTCTTCGCCGATACCGATATCCAAATCAGACGGACTGATATTCATATCACCCATGATAATCACCGGATTTTGCGCATCATGATCCTGTTCCAGATAACGCTGCAAATCTGCATAAAATTTTTGTTTTGCTGGGAATTTCGTCGGATGCTCACGGCTTTCCCCCTGCGGGAAATAACCATTAATCACGGTAAGTTGACCGAATTGCGTTTCCAAATCAATCATAATAATCCGCTTTTGCGCCTCTTCATCATCGGTCGGGAACCCTTTTCTCACGGACAACGGCGCCTGCTTACTCAACAGCGCCACGCCATAATGCCCCTTCTGCCCGAAATGGTTGACATGATACCCAAGATGATCCACCAAATCATAAGGAAAGACCTCATCGGCGACTTTAATTTCCTGCAAGCCCAGCACATCCGGTTGGTACTTATCAATAATCTCCTCCAACTGGTGAGGTCTTGCTCTTAACCCGTTAATATTAAATGACATGACTTTCATTTTTTGTTCCTTTTCTGTGTTAAGGCGCCATTATACTTGTAACAAACAAAAAAGCAGAAGGTTATTCTGCTTTCTTATTTTTAATCCTTGAAAAACTAAACGTTAATAAGCCCCGTTGCGTTCCAAAACAGCCTTTGGCGTTCTACACAAAATGGCAAAATCGTTCCACAATGACCAGTTCTTTACATACCAGGCATCAAAGTAAACTCGGGTATCATAATCGACATTGTTACGCCCACTTACCTGCCATAAACCGGTCATTCCGGGTTTTGCCATTAAATAATAATCTACATCTTCCTTATAATATTTTAATTCTTGCGATACTATCGGTCTTGGTCCAACCAAACTCATTTGCCCGATTAACACATTAAATAATTGTGGTAGTTCATCAAGACTGGTTTTACGCAAAAACCGACCAATTTTTGTCACTCTCGGATCATTTTTTAATTTGAAATCTCTGTTCCATTCTTGTTTTGCTGATGGGCTTTTTTCTAGAAACTCATGTAATAATTCATCAGAATTTATACGCATCGATCTGAACTTCAAACATCCAAATTTCTTACCATTCCGCCCTACCCGCTTATGTTTATAAATAACATTACCATTATCTTCTGCTTTTATTGAAATGCATATAAATAAAAATAATGGAGAAAACAAAATAATTAAAAATAAAGATAAAAAAATATCTACAGTTCTTTTTAACATCCTAGAAGAACGCTTTGCCAAATTATTATTAATACGAAGTAACATTACTTCATAGCTAAAAATAAAAGACATATCAGTACTATATAATGGCAAGCCTCTTAATGAAGGAATCACTGAAACTGAACGATAATGATGACGAGCTAAATAACGTAGCCAATTATCGCGTTTAATATCCTCATCATCTTCCAATGCGATAATAAACTGATTATTAACATGAATCTTTTGTTTCCATAAGTCTTTCCGATCTTCATCTATGACCGGAATAGAAAAAAGCACATTATTTTCTACCGGCTTGCCAATAAAATATACAACCTTTAATCCCAAATATTTTTCACTAGATAATGCTAGATAAGCATCAATCGCGTTCTTTCCTGAACCAAGAATAACCGTATTTTTTAAATACCAACCTATTTTTATTAAAAATTCCTTTACTAAGACACGCCCTAAGGGAACTAACATTAAAGTGATTCCCCATGTGCAAACCCATCTATAACGAGAGAAGGTTATATTAGAAAATACAATAATTGTTAATTCAATAATTGAAAATATCACGAGTGTATTCAGAACTTCTCTTAACTCGTACCAGAAAGGTTTTCTATAAGTGTAGTGGCGAAGCCTTATCCAAAACCATATAATACAAATAACAGATATACAAAAATGAATTAAAGAATTGTAAATTATTTCATACTCAGGAAATAAAATATCCACTTGCACAAGATAGCTGATCCATAGACCTATACAGAATGACAAAATCAGAAAAATAAAGTCTGTAATTGCCAGAATATATTTACATTGAACCTGTCTATCCATTTTATTTCTACCCTATGAACTTTCTTTTTATAAACCTAAGCGCTTTCAAAATAACACTTTGTTTTTCTAGAGAAATAATTTTTATTTCTTTTGTAATTATATTATTTCTAAGTAGCCAAACATTGAATAGGCGCTCTGCAAGAAACCCAAACACTCTCTTTTGATATGAATCATAATTTGAGATATCAATCAGCTTTTCCAGCTCAAATAAAATTGCAAATAACCACTGGGAATATTCTTCAAATAGAGCCCGTCTCATGACAAACATATTATACAAAAACAGGGTCTTGCCTTGCATAACCGTATCAAATGCTTTCAAATAATCACTGTATTTATTCGCTATAACTTTCCTTGCTGCATCCAAATCTTTAATATAATGTGCATGCTGATAGTGTGAATAAACAGTTTCAATATAGTAATTCCGCTTGCACGGAACCAAGCAATCTACCCCTTTTAATAATCTAATCAACTCTTCATCTGATGCTATAGCTCTCCCTTTAACACTTAAATCTTTACCAGAGAAATAACGACGATAATGCACTACCCCTACATAATCCGCATCTTGAAAAAAACTATTTTTCCAAGACCAATACAATGCGGTTAACTCGCAATAAGATTGATTTTTTTCGGAAATATTAATTTGAGTATCATCGGATAGAATACCTAACTCTAATTCCGTTAGTTTCTTTCCTACTTGAATTGGGACATAGT
Source organism: Aggregatibacter kilianii (assembly GCF_003129965.1). Taxonomy (GTDB): domain Bacteria; phylum Pseudomonadota; class Gammaproteobacteria; order Enterobacterales; family Pasteurellaceae; genus Aggregatibacter; species Aggregatibacter kilianii_A. The sequence goes on along the minus strand of NZ_NRCJ01000010.1, from coordinate 81,145 downwards.
AAGAAATATCAGGGAATTCATACTTTTTATGGGTAACAATAAGAATTTTGATCAAATTATTCATATTCAGAAAGATAATACTTATGCTCAATAAAATTACTCTTAATGCCGGCAATAATACCTTTTATTGCTATTTTTAATTTTGATAAATTAAATTTAGTAAACAGATAAAACCAAAACACCTTAAAGCAAAAAAATAGCGCAATCAACCGCCCTTTATACTCAATCAAATTTCTAATATTATTACGACACATACAATACAGTTTTATTTTAGAATCTGTATCATTAAATTTAAGCATATTAAAAAACATTGGGGTCCCCAATGTTTTTTCTCTAGGATGAAAAAATTTAGCCGATATAACAGTATAAATATTTATATCAAATTTAGAAGCTCGCCAGGTATATTCCATATCATCTCCCCAAATAAAATAATCTTTTTTAGGGAGCCCAATTTTATTAACGACATTACGAGAAAATAAAATACCATTAAAAGGCATTACAATGTCAGGAATAATCTGATCAAATTGTTTAATATCATTTAAATTAGATAGAACTTTATTTGTCTTTGGCAAACGTAGTGTAAAAGTTAAATCTAGCGGATGATCAATATCTAAAACCAGAGGACCGATATAGTTATCATCTTTAATAAACTTTACAAGTTCCTTAAGGCAAGTATTATCGGGGACACCATCATCATCCATTAACCAGATATAGTCATATCCTTGCTCATAAGCAAATTTAATTCCGGCATGAAAACCACCAGCACCTCCCTGATTCTCTGTTAGATTAAGCAAAGTAACATTAGAATCATCTAAATATCCGTGTTGCCGTAAAAAATCTACTGTGCCATCAGTACTTGCATTATCAACAACCACAATATGCTCTAAGGAATAACTTTGTTTCTCTAGCGCCTGTAAACAGCGAAGTAACAATACCTTCCGATTATAAGTCACTACAACAGCACAAATAGATTTTTTATCCATTACACATCCATATTCACGTAAAACGATTTAAGTGCGGTCTGATTTTGCAACGATTCTTTAACCTCATCCGCCGTTTCCAATGCTTCTTTAATCGTAACATCCATATCAAGATAACGATAAGTACCTAAACGACCAACAAAAGTTACATTAGATTCTTGATTTGCTTTTTTAACATACTGTTGCAATAAAGTTTTATCTTTTACCAAACGAATTGGATAATAAGGAATGTCATCTTTTTCACATAAGCGACTAAATTCACGGTAACAAATAGTCTTGTCATGTTGTTCCCAAGGCGCAAAATGTTTATGCTCGGAAATACGCGTATAAGGCACCGCCTCATCACCATAATTAATTACCGCATTCCCCTGATAATCACCTTCTTCACGGAACGCTTCAAAATCCAAAGTACGATAACCTAAACGTCCTAATTCAAAATTGAAATAAGCATCTAATGGGCCGGACCAGAAAATATGATCAAATTCATTTTTCATACTCTCACTAAAAGGCGTATTTAAACGAACTTCAATGTGCGGATGATTTAAGATATTTTCCACAATCACGGTATAACCATCTTTTGGCATTCCCTGATATTTATGTGCAAAATAGTTATCATCATAATTAAAACGTACAGGTAAACGTTTCAAAATACTTGCCGGTAATTCTTTCGGTTCAACACCCCATTGTTTTTTGGTGTAACCATAAAAAAACGCCTTATACAAATCTCTACCGACAAAACGCATGGCTTGCTCTTCAAAAGTTTGAGGCTCAGTTATAGAAAGATCAGCTTGTGCATCAATTAAGACTTTTGCTTCTTTAGGTGAACAGGTTTTACCAAAAAATTGATTAATCGTGTGTAAGTTGATCGGTAAAGAATACACAGCGCCTTGACTAATCGTCTTAACCCGATTAACAAACGGCATCCATTCACCAAATTGATTGATATAGTTCCATACCCGTTCATTGTCAGTGTGGAAAATATGTGGTCCATAAACATGAACCATTACATTAGTTTCGGGATCGCGTTCAGAATAACAGTTCCCTGCCACATGGGAACGCTGATCGATTACTGTAACGTTATACCCTTGTTCAGCAAGTTCACGGGCAATAACGGCGTTAGAGAAGCCGGCTCCTACTAGGAGAAAACTTTTCATATAAATTTGTTCACACATGAGATTCTTACTCTTTAAAATATTTGACACGCAATTCCATGAAAGGCTTTTCTATTGCATAATACGTAATTATTGAAAATATTAATATGATAGGCAATCTAACTAATGTAAATAACATACTCTGAGAAATACTACTAGGTTCAGATAATCCTAAAACATTATTTGCAAAGAAACCTACTGGAAGATGGAAAAGATAGATAGAAAAACTTAACCCACCTAAGAAGGCTAAAGTCTTATCTAACGTTACAGAATATGGGATTTTTATATTTATCTTAAGATATGCAATAATAATTATACCCCAGCCCAACGCCTCCAAGGGAAAGGATAAAACAGAACTCATAAAAATGCTATGATTTGATTCAATAGAGATAAATAAAAGGCTTAGAGTGAGTATAGAAAAGAATATTAAAAATAAACAAGCTACATTAGATAGCTTATCAAAAGTACCTCTTATATATAAAGCCCCCAAAACAATCCCTACTATAAACTGATCTAATCGACCAATTATTGTATGATATAAATTATAGTAAATATTATAGTCAGTTAAGGAAGACACTATCCACCTTAAAAAAAGCATAAATAATATTACTAACATCAAATACCTAATACCATACTTACTAAAAAATAGTATCAAAATAGGGAACAATAAATAAAATTGAAACTCAACCGCTATTGTCCATATAGGACCACTAGGGAATATATTATTACCCCAACCAGTCATAGGATTACCGGTATTTAATTGCAATGTTATTAGCCTAAAAATATCCATAGGAGTAGAATTAGCTCTATCTATAGTTATTAAAACAAATACTAAAAATACTACCAATGGAAATATTCTAAGAATACGGTTATATATAAATTTATGATATATAATTTCCCTACCACCAGCATTTGTAATTAATGTAAATAAAAATGCGCTTAATACTAAAAACAAACTAACTCCGCTAGCTCCTTTCATTAACCATAATTGAACAAAAGCTTTTAAGAATGATGTATCTGACAGATTAACAGGAACAGAGCTAATTATATCCCCTCTGAAATGGTGGAATAGAACAAGTAAACAAGCAAAAAATCTTAGATGATCTAACCGAGAAAGATACTTAAAATTAAGTGACTTCATACATAATATCCTATTTAAAAATTTTACTAAATTTTTTAATTAACCTATAACATAATTTAGCGAAACCTTTATTTACTTCAAAAGTTTTATTAATATCCCTAAAAGAAAGATAAATAATCGCTTTATCTCCCAATATTTCCCAAGAAATAAAATTATTTATTCCTAAATTAGTATTAGGTAATATGTCAGTATGACCAAGTAACTGATCATAATGCTTAAAGTAAAACTTTAATAAATGTTTACATGAATATTGCCAAGGTTTATTTCTATCAGAAAAATGAACAATTGCAGGACAAAGTGCGGCTTCTTCTAACTCTTTTTGGGAATAAGCATATTCAAGTTCATTTTGCTTATACATTCTTGACTGAACATTCCAACGCAATGGTAATTTCTTAATATTATTTGAAAATGCAATATTAATTATATCTTGATCCTGCAGAGTAATAAGATCGTAATTTTCATATAAGATTCTAGAAAAGAGGTGATCTAAGTTTATACTTCTTAATTTGTTGATATCCATCAAAGTAATACCTGCATTAATATAGTTATGACTCAGAGGTAGCCCTAATCTTCTAATTTGTAAAACCCCACCTTCATCTAGTACTCCTGCAATTGGAGAGCTATCCATAGATTCATTCCATAACTTAGCTATGTTATCTAACACAATTATATCTGAATCTAAATAGATTATCTTATTCACAGTATCGGGCAATAATTTAGGCAACGCTAGTCTATAATAAGTTGCAACTGATATGTGCTCTCGATTTAGGGGATAAAAATTAAAGTCAGCATTGTTAACTTTAATAAAGGTAAATCTAATACTAAAGTCCTCAAAAGAACTTAAAAATGCCTTACTCTTTTCACTTAATTTATTAGGATCATGTACAATATAAAAATGAATCTTTTGATCTTTATTAACAAAATCTAAGATAGATTTTATTGCAACAGCACAATATCTAGCATAATTATCATCAATAGAAAATACGATATTAATCACATCACCAACAATTAGATCTTTAGATGTTTCTCTCATGCTGATAATATTTTGTTCAATTTCCTCTCTTGAAAACTCATTCTTATCAAAAATACCAAAAACCATACCTAATTGAGTATATTTTAAATTATAATCTCTAGATTTAATGTACTCTAAATAGCAATTAGATAATCGTTCAGCAATGAATCCCCAAATTCTTTTTTGATAAGAATCATATTCAGATATATCTGTTATGGATTCAGCCTCAAACAATATATTAAATAAAAAGTCACAATACTCATTAAAGTATTTCTTGTTCATAATCATCATATTTGCAAAGAAACATTCTTTAGAATATAAAGACTTAAGAACATAAGGATACATCTCTGGATATTTAATAGAGATAATATCAACGACTTTATCTAAATCTTTAGCAAAATGCTCTTTAGCATAAAAGTCATAATTAGTCATTTTGTAAGATGGAAGCCCTACAGGGTGTATATTCCAAATTGGTGATGTTAAAACATCATACTGGCTACAAACACTTCTTATCTTAGTATCATCCCAACCAAATTCCCGAAGACTCTGTTTAGAGAAGTCATTAAAAATATCATATCCCCCTCCAAGCTTATTAAAATTTAAAAATCTCCTATAATGAAATAAACCATAATAGTCAGCGTCAACATTTTTCCACATCCAATAAAGAACTGTTAATTCACACCATGATTTATTTCTCTCTGAGATGTTATCTCCTGAATTATCACCAATTATATTTAGCTCTTGATTAGAAATAGATTTACCTGAATGAATTGGAATAATACATTCACTTTCAAAAATAGGTGACGGTTTGTGGTAGCAAGTAAAAATTTTAATATTGTTTTTCATATTTAACCTTATAAAAATGATTCCTGAATATTATTTGTAATAGTTATTGCAATTTAAACAATAACTCCATGTTCTAAATGAATGTGTTTATTGCATATACGTTTAGCTAACTGATGATCATGAGTTGCCATTACTAAAATACCAGCACGATCAACAAATGCACCTAAACGTTTCTCAGCCTTTTCTTTAAATTGTTCATCTCCTACGCTAATCCACTCATCCATTAACAAGATTTCTGGATGAGTTACAGTTGAAATAGAAAATGCCAATCTGAGAACCATACCACTTGAATAAGTTCTAACTGGCATATGAATAAAATCACCCAATTCACTAAAGTCAATAATTTCATCAATTAATGATTCTATCTTTTTAGGCTTTATTCCTAAAAATAAACCACGTAATTTTATATTTTCTAAACCAGAAGCCTCTGGATCCATTCCCAGCATAGAATCAAGTAAACTTGTAATTCGCCCTTTAATGTCTACGTTTCCAGAATTTGGAACATAAACTCCAGATAACACACGTAATAAAGTTGTTTTACCTGAACCATTATGACCAATTAAAGATACTCGATCACCCTCTTGAATATTCAGATTAATATTTTTTAATGCCTCAATCTCCATTATTCGATTATTAGTAATAATCTTTCCACCTGTTGCTGCATTTAGCAAAGTTTGCTTAAAAGAACGTTGTTTAGCATCATAAATAGGAAAGCGAACAGAAACATTATTCAAAATAATATGCATAATTTCTCCTTATTTTTACAACCAATAAGTAATTCTATGACGTGTTCTTGCTAAAATAAACACTGAAACTATAGCAAAACATACCGCACTTATACCTGCGATACTCCACTCTTGTAGTGTAGGAGTAATTCCTAGTAAAGGTTTTCTAACTAAATCTAAAAAGGTCGCAAAAATATTCCAATGAATAAAAGCTTGTCTCTCTGGTGAAAGTTGTTCCATCCGCCAAATAATCGGAGTAACAAAAAATAATAGAGACATAATACTGGATAATACCTGAGCCATATCACGGTAACGTCCACAAAAAATAGAAACTAATAGTGTAATAAAAAAAATATTAATTAAAACTAATAAAAATGCAGGAAAGAATAAGAATACTTCAGAAGTAATTGGCCTCCATAAAATAAACATAATTATTGGAAACAGCATTATATTATGAGCAAAAACAATAAACTGCCGATAAACGATACGAAAAACAAAAATTGGCGCTGGAATATAGGCTTGTTTCATATAATGTGCTGATTCAGAAAAAGTATACGCAGACTCATTAATAGAAGAAGAAATAAGAGCCCAAAAAATAAGACCTAATGCTAAATGAGGTATAAAATCCGAGGGATCAAAATTAAATAATGCTCCGTATAAAGGTCCCATAGCACTAACAGTAATCGCCATACTAATAGTTATCCATATAGGTCCCAAAGTCGAACGGCGATAACGCCCCAAAATATCGTACCAAGCTAAAGTTCGCCATAAGTAATGTTGTCTTATAGAATCTTTTAGATCAGTTAACGCCTTAAAAATAGTCATTCCTTCCCTCCTCTAAAATATAAATTGAGATAATTTTATAGTTGTTACTTAATCCTGATAAAGCTCCAAATGTTTACCCTATAGTCCAACACGCTGCTGAATTGTATCAGCAAATGTACCTATACTCACAGCGAAATAATTAGATTTATTCCAGTGCAATAAGGTGCGGAAGTTGTTGGTGACAAGGAATGCGCGGCCAAGCTCCTTATCTGGTCTTACCAGCCATAAATCTTGTGAGCCGGAAAGTGCGGTCAGTTTTTGTTGCGTTTGTGGCGTTTGATATTTTAGGGTGACGCCCATGTTTTGCCAGTCATGGAAAGAACGCTTTTTATTGTCCTCTGTGCCGGCAAGCGCCATATCCAGCGGTTGGGTGAGTGCCACTTCCACGCCCCATGGCAGATTTTCGTTCCAGCCGACGGTATGTAAATAATTGGCGATGGAGGCAAATACGTCGTAATGATCGGTCCAGATATTTTTCTCGCCGTCATTGTTGCCGTCTGTGGCATAGCTTAAGTATGAACTTGGCATAAATTGAGTTTGTCCCATAGCGCCCGCCCAAGAGCCGAGCATTTTATGGCGTTGAATGTGATCGCGCTGCAGCATTTTCATGGCGGCGATAAATTCTTTGCTAAATAACGCCTCACGACGCCCGTCAAAAGCAAGGGTTGCCAAGGTAGACAACACATCATAGTTGCCTTGGTAATAGCCAAAGCTACTTTCCATACCCCATAACGCCAGCAGATAATTTTTCGGCACGCCGAATTTCTTCGAGGCGTTTTCAAGTTGCGGCAACTGTTCCCAATAGCGCGCTTCAGCAGTGTCCACTTTATTTTCCGTCAGCACGCGATTTAAGTAATTCGTCGTGCCGTTCGGGTTAATCACCGGCGGTGCATTGGGATCACGTTTACGGATTCGGCCCGCTTGTTGGTCGTCCAAATCGACGGATTTTTGAATGTAATTAATATTGTTTTGCGCATTCAGCACCTCGGCAGAAACGCCTTCTGCCGCCGCCTTGCCTTTCAGGAAATTGACATAATCGTTGAAGTTATCCAAGGTGCGCGGCTTGCTATACACCGCATTTGCATTCACCGGCGTAACCGAATTTGTCGGCTCGGCAGGTTGCTTGATTGAATTGGAATCGGAGGAACAGCCCGCAAGAAAAAGTGCGGTAGAAATTCCGGATATTTTTAAAATGCTGCTTAATTTCATCATATTATTTTCGTAAAAAAGTTTGATAAATGTTTTTCAATAATGACGTCGGTAACAATCTAGCGCCGGAGCGCAAAGCGAAGGTGAATAAACCGGATAAAAAGCCTTGAATGCCTAAACGGTATTTTAATTTGAATAAACGCCATTCCGCCTTGGCTTGGTTAACACCGCGACGTCGCCCCACCATGCCGTTGCCGACGCGGGCATAGACCAGAATATCAGGCAGATTCGCAACCTTCTGCCCCTGTGCCACGAGTTTGATCCACAAATAGTAATCTTCTTGCAAATCCTCATATCCGCCGCAATTGATAACCGCACTTTTTTGGTACGCCACCGTCATGTGATTAAACGGGCAGCGTTTTTGCGTGAATTTAACAATGTCTTGCGCAGATGTCGGCACATTGCGGTATGCCACAATGTCGTCAATATTTTCACCGAATTCGGCAATTTGCCCGCCGAATACGATGGTTTCGGGATTTTCCTCAATAAACGCCACCTGTTTGGCAAAACGTTCCGGCACGCAAATGTCGTCCGTATCCATGCGCAAAACCCAGTCATGCGAACAATGTTTTAAACCTTCGTTTAAGGCTTTTCCCAAGCCTAAATTGTTCGGCAATTTCACCAAATTAAACGGTAATTTCGGCGCAAATTCGGCGACCACCGCTTCCAATTTAGGCGTTATCGCACCGTCAAACACCAGCACGATTTCATCAGCGGGACGAGTTTGCGCCACTAGGCTTTCTAAGCACTCTCTTAGATATTGCGGATTTTCCTTAACGTATAAGGACATTAAAACTGAAAATTTCATTATTAACTACTCTATTATTTTCTTTTGTAGGGTCGGGTCCTGTGCCCGACCGAACATCATCGAATAAATCGGTCGGGCACAGGACCCGACCCTACAATTTTTTTACATAAACCGCTTCAAGTTAATCGCCAATTTCGGGGAAATCAGCACCACTAAAGCAATGAGCAATTGCTTCAGGCTTTTAGTTTGCTTGAAAATATCAAAATAATACTTCGCCGCACTGCGGGATAAATTCATGATATGCGGATACGCCAAAATGTAGCTGGCGTTAATATTGAAATTACGCGCCTGCTCTGCGGTCTTCACATAACATTCCCGAATGTAATCAATGGCTTTTTGCGTGTTTGTGGTGTCCGTTGACACGCTTTCCCGTTTAGTGTGAAAGGTGCAATAAGTCAGCGGCTCATTCACTTTGCAAGGCGTGAACGTCGGCTCTTGCAGCAATTTCAGCAAGAAATCATAGTCTTCCAAAGAACGAAGTGCGGTGGATAATCCGCCTATTTTTAAGAACAGATCTTTCTTCACGCCAATCATCGGCATACCGCCGATTTTATTCGCCAATAAAATGCTTTCAATGCTGATTTGCTGCGGTTCAATGGGACGGGTGACATAAGTGAAGCCTTCATTCACCATTTCGCATTTTGCCGGATGATAAATAAAGTTAACCTCGGCGTGCTCGGCAATAAGATCCGCTAATTTTTCACATTTATCCTTCGCAAAACGATCGTCGTCGTCTAAAAATAACAGCCAATCATGTTGTGCATGGCGAGCACCGATATTACGGCTTTCCGCCGCGCCCTGATTGGTTTCGTTGCGAATCACCCGCACCGGAAACGGATAAGCCTGATCCACCGTGACAGGCTCCTTTGAGCAATCGTCCACAATAACCACTTCAAAATTGTGAACGGTTTGTTGACGCAAACTTTCCAGCAAGGCCGGAATTTCGTCTTTTCGATTATAAGAAGGAACGATGATACTGAACATTATTTCGCCTCCTTTGGTTTAAATAATACAAGTTGTTTGCCGTGCGAACCGAATAACGATAAGAACATCAACATCACGAACATGATGCCCGGGAAGGCGAAAGTGTCGGCTTTGACGTTACAAGCGGCGAGAATGACAAAGGCGGAAAGAATGAATTTCCAACTGCCGTCGAACCAATTTATCGCGACTTTGCGCACAAAATAAAACGTCACTAAAAAACAGACCAAGGCATAAGCCGCACCACCGTATAAAATCTGACGCAAGAAGCCGGAATCCGTGTGACCGTAATAGCGCCCCACTTCCGTTTGCCCGGTCATGTATAAGCCGTCGCCTGAAATAAATTGTTTTAACGTCGGCATGAATAAATGCTTTTCCACTAAAGTATCGGTGGACGAACTCACAAATCCCGCACCGTGTAGGAAATTAATCACCGGCTCAAGGGCGTGCGCCACATATTTGTTCTCCGGCAAGAAATAGGCTAATGCCAGCACCGACACAACAAACGAAATTAACGCCGGAATGTACCGCACTTTAAAATACAACAGAATACTCACTGCCGATAGCACCAAAAAGGTTCTGCCCGAAAGCAAACCGATGCACAGCATAAAGAAGATAATCAGACTCGGAATGCGGTTATGTTTCGCGTTATAGGCAAGCAGAAAATGGAACAGCATCAAATAGAATAAACTCAATTGGAAAAATGCCGCCGAGGTGACGTTATACAGGCGATATTCCTGTTCCGAGCCGTAAAAGCGCGCAGGCAATAATGCATTGGTGGCAAGCAGGAAATCAATCATAAAAGACACACCAAGCAGTGCCAGCAGACCCAACACAAATTGCATCATCACACCAATTTGCAGATCCCGCACCATTTTTTGCTGCCCGTTGCCGTCAGCGTAAAAAACGTTATACATACCGACACCCAACATAAATAACACCAAGCCTTTCACATACATCATAATGACGGAAAGATCCCGTGTGCCGTTAATCAGCAAGGGAATCACGCTGAACAGAATCAAGCCGCCCAACACTGCAAGGCTGTCTAAAGGCACAATCACGCCGTTGGGTTGTTGTTTTTTCATTACCCGATAAGCCAACACCGCCAAGGCGACAAGCCCTACGATAAAAGACATCCGCAGAAAATGGAAGAACCAGGGATCGTAAAGGTAAAACAGGTTAAAAAGTGCGGTCATTTTTTTCGTTATTTTCCTAAGTTCTTTTTCACGGCCAGTAGTTTCTTCAACGGGTATTTCAATAGTTTTTTCAGCAAGTTATTGGATTTTGAACCGCGCACGGCTTCCAAATTACTGACCAGCTGCGGATTTTCAATCGCCATTAACGGGCGCACCACGTTGTTATTCAGCTTAAATTGCGTTTCAAATAACAGAAAATCGTCGGCAAGCCAAAACGGTTTTTCCTGCGCCAAAATTCGAAGAAACGTTCGCGCTGCGGATTTTTTGATGAGATACGCCACCGTTCCCGCAAAATAACTTTTGTAAGGATAAGCATAGGTGACCTCCCCCATTTTGTGACGTAGGAAAGCAAACGTAGTCGGGTAATTGATTTCCAGTTCCGCATCATCGAATTCGGCGATTTTAGATTGCCCGATAAGCACAATATCCGCCGTGCAATGCTGCGCCAGAAGTGCGGTCAAATTTTTCGGTAAATTTTTGTTGAATAGGGCGTCGTCTTCGCATACCAGAGCATAGTCGCTTTCCGCCGTGTTTTCATCAGCAACGATTTGGCGATAAACCTCAAGGTGGCTCAGGGTGCAGCCGATCTCTCCCTTGGTGACTTTGCGTCCGTAATGCCGTTCAAACTTGCTCGGGTTAAATACCTCAGCAAGGTCGTCCCAGTCTTTTTGCATGGTGTTAATCGCAGAGAAAACCACGAAATCCGCCGTGTCTGGTTGGGAGAAAAACAGCTCGCGGCGCCGAATGTCTTTATCTAGTGAAATCAAATACTTATTCATAACCATCTCAATTAACGTCTATTGTATGTTTGATTATGCGAAGCCTAAATAGTTGCATAAAAGATTGCTGATTATACTAAAGAAAACTATAATCCCCCACCTATTTTACGGAAAAAAGCCAAGATTGATTTTCATCATGTCCAACAAAACCATTGCCAAAAATACCCTGTTTCTCTACATCCGAATGCTTTTCAATATGGGCGCAATGCTCTACATTTCGCGTGTTGTGTTACGCGTGCTCGGCGTGGAGGATTTCGGGATTTACAACATCGTCATGGGGGTGGTGATTTTGTTTTCATTCTTCAACGGTACCATGACCGCCACCACCCAGCGTTTTATCAACGTGGAAAAAGCCGCCAATGATCCGACAAGAGTAAATAAGGTGTTTAACATCAGCATCTTAAATCATTTATTCATCATGCTGGTGGTGGTGATTCTGGCTGAAACCGTGGGCTTGTGGTTTTTGAATCATAAATTGAACATTCCCGCGCCACGCATGAACGCCGCCAATATTGTGTATCAAGTGGCACTGCTGATTGCGTTGGTGGAAATCATTAAAGTACCGTTTAACGCCATGATTGTGGCACATGAGCGAATGTCTTTTTATGCTTGGTTGGGTTTGGCGGAAACCGGGTTAAAACTGACCGCCATTTTTATTCTGAGTCACATTGAAAACTACGATAAATTGATTGCTTATAGCTTGTTGTTGCTGGGCGTGAGTTTATTGGTGTTCACCCTGTATTTTCGTTTCACCCGCAAAGCCTTCCATGCCGAAACCCGCTTCAATTTTGAGAAGGATTTAAGTAAAACCAAAGAAATGATGAGTTTTTCCGGTTGGATGTTAGTGGGGCAAGTGGCTTATGTCGGCTCCACGCAAGGCTTGAACATGGTCACTAACCTGTTCTTCGGCGTGACCGCCAATGCGGCGGTGGGCATTGCCACACAGGTGGACACGGCGGTGTATAGCTTCGTGAATAATTTTCAGGTGGCGTTTAACCCCCAGCTGGTGCAGTCTTATGCGGCAAAAGATTATGACCGCAATAAAAAATTGATTTTGGGCACATCAAAATACTCTTTCTATTTAATCGCCATTTTATCCGCGCCCGTGCTGTATTTCAGCCACACCCTGCTCACCCTTTGGTTGGGCGATCATGTGCCGCAATATTCCGAAAAACTGGTGCAAGCCACCATCGTTTGCTCTTTAATTAGCGCCATGGCGGGTTCCTTCTGGATGACCGCACTGGCAATCGGCTCGCAAACCATTAAACAATACAACATCATTTTAGCCATCATTGACCTTTGCACCGTACCGCTTGCTTATTATTTATTCACTCTCGGCTACAATCCTGTGTTCGCTTTCATCGGTAAATTCTGCACAATGACAATAATGCAGGCTTACCGTCTGTATTTTATTAACAAAAAAATTAAATTTAATCGAAAAGAATTTGTCTCATATTTACTGAATATCGGCATCGTTTTTGCCTTTTTACTGGGTTTAATTTATTTATCGGATACCCAACGCTCCTACTCCCTCGTGGAATTCGTTGGTGAAGCCGTTCTTATTGAAGTCATTCTGTTTACCCTTATTCTGTTCATCGGATTAAACAAAGCAGAAAAAAGCTTCTTATTTAGCTATTTATTGAAAAGAGTGAGAAAATGAATCAACAACTTATTGATTTAAAACATAAGCTGGATCCCATTGCGGATTTAATTAAAGATAAAAACGACGTCTTTTATCTGGATTATCCGCTACATTTAAACGTGGGTGATTTATTGATTTATCACGGAACTGAGCAGTTTTTCATCGATCACAACATTAATGTGACGTTAAAACGCAGTGAATACGATACGGATATCGAAGAAATCAAACAAAAAATCACGCCGAATACCACCATTTTATTGCATGGTGGCGGCAATTTCGGTGATCTTTACCCGCAACACCAAAACCTGCGCGAAGCCGTTGTCCGAACCTTCCCGAACAATCGTGTAATTGTGTTGCCGCAAACGCTTTTCTATAAAAGCCAAGAAACGCTGGAAAAATCCACCGCACTTTTCCGTCAACACCAAGATTGCCACTTGCTGGCACGCGACGAAAGAACCGCAAAAGCTTTCGAACAGTTTTCGCCGAACGTGTATTTATCGCCCGACATGGCGCACGAACTCTATGGTACGTTGCCGACCAAAAACACGAACACCGGAAAAGCCCTTTATTTCCTGCGTAAAGACATTGAAGCCAGCGATATTGAAAAAAACATCGCCGCCCAATTATCCGCCGGTAGCCACATTAAAGACTGGGATGATATTTTATCTAAACGCGATGGCATCGTACTGGCAATCAGCTGGCGTTTAGCTAAATTCGCTCATAAACATCATCTCGGTTGGCTTAAGAATTTTGTTCAGTATTTTTGGAAAAATTATACCTTGTGCATTGTAAAACGCGTGGCACAAGATTTTCTCAATTACGATAACATCACCACCACCCGCCTGCACGGGCATATTTTCTCCTGTCTGTTGGAAATTCCGAATGTTGTCTGTGATAATTCCTACGGTAAAAATACGGGATATGCCGATTTATGGACGAAAGGGCTGGATTTCGTGGAATTTTATAAATAACCAAACGGATAAATTCTATCCGTTTGATTAATGGAAAAGAATATGTTTGAACTCAAAAAACTCCTCACCGCAATGCTTCTGCCGCCATTTAACGTATTGATTTTATGGTTGCTTTCGCTGTTTTTTTCATTAATAAAATGCAAAGCTGTTGGGCGTTTATGCGCCTTTTTAGGGATTTTAATTCTTTACGTAGTGAGTATTCCTTATACGGCACAAACCCTCAAAGACAGTCTGGTAACGGAAGACCGGTTGACCTTAGCGGATTACAAACAAGCACAAGCTATCGTATTGCTCGGTGGCGGCGTACGTGACAGCAAGGAATTGTATGCCCCGCTCGCCTCCTCCGCCACACAACTAGAACGGTTACGTTATGCGGCATATTTGCAAAAAGAAACTCAGTTGCCGCTATTAATCAGCGGTGTCAGCCCGACCGGCGCGTCCGAAGCCAAAATTTCCGCACAGGAATTACAAGATTTCTTTAATGTGCCGATCAAATGGCTGGAGGAAAAATCCTTAACAACGAAAGAAAACGCTTTATATACCCGCCAACTGCTGGAAAAAGAAGGCATTACTAAAATTATCCTAGTGACGAACGAATGGCATATGCAACGGGCAAAACTGTTGTTCGAAGGTCAAGGGTTTCAAGTCTTGCCTGCAAGCGTAGGAGAAGGCATTACACCGGAGACTTATCAATTAAACATGATGCACTTTGTTCCGCAGGCCGGTGCTATGGCAAAAAATATGCAATTACTGAAAGAATGGATGGGTTATTTGAAAGAGAAGTAACGCCTCTTTGTTCAATTAAAAACGTTACTTTTTTTGACCGCACTTTTCCTTCAAACAACACAATGCGCCGATAACAAGGCGCATTTTTTATGGTTTGAATTTTCCATTTGCGATCATCATCGCAAAAATGACGACATTCTATTCACCTATGACATGCCACTATTTATCTTCCTTTTTATTTTAAGGAAGCCGGCATGCGTCATTTTAAATTATTCTTCTCCCTCCTCTTTTTCAGCCTTTTTTGTTACGCAGGAAAACCCGATTTAATGCTGTTAGAAAGCTATAGCAATCAAAATGTGACAGGATGGGTAATGAGTGAAAAATTAGACGGCGTACGCGGCTATTGGGATGGCAAACAATTGTTTACCCGTGGCGGTGTACAACTGAATCCGCCGGCTTATTTTTTAGAAAAATTTCCACCTTTTGCGATCGACGGCGAGCTATTTAGCCAACGCGATCAATTTGCTGAAATTTCCTCCATTGTTCGTTCTTATGAAGATAAAGGCTGGGATAAATTGAAATTACACGTCTTTGATGTACCCAATGCCAAAGGCGATTTATTTTCCCGTCTGGCAACGTTAAAAGCCTATTTGGCGCAACATCCTAACCAATACATTGAAATTATCGAGCAAATTCCCATTGAGAGTCCTCAACATATTCAGCAATTCTTACAACAAGTAGAACGGCTAAAGGGCGAAGGCGTTGTGATTCGTAATCCGAAAGCCCCCTATGAAAGAAAACGCAGTTCGCAAATACTCAAATTAAAGACCGCACTTGACGAAGAATGCATCGTCATTGCCCACCATGCGGGAAAAGGGCAATTTGAAAATGTAATGGGTTCGTTAACCTGTGAGAATCATCGGGGACGGTTTAAAATCGGTTCCGGTTTCAAGCTGGATGAGCGCCTAAATCCACCGCCTGTGGGATCAAGTATTACCTATAAATATCGCGGCTTAACCAACACGGGCAAACCACGATTTGCCACTTATTGGCGAATTGGCACTCAAGAAAAAAACGCGCCCTAAAACAACCGCACTTTATTGCTATTCGTTTAAATTTCAATGTGATAGAATGCACGCGATTTTATCACCAGAATAAAGGAACTCAAATTATGAAAAAATCAGCTGTTGCTTTAGGCATCATTGCCGTCTTAGGCGGTACTTGGGTCGGTGCCACATGGTATTCCGGCAAAACAACCGAACAACAATTCCAAGCACAAATTAATAAGATCAATGAAAATTTAGATCAATTCTTTAACGCGCCAAATGTCACCTCCGACGGTACGATAAAAATCGACCATGTCCAAATCCAACGCGGTATTTTCAGCTCCAACATCAGTTATGACTTGGTAATCACGTCAACACATGATAACGACAGCACAATCATTCCTTTTAACGGAAAACTTTATCATGGTCCGTTGCCCCTCAATCAACTTCAACATTTCAATGTTAAACCGGTCATGTTTTCTGCAGAAACCGAAATTACCAAAAACGAAAACACCAAAGACTGGTTTGGTAAAAATGATAAAACCCCTTTACGCTCGGATTTTTCCGTTGGTTATGACCGACAAGTCACCGGAAAACTGGATTCCGACGTTGATGCTCAAATTGATGGTGGTGATGTGAAATGGAAATTCACCTCAGATTACCGTGTCGATAAGAATGGCTTCGGTCAGTTTGAATCCACTTTACCTTATTTCAAACTAGCACCGCCAAGTGATGAAAATATGGAAACAGAAGGTGAGCTGAAATCACTGGTGATGGAATTCAAAGATGGGAAAAGCTTGCTGAAATGGAATCTTGCCTCCACCGAATTCGATAAAGTGATTATCGGTAAATATGAAACGAAGTTTGGTAATGTTCATGTCAACGGGAAAAAGGGAAATAACGACTTCACCTTAGACATCAAAGACGTAAGTAGTATTCTTAATGGTGATGTTAAGGATAACTTTGTTGATTATGGTCTTACCTATAAATTTGGTGGGATTCACCTGACTTCCGGCGGACAAAACTACAAACTCATTAACGATGCTGCTTTTAACCTTCAATTTAATCATTTAGCGATTAAACCGTTAAATACACTGTTTACCGAACTGGCTAAAACAACACAAAAAACCAATGAGCAACCTGGTACTTCACCTGAAGCCATAGCGGCAACGAAAGAACTGCTATCCGAAAATCAGCCCCAAGTTAAAATTGACCCGATTTCCCTTTCTAACCAGGGAGGAAAACTGGCTGCGGACTTAGATATACAACTTGCAATAGGAGATTTTGAAAGCAAAATTCAATCCGGAAAAGTGCTTGATGCCTTTAGTCAATTTGCGGTGAACCTGCATTTAGATAAAGCGGCGATTATGGATTTACTTTCTCAATATCACCAACTGGAATCCAAATTAAGCGAAGAAGAGGCTGAAAAATCGGCAAAAGAAGCGCTCGACGGATTGTTGCTGATGGTCAAAATGAATCCATTATTGGTTGAAAATGACAAGAGCGTCACGCTCAATGCCAAACTGGAAAACAACAAAATCAACCTCAACGGTAATATGCTGTCTTGGGAAGAATTTGTTGTATTGGCCATGGCGTCAAGTTTGACCCCACCGGAAATGCAGGAAGAAGACGAAGAGCCGGAAGAAATGGAAGACGCTGAAGCGCCGGAAGCAATGGAAGAGCCTGAAATGCCGGAAGTAAAATAATCAGCATGAACAAAAAGTGCAGTCAAAAAACACTTAAATTTTTGACCGCACTTTTTTATTTCATCTGTGGCAAGCAAAAACTATATTTTCTCCAACTTCGCCAAATGGGCGATTAACCATTTAATCCCCTGATTTTGGAACGCAATTTGCAATCGTAGATTATTGTCCGCCCCTTCTACATTAATCACGGTGCCAACCCCGAATTTTTCGTGTTTGACTTTTTGCCCCATTTTCCATGCGCTTTCATTGATAACAGGAGAAACGCTACCGACTTTTGCTTGATTTAGCGCCCGGGTAACAGTGCCGCGTAAACGGATTTCCTGTAAACATTGTTGCGGCAATTCGGTAATAAAGCGGGAAGGCAAATGGCGTTCTTCTTTGCCGTATAAACGACGACTTTCCGCATACGAAATGGTCAGTTTTTGTTTGGCGCGGGTAATGCCCACATAAGCTAAACGGCGCTCTTCTTCCAAACGCCCCGCTTCTTCAATGGAGCGAAAACTTGGGAACAAGCCTTCTTCCACGCCAATCATAAATACGCGGGGAAATTCCAAACCTTTCGCCGAATGTAACGTCATCATTTCTACGCAAGCTTGATGAGGCGCGGCTTGTTCTTCACCGGCTTCCAAGGAAGCGTGCGTCAAAAACGCGGTGAGATCCGTCATGTCTTCCGCATCTTCCGGCTTGATAAACTCCCGAGCTGCTGAAACAAGCTCTTCTAGGTTTTCAATGCGCACTTCGCCTTTTTCACCCTTTTCCTGTTTATACATTTCGTATAAACCGGAATGCTTAATGACAAAATCCGTTTGCGCAAACAACGGCATTTCTTCCGTGTCCCGTTGTAGAGAATTAATCAATTCCATAAAGCGCAGTAGAGCTGTGGCGGCGCGACCGGCAAGTTTATTTTCCTGAAGCGCCAAATTGGTGGCTTGCCATAAGGTAATTTGATGTTCCCGCGTGAGATTACGCAAGGTATCCAAGGTGCGATCGCCAATGCCTCGTGGCGGCGTATTAATGACACGCTCAAAGGCGGCATCATCTTGGCGATTGGCAATTAAACGCAAATACGCCAGCGCATCTTTAATTTCTTGCCGCTCGAAGAAACGCATACCGCCATAAATGCGATACGGAATGTTTGATCGAATCAATGCTTCCTCAATGACCCGTGATTGACTGTTGCTGCGATATAAAATGGCGCAATCATTGAGTTTGCCGCC
This sequence comes from Aggregatibacter kilianii, assembly GCF_003129965.1. Taxonomy (GTDB): domain Bacteria; phylum Pseudomonadota; class Gammaproteobacteria; order Enterobacterales; family Pasteurellaceae; genus Aggregatibacter; species Aggregatibacter kilianii_A. The sequence continues at coordinate 62,184 of NZ_NRCJ01000010.1, read as the reverse complement.
GTCTTCTATCCAAGTTTTAATTTGCGAAGCAACAAACAACGCTTCATCCAACTCGTTAAAGGCAGCATAAATGCCCACCGGCTCTCCTTGATTGCCTTCCGACCAAAGATTTTTGCCCAAACGATTACTGTTATTGGCGATTAATTCATTGGCGGCCTGCAAAATGTTCATGGTGGAACGGTAATTTTGTTCCAAACGAATGGTCTGCGCATTGGCAAACTCTTTCAAAAATAATTGAATATTTTCGATTTTCGCCCCGCGCCAGCCATAAATAGATTGGTCGTCATCGCCTACAATCATTACCTTGCCTGTTTTGCCTGCCAGCAAGCGAATCCATTCATATTGAATTTTATTGGTATCTTGGAATTCATCCACCAGAATATGCTGAAAACGTTGTTGATAGCGTTGCAAAATCAGCGGCTTATGTAAAAACAGTTCATAACAGCGTAATAAAATCTCGGCAAAGTCCACCAATCCGGCACGATCACAGGCATCTTGATAAATCTGATAAATCCGAATCCATTCCCGCTCCTGACGATCGTTATGATCCTCAATTTGATTCGGTCGTAGCCCTTCGTCTTTTTTATTGTTGATGTACCAGCTGGCTTGCTTTGGCGGGAAACTTTTTTCATCGAAATTATGCAGTTTCATGAGGCGTTTGAGTAAACGCAGTTGATCTTCCGAATCCAAAATCTGGAAATCCTGCGGCAAATCCGCATCCAGATGATGCGCGCGCAATAAGCGATGGGCAATGCTGTGAAAGGTGCCGACCCACATACCAAACAAGCGTTGATTACCGTCGGATAACACGGATTCAATACGATGGCGCATTTCTGCGGCGGCTTTGTTGGTAAAGGTCACCGCCATAATGCTCCCCTCGGAAATGCCTTCAACGCCAATCAACCACGCGATGCGATGCGTCAGCACACGGGTTTTTCCGCTGCCCGCCCCCGCCAACACCAAATAATTCCCCAAAGGTGCACTTACCGCTTCCCGTTGTTTATCATTCAACCCGTCTAATAATTCTGCAAAATCCATGATTTTTCACTCATAAATACTGTTTTTTTGTACAGGCAGAATTATAGCGATTTCTGTTTAAAACACAATGAAAGAAAAAACAGAGAAAAGTGCGGTCGTTTTTCCAAGTGTTTTTTATATGAAAAAGCGCACCCGGAAGATGCGCTTTGAACGTAAAAAATCGAATTAGAAAATGATACTGCCGATTAAGGCAATGATGAAGCCAACGAAGCCAATCGAGGTTTCCAACATTGTCCAGGTTTTTAACGTCGTTTTGGTGTCCATTTCTAAGAAACGGCTCATTAGCCAGAACCCGCTGTCGTTCACATGGGAGAACACGGTGGCACCGGAGGCTATGGAAATCACGATAAAGCATAAATCCAATTGGCTAAGATCGGTCGCGGCGGCAACCGTCGGGGCGATTAATGCGGCGGCGGTGGTCAACGCCACGGTTGCCGAACCTTGCGCCACACGCAATGCCATAGAAATAATAAAGGCGGCAACGATGATCGGCATACCGGTGTTGGATAACATGGCGGACAGTTCATCGCCGATACCGCCCGCACGTAATACGCCACCGAACATACCGCCCGCGCCAGTCACTAAAATGATCGAGCAAATCGGGCCAAGCGCGCTGTTGCAGAGACTTTCGATTTGTTCGTAGCTACGCTCACCGCGTAATAAAGCAATGGCGATTAATAAAGTAATCAATAACGCAACAGGTGTCTTGCCGATTAAACGTAGGCTTTGCACCCACATTGCAGAACCGTCGATGACTTTTGCTACGCTCAAGGTATTTAAACCGGTATCAAACAAAATCAAGAAAATCGGTAACACCAGAATGAACAACACGCGTCCGAAAGGCGGTGGATTTTGTACGGAGGTTTCGCTGATAGCCGCCGTGTTTAAAAAGCTTTTCGGCAATTCCACAAAGAATTTCTTGCTGATATACATACTGAACAAATACGTGCCGATATACCAAGTGGGAATGGCGCAAATTAATCCGACAATCACCATCAAGCCCATATTCACACCAAGTAAATCACCGGAGGCTACCGGGCCGGGATGTGGCGGTAAAAAGGCGTGCATAACCGCAAACGCACCGGCAACCGGGAAAGCATAACGCAAGACGGAGCCGCCAAAGCGTTTCGCCACGCTGAAGACGATAGGCAACATCACCACCAAACCGGCATCAAAGAAAATCGGGAAACCGAACAATAAAGCGGCAACCCCGAGGGCAAAAGGTGCTTTTTGTTCGCCGAATTTATTGATTAACGTATCGGCAAGCACTTTTGCCCCGCCGGTGACTTCGAGCAAACGCCCAATCATGGCGCCCAAACCGACCAATAGGGCAACCGATGCCAGCGTATTGCCGAAGCCGGTTAATAGCGTCGGCAAAATTTTGTCAATGGAAATACCGGCGGCAAGTGCGGTCAATAAACTGACCAAAACCAATGCCACAAACGCGTGCATTTTAAATTTAATAATGAGAAGCAGGAGTAAAAGTACGGCTGCGATCATGATAAAAATTAACATAATAATTCCTTATGCTGACAATGTTACTGGTAACATACCTTTTATGGGGAATTTGGTAAATCCACATCATTTAAAAATGTGATCACAGTCACAAAAAATTATATTCATGTCTAATTACCGTACAAAAACGACATTTTCTATTCTATTGACATTGTTACCGATAACATTTTTGCGCTAAGCTAATATGCGTTCAAAATGATAAAAGGAGCAACATATGGCAACAGGTAAAAGTTTTATTTTGATGGGCGTATCCAGCACCGGGAAAACGTCGGTAGGAACGGAAGTGGCACGCCGTTTGGGGATAAAACTGATCGACGGCGATGATCTGCATCCTCGCGCCAATATTATAAAAATGGGCGAAGGGCATCCGTTAAATGACGATGATCGCGCGCCTTGGTTGGAACGCATTCGGGATGCGGCGTTTAGCTTGGAGCATAAAAGCGAAGTCGGCATTATTGTTTGCTCCGCGCTGAAAAAGAAATACCGTGACCAAATCCGCGACGGCAACAGCAACGTGAAATTCCTCTTTTTGCACGGCACTTATGATGTGATTCTGGAACGCATGCGTCAACGCAAGGGGCACTATATGAAAGAATCCATGCTGAAAAGCCAGTTTGACACCCTTGAAGTGCCGGGCGAGGATGAGCCGGATGTCATTGCCATTGATATTAATGCTTCTTTTGAAGAGGTGGTTGAGCGTTGCGTTCAGGCGCTAAAACCCTACCTTTCCTAAAGTAAAAAGTGCGGTGGGTTTTGGCGATGTTTTTGCGCTTGCAAAACGTTTGAAAAAAAACACCGCACTTTTAAATACTTTCGCCCAAATGAATCTGGTAACCCAAATTGATGATGGAACTTTGTGCGGGCATATCATTGATTCTATCCAGTAATTCCTGTGCGGCAATTCGTCCGATCTCCAAACGCGGGGTGATCACCGTAGCAAGTTGCGGAGTGATGGATTGCCCGACATCATGCCCGTGAAAGCCGGCAACGGCAATTTGCGCGGGCACGTTTATGCCTAAGCGTTGACATTCAAAAATAGCGCCGATAGCAATATCATCATTGGTACAAAAAATGCCGTCCAGTTGCGGGAATTTGGCGAGCGCCTGATGCAATAATTCGCCACCCAAGGTAAAAGATGAATGGTCTTTAGTCGCAATAACGTGTGATGTTAATTGATACTTTGCCATGGCGTTTTCATAGCCCTGCTGGCGTAGTCGGGTGCGTTTATCCTGACGGGCGGCAAAATAAACCACGTTGCGATGCCCGCGATTAATCATCGTTTCCACCATCGCCTGTGCCGCCGCAATATTGTCAAAGCCGACGACCTGTTGAATGCCCACTTCCGTCGTATCCATAATTTCAATCACCGGAATATTCGCCACGTTGAGCATTTTTTTGGTTTTTTCGGAATGATGACTCTCCGACAAAATAATGCCGTCCACATTATAGGACAGCAGGCTTTCAATGCGTTGTTCTTCCTTTTTTTCGCTATAACCGTAATGCGCCAACATGGTTTGGTAGCCCGCTTTATCGGTGATCTGTTCAATGCCTCGAATCACATTGGCGAACACTTGGTTGGTCAGCGATGGCACCAACACGCCGATTGCCAGACTCTTCGCGTTGGACAAAATATCCGGCGCCCGATTGGGAATGTAACCAAAACGTTCAATGGCTTCCGCGATGCGTGTTTGCGTGGCATTTGCCACGGAATCGGGATTGCGCAAATAGCGGCTGATGGTCATTTTGGTAATACCGAGATAATCGGCGATGTCTTGTAAGGTCGGGCGTTTATTTTTATTCATAAAAAGAAAAGCGTCATAAATATCATAATTATAGAAGCGATTTTAGACTAAGGACAAATTAATCACAAATACGTAAACGCTCCCTGCCGCTGTAAACCGTGGCGCGCCCTTCTCTGGCAAAGCCGATTAGGGTTAAATCATATTGCTCCGCCATTTGTACTGCCAAGTCGGTTGAGGCGGAAATGGCGACTAACATTTCCACGCCGGCGGACACGGTTTTTTGCACCATTTCGTAACTGGCGCGACTGGTAACAAGGATAAATCCTTGCGGTTTGTCGGCTTTTGCATGCCAGCCCAGTAATTTATCCAGCGCGACGTGACGCCCCACATCTTCCCGAATGGCGAGCAATTTGCCCTCTACGGAAAAGAAACCTGCGGCATGCGTAGAGCCCGTTTGTTTGCCTAATTCCTGCGATTTCTGCAATTGCTCTAAACAATCGTCCAGTTGCGCCACGTGAAAGGTTAAAGTGCGGTCTAATTTTTTGACGTTTTTATAAACCTGCCGGATCTGCTCCGCACCACAAATACCGCAACCGGTTCTCCCCGTTAGCGTGCGGCGATGATCTTTCAACGCAACAAAACAACGGGTCGCCAATTCGATTCTGGCTTCAATACCATTACAAACCTCTTCAATATCAATACCATAAATATCACCAGGCTTATCAATAATCCCTTCTGACAAGGAAAATCCCATGGCAAAATCTTCTAAATCACGGGGCGAACACATCATCACTGTATGGGAAATATCGTTATATACAAGCGCGACGGGGACTTCTTTTGCCAGCGATTCTTGTTTCTCGGAGATGACAATTGTGTTTTTATTTTGTTTCTCATTTGTTAATTTTTTTATAAAGAAAATTATTTTTTTTGTGATCCAGCTCAAAATTTTGCCCCCTTCTAGCCATTATTAATTATAGATTTCCGTAGAAAAAATCGGTATCCTAGCCAACGCTAATAGATAGGTAGCCATGTATTAAATTGTTACATCACTACTAAGCAACGTTTCGCTAAATTTTAATACAAATTTAACAAAAACGACCATCAAATTATCTACTCAAGACGAATTTCAAACTATCAAACTGAAAACAACAACAAATTTTGTTGATGTGGGGAGTATTTATGCAGATCAGTAGAAGAAAATTCTTTAAGGTCTGTGCCGGAGGAATGGCGGGAACATCCGTTGCGATGTTGGGCTTTGCGCCATCAACGGCCTTGGCTGCACCACGCGAATATAAACTATTGCGTGCCAAAGAATCACGCCAAACCTGTACATACTGCGCCGTAAGCTGCGGTATGTTGATGTACAGCACAGGTACACCATCCAATACATTAAGTAGTCATACCGCTACCAATACCCGTTCTAAATTATTCCACATTGAAGGTGACCCGGATCATCCGATTAGCCGTGGGGCGTTGTGCCCTAAAGGCGCCGGCGCACTGGATTTCGTCAACAGCGAAAGTCGCGCTTTATATCCGCAATATCGAGCGCCGGGCTCCGACAAGTGGGAGCGCATATCCTGGCACGATGCGATTAAACGCATTGCCCGCCTGATGAAAGATGACCGCGACGCCAATTTTGTAGAGAAAAATGAAGCAGGTAACATTGTAAATCGTTGGACCACCACAGGGATTATGACGGCATCAGCAATCAGTAATGAAGCCGCACTGTTAACCCAGAAATGGATTCGCATGTTAGGGATGTTGCCGGTATGTAACCAAGCGAATACTTGACACGGACCAACGGTAGCAAGTCTTGCTCCATCATTTGGTCGCGGTGCCATGACAAACAACTGGGTTGACATCAAAAACGCCAATCTTATTCTTGTTCAAGGGGGTAACCCTGCCGAAGCGCATCCTGTCGGTTTCCGCTGGGCAATTGAAGCGAAGAAAAACGGTGCAAAAATTATTGTGGTTGATCCGCGCTTTAATCGTACAGCATCCGTTGCCGACCTACACGCGCCACTTCGTTCCGGTACGGACATTGCATTTTTAATGGGTGTGATTCGTTACTTATTGGAAACCAACCAAATTCAACACGAATATGTAAAACACTATACTAATGCTTCTTATTTGGTAAACGAAGGTTACAAGTTTGAAGACGGCTTGTTCTCCGGATTTAATGAAGAAAAAGGCAACTATGACAAATCAACCTGGAACTACCAGTTTGATGAAAGCGGACATCCGAAACGTGACATGACATTACAGGATCCACGCTGTGTGATTAATGTATTGAAAGAACACGTTGCCCGTTATACACCTGAAGTTGTTGAAAATATTACCGGTGTAAAACAAAAACTATTCTTACAAATCTGCGAAGAAATCGGTAAAACGTCTGCTCCAAATAAAACCATGACGCACTTATATGCGTTAGGCTTTACCGAACACACAATCGGTACGCAAAATATTCGTTCAATGGCGATGATCCAGTTGTTACTGGGCAACATCGGTATGCCGGGTGGGGGTATCAATGCGTTGCGGGGTCACTCCAACGTACAAGGCACAACCGACATGGGTTTACTACCAACCATGTTGCCGGGTTATATGCGTTTACCGACCGAAAAAGAAAGCTCATTTGATCAGTTTATTAATGCGATTACGCCGAAAGATATCGTGCCGAATCAAATTAACTACTATCGCAATACACCGAAATTCTTCATCAGTATGATGAAAACCTTCTATGGTGATAAAGCGACTAAAGAAAATGGTTGGGGCTTTGATTATCTGCCGAAAGTGGATCGCGTATATGACCCGATTACCCATGTAAAAATGATGCATGACGGTGAAATGCACGGTTGGATTTTACAAGGTTTCAACGTATTGAACTCGTTGCCGAATAAAAACAAAACCGTTGCCGGCATGAGTAAACTGAAATACTTAATTGTATTGGATCCGTTACAAACCGAAAGTTCCGAATTCTGGAGAAACTTCGGCGAATCTAACGATGTTGATTCTTCAAAAATTCAAACGGAAGTATTCCGCTTGCCAACCACCTGTTTCGCAGAAGAAGACGGCTCTATCGCCAACTCTGGTCGTTGGGCGCAATGGCACCAAAAATCCTGTGACCAGCCGGGTGAAGCATTACCGGATGCGGACATTTTCTCCATGATTCGTGAAGAAATGCATGAACTTTACATGAAAGAAGGCGGTCGCGGTATTGACTCCTTTGAAGCCATGACATGGAACTACGACATTCCGCATTCCCCGTCTCCGGCGGAATTAGCGAAAGAATTAAACGGTTATGCCTTGGAAGATCTCTACGATGCCAATGGCAACCTGATGTATAAAAAAGGTCAGCTACTTAACGGCTTTGCGCACTTACGTGATGATGGTACAACAACCTCCGGAAACTGGCTTTATGTCGGTCAATGGACGGAAAAAGGTAACCAAACGGAAAATCGCGATAACTCCGATCCATCCGGTTTAGGTTGCACTTTAGGCTGGGGCTTTGCATGGCCGGCTAACCGCCGTGTGCTTTATAGCCGAGCTTCTTTAGACATTAACGGTAATCCTTGGGATAAACACCGTCAATTAATCAAATGGAACGGTAAGAACTGGAACTGGTTTGATATTGCCGACTACGGCACACAACCGCCGGGTTCCGACACCGGTCCATTTATGATGTCTGCCGAGGGTGTAGGTCGTTTGTTTGCAACAGATCGTATTAACAGCGGTCCATTCCCGGAACATTACGAACCGATTGAAAGTCCGATTGATACTAACCCACTCCATCCGAATGTGGTATCGGATCCAACTGTGCGTATTTACAAAGAAGATCGTGAATTTATCGGCTCAAATAAAGAATATCCGTTTGTGGCGACAACCTACCGTTTAACCGAACACTTCCACAGTTGGACTGCACAATCTGCCATTAACATCATTGCACAACCACAGCAATTTGTGGAAATCGGTGAAAAACTGGCGGAAGAAAAAGGCATCCAAAAAGGCGATATGGTTCGCATTACCTCAAAACGCGGCTACATTAAAGCTGTAGCGGTGGTTACGAAACGCTTAAAAGCCTTAGAAGTAAACGGACAAACTGTACACCATGTAGGCATTCCGATTCACTGGAACATGAAAGCATTAAATGGCAAGGGCAATCGAGGTTTCGCAACCAATACCTTAACGCCATCCTGGGGGGAATCGGTAACACAAACCCCGGAATATAAAACTTTCTTAGTGAATATCGAAAAAATAGCGGAGGCTGCATAATATGAGAGCAATGGATGTACAAACGCAAGATATTATCAAGATCTCTGCAACGTCAGGATTAACCCCTGCACCGCATGCGCGAGATCACAAAGTTGAAGTAGCCAAACTTATTGATGTCACCACCTGTATCGGTTGTAAAGCCTGTCAAGTGGGCTGTTCGGAGTGGAATGACATCCGCTCCGACGTCAATGCGCAATGCGTAGGTATTTACGATAACCCGGTGGATCTGAATGCAAAAGCCTGGACGGTCATGCGCTTCAACGAAGTGGAAGAAAATGATCGTTTAGAGTGGTTAATCCGCAAAGACGGTTGTATGCACTGTACCGAGCCCGGCTGTTTGAAAGCCTGCCCTTCTCCGGGCGCAATCATCCAGTACGCCAACGGTATTGTTGACTTCCAGTCAGACAAATGTATCGGCTGCGGTTACTGTATCGCAGGCTGTCCGTTTAATATTCCGCGGATGAATCCGGAAGACAACCGTGTATATAAATGCACACTTTGCGTGGATCGCGTTTCCGTAGGACAAGAACCAGCATGCGTCAAAACTTGCCCGACCGGTGCGATTCGTTTCGGCTCTAAGGAAGAAATGAAAGTTTATGCGGAACAGCGTATCGCCGACTTAAAATCCCGTGGCTACGAAAATGCCGGTCTTTATGATCCGGAAGGCGTCGGTGGCACCCATGTTATGTATGTATTGCATCACGCCGACAAACCGGAATTGTATAACGGGCTTCCAAAAGATCCACAAATCGATCCGACCATTACCTTATGGAAAGATATTCTGAAACCGGTCGCAGCAGTTGCCATGGGCGGTTTGGCGCTTGCTGAAATCGGGCACTACCTCGTAGTAGGTCCAAACACAGAAGAAGATGTGGAAGATCATCACGAAAAATTTGAAGATGAAGACAAACGCGGAGGCAAAAAAGATGAGTAAAGGTAAACTTGAAATTACCAATGATACCCGTATCATTCGCCATCGAATTCCTGCGCGTCTGAGTCACTGGTTCTTGGTGATCAGTTTCTTCTTGACCATGTTTACCGGGGTGGCATTCTTCTTCCCCGATTTCGCATGGTTGACGGAAATTCTCGGTACGCCGCAACTTGCCCGAGCCATTCACCCGTTCACCGGTATTTTGATGTTTATTGCCTTTGTGTTCTTATGTTCACTGTATTGGCATCATAATATTCCGGAGAAAAACGACATTCGTTGGATGAAAGGCATTCTTGAAGTCTTGAAAGGCAATGAACACGCTGTTGCCGATAACGGTAAATATAACCTGGGTCAAAAAATGTTGTTCTGGACATTGATCCTCGCCATGTTTACCTTAATGGGCTCCGGCATCATTATGTGGCGCCAATACTTCTCGCATCACTTCTCTATCCCTGTGTTGCGCATCGCTATCTTGTTGCACTCCGCCTGCGCCTTTATGTTGTTCACAGGTATTCTGGTGCATATCTATATGGCGTTCTGGGTGAAAGGCTCTATTAGAGGGATCGTAGAGGGTTGGGTAACCGTACGTTGGGCGAAAAAACACCACCCGAAATGGTATCGTGAAGAAGTGCTTCCTGAGCTTGAAAAAGACGTTGAACGGGAAGAAAAAGGCGAACCGACCAAAGCCGTCTTTAAGCAATTCAGCTAGTCAAAAAGTGCGGTAGATTTGAAAAACGTTTTTAAAAATGACCGCACTTTAATGGAAACCAAACAAAACAGCACCTCAAAGGTGCTGTTTTTATATGGGGGAAATTCGCTATGCCGACATCACGGAAATGGCTTTAATTTGCGCATAAACCAACTGGCCCAGTTGCAAGCCTAAGTCGTAAAATGACCATTTGCTGATGCTCGCCCAAATGTGCTTGCCCGCAATATCCAACTTCAAATCAACACGGCTCTCAAATTCCTGCACCTTCACAATGCGCCCGTAAAGGATATTACGAATACTGGATTTTTCCGCTTTATTTAACGTAATGGAAACATCAGAGCTGTGAATACAAATTCGCACTTTTTCATTTAGCTGCGCCTCCACTTCATGAATCCAGATTTGTTGATTGCCAATGGAAAGTGCGGTCATTTTATAAGACGGATTATGCAAAAAAACAGGCAGAGAAAGCACCGCACTTTGCTCATTTTCCTGCTTCCAAGGAAGAAACAACGGGCTTTCCCAAATATTTTCCAAGACATCATAAGCCTCGACTTTGCCGTTATTGAGTAGCACTACCCGCTCCGCCAAGCGCAGTAATTCATCCAAACTATGAGTGACATATAAAATCGGAATGTTAATTTCTTTGGACAGGCGTTCCAGGTAATTCAGCAGTTCCCGTTTACGCGGTAAATCCAGCGCGGAAAGCGGTTCGTCCATCAATAAAATCTCCGGATCCGTCAAAAGCGCACGTCCGATCGCCACACGCTGTTTTTCGCCACCGGATAAGGTGATCGGGTAGCGTTTTAACAGATGTCCGATGCCCAACAATTCCACAATATAATCAAATTCCGCCTTGCTGGTATTTTTCATGCCATAACGCAAATTGCCTTTTACCGTATAATGAGGAAACAAACGCGCATCCTGAAAAACATACCCCATATTGCGTCGATAAGCCGGCACGCAAAGATCTTCCTCCGATTCAAATAACACGCGATCATTTAACGCAATCACTCCTTCATCGGGTGTAATCAAACCGCTTACCAGATTAATCAAGGAAGATTTTCCCGAACCGGATAAGCCGAAAAGTGCGGTCACACCTTGCGCCGGAATGTTTAACTTGGCTTGCAGAGATAAATTGCCTAATTGTTTTTTTACATCAATGTACAGCATCGCTTTGTCCTAACTTTTTCTGCATACGTTTTGCCAGCCATTCCGATAACAAGAGAGAAATCAAAGACAGCATCACGGCAAAAATACATAGCCTAGCCGCCTGTTCTTCCGCGCCGGGCGTTTGAATAAAGGAATACATTGCCAGTGGAATGGTTTGCGTTTCACCGGCAATATTGGAAACGAAAGTGATGGTTGCGCCGAATTCCCCTAGAGAACGTGCAAAACCCAACACGATGCCGGCAAGAATACCCGGCAAGGATAACGGCAAGGTGATGGTAAAAAACACCCGCCAAGCGGATGCTCCCAAGGTTCTGGCGGCTTGTTCCAGTTTTACATCGATACTTTCCAGCGAAAGGCGAATTGCCCGCACCACCAACGGAAATGCTACCACAGCAGCGGCGAGTACCGCACCTCGCCAATTGAAACCGAAAGTTAGCCCGAACCATTGGTATAGATATTTGCCGATAAAACCGTTGCGCCCCATTGCCACAAGCAAGAGATAACCGATCACTACCGGCGGCAACACCAACGGTAAATGAATAATCCCGCCGACAATGGATTTCCCATAGAAATCCTTACGCGCCAACACCCAAGCCGTTAATATGGCAAACGGTAGGCTCCACACCATAGCGCTAACGGACACCTCTAAACTCAGTCGAATAGCATCAATTTCCAATGGGCTCAAACCCAATAAGGTCAGAAACTGTGTAAGCAAAATTCCAATTCCCTATATAAATAAAGCGTAGCACAAAGGCTACGCTTAACGAGTCAATTGCATTCGGCTATTTTACCGAGAAACCATAATCCACAAAGACTTTTTTCGCTTCAGGCGATTCCAAATATTTCAAGAAGGATTGTGTTTCTGCGTTATTATGATCTTTTAAGATCGCCACCGGATAATCGGCAGGTTTGTAAGAATTTTGTGGGAAAACACCGATAGTTTTCACGTCTTTGCTCACTTTCGCATCGGTGGCATACACAATGCCCAGCGGCGCTTCTCCCCGTTCAACCAATGCCAAGGCACCGCGTACATCTTTCGCACGGGCTAATTTATCTTTCACTTTATCCCATAAATTTAATTTAGTTAGCGCTTCTTCCGCATATTGACCTGCCGGAACGTGCGCCGGGTCACCCACGGATAAATAGGTATCTTTTAATTGGTTGATCCATTCACCTTTGGCAATATCTACGTTTTCTAATTTATTGTCTTTTTGTGAAATTAACACCAACTCGTTACCGACCAATAATTTTTCACTGTCTTTAACGGTTAACTCTTTATCGGAAAGGTATTTCATCCATTTGGTGCTGGCGGAAATAAATAAGTCGGCCGGTGCGCCTTCTTCAATTTGTTTGGCTAACGTGGAAGAAGAGGCAAAAGAAAAAACGATTTCTTCTTTCGGATTAACTTTTGAATAATTTGCAGCAACTTGTTTTAAAGAATCCGTCATGGAGGCGGCGGCGAACACAGTGATTTTCGCTTGCGCAGAAAGAGAAAAAGCAAAACAGACGGCAGCTAAACCGGTAGCAATTTTTGAATAATTACGCATGATAAAAACTCCATTTTTTGGTTGGTTAATAAATTATATATCGCACGAATTATACAACGAATAAAATCAATATAAAAATGCGTTTTCACCAAAATGAAAGCCTATTTTGAATAATACGCCGATATGGTTAGGAAACATTCTTATTGCGCTTAAAATATAGTATGATGTGCAACCGATTCGCCACGCGACAATCGCGTAGCATTTATGAAAAATCTTGAGGGGGAAACCGTATGCGGGGCACTGAAATTTTACTCACCATCAAATTAAAACAACAACTCTTCGCTGATCCTAAGCGTATCCGTTTACTCAAGGAAATTGAAAAATGCGGCTCCATTAACCAAGCGGCGAAAAATGCCAAAGTCAGCTACAAAAGTGCTTGGGATCATCTTGAAGCCATGAATAAAATCAGCCCAAAACCGCTACTGGAACGTAATATCGGCGGCAGAAACGGTGGCGGTACGGCACTTACCGTTTATGCACAACGCTTATTACAACTCTATGATTTACTTGAACAAACTCAAGAAAAAGCATTTAGCATTTTGAAAGACGAAAAAGTCCCGCTCAACAGCCTACTTTCCGCTACCGCACGTTTTTCTCTGCAAAGTAGCGCCCGTAATCAATTTTTCGGCAAAGTACAATCCCTACGCTTTGAAGACGTCCACTGTTTTGTCGATATTGCTTTAGACGGCTTTGCCAAGCCTTTAAGCGTTTCCATTACAGAAAAAAGTGCGGTACGTTTAAAACTTGAATCCGACAAAGAAGTGATGCTGATGTTTAAGGCACCTTGGGTCAAACTTCGCACCAAACAGGCAAAAAATCTGCCGAATCAATTCCGCGCAACAGTAAAATCCATCATTGATAAAGGGGACGCAGGAGAAGCGATTTTGGTTTTAGAAGATTCTGACATTGAATTCTGCGCCACGCTTACCAAGGAACAACATATTGAACCCGAGCAACAAGTTTGGCTCTCCGTGGATCCGGAACAAATCATTCTCGCTACCCTTTATTAATCCACCTGTTCAAAAAACTGCTCCGACAAGTCATCATTTGGAGCAGTTTTTCTTTTCATCTGCCTTAAACATGACATTTTTTTGATATAGCGCATAACCCGTCTAACACATTCCTGTTGTAATACGCGCCCTTATTGTTGTTTTTTATTTTATGTTAAGGTGAATTATGGCTGCACCACTCTTTACTCCATTTCAGAAAAGCAAAATAAACAAAAAAGGCGTTATCTTCATCATTGATATTCTCCTTTTTATCGTTCTACTCACTACCCTGCCTTTTGAACCCACTGCTAATCGAGGATTGGCACTATTGGCATTCGTCGGCATTTTATGGCTGACGGAAGCCATTAACGTGAGCGTTACCGCCCTTTTTGTTCCTATTTTGTCCGTCGGCTTGGGCTTGGTGAATAGCCGTGACGCCTTGGTTGCATTTGCAGATCCGACGATTTTCTTATTCTTCGGTGGCTTTGCATTAGCCACGGCATTAAATGTGCAAAAAATCGATAAAATGATTGCGAATAAAATCATGCAATTAGCTAAAGGTCGATTATTCGTTGCAGTGATGTACCTCTTCTGCGCCACTGCCTTTCTTTCCATGTGGATGAGTAACACTGCTACCGCCGCCATGATGATCCCACTGTCCATGAGTATTTTGAGTCAGCTGGATCGTAAAAAAGAGCACAACACTTATGTCTTCGTATTACTCGGTATTGCTTATAGCGCCAGTATCGGCGGCATGGGTACCTTAGTAGGTAGCCCGCCGAATGCGATCGCCGCCTCACAATTACAACTCACCTTTGCCGATTGGCTGAAATACGGTTTGCCGGTCATGTTATTATTGTTTCCGTTAATCATCGGTTGGTTGTACATCGTTTTCCGTCCACGCTTGAATTTACGCTTTGATATCCAATTTGAACACATGGCAATGAACGGCAAACGTTGGCTAACGTTAGTGATTTTTGTTGCTGTGGCATCATTATGGATTTTCAGTAAACAAGTGAATTCCCTCCTTACCGATTTACTTGGCTTATCGAAAAACATCGAAAGTATCGACAGTATGATTGCTTTATGTGCTGCTGTGATTATTTGCGTCAGCGGTATTGCAACTTGGAAAGAAATTCAAGCCAATACGGAATGGGGCGTGCTGTTTTTATTCGGCGGCGGCTTAACCTTGAGTGCGGTATTGGAAAGCTCCGGCGCCAGTAAAATTATGGCGGACGGCATCGTTTATTTAATCAATGGCGGGCACACTTATGTGATGGCACTGATTATCGCCGCCTTTATCATTTGTTTAACGGAATTTACCTCTAACACCGCAAGCGCCGCCTTATTAGTACCGATTTTCATCTCCATTGCTCATGCACTAAATATGCCGCCGCTCGGCTTTGCCATGATCATCGGCTTGGGTGCCTCTTGTGCCTTTATGTTGCCGGTAGGCACGCCACCGAATGCTATTGTGTACGGCACGGGTTATGTGAAACAAAGCGAGATGATTCGGGTCGGCAAATTTATCGATCTCACCTGCATGCTGGTGATTGCCACTATTGCCTATATTTTCTGGATGTAATTCCGTTTTCTATAAAAAAATCTCCTGCCGTTTTCACCGCAGGAGATTTTTTATGATCCAAATTTATAGCGTAATTTCATCAATGGACTTACCGAAACTCGGCACAAAAACCCGTAAAAAATAATCCATTTCAGGGCTTTTCCATTGATCCATCAAATTTTCCAACCGCACTTTTGCCGATTTAAACTCCTGATTGCCGTTTTCCAGCTCAAATTTCACCTTAATGTAGGCGCAAATCAAATCTGCCTGTTTTACGATGTGCTTTTCCTCGTCGGAAAAATATTGATTATCCAAATACGGTAAAAAATCCGTTTGCAATTCTTCCGGCAATAAACTGATTAAATGCAACTCCGCCGCAGTTTCAATTTGTTTATAGGCATGGGTAATATCTTCGTTGAAATATTTTATCGGCGTCGGTAAATCGCCGGTAAAAATTTCCGATGTATCGTGATACATCGCCATCACGGCAATCCGCTCCGCATTGAGCAGCCCGCCGTAAAAGCGGTTTTTAATCAGCGCCAACGCGTGCGCGACAAACGCCACTTGCAAGCTATGCTCCGCCAAATTTTCCCGTTCGATATTGCGCATCAGAGACCAACGTTGAATCAGTCTTAAGCGATCCAAACAGGCGAAAAAGTGACTGGTTTTAAGCTGTTCCATCTAACGACCTATTGGTTAAAGGTGTATTCTTCAATAATCACCGGAATTTTGTGGGTTTTGCCCAAGCGGGAAATTTCCACGTCCACTTTCGTATTCGGGCGCGCATCGGCAATCAGTTTCATCATTTCCGTTGGAGAATGAGCTTCTACATTGTTGATTTTCAAAATAATATCACCCGCCTGCAAGCCGGCTTTATCCGCCGGGCTGTTTTCAATGACGCTGGTAATTAAAATGCCCCGTTCGGAAGAACCTTGTCCGTTGCTGAATAAAATGTCCGTTTGCACGCCGAAATAACCACGAATCACCCGCCCGTCGCGGATAATTTTTTTCATCACGTCGTTCGCCAAATCAATCGGAATGGCAAAATTTAAGCCCTCGGCAATTTCATTGGACGTTTTGCCGATACTTAAGGTGCTGATGCCCACCAATTCCCCGGCGGAATTAATTAACGCACCGCCGGAATTACCGCGATTAATAGACGCATCTGTTTGAATAAAGTTTTGTCGCCCGAGCGCTTCACCAACGGCACTGCGCCCCACCGCACTGATAATCCCCTGCGATACGCTTTGCCCTAGGTTATACGGGTTACCGATTGCCAACGCCACATCGCCCACATGCACGGGACGGTTTGGATTTTGCGGAATGGTGGATAAATTATCCGCTCTGATTTTTAACACCGCCAAATCCGTCAATCCGTCGGAACCGATCAGGCTTGCTTCAAAAATTTGACCGTTTTGCAACGCCACCACAATTTGATCGGCATTTTGAATCACGTGCTTATTGGTCAGAATATAACCGTCTTTTGACATGATCACGCCCGATCCCAGATTGTTTACCTGCAACTGCGCAGTAGAAGACGTAAACGCCTGATTATAAACGTTCACGACCGCCGGTGAAGCAATGCGCACCGCATCTTTATAAGAGGCGATTTCTTGTTGCGGCAACACCGATTGCTCGGTGAGTTTCGGCACCACAAATAAAATCACGCCCGCCGTGACTAAACCGACAAGGGTGGAATGTAAGAGTTTTTTTAACATTGAGTTCCTCATTTTCTTATATAAATTAATTTAAGATCCTCGCCGACGGGCTCACAAGATTGCAGTTGCCATAAAGGCGCGTCGGCGAGTTTGGTTAAATTCGGTAAATGGCAAAGATCTCTGGCTTGATCGCCCAGCAGTTTCGGCGCCATGTAAATAATCAGTTCGTCCACCAGATTTTCGTCAATAAGCGCGCCGGCTAAGGTCGCGCCGGCTTCCACCCAAAGGGTATTTATTTGACGTTTGCCTAATTCCGTCATGAGTGCCTGCAAGCGGGTTTCGCCATGACGTCGCGCTAACTTGACATAATCTGTGGCGGGCGGAAAGCTCGTTGAGGCATAGTCGTCTTCACCGACCAGCCACACCGGAGCGTCCGTTGAAAACACCTTAAAATTCGACCGCACTTTATGAGCAGAATCCAGAATCACGCGCACCGGCTGGCGCAAATTTTCCTGCGTATAACGGGCTTGCACCTCAGGCGGCAATTCATCCCAACGCACATTTAAACTCGGGTCATCCGCTAGCACCGTTTGCGATGTGGATAATATCGCCGAGGCTTTGGCACGATATTGCTGCACGTCCGCCCTTGCCTGCGCACCGGTAATCCATTTGCTTTCACCGTTCGCCATGGCGGTTTTGCCATCAATACTCATGGCAAGTTTTAACTGTACGAACGGCTTACCCGTGCGCATACGTTTCAAGAAACCTTTATTGAGTTGCTCGGCGTTTTCTGCCAATAAACCCACCGCACTTTGAATGCCGGCATCGGTTAAAATCTGTAACCCTTTGCCCGCCACCAGCGGATTCGGATCGCACATGGCGGCAATCACTTTACCGACACCGGCTTCCACCAACCCTTTGGCGCAAGGCGGAGTTCGCCCGAAATGAGAACAAGGTTCTAACGTCACATAAGCTGTCGCGCCACGGGCATTTTTCCCCGCCTCGCGTAACGCCATCACTTCCGCGTGCGGCTCACCTGCCCTAAAATGAAACCCTTTACCCACAACTTTGCCCTCTTTCACCAACACGCACCCCACGGAAGGATTGGGCGTGGTGGTAAATTCGCCCTGTTTGGCTAAATCAAGGGCGAGCTGCATAAAAGCGGCATCTTGCGGGCTAAATTGGGCGTTCATTAGTGATCTTTGAGGTTTTCGATTTCCTGACTAAATTGGTTGATATTATCAAAACTTAAATAGACGGACGCAAAGCGGATATACGCCACTTTATCCAGATTTTTAAGCTCATCCATCACCAGCGTGCCCACTAATTTGCTCGGCACTTCACGCTCACCGGTAGCGCGTAATTGATGAATAATACGGCTAATCGCTTTTTCGACGTCATCGGAACTCACCGGGCGTTTTTCCAAGGCGTGCTGAATCCCCCGACGTAATTTATCTTCGTTAAACGGCTCACGATTGCCGTTGTTTTTAATAATTTTCGGCATGATTAATTCTGCCGTTTCAAAGGTGGTAAAACGCTCGTGACAATGACCGCACTCTCTGCGCCGACGCACCTGAAAACCATCGGAAACCAAACGACTATCGATAACTTTGGTTTCTTCTGTAGAACAAAAAGGACAATGCATATTTGCCTCCCAATCATAAATAGCGAAAAAAATAACCGCACTTTAGGCTGTTAATGGGCGGTTATTTTACAAGTTATTTGCACAAAGTGCGGTATAAAAATTAAAAATTTTACCGCCCTGTCACAACAAACGAAGATAGACGGTAATTTCTTCCCGATCGTGATACAGATGCTTCGCCTGCAACTGAAACTTGAGTCCCTGTTGCGACAACTTATCCGCAATAAATTGCAGACATTGTTGCACTTCCGCATAGCGTTTTTTCATGGGCAGTTTCAAATTGAAAATCATGCTGTGACACCAACCGTTCAGCAACCATTTCACCATTAACTCGGCAATTCGACTCGGCTGCTCCACCATGTCGCACACCAGCCAATCAATTTTACCTCGCTTCGGCGGCTGAAATTTAAAACCGTCTTCCGCGCAATGCTCAATGCGCCCCGTCTCGTGCAGGCTTGCCGCCATTTTGCCGTGATCCACCGCATACACAAACAGACCGCGCTTGACCAACTGATACGTCCAACCGCCCGGACAAGCACCAAGATCCACGGCGTACATAGTGTCGTTGAGCAATTCCGCTTCTTTTTGATGCGGAATAAAAGTCAAAATCGCCTCTTCCAGTTTCAATGTCGAACGACTTGGCGCTTCCGACGGGAATTTTAAGCGCTGAATACCCATTAAATGCGCGGAATGGTTATGGTTGTAGGAGTAGCCCACATAACAAGCGTTATTCCGTAAGAAAAAAATGTGCAACGTCAGACCGCACTTTGGGTTGTTTTTAGCGTTCAACCAACCCTCTTTTTTCAAGGCTTGACGCAAGGGCACGGTGAATTTACGACAAAATCCGAGCAATTCCTTCGCTTCGTTAGTGTCGGCGGTTTCCACCCACAATTCGTTACTCTTTTGCAAGGGAACAATGTCAACAATTTGTTGATATTGTTGAACAATCGGTGTAATACGATCTTGTTGCGGCAAATCCGTTAATAAATCGGAGACCACCAACATTTGACGGGCAAAAATCAACTGCTGAAACGGCAATTCACGAGCCAATAAATCCGCCTCGCCGGGCTGATAACATTCAAAAATCACATAACCGCTGTTTTCTACAACACGAGCAAAGCCGAACACACCTTTTCCCGCCGCTTTATCGGTGATTTCCGCCGCCAATTCGCGTTCAAATCCCATGCGGCAATATAACGCCAACTTATTCATTTTCTTGTTTATTTTCTTCTTGATTGATAGTTTGGATAATCCAAGAACGGAACGCCACGATACGCTCGTCATTGCTATTATCTAAATGATTGACCACATAAAAAGATTTCGGATCGCGTAAATTGGTGTCAAATACCGTCTCCAAGTTGCCGTTATCCAGCTCCTGCTGGGCTAAAATGCGATTGGCAAGCACAATGCCCTGCTCATGAATCGCCGCCTGCAACGCCATAAAAGTATGGCTGAAAATCGGGCCTTGCTGAATATTCAAATCGTCTAATTCCAAATAATTCGCCATATGCTGCCAGTTATCACGGGCGTGGATATGCAATAGTGTGTGATGTTTTAAATCTTCTCGCTGATAAATCGGTTTTTGCGCTAATAATTTCGGCGAGGCAAGAATCAATAAATCTTCTTCCACCAACCGATCCACCTGCAGGTTATCCCAGTTGCCTTTGCCGTAATAAATGGCGATATCAATATCTTGGCTGAGTAAACCTTCGTCCTGATCCACCCCTTTCAAGCGCACTTCAATGTCGGGATAAAGTTTGTTGAATTCGCTCAAACGCGGGACTAACCACTGAATACCAAAGGTTTGCGGCACGCTGATAGTTAAATGTTTATCGGCTTTTAAGGCGAGCAGTTTGTCGGTGGCTTCTACCAGACGGAAAAGAATTTTCGTAATATCGGCATAATACGCCTTGCCGAAATCCGTTAATTCTAAGGCGCGATTCTTACGTTTAAATAGCTCCACGCCTAAAAAATCTTCCAATAGCTTAATTTGGTGGCTAATCGCCGCCTGAGTAACAAAAAGCTCATCTGCAGCTTTGGTAAAACTTAAAAACCTGGCGGCAGATTCAAAGGCTTTAAGCGAATTTAACGGTGGCAAACGCTTATACATGGCAATTCCTAAATAATTTATTTATAGATGCGGTTAATCAGATTATTTTTTTTTATAAATCTAATAAAAAAATCTCTTTTGCCCAATATTTCCATTCTACTTACAATACAACCATACTTAGTATCTGGTACTTCTTGTTGGTTAAAGAGTTTCAAATTAAGTATGATGTTGTGTTTGCATATTGTTTGGTTGTTCCAAACGGAGTAACAAAAGTTACTATTTCATTTCCTGTATATTAGGCTTATTCGCCGAACACCGCTCCCTAAAAAGAGCGGTGTTTTTTATGGGTAAATTTTAGCATACTTATCCGCCGATTTCTTGCCTCCGCTCACAAATCCGAATAGCCGTCGATTTATTCTTCTAAAATTTCATTTATTTTTACGATTAAAATATTTTAAATCCTAATGGAATGGTGTAGATTAAAAATCATTTAAATAACACATACACATAAGGAAAAAGCATGTCAGACTTACTTGATTGGAAAAATCTCGGCTTCAGTTATATCAAAACAGATTATCGTTTCATCGCACATTGGAAAGACGGAAAATGGGACAACGGCGAATTAAGCACAGACAGCACGCTGCATATTCATGAAGGCTCCACCGCCCTTCACTATGGTCAACAATGTTTCGAAGGATTAAAAGCCTACCGTTGCAAAGACGGCTCCATTAATCTCTTCCGCCCGGATCAAAATGCCAAACGTATGCAAAATACCTGCGATCGCCTCCTCATGCCGCAAGTACCGACCGAATTATTTATCCGCGCCTGTAAAGAGGTAGTCAAAGCCAACGAACGTTGGGTCGCGCCTTATGGCACCGGCGCCACATTATATTTACGTCCATTTGTTATCGGTGTCGGTGAAAACATCGGCGTACGCGCCGCACCGGAATATATCTTCTGCGTATTCTGCTGCCCGGTAGGGGCTTATTTCAAAGGCGGCATGAAACCGTCCAACTTCTTGGTAACCGATTACGATCGCGCCGCACCGCACGGCACCGGTGGTGTGAAAGTCGGCGGAAATTATGCCGCAAGTTTGTTACCGCATGAACTTGCCGCCGAACGCAAATTCGCCGATGCCATTTACCTTGATCCGAAAACCCACACCAAAATTGAAGAAGTGGGCGCGGCAAATTTCTTTGGCATCACCCGCGATAACAAATTCATCACCCCGCTTTCCCCGTCCATTTTGCCGAGTATCACCAAATACTCTTTGCTCTATTTAGCGAAAGAACGCTTGGGCATGGAAACCATTGAAGGCGATGTATATATCAACGAACTGGATCAATTCGCAGAAGCCGGCGCCTGCGGAACGGCAGCCGTGATTTCACCTATCGGCGGCATTCAATACGGCGACGACTTCCACGTTTTCTATTCCGAAACCGACGTCGGTCCAATCACCAAACGCCTTTACGACGAACTCACCGGCATCCAATTCGGTGATGTGGAAGCGCCGGAAGGTTGGATTGTGAAAGTAGATTAATGTCAACTTAAAGAGAGAAAAGTGCGGTCGAAAAACGCTGTGTTTTTTCACCGCACTTTCCTCTATGCAATAGATAAAGAGAAATCCGAAATCATAGAAAATAACGGCTCAAGGTGAATAAAAAATCCCCTTAGTTTTTTAACTAAGGGGATTTTGAATATTTATCGTCTAAATCCGAAAGCTACCACTGATAGCCGTATCCTGCACCAAATGATGCCTTGCTATTTGTGTTAATTGAACCGTTTAATTTAATCACATGTTTGGAGCTATCGGAGTTTTTTGAATAGCCCACCGCAATTGCGCTGGCACCTTCATAGGTTCCGGTCCCTACCGCCAGCATGGATTTACCCGGCAAATAAGCCTGTGGAAGAGATGCCATCGCGGCGGAAGATGCGCCAATACCTTTGAGATCCTTACGGGTTTTATCCAACTTAGACTCAAGGTTAGTCACCTTGCCCTCCAACGCATTATAATTATTTTGATTACGTTGAATCTGATCGATTCTTGCATTCAACGCATTATTGTAATTATCCGCTTTAGCACTTACCTGATTAATTAGTACCGTATTAGCCTCACCTGCCGCTTTATTATCGGCAATAGCCTGCGAATGCTGCGTTACATCGGAGCGCACATTATCAATAGCGGCTTTGTTGTTTTCGATATTTTGCTTATTCGTCGCAATAGCTTGTTTATTCGTTGCAATTTCTTGCTGATTGGCTGTGATGGCTTGTGTATTCGTAGCAATATTTTGTGAATTGGTATCAATAGCCTGTTTATTCGCTGCAATATTCTGCGTATTGGCAGAAATATTTTGTTTATTTGCCTCAATATTCTGTTTATTTGCGGTGATATTCTGCGTGTTAGTTGTAATCGCCTGTGTATTGGTGGTCACATCACCTTGAACGGAAGTTATCGCGGCGGTATTCTTCTCGACTTCATTCGCTACAAGCACTACGTCATCTTTTAACAATACAATATTGTCATTATTTGTCGCCACTTGATTTGCCACCATATAAAGCTGGCTACCATTAATGGCATCCGTAGAGGCGGAATTAATTTCCCCCGCCGCCACATTTGTGACGCGTCTTTCTTTATTAGCCGCCCCCACAGAAACCACACCATCCGCGGCTTTACCGGCGAAACCGGAATATGTGACAGACCCGACAGTTGCCTGATCTACTGTTGCCGTATTCACCACACCATTAGTCACTGTCGCGGAATTTTCGCTACTGTCATTACCTAAAATCACATTATTACCGCCCGTCGCCGTAATATTGGAACCGATAGCGACATTTTTGTTGCCTAAAATAGTATTACCAAAGCCCATAGAAAGAGTTTGCTGCCCAGAAATGGTGGTTGGATTTTGGATGGAATGCGTGCGGGTATTTGAATCATAGACAACCGTGCCGCCGCCGAAGACTAAAGAATGGTTTGCGTTAGCGGTTGTAGTAACGCCGCTACCAACAACATGAGATTGCTCCGCACTTAAATTGTTATGGCTACCATAGACATTCTGATAGTCGGCAGTTGAGGAAATGGTATTACGAGAACCGACCAGATTATTTTCCACAGCAAATAATTTGTTATAAGAGCCTAACACATTAGAGTCGCGGGCGGAGCCTGCAAGACCCGCTGAAGTGCCACTTGAATAACCAATCGGATTTCCGTTTGCATCAAATGATGCAACTTGAGGATTCAGAACACTCAACTCATTAAAGTTACCAATTAAAGCAACGCGGTTGGCAAAATTAAGGTTACCGCTACCAATAACCGTGGAATAGGTGCCCTGATTATTGTGAGCAAAACCAACTGCGATATTTGCAGTTGGATTGGCTATATTGTTTGTACCACTATTTATCGCAGCAGCATTCGCATTCGTCGCAACAACCGTAGCGCCAAATAAAGCTAAAAATAAAGGGGATTTTTTCATAATTGATTCCTTGTTTAACGAAATTGATTTAACAAGTGCATAAGCCATGCACAAAATTTGTGCGGGGATTCTACTTAATTATGTTCATAACTTCAACGCATCATTCTGATTAAGCATAAAAAATCCCCGCAAACGCGAGGATTTTTCAATGTTGAGCAGGCGTAATAAAAAACGCAGAAAATAATGACCGCACTTTTACGTTACGCCGATTTAACGTTTATGAATTCACAAACTTCTCACCCAATTCAATATCTGCACGCAAGGTTGGCAACATGGCTTCTAAGGCTTGTTGTTCAAAGGCGCTGAGTTTGCCGATAGGTAAAATTTCTTCCACGCCTTCTTTACCGAAACGAACCGGTTGGGCGAAGAAGCGGGCGTATTTGCCGTCGCCTTCCACATAGCTGCATTCCACCACGGTTTCGCCTTGTAAACCGCGAACCACGGCGTTAGCAAAACGGGCTGCGGCTTGCGCCATGGATAGGGTTGCGGAACCGCCGCCGGCTTTGGCGTTCACCACTTCGGTACCGGCATTTTGAATACGTTTGGTTAACGGTTCGATTTCGTCGTCTTTCCATTCAACGTATTGCACTTGAGATAATAAAGGAAGAATGGTCACGCCGGAGTGTCCGCCGATAACCGGCACGATAGTGCGGTACACGTTTAAGCCTTTCAATTCGGAAATAAAAGTTTCGGAGCGAAGCACGTCTAATGTGGTCACGCCGAACAATTTACGCTTGTCGTAAACGCCCGCTTTTTTCAACACTTCCGCCGCGATAGCAACAGTGGTGTTGACCGGATTGGTGATGATGCCGATACAGGCTTTCGGGCAGGTTACAGCGACTTTTTCAATTAAGTTACGCACGATACCCGCGTTAATGTTAAACAGATCGGAACGATCCATCCCCGGTTTACGCGCCACACCGGCGGAAATTAACACGACATCCGCACCTTTTAATGCAGGTGTCGGATCTTCACCCGCAAAACCTTCTACTTTCACCGCAGTCGGAATATGGCTAACATCCACGGCAACGCCCGGTGTGACCGGCGCAATATCGTAAAGTGAGAGTTCGGAACCTGCCGGCAATTGTAGTTTCAGTAACAATGCTAATGCTTGACCGATACCGCCTGCGGCACCTAAAACAGCAACTTTCATTTCATTCTCCTCATATAGTAAAAAATAGGTAGTTAAAAGATCTGGAAAAATTGTACGCTGATCAATTTTTAAATTCAAACGGACAAATGCAAATGTGCGATCTAACTCAAATTTTTTCTTTTATATTAACAAGCACCACGTAAAAAACGCATCCAAAAAGAACCGCACTTTTATCGCCCAAATAAATATTTATTTGCTAAAACCGCTATTTTTATGCAAAATTCAGCCACCTAAACATAATAAGAGAAAACCTTATGTTGAACGAAAATACGGACAGTCTGAATAAAGTCTTCAAAGATCTCCTCCGTCAGGAAAAATACGGTTCGCAAAATGAAATCGTCGCCGAATTGCAAAAAATGGGGTTCGCCACAATTAACCAATCCAAAGTGTCGCGCATGCTCAGTAAATTCGGCGCTGTTCGCACCCGCAACACCCGCATGGAAATGGTCTATTGCCTACCTAGCGAACTAAGCGTGCCGCATACCCGTAGCTCCTTGAGGGATTTGGTGTTGGACATCGATCATAATGATATGCTGATTGTGATTCGCACCACACCGGGCGCGGCGCAACTCATCGCCCGACTGCTCGATTCGGTGAGCAAAATGGAAGGCATTTTGGGCAATATTGCGGGAGACGACACCATTTTTGTGACGCCGACCCAAAACACCGATATCAACAGCTTAATCTTGCGGATTCAGGATTTATTCGAAAATTCCCTTTAATTTCAAAAACGGAGGAAGCGTATGAAAATTCTTATAACCGGTGCCACCGGCTTTATCGGCAGTGCATTGATTCCTTCGTTATTAGCCCAAAAACATCAAGTCACCGCGCTCGTGCGCAATCCTGCCAAGGCGCAAAAACACCTCCCCGCCGCCGTTGAACTCATTAATACGCTGGATTATTTTCAACATTTCAATCAATTTGATGCGGTCATTAACCTGGCGGGCGAACCGATTTTTGACCATCGTTGGACGGCAAAACAAAAAGTGCGGTTGGAATCCAGCCGTGTTTCATTAACGGAAAAACTGGCGCAACTGATAAACCGCAGCGATACCCCGCCACAATGTTTTATTTCCGGCTCGGCGACGGGATATTACGGTGATTGCGGCGAACAACTTATTGATGAAAACACCCCGCCGGCAGATAACTTTGCCGCGCGCTTATGCCAACAATGGGAAGCGACCGCATTAAAAGCTAACACGCGGGTGTGCTTGGTACGCACGGGCATTGTGCTCGGCACACAAGGCGGCGCGCTGGCGCGAATGTTGCCGTTATACCGTTGCGGACTCGGCGGCAAACTCGGTTCGGGCAAACAATTCTGGGGCTGGATTGCCTTGGCGGATATGGTGCGCGGGATCTTATTCTTATTGAACAATCCCAATTGTCACGGCGCCTTTAATTTTGTTGCGCCGCACGCCGTACGCAACGCCGAATTCAATACATTATTAGGTGACGCCCTGCACCGTCCGCACTTTGCAAGCGTACCGGCGTTTATGCTGAAACTGTTGCTCGGCGAACGCGCCGGTTTGCTGCTCGACAGTCAAAATCTTGTGCCGCAACATTTGCTAGCGCAAGGCTTTCAATTTGAATATCCTGATCTCGCCGAATTCTTCGCAGAAGAAATCCCCGCCGAATAAAATCCATCTAAATTTTCCACCGCACTTTTTCTAAAATACGCTTTTCGGCGTATCAAAAAGTGCGGTCGTTTTTGCTAGAATTTCTCCCAATTTTTTATTGTTCTTAAGCCCATAAATAGCGATAATACACCGCTTATACGAACGAATTGAACTCTATGACACATTACATTTTACTGATCATCGGCACGGCATTGATTAATAACTTCGTGCTGGTGAAATTCCTTGGACTCTGCCCGTTTATGGGCGTTTCAAAAAAGATCGAAACCGCCATCGGCATGGGTTTGGCAACCACTTTCGTGCTGACGGTGGCGGCGCTGTGTTCCTATTTGGTGGATAACTATATTCTCACGCCTTTAAACGCCACCTTTTTACGCACCTTGGTTTTCATTTTAGTGATCGCCGTGGTAGTGCAATTTACCGAAATGGTCATTAATAAAACCAGCCCGACCTTATATCGTTTATTAGGGATTTTCCTGCCGCTGATTACCACCAACTGCGCCGTGCTTGGCGTGGCATTGCTGAACGTCAATCTTGCCCATAATTTAACGGAATCCGTGGCGTATGGCTTCGGCGCTTCCGCCGGTTTCGGGCTGGTGTTGGTGCTCTTTGCCGCGTTGCGTGAACGCTTGGTTGCCGCCGATGTGCCGATGCCCTTTCGCGGCGCGTCCATCGCCTTGATTACGGCAGGTTTAATGTCCCTTGCCTTTATGGGCTTCACCGGATTAGTGAAACTATAATGACCACGTTCTACTATGTACTCATTGCCATTGTCGTCTTGGCGCTGATTTTCGGCGCCATTTTGGGCTTTGCGTCGGTCAAATTGAAGGTGGAAGCGGATCCTATCGTAGAAAAAATCGATGCCATTTTGCCGCAAAGTCAGTGCGGACAATGCGGTTATCCCGGCTGCAAACCTTATGCGGAAGCCATCGCCAACGGCGATGTGATCACCAAATGTATTCCCGGCGGGCGTCCTACGGTAATCAAAATTGCCGAATTGCTCGGCGTGGAAGCGCCGGAAACGGATGATTTGGCGGAAGATCCCGCACCGAAAGTGGCGTTTATTGATGAAAATATGTGTATCGGCTGCACAAAATGTATCCAAGCCTGCCCGGTGGATGCCATCATCGGCACCAACAAATCCATGCACACCATCATTCCGGATTTATGCACGGGCTGCGAACTTTGCGTAGCGCCCTGCCCGACCAGCTGTATTAGCATGATTAAAGTGGAAAAGAATATCGATACTTGGGATTGGAAATTCGATCCTAATTTAGTCATCCCGATTGTTGACACCACATCGGCCGAGAAGAAAATCATTGTGGGGAAATAAATGGCTGATGTATTAACAGGTTTCAACAGCGGCAAACTTTGGGAATTCGACGGCGGCATTCATCCACCCGACATGAAATCCCAATCCAACGGCACGCCGATTCGCCCCCTGCCTTTACCGGAAGATTTTTATGTGCCCGTCAAACAGCACGCCGGAAACGCCGGGAATTTACTGGTCAAACGTGGCGATCATGTATTAAAAGGACAACCGCTCACCCAAGGCGACGGCTTGCGCACCCTACCGATTCACGCGCCTACTTCCGGCACAGTGATTGATGTGGCGCCTTATGTCGCCGCCCACCCGTCAGGCTTGCCGGAAACCTGCGTGCATATCAAGGCCAACGGTTTGGATCAATGGCGTGA
This sequence comes from Aggregatibacter kilianii, assembly GCF_003129965.1. GTDB lineage: Bacteria > Pseudomonadota > Gammaproteobacteria > Enterobacterales > Pasteurellaceae > Aggregatibacter > Aggregatibacter kilianii_A. Next base: position 33,408 of record NZ_NRCJ01000010.1, on the reverse strand, counting down.
ACAAATGCCGTTGGAAGATTTCCTCACGCAAACGCCGGAACAGCTGATCGAAAAAATTTACCAGGCGGGTATCGCCGGTCTGGGCGGCGCGGTATTCCCGACGGCAGCCAAAATTCATTCCGCTGAAAAACAGGTGAAACTGCTGATTATTAACGGTGCGGAATGTGAACCTTACATCAGCTGCGACGATCGTCTCATGCGTGACCATGCCGATGAAATCATCGAAGGCGTACGCATTTTGCGCTACATTTTGCGACCTGAAAAAGTGGTTATTGCCGTAGAAGACAACAAACCCGAAGCGGTAAAATCCCTAGAACGCGCCTTGCACGGTGCCAACGACATGGAAATCCGTGTTATTCCAACCAAATATCCTTCCGGCGCGGCGAAACAATTAATTCAAGTGTTAACCGGCATGGAAGTCCCGAGCGGGCAACGCTCTTCCAGCATCGGCGTGCTTATGCAAAACGTGGGAACCGCTTTTGCCATTAAACGCGCCGTGATAAATGACGAACCGTTGATTGAGCGCGTGGTGACCCTCACGGGCGATAAAATTCAAAACAAAGGCAACTATTGGGCGCGCTTCGGTACGCCGATTTACCATCTATTGCGGGAAACCGGCTACCAATATGATGACCGCTTCCCGGTGTTCATGGGCGGTCCGATGATGGGCTTTATTCTGCCCGATTTAAACGCGCCGATGACCAAAGTGACCAACTGCCTGTTGGCGCCGGATCATTTTGAATACGCCCCGCCGGAACCGGAAAAAAATTGTATCCGCTGCTCCGCCTGCTCCGACGCTTGCCCGGTAAAATTGATGCCGCAACAGCTATATTGGTTTGCACGTAGCGAAGATCACGAAAAATCCGAAGAATATTCCCTCAAGGATTGTATTGAATGCGGCGTATGTGCCTACGTTTGCCCGAGCCACATTCCGCTAATCCAATATTTCCGCCAAGAAAAGGCGAAAATTTGGGAAATCAAACACAAAGCCAAATTGGCGGAAGAAGCGAAAATCCGCTTTGAACAACGCCAAGCCCGTTTGGAACGGGAAGAACAGGAACGCAAAGAGCGCTCACAACGCGCAGCTGCCGCCCGCCGAGAAGAACTGGCACAGCAAAAAGGCGTAGATCCGGTCGCCGCCGCGCTGGAACGCTTAAAAGCGAAAAAAGCGGAAACGGCAGAAAGTACGCTGCCGGCACAAAAAACCATCGTTGATGAAAAAGGCCAAATTCAACCGGATAACAGCGACATCATGGCGCAACGCAAAGCCCGCCGTTTAGCCCGCCAGGCGGAACAAGCGGCGCATTCGCCACCTGAGGAAACGGAAAAAACACCTGAAAAAACCACCGCACTTGAGGACAAAAAATCCGCCGTTGCCGCTGCCATCGCCCGTGCCAAAGCCAAAAAAGCGGCGCAGCAAACGGAAACCGTAGAAGCTACCGAACCTGAAACGGCAAAAAGTGCTGCGGTCAACATTTCCGATGAAAATCTAACGGAAAACGATCCGCGTAAAGCCGCCATTGCTGCCGCCATCGCCCGAGCCAAAGCGAAGAAAGCGGCGCAGCAAACGGAAGCCACAGAACCAGCCGAACCTGAAACGGCACAAAGTGCGGTCAATATTTCCGATGAAAATCCAACGGAAAGCGATCCGCGAAAAGCCGCCATTGCCGCCGCTATCGCCCGTGCCAAGGCGAAAAAAGCCGCGCAGCAAACGAAAACCGTAGAACCAGCCGAACCTGAAACAGAACAAAGCTCGGTTAAAAATTCTGATGAAAATCCAACGGAAAGCGATCCGCGTAAAGCCGCTATTGCCGCCGCCATCGCACGCGCCAAGGCGAAGAAAGTGCAACGTGAAAACACGCAACAAGATTAAGGAACGATAAATGTTTAAGATGATAAGTTCACCCCATACCCATTCCGGCAAACTCACCGCCCGCGTGATGTTTTGGGTGATTTTCGCCATGATTCCGGCAATCGTGTTGCAGGTGTATTATTTTGGTTTTGGCGTGTTGATTCAATCTGCGTTGGCAATTAGCTTTGCGTTGCTGTTGGAATTGGCGGTTACGCGTTTACGTAAAAGACCGATGCTGAGCTACATTTCCGACTTCAGCGTGATTTTGACCGCACTGATTCTTGCCGTTGCCATTCCGTCTTACGCGCCCTATTGGATTATTCTGATCGGCACATTTTGCGCGGTCATTCTCGGCAAGCACGTTTACGGCGGCTTGGGGCAAAATCCGTTCAATCCCGCCATGGTGGGCTATGTGGTGTTGCTCGTGTCCTTTCCGTTACAAATGACTACGTGGATGCCGCCGATTGCGTTACTATCGGAGCCGCCAACCTTCAATGATGCCGTATTGTTAATTTTTTCCGGGCTCACCTCCGACGGTTTTAGTCTGCACCAGTTAACCTCCTCCATTGACGGCATAACACAGGCGACACCACTGGATACGGCGCGCACTTTCTATTCTACCCTTTGTTCCGATTGCAACGCCGATGTGGCATTTTATGATTTGGTGAAATTACCGATTTTCATGCAAAATAGCTGGGATGTTGCGCAGGGTTGGTGGCAAGTGAATGTGGCATTTTTCATCGGCGGGCTATTCTTAATTCTGAAAAAAGTGATTCACTGGCAAATTCCCGTAGCAATGTTAGGCAGTTTTGCCTTGTTGAGTTTGTTTACCGAATTATTCGGCGACAGTGCGCAGTTAAGTGTACCGGCGCAGTTGGTAAGTGGCGCCATGATGTTCGGCGCATTCTTTATCGCCACGGATCCCGTTACCGCCTCCATCACCCCGCGTGGCAAACTGGTATTCGGTGCTTTAGTTGGAAGCCTGTTGTATTTAATTCGTTTTTACGGCAACTACCCTGACGGCGTGGCTTTTGCTATTTTACTCAGCAACATTTGTGTGCCGTTAATCGATCATTACACCCGCCCGCGCGTTGCCGGCCATCGTCGATAAGGAGAAAGTATGCAAACCCTAAAAATCACCTCCAAATACGGCATATTATTGGCATTTGTGGCATTTTGCTGTACAGCGATTTCGAGCGGCATTTACTTTTTAACCAAAGACAAAATTGATGAAGCCATGCAGGCGCAACAACGGGCGCTGTTGTTGCAAGTGATCCCGCAAGACTATTTCAATAATGATCTGACGCAAGATTGCTACGCGCCGCAGGTAAGCGAGTTACAAGCCGTGGCTATCACAAAAATCTGCACAGCGAAAAAAGACAGTGTGACAACCGCTTATGCCTTTGAAAGCGTGGCACACGATGGCTATTCCGGCGACATTCGTATTTTAGTGGGTATGAAACCGGACGGCGAAGTGCTCGGCGTGCGCATTACGGAACACCACGAAACACCGGGCTTGGGTGATAAAATCGAACCTCGTATTTCCGATTGGATTTTCAGTTTCAATCACCAAGTCATCAGCAAAGACAAGGCGGCGGAATGGGCGGTGAAAAAAGACGGCGGCAAATTCGACCAATTTGCCGGTGCCACCATCACCCCGCGCGCCGTGGTAAATCAAGTGAAACGGGCTGCACTTGCCATGCTGGATAATCTGCCGAAAGAGAAAGAATAATGGATAAATTAGACGATATTACGGAAACGCCGCCACCAAATGACACTAAAAGTGCGGTCAACATTTCCGATGAAAAACACATTTGGAAAAATATTTTCATCCAAGGCGTTTGGACCAACAACTCCACGGTGGTGCAACTGCTCGGCTTATGCCCCCTATTGGCAGTCTCCAACTCCGTGACCAACGCCCTTGGGTTGGGCTTAGCCACAATGCTGGTGCTCACCTGCACCAACACCGTGGTTTCCGTTTTCCGCAAACAGATTCCGAATGAAATCCGCATTCCCATTTATGTGATGATCATCGCCACGACAGTCACCGTGGTGCAATTATTGATGAACGCCTACACCTATGCGCTTTATCAATCTCTCGGTATTTTCATCCCGCTCATCGTCACCAACTGCATCGTAATAGGGCGAGCAGAAGCCTTCGCCTCCAAGAACAGCATTTCCCATTCCGCCTTTGATGGCTTCTCTATGGGATTCGGTATGTTGCTCGGCTTAGTCGCCCTCGGCGGTATCCGTGAAATCCTCGGCAACGGCACGCTATTCGACGGCATTGAAAATTTATTAGGCGACTGGGCAAAATTTATGCGCATTGAATTTTTCCATAACGACAGCAATCTGTTACTTGCCATTCTCCCGCCGGGCGCATTTATCGGATTAGCCTTGTTACTTGCACTAAAAAATATAATAGATACAAAAAAGTAGTTGAAAAACGAATAACGCTCAGATAATTTTCCCCATCTAATTTGCCTGAGCGACTTAGAATTTTTAGGAAAATTTAGTCTGCCTGAATAACGCCGTTGCGAGTTCTAAATTTTCCGTAAAGAAAATTCTAACCAAGCTCAGATAAGCAAATTAGCTTGGGGTGTGTTTTTTGTTACTTTTTTGCACAAGCAAAAAAGTAGAGAGAAATTATGAATAAAGAAAAACGAATCGAAATCTTAAAACGCTTACGTGCCGCCAATCCGCACCCAACGACAGAGTTGAATTTCAGCTCGCCCTTTGAATTATTAATTGCGGTAATTTTATCGGCGCAAGCCACCGACAAAGGCGTCAATAAAGCGACGGACAAACTGTTTCCCGTCGCCAATACGCCGCAAGCGATTTTGGCGTTAGGCGTAGATGGCTTAAAGGAATACATCAAAACCATCGGCTTGTTTAATAGCAAGGCGGAGAATATTATCAAAACCTGTCGCGATTTAATCGAAAAACACCACGGCGAAGTGCCGGAAGATCGTGCGGCACTGGAGGCTCTTGCCGGCGTAGGCAGAAAAACCGCCAACGTGGTTCTCAACACTGCATTCGGTCACCCTACCATCGCCGTGGACACCCATATTTTCCGCGTGTGCAACCGCACAGGTTTTGCGCCCGGCAAGGATGTGGTGAAAGTGGAAGAAAAACTGATTAAGGTCGTCCCTGCCGAATTTAAAGTGGACGTCCATCATTGGCTAATTTTACACGGGCGTTACACTTGCGTGGCACGCAAACCCCGCTGCGGCGCGTGCATTATTGAAGATTTATGCGAATATAAAGATAAAACAGAATATTAAAATTTAAGAAATACAGGAAAACTTATGACAACAAAAAAACCGGAACGACAAACTTGGTCCAGTCGATTAACTTATGTGCTTACCGTTGCCGGCGCAACCGTAGGTTTTGGTGCAACCTGGCGCTTTCCCTATTTGGTGGGCGAACACGGGGGCGGCGCCTATGTGCTGTTATTCTGTTTAGCCATGATTTTAATCGGAATTCCGATGATCTTAGTGGAAAACGTCATCGGTCGTCGTCTGCGGGTTAATTCCATTGACGCATTCGGCGATAAAATCCTCGATAAAGGCAAAGGCATTTCCAAATACTGGAAAATCATCGGTTACATGGGCTTACTCGGTGCCTTCGGCATCATGGCGTATTACATGGTTCTCGGCGGCTGGGTGATTACCTATATCATTAACTTAATCACCGGGACCTTAGATATTTCCACTCCCATCACTAAAGACGTCGCCAAAGATTTCTACGATTTGCACATCAGCAACAGCCCCTTAGAAATTATCATTTACACTGCACTTTTCGTATTAGTCAATTACATCATCTTGGCGAAAGGCATCATCGGCGGTATTGAGCGCGCCGTGAAATACTTAATGCCGTTGCTGTTCATCTTCTTAATCGGCATGGTGATTCGCAACATCACCTTACCGGGCGCCATGGAAGGGATCACGTTCTACTTAAAACCGGATTTTTCCAAAATCACCGCCGAATTATTTATTTTCGTCTTAGGGCAAGTCTTTTTCGCCTTAAGCCTCGGTTTCGGCGTATTAATCACGCTTTCCAGTTACTTAAATAAAGAAGAAGACCTGATTCAAACCGCCGTGATTACCGGTTTCACCAACACCATCATCGCCGTACTCGCAGGCTTTATGATTTTCCCATCCCTATTCACTTTCGGCATCGAACCGAACGCCGGTCCGACCTTAGTTTTCCAAAGTCTGCCGATCGTGTTCTCCCATTTATGGGCGGGTAAATTCTTTGCCATCATTTTCTTCGGCTTATTGCTGATTGCCGCGCTGACCACCTCTATTACGATTTACGAAGTGATTATCACCGCGCTTCAAGAAAAACTCAGAATGCGCCGCAGCAAAGCCATTATCTTGACTCTCGGCGGTATTTTCCTCTTTGGCAACGTGCCGGCGATTCTCGGCGATAATTTATGGAAAGACGTCACCTTCTTCGGCAAAAGCATTTTTGACGCCTTTGATTTCGTCAGCGGCAACATTCTATTCATGCTCACCGCTCTTGGCTGCGCCATTTTCGTAGGTTTTGTGCTGAAAGACGAAGCGAAAAAAGAACTCTCACCAACACCGAACTCCACTTTCACAAAAGTATGGTTCAACTATGTGAAGTTTGTGGTGCCGTTTATTATTTTGGTGATTTTTGTGAGTAACCTGATTTAACGAAAAAGTGCGGTGAATTTTCACCGCACTTTTTTCTTATTCTAATCCTGCTGACGCGCGTCTCCCGACGCGTGTCTTTATTTTTTAATATTCACAATTATCACAGCAAATACATTCAGACTCCTCCGCAATATTCCGCCTTAGCTCTGCATTCTCATTACCCATACTCCATCTTCACAAAGTCCGGATGCTCATACATCAATAGCTTTTCTATGTGATCTCTATCACAAATCAAACAAAACAATATTGAAACGTTTCATTATGAAGATCAATAATTACACTAAATTGATACGTTTCAATATATAGAAGGAGACTCATGATGAAACTACTTTTCTTAGGCACTGGGGCGTCCGAGGGCATTCCTAACCCTTACTGCAAATGTGAATTATGCGAAAAAACCCGAAAAAACGGCGGGAGAGATGTGAGATCGCGTTCTTCTGCGATTATTGATGATGAAATTCAAATCGACATTTCACCTGAATTTTTTCATCAGGCGCATATAAACCATGTTGATGTCACCAACATTAAGGATTTACTGATTACGCATACCCACCCTGATCATTTTAATGTGGGCGAATTACATAATCGGGTACGCAATTTCGCCTTTAATGTGGAACATCCGATGTATATCTACGGCAGTGACAAGGCGATTACCGGCTGTTTAAACGGCATCGTTGATCTCACGCCCGATCGTTTTAACCTTTCTATTCTCATTCCGTTCGTTACCGTCACTACCAGTAGCGGCGCGCGCATTACACCGCTCATTGCCAATCATGAAAAATGGGAAATGTGTTATATCTATTTCATTGAAAAACAAGGTAAATCTATTCTATATGGGCATGATTCCGGGTATTACTGCGATTTAACTTGGGACTGGTTAAAAAATAAAAAAACCGACCTTATCGTGTTGGAGTGCACCTATGGTTATCGCGATAACGACAAAACCGATAATCACATGAGCATTGAAACCGTTATTAATATGAAGAAGAAATTCGGTGAAAACGGCAATTTACAGCCGCATACGCAAATTTTAACGTCTCATCATTCACATAGCTGCGGATTGGATTATCAAGGCTTGGTGGATGTGTTTAAACCTCATGGCATTGAAGTCGCCTATGATGGACTCATCAAAACGATTTAAAGGAGAAAAGATCATGTTTAAGATTCCTCGTCTGTTTGTCATGATGTTTATGCAATATTTTGTACAAGGTGCCTGGAATATGACCATCGGCGCCGTATTAGCCACCTACAATATGAAAGAAAGTATCGGTTCGACCTATTCTTTATTGGGTTTGGCGACGATTATTTCTCCTTTATTTATCGGTATGATTGCCGATAGGTTCTTCGCTTCGCAAAAAGTGATTTCTATCCTGCATATTTTAAACGGGTTAGTCATGTTGTTATTACCAAGTTATATATTGGAAGGCAATGTGAGTATGTTCTTGTTTTTGATCTTCGTGGTGGGGCTGCTTTATTACCCGACAACGGCTTTGTCTAACAGTATCGCCTTCCACCATATTTCGGAACAAAAACTGTTCCCTTACATTCGGGTATTCGGCAATATCGGTTTTATTGTTATCGGTCTGATTATGGGGCATTACAAGATATTTGATAATGTGATCGTCTTCAAAGTTGCGGCAATTTCCGCTGTGGTTTGCGGGATTTATTGCTTAACGCTGCCAAATACCCCTCCGGCCTCTAAAGGTGCGAAATTAGATCTCCGAACCATCTTATGTCTAGATGCTTTATCTTTATTTAAGGATCGGTATTTCACTATTTTTATGCTCGCCACGTTTGTACTGATGATCACCAAAACCGCTTACAGCGCATATATTCCCGTGTACTTGAAAGTGTTGGATATGAACTCGGCGAATATGATGCAAATTGCAGTCGGCGCGGAAGTCTTATTTATGGTGCTGTTGGTTGCCATGTTGAAACGGTTTGGATTCAAGATCGTCATCATGCTGGGAATTATCGGTTGGGTCATCAGAATGTTTATATTCTCTCACGCGGCCATTTCCGAAGATTATTTCACTTACATTCTTATCGGTTTGTTACTGCAGGGTGTCTGCTGGGATTTCTTCTTCACCGCAGGCGATGTATATGTCAACTCTAAAGCCCACGAAAGCATCAAAGCACAAGCGCAGGGACTTCGTTTTATTGTTTCGAACGGTTTCGGCGTGTTTATGGCGTCATCCGTTATCGGTGCGATAAATAACCGTGTCGTCACCGAAAAAACAATGCCTGCCGCCGCACCACAATGGTCAGAATTCTGGTTATATCCGGCCGGGGTGGCACTTGTCGTCGGAATTCTTTTCTGGATCTTCTTTAAAGATTCTGAAGAATTTAAAAAATAATGACACAAAAATACAAGTAGTGAGAAATCTATTATGATGTTATATATCAGCAATATTTATGAACAAATATCCGGATTTTTTCATATTAATATTATGATTAAATTATTGCTGGCAATGCTATTAGGCGGAATAATCGGATTCGAAAGAGAAGTCAAAAGCAAACCGGTCGGAATAAAAACCTGTATTATTATTTCTATCACTACTTGTATTTTAACTGCGGTATCTATTGCCTCCGCCGAATACTATGCCACTTTATCCGATAATATCAGAACCGATCCTATGCGCCTCGCCGCTCAGGTAATTAGCGGCATAGGATTTATCGGAACCGGCGTCATATTACATAAAAACGATGATGTCGTATCAGGCATTACAACCGCAGCAATGATATGGACTGCCGCTGGTATTGGTATTACTATTGGTGCAGGATTTTATGGTGAAGCCATTATTGTTGCGGCCTGTATTTTATTAACATTAAAATACAGCAACTATCTGAAATTAGTGATCCCCAAAAAGAATCCGAAAAACAACGTTAGTATTGTTTTAAACGTTATTAATGAGAATGTCGAATCTATTTTAAGGGACTTAGAAATAAAAAAATTAGACATAAACACAATCAACATTAAGGAAGCCACTGAAGAAAATATCATATTATCCATTTCAGGAAATGTTATCGACGAAATCTCATATTGGGATTTATATCAATATTTAAAAAAATTCAAAAGTATTCGTTATATTGAAATCAGTTATTTATGATTTTACCGCTTCAGAGAAAACATTGTTAAGCTTTTCTGCGGAGACAAACTTATCAAATTTTCCCGTTAAATACTCAAATAGAATGCAACCGACTTTTTTCTCGACGTCAATTAAATTAATCGCTTTATCGGTTGCAATAGTGTTTTCTCTGATACCGTTAAAATCTAACTGCTCTATTGTCGGGATCCACGGATAACGTTTAATAATTTCTTGATTAAGAAAAGTGTTTTTTCTTGCAGAAACCCCACCAAGCAGAGCGTACATCTCATTGATTTCATCACTTAGAAACCAATTAAGAAATAATTCGGCTTCCTGACGTTTTTGACAGTTTCTTGTTATGGCAAGACTTCCTCCGCCGATCAACGGTTTTTTCCCGGGGACAGGGACGCAGCCTATTGATGCAGGAAGACTATTTGATAATTGAGAATAATGATTGGCATAAATAATTAACATTGCCGTTTCTCTTTTTTCAAAAAGTTCAACCGCTTTACTCCACCAATTATCTTCAACCAAAATGGCACTATCCATTAAATGCGATAAGTTTTCCAAAACCAACAAAGCATTTTCTTTATTAAAAAAAGATTTTCCGTTTATAAAAATATTTTCATTTGCTACAGCATAATATCGGATAAAAAACTCTAACGCTAATATTTCATAATTATCAATAATAGAAGTCCCATATTTTACCGAGAAGTTATTAAAAAGAGTATTCCTAAAAAAAGAAGATATTTTATTGAATTCATCAAAATCTGTCGGAGGATTTAGCTCCTCTTTATATATTTCATAATACATTCTTCTAATAACCATATCTTCAAACAAATCTTTATGATAAAAAAGCACCTGAATACTCGGGTCAAACGGAATGGCATAAAAAATCTTATTTACTAAACAAAATCGCTCAATAATGTTTTTTGAATAATATTCCTCTAATTCACTTAAAGGAATAAAACTCATCGGTTGAAGGCTGTGGTACAGACAAGGTAGCCGCTCCATATCAATCCGTACAATATCATATTTTTCATACTTCCTAGGATTACTCAGGATAGTTGAAATTTCTTGGAAAGAAACGGTATGAAGATTTACCCGTATTCCTGTTTGACGGGTAAAATGAGGAATAATTTTTTGTAAGGCGTCTGTTGATGGACTTGGAATAGAAAGAATGTTTAATACCTTATTAGAAATTTTATCACAAGATAAAAATTGGAAACCTTTATTTAAATAATTTCCATTTATCTTCTCACCTTTAACTTTATTTATTATTTTCTTGGCAATAGATTCATAACTAACATAATACTTAACAAATCTATTATCATAGCTAAATTTTGCCCCGGTTATAGCATAGATTTTAGGCGGAACAAGATTAGAGAAATAAAAGGCATTATAAATTTCTTCAGCTTTCTCCAAGCTCATTGTAATAATTGCCGGTAATTTATTTTCAATAACAAAATTAACGATTTCAAAAGACCCATCGCTCTTAAAATAAAATAATTTAATTTTCTCGGAATGATAACGCTTGTTTTTCAGTATAGTACCAGCACAGGAATAGCCATCTTTATAGATCTGCTCAATAACATCATGAAAAATAGAATCATAATCAAAATTAATATAATTCCTTGCACCTTTTAATTTATTATAAACAAAAATAATATCCGTTTTTTTATCATCAAAAAAATCATAATAAGATTTAGCATCAACAAGACATGATGAGGTAATAATAACTTGCGACGGCTCCCCTAATATTGTTTCAATGATTTTTTCTTCTTTTACTTTGTCATTATTAGTTAAGTATAAATTTATACTATAACCTTGAGCAGAGAAATAAAAATCTAATGCTTCGTAAAGAGAATAATATTCGGAAGAGCTAATATTAGGAAATATGATGGAAATTTTATTATTTGTTCCTGATTTCAGGATACTTGCTTGTGTATTTTTCTGATAACCCAATTTTTTTATAGCATTTTCAACCAATTCAATTTTTCTTAGGCTTACATTATTCTTTTTATTGAGGACGTTTGACACTGTCCCCAGTGAGACCCCGGCCTCTTTTGCGATATCTTTTATGGTTGCCATATTCCGCCTATAAAAATCAATAACCGTATCACCACATTCTATCTGATTACCCAATAAAAGAACACAAGCGACATCATTTGCTACGTTTTCATAAAATCACATGAAAGAAATCCATCAGAAAAAGCAAACAAAATCAGCCGGTTATTTTTAGCATAACGAGACTTCGATCAGCAGAATGATAACGTATTCGTGACTAACAAAAAGTGCGGTAGATTTTAACCGCACTTTTTGTTACTGCCTCTATCTAGCACAACGTCAACGCCTGCTGCACGATATGCTGTGCGGTGAGCTCGTATTCGTTCATCAGAAAATCTAATGAACCCACTTGCCCGTAGCGTTCTTTAATGCCTATGCGGCGCATTGGTACGGGGCAATGTTCCACCAGCACTTCCGCCACAGCCGAACCTAAGCCGTTTTGAATGCTGTGGTTCTCACAAGTGACAATCCTGCCCGTGTTTTTCGCGCATTGAATGACGCATTCCTGATCCAGCGGTTTGAGAGTAAACATATCCACCACAGTGGCTTCAATGCCTTGTTCTGCCAGCATATCCGCCGCTTTCAAGGCCTCCGCCACCATAATGCCGTTAGCGATTAAAGTGATGTCTTTACCTTCGCGCAGGATTTTGGCTTTGCCGATGGTGAAGGTGTCATTTTCATCGTAAATTTTGACCGCACTTTTTATTCTTAATAGTTTTGCTATTGAAGAGAACTCTTCATAATATTCTGCAAATACGTATTTCTTGATAATAATTCGTCTAATGAACCGCTATCGCTTATTTTTCCTTCATCAAGGATATAAATCATGTCGGAATAACGGAATGTCGTCGGTCGATGACTTATACTAATTTTAATTGCATGAGGAAATTCTTTCACAATATTATCTAGAACACGTTTTTCATTGATTAAGTCTAAAGAAGATGTACTTTCATCAATGATAATTATATCCGGTTGTCGTAAAAATAAACGGGCTAAAGAAATCCGTTGTCGTTGCCCGCCTGAAATTGTCATGCCCCGATTTCCTAATTTCATATCCAATAAAGACATTCTATCTTCTTCCGAAATTTCGGAAGCATCAAAAAAACAGGCTAATTCTAAGGCTTTTAACAAATCCTCATCCGTTGCTTTTGGGTTTGAAATAAGAAGATTAAATCTTAACGTATCCATAAATATAAATTCATCCTGAGAAACAAGATACATTTTACTTCTTAGTATTTCATCTGAAAAAGAATTTATATCTTTATTATTAATTAATATCTTTCCATGATAATTATCACAACTACGAAACAATAATTTTGCTAGTGTTGTCTTCCCAGAGCCACTTTCGCCGGTCAGTGTAACAAATTGTCCTTTATCAATGTGCATATTAATCTGATTTAATATTAAATCCTTAGGATCTTCATAACAAAAAGACATATCTGAAACAGTGATGGATAATAGGTGATTATCTTCGTTAGTACTATTATCAGAATAATTATTTTTAAACTTATTAATAAACTCGCTTAAAAAAGCAATAGATTGGGTCATTTGACTATAATTATTTGACAAAATTTCTATTGGCGCAGATAACATCATTATATACGATGTAATCATCACAAAATGCCCTATAGAATAATTTCCATTAATAACAGAATAAATCGAATAGATAAAACTAAATCCAAGTAATAAAATACTAAGAATAGTGTTAACTAAAATCATTTTATTTGTATATTTGACATATGACCATGCAATTTCCTTCTCCGCATCAAGAGAATTTTTATATCTATCAAATAACATATCAAATGCATTATTATTTTTAGCTAATAATATATTTTCAACAGAATCTATTTGTATTTCATATGTATCTCTCCCCGCATCCATTAAACGCTGTTTTATCATTGTTAATTTCTTTGTAAAAAAGTGAGTATTGATCCAAAGAAAAATCATATAAAGCACAAAAAAGAATAATATGACGACATCACCACTTAATAAAATAATCATCATTGCAATTACTAACTTTAAAATCGGATCAAAGAATCCATTAATAAAGAGATTAAACAGTTGATGCATCTCATTATTTAGTTGAACAGACTGTTGCGCAATCGCTCCCGAATTATTTCGTTCAAAGAAGCTATTTTTCTGAGCATATAAATAAAGGAAGAATGAATGTGAAAATACTAATTTTCTGTCAATTTGCAAAAGCATTATCATTGCAGAGGATAATACAGGGAGCAAACGTCCAAAAGATAAAGCAATAATATAACACATTGATAAATAAAATATAAAACTCATATTCCCAGTCGATCCATTAGACGTTATTTTATTAATAATTGATGCCAATATGACCGGTAATATTGACACCACAATAGAACTTAATACGCAAACAATTATTGTTATTAACAACAACCTCTTTTGTTTACTGTCAAATTCTTTTCTAATATAGTTAATTAAATTAATCATTATTTAGCCTTAAAAATTTATTTTCCTGTAATAAAATAAAAGGTAAGCTTTCATAAAGTTAGACGTTAAATATATTATAGAGTTAAATAAACACATTGAGGATGAGTTTCCGCTAACACGCGTTCCCAACACGTACCTTTTCTTTGTTTGAATACTTAACCATACGTGTTAAAAGATCAAAGCTGTTCGAAACATCATAACTAAATAATAAAAAAGGAAAAATTGGCTTTCCTTGTTTACGGGTGAAGCCCTGAGGGATGTTCTCCCCCGTTGGCGCCTTTGGTAAAGCCAATGCTCAAAACGCTTTTCGTTTTGTCCCCCAGAAACAGGAGAAGGAAAGATATTTAGGAATATCAATATATTAACAATATTTCGAACAGCTATAATCAGAAGATGTGCACCATCCTCCAAGCATCAAAACAAACTCAACGCCTGCTGCACGATATGCTGTGCGGTGAGCTCGTATTCGTTCATCAGAAAATCTAATGAGCCCACCTGTCCGTAGCGTTCCTTAATGCCGATGCGACGCATTGGTACGGGGCAATGTTCCACCAGCAATTCCGCCACGGCGGAGCCTAAGCCGTTTTGAATGCTGTGATTTTCACAGGTGACGATTCTACCCGTGTTTTTCGCGCATTGAATGACGCATTCCTGATCCAGCGGTTTGAGAGTGAACATATCCACCACGGTGGCTTCAATGCCTTGTTCTGACAGCATATCCGCCGCTTTCAAGGCCTCCGCCACCATAATGCCGTTAGCGATTAAAGTGATGTCTTTACCTTCGCGCAGGATTTTGGCTTTGCCGATGGTGAAGGTGTCATTTTCATCGTAAATTTTGACCGCACTTTTAC
>NZ_NRCJ01000010.1:0-18310 GCF_003129965.1 Aggregatibacter kilianii | reverse complement strand
GTCTTTACCTTCGCGCAGGATTTTGGCTTTGCCGATGGTGAAGGTGTCATTTTCATCGTAAATTTTGACCGCACTTTTACGGATGGTGCGCACCCAATAGAAGCCTTTTAACGCCACCAACTGCCGAACAATATTCTTCATCATGGCGCCGTCGGTGATTTCCAACACTTTAGCGTGTGCCAGCCCGCGTACAATGCCCATATCTTCAAAAGACATGTGCGTGCCGCCGTTATACACCGCCGTGACACCTGCGTCGGAGGCAATCACTTTCACGTTCGCCTGTTGATAATCTACCGACATAAACAGCTGATCCAAACAACGACGGCTGGCAAAGGCAGTGAAGGAATGGAAGAACGGAATGTGCCCGGCAATGGCTAATCCTGCCGCCATGCCTACGACATTAGCTTCCATAATGCCGCAGTTAATCACCTGATTCGGCAAATTTTTCTGCACTTTATCCATGGTCATGCAGCTCATGAGATCTGCGTCCAGCTCAATCACCAACGGATTTTCCTGCATACATTCCTGCAAGGTGGCGGCGTAAATTTTGCGCATTTCCAGCGCATCGCGTTCCAACTTAATCGCCATATTCCGCCTCCAATTTGTCTATTGCCAACTGAATTTGTGCACGGCTTTCTTCATTCAGGCGTAAATGATGATTATTGGCAAGATTTTCGATATAAGGCACGCCCTGCCCTTTCTTGGAATCCAAAATCACGACCAACGGTTTGCTCGGTACGGATGAAAGCACATGACATAAGCCTTCAATGTCATCGCCTTTCACCGTTTCCACCGCAAAACCAAAGGCGGCAAATTTTTCCTGCAAACTGAACGGATTGATGATGTCCGTCAGGCAGCCGTCTAGCTGCAATTTGTTGTAATCCACAATGACGCAAAGGCGGGTTAAGTTACGGTGAGCAATAAATTGGAAGGCTTCCCAACATTGCCCTTCGTTCAACTCGCCGTCGCCCACAATGCAAAAAGTGCGGTTAGGCTTGCCGCGTAATTGATGGGAAAGCGCAATACCCGCCGCGATAGAAATGCCCTGCCCTAAAGATCCCGTGGTGGCATCCACACCCGGCGTTTTCAAACGATCGGGGTGACTTGGCAAAAAAGTGCGGTCGGAATTTAAGGTAAAAAGTTGCTCGAGAGGAAAATAGCCTTTTAAGGCGAGAGTGGCATACAGGGCGGGGCCTGCGTGACCTTTGGATAACACAAAATAATCGCGTTCTTCCCAATGGGGATCTGCCGGTTTAAGGCGCATCACCTTGCCGTATAACACGGCAAGGATTTCCACAATGGAAAGGCTGCCACCGAAGTGGCCAAAGCCTAAATGCACCAGCGATTTTAATGTGTTAAGACGAATTTTCTGAGCAAACCGTTGAAGTTCTGCAGTATTCATCTTGTTCACCTTATTTTTGCGTTGTCGGTTTTTTCGCAATGTAGTTATAGCCTACCAGTAACACGAAAACACTCACTACAGAGATTAAAATCATCTCTTTGGAGAAATGTTTCGCCATATATCCTAACAGAATGCCGACGCCGCCGAAGTCCGCATCGGAGAAGGTGGTATTAGCGAAGCCGAGGGAACCTAACACCGGCAACAAGAACACCGGCAAGAAAGTAATCAACAAACCGTGGGCAAATGCACCTAAAATCGCGCCGCGACGGCCGCCGGTCGCGTTACCGAACACGCCAGCGGTGGCTCCGCAGAAAAAGTGCGGTACGACACCCGGCAGAATTAACACCCAGTTTAATTGATTTAACAATGCAAGGCCTACGATCCCGCCCACGAAACTGGAAAGGAAACCGATCAGCACCGCATTCGGCGCATACGGGAAGACGATCGGGCAATCCAGTGCAGGTTTGGCATCCGGCACGAGTTTTTCAGAAATCCCGGTAAACGCCGGCACGATTTCCGCCAAAATCAAACGCACCCCTTGCAAAATGATGAACACGCCCGCCGCGAAAGTAATGGCTTGAATCGCCGCATATACCAAATAATGCTGCCCGTTACTAAATTGCGTCGTCACATATTCACTGCCGGAAGCAATGGCGAGAATGAAATAAATCACCATCATGGTCAGCGAAATGGAAATGGAGCTATCGCGCAGAAAACTCAAATTCTTCGGCAAATCCATTTCTTCCGTGGATTTAGAACCTTTGCCCACCGCCTGACCGATGGCGCCGGAAAGCACATAGCCCAAGGTGCCGAAATGCCCGAAGCCGACGTCATTGCTGCCGGTGATTTTCTTCATGTAAAAATGCGCAATCGCCGGGAAAAACGCCATCACCAAGCCAAGCGCCAAGGATCCGGTGAAAATCAATTCCATACCCTCTAAGCCCGCAACGGTTAAAATCACCGCAATCATGCACGCCATATAAAAGGTGTGATGACCGGTTAAGAAAATGAATTTCAAGCGGGTGAAACGCGCCACCAAAATGTTCGCCACCATGCCGAACGCCATAATCAGTGCGGTCGCCGTGCCGTATTTTTCCACCGCCATGGAAACGATGGCTTCGTTATTCGGAATGATCCCCTGTACGTTAAAGCCGTGTTCAAACATACCGCCCAACGGGGTCAAGGAACCGACCAACACGCCGGCACCGCCGCCCAACACGATAAACCCTAAAATGGTTTTAATCGTGCCTTTCACCACATCAGGGAAGGATTTTTTCTGCACCAACAAGCCGACCAACGCAATGAGACCGACTAGAATGGAAGGCACTTTCAGAATATCTAAAATAAAGAAAAGTATAGAGTCCATCACTACGCTCCTTTTATTACCGATTAAAATAAGAATTATCGATTAAAATACGCCGCCAGTTTTTCTTCAAACTCACCGACACTCACGATATTTTTCACCACGACGATTTTGTCCGCCGGAATAGAACTGCTCTCGGCAATGTCGCTCGCCATAATGAACACATCCGCATCATTCACCGTCACTGACGCCAGATCCGTATGATTCACCTCGGCATCAATCCCTAATTTAGCCAGCGCCTTTTTGGCATTCATTTCCATCATAAAACTGCTCCCTAAACCGGAACCGCAAACTGCCATAATTTTCATCGTTTTTCTCCTTTTTGAGGTTAATTGATTCAGCAATTGAAAGGCAGTCTATGACGGAATAATAACGCGATCAATGTGCAGGTTTGAAAAGTGTGATCGGGGTGGCATTTTGGGCGATGGGGTTGAAGGTGTGAGGTGAGGAATTAATATTGATGGTTTAAGTATCCATGCTTGGATCATAGATAAGCATAAATACTGAGATTTGTACTATTAGAGGAAAAGTCTTATATTAATTCCCACACACCTGTACAATGACTTTTATAAAGTTTTATTCACAATAATCATCAATTAAAGATAAATTTGGAGATTTATAATGATTACCTTTAGATACGATTGCCCACATTGTGGAACCCAAAAAAGTGGCTTTGAAGTTAAAACTTATTATGAAAATAAAAAATATTCAGATAAGTCTATTTTTTCAATTCTAGCTATTTGTAATACATGTTCAAATTGCATCGTAACAGATATATCTATAGATGAAATTTACGAAGTATCTCTTTTTAGAAAAAAATTAGAATCCGAAAAATTTTTTAATTTATCCGAGGCTTTACCCGAGTACTATCCTTACCACATACAATTTTATCCAGATACTCAACTTAAACCTGATATCCCTAAACATTTACCAGAAAACGTTGAGAATGAATTAAAAACAGCTGAAGACTTATATCTGCAAGTCAAATCTAAGCCATATTTTGCAAAAGTTTGTGGTAATGCTTACCGTGCTACATTAGAGCGAGCATTGTGTGAGTTAGCTGAAAACGATGATAGAGCAAGGTTAAATAAACGTATAGAAAAGCTTTATGATGAAGGCAAACTAACCTTGGATTTGAAAAATTTTGCAATGCATATTAGAACATTAAGTGCTGAAGCTTCACATGCTTATAATGACTTTACAGTTGAGGAACTTGAAGAACTACGTTTATTTATAAATCTTTTCTTACAATATACATTTACTCTTCCAAACATGATTCCAAAAGTTGAAAGTTAATTTAAAGGTAATTCAATATTGCTTCTAGGTACGCGTTAAGAAACGCACATCATCAAAAAAGTGCGGTCGAAATTTCCAACGTTTTAAAAACACCTTGAAAATCCACCGCACTTTTTTCACTTCATACGCAAAAAACCGGCTACTTCCCTTCCGCCAAATTTTTCTTCTCCTCCAATTCCTCCCAACGCATAAACGCCGCTTCCAGTTCGGCTTCGGCGTCAGCCAGGGCTTTTAGCTTGGCATCGGTGACATCATGGGGTTGTTGGAAGAAATTCGGGTCGCCGATTTCCGTTTGAAGTGCGGTGATTTTTCCTTCTAAATCTTCCAGCAGTTGCGGGAGTTGTTCCAGTTCGCGCTGTTCTTTGTAAGACAGTTTGACGGCTTTCGGTTTGCTCGAAACGTTTTTATTTTCCACCGCACTTTCTGCTGTTTTCGGTTCGGCTTTTTTCTGTTTCGCCGCCTCCTGCTCCGCTTTTTGGGCGAAATAATTGGCTTGCTGCTGTTTGGCGTCGAAGAAGCCGCCGACGTATTTGTTCAGCACACCATCGCCTTCAAAGATGTAGCATTCCGTGGCGGTATTATCGATGAACTGACGGTCGTGGCTGACGATGAGCAATGTGCCTTGATAGTCAGTGAGGATTTCTTCCAATAATTCCAAGGTTTCCACGTCCAAGTCGTTGGTCGGCTCATCGAGAATCAATAAATTATTCGGTTTTAACAAGAGTTTTGCCAATAACAGGCGGTTTCGTTCGCCGCCGGAGAGGGCTTTGACCGGCGTCATGGCGCGTTTCGGCGGGAACAGAAAATCCTGCAAATAGCCCAATACATGACGTTTTACGCCGTTGACTTCCACGTCTTGTTTGCCGTCGGCAACGTTGTCCATCACGGATTTTTCCGGATCGAGATCGGCGCGGTATTGATCAAAATAAGCAATGTCTAATTTCGTGCCGCAACGAATGGATCCGCTTGTCGGCTGAATTTCGCCGAGCAGCAATTTGATAAAGGTGGTTTTACCGCAACCGTTCGGGCCGACTAACGCGATTTTGTCGCCGCGTAAAATGGTGGTGCTGAAATCTTTAAGAAGCGGTTTGCCGTCGATGTCGTAGCTAACGTTTTCCATTTCAAACACGATTTTGCCGGAGCGGCTGGAGGTATCTAATTGCAATTTTGCCGTGCCGAGTACCTCGCGACGTTGGCGACGCTCTTCACGCATGGCTTTTAAGGCACGCACGCGCCCTTCGTTACGGGTGCGACGGGCTTTGATGCCTTGGCGAATCCACACTTCTTCCTGCGCTAAGCGTTTGTCGAATAACTCGTTTTGCAAGGCTTCCACCCGCAAGTTTTCCTCTTTGGCGGTGAGGTATAAATCGTAGTTGCCGGGGTAAGAAACCAATTTGCCGCGATCCAAATCCACAATGCGGGTCGCCATTTTGCGAATGAAAGAACGGTCGTGAGAAATAAAGACGATGCTGCCGCTAAATTCCATGAGGAAATTTTCCAGCCATTCGATAGCATCCACGTCCAAATGGTTAGTAGGTTCATCCAGCAACAGCACATCGGGATTACACACCAACGCGCGCGCCAAAGCGGCTTTGCGCAACCAGCCGCCGGATAAATCGGCGAGTTTGGTGTTCGGGTTAAGCTCCAGTTTTGCCAGCACTTCGTTAATTTTATTTTCAAATTGCCAGCCGTTGGCGTGTTCCAGTTTGGCTTGAATTTGGGCAAGCTGATTTAAGGTTTGCTCGCTGTAATCTTGCTCTAACTGCACGGAAATGTGGTGGTATTCCTTCAACAAATCCGCCAAATGCTCAATGCCTTCCGCCACATAATCGAACACATTGCCTTGTGCATGACGCGGCGGATCTTGCTCTAAGCGGGAAACCACCAAGTCTTTTTCATACTGCACTTTGCCGTCATCCATGATAACGTCACCGGCAATAATTTTAAGCAAGGTGGATTTGCCTGCGCCGTTGCGCCCCACTAAACACACGCGCTCATTGGGTTCGATATGCAAATCCGCATGATCCAATAAAGGCGCGTCGCTAAAAGAAAGATATCCGTTGGTTAAGCTGATAAGTGCCACAAAAAAAGTCCTATGAAAAAAGAAAAAATACCTAAAAAAACGACCGCACTTTTAAAGCTGCTGATACACCTTCAGCGCATAGGCGTCAGACATGCCGGCAATGTAATCGCAAATCACACGTTTTTTGCCGTTTTCTTCTGCATTGCGCCATCGGTTGGCGGTGTTAGTTGGGAGTAGGCGTTGCGGATCCGAGTCAAAAATCTGGAACATTTCCGTCAAAATGCGCTGACCTTTGTATTCTACGCGCTGGGTTTCAACGTTATTGATCACATATTTCAGTACGAATTTTTTGAATACGTTTAATACGTTCACCACTTCCTGCGGCAGTTCGGCGTTATAACGCAACAGCGGATCGCTA
Organism: Aggregatibacter kilianii; assembly: GCF_003129965.1. Taxonomy (GTDB): domain Bacteria; phylum Pseudomonadota; class Gammaproteobacteria; order Enterobacterales; family Pasteurellaceae; genus Aggregatibacter; species Aggregatibacter kilianii_A. The sequence continues at coordinate 11,808 of NZ_NRCJ01000010.1, read as the reverse complement.
AATTCCGGTTGAATTTTCCAACGTACGTTGGTGATGAAATAATTGACCAACGCGCCGATGGCATTTTTGCGTAAATAATGTTGATCGGAAAACAGTTTTTCGCTGATTGAGACGATGTGTTGCCGCATCCAATCCGATTGGCTGCTTTTCAGTGCAGTCAAGGCCTCCTGCCATTGCTGAACGTTCACCACGCCTACCACGATGGCATCTTCCAAATCATGCACGCCGTAAGCGATGTCGTCCGCCAGCTCCATAATGCTGCAATCTAGGGATTTAAAACGGGTTTTTAAAATCTCTTGAGGATTTGACCGCACTTTTTGGAGCGAACCGAATAAAGCACGGTCATTTTCGGAAAGCGGTTCCAGCAACCAATCGAACATAGAAATGTCATCACGGAACAGCCCTTTGCCCGGTCGCCAATCGGCGATTTTCACATAACGGGGATCGCTATGTCGGCTCTCGGCAAGCTGCGCGTATTGGGCGGAAGACACATCCAAAATGGTTGGGTATTTCACGATACCGAGAATGGTGCGACGGGTTAAATTCATGCCGGCGTTAGGCGTGTAAGGTTCCAGCTTGGTCAGCAAACGAAAGGTTTGTGCATTGCCTTCAAAACCGCCGTGGTTGCGCATCATGTAATTGAGTGCCACTTCGCCTCCGTGTCCGAAAGGCGGATGACCGATGTCATGGGCGAAACATAAACTTTCAATAAGATCATTGGACGGCAACAACGGAATCAATTGTCTTTGCAATTCGCTTTTTTCTACAGAAAGCTGCTGCGCCACGGCATTGAAGGCTTCAATGAATTTCATTTGCGCTACCAAGCTGCTGCCGATTTGTGCGACTTCCAAGGAATGGGTCAGGCGGGTGCGATAAAAATCATTTTCACCCACCGCATGAATTTGGGTTTTTGCCTGTAAACAACGGAAGGCGGCGGAATGAAGAATGCGCCCGCGATCACGACGGAACGGCGGACGATGGTCTTTTTCCCGAGGTTTATCGTCAATAAAACGTTGCTGCCAGCGGGGATTAATCTGATTTTTCATGCTATACCAATGTGTAGATCAATTTGAAGACAAGAGGTGCCAAAATTGAGCTAATGATACCGCACAATACTAAAGAAATGGAACTGTAACTGCCGGCTTTCTTATCGTTTTCCATACAGCTTACCGTGCCCAACGCGTGGGAAACCGCCCCTACCGATAAACCGACGGCTTCTTTATTTTTCAAGCCCATTTTGGTTAATAATAAATAGCCGAAAATGGAGCCTTGCAAACCGGCAACCACCACGCCCACCGCCGCCACGGAAGGAATGCCGCCCAAATTTTCGGACACCGCCATAGCAATCGGCGTCGTCACGGATTTGGGTAAGACGGTGGCAACAATGTCAGGTTGAGCACCTAGCAATAAGGCAAAGATCGCGCCACTTAACATGGACAACACGGAAGCCACAACTGTCGTCGTTAAAATGATTTGCCAGTGATTGCGAATCTGGTGAAGTTGTTCATAAAGCGGAATGGCCAAAGCGACAATGCTCACACCTAATAAATTATTCAACGGCGCATTGCCTTCCATATAACTTTCGTAAGGCAATTTAAATGCCAACAACACCGCCACTAAAATCAACACGGTTAGCACAAAACTGTTCAGAACGACAGATTTCCAGCGTTTGTTAATTTTCACCGCCAAGGCGAAAGCCCCAATGGTCAGCAAGGTATAAAGATAAACTAAATAAGACATCACTCCCCCTTCGCTCTTTTCTTAATCACTTTGCGTTTTAAACGGCTAAAGGATTTCAGGGAAAACAGATAATCGGAGAATAACCCGATAACCACCAACGTGACGCACGTACTGACGATGTTTGGTAACAATAATTCTTTCATTTGATCCATCAGCAAACCGGAATATTTGATAATGCCGACGCTGACCGGCACGAATAATAACGCCATGTAGCGAATCAACAGATTGGAAGAAAACATCACCCATTCGATTTTGATAATACGTGCAATCAAGCACATAAAGAGCAACAACAAGCCCCAAATACTGGACGGGATACCGACGGGAATGAAATGGGCAATCAACTCCCCCAAATACAGCATGGCATACAACAGGAGCAGCGATCTTGCTAAGTCAAAAACCTTCCGAAACATAGTAAAAACTCAATTTTTTTTTAAACTTTAAAATAATTCTACTCTTATTTTTCAGGGAGGGGAATTTTTTATCTAAAAGTATGGAGGGAAGGAGAAAGAAAGTGCGGTCGGAAAAATAAAAAAATTTCCGACCGCACTTTTAACAGAAGATTTATTTCACAATGGTAATTGACCAACTGGCTTCGCCGATTTGTTCAAACTCACTCACTTCGTAACCTTCTTCCGCCGCCCAATTGGGCAGGTTTTCTGTGGCTTGAGCACAGTCGAATTTGATTGTCAGGCTGTCGCCTTTGTTAAGTTTTGCCATGGCTTTTTTGCCTTCAATCAGAGGAAACGGACAAAGATGGCCTAATGTGTCTAATACAACGTTCATAAAAATGCTCCTTATAAACTAAGCGGATTGTGGACGAATCAAAGTAAAATAAGCGGCAAACCAGGTGCCGAAAACCATCAACGGCAATGCAACCCAACCTTGCCAGGAAAATAGTGCGGTTTCTACCAAGCCGTTGCCGATGGAACAGCCGCCGGCGAGACTGGCACCGATGCCCATGCAAACACCGCCTAATGCGCTGAATAAGATGGTGCGTGAATCGGGCACGCGAAAACGAAATTCATTGCTGAATTTCGCAGCAATGAATCCGCCGAGCGGAACACCGATAAGTAGCATGGTTCCCCAGTTCACAAATTTGCCGTCACCACTGACCATAAATTGCAAAAAGTTCACGGCAGGACCGGTAATGCCTAAACCGCCGTTACGTCCGCTGGCAACACTGGTGACCCAGGCTAAGATGGCGACTAAGCCCATCAAAACAGCCGTAACAAAAGGATCCCAACGTTTTTCAAACAAAATATGCGCCAAACCGGTTTTCTTTGGCTTTAATGTGGCAATTTTGGTTTTCGGTTTATTTTTCTTGGCACGAAAAACAAGAAATAAAGTGACCGCACTTAACAGCACAACCAATGTCCAAGGGGAAATGCCTAAGGTGTCGTAAATGGTGGTTTGCTCCAACGTAATCCCCCGCAAATCTTTATTAAAACCCGATAATGGTCCCGCACGCATAACGGCACTAAATAAGGCATACGTGGCAAGAGCAACCCAACTGCCGAACAGCCCTTCACCTACACGATATAAACTCCCTGCCGAACAACCTCCGGCAAGCACGATGCCCACACCGAAAATAAACGCGCCGATAACGGTAGCGATGAAGGCAAAATTCTTAACTTTCGGCGCTAATACTCCGGCATCTTTCAATGCAAATACGCCGATTGCCTGCACAGTAATCACAATCAAAAATGCTACGAACATTTTGCTACTTTTGGTTACATACATATCGCGAAATGCGCCTGTAATGCAAAAGCGTCCTCTTTGCATGATAAAACCCAGCAAAAAGCCGCATAATAATCCTGTTAAAATCATAATAATATCCATATCTTAAACACAAATTAACGCTTCAATCCGAAATGATTGAACCCTCAAGTTATCTAAATCAAATAACGCGTAATTCACCTCCATGAACAATCTTTAATGAAAATATAAAAAAATGAATTGGACGAGAAACCGTATTAAGATTCGGACTATCTGAATGGATAAAAGAAGTGCAACAAAATTGCATTTGAGCTGTTGTGGAAAGATTACCACGCAACATAGATTAAACCTTAATACTAGTTTGTGATTGGCTATATAAAAGCACTATTACAGGCAAAAAACAAGTTGGAAAAACATCACGTTAAACGCTGAAACGTTAAAACCTGAAGATTATTGTTTTGAATCAATTATTCGTTGTTCAAATAAAACGCGATCTGTTGAATTTTAAACAGTTAAACAAAATTGCAAAGTTTTTACTTGCAACTGAAACACAATCCCTTATAATACCGCTCGTTTTTACGAAACTTATCAGTGTTGCCTGGGTGGCGAAATTGGTAGACGCAGCGGATTCAAAATCCGCCGTTGAATAAACGTGTCGGTTCGAGTCCGACCCTAGGCACCAATGATAAGTTTCTGAAGAATAAAAGCTGCTATAAAAAAGCAGCTTTTTTTATAACTGAATTTAGCCTTCCTTTTAAATTTACCGAAAAAAATGACCGCACTTTTCATGCACTGATGGATTATGGCAAAAGGATTTTTCTGCATTCTGTTATTATTGCTCCCGTTCTCGCTTCAAGCGCAAACCTTGACCTGTCTCGTGGTGGGGATTGGTGACGGCGACAGTTTCACCTGTTTAAGCGACAAATATAAACAACTCAAAGTGCGTTTAGCAGAAATTGATGCGCCCGAGCATAATCAACCTTTCGGTAAAAAATCACGTCAAACGCTGGCGTCACTCATTCATCAGCGTCAAATCAAACTGGAGATTTCCGGTGAAGATCGCTACCATCGCGCCTTAGCTACGGCGTATAATTCGCAAGGTCAAAACATCAATTTAATCATGGTACAACGGGGCATGGCGTGGGCGTACAAACAGTATGCGCACGATCCTATTTATGCCGAAGCGGAACGGCGAGCCCGAGCCAAACGCCGTGGTTTGTGGCAAGATCGCCGCCCCGTCGAACCGCACTTATGGCGCCAACAAAGAAGGTAAATTCTATGCATTTTGATCCCGTCACATTTCGTCAAGACTTTCCTTATTTCACCCATGCTGATGCCGTCGTCTATTTAGATAACGCGGCAACCACACTGAAACCTCGCTGTTTGATTGACGTCACTGTCGATTTTTATCAGTCCGCCGGCTCCGTTCATCGCAGTCAATATGATGAAAAACAGACCGCACTTTACGAGCAGGCGCGCAGCCGCGTGAAACGCTTGATTAATGCGGAAGATGAACATGCGGTGATTTGGACATCGGGCACCACGCAGGCGATTAACACCGTCGCAAATGGCTTATTGCCCCATTTAAAAGCAGGCGATGAAATTATTATCAGTGAGGCGGATCATCACGCGAATTTTGTCACTTGGCATCAAATCGCCGAAAAAAGCGGGGCAAAAATTCATGTATTACCGATTGGCGATGATTGGTTGATAGACAGCGATACGTTATTGAAAAACTTAAATGCGCGTACCAAACTGGTGGCGTTAAATTTTGCGTCCAACGTGACGGGCACACAACAACCGGTGAAACAGCTGATTCGGTTGATTCGCGCTAATAGCACAGCGTTAGTGCTGCTGGATGCCGCACAGGCGATTAGCCACATTAAAATTGATTTAGCGGATTTGGACGCAGATTTTATTGCCTTTTCCGCCCATAAAATTTACGGTCCCACCGGGCTTGGCGTGTTAAGCGGTAAGCTGTCCGCGCTGAATTTACTGCAGCCGTTGCAATATGGCGGCAAGATGATCAACAAGGTTAGCAAACAACAAATTACCTTTGCCGAATTGCCTTATCGCTTAGAGGCCGGCACACCGAATATTGCAGCGGTGATCGGCTTCAATGCGGTGTTGGCATGGTTGAGCCAATGGGATATTGAGGAAATGGAAGCCGCTGCCGTGCGTTTAGCGGAAACGACCCGACAACGTTTGAGCGGCTATGCACAATGCAAATTGTTTAATTCCCCGCAACCAAGCTCGGTCATCAGCTTCGTTTTTGAAGATGTTAACGCGTCCGATTTGGCGACCTTACTGGCGGAACAAAATATCGCCCTACGAGTCGGTGAACATTGCGCCCAGCCCTACTTGGCGCGTTTAGGGCAAGCCGCCACTTTGCGCTTATCTTTTGCCCCTTATAATGTAGAAGCGGAAGTTGACGCATTTTTTGCAACATTAGATAAAAGTTTAGAACTATTAAGATGAACATTGAACAGCAATTAATTGCAACAAAAAACTGGGAAGATCGCTATCGCTTGATTATTCAGGCAGGAAAAAATCTTCCCGTGCCGACTGAAGACGAATTGGCAAAAATGGAAACGCTCCCCGGCTGTGAAGTGCAGGTGTGGTTTAAATTCACCGAAAAAAATGACCGCACTTTTGGCTTTCAGGCTTATAGTGAAGCGCGCATTATGAACGGTTTGCTATGGATTTTGTTGCAACGCATTGAAAACCAAACGGCGGAAGCCTTACATCAATTTGACTTAACCGCTTATTTCAGCGAATTAGGTATTGCCCAGAGATTGAGCTCTACCCGCTTGAACGGTTTAAAACAGATTGAAGGGATTTTGCATAAGCTATAAAGAAAAAGCGTGGATAAACCACGCTCTTCTTTTGTCCGCATTATTTTTCCAAATGCTTAATTTTCCTAATGACGTTTGAAGTGGAGAACCCATTCTCAAAATTCAGCACTTTCACATCGCCCCCGTTTGCCCACACTTCTTTACTACCTGCAATATCTTCCGGCTTGTAATCGCCGCCTTTGACCAATAAATCCGGCAACACTTCAGCGATTAAACGCTGCGGCGTGTCTTCGCCGAATGGCACCAGCCAATCCACGGAAGAAAGCCCGGCAAGCACCGCCATACGGGAAGCCAGATTATTAATCGGGCGCTCCTCGCCTTTTAAGCGTTTTACCGATTCATCCGTATTGACGGCAACAATCAAACGATCACCAAGTTTACGTGCATTTTCCAAATAAGACACATGGCCCGGATGCAAAATATCAAAACAACCGTTGGTCATCACGATTTTCTCGCCGCGATCTTTTGCCAGTTGAACCGCGTCTTTTAATTCCGCTTCGGTCATCACACCAAAGCCTGTGCTGGTTCTGCCGTGAATGGCATTTTCCAATTCGACGGTCGAAACCGTTGATGTTCCCAATTTACCCACCACAATGCCGGCGGCAACATTGGCCAAATAACAGGCTTCTTCAAAACTGCGACCGTCAGCCAACGCCGTCGCCAGCACACTGATGACGGTATCGCCCGCGCCGGTCACATCAAATACTTCTTTAGCTTCCGTCGGCAAGTGATACACAGGCTGATTCGGACGCAACAAGGTCATGCCTTTTTCCGAACGGGTCACTAAAAGTGCGGTTAAATTTATCTCTGAAATGAGCTTCAAGCCTTTGCCGATGATGTCCTGCTCGGAATTGCATTTTCCAACCACCGCTTCAAATTCGGACATATTCGGCGTTAATAACGTCGCGCCGCGATAACGCTCAAAATCCGTACCTTTCGGGTCGATCAACACCGGCACATTCGCATTACGGGCAATTTGGATCATTTTTTGCACGTCGTTTAAGGTGCCTTTGCCGTAATCGGATAAGATCAAAGCACCGTAATTTTTGACCGCACTTTCTAATTTATTCAGCAAATCGGCACTTGTCACATTTTGGAAATCTTCTTCAAAATCAAGGCGTAATAATTGCTGATGGCGGGACAAAATGCGCAATTTGGTAATCGTCGGATGCGTGGATAATTGCACGAAGTCACAATCGATTTTTTGTTGTTGTAATAATGTCGTCAATGCCGAACCCGCTTCATCCATGCCGGTTAAGCCAAGCAGTTGCACCGGCACGTTTAACGAAGCAATGTTCATCGCCACGTTTGCCGCGCCGCCTGCACGTTCTTCATTTTGCTGAACGCGTACCACCGGCACCGGTGCTTCCGGCGAAATACGATTGGTTGCACCGAACCAATAGCGATCCAACATCACATCGCCTAATACCAAAACTTTTGCCTGATTAAATTGTGCAGAATATTGAGCCATTTGATTTTCTCTTAGATTATAGGATAAAAAATTTCGCTAATATTACCACAGGGGAAATGCTATTTCCTAAAAATTCCGCTAAACTAAAACCAATTGAAGTTATCCTATAATCCCTTATGGCAAAATCTGTTCTTCCAACCTTTAAAATTGAATTTCTCCATCCCAAACATTGGGGCTTCTGGCTTGCCCTTGGTCTTTTTCGTTTGATCTTACTGCTTCCTTATCCCGTTTTATGCAAAATCGGCAATGGATTGGGGCGATTATTCAGCAAAACCGGTGTAGGCAAACGGCGGGCTAAAATAGCCAAACGCAATCTGGAACTTTGTTTTCCCGATTATTCCGAACAAAAAATAAACGAGATTTTACACGCCAATTTGCGCTCTACCGGCATGGCGATTATTGAGACCGGTATGGCATGGTTTTGGTCTGATCGTCGCATTAAAAAATGGTCAAAAATTGAAGGGATTGAATACTTAAAAGAGAATTTAGCGGACGGCATTATTTTTGTCGGTGTCCATTTTTTAACGTTGGAATTGGGTGCGCGTATCGTCGGTATTCACCAGCCCGGGATTGGTGTTTATCGCCCGAACGATAATCCGTTGTTTGATTGGATTCAAACCCAAGGCAGATTGCGTTCCAACAAAGACATGCTGGATCGCAAAGATTTACGTGGCATGATTAAAGCCATTCGGAACGGTGATATTATTTGGTACGCGCCGGATCATGATTACGGCAGAAAAAACGCCGTGTTCGTGCCATTTTTTGCTGTTCCCCATGCGGCAACGACGACCGGAAGTTATTATTTGTTAAAATCCTCACCGACCAGTAAAGTCATTCCTTTTGCGCCGATTCGAAATAAAGACCATTCCGGCTATACGGTGACGATTTCCCCACCGGTGGATTTTTCTGATTTGCATAACGAAACCGAGATTGCAACAAGAATGAATAAGGTGATTGAAAAGGAAATTATGAAGGGTATTGAACAATATATGTGGCTTCATCGCCGCTTTAAAACCCAGCCAAATGAAGGCGACAATTTATATAAAGATTAAAAATAAAGGTGAGCCTCAAACTCACCTTTATTTTTAGCCATTTTTATAACGCTTCCGACTCTAGCTCATCTGCCATTGCAGAAAGAATTTCGCGGGTTAAATACGCCAATGAACGATAAAACGGCAAAGTTGCCTGTTTTTCAATTTTAACTAAAAACTTGGCGGCACAAGGCAACAAAAAACGTTCAAATAATTCTTGCTGCGCACTCACAGAATCTGCATTGTCTTCCAGCCAAGAAGCCGTTAACAACAACATGGCGAAATGGTCAAGGTTATCCGCTTCAGGTAAATTCCGAATTTGGCGAAAATCATGAAAATCTTCAACGGAAATGTCATACGCGGAAATTTGTGTCTCCACACTTCCATTTCCACCCAAAATTTTTTGATATTCCTTATCCAACAACGCTAAATCAATGGGCATTTGCAAGGAATCCAACGCGTTTTTGCCGTCATTATCTTCATTCAACGCCCAGAGCTGTGATAAATTGCCTTGCTGTAACCAAGCGAACACGCCGGCTAAAATAGGATCCGTCGGCTGGCGATAAAACAAATTGCCAAATAAACGACTAATCAGAGAAAAATTATTTAATTGGACGCTTTCTTGCATTATTTTTCTCCGCCTTTCGTTAAAAGTGCGGTCAGATTTTCCTGTGTTTTTTGTGCGGCACCACTCAGAATTTTCTGATAATCCACTTCATCCAACAAATGCATATCACCGAAAATCTCGTGCTGAATATCGGTAATACCGCAGAAATTAAACAAACCGTCAACCAAACAGGTTTGTAGCGCTTGATCAAAATTCAGGCTTTGATAACGTTCCAGATTATTTCCCATGGTAATAAAATGTTGCATTTTCTTATCACCCAGCAATCCTATGGAACCCTCATTACCTGTTTTATAGGCGAATCCGTAGCTGAGCACGCGATCTAAATAACCTTTTAAAATCGCTGGGAAACCCATCCACCAAAGGGGATAAACCAACGTGATCAAATCGGCCTCCTTAATCAGATTTTGCTCAAATTTAATCTCCGTCGGTACAATGCCTTCCGCACCTGCGCTCAATTCGTTCCAAGATAAAACGGGATTAAAATTTAACGTATAAAGATCGCGCACGATGGTTTCCACATTCAGCTCATGGGATACTTTAATAATACGTTCCACTAAAGCGCGATTAAAACTTTGTTGATTGGGATGTGCAGAAATAATTAAATGCTTCATTTACTTCCTTAAATTTTCTTAACTTTCAATGTGATGCTATCCACTGCGATCACCTCGACAATATCATTTGCTGTCAAATCGTGTCCTTTAATACGCCATGTAGTATCGCCGAAAGCACCTCTGCCAATGCCGTTTTCCGCCATTTCAAGAACTTTGCCTCTCGCCCCTATCATCGCATGATCTCGTTGATTAAGAACAGTTTTTGTTTGATCAATTTGGTCTTTACCATGCTGATAACGCCACCAAATAATACTCAAAACAATGGCGATAACCGCATAGATAACAGCTAATACAGAAAGGGGTAAGGTTGGGATAAATTTCATGATTGCCGCAACCACAATCGCTGCCAAGCCCCACCATAAAAGGAAAACGCCGGGAATGACAATCTCAGCGATGAGCAGAATAAAACCAAGAATAAGCCAATGCCAAATATTCCAGTCCGTCAACCATTCCATACCAACCTCAGTTCTTCGATTAATTTACTTTTTTGTCGGATTTTAACAGCTCGCTGATACCGGCAATAGAACCAATTAAATTGCCGGCTTCTAAAGGCATCAAAACAACTTTACTGTTATCGGAACCGCCAATTTCTTTTAGCGCTTCGGTGTATTTTTGTGCGATAAAGTAATTAATTGCTTTGGTATCACCATTCGCAATCGCATCGGATACCATTTGTGTTGCTTTTGCTTCAGCTTCAGCCGCCCGTTCACGCGCTTCTGCTTGCAAGAAAGCTTCCTGACGTTCACCCTCCGCTTTCAAAATACGGGATTGTTTTTCACCTTCCGCACGTAAAATTTCAGCCTGACGCACACCTTCGGCTTCCAAAATATCCGCACGTTTATTCCGTTCAGCTTTCATTTGCGCATTCATTGCAGCAATCAATTCATGCGGTGGGCGGACATCGCGGATTTCAATACGGGTAACTTTAATTCCCCAAGGATTGGTTGCCTCATCTACGATAGACAATAAACGACTGTTGATAGAATCACGTTGAGATAACATTTCGTCCAGTTCCATAGAACCTAAAACCGTACGAATGTTTGTCATGGTAAGATTAATAATAGCTTGTTCCAGGTGATTCACTTCATAAGCCGCATTACGCGCATCAATAACCTGAACGAAACACACCGCATCGATCGCAACATTGGCATTATCCTTTGAAATCACTTCTTGAGATGGAATGTCCAACACCTGCTCCATCATATTGATCTTGCGACCAACACGATCAACAAAGGGAACAACAAAATTCAAACCCGGCATTAAAGTGCGGGTATAACGACCGAAACGCTCAATCGTCCAGTTATAGCCTTGCGGCACGGTTTTTAATGTGGAATAAAGCACCACACCGACAAGCACAATAAAAATAATTGAAGCAATGGGTAAGCCATCTAAAAAATACATAATTTTCTCCTTAGGACAATTAAAGAACTATCTGCTAAAGGATAACAATTAGCGTATGGTTTGTATATAACAATTCAGTTCAAAAACATCTTAAAAACGGACCGCACTTTTATTCACTTAAGTGCGGTTTTTTCTTACGTGTTGTCCTTATTTTTACGCTGTTTATCATACCTTTTATTTAATCTAAAAACCCTATGCCTAAAAAACCAAAAACCCCCGACGTGTTTCCACATCAGGGGTTGCTTTTCAATTAGGCTTGGCGGTGACCTACTCTCACATGGGGATACCCCACACTACCATCGGCATTACGGCGTTTCACTTCTGAGTTCGGTATGGATTCAGGTGGGCCCACCGC